>NZ_JANCOC010000005.1:0-129048 GCF_024294905.1 Rothia gullae
CCCCCCCCCCCCCCCCCCCGGGGCGGCCGCCCCCCCCCCCCCCCCCCCCCCCCCCCCGCCTCTAGCATGCCCCCCCGTATTAAATTTTCAAGCGAAAAACGCACACACTCTTCCATAAACTCACTTTGACATGCAGTGTTCAACCAGTATTTGAACTTTTATTCGCACACATTTCTCCCCTAAATTCCCCTGATACATCTTCCATCAACAACCTTCAGACGATATTTTTCTCAAATTAGGGAGAAAAAACCAACATTAAGTTTTTAAGAACCACCAATTCCCACTATCTAACCAACGTATTTCTCCACGTACGTGCCTTTAAACACCTAAGAAAACCTTCAGGTAAAAATCACTCAAAGAGGTACAGCTTTCCTCCACACGCCAAAAGCCCCGCAAGCGCATACACACCCGCGGGGCTTTTTCTACATTCTATCCACGTTCTAGCGTCGGCCCACGAACCAATCCGATAGCTTATCGATACGCGCCTGAATCTGCTCAGCAGAAGCCTGCGCAACCGCCGGGCCGCCACAAATCTTACGCAGCTCATTGTGAATTACGCCGTGCGGCTGACCCGAACGAATCGACCACGCCGCCACGTTCTTCGCCAGCTTATTGCGAAGCTCCTTCAATCGGCGGTGATCCACCACCGAAGGTGCCGCAGTCGCTGGGCGGCGCGCCGCATGCTCACGCTGATGCGCTCGCAACAGCGTACCGACCTGTTCAGCATCCAGCAGGCCCGGAATACCCAGGAAGTCCTGCTCCTCCTCACTACCCACGGCAAGGTTGCCGGAGGCGAACTCCGCACCATCAAAAAGCACACCGTGGAAGGACGCTTCGGAGCCGAGTGCCTCGAATTTTCCGCGTGCCAGCTGCTCGGAGGCGCGTTCCTCGCGGTTTGCTTCTTCGAGCAGGTGGTCGTCCAGGCCTTCAACCATGGGGTCGATTTCTACGGGTGCGCCGCGGTCGAGAGCGTGGTCGCGTTCTACTTCCATATCATTGGCGAGCATCATCAGCTGCGGCACCGACGGTAGGAACACGGAGGCGGTTTCGCCGCGCTTGCGGGCACGCACGAAACGGCCAATCGCCTGGGCGAAGAATAGCGGGGTACTGGTGCTGGTGGCGTACACGCCCACGGCGAGACGGGGCACGTCCACACCTTCGGACACCATGCGCACGGCGACCATCCAGCGCTGCATGCCTTCACGGAATTCGTCGATTTTTGCGGAGGCTTCACGGTCGTCAGAGAGGATCACGGCGGGGTATTCGCCAGTGATTTTCTGAAGCTGCTCTGCGTAGGCTTTAGCATCCGCGTGGTCAGTGGCGATGACGAGCGCACCGGCGTCGGGTACGGTGCGGCGCACCTCGGTCAGGCGCTTATCGGCCGCCGCGAGCACGGTCGGGATCCATTCGCCGTTGGGGTCGAGGGCGGTTCGCCACGCCTGGGAGGTGATGTCCTTGGTGAAGCCTTCGCCGAGGTTTGCCGCCATTTCCTCACCGGCGGAGGTGCGCCAACGCATCTGGCCCGAGTACGCCATGAAGATGACCGGGCGCACCACGTGGTCCTTCAGCGCGGGGCCGTAACCGTAGGAGTAGTCTGCTTTGGAACGGCGGATACCGTCGTTGTCGACCTCGTAGGTGACGAACGGAATTGGGGAGGTGTCCGAACGGAACGGGGTACCCGTGAGCGCCACGCGGCGGGTCGCGTCGTCGAACGCTTCACGCAGGCCGTCACCCCAGGAAAGGGAATCACCGGCGTGGTGAATCTCGTCAAAGATTACGAGGGTTTTCGTTTCCTCGGTGTTGCGGGCGTGTAGCTGCGGCTTATTCGCCACCTGCGCGTAGGTCAGCGCCACACCCTTGTAGTGGCGGCTGATGGTCACATCCGCGTTCTTGAAGTTCGGGTCAATGGGAATACCGACTTTCGCGGCGGCGTCAGCCCACTGCTTTTTCAGGTGGTCGGTGGGCGCCACAACGATGAGCTGGCGGACCGTGCCGCGGTTGAATAGTTCCTTGGCGAGGGTCAGCGCAAACGTGGTTTTACCCGCGCCGGGGGTTGCCACAGCCATGAAGTCGCGGGGGTTGGTTTCGAAGTACTTCTGCATAGCTTCTGCCTGCCAGGCACGCAGGCTAACGGAAGTACCCCAGGGGGCCCGGTCGGGATATGCCGGGGAGAGCTTCGGCTTCACCATACTGTCGAATAGTGTGGGTTCCTCTGCGGGTGCGCTCATTCTCTCCTTCTTCCTCGTCTACCTCTACTGATTCCTCTCGCCGACTCAGCGCAGGGGCGCTTCTCCCCCGTGTGGAGGTGGTGGGCGCTCTGGTGTTCCTAGTGCTCCGGTGTTCTTAGCGCTCTGACGGCCTGGGCACAGCGAGGTTAAATTCTAGCACCACATCCGCGGGTTGGGCCGGGCTGTGGTGCAAGAATTTGGTGCTCGTCAGCATAGTCTCATGAGCGGTGTTGGGCCGTTGACTCTTGCTGCTGCGGCGTGTTATTTATTCTCGTATTTATTCAGGCGTATTGTCTGAGATGTGTTGTCTGAGGTGTGTCGCCTGGCGCGTATTATTCGCCGGAGCCGTTGTCGCCGTCGTTGCCGGGTGCGAGGCCTTCGTAGATTTCCTTGCACTGGGGGCAGACGGGGAACTTCTGCGGGTCGCGGCCGGGTACCCACATTTTGCCGCAGAGGGCGCGCACGGGTTCACCGGTCAGCGCCGACTCAAGAATCTTTTCCTTGCGTACGTAGTGGGAGAAGCGCTCGTGGTCGCCGGGCTCAGAAAGCTGGGTTTCTTCGCGTTCGAGCAGTGCGGTGCCGCCTGCGGTTCCGGGGCCAAAGGGGTCTTCGATGCCTTCAATCGAGCTCATGTTTCTCCTTGATGATGAGGTGGGATACATAGGGTGAGGGGTGCCGCTGCATGGTTGGGTGATTGGCGCCTTCTCTATTTTAGTAGCAGTTGGAAGGTACTGAGCCCACGGGCGGTCAATATGGAGGCAGGCCACAGCTCAGCCATAGATTCTTAGGTATTGCGGTGAGCTTCTTTCCGCTAGAAGTTCGGGGCTAGAAAGTTCAGGGCTAGAAATTCGTGCGGCACAGAAAAGGGGTTCCGTGCCAGGCTTAGTACCTAACACGGAACCCTTCTCTTTTATTCCTGATGTGCTGGAGCTTCGACTCTTGTTAGTTCGCCTGGAAGCGTGCCACACGCTCCAGCATCTTGGAGCTGACTTTGTCGTAGCGGTGGCCGCCCCACACCACGCCGCCCACGAGCACTGCGGCACCAATCAGCAGCTGAATCAAGCCACCGTAGACGAGGGTCAGCATATCCTGCGTGCCAAAAATGTACACGACAACAGAGATACCGCCGGGCAGCGCGCTGAGCATCACCAAAACTATAGAGAGCATCAGCAGCAGTTGCTTAGCGAAGCCGTCAGTGTTCTTCGGGTTCTTGAACGGGTTAGCCCCGGGAGGCGCCACGGGCGGACTGATGAAGGTATCCATCACGCATCCCATGCCAGCCGCCGCGGCGAACACGCCCAGCTGGTGCATCAGCACGATGGGGGCGAGTTCCAGGTGTCCGTTTGCTACGCAGGCGACGAACACCATCACCACCACAACCGGAACCGTCAAGATGCTGTAGCCCCAGAGCCTGCCGATGCGGTCGTCAATACCGCGCAGCGGGGAGAGCACGTGCAGGCTGAACGCGGTGTTGTCGTAGGAGACGAGGTAGCACATGTAGTAGCCGGTGAAGATGGTGCAGAAGTACATCCAGAATCCGAAAAGCTGCATGACGCCGCTATTGATAATCTGGTTGGCTTCAGCCGCGTTACCGCCGTTGAAATTGACCCGACTTTCGAAGGAGCCTACAGAGCTCAGGAACAGCGGCATGGCCACTGTCAGAATCAGGTAAAGCATTGCGGTGCTGACGGTCAGCATCTGCAGACGGTTGTCTTTCAGGATTGAGTGCAGGGTTCGTGCCGCTACGGCGCCTCGCGGGGTCGCGGGGAAGCGAGCGAACAGGCCCAAATCACCTGCGGCGACTTCAGCTGCGCTCGCGTGGTGGGCGCTACCGCCCACATTCGCCATGGAGCGTGCGAGGTTCTTACCCCACAGCCACCAGCCGCCAACCAGGTAGACGAGGGTCAGAGCCAGGCAGCCAAGGGCGGCACCCATATTGCCGGTCGCTATAAAGTAGGGCACGGCGAACGCGGACCCGAAGGGGGTCACGCCCAGCCACGGCAGGTAGGGTAGCACTTCTTCCCAATGATTGGTCAGGTAAATCATTGTTCCACCGAAGATGAAGCCTGCGCTCATCATCAGTAGCGCGGCAACGATCATCAGGGTGTTGGCGATGCGCGGGTTATCGTTCAGAACCATGCCCAGGCGGTTGGCGAGACGCGCCCACACCATGAGGTTCGCGAGGCCGAGCACGCAGCAGATGAGGTACACGACCAGCGCGAGCGGCTGCGATATAAACGCGATAGCACCCAGCAGCACGGCAATGATGCTGGCGATGCCGGGAATACCCACGAACCCGCCGAGGAACTGCCCCTTCTGCAGGGTGGAGGGCTTGATGGGGAAGAGCACGAATCGGCTCTCATCCAGGGTGCCGTCCAGTCCGCTGAAGAAGATAGGGACGATAGCCCAGGCGAGCGCCACAACGGTGCCCACAAGAAGGGTTCCGAGCTGACCGTATTCAGGGACCTTCGAATTAGCAATCACGTATGTGGAGCCGAGGCCGAAGAGCATACCGCCCGCGTAGAGCGCCGCAAAAATCAGGCCGATGAGCGCCCAGATACTACGGCGAAAGGAGGCGAGCACATACTGCCACTTTAGTGAGACGAGGTGCCCAACCATGACAATCCTTCCGAGGAGGTGCGGCCGCCGACCAGCTGCACGAATCGTTCTTCAAGGCTCATACCGGCGCGGACTTCGTCGACGGTTCCGGCGGCAAGAATACGGCCGGAGTCCATGACGGCTACGTGGTCGCACAGGCGCTGGACAAGGTCCATCACGTGCGAGGAGATAATGACAGTTCCGCCGGAAGCAACGAAGCCGCGCAGAATGTCCTGAATATTAGCGGCAGAAACCGGGTCGACCGCCTCGAAGGGCTCATCCAGAATCAGCACGGAGGGTGCGTGGACGAGCGCGGCGGCGAGCGCAATCTTCTTGGTCATACCGGCGGAGTAGTCGGCGACGGCACGACCCGCAGCCTCGGTCAGGTCCATTGCGGTGAGCAGGTCCTTGACGCGGGATGCGACGGTTTCCTTATCGATTCCGTGCAGGTAGCCGGAGTAGGTGATGAGCTGCTCGCCGGTGAGCTTGTCGAAGAGGTGCACGCCGTCAGGCAGCACGCCCAAGTGTGCCTTCGCTTTGAGCGGGTCGGTCCACATGTCGATGCCGCGCACGTATGCGGTGCCTTCGCTGGGCATGAGCATGCCGGTGACCATGGAGATGGTGGTGGTTTTACCGGCGCCGTTGCGACCGACCAGTCCGTAGAACGATCCGGAGGGGATATCCAGGTTGATGCGGTCGACGGCGACCTTCTGACCGAATGCCTTAGTGAGGCCGCGGATTTCGATAGCGGGGCGAGCGCCAGCGGTCGGTGCGGCCTGCGGGGTGACGGGTAGCTGCGGTGCTACCGACGCGGGAACTACCGCTTCGGGAGCTGCAGGCTCAGGGTTTACAGCTTCCGGCGCCGCAGATTCGGGGACTATAGCTTGAGGTACTGCCGCGGCGGGTGCTTCCTCTACTGCGGTCTCTTGTACCGGGTTCTGCTCTGAATCTGGCCCATGCGAATCGGGGGTCTGAGAAAAATGACTAGTGTTCATATTTTCACCCTACCACCCCCCCATGAGGTCTAGCAGGTTTGGTGATGAAACCTGCATTATTAAGTACTCACAACGCATATTATGGACATTCCGGAGTGCTATAGATACCATCCAGCCGCACTATCAGACAGGTTGAGTCGATAAGCCCCCCCACCCTCAAAACCGCCAAAGACCGCAAATGCAGAACGGGCTACCGCCTAGCCCACAGCCCGAGTGCAGGGGTAGACGATAGCCCGTCCGTATTCAACGTTTCAGCCGCCTAGATTAGCCAGAGCAAGCTAGACCGGCTCATGACGTTTCCCGGGTGACAGCTATTTTTTAGAACAGCGCCATGGTCAGCGCCGCACGCGCCTTGATGGTGCGCGGGTCAGATGCACCCACCACGTCGAAGAGCTGCACGAGGCGCTCACGCACCCGCACCTTATCGTCGGGACCTACCGCGCTGAACAGGCGCAGCAGACGGTTGTACGCGTCCTCCACGTGGCCGCCCACCAGGTCCAGGTCGGCTACGTTGAACGCAGCGTCAATGTTCATGGGATCTGCCGCAGCCGCCGCACGTTCGGTTGCCAGGTCCAGGTCCTTCACGCGGGCGAGCAGATCAACCTGTTCCAGGCCGAGCTTCGCTTCCTTATCGCCGGGGTTCTCGGTGATTGCCTTGCGGTATGCGGCGCGGGCACCCTCCAGGTCGCCGCGGTCGAGGGCGGCGACGGCTTCTGCGTGCAGGGGCGGCAGGGGCTTTTCGTCGTCGGGAACGACCGGGTCGAAGCCGCCGGGTAGCTGGTACTGTGCCGCGAGCTGCAGAACCTGGGAGAGCACATCGCCGAGGTCTTCTGCGCTGACCGGGCCGGTGTAAATCGGCGCGGGGCGGCCCGCCAGAACGGCAACGCCCGCGGGCACGCCGCTCACGCCGAATGCCTGGGCAGCTTCGGGAAGTTTGGTGACGTCCACGGCGGCGCAAATCATGCTACCTGCAGCGGAGTCGACGAGCTTCTGCACGCCTTCGAGCATCTGCAGGGAGGAGGGCGAGTGCGGCGCGTAGAGCGCAAAAATCACGGCACCCTGACTGGAGAGCTGCACGAACTTCTGGAACTCTTCGGGGGTATTGACCTCGTAGCGCCAGGTGGGAGCGGAGGGGGTCTGTTCGCCACCCTGTTCGCCAGCAGACTGTGCCGCGTTGGGGTTCAGTTCCATGGCGTTGCGTACGGAGGCGGGAATCTCCTGCGCTGCATCGTTCTGCGCTGCCCCACCCTGCGCGACGTTACCCTGTGCCGCGTTCTGGGATGCGCCGCGGTCTGCCGGATCAAAAATAATGCTCATCCTGGGCTCCTTTACGTTCTGTATCTATTGTTGCGTGCGGGCTAGATCCTTCACGCGTTCCTTCCTCTATTATCTCCACAACGCGCCGTTGCGAGCGCCCGTTCTCTGTTGCCTACGCTCTGAGCTCATGCCGGGGTAGCGTTTGGGCTATTGCCCGAAACCACCCCGCAGATGCCTCTCCCACATGAGCTCCCCTGCCCTGAGATTCACCGTTGATGCCGTAACACAGTAAACCAGCCGGTAGAATGGCACAGTAAAGAAAAATACCCGGAATGATCCGGAAAGGAAGAGCATGAGCGAGAAGAAAGCCTCAGCAGCTCCCGCAGAGACGACATCGTCCCCCGAGACGCGCAAGAAGGAATCCCTCACTGACCAGATAACGGAGACTTTCAGCGAGCTGACCGAAAGCATTAGCCAGGTGCGTTCTAACCGCCGCCGCGCTTCCATGCCTCCTACGGATACTATTCCGGTAGCCCCCGCCGCTTCTGAGGATGCGCCTCCCGCGCCGAAGGTGGTCGGTAACGGCAAGACCTCCATGATGCACAACCCGGTTGCTTTTGGTTTCCTCATGACCGTTGGCGTGGGTTTGGCGCTCTTCGCCTACTACATTTTCAATAATGTGGGTGCCCTGGTGGGTTGGGTGACCGGCGCTATTTTCATTGCGCTGGGTTTGGATCCGATTGTGCGTCGTCTGGAATCGTGGGGCATTAAGCGCGGTATCGGTGTGATTGCTGTGCTTGCTGGTTTTGCTGTCGCCGTGACCGGTCTGGTCATGACCATTGGCCCGATTATTAGCGAGCAGGCTTCTAAGTTTGTTCAGTACGCGCCGGGTATTTATCAGAACACGATTAATTCTGATTGGTACCACGAGCTTGATCAGCGCTTTAATATCAGCACCTGGGCGAATGAGAACATCCCGAAGTTCTTGGAGTCTACTTTCTCCTCTTCGCAGGTCAATGGCTTCATGTCGAGCCTGGTTTCTGCGGGTTCTACCCTGGCGCAGAGCGTGACCGGCGTGATTATTGTGCTGTTTTTGTCCCTGTATTTCCTCACTTCGATGGACACTATCAAGGCGTGGGGTGTGCGTCTGGCGCCGGCGTCTAAGCGTGTGCGCGTCAAGTACATTACCGACAAGATTACCGAGTCGGTGGGTAACTACGTGATGGGTCAGGCTCTGGTTGCTGTGCTGAACGCGTTTGTGGCGTTCTTGATTATGGCTTTTGTGGGCTTTAGCTTCCCGCAGTTGATGGCTTTGGTCGTCATGATTCTGGCGTTCATTCCCCTGGTTGGTGGCGTGATTGCGCTGATTTTGACCTCGCTGATTCTGCTGACCCAGGGCTGGAGCCTGGCGCTGTGGTTTGCGGTGGCGTACTTCCTGTACTTGCAGGTGGAGGCGTACCTGGTTTCTCCGCGTATTATGGCTCGTGCGGTGTCGGTCCCTGCCGGTGTTGCGATTATTTCGGTGGCTGCCGGTGGCGCGCTCTGGGGCGTGCTGGGCGCACTGATTGCTATTCCGGTGGCGGCTTCCATGCTGATTCTGGTGCGTGAGGTGTTCATTCCTCGCCAGGACCAACTGTAGTCACCTCCAGCTGTAAACAGTTGTAAGTTCTCTACGCTCTCGCTACTCTTCCCGAGGGGTACGCATCGCGTATAGATACGAAGGCGGCGGCTTTGGATGTTCTATCCAAAGCCGCCGCCTTTATGTTTTATGCTGTGTTTTGTGCCGAGCCTTTAGAGCTCAGTAATTTCTTCTGCCACCGGGCCGCTGTACTCGGTGGGCAGTTCGGTGGGTGCGCCGGTTACGATGCTGACCACGGTGTTGAGGACCTGCTGCACGGACTTCTCGCCCACCCACAGGTGCTTGCACCCCTCAAAGGGAATCACCCGAGTACGCGGTACAGCCGCGAAACGCTCACGCGCTGCCGGAGGCTGCAGGTAGTCGTCGTGCTCGGGCACCAGCGCGTACAGCGGGTTCGAGATCTTGTTCCACTCGTCCAGCTCAGCCGGGTGCACGCGGTGCAGCGGCGGGGAGAGCAGAATAGCGCCGGTGAACTCGTTCGCGTATTCGGGCGCGTACTTGAGCACCAGCTCGGTGCCGAAGGACCAGCCGACCAGCCAGGGGTTCGGCAGGGCGCGCTCGCGTACAAACTTCAGGATTGCGTCGAAGTCCTTCTTCTCGGCAAAGCCGCCGTCAAAGACGCCTTCGCTGGTGCCTCGAATCGAGGAGGTGCCGCGAGTGTTGAAACGTAGCACCGCGATGTTCGACAGCGCCGGCAGGCGGAAGGACGCTTTCTTGTACACGTGCGAGTCCATATAGCCACCGTGGGTGGGCAGCGGGTGGAAGGTCACCAGGGTTGCCTTGACTTCACCTTCGGGCAGGGCAAGTTCACCGACGAGGCGCTTGCCGTCCGCGGTGGTGACGGTGAAGTTCTCGCGGCGTGCCGGAAGCACAGTACGTGCCTTAATGGGGGTGGGCTCAGCGGCGGTGCTGAAGACGTAGCGGGCGGGATCGAATTCCTGCTCGCGCGTGATATCGGCGGTGTTGCTCATTGCGTTCCTTCAAGAAATGGATTCGAGAATATGGTCTTGGGCTGCACCTCAAATGCAGTGTTCAGCCTACTTGCGGCGGGTGCGCCAGCAGTGCTGATGCCAATGCCTGCGCTCGTCAATGGCGCGGCTACGGCCCATCGTGTGGCTTTCTTGCCACACCACCAGGTGTGCTGTTCGGGGCGGAATCGGGCGGTAGCATTCGGGGCAGGTGTAGGTTTTTTGGGCGTTGACGGCGGGAATGTATTGCACCAGCCAGTCACCGTATCGGTCACGTTCCAATCGGGGGGCAGGGTCGAGGATCCTGCTGATATCACGCCCTGCGTGTGCTTGACGGTACCACTTATCGCTGGTGGTACCGGATGCTCGCCTGCCGGGATGATTCTTACGTGCCATGAGCCCTATTCTACCGCGCCGCTCAGCTATCTCTATCTACCAGCCCTGCCGCTGTTCGCTCTGCGCTCTTCCTCATACTGGCGTGGTACTCCCCCCGCTCTGTGCCGTACTTCCCTGCTGTGCAGCACCTCCTTACTGTGCCCCGTACCGTGACCTGTACCAGGCTCAGGTTCCCTAGCTCATACCCTCACCTGCTAGAGCCAAACACTCGTACCTGCTAGAGTGGACGGATGCGTATTGTCATTGCTGAATGCTCCGTAGATTATGAGGGCCGCCTCCGCGCCCACCTGCCCCGCGCTACCCGCCTGCTGATGGTCAAGAATGACGGCTCCGTCCTCATTCACTCCGACGGCGGTTCCTACAAGCCTCTGAACTGGATGAGCCCTCCCTGCTCCCTGCTGGTGGCTGAGCGTGAGGACGTTCCGCAGAGCATCCGTGAGGACCTGGAGTCTGATGTTCAGCAGCTGTGGACCGTTCAGGCAGCCAAGAGCGATGACCGCCTGATGATTCGCATCTACAAGATTGAGCACGAGCACGCCACCGACCTGGGTGTTGATCCCGGCCTCATCAAGGACGGTGTGGAGGCTGACCTGCAGCGTCTGCTCGCCGAGCAGATCCACACTCTCGGTGAGGGCTATTCGCTGGTACGCCGCGAGTACCCGACCGCTATCGGTCCGGTCGACATCATGGCGAAGGATGCGCACGGCGTCTCCGTGGCGATTGAGCTCAAACGTGTGGGCGATATTGACGGTGTGGAGCAGCTGACCCGTTACCTGGAGCTGCTCAACCGTGACCCGCTGCTGGCACCGGTGCGCGGCGTGTTTGCGGCGCAGACGATTAAGCCGCAGGCTCGTACCCTGGCTGAGGACCGCGGTATCCGCTGCGTGAGCCTGGACTACGACGCGATGCGCGGCGTGGACGATTCGGCTGACCGCCTGTTCTAAACGGCTCTAGGCTAAGCAGCTCTAGATTAGGCGGCTACACATAGCTTGAGGGGCGCCTCCCAACCATGGGAGGCGCCCCTTTTCTGCGCATCATCTTTCTATGCACGCTGTCGTTCTGCACGTGCGCTCTTTCTGCGCACACGACCTACCCTCGGATAAACCAATCGCCGGTGCCCCTCCCCTTTCAGGGTGGAACACCGGCGAGGTGTACACAGTGGTCAAATCCCTCTGTAGAGAACCGACTTTAGATCTGTGCGTGCTTTGCAGCGATGGTCACGTGATCGTTCGAGACGGTCAAGAAACCGGAGTTCAGGGTGGTCTTAATGACCTCACCCTCAACAGGTTCAATGAGCAGCTCGCCGTCCTGTGCCAGCAGCGTGCAGGTGGGGATCATACCCGGCAGGATGCCGAGGTCACCGCTGACGGAGCGTGCACGAACGTACTTCGCTTCACCAGTCCACACGACGCGTTCGCGGGAAACAACTTCAACTTTCAGAGCCATGATTACTTAGCTCCAGTCTGTGCCTTGATTTCCTCGTAGCGGCGCATAACGTCGTCCATACCACCAATGTTGTAGAACGCCTGCTCGGGGATGTGGTCGACATCGCCGTTGCAGATCATCTGGAAGGACTCGATGGTGTCCTTCAGCGGAACGGTCGAACCCTCGACACCGGTGAACTGCTTTGCAGTGTAGGTGTTCTGGGAGAGGAACTGCTCGATACGACGTGCACGTGCCACGACGATCTTCTGCTCCTCGGAGAGCTCGTCCACACCCAGAATCGCGATGATGTCCTGCAGTTCCTTGTTTTCCTGCAGAATAGCCTTCACGCGAATTGCGGTGTCGTAGTGCTCCTGACCGATGTACTGTGCGTCCAGAATTCGGGAGGTGGAGGACAGCGGGTCAATTGCCGGGTACAGACCGCGCGACGCAATTTCACGAGAGAGCTCGGTGGTCGCATCCAGGTGCGCGAAGGTGGTTGCCGGCGCCGGGTCGGTGTAGTCATCCGCAGGCACGTAAATTGCCTGCATGGAGGTGATGGAGTGACCGCGGGTGGAGGTAATACGCTCCTGCAGCAGACCCATTTCGTCCGCCAGGTTCGGCTGGTAACCCACTGCGGAGGGCATGCGGCCCAGCAGGGTGGAAACCTCAGAACCTGCCTGAGTGAAACGGAAGATGTTGTCGATGAACAGCAGCACGTCCTGGTTCTGAACATCGCGGAAGTACTCCGCCATGGTCAGACCGGTCAGTGCCACGCGCAGACGGGTTCCCGGGGGCTCATCCATCTGGCCGAACACAAGAGCGGTGTCCTTCAGAACGCCTGCTTCTTCCATTTCGACCCACAGGTCGTTACCCTCACGGGTACGCTCGCCAACACCGGTGAACACGGAGGTACCACCGAAGTTACGAGCCACACGGGTAATCATTTCCTGGATTAGCACGGTCTTACCCACGCCTGCACCACCGAACAGACCGATCTTACCGCCCTTGATGTAGGGGGTCAGAAGGTCGATGGACTTAATACCGGTCTCCAGCATTTCGGTGGAGCCTTCCAGCTCTGCGAAGCCGGGAGCGGCACGGTGGATCGGCCAGTAGGTTTCAGCCTTAATCTCGGAGTTCGGCACGTCGAGTGCGTCACCGAGAACGTTGAAGATGTGGCCCTTCACGCCGTCACCAACGGGGACGGAGATCGGTGCGCCGGTGTCGACTACAGCCTGACCGCGGACCAGGCCGTCAGTCTGCTGCAGGGAGATAGCGCGAACGATCGAGTCGCCCAGGTGCTGTGCGGTCTCGAAGGTGATGGTGCGGGTGCGACCGTCGAGGGTCAGCTCGGTGGTCAGAGCGTTGTAAATCTCGGGGACCTGACCGGCGGGGAACTCGACGTCGACCACGGGGCCGATGACGCGGGCAATACGACCCGTTGCGCCCTGAGTCGGTGCGGAGACCGATTCGTTGTAGGTGGCAGTCATATTTCTCACTTACTTAGAAAGTTTGGACAGTTGATGGCTTCGTTGGCGTACAAGTACTAGGAGCCGAGGGCGTCTGCGCCGCCCACGATTTCGGAGAGCTCCTGAGTAATTTCCGCCTGACGTGCGTTGTTCATCAAACGGGTGTACTTGGTAATCAGCGTCTCAGCGTTGTCACCTGCGGTCTTCATTGCGCGCTGGCGGGATGCCAGCTCACTTGCTGCTGCCTGCAGGAGGCAGGAGAAGATACGGGATGCAACGTAGCGCGGCAGCAGCTCGTTGAGCACTTCCTCAGCGGAGGGCTCGAACTCGAAGGATGCCGCCTGCTCGTACTCAGCCTTGGTCAGTTCCTGGTCGGGAACGATTTCCTCGCCCATAGCCTTTGCCTCACCCACGTGGATGGGCAGCAGGCGCAGGATCTTGGGTTCCTGCACAACCATCGACTTGAACTCGGTGTACACGATGTGCAGTTCGTCTACGCCGCCCTCTTCGAAGGGCAGGTCGTAGGCTTCGAGCAGTGCGTCACGAATTTCGACGGCGGTTTCGACGCGAGGTGCATCGGTGTGGCCCTCCCACGCACGGGCGTAGGGGCGCTCACGGAACTCGAAGTAAGCCTTTGCCTTACGGCCAACCAGGTACAGCTGTACCTCCTGGCCGTTAGAGCGCAGCCTCTCAATCAGAGATTCGGTACGACGCAGGATAGCGGAGGAGTACGAACCTGCCAGACCGCGGTCACTGGTAACAACCAGGATTGCGGAGCGGCGGTGTTCGTAGGTTCCGAACTCGTGCGGCTTGTGAATCAGCGGGTGCTTGATGCCCTGCTGGGTCGCAACCGCAGTCACCACGCGGGTCAGAGCGTTTGCGTAAGGGCCGGCTGCCTGAGCAGCGTTACGAGCCTTGTTAATGCGGGAGGTCGCGATCATCTCCATCGCCTTGAAGATCTTCTTCATAGACGACGTCGAAGCAATCTTCTGTCGGTAAACCCTAATCTGGGCTCCCATAGAGCTTCCTTTCTCCTTGCTTTCTGCCCCGCCCCAGCCTCATAGCTGAGGCGGGGAGAAGGCGAGGACTAATCGCTAACCGATGGTTTCCTGAGTGATGTCGCTATCGCGAGCTGCCTTGTGCTCCTCGTGACCTGCGTCGACGAGGTGGCTGCTGCCCTCAGACTTAAAACCCTGCTTGAAGTCAGCAACTGCGGACTTCAGAGCTGCAACGGTGTCATCCTCAAGCTTGCCGGAGGAAGCGATATCGGTCAGTACCGAGGTCTTGTGACGCAGGTACTCGATGAAGCCTTCCTCGAAGCGCAGCACATCGGAAATCTCGATGTCGTCGAGGTGGCCGGAGGTACCAGCCCAAATGGAGACAACCTGCTCTTCAACTGCGTACGGGGTGTACTGCGGCTGACGTAGCAGCTCGGTCAGGCGAGAACCGCGGGTCAGCTGTGCCTTGGTAGCGTCGTCCAGGTCGGATGCGAACATTGCGAACGCTTCCATCGAACGGTACTGTGCCAGCTCCAGCTTCAGGGTGCCGGAGACCTTCTTCATAGCCTTGGTCTGTGCGGCACCACCAACACGGGAGACGGAGATACCGACGTCGACTGCCGGACGCTGGTTAGCGTTGAACAGGTCGGACTGCAGGAAGATCTGGCCGTCAGTAATGGAGATGACGTTGGTCGGAATGAAGGCGGAAACGTCGTTTGCCTTGGTCTCAATGATCGGGAAGCCGGTCATCGAGCCTGCACCCAGGTCGTCAGAGAGCTTAGCGCAACGCTCCAGCAGGCGGGAGTGCAGGTAGAAGACGTCACCGGGGTATGCTTCACGTCCCGGCGGGCGGCGCAGCAGCAGGGACACAGCGCGGTATGCTTCTGCTTGCTTCGACAGGTCATCGAAGATGATGAGGACGTGCTTGCCACCGTACATCCAGTGCTGGCCGATAGCCGAACCGGTGTAGGGTGCCAGGTACTTGAAGCCTGCTGCGTCGGATGCGGGAGATGCCACGATGGTGGTGTACTCCAGCGCGCCGCGAGTCTCAAGGGTGTGGCGGACAGCTGCGATGGTGGATGCCTTCTGGCCAACAGCCACGTAGATGCATCGAACCTGCTTGTCCGGGTCACCGGAAGCCCAGTTGTCCTTCTGGTTCAGAATGGTGTCAATCGCGATAGCGGTCTTACCAGTCTGGCGGTCACCAATGATCAGCTGACGCTGACCGCGGCCAATCGGAATCATCGAGTCGATTGCCTTCAGACCGGTCTGCAGCGGCTCATGAACCGACTTACGCTGGGTCACGCCGGGAGCCTGCAGCTCCAGTGCGCGGCGACCTTCGGACTCAATGGGGCCCAAATCATCGATCGGGTTACCGAGGGGGTCAACAACGCGACCGAGGTACGCGTCGCCAACGGGCACCGAGAGGACCTCACCGGTGCGGTGTACGACCTGGCCCTCTTCAATACCGGTGAAGTCACCCAGGACAATCACACCAATATTGCGGGTATCCAGGTTCTGTGCGAGGCCGAGGGTGCCGTCTTCGAAACGAAGCAGCTCATTCGCCATAACCGAGGGAAGGCCCTCGACACGAGCGATACCGTCGGAGGCCGATACAACTCGACCCACCTCAACACGTTCTGCATTGCCGGGTTCGTAAGACGCTGCAAACTCGTTCAGCGCATTACGGACATCGTCGGCATTGATGGTCAGTTCGGCCATCTTGTGTCCCTGCTCTCTCATTGTGGTTGCGTTCCGTCAACGGAACCAACCGAAACTTGCAATTCGGGTTGAACGGGCGGGCAATGCCGCCGCTTCTGCGAAGGAGGCATCAGCCACGCACCCGCTACCCGAGGTATCTTCTAAATCACCGTTGCGACGAACGGTTCAGCGTCGCTAGCTTGAGCCGCTAGCCGATGGAACGAGTCAAGTCGGACATGCGGGTCTCGACGGTACCGTCGATCACCTCGTCGCCCACCTGAACACGCAGACCGCCCAGAACGGCGGGGTCCACCGAAACGTCGAGCTTCAGCTCACGGCCGTACACGGCGTTGAGCGCGCGACCGAGACGTTCAAGCTGTGCCTGCGACAGTGCAATCGCGCTAGTTACTCGCGCAATGTAACGGTTCTGTCGCGTGACGATGATTTCTGCGAACTCATCGGCTACCCGTGCAGCGTGACGGCCGCGGGGGTTGGAGCCAACTCGTTCGAGCAGAAGCACACCTTCGGCGGTGGTGGCGGGGCCACCGAGCGCCACGGCGAGCTTCTTCTTTGCTTCTTTGCTTGCCTGATGGTCGGACAGCGCTTCCTGCGCCTGAGCATTGGAATCAACGGTACGCACAAAGGTGAGTAGTTCGTTGAGCACCTCGTCCAGGGCGTCCACGCCACCGCGAGACTGAGCCGATGCGGTCACGGCGAGCACTGCTGCACGCTCCAGGGCATTCGCCAGATCAACATCATCGGACCAGCGCTGAGCCACCGCATTGGTGAGCACAGCCATAGCCTGCGAAGAGATCTTGCCGCCGAAGACGGTGTTAGCGATACCCTGACGTGCTGCTACATCACGCGAAGAATCGGTGACAGCACGGCGCAGGGTGCCGTTGTGGTCGAGAACATCAACCACAGCGAAAAGCTCGCTCGCCAGGTTCAGAGGCTGCAGGGAAGCGTGAGCTTCCAGCACCTCTTCCACTTTGCTCAGTGATTCAGTAGATACTCCTGCCATTACCGAGCCGCACCTGCGTTCTGCTTCTCGGTTTCAAGGTCAGCAAGAAAACGATCTACCACACGGGCCGATCGCTCATCATCGTTGAGGGCTTCGCCCACAATCTTGCCGGCAAGGGTCGTAGCAAGAGTGCCAACCTCGGAACGGAGGGACACTGCTGCTGCCGCACGCTCTGCCTCGATAGCCTTTGCTGCATTATCGCTAATGCGCTGAGCCTCAGCGGTTGCACGCTCACGAGCATCAGCAATGATTGCCTCGCCCTCTGCGCGTGCCTCTTCACGAATCTTCTGAGCCTCCAGTCGAGCGCTTTCGAGCTGCTGGGTGTACTCATCGCGAGCCGCTGCAGCCTCTGCCTGTGCCTTCTCGGCCTTGGCAAGGCCACCTTCGATTGCTTCCTTACGGTCCTGGTAGATCTTCTCGAACGCCGGGACAACGTACTTAGCAACGATGTAGTAGAGGATCAGGAATCCGATGAGGGTAATGACAATTTCCCCGACGTCGGGAATCAGGGGGTTCGAAGTTGCCTCCGCTCCCCCGTCGCTTGCCAGATAAATCATGGAGGGAATCCTGTTCTATGGGATGGGTCGTTTAGGATGTGGCAGAGCCGGTTACTTGATGAAGACGAGAACCAGGCCCAGAATTGCCAGTGCCTCGACCAGTGCGAAGCCCAGGAACAGCATGGGCTGCAGGGTCTTCTGAGACTCGGGCTGACGAGCAACGCTGGTCATGTATGCCGCGAAGATCAGACCCACGCCGATGCCGCCGCCAATAGCTGCCAGACCGTAGCCAACCGCAGTGATGGAACCAACCATTATTTTTCCTTTCAACAGTGTTCGAGTGGGAACATACCCGGACCGAACAGAGTTTGATTTGAGTTAATAGCCCGCACGGTGAACGTGTGGGTTGCTTTATTCACGCCCAATGACGAACGCGAAAACCTAAAAAACTAGAGAGTTTAGTGTCCCTCGGAAACCGAGCCCTGCAGGTACACAGCCAGCAGCAGAGCGAACACATAAGCCTGGATGCACTGAATCATGAATTCCAGGAAGTACAGGAACATGCCCAGAGCACCGGGAGCAATAGCAGCCAGGTAGCCGATGCCGCCCAGAGTCTCAACCATGTAGGTCACCATGCTGGATGCAACCATCAGCGCCAGGTGACCACCGAACATGGTTGCGAAGAGACGCAGTGCGTGAGTTGCGGGACGAATCAGCAGGTTCGAGAAGAACTCGATCGGGATCAGGATGGGGTAAATCCACACCGGCAGACCCGAAGGCATGGTGATGTCCTTGAAGAAGCCGCCCAGACCCTTGCGCTTGATACCAACACCAACCCAGGTCAGGTATGCCACGCCAGCCAGTGCGTAGGCGCTACCGGGGTGGGAGAAGGAGGGCAGCTGAACAAACGGAATCGAACCGAAGAGGTTGTTCACCAGAACGAAGAAGAAGGAGGCGAATAGAATCGGCACGAAAGGCTTGTAGTGCTGAACGCCCAGGGTTTCCTTGCCGAGGGAGTTACGAGCAAACATGTAGCCGGATTCAGCAATGAACTGAGTCTTGCCGGGAACCATGGCACGCTTACGTGCTGCGGTGAGGAAGAAGACCGCAATAATCACCACGGACAGCAGAATCAGTACGTTCTGCTTACCGAAAGCGAAATCACCAATGGTGAAGAAGGGGGGCAGATGCATGTCTTCAGGGGTCGGCGGCACATAGGCTTCCGCGAGGATCAACCCGTTCTCGATCAAAGCAAGTCCTTTCTTGCTACTAGTGGCTATCAAGAGCCCATGTCTGCCTATAAACGACTGACATGCTAACTACATGGATGAATGTGTGACCTAGCGGTCCGCGTTCAATGACCTAACGGTCTTTATTCTGCCTGGTCATGTGGGTAAAGACGAGGGTCAAACCTCCAACAGCGCCAATCAAGACGCCAACCCACACCAGCCAGGTGGTGGAGAAGATCAGGTCACCGAGGTAACCGATGCCTCCCCACACCGCTACACCGATGATCAGATAGAGAATCGACATGACTGCGCCGGAGAGACCTCCGTCAGATACCAATTCTCCGGTGGTACGGAGCTTTTTATCTCCGTCCCACCACTTCTTCTCTTCGGCCAAACGTTTTTTCCTTTCAAACACCAATCGTGTTACCGACCGTGGTCTTCCGAGTCGGTGTCGAAGTACAAAATTCTTAGTCGTGCGATGCTGACTGTTTCAATAACAATCCACAGAATCACGCCGGTACATGCGCCTGCGAGAGTCCAACCGTGCCTCAGATTCTCGGGGAATGGCACAAACATCAATACCAGACCGAGCAGAGCAATCTTCACAAGGTAGCTCACCACCAGCGATTTGGGTACACCCCAGTCGAAAATGGGAGCAACCAACATAACTAATACGCCCAGAGTGAAGCATATATAGATTATCAGAAAGCCCAATGTTATTCCTAGCGCGCCCACAGGGCCCGCAAACAGGTACGCACTCATCATACCGCCCAGCCAAGCCAGCAGAGAGTAAGCCGATACTCTGTAGAACAAAAATTTCCAGGAAAGCTCTTGACTCTCGAAAGAAGAGGCCTTCAAACCTGCTTGAGCACGCTCTCGGCGGCGTTTCTGCTGCTTCTTGCGCTCCGCCGGCGGGTACCACAGAACGTCCACCACGCGCCTCCAGAGAGGCTCTGCAGGAGCCTCAGCCGAAGGATTAGAGTGTTCAGAAACCACTAGTGTTTCTCCCCACGATTCTGATTAGACTGCGTCGAAGAAGAGGAAGCAGAAGAAGGCTGACCCGCACGATCCTTCACCGAATCCGGCATAATCGGCTCCGGATGCAGCGAGGTCGGCTCCACATTCTCAGGAGTCGCAGGAACGCCAGTTGCCGAGGTCAAAGAGCCGGTAGCAGGCTCCGCAGTTGCCGACTTCGCCTTCGACGCCGAACCCTTCAAATCCGCTGCAAAACGCTTCGACAGAACAATCGTAGAAGTAGGAGCCTCACCGCCAAAGAGCTGCGGCATACGCAGATACACCACCAGCACGGCAAGAGCCACAAGAACCACACCCACGGTCGCCACCACAGATCCCGCAACATACAAATCAGACGCAAACGCCAACAGTACCCACACCAGCATGGTCGTACCCGTCACCACGGCGGTTGAACCAAGGTGGCTGAAACCAACATCCGTCAGACGCTGATAAGTGTGAGTACGGTGCGGCTTGTACCACTGCTCCCCCGCCATAAAACGACGGAACAGAGTCGTACCCGCGTCCGCCAGGTACGTCATCAGCGGAGCAAAAGCCAACAGGAACTGAACATCCGCAAGCCAAGCACCCACAGCCAACGCGCCCAGCGCTGCACCCAAAACATAAGAACCCGCATCGCCCAAAAACACGTTCTTACCAGGGCGCACATTCCATGGCAGGAACGCCGCAAAAGCACCGGCAACCGCCACACCAGCCAAAGCCAACCACGGCAAGTTCACCATCCAACCGGTCAGCGCATACGCCAAACCAGCCACCAGACCGTGAGCACCAGAAATACCGTTAATGCCGTCCATAAAGTTCGCCACGTTAATGTAGCCGGCAATAAAAATCGCGCCAAGGATTAGCAGCAGAATGCTCGTGCCCTGCACCGTCGCAAAGCTCACGCTCACCAGTACACCAATCACCAGCTGCAGGCCCGCACGACGCACAATGCTCACGCCGCGAATATCCTCAAGCCATCCCAAGGCGAGAGCGCACAAAATCGCCAAGGCGATTGTCACCGCCAGTTGCAAAGACTCAGAAGAATGGTACGTCCAGCCGAACAAAGTAGCCACCACAAACGCCACAAGAGTCGCCACAGCAGTTGCCAAACCCATACCGCGGTACGTCGGAGCAGTATGCGAAGAACGCTCATTAGGGACATCCACCATGTTGTAGCGGTGCAAAATCGGGCGCACCGCAAACGGCAAAAGGGCACCCAAAACAAAAGCAAGAGCAAAAATACTCAACAGCTCAGAAAAGGAGGTCATACCAGCTCCAAGGCATTACGCCGTCGAAGCTGGAACCAAGGTCCAAAATCGCGGCTAAGGGACGATGTGTGTAGTGTGTGTTTACTTCGTATTCTATAAAACTATTCACCGACGCGGGGCTAACCTTCACAGAATCCAGTACCGCACACAGAATCTAGTGCCGTGCAAAGAGAAAAACACCGGATACCGCACCCGCCATGCAAGTACAGCATCCGGTGTCATTCCGTAAAGATTAGAACGTCTGTGCATCCGCCAGAGTACGCGGATCCGGGGCACGCTCCAGGCCATGACGCTCATAGCCACTGTGCTCTCGATAGTTCTGAATCCACCACTCATAATCGAGCTCATCAGGGTTAAGTGCCGGGGCACTCGACCGGGAAATATACCGGTTCTCCTCACTGGGTACCAGTTTCTCGGTACCACCGAAGAGAGTCTCATCCAGCTTCTCACCCTTGCGAAGACCAATCTCCTTGATCTCCACGTCATATCGCTCATACGCCTGGCGCATCGCCTTCGCAACGTCCAGAATCTTGACCGGCTGACCCATATCCAGCACCATGACCTCGCCCGGGCGACCAATCGCACCGGCAAGCATCACTAGCAGGCAGGCATCGGTAATCAGCATGAAGTAACGGGTCGCGCGCTTATCCGTCAGAGTGATCGGACCGCCCGAAAGGATCTGCTTCGTAAAGAGCGGCTTAATCGAACCGCGCGAACCAAACACGTTACCGAAACGAACCGACACGTAGGTGTTACCGGTCTTCTCGCCAAAGTACGCGGTCAGACGCTCCGCCACGCGCTTGGACTGACCCAGCGCAGTCTTCGGATCCGCAGCCTTATCGGTCGAAACATTCACGAAGGTCTTCACGCCCACCGCCTCCGCGGCACGTAGCACGTTCAGAGTACCCAAGGAGTTCGTCTTCCACGCCTCCTGGGGGTACGCCTCCAGCGCCGACACATGCTTCAAAGCCGCAGCATGGAACACCACCTCGGGGCGACGGTCACGGAAAATCTCCAGCATATTATCTCCCTCACGAATATCAGCCAGAATAATGCGATCATCATCCAGGCTCGACTCGTGAGTAATCGAAACCTTCGTCTCCATCAGCAGAGTCTCATCATGATCAAGCATCATGAGGGTCTCCGGCTCAAACTCGCTAATCTGACGGCACAGCTCAGAACCAATCGAACCGCCCGCACCCGTAACCAGCACACGCTTACCGTGCAGGTACGAACGCAGAATATCGCCGTCAATATCGTAGTTAATCTCGCCACGAATCACGCGCATCAGGTCGTTATCGCTCGCGGTAATCAGACGCTCACCCATCAGTCGAGCATTCGCACTACTAATACGCTGAACCTCAACCTTAAGCTTACGCATGCGGTTGCAGAAGGACTCAAAGTAATCCTCCGACATATCCGAAATCGTCACCAGAATCTTACGGGTACCCGACTCACGAATCGCCTGCTCCAGCTCACGGTAAGTCGTAATCACCGAAATGCCGTGGAACTTCGTACCAGCCTTCAGCTGGTCATCATCGAAGACCGCAACCGGGCGAAGCTTCGCAGCCTCATCGTGCAGCATCGAATCCATGACCATACCGCCGATAAAACCAGCACCATACACAATCACCGGCTCGCCGGTCAGCTCACGCACAGCACCGCGCTCAGTGTACACACGTTTCGCCATGCGAGTGCCCGCCATCATAATGAGGCTAAACGCACCCGCAATCGCAGGCACACTATGCGGAATATGCGGCAGACCCAGCAGCTCATCCACAAAGGAGAACGCAGTCAACGCCGCGCCCGCGCTCAAAGCAGCCGCGCCAGCACGCCACGACTCGTCAAACGAACCGTACGAATACACGCCGTTATAAATCTTTACGCCCGCCAAACCGACAGCCAGGTGCAGCACCACAGCCAACGTAGCGGTCATCGTCAACGACGCCGGGTGAATAATATCGAACACCGAGCCGTTACTGAGCAGCACACTATAGCGGAGCATGTACGCGAACAAAACCGACAGAACCCAGGCACTCGAATCAATCAGCGCCTGCGCAATCAGCCACCACGGCTTACGCTCATACAGACGGTTCACCAGCATCGTGCCAGAGTCACCCTCCGTCACCATCGTGCCGCGATGAGCAGCCTTCCGCATCACCACACGAGCGTGAGGTTTCAACTGAGCCACTACATGCCTCCTTCAGATGCGGTACCAGAAGAACGAGAAGAAACACGAGCCGTCAAAGACGACAACGCACGAAACGCCGAACGGCGTGCCTGCTCAGGAACAAAACGGTACACACTACGCACCGCCATATTCTGAGCCCACTGAAGCTTAGAAATACCGTGACCGGTGTACAGCCGACGCTGAATCGCCACATCCTGCAACCAGGCATCCACTCCCCCGCGCTTCGTGTACGCGCCCGCACCCACGCGGTAACGCACCAGAGCCTCGGGGATATTACCCAGATGATAGCCGGCATCACGCAGACGCATCCACAGCCACCAATCCTCAGCGCCGGGCACGAACTCGTAACCGCCCAGCTGCTGCACAGCACTTTTCACGAACGCCACGGATGGGTGATAAATCGGGTTGCGCGAATCCATCGCGCTGAGCAAACGCGCAGAATCAATAATCGCCTCGCGAGTCGACTCCACCGCAGTATTGCTCTCATTCACCTCAAACATGGCAGAGCCCAGCACCGTATAGCCGCCCTGCACCAGGGCAGGAATCAGACGCGCAAAACGAGTCGGCTCAGACAAATCATCAGAATCAGCACGAGCAACCAGCTCATACGAACACGCCTGCAGACCGGCGTTCAGCGCCTCCGCCAAACCAACATTCTGAGCCAGCTCCACCACCTGAATCGGCGGGCAATCCAGATTCTCGGCGCGTTGAGCCCAGCGGTCCACCACTGCATCCAGCTCGGGGGTCAGCGGGCCGTCCTTCACCAAAACCAGCTCAGAAGGACGCACCGTCTGGTTCAGAAGATTCGACTCCAACGCATGATCCAAGTAGGCGGGGTTCTCCTTCGCGTACACGCTCATCAGCACCGAAAAATCGGGTATAGAGCTCACGCAACCGCGCGCCTTCTCAGAATCAGCGAAGCTTTCAGCGGATGCAGGCACTCCGTAGCGGCCCGGGAAAGTCAGCGGGTAAATACCCTCAAGCACCTGAGCATTCGGGCGAGGCGCACGCAAACCATCACGCACACCATCGAGGAAGTACCCCAGGTAGGTCCGGCGGTCATCGGTACGCAGAACAGTAGAAATCCACAGGCGCGCCGACGAACCACCATAGAGTAGCTTCTCCAGCGGGTTCAGGGTACGCGAACGGGTAAAGACCCACAGCTTATTACGCACATCGTTATAGAAACGCGGACCCGGGTCAGCGTTCGTCGTACCAAAAGTCTTCGTGTGGTGCTTAGCCACCGAAGAAGGCACCGCAATACCGTCACGGTGATGAATCAGACGAGTCGAAAACTCGAAGTCATCATTCCAAATGAAGAACTCAGCAATCGGCAAACCACCATTACGGCGAATAGCCTGTGCGTCCATCAGAATCGACACGAACGAGGCGCTACGAATCGGACGGGCACCCACCGCCTGCGCACGAGCATGACGCTGCTGACCCGCCGCAAACATGGTACGCGGAGTATTCATCGGGTGGTCCTCGCCGTTCGTCCAAACCACACGAGAGGCCACCACCGCGGGGCGCTGCGAAGGCACCGGCGAATAGTTCAGCCAAGCGGCAACCGCCTCCGACAGGGTGTTCTCGGTCGGCTCGGTGTCATCATCCATAACCCACACCAAATCCGGGTTATGGCATTCCAAGGCGCGATCAATACCCACCGCGAAACCGCCAGCACCACCCATATTGCTCTCCAAGCGGATGCAATCCACCGGCAGCTCATAGTCCAGAGTGCGCAAATACTCGGCAGTACCGTCCGTGGAGGCGTTATCAACGATCACCACCGCTGCGGGCACACGCTCACCAGAAGCGATACCAGCGAGGGTCTTCGGCAGCAGGTCCTCACGGTTATAGGTCACCACCACGGCGACGGTGCGGGGATACTCGTTCAAAGAATCATGAGAGGAAGACTGATTGGAAGAAGGCTGGGCAAAAGCGGTCACGTCGCTGTACTTTTCTGCCATAAGTTCTCCCTCCGCGGCGCGATGCGCCTGAATCAGCCGGTACTCGATATACCCATATCGTACTGGGCGCTTCTGGTGTTTCTCGCGCCCGCGGTATTCAACCGTGTGGATATATCACTCAAAGAAAATATTTTACCTGCGGTCTCCACTAGAGAGTGAATTATCACCCCAAAAGACACCCTATATGACAAAATAAACAACTGAATTCAGTTGATTTATCCGCATAGCGGACGTACCCGCACACCCAGTTTTGGGTATCCATCAAGCTATCAGTTTCACAGCCTGTGTTTGCGCTGTGCACCCCGTGCGAAAAACGACCAGAGACCGAATAAAACCCCACAAATTCCCCATAAACTGTTCAAATATGGGAAAGTTGAAATGACCCCATTTTTCCCCGCAACGTACGCGGGCTCGTGAGAGGTAAAAGAGATGTCCGAATCCAAGTGGAAAGTCATTGGCGCCAGCGGCTTCGTTGGTTCCTCCATCGTCGCGCGTCTGAACGCAGAAGATATCAGCGTCGACCCCATTGAGGCACCTCGACTCGCAACCCGAGCCCTCGACGTAGACAGCATCATCAACGAAGCAGACCAGCTTGAAGGCATCATCGACTCCCTCGCAGAAGCCTTCGCTGGCGCGCAGGTCGTCGTCAACGCAGCAGGCCTCGCAGCACCCAACATGCAGGATTTACCCCCGCTCGTCGGCGCAAACGCCCTGCTTCCCGCCGTGATTGCCATCGCCGCCCAGCGCACCGGCGTGCGCCGAGTCATCCACCTCTCCTCCGCAGCGGTACAGGGCCCGCGCCTCGTGCTGGATGATTCCGAAGAGACTAACCCGTTCAGCGCCTACTCCTTCTCCAAGGCACTCGGCGAAGAAGCGCTGCTCGACCTGCAGGACTACTTCCTCGAAGAGCACCCCGACTGCGTACCCGAACTGTGCATCCTTCGCGCAACCAGCGTGCAGGGCCGAGGCCGACGCACCACCGAGCTCTTCGCCAAGATAGCATCCTCCCCCTTCGCATCCGTTGCGGGTGCAGGCACCGGCAAGTCCCCGGTCTCCAGCGTGCAAGCCCTCGCAGAATTCGTGGTCATGCTCGGCACCTTCCCCGGCGAGCTACCCACCATCGTGCTGCAGCCCTGGGAAGGCGCAACCGTCGCCTCCGCATCCGTGGATGCTGGTCGCCGCCACCCGCACCGCCTGCCCGAATGGCTCTGCCGCGCAGCCATCAAGGCAGGCTACACCGTCTCCGAGCTGATGAACGACAAGTTCGCAGGCTCCGTGCGTAAGGTTGAGGTCATGTGGTTCGGCCAGGGCATCGACGACTCCTGGGCACGCGAAAACAACCTTCTGCCTACCCCGCGCGTGCGTGAAGTACTGCGCACCGCCCACACCGCGCTGGGCAAGAAGAAGGACCGCCGCTTCGACAAGAACTAGGTAGCGCGCGTGCTCTCCTAAAGGTGCACGACCTGAGGCAGGCAGCCTGATGTATGCGTCCTAGGGGCGCATAACCTAGAGGACTCATAACGAAAGGGAACCCCCGATATATCTGAACGATATATCGGGGGTTCCCTATATGTTTTTATGCTCCGAGATTTATACCCGAGCGCTATAACCCGCTGAGGTTTAGAGCTGATCCTCCGGGGCATCGTTCTGCTCGGTCTTTGCCTCAGATTCAGTCTTAGCGTCTTCAGCCTTAGCATCTGTCGGTTTAGCCTCGCTCTGAGCCGGGGTGCTCTGAGCGGCAGTCTCAATCTTCGACTCACCAAAGACCAGCGCGCGAGCAGTATCAGCAGGAACCGGGTGAGTCTGCGGCTCATCCGCACGAACCGGCTTCGGAGTGTTGTCACGGTAGCCGCGCGAACGCTCCTGATCCACGCCGGCGCTGAAAGCAGAAGACAGAGCCGAAGTAGCGCCCAGCAGTGACGCAGCGACGGAACCGGCAACCGGTGCCGAAGCGCGACGAGCAGGCTCACCGCTCACAGTGTGGGTGCTGTCCCATTGCTCGTACGCCTCATCCAGGTCAGCCTGCTCATCCAGAGCACGCTCAGAAGGAGTCGACTCAGACGATGCGGAAGAAGCAGCCTCAGCTTCCTCAACCTTACGAGCCGCCTGTTCATCAGCCTCCGCACGAGTCAGGATAGTCGGAACGACCTCGCGCAGCTCCTCCACCGAAATTGCACCCTCACGAACCACCACGTAGGGGAAGGAGGTGCAATCCAGAATCGTCGACGGTGCCGGGTCACGCTCAGTCACCACGACCACGCCGTCCTCATTCGGTTCAGACTCAAGCGGCTTAGGACGAGCGCCACCGTCAATCACCACGGCAACATCCTCGCCCAGGGAATCCATAGCGGTCTGCGCGTCCAGTGCGGCTTCCTGACCGGTCTTGTTCGCGCTCGACACCGCCAGCGGACCGTGCTCAGTCAGCAACTTCAGGGCGAACTCATCATCGGGAACACGTACGGCAACAGTACCGCGGGTCTCACCCAAATCCCAGCTCAGCGACGGGTACGCGTGAAGAATAATAGTCAGAGCGCCGGGCCAGAAGCGACCACCCAAATCGTAAATATCGTTCGGAACGTCGTCGACCACGCCAGCGAGCGCAGCAAGATCAAAAATCAGCACGGGCGGCGGCATGGTGCGGTCGCGGCCCTTATCTGCCAGCAGCTTGGCAACACCCTGATGCGAGAAAGCATCGGCGGCAATACCGTAGACGGTATCGGTGGGCATCACAATCGTGTCGTGCGCCTTCAACGCCTCGCGGGCAGCTTCGATGGCCTCGCGGGTCTCAGTTTCAGTCGTTACGGGGTACAGCTTTGCAGTCACGGGTCTTATTCTCTCATGTTTTTCTGGATGCGGCGAGACACCGGCACCCACAACGCGCCATGTGGAAGCACTCTTCCGGAGGTTCACCATATTTCACCGGCCCTGAGCTGGCTGAGGAGGCGGACGCATTGCCTTCACGCAGCCCGGCACGGGCTAGGTGGTGCATCTACTAGTCTAAAGGCTCTAGTGGGCGCGGTTTATAACCGACGCTATGACGCGGACGATTATTCAGGTCACGCACCGGGTAGCAGCCTTCAAAGCCGACACGCGCCAACAGCTCGGCGACGGCGTCTTCCTGGGTGTCGTCGTGCTCCATGATGAACAGGCCGCCGGGGGTAAGAAGCTCGAAGGTGCGGGCGGCAATCGCGGAGGGCATCTGCATGCCGTCCTCTCCCCCGCCGTACAGTGCCATGTCCGGGTCGTGCAGGGCGGCTTCCGGGCCGGCGGGTACGTTCGCCGGCGGAATGTACGGAGGGTTCGAGAGCACCGCGTCGAAGGTTCCGGCAAGTTCGGGCAGGGCGGTGAGGGCGTCCCCCTGAACCAGGTGTACGCCGAGCGGCTCGAGGTTCTTGCGGGTGTAGGGGATGGCGTCTTCGGAGAGCTCTACCGCGAACACCTGGGCGTTCGGCAGTTCGCTCTTGATTGCCGCGGCGATAGCGCCGGAGCCGGTGCACAGGTCGACGATGCGCAACTGACCGGTTGCCGGATCGGTGCGTGGGGCCAGCACTTTGAGGGCTTCTTCGACGAGTAGCTCGGTCTCGGGGCGGGGTACGAACACGCCCGGTCCGACTGCCAGTTCTAGGCGGTAGAAGGGAGCGGAGCCGGTGATGTGTTGCAGCGGTTCACGGCAGGCGCGGCGGGCAACCAGCGCCTCGTATTCTGCGACCTGTTCGGGGGTGAGCCGCTCCCCCATGAGCGCGGCGTGCTGTAGGCGTGAGCGTGAGCCATCGTAGAGCAGGTGCGCTGCGAGTAGCTCGGCGTCGACGCGGGGGCTGGGCACCTGCGCCAGTACCGCGGTGGCGCGCGTGAGTACCTGCGCGAGTTCTTCCCCGCGCGGGTCGTACACATTCACCTTCATGAGCTCTCCTTACGCTCTCTCAACAGCTACGCTCTCTCAACAGCTCAAAACCTGTCACAGTATATGGCTAAGGGGCTCCACCGCCGTAGCGGCGAGCCCCTCACCAACATCTCACATCGATTCAGCGAATCGACAAGAGCCTATACAGAACCTATGTCTGCACGGAACTACTTCTGTACAGGGTTACTTCTGTACAGGGTTACTTCTGTTCCTGGCCCACCTGAGCGAGGCGGTGCGCCTCATCCATCTCAATAGCGGACTGAACCACAGGCTCCAGGTCACCATTCAGTACGGCATCCAGGTTGTACGCCTTGTAGCCGGTACGGTGATCCGCAATACGGTTCTCCGGGAAGTTGTATGTACGGATACGCTCCGAACGGTCCATGGTACGCACCTGCGAAGCACGGTGTGCCGCGTTCTCAGCGTCAATCTGCTCCTGCTGGTGAGCCAGCAGGCGCGCACGCAGAACGCGCATCGCAGCTTCACGGTTCTGCAGCTGAGACTTCTCATTCTGCATCGCCACCACAATACCGGTCGGAAGGTGAGTAATACGCACCGCCGAGTCAGTAGTGTTCACCGACTGACCACCGGGGCCCGAAGAACGGTACACGTCAATCTTCAGGTCGTTCTGGTTAATCTCGATTTCCTCGGGCTCATCCACCTCGGGGAACACCAGAACACCAGCAGCAGAAGTGTGGATACGACCCTGAGACTCAGTCGCCGGAACACGCTGCACACGGTGTACACCACCCTCATACTTCAGGTGCGCCCACACGCCCTCAGCCGGCTCATTCGAGGAGCCCTTAATAGCAATCTGGGCATCCTTGTAACCGCCAACATCGGTGCTGGTCGAAGAAATAATCTCAGTCTTCCAGCCCTTGTTCTCGGCATAACGCATGTACATGCGCAGCAGGTCACCAGCAAATAGAGCCGCCTCGTCACCACCGGCACCAGCCTTCACCTCAAGAATGACGTTACGGCCATCATCCGGGTCACGCGGAATCAGCAGGCGGCGCAGCTTCTCCTGAGCAACCTCCAGCTCCTCCTCCAGACCGGGAATCTCCGCCGCAAAATCCGGATCCTCATCAGCCATCTCGCGAGCAGCCTCAAGGTCATCCTTCAGCGAAGTGTACTTGTTGTACGCAGTCACAATACCGGTCAGCTCCGCATAACGGCGGCCCACGCGGCGTGCCTTACCCTGATTCGCCTGCACGGCGGGGTCAGCCAGCTGATTCTGCAGGTCAGCGTGCTCATCCAGCAGAACCTGAATAGATTCAAACATTCTGTTCTCTCTTCCATCTCCCGCACTTTACGCCGCACGGGCAGGCACTAGACATCTCGCACCCCACACAACAGGGATGCGCAAAACGAACGTCTCACGCGCCCCACCCACATGAGGAGGTGGGGCGCGTGAGATACGAGCCTTAGTCGACCAGACGCAGACCGTTCTTCTGAACCGTCAGAAGGAACTCCACGTTGCTTTCAGTCTTACGCAGCTGGTTGGTCAGAACGCCCAGAGCCTGCTCAGGCTCCATACCCGCCAGGGCACGGCGCAGACCCCACATAATCTTGATCTCATCCGGGGAAAGCAGGTTCTCCTCGCGGCGAGTACCAGAAGCGTTAATATCAACCGCCGGGAAGATACGCTTATCCGCCAGCTGACGGGACAGGCGCAGCTCCATGTTACCGGTGCCCTTGAACTCTTCGAAGATCACTTCATCCATTTTCGAACCGGTCTCAACCAGGGCGGTAGCCAGGATAGTCAGCGAGCCGCCCTCTTCAATGTTGCGGGCAGCACCGAAGAACTTCTTCGGCGGGTACAGTGCGGCAGAATCCACACCACCGGAGAGGATACGACCGGATGCGGGAGCCGCCAGGTTGTATGCGCGGCCCAGTCGGGTCATGGAGTCCAGCAGCACGACCACATCGTAGCCGAGCTCCACCATACGCTTCGCACGCTCAATAGCCAGCTCAGCCACAGTGGTGTGATCCTCAGCCGGGCGATCGAAGGTCGAGGCGATAACCTCACCCTTAACGGTGCGCTGCATATCGGTCACTTCTTCAGGACGCTCATCCACCAGGACCATCATCAGGTACACGTCAGGGTTGTTCACGGTAATCGCGTTCGCAATGGACTGCAGCATGAGGGTCTTACCCGCCTTCGGCGGGGACACAATCAGACCACGCTGACCCTTACCAATCGGAGACACCAAATCAACCACTCGGGTACCCAGCTTCTTCGGGGTGGTCTCCAGGCGCAGACGCTCCTTGGGGTACAGCGGAGTCAGCTTCGAGAAGACGCGGCGGTTCGCTGCTTCCTCAACGCTCTGACCGTTAATCGCCTCAACCTGAACCAGCGCGTTGAAACGCTGGCGGTTGTTCGACTCACCCTCGCGCGGCACGCGAATCGCACCGAGCACGTGGTCGCCCTTACGCAGGTTGTACTTCTTCACCTGAGCCAGGGAGACGTACACGTCGTTGGTGCCGGGCAGGTAGCCGGTGGTACGCACGAAAGCGTAGTTGTCGAGAATGTCCAGAACACCCGAAATCGGTGCCAACACATCGTCTTCGCTCAGGCGAGGCTCGTTCTCCTCGCGGCGGCGAGCCTGCTTCTCAGCACGCTCAGCCTGACGGTCACGCTTAGAACGGCGCTCAGCACGCTCTGCGCGTTCTGCACGCTCGGCACGTTCACTACGATCAGTGTTACGCTCCGCACGCTCCGCATTACGCTCACGCTTAGTGCGACGTTCGGTGCGCTCACCATCCTGATCGCGGCGACGCTCACGGGTGCGGGTACGCTTCGAGCTCTTCTCACCGTCGGGGGTGCCAAAAGTCATGTCCAGGGCAGCGTTCAGGCTGTCCAGGCTCGCGGTCCCATCAGCGGTAGTAGCCTTCAGCTCAGCAGAGTTACCGGGCAGGTCAACCTGCTCCGCACGCTCGCCAATACGCTCAGCAGCCAGCTCAGCGCGCACATCCAGCGGAGGAAGCTCAGCGGGCTTCTCGTCCTTACGGGTGCGGGTGCGGCGGGTACGCTTCTCCGGCTTCTCGTTATTCTCAGTCTTCTCGGATTTCTCAGCCGATGCGTCCTCACCCTCAGCGGCACGGCGAGCGCGTGCACGCTTCTGAGCGGGAGTCTCGTAACGGGAAGAGCGGGTACGCTTCTCAGACTTTTCAGCCTTCTCAGCGCCCTCAGCAGGGGCTTCAGCAGCCTCAGCGTTTTCGGTCTTCTCAGCCTTGGCAGCAGTCTTCTCTGCCTTTGCCTCGGCGTCCTTCTGGGCGCGAGTACGGCGAGGCTTAGGCTCTTCAGTCGTCTCAGCAGCGGGAGTCTGGGCAGATTCAGCAGCCTCAGCGGACGCTTCAGACTTAGGCGCCTCAGACTTGGGCGTAGCAGGAGCGGCTACGGCGCCACCACGCTGATGCTCTTCAAGAGCCTGAACCAGCTCAGCCTTCTTCAACTTCAGATAGCCGCGGATACCAAGCTGCTGGGCGAGGACACGCAACTGCGCGACCTTCAAGTTTGCAAGTTCCGGTGCGGCAGCTGCCGTACCGTACTCATCGGTGACAACAATATTCTTTGCCAACTACAATTCCTTTGGTTATAAGCCCTGAAAATCTTCAGGATAAAGATCGGGCGGGCGCTATAGCGCGGTCAAAGGTTTAGACACTGCCGAAAGAAAACAGCAGTCTGCACCTTCGACTCCCTCGAACCGCGCTGGAGGCGGTTCGCGTCTCTTACCGTACCCGCTGATTCAGACACAGCGAGCACACACGGAAGATAAGGCGCTCTATCACAAATGTGGGCAAGCCCAAACCATCATCTATAGAACCATCTACGCGAGATGAAGAGGACGGATTGGTCACTTTGAAAGGGCACCCGCCGCGAAACCGAACCCTCAGAAAAGTCTTCCCCTATGCGTCAGAAATAAAGAAAGACATGAATCCCAAAGGCACTCCCCCGAACCTTGCCGGCTCCCGCCCAGATACAAAAGCATCTGAGGCATAAGGGGAAACGGAAGTACGTTACGAAGGATAGTATCGACGGTCTACGTTGAACGACGGGCGAACCTCAACATAGGACGAACTAATAACGTCCTACTGAGTAACTATAACACCTTCAGTGTCAATTTCAAGGGGAAGCACCCGCCAGTTCAAGCGGCGATCCGCAATAGCGCTACCAGGGTGAGTCACCTCAAACTCGGCAATCGCCTCCTGAACCTGTCGCACCTGCTCGTCACCGTGCGCAAAGGTCAAAACGGTCGGGCCAGCGCCAGAAATCACCGCAGCAAAACCCTGACTGCGCAGGTACGCAACCAGCACAGCGGACGGCTCCATCGCGGTCACGCGGTACCCCTGATGCAGGTAATCCACGGTCGCATCCATCAGGTACTCGGGAGCATCAGAGAGAGTGCGCACCAGCAAGGCCGCACGAGCCGAGTTCGCCACCGCCTCAACGTGGGGCATCTGCTCAGGAATCAGCGAACGAGCAAGCTTTGTCGACACCTCATAATCGGGCACAGCCACCACAGGGTGAACCTCAGGATGCACCGGAATAATCAAGGTCTTCCAGTTGCCCATCTCACCCCAGGATACCGACAGGTTGCCGTAAATCGCCGGAGCCACGTTATCCGGGTGGCCCTCCATATCGGAGGCTACCTGCAGCATCTGCTCACGGCTCAGACGGTGCGCCTCCGGCAGCAGACCGCTCGCCGCAGCCACGCCCGCTACAATAGCCGACGCCGAAGAACCCATACCGCGAGAATGCGGAATCTTATTATCAGCAATCAGCTTCACCGGCGGCAGTTCACCCAAACCAGCCGCCGCAAAACCAGCCTTCATCGCCCGCAAAACCAAGTGGCTCTCGTCGCGAGGAACATCCGCGCTACCCTCACCACTGAGCTCAAACTCCAGGCCGGATTCAATACGCTCAACAACCAGCTCATCATAGAAGCCAAGACCCAAACCCATGCTGTCATAGCCGGGACCCAAGTTAGCGCTCGTAGCGGGAACGCGAACCTTAACGGACGCGCCCACCGGAATATCAGAAATATGCAGGGAAGACATGAGAAGAACCTCGCGATTGGTGACGTAATGAGTGAATAAGTGAAAGATACAAAAAGGGGCTGTCATGCAGGTGCACCCCGCCCCGCAAACACGGGACGGAGTGCACATCGCAGTATGAACAGACTAGTTCAAATCAAGAATATCTGCCACAGCAACCACGTCGAAGGGAGCCTTAGTCGGCTCAACCTTCACACCATTAACAGCCTCTAGAGCCCACTGCGGGTCTTTCAGACCGTGACCGGTCACAGTAATCACGATGGTCTTACCCACGGGGGCTTCACCGGCGCGGTGCTTCTTCAGCAGACCCGCAACGCCAGCAGCCGAAGCCGGCTCCACGAACACGCCCTCGCGGGCAGACAGCCAGCGGTGCGCCTCCAGAATCTCCTCATCGGTGACAGCCTCAATCACGCCGCCAGATTCATCACGAGCAGCTTCAGCCTTCTCCCACGACGCGGGGTTACCGATACGGATCGCGGTCGCAATGGTCTCAGGAGCCTCAATCGGATGACCAGCAACGATCGGTGCAGCACCAGCCGCCTGGAAGCCCCACATGATCGGGCGCTTGGTCGCAACCGGCTCCAGAACCTTACCGTCACGGTTGGTGTAAGGCTCCGAGTACTCCTTGTAGCCCTTCCAGTACGCGGTAATGTTACCCGCGTTGCCAACCGGCAGCAGGTGGTAATCGGGAGCGTCACCCAGGGTGTCAACAACCTCAAACGAACCGGTCTTCTGGCCCTCAATACGGTAAGGGTTGACCGAGTTCACTAGGAACACCGGGTAGTTCTCGCTGAGCTTGCGAGCAATCTCCAGGCAGTTATCGAAGTTGCCGTCAATCTGAATGATGTCAGCACCGTGAGCGATAGCCTGAGACAGCTTACCCATAGAAATCTTGCCGTCCGGAACCAGCACCGCACAGCGCATACCAGCCTGCAGAGCGTACGCAGCAGCCGAAGCGGAAGTGTTACCGGTCGAAGCACACACAACAGCCTTCGCACCGTCACGCTTAGCGGCGGTCATCGCGCTGGTCATACCACGGTCCTTGAACGAACCGGTCGGGTTCATCCCCTCAAACTTCAGGTAAACGGTGTTGCCGGTCTCAGCAGACAGCGCCGGCGCGTGAATCAGCGGGGTACCACCCTCGCCCAGGGTCACAGCCTTCACATCGTCTGCGAAAGGCAGACGGTCACGGTACTCATTGATAACGCCCTGCCACACGTGTGCCATTGGCTTCTCCTTCAATCTTGGCGCCCCGCCCGCCGAACCTCCCATAGGTTCGGCGCGGTAGCGGGTACGCGGGTTCGTTCGTGAGCGATGCCCCCACAAGCGAACATCGCACGTTTAGTGAGCGGCACAAGCCGCATGACGCTTTCGCGCCCAGTAATTCTCAGTGCCTAGTGCTTCTCGGACTCCACGCGGATGACCGAGTTCACCTCACGCACAGTGTCCAGAGCGTCAATCACAGCAATCGCACGGCGCAGATCGGAATCCTTCGCCGAATGGGTCACCATACGAATCTGAGCCGCACCCTCCTTCGGGGTGGACTGACGCAGAGAATCAACAGAAATACCGTGCTCAGTCAGGATGCGGGTAATGTTCGCGAGAACACCCAGGCGGTCCTCAACCAGAACACCCACCGAGTAGCGAGACACCACGTTATCCAGGCTGGTTGCGCGCAGCTGCGCGTGAGAAGTCTCCGGAACACCGGGACCACCCAGCACCAGACGACGAGCCAGGGACACGAAGTCACCCAGAACAGCCGAAGCAGTCGGTGCGCCACCCGCACCGGGACCGTAGAACATCAGCTCGCCAGCGTTCTCCGCCTCAACAAACACAGCGTTGAACGCACCGTGCACGCCCGCCAGCGGGTGCTGACGAGGAATCAGGGTCGGGTTCACGCGAATGTTCGCGCCGCTCTCACCCTCACGCTCACAAATAGCCAGCAGCTTGATGACGTAACCATCAGCATCCGCGGCAGCAACATCATCAGCGGTGATGGAAGTAATACCCTCGGTGTGCACATCATCAATAGTGAACGTCGAGTGGAACGCCAAAGAAGCAACAATCGCAGCCTTCGACGCGGCGTCGTGGCCCTCAACGTCAGCGGTCGGGTCAGCCTCGGCGTAGCCGAGCTTCTGAGCCTCAGCCAGCGCGTCCGCGAAGGATGCGCCGGTGGTGTCCATCTGGTCAAGAATGTAGTTGGTGGTGCCGTTCATGATGCCCAGAACACGGGTCACACGGTCACCAGCCAGGGAGTCACGCAGGGGGCGCAGAATCGGGATAGCACCCGCAACAGCAGCCTCGTAAGAAAGCTGAGCGCCAGACTCATCAGCGGCAGCCTGCAGCTCCACACCGTGCTTAGCCAGCAGAGCCTTGTTACCGGAGACCACAGACTTACCCGCCTTCAGAGCACGCAGAATGCGAGTGCGAGCCGGCTCAATACCGCCGGTCAGCTCGATGACCACATCCGCCGCATCAATCAGGGATTCAGCGTCAGTGGTGTACAGCGAGGGGTCCGCATTCCAGTGGCGGGATGCATTAGTATCGCGCACAGCAATACCGATCAACTCCACGGGCGCGCCAATGCGCTTTTCAAGGATGGCGTTATCCTCGACCAGGATGCGAGCCGCCTGGGAACCGACATTACCGGCACCAAGCAGTGCTACTTTGATCTTTTCAGCCACGATAGTCTCTTTCTACGGTCTGTTCCGGGTTCGCCCCGGTATCTCTTCGGGCTACGGCGTGGATGCGGCGCAGAGCACGCACCCAACAACCACTTTATCAAGAGGCAGGGACGGCTCAGCAGCCTCGAGCTGCGACTTTTACTCTCTGAGATGAGGTATCCCTCACAGTTATGAGGTGAACCTTATCTTCTGTGATGTTGTGAACGCACAAAACCGTGAAGACCCCGCCCGCAACCGCCACCTCACGGCGCGCATTGCAGAGACGGGAACTTCACGGCTTTTCATGATGTCTGAAAGGGTTCTTAGATATCCGAACCCATATCCAGGGCCAACATATCCTCCTCACGCTGACGACGAATCATCACGCGAGAAGGCTTGCCATCAGCAGTGGCAATCACCGGCGGGCGAGTCAAGAAATTATAGTTCGAACCCAGCACATAGCAGTACGCGCCGGTCGCCGGAACCGCCAGAGTATCGCCAGCCTGCAGGTCAGCCGGCAAGTAGCAGTAACGAACCACCACATCGCCAGACTCGCAGTGCTTACCCACCACGCGAGAGAGCACCTGCTCCCCCGCCGGGGCACGATTCGCCAGGGTCACCGAATAATCCGATTCGTACAGCACCGGGCGGGCGTTATCGCTCATACCGCCGTCCACCGAAACGTAGCGGCGCACGCGAATCTCGCCGTTCTCATCCTCAATGCTCACGTTCTTAATGGTGCCCACCGTGTACAGGGTCGCCCCCGAAGGACCAGAAATAGAACGGCCCGGCTCGAATGACATGTGCGGAATCGCCATGCCCAGGCGCTCGCAGGTTGCCGCGACGGAAGCGGCAATCGACTCGGTCACCTCGGTAATGGAGCGGGGGTGATCCGCCTCGGTGTAGCCGATGCCGTAGCCACCACCCAGGTCCAGTTCCGGCAGGGTCACGCCCAGGTCACGGTTGAGGCGGTTCATGAACTCCAGGGCGGTAGTAGCCGCCTGCTCGAAGCCTTCCGCCTCAAAAATCTGCGAACCAATATGGCAGTGAATACCGCGGAAATCCAGGGAATCGGTCGCATTCAGAATCGCGGCAGCCAGAGCCGCGTAAGAATCGGTAGACTCAACACCCCAGTACTCCAGCTCCTCCTCATCCAAACCGGCGAGCGCGGCGGTGCCCGGCTGCAAGGACATGCCGAACTTCTGGTCCTCGTGCGCAGTCGCAATGGACTCATGGGTCGAGGCATGCACACCGGGGGTGATACGAATCAGCACCGGAACCGGGGCATACGGCTCCTCGCCCTCAGCCACACGCTCGGCGGCAAGCTCAGCGTACACGCGCTCAATGAGCTTGAGCTCGTCCACCGAGTCAGCCACCACACGGCCCAGGCCGTTACGGATTGCGCGGGCAATCTCGGCCTCCGCCTTGTTGTTACCGTGCAGGGCGATATTCGCACCGGGCACCTGCGCGCGCAGAGCCAACGCCAACTCACCGCCGGAGGCGGTATCCAGGCACAGACCTTCCTCGGTCGCCCAGCGTGCCACAGCGGTGGACAGGAACGACTTGCCGGCGTAGTAGACGCTCACCTTCGCACCGTGCGCGGCGAAAGCCTGCTCAAAAGCGGTGCGGTAGGCGCGGGCACGGGCGCGGAAGGTCGTCTCGGAGAAGACGTACTGCGGGGTTTCGTGCTCAGCAACCAAATCGCTGACAGTCACGCCGTCGATGCAGAGCTCGCCCTGCTCATTGCGGGTGAAGGAATCCGTCCAGATGGTGCGGGACAGTGCTTCGGGGCGCTCGGGGTAGGTAAGCCATTCGGGGGCGTAGAGGGAGCGGGATTCGCTCATCGTATCTCTTTCTTAGCTATCTTTGTGGGCATGCGTTCAACCCCCGCCCCGGTAGCACCGGGTCGGGGGTTGAAACGAGAGTATTACATGCGCTCGGGTGCGCTCACACCCAGCAGGTTCAGGCCGTTAGCCAGCACCTGCTGCGCTGCGTTGTTCAACAGCAGGCGGGTACGGTGCAGATCGGTGACCTCTTCATCCGCCTTGGGGGCTACACGGGAGACGCCGTACCAGCTGTGGTACGCCGAAGCGAGCTGCTCCAGGTAGCGATTCACACGGTGCGGCTCGTAGAACTTCGCGGCATCACGCACAGCGGCGGGGAACTGGCCGAGTACAGCCAGCAGCTCGCCGTCAGCACCCGAGTCGAGCAGGGCGGTGTCCACGCCGTCCTCAACCTTCACGCCAGCCTCCGCGGCGTTACGTGCCACAGCGGCGGTACGTGCATGAGCGTACTGCACGTAGTAGACCGGGTTCTCGTTGCTCTTGGAAGTCAGCAGACCCAGGTCAATGTCGATGGGGGTATCTACCGAGTAGCGGGTCAGCTCGTAGCGAGCCGCGTCAACGCCCACAGCCTCGACCAGGTCCTCAAGGGTGACCACGGTACCGGCACGCTTGGACATGCGGACGGGCTTGCCGTCCTTGACCAGGTTCACCAGCTGACCGATCATGACCTCAATCTGGTCGGGGCGGTAGCCAAGAATCTGGGCGATAGCCTTCAGACGGCCCACGTAGCCGTTGTGGTCAGCACCGAGCATGTAGATTGCCACGTCGGCGGGGTTTTCTACACGGGTCATCTTGTCCTGGTAGTAGGCGATATCGCCCGCCACGTAGGCGTGGTTGCCGTCAGACTTGATGACCACGCGGTCCTTATCGTCGCCGTAGTCGGTGGTGCGCATCCACCATGCGCCGTCAGCCTCGAAGAGCTGACCGTTCTCGCGCATGGTCTCAAGCAGGGCGTCCACCTTGCCGCCTTCAAACACGGAGTTCTCGTGGAAGAACACGTCGAAGTGAGTGCCGAATGCCGCCAGGGACTCCTTGATCTGATCGAACATCAGGTGAGTTCCGATTTCGCGGAAAATCTCTTCGGGGTTCTCAGCCTCAAGCGCGTCAGGGCGCTGAGCCAGGATTTGGTCCTTAATGTCAACAATGTACGCGCCAGCGTAGCCGTCCTCGGGGGTCTCCTCGCCGCGGGCAGCGGCAATCAGGGAGCGCACGAAACGGTCAATCTGGGTGCCATGGTCGTTGAAGTAGTATTCACGCACGACATTAGCGCCCTCAGCCTCAAGGACGCGGGCGAGCGCATCGCCGACAGCAGCCCAGCGGGTACCACCCAGGTGGATGGGGCCGGTGGGGTTCGCGGAGACGAACTCAAGGTTGATGGTCTTGCCGGCGAACTTGTCGCTGCGGCCGTATGCTTCGCCAGCTTCAACGATGGTGGCGGCAAGCTCACCAGCAGCTGCGGCGTCCAGGGTGATGTTCAGGAAGCCGGGGCCAGCAATATCTACGGATGCAACACCGGCGATGGCGCCGATCTTCTCTGCCAGAAGAGCTGCTGCCTCACGCGGGTTCTTGCCCACCTTCTTGGCGAGCTGCAGAGCGACGTTGGTTGCCCAGTCGCCGTGTTCGCGGGACTTGGGGCGCTCCACTCGGACGGCGGGCAGTTCAGCGCCCTCCACGAGGGTCAGCTGGCCGGAGGAAATGGTTTCTTCAAGGGCAAGCGCAATGGCTTCGGAGAGTTCTTCGGGAGTCATAACAAACTATTCTAGCAAGCTTTGGCAAGTGCCTGACCGTTTATCTAGTGCTTATCTGATATCATGGGTGGGTTGCCTCTGTAGCTCAGCGGATTAGAGCACCAGTTTCCGGTACTGGGGGTCGAAGGTTCGAATCCTTTCAGGGGCACGATGTTCTTATTCGAGAGGGAACACGGGAGCCGATATCCGAGGCGTATTGTTCGGGTATCGGCTCCTTTTTTATTTATCCACTCAACCTGTTATGCATAAAGCCTGCGCCGGGTGGCCGTTCCTACCAGCTCCATCTTCAACCTCAGACTTCAACCTCAGAGGGTGGACACTACCCGCCTGCCTGTTGTGTCAACGCTAACAGCCTTGAGAGAATGGGAAAACGCGCACACCCGTCACATCAGCACGGCTCAAGTCACAACAGCGGAGGTAACCCGATGACCACCATGCGCCAGATTCAGCTCACCGAATGGGGCAACGAAAGCGTTCTGCACGAAGCAAACGTGCCTATCCCCTCGCCGGTGCGCGGTCACGTGCTCATCAAGACGGTTGCCGCCGGTGTCAACCCAATTGATGTGACCACTCGCAAGGGCCTGGGTCCCGCCGCTCAGCTGGCAGATCCGTCGTACAAGCCCTTCGTGCCCGGCTGGGATATTGCCGGCACCGTGGTTGCTACCGCCGGCGACTACACGGGTTTTAAAGCGGGCGACGGCGTATTTGGTCTTGTTTCTTTTCCATACCCCGCCGGTGCGTACGCCGAGTATGTTCTCGCGCCGGCGCATCAGCTGGTGAAGGTACCCGCCGATGTTCCCTGCGCGCAATTGGGCGGCGCTCCCCTGGCGGCGCTGACCGCATACCAGGCACTCTTCGAAGTGGCGCGATTGAAGGAAGGTGAGCGCGTTCTCATTCACGCCGGTGCCGGAGGGGTCGGTCACCTCGCCGTTCAGTTGGCGGCGCAAGCTGGCGCTCAGGTTTTTGCGACCGCCTCCGCCGCGAACCACGAGTTTGTGCGCTCGCTGGGGGCCCAGCCTATTGATTACCGCGCCGAGGATTTCCGCGCTGTACTGGGTCAGACCATGGACGTGGTACTCAATTCCACCGGTCAGCAGACTTTCCTCGATTCGCTGGAGGTGCTGATTCCCAGCGGCCGCATTGTCACCCTGACCAGCCCCGACCCACTGGATGTTGCGCGTGAGCGCGGCTTCGAGGCGCAGTGGCTGACGGTTCACCCGGACCGCACGCAGATGCAGGAAATTGCCCGCCTCATGTCCGTGGGCCTGTTGAAGGTACACGTGGATCAGGTGCTTGAGTTTTCGCAGGCTGCGCAGGCTCACGCCCTGGTGGCGACGGGTCGCACCCGCGGCAAGATCGTACTGGTTCCCTAACGCGGCGCTGATTCATGCAGACTTCTGAGAACGCACCGAAGGTTGAGGGCGCGCTGAACGCTGAGGACTCGCCGAATGTAGAGAGCGCGGCAACCGTTGAGAGTACCGATTACCGCTCCGGTTTTTACCGCGAGGCGGGCTTTTACGATGCCCACTCGCTACCCGACTACGGCGCACAGTCGCCGGTAACTCGCGAAGCATTCGCCTACGATTTCTTCCCCGCGACCGGGGATATCTCTTCCCCCGTGCCGCTACTGGTGTGGGTTCACGGTGGCGCCTGGCGCTTCGGCACCAACCAGGCCCTACGCGGCACTATCCTGCGCACCCCTGGCGGGGAGCAGCCTAATGCCCAGGCGCTCATGCGCGCCGTTTTTCAGAAGGCAGGCTGGGCGGTCGCATCCATCAACTACCGGTATTCGCATCAGGCACTCTTCCCGGGGGCCCTGCACGATGTGAAGGAGGCCGTGCGTTTCTTCCGCGCCAACGCGCACGAATTCGGCATTGACCCGCAACGCATTGCGGTAGCGGGCGGAAGCGCCGGCGGGCATCTGAGCATGCTGGTTGCGCATACAGGAGATTCCGCCGCCGGTGCCTCTGCATCTGAGGATTCTGCATCTGAGGATTCTGTATCTGAAGATTCTGCATTTGGGGATTCTGCGAGCGCACCCGAGCACGACGAATACTTTGAAGGTAGGGCGGCGAGCGCCTACCCGTCCCACAGCTCGCAGGTGGCGGCCGCGGCTTCATTTTACGGGGTCAGCGATTTGAGGACTATCTTCACCGACCGTCCCCTGGCTGGCTACGCCCTCGACCACCCCGAGGATGACGGCGCCGAATGGCGGCTACTGGGAAGCACCCACCCCGTACCCGCAGACGTGTCGACTATCGACGCTTCCAAGGGTGAGCGAGCGGTTCCGGGTATCTGCATCGAGCGCGCCCAAAAGAACTGGGAGCGTGCGCATCCCATTGATGCGGTACAGCCCCAGAAACGAGTAAATAAGGTCGAAAGTGCCTCTGCGCAGGGAACGAGCGGCGGGGGCACTGCCCTGATGCTCGTGCACGGTATTAGCGATTCGTGTGTTCCGTACCAGCAATCGGTGCGGGTGTATCAGGCGCTGCGCACGCGGCAGGTGCCTACCGATTTGGTGCTGGTTCCCGATGCAGAACACGGGGATTCGCGCTGTTTTAGCCCCGATATTGTTCAGCAGATGCTGCTATTTCTCAACCGCGCTGTTCAGTTCAACCGTAGCGTGTAGCTTGAGCGGTTCGACAGGTTAGCGAACGCGGTGGTTCACGTATTCGTGCTCAAGGCGGTAGCGTTCGAGGTCATCAAAAGCAACGCGACGGTGCGTGTTAATGCGCTCGAACGGAATATCTCCGCGCTCCAGCAGGCGAACAACGGTCGGGCGGGATACGCCCAGGTAGTCTGCCGCCTCCTGCGTGGTCATGAGGCGGTCCTGGCGTACCACGCAGACTTCCTTACGGTCAGCGAATGCGCGCGCTACGGAGGTGAGGGGTCCGTACATTTCGGGGGAAATCTGTACGCGCTCACCGTCGCCGGTGACCAGGTAGAGGGTTTCTTCGGCGCTGAGGCGGTCGAAGTGGGTGTGCAGACTCGCGTGGACGAGGGCTTGGAAGAGCTCTTCGCAGCGGTGGTGAATTTCTTCCTGCTGTCCATCTTCGCAGCAATCCAACACTGCAACACGTGTTGCCGGGTACGTCTTTGGTGATGGCATAGTCACTCCTTCGTTACTGTGTTATTCACCACTGTAGCAGTTGAATGAAACTATCGAAAGAAAGTTAAGAAGCGCAGTTAATTCGTATCTACGGTGCATAAAATTCAGATGAATAATTATTAATTCAATAGATAGCATTTGATGTCATTTATTGTACATTAACTGCTTGCCTGGAGTCAGTATTTCGCCGCCGCCCACCCCGGGGTTCCCGCGAACAAACCCAAATATGACAAACAAAGCACACCCCAAGCCCACCGTGGGCAGGGCGAGTACACTGGAGAGGATATGTCTGAGCAGAAATCCACGAAAAAACACGCAGATACTTCTAAGGCCCCCCGCACCGCCCCCACTATGGCGAGCATGGCCGCCGCAATCCACGCGGCAAAGGTACGATCCTCCGAAAAGACCGGCGAAAAAACCGCAGATAAAACTACTGAGAACAACGCGGTAAAAAAGGGCGCCCAGAAGAATAGCACCCAGAAGAATAACGCAGACCGCAAGAACTCCTCCCGCGGCACCTCAGAACGCAACTCCAACGCCTCCCGCGCTAACCGACGCGGAGGCGGCACCAACCGCACCCGCAAGCAGGGCAACCAGCAGGACGACAATAAGAGCAACCAGCAAAACCGCCCGGCACCGCGCCGCTACGAGCCGCTCATCCCCGAGGTCATCACTTACCCCGAAGAGCTGCCCGTCAGCGAACGCCGCGAAGATATCATGAACGCGATCCGCGACAACCAGGTCGTCATCATCGCGGGTGAAACCGGCTCCGGTAAAACCACCCAGATTCCCAAAATGTGCCTCGACCTGGGTCTGGGAGAGAAGGGCCTCATCGGCCACACCCAGCCACGCCGACTCGCCGCACGCTCCGTCGCCGAACGCATCGCCGAAGAACTCGGACAGAAAATCGGCGAAACCGTCGGCTACCAGGTGCGATTCACCTCCGAAGTCGGCGAACACAGCGCTATCAAGCTCATGACCGACGGCATTCTGCTCGCCGAAATTCAAAACGACAAGCTGCTGCGCCGCTACTCCACCCTCATCATTGACGAAGCGCACGAACGCAGCCTGAACATTGACTTCATCCTCGGCTACCTCAAGCGAATCCTGCCGCAGCGCCCGGATCTGAAGGTCATCATCACCTCCGCGACCATCGACCCGGAGCGTTTCGCACGCCACTTCTCCCCCAGCTACGTGCCGGGCAAGGGCATCGTCGACGAAAACCTCAGCGCCGAAGAACGCGAAATCGCCGAAGCGATCCTGCCCGACGACGCGCCGCCCATCATTGAGGTGTCCGGCCGAACCTACCCCGTGGAAATCCGCTACCGCCCGCTCGACGAGGAAGACTACCTCAGCGACGACGAAATCGAAGACGACCACGACCCCACCGACGGCATCCTCGACGCTATCAAGGAACTCTCCAAGGAAGCGCCCGGTGACATCCTCATCTTCTTCTCCGGCGAACGCGAAATCCGCGACGCCAAGGACGCCATCGAAGCAATGGTTCTCAAGTCGCCGCGCCTGAACTACGAAGTGCTACCCCTGTACGCGCGCCTCTCGCTCGCCGAACAGCACCGCGTGTTCTCCCCCGGATCGCGCCCGCGCATCGTGCTCGCCACGAACGTTGCCGAAACCTCGCTGACCGTGCCCGGCATCAAGTACGTCATCGATACCGGCACCGCACGCATCTCCCGCTACTCGGCGCGCACCAAGGTTCAGCGCCTGCCCATTGAACGCATCTCGCAGGCAAGCGCCAACCAACGCTCCGGTCGATGCGGCCGCGTCAGCGACGGCATCGCAATCCGCCTCTACTCCGAGGAAGACTTCAACTCGCGCCCCGAGTTCACCGACCCCGAAATTCTGCGCACCAACCTAGCAGCCGTCATCCTGCAGATGATCGCAATCGGCGTGGTCCGCGAACCCGGCGATATCTCCCGCTTCCCGTTTGTGCAGCCGCCCGCATCCCGCGCCATCAATGACGGCGTGAACCTGCTACGCGAACTCGGCGCGCTCACCGAACGCCCCCGTCAGCCCCGCAAGGGCCGCGGCAATAGCGCAACCCTCACCGCCATCGGCCGAGCCATGGCGGCATTCCCCGTGGACCCGCGCCTCGCCCGCATGATTATCGAAGGCGGCCGCCGCAACTGCGCCAAGGAAATGATGGCGCTCGCCGCCGCCCTGACCATCCAGGACCCGCGCGAACGCCCCGCCGACGTGCGAGCCGAAGCCGACGCGATGCACGCCCGCTTCGTCGACGACACCTCCGACTTCTACTCCTTCCTGCTGCTCTGGGACTACATCAACGAGCAGCAGGCGGCGCTGTCCTCCTCGCAGCTACGCAAAATGTGCCACCGCGAATACATCAACTACCTGCGCATCCGCGAATGGCAGGACCTCTTCGCCCAGCTACGCGAAATGGGACGCACCGCCAACATTCACGCCAGCGGCGGCAGGGATATCAACGCCTCCGCCCACGAAATCGACATCCACAAGAGCCTGCTCTCCGGCCTGCTCTCGCACGTAGGTGTCAAAGAAGAACGCGAAAAGGACTCCAAGGGACGCAACCGCGGCCCCCGCGAATACCTCGGCGCACGCGGCACCAAGTTCGCAATCTTCCCCGGCTCCGGTCTGTTCAAAAAGAGCCCCGACTGGGTACTCTCCGCCGAACTCGTCGAAACCTCCCGCCTGTGGGCGCGCACCAACGCCTCCATCGACCCGCAGTGGATCGAAGAAATCGGCAAACACCTCATCAGCGTGCAATACTCCGAACCGCACTGGTCCCTCAACTCCGGCGCGGCAGTCGCCTACGCCAAGGGCACCCTCTTCGGCCTGACCATCTACGCCGACCGCCCGGTACAGTACGCCCGCGTAAACGCCGCCGCAGCCCGCGAACTGTTCATCCAGTCCGCCCTCGTCGAAGGCCAATGGCACACCCAGCACAAGTTCTACCTACGCAACCAGCGCGCCCTCGCCGAAGTCGAAGAACTCGAAGCACGCTTGCGCCGCCGCGACCTGCGCGTAGACGACTCCGTACTCTTTGCCTTCTACGACGCGCGCATCCCCGCCCACGTCACCGATGTGCGCGCCTTCGATAAATGGTGGAAACAGGCACGTCTCGAAGACGACAACTACCTGGACTTCAACCCCGAAAAGCTCATCAACGAGGAAGCCGCCGACTACGACGACTCTCAGTTCCCCCGCCAGTGGGTGCAGCGCACCGACAGCGGCGAACTGACCCTCGACCTGCGCTACGAATACGCCCCCACCGCCGGCATCGGAGGCGCCCGCACCGACGCCGCCAAGCGCGACGGCGTAGCAGTCCAGGTACCCATCCTGTTCCTCAACCAGCTGAACCCCGAACCGTTCTGCTGGCAAATCCCCGGCCTGCGCCACGAACTCGTCACCGCGCTCATCAAATCGCTCCCCAAGGCGATTCGACGCAACTTCGTACCCGCACCCGACGTAGCACGCGCCGCCTGCGCCGCCCTCGAAGAGGACTACTCCCCCGCAACCGACGCGCTCATCCCCTCCCTGGCACTCGTACTACGCCGCCTGCGCGGCGTTGTTATCGAGCCCGAAGCCTTCAACTGGGACGCCGTGCCCGAACACCTGAAAATGGGATTCCAGGTGCGCAACGCACGCAACAAAATCCTGGGCGAAGGCAAGGATCTGCGCGCCCTGCAACAGCAGCTCCACAAGGAGATTCGCGGCGCCCTCGCCGACTCCCTCGGCGCATCCGACGACACCATGGCAAAAATGGTGGCACTCGCGCAGGGTGGATCAGGTAACTCAGGCGGCTCGGGCAACTCGGGTAGCTCCGCGGCTTCTGCCCAGAAGAGCGCGAAGAACGCTCAGAGCGGCACCGCTCAGGTAGCTAATGCGCACGGTTCGCAGGTACGCGAAATTAGCGGCCTCACCGAATTCCCCGCCGATCTCTTTCCCAACGGAGAAATCCCCCGCAAGGTACAGCGCATTATCGCCACCCAGGCAGTCAACGGATACCCAGCCCTCGTCGACGAAGAAACCAGCGTAGGACTGCGCATCTTCCCCACCGAAGCCGAACAGCTCCACGCACAGCGCCGCGGCATCATCCGCCTGCTCCAACTGCAGGTGCCCTCGCCCGTACGCTACGTGAGCGAACACCTCTCCCACAAGGAGAAAATCGTCTTCACACAGAACCCGCACGGCTCCATCGACGAACTCATCCGCGACTGTACCGTCGCGGCACTCGACCACCTCGTGCCGCACACCCCCATCTTCACGCACACCGAATACAGCGAACTCTACGAGCACGTGCGTGCCGAACTCATCGAGACGGTCTTTAACGTCACCAAGCTCGTCGCCGAAATCCTCTCCGAAGCAACCGCGCTGAAGAAGGCAATCAAGAAGGCAACCTCGCTGACGACCATGCACGCCGTCTCCGACGTGAAGGCACAGATGGAGAACCTCGTCTACCCCGGATTCGTGGCGAAAACCGGCTACGACCAGCTGGTTCACATCCCGCGCTACCTCAAGGCCGCCCAGGTGCGCCTGACGAAGCTCGGCCCAAACCTGCACCGCGACAACCAGCTCATGCTCACCGTGCAGGACCTGGAAGACTCCTACGATAACGCGCTCAAGTCGCTACCGGCAGGCACCATCGTGCCGGATGCGCTCCGCCGCGTGAACTGGATGATTGAGGAGCTGCGCGTCAGCTTCTTCGCCCAGGAGCTTGGTACCGCTTACACGGTGTCTGAAAAGCGCATTGCAAAGGCTCAGCGTGAGGCGCTGGACGCTGTCAAGCGCTAAGTAGTACAAAGAGTCCCCCGCACGATTACCTCGTGTGGGGGACTCTTCTATCTCTATGGTTTTCTGCACCTGGTGGGCCGGCAAGCTATGCACTTCCTCCGCTCCTGCAGGGGAACCCGCCGCGCCCGGACGCTCCGCTCTTCCTTGCTTCGCTGCGGAGAGCGCCCGGAACGGCACCCTGATGTCGCTTCCGGAAGGCATAGCCGCCTCCACTCGCGAATTGGCAAGAACGTACCGAGGGGCAGGCGTCCTCCGTAGTGACATCAGGGTGCCCGAAGCGAAGCGAGGGCGGGTCCCCTGTAGGAACAAGGAGGAACATCGTCCCTCCGCAAACAAAGAAACTAAAAAGTTAAACACAAAAACCCTTAGCTCGAAAGCTAAGGGCTTTATCTGTGCGCGATACTGGGATCGAACCAGTGACCTCTTCCGTGTCAGGGAAGCGCGCTACCGCTGCGCCAATCGCGCTCACAAAACAGTTGTTTTGTTGCGAGGTGAGGACGGGATTCGAACCCGCGTACACGGCTTTGCAGGCCGCTGCCTAACCACTCGACCACCTCACCGCATACGCTCCACAAGGGAACGCGTTCGAACTCTTGGAGTCCTTACGAGCGGTTGACGAGACTTGAACTCGCGACATCCACCTTGGCAAGGTGGTGCTCTACCAACTGAGCTACAACCGCATATCAGCGTATTCAATTTGAATCATTCCGTTGGAGTTTTTCGCTCCGTCGTGCTGACAGGTAAATACTATACGGGGTTTTTGAGTGTTTGCCAAATCCTTTGCAGATCACCATGTGTTCCGCGTGTTTCCGGGGCAGACCGGGGTATTTGGGCTCGTTTTTGGGGCGTGTAAGCAAAATTTATTTTCATGGTGCCAGTCACATTTTCGGGATTTTGGGGTGGCTACTGTTCCCGTGAGGGTAACGGCGGGCGCACGATGTCCGCCACGATGTCTGCAGAACATCCACAAAATTTTTCACAAGGACACGAAAAGGAGGGGCGGGGAACCAGGTTCCCTGCCCCTCCCCTATGAAATTCGCACCGACAAAATGCCAGGCTACAAAATGCCAGGCTCATGTTTTTCTGGATTCTTTTTAGAGCTCTTCGAAGAAGAGGCGTTCGTAGACCTTACGGGCGTTGCGGGTTTGGCGCAGGTAGTCCTCTTCGAGGGCGCGTGCACTGCCGGCGGGGTATCCGCACCAGCGGGCGATTGCTTCCAGGTCGGCACGTCCCGAGGGTAGGGTGTCGGATTGGCGCACGCCGCGCAGTACATTGCCGCCGCGAATCTTCGTAGCGAGTAGCCAGGCGCCGCTGAGGATTTCAGCGTCCGCGGCCTCGACCAGCCCCGTCTCAACCGCGGCGTTTAGCGCCTTCAGGGTGGAGGTGGTGCGCAACCCGGGCACAGCGTGCGCATGGCACAACTGTATGAGCTGGACTAGCCATTCCACGTCGGAGAGTCCGCCGCGACCGAGCTTGAGCTGGCGGGTGCGGTCGGCACCGTGTGGCATGCGTTCGTTTTCAACGCGCGCTTTCATACGGCGAATCTGCTGCACCTGTTCGGGTGTGAAAGTTGCCGGGTAGCGGTACGGGTCGATGAGCTCCACGAAAGCGCGTCCGAGCGCCTCGTCACCAGCGATGGGGCGGGAGCGGGTGAGCGCCTGGAACTCCCAGGTTTCCGCCCAGCGTTCGTAGTAGGAGCGGTAGGAGTCCAGCGAGCGCACGATAGCGCCCTGCTTGCCTTCGGGGCGCAGGTCGGCGTCCACTTCGAGGGGCCGTTCGGCGCGAATGGCGGGTTTGACGGGCTGTTTGAGGAGCATCAGGGTGCGGTTGACGATGCGTGCCGCCTGTTCCTGCGCGGCGTCTTCGTCGGCCCCGTCGAGGGGTTCGTGGACGAACATGACGTCCGCGTCGGAGCCGAAGCCGTTCTCGGCGCCGCCGAGGCGACCCATGCCGATGACGGCGATTCGGGTGAGCAGCTTCTCCCCCGCTACCTCCTCAGCTTCGGTGTCTTCCGGTGCCGTTTGGAATTCACGCAGGGCAATCTGCAACGCCGCACCGATTGTGTACTCGTCGATGGCGGCAAGATCGGCGCAGGTGTCCTCAACGTCGACGATGCCCAGGGTCCAGCCCATGGCGGTGCGCAGGGTTTCGCGGCGGCGCAGGTAGCGCACGGCGCGCATCGCCTCGGCGGGGTCCTCATGTCGTGCCAGCAGGGAGGAAATCTCGGAGGCGAGCGCTTCCTCCCCCAGCGGTTTGAGGTCGGCGACCTTGTCCAGCCAGGCGATGGAGGCGGAGGCGTCCTCGAGCAGGTCGGTCATGGGGCGCGAGCTGGAGAGTAGCTGGCTGAGGCGTTCGGCAGCTGCGGGTGAGTCGCGGAGCATGCGCAGGTACCAGCTGGTGCTGCCGAGCGATTCGGAGACGATGCGGAATCCGAGCAGGCCGGCGTCCGCGTCCACACCGCGAGCGAACCAGCCCAGCAGCACGGGCATGAGGTGCCGCTGAATATCTGCACTGCGGGAAAGTCCCGTGGTGAGTGCCTTGATGTGGCGCATGGCGCCGCGCGGGTCGCGGTAGCCGAGGGCTGCGAGGCGGTCCTGGGCCGCCTGCTCGCTGAGTATCACTTCGTCGCGGCTGAGCGTGGAGACGGCGGCAAGTAGCGGGCGGAAGAAGATCCGTTCGTGCAGTAAACGGACGTTTCGTTTAATTTTCTGCCATGCCTTGAGCATCTGCTCGGCGGAGAGCGTGCCATTGCGTTCCGGGGAGAGGATCGAGCGGGCGAGGGCGCGCTGTTCGGCGTCTTTCTCGGGCATCAGGTGGGTGCGACGCAGCTGCTGCAACTGGATGCGGTGCTCGAGCACCCGCAGCTTCTTATAGTCGCGGCTGAATGCTTCGGCATCGGTGCGGCTAATGTAGCTGACGGCGGTCAGCGCCGCGAGCGAATCCACGGTGGACTTGGTGCGCACTGCGGGGTCGGTTCGACCGTGTACGAGCTGCAACAGCTGCACGGTAAACTCAATATCGCGCAAGCCGCCCGGGCCCAGCTTAATCTGGCGGTCTACCTGGTGTGAGGGAATGTTGTCGGTCACGCGGGCGCGCATCGCCTGCACGGATTCCACGAAGGATTCACGGGCGGCGGACTCCCACACGAAGGGGTCGATTGCACGGGCGTAGCGGGCACCCAACTGCGCCGAACCGGCGATAGGACGCGCCTTGAGCAGCGCCTGGAACTCCCAGTTTTCTGCCCAGCGCTTGTAGTACTGAACGTAGGATTCGACGGTGCGAACGAGCGGGCCGTCCTTACCCTCGGGGCGCAGGTTCGCGTCGACCTCCCAGAGGGCAGGTTCGGGTGCGGGGCCCATGATGGCGCGGGTGAGGGCGTGTACGAGCTCCGTGCCGATGGTGGAACATTCGTTCTCGGTGAGCTTGAGCGGGGTGCTCTCCCCCTCCGCCCCGGCATTGGGCGCAGCGCCAGCGGCGGCGGGTTCCACGGGCGCAACCACGTACACTACGTCAACGTCAGAGATGTAGTTCAGCTCGCGGGCACCGCACTTACCCATGCCGATAATCGCCAAGTCCAGGGCGTCTACGGCTTCGCCTCGGCGAGGAGCCGCCAGGCCGGGCCCCAGACCCTCCGCCACTTCAGTGCGCGCAATGGCGAGCGCACCCTCCAGCGCGGCGGCAGCCAAATCGGCGAGGTGACGACCGATGGTGGGCATCATTTCGACCGGGTCTTCGCAACACACGTCGAGCAGGGCGATGCGCGCCAGGGCGGCGCGGTAGGCGACGCGCAGGGTCACATAGCCCTCTTTGCCGGTCTGCTCTGCGGCAGCGCGCGGACGCTCCGCGTGGGGGTCGGCACCGAGAGCGGTAAGGATGTCACGGCGGTAGGGGGTGTCCAGCGGTGCGATGGGTGTCAGGAATTCCCCGTCGGTTTCCGGCAGAATCGACGCCGGGTGCTGGGAGCGAATCAGCACGCTCTCAGCCGGGTACACCTGCGTGTCGAAGAGCGGATCAATGTGTTCGGCACGGCGGTAGAGAAAATCGCCAATCGCCTGGGATGCGCCGAGCAGGCGGTACATGCCGAATTCTTTGTCGCCACGGTTGGCGCGTTCGGCGACCGCCGGGTGCTTCTCGATGAGGCGCACGAGGGCGGGCAGGGCAATATCCGGTGAGGGTGCGAGGCGCAACCCGGAAAAGAGCGCGTCCTGCGAGACGTGCTTCAGCTCGGGTGCGTTGAGCCAGCGTTCTGCTTTGGACGGGTCGTGGAAGCCGGTGGAAATCATGCGGGTGCGCAGGCGTAGCTGGGCTTTGCGTTCGGCTTCGGCGCGTTGCTCGTCGTCGAGTGCGTCGGGGGCGATGTCGGTGAGCGGTTTGGGTTCTTTAGCGGGGTCGATAATGCGGATGAGCCCGGTTGCCGGGTAGTGGGAGCTGTCAGTCATAGCGTGAGAACCGTAGGTAGAGAACTGGGGTTAGAGAACTATGGGAGGAGAGTAGATTCGGGGTGGAGAGTATATATTTCGGCGGCAAAAATCGGCAGCAAAAATCAGCGGTGAACGGTGCAGCCAATAGGTGTATTTGATAGGCCTGTGGGCGGTACCCGCCGGCGTATTACCGGTAGCGGGCACCGCCCGCCCTGATGCTGTCAGCGCTCACTCATCCTATGAGGAGGTGAGAGGGTCGAGCCGTCAGAGGATTCCGAGGTTGTGCTTGAGCTCGTACGGGGTTACCTGAGCCTGGTACTGATCCCAGTCGGCGCGCTTATTGCGCAGAAACTGCTCGAAGACCTGCTCGCCCAGAACCTCCGCCATGAACTCGGATTCTTCGGTGAGGTTAATGGCTTCACGCAGGGACGCGGGCAGCGGGTTGTAGCCCATGGCGCGGCGTTCGGCGTTGGTCATGGCAGCGAGGTCTTCGGTTACGGCGGGCATGAGCGGGTACTCGTTTTCGATGCCCTTCAGACCTGCTGCGAGAATCACCGCGTAGGCGAGGTACGGGTTTGATGCCGAGTCCAGGCCGCGGTACTCGATGCGGGCGGACTGCATCTTGTTCGGCTTGTACAGTGGCACACGCACGAGGGCGGAGCGGTTGTTGTGGCCCCAGGAGACATAGGACGGTGCCTCGCCGCCGCCCCAGAGGCGCTTGTAGGAGTTGATGAACTGGTTGGTGACCGCGGTGAATTCGGGGGCGTGCTTGAGCACACCAGCGATGAAGTGGCGTGCGGTCTTGGACAGCTGGTATTCGGCACCGGCTTCGAAGAATGCGTTAGTGTCGCCTTCGAAGAGGGAGAAGTGGGTGTGCATGCCGCTGCCGGCGTACTTGGTGAAGGGCTTGGGCATGAAGGTTGCGTACATGCCGAGCGAGTAGGCGACTTCCTTGATGACGGTGCGGAAGGTCATGACGTTGTCGGCGGTCTGCAGGGCGTCGGCGTGGCGCAGGTCGATTTCGTTCTGGCCGGGGCCGGTTTCGTGGTGGCTGAATTCGACGGAGATGCCGACTTCTTCGAGCATGGTCACTGCCTTGCGGCGGAAGTCCTGCACGATGCCGCCGGGGGTGTGGTCGAAGTAGGATTCGTAGTCCACGGGCACGGGGAATCCGTCAACGCCAAGTTTGGAGGATTCGAGCAGGTAGAACTCAATTTCGGGCGAAGTGTAGCAGGTGAAGCCCATCTCCGCAGCCTTGTTGAGCACGCGCTTGAGCACGCCGCGGGTGTCGGAGGCGCTGATCTCACCGTCGGGGGTGAGCACGTCACAGAACATGCGGGAGGTGTAGTCTTCCTCGCCGCGCCAGGGCAGGATCTGGAAGGTGGAGGGGTCCGGCTGCAGCAGCATGTCAGATTCGTAGATGCGGGAGAAACCCTCAATCGAGGAGCCGTCAAAGCCCAGGCCCTCGTCGAAGGCGCTTTCTACTTCAGCCGGTGCGAGCGCAACGGATTTGAGGGTGCCGACCACGTCGGTGAACCAGAGGCGGATGAAGCGGATGTCGCGCTCTTCGATGGTGCGCAGTACGAATTCCTGTTGGCGGTCCATGAGTTGCCCTCTCGGTGCGGGCGCGCATCCGCGTGGTACCCGTCTGTGGGTGGCGGAGGCGCGCTAAATTTGATGCCGAGGTGAAGAAGACCCTGTTGCGGAATGTCCTGCATGTCCCTTGGGTTTCCAAGGGGTTGCGGCGGGTTGTGTACCAGCGGTGCTGGTGCCTCCTTGCCCCGGCGTGTGTCCTGTTGTTATCTAGCCTATCGGGTTCTGCTGTGTGGCGGGTGGGTGGGAGGTTTCGTTTGTGTAAATTCTCTTTTCGTGTGCTGCGGTAGCTCAGATTCTGGGCGATACCGGGGCCTCTCCCCCACTTTCTGCGGTGCGGGTTATGTTCAGATGCCTAGCGGATTCAGATATCTGGCAGATGGCGGTTCGCGGGGCGTGGTCGGGGTCGCCTTGCGATAATGGGCGTATGCTACATTCCGTTCTTTTCTCATCAGCTTCGCAGGCGCTGCCCGCACAGGTGGCGCCCGCACAGATTCCTCTAGCGGCAAGCACGCTGGTTGTTGCTGACCCCACCGGGCTTGAGTGGCTGCTACTTATTGCCGCCCCCATTGTTTTCTTGGTGTTGTATCTGGTCTGCCTTTTTGCGGTTGCGGTCTTCGGTCCAACAGTCATGAAGAATAACAAGACCGGTGGTGCGACCTACCTGCTGGACCGCCCCTCCCGTGTAGCGTTTAGGATTCGCACCCTGGCGTTTTGGGTGCTGGTTGGTGCGTTTGTGGAGTTCATTTGGACCGGTTACACGGGCCGTTTGGGTTCGAACGCGGCTATTCCGGTCATTATTTTTAGTTGGTCGTGGAAGTACACTTTCTTCTTCTTGCCGCTTCAGGTAATTCGTTCCTGGTATGTTCACGCAAGCCGCGGCAAGTATGATGCGCTGTCGGCTGAGGGTGCTCAGCGCCGTGAGAAGCTGAACCGTAAGAGCGCTTACGAGGTGTCGAAGATGATGCAGCGTAACCCGCAGCAGTTCGCCATGAATAAGGAGTTGCATACGCTAGCGCGCGGTCAGAAGATTGCGGGTGTGCGTCCGTTCCAGCACCTTGATGAGGCGGGTAAGAAGCGCCGCACGAACTATACGGTGGAGCTGGCTGTGGCGCTCATGCAGGCGCGTGCCATGAACCCCGGCAAACTTCCTTCGGAGGCGTTCGGTGAGAGCATCCTGGGTATGGGTGTTGGCATTACGTCTGATCGGGCGGTGGAGCAGACCTGGTTGACTCTGTGCACGGAGCGTGTCAACGCGCCGGATGCGCCGAACTACCCGGATTCGCTGTACCCGGTGGCTGCTCGTTTTTCGCTGTTTACCACGATATCGCTATTGCAGCCGGTGATGGGTCGCCCCTATTCGCCGTTTACTGCGCCGGATGCTCGTCGTTTTGTGCCGCGTGATTTCTCGGCGGATACTGCGCTGTTGAAGACTGAGGAGCTGGGCAAGAAGGCTTTGGCGCAGAGCGCTATTTTCCGTCAGATTCATGAGCGTCTTTTGCCGTTGCATCAGCAGCAGCCTCAGCTGGTGGATGGCCGCGCGCTGGCGTATTGCGGTGCCCTGCTGGTAAGCGTGGCGAAGGCGGAGGCGGAGAGCCAGCGGTTGGCGAACCAGATTCTGACGACGGCTGCTTCTGAGCGTGGCATCCTGTCCTTTGGTGTGTTCTCGCAGATTTCTGAGGATTATCAGTGTGTTCAGCGTCTGCTGAATCTGATGGTGAAGGCGACCGCCGACGTTGAGCGTTTCATCAACGCTGTGGAGGCGCTGGTGCAGATGCATTCTGGTCCGGTTCAGCCTTCCGGTATCGCGTACGAGAAGGTGCAGATGGAGTACATTGCTGCTCTTCTTGACGTTATTGTCTTCTCCTCGCACGCCCCGCTCGCCGGTTCTATTCAGGCGTCTTACGCCCTGCTGAAGGCAGACTATGAGGCGTTTACTTTCAACACCACCGATGAGCTGAGCCGTAGCTACTGGCTGCAGTACGCGAAGAACGCGGTGAACGCCTGCGATACGGGTCTGTCTCAGGGCTATGAGGGTTTCTTCGATAACGATGCGGCGCTCCCGGCGTGGGAATCCTACGCGGAGGACGTCGTGAAGGAAGTCTGCACCTATTCGATCATGCAGCTGTACTGGGATGCTCTGGTGCAGCAGGCGCTCATTCAGCGCGATTTGCCGCGTGAGTTTAGTGATGCTTCTTCCGCTATTCCGGAGCTGATGAATAAGAACGCCGCTGCGTCGTTCCCGACCTACTACATTAACCTCATCTAGAACTAGGCATAGTTGTTCCCTCATGGTGAGCGGTACGCCAGGTTGGAGCCGTGCAGGGTTAGAATAGTCAGCATGACTACTGAGCGTTCTTCCGAGATCTCTTCGCCCTACGCGGCACAGCCTGCCGCTACCCCCGCGGCTGCTCCCGCAATTGCTTCTGCATCGAAGCCTTTTGACCTGGACACCGTCAAGAAGGTTCGTACCGTTCACCTGGCTCAGGCTAAGGCGACCGGTCAGAAGTTCTCCATGCTGACCTGTTATGACGCTCTGACGGCGCAGATTTTTGATCGCGCCGGCATCGACATGCTCCTGGTGGGCGATTCTGCGGCGAATGTGGTGCTCGGTTACGAGTCGACCCTGACCATTTCTCTGGATGAGATGATTCCTCTAGTTGCGGCGGTTTCTCGCGGTGCATCCCGCGCCATGGTGGTTGCTGATCTGCCGTTTGGCTCCTATGAGCAGTCCCCGCAGCAGGCGGTGGCGAGCGCTGTTCGCCTGATGAAGGAGGGCGGCGCGCACGCGGTCAAGATTGAGGCTGATGCGTCGATGGCTGAGTGGGTTCGTGCCCTGGTGCGTACCGGTATTCCGGTGGTGGTGCATGTTGGTTTCACCCCGCAGTCGGAGCATGCGCTGGGCGGTTTCCGTGTGCAGGGCCGCGGCAATGCGTCTGAGCGTGTTCGTGAGGATGCGGTAGCGCTGGCTGAGGCTGGCGCGTTCTGCGTGCTGATGGAGATGGTGACTGCCCAGACTGCGCAGCTGGTGGATGAGGCTGTGGGCGCTGTGCCGACGATTGGTATTGGTGCCTCGAATGTGACCACCGGTCAGGTGCTGGTGTGGCAGGACATGATGGGTGTTCGTTCCGGTCGCGTGCCGCGTTTTGTGAAGCAGTTTGCGCAGGTCGGTCAGGTCATGGAGGACGCTGCGCGTGCTTATCGTGAGCAGGTTCGTTCGGGTGAGTTCCCGGCGGCTGAGCACACTTTTGAGTAGGCTTTAGGCTGAAACAAAAGCTCGAGAAGAAAAGCTTGAAAAGAAAGACCCCCGTATCCGGTGCTCCGGGTGCGGGGGTCTTTTCGTCTCAGACTGTATGCCTGTTGAGCGGCGTGCGCCTTGAGTGTGGCTGAGGGCGTTGGGCAAGGCTGAGGATGCTCGTTCTTTAAAGCCAGCCGCCGTCCTTTTCCCAGGTGTCGTTGCGTTCGCGGGCGCGGTCCATGGCGTGTGCCGCCTCCTCGTAGGTTTTGAAGGGGCCCCACAGGGAGGTGACGGCGCTCTGCTGGCCGCGTTCAACCTCGCCGGTAGACAGGTTGTACCAGTACTCTTCAGGTTGCGGGCTGGTGGCTTCGGTCGCGGAGTTCAGGGTCTTTTCGACCGCCGATTCGATGGCTTCGCTCAGGCGGTGCTTGTGGTGGCTCATGGTTCTCCTTCGACGGTGAGGGGTTGGTGTTTCTAGCTTCTCACGCGCGTAGGTTCGTGGCAATGAGGCGGGTGGAGCTTCTCACGGCATTCCCCCTCCACGGTCTTCTACCCCTGCCTTCCGCCCGCACAGTTTTGCCTCTAGCGTGCATGAAATTTTATTCACAATCTGGGAAAAAGGTACGGCTTATGTATCCGCCGCTTTTTAGCGCCCCCGCAAGGGACACAACCCGCCCACGCCCGGTAAGATGAAACTATGTCTTCAACCAAAACGAATACTTCACACAATCTTCCCGCAGAGCCCGGTCGAGCACCCGTCGGTTGCCTGGCCCCCGGACGCATCACCCCCATGCGCCCGGTCCCCTCGCATATTGTTCGCCCCGAGTACGTGGGTAAGCCCACCGCCAACGAGGGTAACGACTCGAACATGTACACCCCCGAGGAAGTTGAGCGGGTTCGCGCAGCCGGCAAGATTGCGGCAGGCGCCATCGTTGAAGCATCCAAGATTTGCGTACCCGGCACCACCACCGACGAGATTGACGTGCTGGTTCACGAGTACATTTGCGACCACGGCGCGTACCCCTCCACCGTGGATTACCGCGGCTACCCCAAGTCCGTGTGCACCTCCCTGAACGAGGTCATCTGCCACGGCATCCCGGACTCCACCGTGCTGGAGGACGGCGACATCCTCAACCTGGACGTCACCGCATACCTGGACGGCATGCACGGCGACACCAACAAGACCCTGCTCGTCGGCAACGTAGACGAAGAGTCCCGCCTGCTGGTTGAGCGCACCGAAGAGTCCCTGAACCGTGCGATTAAGGCTGTGAAGCCGGGCCGCCAGATCAACGTGATTGGTCGCGTCATTGAGAAGTATGCGGCACGTTTCGGTTACGGTGTGGTTCGCGACTACACCGGTCACGGTGTGGGTCGTGAGTTCCACTCGGGCCTCATCATCCCCCACTACGATGCGGCACCCGCCTACGACACCGAGATCCGCGAGGGCATGATTTTCACGATCGAGCCCATGCTGACCCTCGGCACCATCGAATGGGACCTGTGGGACGACGACTGGACCGTGGTCACCCGTGACCGCAAGCGCACCGCGCAGTTTGAGCACACCCTCGTGGTGACCGCTGACGGCGCGGACATCCTGACCCTGCCCTAAGCGCAGCCCTCTGGGTTTCCTACTTGTGCAGGTATGGTGCAGGTACGAGCCCAACACCTCACTTTTATATCAATTCCCCCACTGACAAGCCCGCCCACTCCCCTAGGTTACACGGCAGTAGGCGGGGCGAAAGAGAGAAAACCATGAGCGAATACGCAGAACCCGGCGTCATCAACGAGCTGCCCGCCCCCACCTCCAAGGACCTGCAGATCGGTGTGGACATTGGAGGCACCGGCATTAAGGGCGGCATCGTTGACCTGCGCACCGGTAACCTCGTGTCCGACCGCTTCCGCATCGACACCCCCAAGCCCGCAACCCCCGCCGCTGTGGCTGAGGTTGTACGCCGCGTAGTCGACGAGCTGCAGGGCCGCGACCTGGCGCCGGACCCCGAGTCGGCTGTCGGCATCGACTTCCCCGCAGTGGTGAAGAACGGCATGGTTTTCTCTGCCGCGAACGTGGACGACTCCTGGATTAACACCGACCTGGAGCAGGTCATGAGCGAGGCGCTGGGCGGCCGCGCCGTCTACGGCCTCAACGACGCTGACGCAGCCGGTCTGGCTGAGGCAACCTACGGTCAGGGCCGTAACCGTGACGGCCTAATCGCTGTCATCACCCTGGGCACCGGTATCGGTTCCGCCCTCATCAACGACGGCGTGCTGATCCCGAACACTGAGCTGGGCCATCTGGAGATTGACGGCCACAACGCCGAGTCTCAGGCTTCTGCTCGTGCCCGCGAGGTACACGAGCTGTCCTGGAAGAAATACGGCAAGCGCCTGTACCGCTACTTCGAGCACGTTCAGATGCTCTTCTCCCCCGACCTGTTCATCATTGGCGGCGGCATCTCCAAGAACCCGGAGAAGTTCATGCCCTACTTTGAGGATCAGATTCGTACCCCCATGGTCATGGCTGCCCTGCGTAACAACGCCGGTATTGTGGGCGCGGCGCTGTGGGCTGGCGGCATGCTGCAGGAACGCAAGCGCCGCGGCGAAGTGTAAAGTGTAGCTACAGCTAAAGGGGCTGTTCCTGAGATAGATATCTCGGGAACAGCCCCTTTCTGTATGCCACCACTCATCTATAGCGGCTACCGGCTGAGTTAGCTACTGGGCTAGCTAGTTACTGGGCGATGCGGTGTTCACGCAGACGCGCAATCGCCTCCTCAAAGTCTTCAAGGTTCTCAAACGCCTGGTACACGCTCGCAAAACGCAGGTAGGCGACCGCGTCCAGCTTTGACAGCGGCTCCAGGATGGTCAGACCCACCTCGTGCGCGTTAATCTCCGCCAGACCGCGGGCACGAATCAGCTCCTCAACCTCCTGGGCGAGCTTCGCCAAATCATCCTCACCCACGGGGCGGCCCTGGCAGGCTTTACGCACGCCGGCGGCAATCTTCGAACGGTCGAAGGGCTCGGTCACGCCGGAACGCTTAATCACCGAAATTGTGGTGGTTTCAACGGTCGTGAAGCGGCGAGCGCAGGAGGTACACTGGCGGCGGCGGCGAATTGCGGCGCCGTCATCGGTGGTGCGGGAATCCACCACGCGCGAGTCGGTGTGCTTGCAATAGGGGCAGTACATTCGTTTCTCCTTGGCTGGGCGCTAGCGCCCATGTATACAGCGCTGAAGAATATTTATACCTATTCTACCGTGATATAGAACGGATACACCGTATGTTGGGAGTGAATATACGCTCAGGGTGGACTCTGCTATGCAGAATCCCCCTGTCATTCCCCTTAGCGGGGGTTGTGCGTTGTTAGCGTGCGTTGTTAGCGTCGAATGCAGCTCGGCCCGAAAATCGTCTTGATTTCGCCGAAGAGGCTCGGGTTCGGTTCCACGCGCACGCTCGCATCCAGAAGCACCAGCTGCTCCTTATCGCGGGTGCGCACTAGCATGCGCACATCCGCGGTGCCCTTGTGGTCGCGCAGGGTCTCCTTCAGCTCCTTCAGGTTCGCCTCGGTCACCAGGTACTCCGGTACCACGATGGTAATGGGTGCGGCGCGGCCGTCATCGCTGATTTCCAGGATCTGCAGTTCCTGCGCGCTCATGTTCACGCTACCGTCGTCGCGGCGCTGCACGCGGCCACGAATCGAGCAGATGAGGTCGTCCGCCAGGGCGGCGCCCGTCGTCTCGTAGGCGCGGGAGAAGAACATGACCGTAATGGTTGCGCCCGAGGGGTCTTCCAGCTCCACGGAGGCGTACTGGTTACCGCTGGACTTGGCGATACGGCGCGAAACGCCGGTGAGCATGCCCGCAATGGTGACGGTTTCGCCGTCGCGCACGTGCGAGTCTTCACCGATAATGTCGTGCACCGAATGGCTTGCGGCATCCGAAAGCGCACGCTCCAGGCCGCGCAGCGGGTGGTCCGAAACGTACAGGCCCAGCATGTCACGCTCAAAGTTCAGCTTCTCGCGGCGCTCCCAATCCGGAACATCCGGAATGGTCACAGTCAGTTCATCACCCAGGGCGTCATCCATGCCGAAGGAGCCGAAGAGGTCGAACTGACCCGCCGCTTCCTTACGCTTGACCGCCACGGCTGCGTCCACTGCCGCCTCGTGAATGAGGGACAGCGAACGGCGGGTGTGGCCCAGGTCGTCGAAAGCGCCCGCCTTAATGAGCGACTCGATGGTGCGCTTATTGCACACCTGCAACGGCACCTTCTTCAGGAAGTCGTTGAAGGACTCATAGCGGCCCTTCTCGTCGCGGGCGGCAATCATGCCTTCGACCACGTTCGCGCCCACGTTACGAATCGCGCCCATACCGAAGCGGATATCGTCACCGACAGGGGCGAAGGTCAGGGTGGACTCGTTCACATCCGGCGCGAGCACGGTAATGCCCATGGCGCGGCACTCGTTCAGGTACAGCGCGAGCTTGTCCTTGTTATCGCCCACACTGGTCAGCAGCGCAGCCATGTACTCCTGCGGGTAATGCGCCTTCAGGTACGCCGTCCAGTACGACACCAGACCGTACGCAGCCGTGTGCGCCTTGTTGAACGCGTAGTCAGAGAACGGCAGCAGAATATCCCAGAGCGCCTTAATAGCGCCCTCAGAGTAGCCGTTAGAAATCATGCCGTCGTGGAAGGTCGCGTACTGCTTATCCAGCTCCGCCTTCTTCTTCTTACCCATCGCACGGCGCAGCAGGTCTGCCTCGCCCAGAGTGTAGTTCGCGACCTTCTGAGCAATCGCCATAACCTGCTCCTGATACACAATCAGGCCGTAGGTGGTATCCAGAATATCCTTCAGCGGCTCTTCCAGCTCAGGGTGGATCGGCTCGATCTCCTGCTTACCGTTCTTACGCAGAGCGTAGTTGGTGTGCGAGTTCGCACCCATCGGGCCAGGACGGTACAGCGCCAACACAGCCGAAATGTGCTCGAACTCCTCGGGCTCCATGAGCTTGAGAAGCGATCGCATCGGGCCGCCGTCGAGCTGGAACACGCCGAGGGTGTCGCCGCGCGCCAGCAACCGGTACGATTCCGGGTCGTCCAGTGAGAGGGATTCAAGGTCTAGGTCGATGCCTCGGTTAGCCTTAATGTTCTCCACCGCATCAGAGATGATGGTGAGGTTACGCAGACCCAAGAAGTCCATCTTAATCAGGCCCAGGCCCTCACAGGTGGGGTAATCGAACTGGGTAATGACCTGGCCGTCGGCCTCGCGGCGCATCACGGGGATCACATCCACGAGGTCCTTGCTGGACATAATCACGCCCGCAGCATGCACGCCCCACTGACGCTTCAGACCCTCCAGGCCCTTCGCGGTTTCGAACACCTGGCCGTAGATCTTATCGACCGGGTCCTCAATGAGGGCACGCAAATCTGCCGCCTCGGCGTAACGCTTATCCTCTTCGTTGTACACGTTCGCCAGGGCGATGTTCTTACCCATGACGTCCGGCGGCATCGCCTTGGTGAGGCGCTCGCCGACCGAGTACGGCTGGTCCATCACGCGGGAGGCGTCCTTGAGCGCCTGCTTCGCCTTAATGGTGCCGAAGGTGACGATCTGTGCAACCTTCTCTTCACCGTACTTTTCGGTCACGTAGTCGATAACCTCGCCGCGGCGACGATCGTCAAAGTCCACATCGAAGTCGGGCATGGAGACGCGATCGGGGTTGAGGAATCGCTCGAAGATCAGATCGTGGTCGAGCGGGTTCAGGTCGGTAATACGCATCGCATACGCGACCATGGAGCCCGCACCGGAGCCACGGCCGGGGCCCACGCGAATACCGTTGCGCTTAGCCCAGTTGATAAAGTCAGCGACCACGAGGAAGTAGCCGGGGAAACCCATGGAGGTAATAACCCCCACCTCGTACTCTGCCTGCTTGCGCACAGTGTCGGGAACACCCTGCGGGAAGCGGTAGTGCAGGCCCTTCTCAACCTCCTTCACGAACCACGATTCCTCGTTTTCGCCCTCGGGCACGGGGAAGTTCGGCATGTAGTTCGCCTTGGTGTTGAACTCCACGTTGCAGCGTTCAGCGATTTCGAGGGTGTTCTCGCACGCGCCGGGAATGTCACCGAACAGGGCGTACATTTCTTCTGCCGAGCGCAGGTAGAAGTTATCTGCGTCGAACTTGAAGCGCTTGGGGTCGGTGAGGGTCGAGCCAGACTGCACGCACAGCAGCGCGGCGTGGGCGGTGTGGTCTTCCTGGCGGGTGTAGTGCAGGTCGTTGGTGGCAACGAAGGGCAGGTTCAGCTTCTTGGCGAGGCGGTGCAGATCCTCCTGGACGTTGCGCTCAATGTCCAGGCCGTGGTCCATGACCTCGCAGTAGAAGTTATCTTTGCCGAAAATATCGCGGAATTCGCTCGCCGCTTGGACCGCCTCGTCGAACTGCCCCAGGCGCAGGCGTGTCTGAACCTCACCGGAGGGGCAGCCGGTGGTCGCAATCAGGCCCTTCGAGTAGGTCTGCAGCACCTCGCGGTCCATACGCGGCTTGTACAGCTGACCTTCCAGCGAGGCAATCGAGGAGGCACGGAACAGGTTGTGCATACCCTCAGTGGTTTCAGCCCACATGGTCATGTGGGTGTACGCGCCACCACCGGAGACGTCGTCGCGGGATCCGTCGCCCCAGCGCACACGTGAACGGTCGGTGCGGTGCGTGCCGGGGGTCAGGTACGCCTCCACACCAATAATGGGCTTGATGTCGTGCGCTTTAGCCTGGCGCCAGAAGTCGAAGGCACCAAAGAGGAAGCCGTGGTCACTGGTCGCCATGGACTTCATGCCGAGTTCTTTAGCGTGGGTGAACAAGTCACCCAGGCGCGCGGCACCGTCGAGCATGGAGTACTCGGTGTGCACGTGCAGGTGCGTAAATTCTTTGGTTGCCACGGGAATCTCCTGGAGGTGTGGGCTGGAGGATGGGCGGTGAATGTGAAGCTGTGTGCGGCGGCGTGCGGGCGGCTATAGCTAGCCGACTGTCTAGCCGAGCTGAACCTTACCCTCGCGCAGAGCGGTCAGCGCGTAGGACAGGTCGAGCGGGTACTCGCTGTTGAAGGTTACGCGCTCGCCGGTGCCGGGGTGATCGAAGCCTAGGCGGTGCGCGTGTAGCCACTGGCGGGTCAGGCCCAGTTCGGCGCTAAAGCGCGGGTCGGCGCCGTAGGTGAGGTCGCCGCAGCAGGGGTGGCGCAACGCAGAGAAGTGGACACGAATCTGGTGAGTGCGTCCGGTTTCCAGGTGTACCTCGACCAGCGATGCGGGGCCGAAGGCTTCGAGCACATCGTAGTGGGTAATGGAGTTGCGTCCGTCTTCGACCACGGCGAACTTCCATTCGTTGCCGGGGTGGCGGCCAATGGGTGCGTCAATGGTGCCGTGCAGCGGGTCGGGCAGGCCCTGCACGAGGGTGTGGTAGACCTTGTCCACGGTGCGTTCCTTGAAGGCTCGCTTGAGTGCGGTGTAGGCGCGTTCGCTGCGGGCTACGACCATCAGGCCGCTGGTGCCCACGTCCAGACGATGCACGATGCCCTGGCGTTCTGCCGCGCCGGAAGTAGCAACCGAAATGCCCTCGCCCATGAGCGCGGAGATGACGGTGGGGCCGTGCCAGCCCGGTGAGGGATGTGCCGCCACGCCTGCAGGTTTATCCACCACGACGATGTCGTCGTCCAGGTGCACGATGCGAAAGCCGTCCACCTTTTCGGGGCGGATGTCCGCCAGATCGCGCGGTGCGGGTGCATCCACGACGACTTCGTCCCCTACGGACAGCTTGTAGGACTTGCCGATTTTCACGGCCTTGCCATTGTTGGTCACGGTCACGTGGCCGTCACGAATCCACCCGGAGGTGCGGGTGCGCGGCGCGTCGAGGGCACCGGCGAGCGCGGCGTCCAGGCGCATACCGGAAAGCGCGCCTTCAACGGTGAATTCGGCGCGGATACGTGCCGATTCTTCGGTGGCGTTGGTAGTTTCGCTCATGCGGCTCTCCTTCGGGTGGTGCTTGCTTTAGTTGTCTGTGTGGGAGGGGCTGTGTGAAAACGTCTCTGTGTGAAAACGTCTGTAGGCGCATGTGGCTATGATGTAGCGGAGGAGGGAAAGCTACTTGGCGCTCTTCGCTGCCCTGTTCTTCTCAGCCGCGTTCTTGTCACCAGCCAGAGCCTCGTCAGCCGAGGTTTCTTCAGCGGGCGCCTGCACGCGGGTGCCGTTGAGGTTCAGACCTTTGAAGTTCAGCAGCACGATGAACACCATGCACACGCAGATTGCGGAGTCTGCAATATTGAAAATCGCGAAGTTCGGTACGGAAATAAAATCGACCACGTGGCCGGAGCCGAAGCCGGGCTCACGGAAGAGACGGTCGAAAAGGTTGCCGCAGATTCCGCCGAGCAGGCCACCTAATGCGAGCGTCCAGGACAGGGCGCGGGTGCGGCGTAGCAGGTACAGTACCACGGATGCGGCGGCGATCATGACGAGGGTGAAGGCCCAGGTGACGTTCTCGCCCATGCTGAATGCGGCGCCAGAGTTACGAATCGAGTACCACCACAGCAACCCGTCAATGACGGTAACGCGTTCTCCCAACTGCATCTGAGTAACGACTAGGTATTTCGTGCCCTGATCGATAGCGAACACGACGGCGGCAAGCACGAGCGCGAGAATACCCGCGGAGCGTCCAGAAAGGATGCGCACGCGGTGACCAGTAGCTTCTTCGGCGGCGTTATCGGCTACCTGTGAGACTGAGGATTCAGCAGTCTTGGGGATGTTGGTCATAGCTCTCCTCTAGTCTGTGCCGGTTGCTGCGCCTACGGTGTGGCGGCCCTGCGGTGCGGAGGCGGGATGCGCTCGCGTTCGATAGTGCCCCTCTAGCTTAGCAAATCGGGGTAGTGCATCGAGTATTCGGTGGTGATTTTGCGGGTACTCTCCCGCGCTTCGCACGCTGGGTTCTTGAGTCGTGCCGGGCGGACATGAGAATACCGCCCGGTTCTCTCGATCTCCCCAGTGAATAGCGGTGGAAGAGAAAGAATCCGAGCGGCATACGCTTCAAAGCGTCGTTAGCTTATTCAGACACGCTGTTTTATGCGGAAGCCTCGATAGATTTGAGGTTCTTGAGCTCCTGAACCTGTGCGTCCAGGTGCTGCAGCAGCTTGGAGCGGTAGCGGCTCTCGAAGCCGCGCAGAGCCTCAACAGCGACCTCCAGCTCTTCCTTCTCGTCGGTGAGGCGAGAGAGAATCTCTTCGCGCTGCTGCTGAGCTTCACTCACCATAGCGTCTGCCTTCTTCTCTGCTTCTTCGAGCAGTTCCGCCTTAGCCTTTTCGCCCTGTGCCACGTAGTCGTCGTGAACCTTCTGTGCCATGGCGAGCAGTGCCGCCGCATCCTGAGGCCCAGACGGTGCCGCGGAAGACTGTGCGGGTGCTACAGCCGCTGCGGGGGAATCGGGTGCGTTTGCAGAGAGCTGCTCAACCTGGCGTTCGAGGGTATCACGCTCGGAGTAGAGTGCACGCAGTTCGACAACGAGCTCGTCCAGGAAATCGTCGACCTCGTTGCGGTCGTAACCGGACTCTTCGGTCACGACCTTGAAGCTCTTAGTGATCAGGTCTTCGGGGGTGATTGCCATGGGCTTCTCCTCTAAGTATCTCTACGGGGTTGGTGATGAAGTTAAGTGCAGCGAATTCGTCACCCCCAATAGTTCAGGGGTATGGCTATACCGCGATGCAGTCATTGGCACCAATTCTACTATTCTTTGGTTTCTGTGCCCGGTTATATATCGGCTGAATAACAAAATATGTACTCGGCACAAGGGTGGGATTCACCACGTGACGCATCCTCCCTTATCCCCCGCCATATCAGGCTCAGTATCTGCTGACAGGTGCATTTCTCATCATCTGATGTAGCTCGCGAACCCAGCTTGTAACCTGTCACGGAAAGCTACCTCAGCCACGGAGCGGGACACCGCAATCAATCCAGCAATCAGGCACAGAAAACCCCGCCAGCATTCCAACCCACAGGGTTTAGAGCGCAGGCGGGGCTCTACAACATTGTTCTCTAACCTCTCAACGGAGCGGTTTAGGAGAATGCCGCGGTCATCCGCATCATAATGCTCAGCAGCAGAGACAACACAACAATCAAAATCAGGAAGCCGGTATCCAGCGCAACGTTACCCACACGAACCGGCGGGATCAGGCGGCGCAGCTGGTTCATCGGCCAGTCCGTCACCGCGTACACGCCGCTGGCGAAGAGTAGCACAAAGCCCTTGGGTCGCCACTCCGGAGCGAACATGCGCACCCAGTCAAAGAGCATGCGCAACAGCATCGCAATGTAGAGAACGTAGACAACGATTGTAATGAGGGCGAAAATATAACCCATCTATCAGTCCTTAGCCCTGGTCGAAGGGGAATTCGCCGTCGGTCTCAAAGCCGGCGGGAACCTCGGAATTAGCCACGCCCAGAACCTCCAGGTTGGAGGGGGTCAGCAGGAACACCTTAGCGGTGACTCGCTCAATGCGGCCTTCCAGCGCGAATGCCAGACCGGATGCAAAGTCCACCAGGCGCTTTGCGTCTGCGTCAGGCATTTCTTCCACGTTCATAATCACGGGGATGTTCTCGCGGAATGCCTCACCAATGATCTTTGCGTCATTGTAGGAGCGGGGGTGGATAGTGGTGATACGACGCAATTCGTCCTCTTCTTCCTCGTAACCGTAGGTGTATCCGTTGGTTTCTTCGGGCTCGTAGCCCTGGTCGTAGTAGCCGTCGTTGGAGTACGTCTCGGCGTACTGCTCGGTGTATTCGGTATTCGGCACCGGGGTGTCCTCCCAATTGTCTGCGCTGACGTCGTCCCAAGTCTGCTCGGTTTCCGCCAGATCAGCTGTGGTTTCAGGTGTATGAGCGGTGGCGTATGCCGCTGCATCTACGGTTGCTCGTCCGTCGGCAGTTTCTTCTGCGTCCAGATACTCGGTTTCTGTACCGTCATCGTAGCTATTAGCTTGCTGGTACACTTCTTGTTCAGTATAGGGGGGTTCGTCCTGCAGGTGGTAGGTTTCGCTCTGCGACTCGGCAACGCTGTACTGTGCTGAGCCGGGCAGTGCTGAGAGCCTGTTAGAGCTGTCGGTCTTCTGTGCTATAGCAGCCTGCCCTGCGGAGGCGTTTGCCTCCCGGCGGGAGTCAGCCTGCACAGCCTGCGGGGATTCTTCCGGCGTCGTCTCAGCGTTCTGGTATCGTTCCAGGCCGAGGAAACCCGCCAGACGGCTTTGTTTCGCCATAATTCTCTCGCTGTTCTTTCACGTTGGTGGTGTACAGGTTCTGCCGTAGTGCGTCATCAGAAGGTGTGTGCGTAACGGTACGCCATGCACCGGCATGTATATATTACCAGCGCACACCCCGCGCAGGCGGTCAAGGGCACCGATGATTATGCCGCAGTTTGTACCGAAAGCAGTCCAAAGTGCGATAGGCAACGCACGGCGCGTAGCTTGGGCGAGGCTAGAGCGCCGGGCGCTTACCCATGATGTCGCTACCCACGCGCACGCAGGTCGAGCCCCAACGCACCGCAGCCTCCAAATCCCCGCTCATACCGGCAGAAATCTCGGTCGCATGCGGCACCTGCTCACGCACCAGCAACGCCAGCCCGTAGAGCTTCTCAAATGCCTCATCCGGGTTCATTCCCAGCGGCGCCACCGCCATCACGCCACCACAGCGCAAATGCTCGTGGTTCTCGATGCGCTCCACCAACTCCAGCAGCTCAGAGGCGCTCGTACCACCGCGCGCACCCTCAGCTGCGTGGCCAGCCGTCGCAACCTCCGCCAGGGACACCTGCACCAGGCAGGTCAGCGCGCCCTGCTCCACCGCTGCGGGTGCGGGCGCCTCCCCCGCCTCGAAGCGGGAGAGCTGGTTTGTGTACGCCTTCGCCAGCGCGTCCGCCAGGGAGGGGCGGTCCACCGAATGCACGCTGGAGGCGTACTTGACCACAGACTTCGCCTTGTTTGTCTGCAGCTGGCCAATAAACGCCCAGTGCGGGGGCTGCACCTCACGCTGGGCGCAGTATGCGGCGAGCTCGCGAGCCTTCGCGCTTGCCTCCTGGTCGCGGTTCTCACCGAAGAGGATCGCTCCCCCATCCAGCAGCGCCGCCGCGTCGGAGGCGGGGAAGAACTTCGTGACCGTCACCAGCTGTACCGGGGCGCTCTCCTCGGTACGCACTGCGCTGTGATCCTGCTCCGCGGTGCGGATACGCTCAAGCACGCGGCGGTAGTTCTGCAGCAGCTGCTCGGCGCGTTCGGGAGTGTAGCGCAGGTTCTGTTCTTCTACGTTCATTTCAGACATCTTCTCTCCTTCAGCGGCTTTATCTTTAGCGACCCTATCTTTAGCGGCTCTAGGCTGCAGGCTCTGCTGTTTTCTCGATCCACACCAGACCCGCAATACGGCCCGGCTTCTCACCGCGGTTCGTAAATCCGCGATGCGAATACACCTCGGACTCCTCAAACGTACACTGCGCACAGTCCATGCTCACCTGCACGCCTGCCTCTTCCAGCACGGCGCGGGCACCTGCGGGCAGGTCCAAGCCGGGGGTCTGCTGGCTGGTCACCGAATGCACCTGCGGAATCAGTTCGGTGGACTGGGTGCGCATCGCCTCGGGCACCTCGTAGCAGCTACCGCAAATGCTCGGACCCAGCCAGGCGGTAATTTTTTCCGCACCGAGCTGACGCATCCGCTGCACGGTCTGCTGGAGCACGCCATCGAGGAGGCCGCGGCGGCCAGCGTGAGCGACCGCCAGGATTGGTTGCCAGTTCGTGCTCCGCTCCCCCACCAGCACCACGGGGATGCAATCCGCAACCATAATCGCCAGGGGCACGCCCTCACTGCTAATCGCCGCATCGGCGACCGGGGAGTTCTCCAGCACCGCGCGGGCACGCTCAACCGTACGCTCCTCGGGTGTACCGGGCGCGTAGGATTCCACTTCGTAGTCTTCCGGGTAGGCGACCTGCACGCCATGCACCTGGTTCAGGTAGAAGAACGGCTCGGTACCCAGCGTCTCCTCCAGAGCGGCACGGTGATTGAGGGTGCGCACCAGGGAGGCATCCATACCGCCGCCAAGCTCATCGTCCACGTGCAAGCCCAGGTTGCCCGCCGCGCGGGAGGTGAAACCCACCCGCACACGCCAGGGGCCCAGGGTGCGGGTATCGGCAGAGGTAAGCAGCGAAGTTTTGGGGTTATCGCGCATCTTCTATTCCTTCATCAGATATCAGCGGGTATAACGGCGGGTATAGCAAAGGGGAGCCGAGAACAGCACAAATGTGCGTGTTTCTCAGCTCCCCTATAGGTTCATAAGACTCTCAGCCGTGCAACGCTTAGGCGTTCACAGCCGGGCAGACTACTTCAGGAAGTCAGGGACGTCCAGGGTGTCGCGGCGAGCCGGAGCTTCCTCCACAACCGGGGGAAGGTCAACATCGAAGCCAGCAGCGCCGGTGGAAGCCGGGGCAGCAGCGGGTGCGTTGTAGCCGTAGCCACTAGTAGCCGGAGCGGTGGAACCGCCGAAGGATGCCTGAGTGCGCTGAGCCTGAGTAGCCGCAGCAGTGGAAGCGTTGGAGTTGGTCTCCGGGTTCACTGCGTCGAAGCCAGCAGCAATCACGGTCACGCGAGCCTCATCGCCCAGTGCGTCGTCAATAACAGCGCCGAAGATGATGTTTGCGTCGGGGTGAGCAACTTCCTGAACCAGGCGTGCAGCCTCGTTAATCTCGAACAGACCCAGGTCGGAGCCACCCTGAATGGACAGCAGAACGCCGTGTGCACCGTCGATGGATGCTTCCAGCAGCGGCGAAGCGATAGCCAGCTCAGCTGCCTTCACTGCGCGGTCCTCACCGGATGCTGAGCCGATACCCATCAGAGCCGAACCTGCACCCTGCATGACGGACTTAACGTCAGCGAAGTCAAGGTTGATCAGGCCGGGGGTGGTGATCAGGTCGGTAATGCCCTGCACACCGGAGAGCAGAACCTGGTCAGCGGACTTGAATGCGTCCAGCATGGAGACGTTGCGATCCGAAATCGACAGCAGTCGGTCGTTCGGAATAACGATCAGGGTATCAACCTCATCGCGCAGAGCAGCGATACCGGTCTCAGCCTGGTTGGAGCGGCGACGGCCTTCGAAGGTGAAGGGGCGGGTCACCACACCAATGGTCAGAGCGCCGAGGGAGCGGGCAATACGTGCCACGACGGGTGCGCCACCGGTACCGGTGCCACCGCCCTCACCTGCGGTCACAAAGACCATGTCTGCGCCCTTGAGGACTTCCTCAATTTCCTGCGCGTGATCCTCGGCTGCCTGACGGCCAACCTCGGGGTTTGCGCCTGCGCCAAGACCGCGGGTCAGTTCACGACCAACGTCCAGCTTAACGTCTGCATCGGACATCAGCAGAGCCTGAGCGTCAGTGTTGATAGCAATGAACTCAACGCCGCGCAGACCAACCTCAATCATACGGTTGACTGCGTTGACGCCACCGCCGCCGATACCAACGACCTTGATGACTGCCAAGTAGTTCTGGGGAGTTCCAGCGTCCATGTATTCCTCGATTGTTCCGTGTTCCAGCTTCGGAAGACCCGCAGCTTATTCTAAGCCTGAAGGTTTCCTCTAAAGAATGACTTTATCTGCTAGGATACCAAACTGTTTTTGTTGGTTCCTAGTCACACAGCGCAATTACCCCCTCTTTTTGTAGATTTCATACAAAAAGGGAGGATATAGCGCCTCAATGGTTCCCCTATCGGGTCACCGGTACGCGCGGGGCAGACACATCGTAGACGGTCACCTTCTGCGTCTGGGCTTCGGAAGATTTCTCCTCCTTGGCACGCTTGGCAATAGCCTGGCGCAGGGAGAACAGGACCTTCGCCTTCAACTCGCTCTCTTCAGCAGTTCCCCACTGCACCGTAGTATTATCCCTCAAGGTTAGAGTGATATTTGATGTTGAGGTAGCGCTGGCTTCCTTAACCTGAGCTAGAAGCTCAGAGGGCATCGCCGAAAGCGCCGTAGAGATGGTGCGGAATTCGTCCGAAGTCTGCGGATCATCACCACTGAAACGAACCAGCGGCACCGAAGTATCAGGCTGAGTAGCCGACTCCAGCAGACTCACACCATCGCTATCAACAGTATGGTACGTATCGCCCTGCTTCACAACCGCAACAGCGGTACGTTCCTTCAGGGTCACCACCAGCTCATGCGGCGGACGGCTCTCCACATGCACACTATGAAGCACGTTATCCTGGCCGATCAGCTCACGCACCTTCTTCTCGTCGATACGGGTGAGCGGAACCCCGCGCAGAGGCTCCAGCTTCTGCTCCACCTGAGTGGTTTCCAGCAGGGATGCGCCGCGCACCGTAATCTTCTGAGTCGCCAACAGGGGCGAGAAGAAGACCAGCACCACGTACAGCACCGCAATAATAGCCAGCACCAAGGCGGTGTACAGCAGCTTACGGGCGCGACTCAAAGGCGCACGTTCCTTACGGGGGCGCTCCTCAGCACGCAGGCCGTCCAGACCCGGATCCTGACGCAGACGCTCACGGTGAGCCTGACGGCTCGCACGCTCGCGTTCCTTCTCAATCTCCGCTGCACGCTGCTGCTCACGCTCGGCACGCCAACGACCAAAACGGCTCGCGGAGCGAGGCTCTTCAGCGGCCTTCTCCCCCGCCTTATCGGCGCTCTTATCGGCGCGTTCCTGAGCCTTCTGAGCGGCAGACTCTTCGCGAGATTCAGCAGAACCGGCAGAAGACTTCTTAGCAGCACTCTTCTGGGTAGCCTTCTGATTGGCTACTTCCTTTTCTGTGCTCTTCACCGACTGCGAAGATGCAGTCTGCACAGAGCCCCCCTGAGACGAAGAATCCTCAAACGCCTCAACATTAAACAGCTCAGGCGCGTGCTCAACCTCAGACACGGTACGACCGGTCATCAGCGCAGAACGCACCGAATCCTTCAAAGACTGTGCCGAAGCATGAACCGCCGCAGCGCTCTTGGACGCCGAAGAAACAGCACCGTTCTGACTGTGCGATTTATGCACCACCGGCTTACGCGGCATGTGTCGAGCGGAGCTCGAAGGCTGGGTAACGGCAGAGTGCGCAACAGCAGGCTGAGCAACGACAGCCTGGGCAGAAGCCTCGGAGGTTGCAGACACAGCAGACTTCGCGGCATTAGTCTGAGTAGCACCAGTCGGCTGGGCTTCAGCCTGAGGCGCTTTAGTCTGGGGCGCTTCAACCTTTGTTGCCGAAGCCTTCACCGCCTGAGACTGCGCGGACTGAGACTGTACCGCCTCAGCCGGTGCCGCCTCAGTCTGCGCATTCTCAGCTACCTGCTGAACACGCAGACGAGCACGCGAACGCGGAGCCTTCGGCGCGCGCGAGGAGGAATGTCCCTCCGAAGAGAGACCAGAGCTCATCGGCACAGCCTAAGCCTCCGACTTCTTCGACTCGCCACCGTGACGGATCTCCAAGGACTCCAGCAGACGCGCACCCAAAGCGGTCACATCGCCAGCGCCAACGACCATCACAATATCGCCATCCTGAGCACAGGTCACAATATCCTCAATAGCGCCCTCAGCGGTAGCGTAACTAACCTCAGAGAAACCAGCACCGGTAATTAGCTCACTGGTCACGCCCTCAATCGGCAGCTCACGAGCAGGGTAAATATCCAGCACATGAGCGCGGTCAGCCATCGACAGGGCCTTCGCAAACTCCTTCGCGAACTCACGAGTACGAGAGAACAGGTGCGGCTGGAAAATCACGTACAGGCTGTGGCCATCAGCCACGGTACGGCCGGTCTCCAGGGCGCGGAAAACCTCGGTCGGGTGGTGCGCGTAATCATCGAAAACCTTCACGCCGGCAACCTCACCACGCAGGGTGAAGCGGCGGTCAGCACCCACAAACTCAGCCAGTGCACGAGCAATATCGGCAGCCTCGTAACCAGAGATTAGCGCCGACGCAAAAGCAGCCGAAGCGTTCAGCTGGTTATGAATACCGGGCACCTTCAGCGCAAGATTCTGCTCACCCTCATAATGCACGCCGCGGCATTCAAAAGACCAGGATAGGTGCGAAGAGGAGGAAGAACCCGCGCTGGTAATCTCGCTAATGCGCAGGTCAGCATCCTCAGACTCGCCGTAGGTCACCACGGCCACCCCCGCCGCACGAGAACGAGCCGCCAAAGCCGCCGCGCCCGCATCATCAGCACAGGTCACCACAACACCGTTAGGTGCCATCGAACCCACAAAACGGTTGAACGCCTCAAAGAGACGCTCGTCCGTCTCATAGAAATCCAGGTGATCCGGCTCAACATTCGTCACCACAGCAATAGCCGGGCGGTAACGCACAAACGAGCCGTCCGATTCATCAGCCTCAGCCACAAAAATCGACTCCGGGCCCTGAACACCCAGGTGAGCGTTTGTACCGCAACCAGCAATCACAGTACCCACCGCGAACGACGGCTCAGCACCCAGCTGATCAAACATCACAGAAATCATGGAGCTCGTCGTGCTCTTACCGTGAGTACCGGCAACAGCAACCACCTGAGACTCACCTATCACAGCGGCAAGCGCCTCAGAACGATGCAGCACACGCAGACCCTGCGCACGAGCGGCAACAAGCTCCGGGTTATCCTCACGAATCGCAGTAGAAATCACCACGGTATCAACGTCCACAATGTTCTCAGCCTGCTGAGGAACACCCACACGAGCCCCCGCAGCACGCAAAGACTCAACAGTAGCCGACTCCGCACGATCAGAACCACTCACCGTCACACCAGCCTGCAGCATCAAAACGGCAATAGCGCTCATACCCGCGCCACCAATACCGATGAAGTGCACACGACCCAGCTCGCTCATCTTCGCACGCTCAGGGAACGGCGGGTTCAGCGGTGCCGGCAGCACCATCTCAAGATTCATCAATTCAGTCATTACTTCTCAGCTGCCTTCAATACTGCTTCAGCCATAACGCGTGCCGCGTTACGGATACCAAGTTTATACGCCGCAGCGCCCATGCGCTCCAGCTTCTCCGGGTTCGCCATAAGAGCCGGAATCTCACGGGCGAACCACTCACCGGTGACCTCTGCATCCTTCACCAGCAGAGCCGCAGATGCCTCCACCAGAGAACGAGCATTCAGAGCCTGCTCACCATTACCAATGGGAAGCGGCACAAAAATCGCGGGAACACCCACCGCAGCAACCTCACTGACGGTCGCCGCACCCGAACGCACCAGCAGAAGATCAGCGGCAGCGTATACATCCTGCATGCCGTTACTGAACTCAATCTGACGGTAATTCGGCGCGCTCAGCGGCTCACCGCTCTCGTCCAGAACAGTCTTGCCCTTACCGGTAATATGCAGAATCTGGAAGTCCCACTCCGCAAAGTGGTCACGGCACGCCACCACCGCATTATTCAGGCTCTGAGCACCCAGCGAACCACCGGACACAATCACGGTCGGCTTCTGCGGGTCCAGGCCCAGGTTACGGCGAGCCTTCGAACGGTGCGCCTCACGGTTCAGGTAGGCAATCTCATCCTTCATTGGCATACCCACCAGGGTCGCGCGCGGGAAAGGAGTATTAGGGAACGCAACACCGGTGAACCGAGCAAACGTACCGCCCAGGCGGTTCGCCAAACCGGGCTTCGCGTTCGCCTCATGAATCACCACGGGAATCTTAGCATTCAACGCCGACAAATACGCAGGCGGGCACACATAGCCGCCCACGCCAACGACCACATCCGCATCTACATCCTTGAGGATGCGGCGGGTCTTCGACAGGGCACCAAAAAACTTAGCGGGGAAAGCGAAAGCGGCACGGTTAATGCTACGGGGGAAGGCCGCACGAGGGATGAACTCAATATCGAAACCAGCTGCCGGAACCAGCTCGGCTTCCATCTTGTCGGCGGTGCCCAGCATCAGAATCTTAGCGTTCGACTCAAGGCCACGAATCGCACGCGCAATCGCGAGCATCGGATTAATATGACCGGCGGTGCCACCACCGGCGAAGACTATAGAGGGCGCCTTCTTCGTCATAGGTCTTTCTCCCAACACATCGGTACAGCATCATTTTACGCTATAGCACCTGTTCAACAGAGCGCCCCCGCCATTAAGATAGGACTCAACGGCGAGGGCGTCATCTGTTATTCAGTGCAAGTGGAGGCTCGAATAGTAACCCGAACAGCTGTGCTCCAGCCGCGAGCATTTCACCCTGCAGAGGCTAACTCTGCTTGCAGGTGCCGCACTGAGCAGAGTTCCGAGCCGCGCCCGGAGCCGGACGCTGCGCCTGCTGAGCGCCGTTCTTCGGAGCGCCCTTTGCTTAGGCACCCTGTCGCGGCACTACCTAACGTTGAGCGCCCTGTCGAGGAGTACCCTGTCGAAGAGTACCCTGTCGCTCGGCACGACGCTGACGATCCTCAGGATGCAACGGTTGCAGACCCGCAGGTAGCGAGCCCGACGGACGGGGCTGCGCGCTACGGGGCTGAGCACCACGAGGCTGCTGCACTCGTTTCTGACCAGCAGGCTGCTGAACGGTACGAGACTGATCACTACGAGTCTGAGCGGGGCGCTGCTGTACAGCCTGCTTCTGAGCGGTCTGCTTCTGAGCAGTCGCCTTCTGAGCAGGGCGACCCTGAGCGGGCTTGCGCTGTGACGCTCGAGTAGAGGCAGTACTCTTCTGAGCAACACGAGCTTGCTGACCGGTACGAGGCTGAGCGGGAGCCTTCTGCGGTGCAGGCTTCTGCGAGGCCTTCTGCTTCTGAGCTTCAGCCTTCTGCTCCGCCTTCACACGGGCAGTTTCCTCACGAGCCAGACGCGCCTCTTCTCGAGCCAGACGCGCCTCCTCGCGAGCACGACGCGCCTCTTCTCGAGCCTGCTCCGGAACCTGGCGCTCCTGCTCCTTCTGCTGCTCACGAGCCATATGAACCAGCTCACGCTGCTGATCCGGCGCAAAGCCCAACCAGCGACGCAACGGGCTCTCCGGACCAAACATCAGCACAAACGGGTTATGTTCATTCAACAGGTGACCACCAGCAGCCGCACGAGCAGCCTCTTCCTGATTCAGCACATCCTGCAACGGCGTACGACGCTGCCATTCAGCATTCGCACGACGAACCTCACGCACGCTCTGGGTCTCAATATTCGACGGTGCCGTCGCGCCACGCAACGGAGTCTGCCGCGCAAACGCCAGCAACAAGCCCGCCGCCAACAACGAGGACAACAGCGACGAACCGCCATAGGATACAAACGGCAGAGGCACACCAATCACCGGCAAAATACGGGACACCATGCCCATATTGATAATCGCCTGAGAGGTCAACCAAATCATGATGCCGCCCGTAGCCAAACGCACCAGCGGATCCGTAGTGCGCAACATAATACGCACCGCGCAATACACCAGGCCCACATACAGTAGCAGAACCGCCAAAGTACCTAGCAGACCCAGCTCCTCACCAATAATGGCGAAAATATAGTCGTTATGCGCCTCAGCCAGGTAGTTATACTTCTGACGCGACTGGCCCAGACCAACACCGAGGAAACCACCGGTCGCCAGCGCCACCTCACCAGAATTCGCCTGGTCACAGTTAGCGTTCGTACACGAACCCCAAATGCCGAAAATACGAGCCACACGGTTCGTGCTACTGAGCACACCCACCAGCGCCAACGCCGCAAGCGCGGCGCCAATCTTCAGCAGCGAGCCGCGAGAAGCACCCGCCAGCCACATCATGCCCACAAAGATGAAGCCATACACCATGGCGGTACCCATATCGCCACCGAGCATAATCAGCAGAACCAGGACACCCACACCATAAATTGAGGGGAACAGCGTGCGCCAAATACTACGAGAAATATCGCCGTGGCGGTTATACACCCACGCCAGCCACATAATAATCGCAAGCTTCGAAAACTCCGAGGGCTGAATCTGCGGACCGCCGGGGATTTTCAGCCAGTTACGGTTACCGTTAACCTCAACGCCAACGACCACCACAGCAAGCTGCATGACCAATGCAATAATCAGCATCGCGTACACCACAGACTTCTTGTGGTAATACTCAACAGGGATATGCGTAATACCCGCCATCGCAATCACGCCAATAATCAAGAACATGATCTGCGAGGAAACCTGCGAAAACGGCGACTGCCCCTGCGAGATCATGGTGACGCTCGAAGCCGACAGCACCATAATGCAACCGAAAAATGCCAACCCCAGGGTGGTGACCAGTAGCATCACCGGAACATCCCACAGGTCAGCCTTCAAACCAAGACGGTACAGCCTATTGGCACGAGTACGGAACGGTGCAGAGAAATCCTCCAAACCGGCTCGCAAAGACACCCAACGACCACTCGCGGTTGAACGCGCCGAAGAAGCCGAATGCTCCGAAGATGCGCTGGTACTCACATGCCCTCCTATAGGCCTCAACTGCCACGGATCCGTCGTGGCGAATACACGAAAAAGGTTCAGGGGTGGGACACCGTTACCATCCCACCCCCGAGAAGAACCCGCAGAAAGCACCCCGGTCACCCGAGATGTCCCCTGCAGGCAACGTCCTAAGAGTCAGCCAGCTGGGCGGCAACAGCGTTCGCAAACGCATCACCGCGCACCGCATAATTCTTGAACTGGTCCATCGACGCAGACGCGGGAGCCATCAGCACGGTATCCCCCGGATGCGCCAGGTCAGCAGCCTTCGCAACGGCCGCGTTCATCACGGCAACACCGTCCGAAGAATCAGCCACAGCGGCGGTCATATTGTAGGTCGGAACCTGCGAAGCATGAGTCGCCAACGCCGACTTCAACGCCGCAGTATCGGTACCGATAATCAGCACAGCCTTCAGACGCTGCGCGTGGGCAGCAATCAACTCATTGTACTCAACGCCCTTCGATAGGCCGCCGGCAATCCACACCAGCGAGGGGTAGCCGCTCATCGACGCGTTCGCGGCGTGAGGATTCGTAGCCTTCGAATCGTTCACCCACATGATGTCGTTCGCGTAGCCCACCAGCTGGTTGCGGTGCGCACCGGTCTTGAAAGAACGCAGGCCAGCCCCCACAGCCTTCGGGTCAATATCAGCCGCACGGCACAGCGCCGCAGCCGCCAGAGCGTTCTCCACGGTGTGCTTCGCGGGCATCTTACCGGGTGCCGGAGCCAGATCCTCCAGAACCGCCAGCTCGTACGCCTCGTTGTAGCGGTTCTTCAAGAAAGCGCGGTCCACCATGATGTCCTCAGCCAGACCGAGCATCGACACGGCGGGCATCTCAGTGGAGCTGAAGCCAATCGCGCGAGCGCCCTCAATAACGTCCGCGTTCTCGACCATGCGCAGGGTGTCTGCGTGGTCGGTGTTGAAGATGCAGGCGACCTGAGTGTGCTCGTACACGCGAGCCTTATCAGCCTTGTAGCCGTCGAAGGAGCCGTGCCAGTCCACGTGATCCTCAGCGATGTTCAGAACCACCGAAGCATACGGGGACATCGAGTAGGTCCAGTGCAGCTGGAAGCTGGACAGCTCCACCGCGAAGAACTCATAGGGCTCATCGTCGGCAATAGCGTACACGATGGGCATACCCACGTTACCCACCTGAATAGACTTCTTACCGGCAGCCTTCAGGATGGAATCGACCATGCCCACGGTGGTGGTCTTACCGTTCGTACCGGTCAGGCACAGCCACTTGGGAGTCGGGCGGTCGTTGCGCTCGTTCAGGCGCCACGCCAGCTCCACATCGCCCCAAATCTGGATGCGACGCTCATACGCATCCAGCATGACCGGGTGGTCGGGACGCATGCCCGGGGAGGTCACCACAAGCTCGGGTTCCTGACCGTCCACCAAGGGCAGTGCATGCATGTGCTCGGGACCGAACAGGCCCTCAACGTTGCCGTAAGCGTTAGCGTACAGGTCAATACGTTCACACTTCTCGGGAGTATCTGCCCCGTCGATGACAACAATCTTCGCACCCAGCTGGGCGAGCACATCGGTCACAGCGTCGCCGCTGGTGCCCATGCCCACCACGACCACACGCAGGTTAGCCCAGGAGGCACCCCAGTGAGTCAGCTCCGCTAGGCGCTCGTTCTCATACACCGGGTTCACCGCAATAGCGGCGGCATTCGCTTCAATGCGAGCTGTATCCGGCTTTTCATTAGTTGACATTAGTGAATCACTCCAGAAGTCTGCGAGAACCAGTCACCGAAGAACAGCGCCAGCGCAACTAGCACGCAGAGGGCGTTAACAACCCAGAGGCGGAACACGGAGTTCACTTCGCCGCTACTGACGGTACCGGGGGCAATGCCTCGCTTATCAATTGAGTATTTGCCGTTGACGCCGACCTTCTCCATGTGGTGGTGGAAGGGGGTCATACGGAAGTAACGGTGTGCGTGCAGGGGCTTCTCCCCTGCTGCAACCGAACGCTTACGGCTGGTCTTGAACACGAACTTCTGCACGATCACAGAGAACACTTCCAGCACGGGAATCAGAGCGATGACCAGCAGAAGCAGCTCAGTGCGGGTGAACAGCGCGAAAGCAACCATTGCGCCACCGAGCGCCAGGGAACCGGAGTCGCCCATGAAGATCTGTGCCTTCGACACATTCCACCAGAGGAAGCCAGCCAGCGAACCCACCAGGGATGCGGCAATCAGCGCCAGCGAACCGGGGTCGCGCACATCGTAGCAGGCGGTGCCAGCGCCAGTGGAGCAGGCGTGTACGTACTGCCAGATGCTGATGGTCAGGTAGCCGGAGAAGATGGTCATCATGATGCCGCCAGCCAGGCCGTCCAGACCATCGGTGAAGTTCACCGCGTTCGTACCGGACAGAGAGATGAGGGTAATCCAACCAACCAGCAGGATGGAGCCGAAAACCGCACCCGCCGCGAACAGGTCAATGGGCAGGTCACGTACGAAAGAGATAGCGGTCGACGCCGGACGAGCACCCGACTCATTCGGGAACTGGAACGCCAGATACGCAAAGGGCAAGGTCACGCCCAGAAGACCAATGGTCTTCTGCTTCTCGGTCAGGCCCTCGTTGCCCTTATTGCGGAACTTCATGATGTCGTCCGCCGCGCCCACACCGAGCATGCCCAGGGTGAAGGCGATGGTCAGCCACGCGGTAGCGGTCGGTACCGGCGCGGTACCGAAGAACAGGGCGCTCACCGTCAGGGTCAAGAAGTAGGCAAGAATCGCCGCGGGGATGAAAATCAGACCCGCCATGGTGGGGGTGCCCGCCTTATGCTGGTGGGCTGCCGGGCCTTCCTCACGGATGAGCTGGCCAAGCTTCAGAGACTTCATCTTCTTGATGAACACCGGCAGCGCGGTGAAGGAGATGAGGAATCCGAAGATTCCAGCAATCAGCACGGTAATCATAAAGCGCTACCCTTCGTTCGCGGTCTGTTCGGTCGAAGTACGGTCGGCGCTAGCTGCGCCGTCAAGGTGAGCGGCAAGGTGGTCGCTCAAATCGGTGGTTTCAACAAAGTCACCGGCAGAAAGCCAGGTCGGTGCCTGCTCTTCCTCAGCACCGAAGGTGCACTTGGCGAAAGCAACCTGGTCACCCAGAATGCCCAGCTTCGCACCATTCGAGGACTTGAAGAGCACAATGTCACCGGGGCGAACCTCAGCGCGCAGAATCTGCTCTGCCTCTTCCGGAGTCTTCACCCAGGTCGCTTCATTACCCCAGGAGCCTTCCAGATGAGCCGCATTGTAGGTGGGCTTCGTCTCGTCGCCCACAGCAATCAGTTTGGAAATGTTCATGCGCACCACGAGGCGACCGATGCGGTCGTGCTCCTCCACGGAGGCGTCACCGAGCTCCAGCATGGCACCCAGAACAGCCCAGGTGCGGTGCGGCTGACCGGTCGCCGGGTCGACGGTGCGACCCAGCTGCGCCAGGGTGCGCAGTGCCGCAGCCATCGACTCGGGGTTCGCGTTGTAGGCGTCGTTAATGACGGTCACGCCGTCAGCGCGGTCGGTGCGCGCCATACGCCACTTCGAAGCCGCCGCCGCCTTGTTGAGCGCGCGAGCAATCTTCTCACCCGAAATACCGCTGTTGTAGGCGATTGTCGCAGCAGCCAGCAGGTTGTGCACGTGGTGCTCACCGATCAGCTGCGAGGAAATCTCGTACTCGCTACCGTCGGGCAGGCGCATAGTGAACTCGGGGCAGCCAGCGTCGGTGGTGCGCAGGTTCAGCGCCGCCACGTAGCGTTCGTAGAGCTGGCCGTTCGCGTCGGTCTTCTCGCCCACGCCAAAGTAGGTAATGGGTGCAACCGAACGCGACGCCATGCGCAGCACGCGCTCATCGTCAGCGTTCAGAGCCAGGGAGCCGGTCGGCTGAACGCCCTCAGCCAGCTCACCCTTAGTACGCTCAATATTGTCCACGCCGCCGAACTCGCCAGCGTGCGCGGTACCAACCTTCAGGATTGCGCCGTGATCAGGGTGCGCAATATTCGCCAGGTACTCGATGTTGCCCACGTGGTCGGCACCCATCTCAATGACCAGGTAGCGGGTAGACTCATCCGCACGGAAAACGGTCAGGGGCACGCCCACCTCACTGTTATAGGAACCAACCGGCGCAACGGTCGGGCCCTCCGGAGTGAAAATGGCGGCAAGCAGGTCCTTCGTCGTGGTCTTACCGGCAGAACCGGTAATACCGACAACGGTCAGCTCACCCTGAGCACGCATCTGCTCAATCGAGTAGCGCGCCAAATCACCCATAGCCAGCACCACATCGGGCACCTGGATGCTCGGGTAGGGCACGCCCTGCTCGTCGAGTACTTCACGCTCGACCAGCGCCAGGGTCGCGCCCCGCTCAAACGCCATGGGGATGAACCTGTGACCGTCAGTGACCGCACCGGGCTTCGCCACGAACAGGGTACCGGTCTGCACCTCGCGGGAGTCGGTGGTGGCGAAGTCTGCGTACACCTGCTCCTCACGGCCCTCCAGGCCGATAGCGGTGCCGCCGGTTGCCTCAATAATCTGGGCGGCGCTGAGCTTAATCATTCTTCACCATACCTTCAGCGGTCTTAGAGTCACTTTCATCGAGCATGCGCTGGTAGTCAGGCAGGATCTCGAAACCGTGCGCACGCAGGGCACGGGCGGTTTCAACGCGGTCGTCCAGGGCGATATCCACGCCGTCAACATCCTGTTCGGTTTCGTGGCCGCGGCCAGCAATCAGGATGGCGTCATGCTCGCCCGCCAGGGCAATTGCCGCATCAATAGCGGCGGCACGCGGAGAAATATTCAGGATCTGGGTGGCTCGGCGGTTCTCAGCCTTCTGCGCGCCCTCCTCAACGGCGGCACGAATCGGCTCGGGCGCCTCACCGTGCGGATCGTCATCAGTCACAACCACAATATCTGCGTACTGTGCCGCAATCGCACCCATAATCGGGCGCTTGAGCTGGTCACGCTCACCGGTCGCACCGAAAACAATCATGACCTTGCCGTCGCCGGGGCGGTCCATTGCCTCCAGGGCGCGGGTCAGACCGTCCGGGTTGTGTGCAAAGTCCACAATCGCGTGCGGAGCCAAGGAAATCAGCTGCATACGGCCCGGAACCACCGGAGTCAGAGCCGAACCGGACGCCAGCTCGGGCAGCAGGCGCTCACGCTCAGCGGAGTCAGTGTCCAGGTACGCCATGAGCGCCGCCAGCGCGGCATTCGAAACGTTAAAGTCAGCGGGTAGACCGGTGTAGCATTCAACGCTCTCACCGGCACCATTAGCCACGTGGAAGCGGTGGCCCAGGCCCTCACGCTGAACCTTCACCACAGCCCAGTCGCGGGCACCAAACTCTGCGGGCACCTCAGCCAGACCGGCACCGCGAGCAGTCACCAGACGGTGAACCTGCTGCGCACCCATCTGCTCGCAAGCAGCGGAGAACATCTTCTCGCCCCACTCGTCATCAGCAGTAATCACCGCAAGCTCAGCACGCTCAGGAGTGAACAGCTGAGCCTTCGACTCAAAGTAATGCTCCATAGTGCCGTGCAAATCCAGGTGATCCTGAGTCAGGTTCGTAAAGCCAGCAACCGCGTACTTCACGCCGTCCACACGGTGGTAATCAATCGCGTGCGAAGACACCTCCATTGCGGCGCAACGCACCTGATGCTGACCCATAATCGTCAGCAGAGAATGCACGTGAGGAGACTCCGGGGTGGTCATCTTCGAAGGAACCGACACACCATCAATCAGAATCTGAATAGTGCCAATCAGACCGGTCTTCACACCCAGGCCGGTGCGGAACACCGACTCCAACATGTAGGTGGAGGTGGTCTTACCGTTCGTACCGGTCACCGCGTAACGGTGAGTAGCGGGGAACGACGCCGAACCATAAATCAGCGCAGCCAACGGACCGACATACTCGCGCAGGTTCTCAGCCACCAGGACAGGCACCGGCGCCTCACCCAGCAGCTGCGCACCGGCAGCATCCGTCAAAATAGCGGAAGCACCAAGCTTCAACGCAGCCTCAGCAAACTGCGCACCGTGCACCTTCGCACCGGGCAGAGCCACGTACAGGTCCTGCAGGCGAACGCCTCGGGAGTCCATGCTGATACCGGTGACCTCAACAGAATCACCGGATTCAGAACCCTGAACGCCGCTAGCCGGCTGGGAACTCACCTGAGCACCCAAGCCCTGCAGATGTTCGCGAAGGTGCGCCAAACTCACCGGGCGCACAGAATTCGGGCGCAGAGTCTGAGCGTCGCCGCCCAGCAGGTTCTGGCCGGGTGCGTGAGATGCGGTATCCATCGTCCTTCTTTCCTCACCACTGTCCGAAGCGGTGAGCTCTGTATGGTCAATGCGCTCAAGGCACACAGGGTCATTCAATATTCTACGGGCTTTAGGCTTCGACAGGTGTTCAGTATCGGAGCTTCTTCATCACGAATCAGCTACCGGGTACCTCTCCCCCGTCTGCCCTTAGCTCGTCTTATTGGGGCTATCCTCAGCAAAAAGCGGAATCAACTCCGGTTCACCGGTAGAACGCGGCACATTATAGGTGTGCAGGGTCTTCTCCATAATCTTGGAGAACTCAGCCGTCGTACCGTTCGCACCCACGCTACCCTCAGGACGCTGCATGGTCACCGCCACCAAGAACTGCGGGTTCTCAATCGGCGCCACACCAATAAAGGACGTCGTGTTGCCGTCGTAGCCGCCCTTCTCACTCGGAGTTTCCGCAGTACCGGTCTTACCGCCCACGCGGTAGCCGGTCACCTTCGCCGGACGGGCGTGGCCTTGCTCCACCACATTCTCCATGAGAGTCAGGCAGGAAGCGGCAGTCTCCTCGCTGACCATGCGTTCGCCAGGCTCTACGGCACGCTTATGTTCGGTACCGTCGGCGTCAATGATCGCGTCCACAATGCGCGGCTTCAGACGAACGCCCTTATTGCCCAGCGCCTGGAAAATCATGGCGGTCTGCAGCGGAGTCTGCGCAACACCCTGACCGAACAGCACAGTGTACTGCTGACGGCCATCCCAATCACGCCAATCAGCGATTATACCCTGCTCCTCACCGGTCAGCTCAATGCCGGTAAACTCGCCGACGCCGTACTTCTTCAACCAGTTGTAGCGCTCTTCCTTGCTGAGCTTCTGACCGACCAGCACCGTACCGGTGTTCATCGAGTCATGAATAATGCCCGAGAAAGTACGCCGCTGCGCCCCGTGCTCAAACGCATCCTTGAAAGTCTGGCCGTCAATCGTGAGGGTCGCGGGCACATCATACACACTAGTCGGAGTCGTCAGGCCCTGCTCAATCAGCGCCGAAGCAGTTAGCATCTTCTCGGTCGAACCGGGCTCCACGCTCTGCGAAATAGCGCGCGGGGTCATGTCCGCCGCGTCCTCAATGGTTGCCGCGCCCGGGTCCATCGTGGAGGAATCAGCAAGAGCCAAAATGGAGCCGTCACGCACATCCATAACAATGGCGGTACACCATTCAGCTTTCAGCTCCTCGGCGCGGGCACGCACCACCTGCTGCGCAAAATACTGCACATCACGGTTAATGGTTAGGCGAATATTCTTACCGTCCACCGCCAGGCGCTGCTCTTCCTTCGCTACGGGGATACGCACGCCATCAGCGCTAATCTCGTAGGTGCGCTCACCGGGGGTACCGGCAAGCTCCTTCTCAAAGACACGCTCAATGCCCACGGAGTAGTTACGGGACACCGTACCGCCCGTACCGTTGCCGTCTGCCTCTTCAACAATGTTGTACTTACCGACCACGGAACCGCCCACACTACCGTTGGGGTACAGGCGCTGGGAGAACGCCTCACCGTAGATGAAGGGCGCACCCAGGGCATCAATCTTATTGAAAATTTCCGGGGTGATATTTGCTTTGATCACCGAGTACTTTGAGGTGCCGTCCAGCTTGGACTTGATGAACTCGTCGGTAATGCCCGGGTCAACGGTCTTGAGAATATCAACCATCTCGTACACCAGCTGGTTGGGGGTGACCTCAACCTTCTGAGTGCGATCCTCGTTGTAACGCTTAAAGGTCGCCACGGCGCTCTGATCTGCGGTCAGGTTATAACGCTGCACGGTACGCGCCATAACGTTACCGTTGATATCGAGAATCTGGCCACGCACAGCAGGTAGCACCTGCGAGCGCAGACGCTTCTGACGGGACGCATTCGCCACCGCACCGGGGTCAAAGCCCTGGCGGATAAACAGGTTCGCACCGATAACGCCCAGAGCGCAGGTGGCTGCGGCGCCTGCGACGAAGCCACGGCGGGTCAGATCCGGCTGACCGGATGCCGATTCGTTCGCGTTCTTACGCGCGTCAGAGCTCATGCGGTGGTCCTTTCGCTGGTCTGGTCTATCGGTGATGCTACGCATCCTGTGGTCAATGTTGTTTATCGTGCGGGCTGGCTTGCCGCGGGCTGCTGAGCGGCGCTCGGTGCGGTAGCAGAGCTAGCCGAGGCACTCGGTGCAGGCTGGGTCGGGTTAGCCTGCTGAGCTGAGTTAGTTTGCTGAGCAGGGCTCGCCGAGGCGCTTGCAGATGCCTTAGCCGCCGCGCTCGCCTGGCCGTGGCGCTGCTGAACGGACTTGTCCGCATCCACGATGCCCTTGGCGTAGCTTTCGTTCGAGCCAGCCGCCGGAGGCGAAATCAGGTTCTCCTGCTTGTTTCCCTCAGCACCGGTCGGGCTTGCCACCGGGGCGGGGGTGCCCTCAATCGTGGAGGACTGCAGGTTCAGGGTCGCCTGCGAAGAGCTCACAAACATGCCCAGGGTACTGGCGCGTATCGCCAAATCCTGCGGGGCTTCCTTGAAGCCAATCTCCTGTTGCAGCGCCTGGTTTTCCTGCACAAGCTGCTGCTCCTGCGCGCGCAAATCCACCATGTCGTACTGGCGGGTCACAATCAGCACATTGAGCAGCAGAATAAAGACCAGGGTCAGCGGAATTGCCGCAAAAACAGCGAGCATGGTGGGCGGACTGAGCTTACGGGCTCGGCGGCGCACGGTCGAGAGCGGGTGACGCGACTTCGGCTTCTCCTCGCGGGGCTCTTCGGTGCGGGCTGCCGCACGAACGCTCGAAGGCACACGGCTCGCATTCGTCGAGGTGCGCTTACCGCCGTGCGATGCTGCGGTGCTGACGGGGCGGACCACCGGCTGAGATGCAGTGACCGGCTCAAGACGCGCGGTACGGGTGCGACCGGAGTGAGCTCGGGTGGAGGCGCGGCTTGCCCCGGTGGAGCCGCCTGTAGAGGATGCGCGGGTAGAGCCAACGGCGCCGGGGGTGCCGGCGGCAGGGCGCGAGGAACCGGCGCGTCGACTCCGCGGGGCGCCCTGGGTGCGGGTGGGGCGCGGGGATGCGTGCTGGGTGCTCACTCTTCTTCGCTTTCTGTCTTCTACTTGGCGGGGATGCGGATCTTCTCGGCGGCGCGCAGCTTGGCGCTGGCGGCGCGAGAGTTCTGTTCGATTTCCTCGTCGGTAGGCGGTTCGGCGCCGCGGGTAATGATTTTGACGGTGGGCTTGTGCTCTTCAAGCTCTACCGGGAAGCCCTTGGGCACCTTGGAGATTGCCTCTGCGGTCAGTGCCCTCTTGACGATTTTGTCTTCGAGGCTGTGGTAGCTCATGGCGACGAATCGGCCGCCGAGGTTGAGCGCCTCCAGGGCCGCCGGTACGGCGCGTTCGAGGGCTTCCAGTTCGTGGTTCACTTCGATACGCAACGCCTGGAAGGTGCGCTTGGCGGGGTGACCGCCGGTACGCTGCGCGGCGACGGGCACAGCCTTCTGGATAATGCGCACGAGCTCACCGGTAGTTTCCAGAGGTGCGTTGGCGCGGGCGGTGCAGATGGCGCGGGCGATACGCGATGCGAACTTCTCTTCGCCCCAGTTGCGGATAATGCGGCGCAGCTGATCTTCGCTGTATTCGTTGACGACGATGCGGGCGGTGAGCTCGTCTTCGGAGTTCATGCGCATGTCCAGGGGTGCGTCGTAGGAGTATGCGAAGCCGCGGGTGCGTTCGTCCAGCTGCATGGAGGAGACGCCCAGGTCCATCAGGATGCCGTCGATGCCCTGCACGCCGGCGGTTTCCATGGCGCGGTCAATTTCGTCGTAGACGGCGTGCACGGGTACGAAGCGGTCACCGAAGCGCGCCAGGCGTTCACCGGCGATGGCGTGCGCCTGCAGATCGCGGTCAATGCCGATGAGCACAAGGTTCTCGAAGCGTTCAAGCAACGCCTCGGAGTGGCCACCCATACCGAGGGTGCCATCAATAACGTAGGCGGTGCCGCGCTCCTCAACGGCGCGTTCAATGCCGGGTGCCAGCAGGTTAATGCAGCGGTCCAGCATCACGGGCACGTGACGTTCGCTGGCTTCACGCTGGGAGAGGTTCTCAATGGATGCGCCGGTGACCTTGGCGGCAGCGCCGGATGCGGTCGTACCGGTTTCGGGGGCGTGGTCTACGCTCATGGGTGCTCCTGTGAGAGTTTGTCCTGCGGGAAAGCTTACGGAAGAGTGGTGCGGGTGCTAGAGATGCCGGGGCGGTAGCCGTCGCGTCGGCGGGATGCCGGTTAGAGTAGCGGACTGAACGGGTCCTCGTCGAGGGAGGCAAATTCAGCTTCGGTGCGGGCGAGGTATTCTTCCCAGGCTGCGGCATCCCAGATTTCTGCGCGGGTACCGGATCCGATGACGACGAGGTTGTCGGTCAGTCCTGCGTATTGGCGCAGTATCGGCGGGATGGTGATGCGTCCATGCTTGTCGGGCAGTTCGTCTGAGGCTCCTGAGAGGAAGACTCGCAGGAAGTCTCGGGCGGCTCGTCCGGGCAGGGGCGCGGTGCGCATCCGTTCGTGGATGCGTTCAAATTCTGCGGCGGGGAAAACATACAGGCATCGTTCTTGACCGCGGGTCAGAACGAGGCCTGCTGAGAGTTCCTCACGGAATTTGGCGGGAAGGATGATGCGTCCTTTGGCGTCCATTCGTGGTGAGTAGGTACCTAGGAACATTCACTTCACCTCCCCGATGTGTGCCCCTGATGTGTGCCGTTGCACTGAAGTCTGCGGGAGCGGGGGTGCTCCACAATCCCATGGAGGTGCGGGGGCGGGTATGCCGGGCCCTGCGCCTTCGTCGGTTGCTTGAGGGCACGACGATAGGACTGACTTTTCAGCTTTCCCCTCCACTTTACCCCACTTTCCACCACCTACCCCACCCAGCAGAGTATCTTTTAGTGTTTTTATGCTCTCTTCTGCATTTTTAACGCTTACGCATATCTTCTTCACAGCTTCGGGTGTGCTCCTGCTCAGTGCGCCGCCCTCAGTTTGCCTGCTTCAAGGGGACTCAGAGATGTTCGCTGTTCGGGGCGTAACGCGCGGCACCCGGAACTTGGGGCAGAAAATGGGCACGAGAAAGCGGAGGTAAGAGAATTCTTACCTCCGCTTGATCAGTCTTGAGTTTTGAGATAGGGGGGTAGCCCTATAAGCTAGGCCGCAAAACTTCTGCGTCCTGAATGCTCTAGAACTGGCCGTGATTACGCTCGTCCCAGCGGTTCTCCAGGCGGTTCATGAAGGAAGACTGTTCCTTCTGCTCACGCTGACGCACACGGGCTGCACCTTCTGCCTTACCGCCGAGGAAGGAATCCACCGGGGTCTTCTTGCTGGTGGTCGCAAAGTACACGCCACCCGCTGCGAATAGGAAGCCGAATACGCCCAGCCAGATCATATTAGATGCGACCGCACCGATAATGATGCCCAGACCGATAAGAACGAAGAGAATACCGAGAGCCAGGTGGCGGGCACTAAAAACGGGTGCGGTGTTGCCGGTAGAAGACAAGGAGGAGGCAAAGTTCGGGTCCTCGCTGCTCATAAGCTCTTCGAGCTGGTCCAGAACTTTCTGTTCACGCTCGGACAGTGCCATTGTTTTCTCCTTTGAGGTGTCTCTGCTCAAGATGAAGGTCAGTATCAGTCGCTGCGGTGTTTCAGCTGGCGCGGTGCGCGCTTGACTCCCATCGTACCCCGCCGGGTGGGGTTAGCGCATTCTTTTTCAGGCAGAAGTACTTGAAGGTCTTCCGCGGAGGGGGCGCAGCCCTTTCTGCGGCGATTTCCCTCGACCTAGTTCCTTTCCTCTACCTTTTGCTCAGCCTTTTGCTCGGCCCTTTCCTCGACCTTCTGTTCCGGCGCAACCACCCCGGAGGCTGGCTTGAGGCTTTCGCTGCTGTACCTGCGGTGAATCGCGTCCATGACGTGCTCCACCTCCGACCATCTGCCGCTTTTCACGAGGCGAGCACCAGAACCCGAGCGAACACCATTCCCGAAGCTTTTGCCCGCTCCCCCGCCCCCTCGTTGTGCGGAGGCGGTTTGTGCGGGGCGCGGGTTTACCCCGCTCTGGATGGAGTCGAAGAGGGTTTGTTGCACCCCGTCTTCCGCTCGGGCGAGCTTTTCGGCGCGCACTCCGATGAGTCGCAGGGCGCGGGGTGCCGTCTGCCCTACTACGATTTCATCTGCTCGCAGGGCTTCCAACGCCAGGGAGGCGATCTGCATACCGGAGTCCACGGGCACGTTTAGTGCTATAGCGCGGGTGTGCGTTTCGAAGGTGCTGTAGCGGATTTTGAGGCTAAGCCCTCCGGCGAGTTTCCCTACCGATCGCAGGCGCTTTCCCAGCTTGAGACTCAGCTCCCGAATGGCAGCACTCACCTCCTGGGCATCGGTCGTATCCGTCTCAAAGGTGTGCTCGCCACCCATGCTTTTCTCTTCACGTTCGGTGATCACGGGGCGTTCATCAATGCCGCGCGCCATGGCCCAGAGGTGCTCACCCTGGGCAGCGCCGAAGCGTTCTTTGAGCCAGTCCAGGCTCATGGACCTCATCTGGGCGATGGTGTGAATACCGTATCGAGAGAGCTGCTCGGTGCTTTTCGCACCCACTCCCCACAGGTCGCTGACTTTTCTCGGGTCAAGAAATTCTTGAACACGCTCGGGCGGAATGACCCACAGCCCGTTCGGTTTACTACCTGTAGACGCCATTTTGGCGAGCAGTTTATTAGGCGCCACCCCCGCGGAGGAGGGCAGGGAGAGTTCCTGCGCGATGCGGTCGCGAGCGCGCTGCGCCAGGGCTACGGGATCTTGGCCGTGAAGATAGGCGCCGGTGAGGTCCACGAAAGCTTCATCCACGCTGACTTGCTCCACGTATGGGCTCAGATCGTTCAGGATAGCCATGACGGCGCGGGAGTAGTGCCGGTAGTCGCCGCGCAGCGGCAGGACGGTAGCGTTGGGGCTGAGGTTCCGGGCGCGGCTGAGCGGCATGCCGGAGCGCACTCCGTGGGCACGTGCCTCATAGGAAGCGGAGCAGACGACCGAGCGGGGGCCCAGGGGTGCCACGATAATGGGCTCACCGCGCAGAGCGGGGTTTTCGAGGAGTTCGACGTTGACGAAGAAGGCGTCCATGTCCAGGTGCATAATGACGCGGCCGTTCCCTGCGCCGCTAGCCTTACCGGTTCGCGTCTGTTCCATGTCGCCTCCTCTCATAGTTTCTACGCCTACCTACCGAAAATATAGCACATTTCTACGAAAAACGGAGGCAATATATCGTAAATATATTCGTAAATGCGCTCTCTTGGGCTTTTCTCCACTAAGCTAGAAGAAGTGCACACCGCACGGCATCAGGACCGTACATAGCGACCATCAGCGAGGATAGTATGACTCCCCCTTCTCCTTCCGGAGCACCCACTCCCCAGGCGACCGAGAGCCTCACCGTAGCGGCACCGAATATCCCGGCAGCTTCTGCGCACCTCGCCGAGCGTATTGCTGAAGAGCAGCGAGCCTACCTGCACGCTTTTGACACTCTCATGGCGGAGTTTTTTACCCGCCAGCGTGAGCTACTTGAGGGCATTTCCTCGGAGACCCTACCCCTACTTGAGGCTATTGAATCTCTCTCCACCGGCGGCAAGCGCCTGCGTGCCCTGCTGAGCTACTGGGGTTGGCGCGGTGCCGGCGGCGCAGCCGTAACCGAGAACCGCGCGTCCTGGTCTATTGTGAAGGCCGGCATGGCGGTGGAGCTGTTTCAGACCTCAGCACTGATTCACGACGACATTATCGACCGCTCCGATACCCGCCGCGGCGCTCCCTCCGTGCACAAGCGTTTTGAGGCGGCGCACGAGCAGAATAGTTGGCGCGGTGATGCTTTCAACTACGGTCTGACCGGCGGTATTCTTGCCGGCGACCTGACCCTGGCGTGGTCTGCCGAGGTTTTCGCGTCTCTGGGCGAGGGAGCGATTTATGGGGCCCCTGCGCGCACTATTTTTGACCGGATGCGCACCGAGGTTCTGGCGGGCCAGTACCTGGATGTCTACTCCGAGGTTCTCGAAACCGAGGACGCTCAGGCGGCTCTGCAGCGTGCCCTGAACGTGATTCGTTTCAAGTCCGCCAAGTACTCATGCGAGCACCCCTTCACGATTGGTGGTGCTCTGGCTCTGCAGGCTGCCGCGCTGGAGAGCGGTGCCGTGAGCGAGCAGCACCCGGTACTTGCCGGCTACCGTGCGTTCGGCCTGCCGCTGGGTGAGGGTTTCCAGCTACGTGATGACGAGCTGGGCGTCTTCGGCCAGCCCGAGGTGACCGGCAAGCCCGCTGGCGATGACCTGCGTGAGGGTAAGCGTACCGTGCTGGTGGCGTTCACCTCCGCCGTCCTCGACGAGAAGGACGCGGCGCTTCTGCACAATAGCTTGGGCAACCCCGAGCTGAGCGATGAGCAGGTGGAGAGCATCCGTGAGCTGATGGTTTCTTCGGGCGCTTTTGCCAAGCATGAGCAGCTGATTGAGCAGAAGTCTCAGGCTGTGTTTGAGGCGCTGGAGGCGATGAACCTGGACGAGCTGACGCATGCGGCGCTGACCGATATCGTGGGTCGTGCTCTGCGCCGCAAGGCATAGATGCGCTACGTCGCAAGGCGTAGAGGTTCAACACAGTTAGAACGTTAAATAGGTTGAGGCGGCATACCGAAGTATGCCGCCTCAACCTATTTAGCTATAGTACTGAGCCGCTATTACCAAGCTGGTATTACCAAGCCAGTGCCTGCGCACGGCGACGGATTTCAGTCTTACGACCGTCAATCAGCGCGTCGATGGGACGGCCGGGCAGGGACTCGTCGCTGGTGTACAGCCACACGATAGCTTCTTCATCGCTAAAGCCGGAATCCTTCAGGACAGCGAGGGTACCCTTGAGGGATTCGAGTACTCGCGAACCGTTCATGAACAGTGCGGGTACCTTGCGCACGTTGGTTTCCGGGTCGCGCAGCGCGATGAGCGTACCGTCAGAAATCAGGTTGTGGACGCGGGTCACCTTAAGGTCGAGGGCCTGCGCAATTTCGGGGATGGTTACCCAATCGCCGACGAGGGCGAAGGTCTGAGCAATATTTTCGTTAGTCACCTTTTAAGAGTGCCAGAGCTGACACGTATTTACCACTTTTGACCCGCATCTGGAGCGGGAGCTCTCCTGCGTGCCTTTCCTTTTGCGCGTTGCCGGCGGTTCTTAGGTTGGGTTCGGACCCGTCGGTGCTTCTTAAGAATTCGCTGAGTGTTCACCTGCCCGGTGCCCTTTGGCATCGCTTCTGCCCAGGTGGGCGGGCTAAAATGTTGAGACGTATGAATACTCCCAGCCCACGCCGGATTTCTCCTGTGAACCCTCGTTCTTCTGCAAATACTCCTGTTCCTCCCGCCACTCGTCCCGCTGCCCCGGATACCGCTATTGGTTCTTCGCAGTGGCTCAGTGGCGCCATTATTGAGGGTCACTACCAGGTGGGTTCGCTTATTGGCCGCGGCGGCATGAGCGAGGTGTATTATGCGCTGGACCTGTGGTCGAATAACCCGGTTGCGCTCAAGGTTCTCTCCCCCGCTCTGGCTGAGGATGCAGCGAACCGTCAGAAGTTCCACCGTGAGGAGCGCTCGATGCGCCAGGTGGGTGGCGGCGGGCATACGGTGGGCGTGATTTCGTCGGGTACCGAATATTTTTCGGGTCAGATAGTCATGTATATCGTGCTCGAGTACGTGCACGGTTGTACGCTAAGCCAGCTGCTACGTGTGCGTAATGCACTGTCCCTGGGTGAGGCTCTGGATATCCTCATTCCGGTGGTGGAGGCACTTTCGGAGGTTCATGCGAACCGTTACCTGCACGGCGATATTAAGCCGGGCAATATCCTGTTGGATGCTAACGGTCAGGTGAAGCTCACGGACTTTGGTCTTTCCCGCCGTGATGATCAGGTGGATGCGGGTGCGCCCATGGGCACCCCCGCATACGTTGCACCGGAGGTCCTTGATCCGAAGGTGAAGGTCGGCGCGCAGGCAGATATTTTTGCGCTCGGCGTGATGATGTACCGTATGCTTTCAGGTCGTCTGCCCTTTGTTGCTCTGGAGAATGACCAGCAAGTGCTCTATCACAACGCCAACATTGAGATGCCTGCGCTGACCGATGTTGCGCCGGGTGCGGACCGCGATATTGCGGGGCTGATTTCGTGGTGTACCCGCAAGCAGCCTCACGCCCGCCCGGAGGATGCGACCGAGCTGTTTACGGCCCTGCTGGAGATTTCTGAGTCGTTGGGTGAGCACGAGCGTGCTTGGCGTGCCCCCTCGTGCCCGGAGCCGGAGCTTCCTCTTTGGGAGGCTATTGCCGATATCGCGGAGCGTAGCGGTGCCGCGCAGATGGTGCGTAACACCCCGATTAGTGCTTTTAGCGATGCCCGCGATCTGCTGGTCTACGACGTGTACTCCCCCGACAGCCTCGTGTACGATGCATCGGCGACTGGTCAGGGTGTACACCTTGCCGACGTCGATGCTGAGGACTCGGTGCTGAACCGCCAGGGTATTCCGCCGCTGGTAAGTTCCGCTCCCTATGACGAGGATTCTGAGGGCGAGCCGGAGAAGGGCAAAAAGTCTGCTAAGCGCGATTTGGGTTCTTTCCTTGACCGTCGTGCGGGTGCGAAGGGCCCTCAGACTCAGTCCGTTGGTATTGGTCCGCAGACGGAGCAGGAGTTCATCTCAGCTAACGGCGAGTATGCCCCGATTCAGGCGGAACGTTCGTTGAGTCCCGCGGGTTCGCACCGTTCGAAGGCTAAGGGGGCGGCGAGCGCTTCTGAGGCTGAGGAGCCTACGGGTACTTCTGATGATTCGGCTCAGTCTTCGAAGAAGGATCCTCGCATGCCGACTAAGCAGTTTAGGACTCCGCCCTCGGGTATGGCAGTGGGCGGTTGGGCTCTGGCGTTGATTCTGATGGGTATGGGTGCGAGCTTTACCGGCTGGTGGCTTGCTACTTCGCTGGTGCAGTCGGAGTGGTGGCGTAATTTTGAGGCGTTCCTGACTTTCTAGCACCTGCCGCGCCGCTCTTGCGCCGCACTCAGGTTAAACGCATGTGCCCGGGTCTTCATCCTTGTCAGGTGAAGACCCGGGCATTGTCGTGTCGGCTGCTTCCCGCCAACTATCGCGGCGAAAAGCATGAACGTTTTATGCGCGGTTCTTGAGGTACTCGGAGACCAGGAACGCGATTTCCAGGGACTGCGAGTGGTTCAGACGCGGGTCGCACAGGGACTCGTAGCGATCAGCCAGTGCTGCCTCGTCGATAGCGTCGGAGCCGCCCAGGCATTCGGTAACGTCGTCGCCGGTCATTTCCACGTGGATACCGCCAGGGAACGAACCTAGCGCTTCGTGTACCTCGAAGAAGCCGCGAACCTCGTCGAGCACGTCGTCGAAGCGGCGGGTCTTGTAGCCGGAGGGCACGGAGATGGTGTTGCCGTGCATCGGGTCGGTGACCCAGACGACCTTCGCGCCTTCAGCCTGCACACCCTCAACGATTGCGGGTAGCTTCTCGCGGATGTTCTTCGCACCCATGCGGGTGATGAAGGTCAGGCGGCCGGGCTCGCGGTTCGGGTCGAGCTTGTCAATCAGTGCGAGTGCATCCTCAGCGGTGGTGGTCGGGCCCAGCTTTACGCCGATGGGGTTGCGGACCTTGGAGAGGAAGTCTACGTGTGCATCGTCGATGCCGCGGGTGCGCTCGCCTATCCACAGGAAGTGTGCGGAGGTGTCGTAGGGCAGCTGGGTGCGCGAGTCGATGCGGGTAAGGGCACGCTCGTAGTCCAGCACGAGTGCCTCGTGGCCGACGTACATGTCGGTGGTCTTGAGGGCTTCGAAGTTCACGCCGCATGCTTCCATGAACTTGAGGGCGCGGCCGATTTCGTTGGCGGTCTTGTCGTAGCGCTCATGCGCGGGGTTGGAGGTAAAGCCGCGGTTCCACTGGTGTACGGCGCGCAGGTCTGCGAAGCCGCCCTTGGTGAAGGCACGCACCAAGTTCAGGGTGGATGCGCTGGTGTGGTAGCCGCGCAGCATGCGCTTGGGGTCGTGTACGCGGGCTTCGGGGGTGAAGTCGATACCGTTGACGGTCTCGCCGCGGAAGGAGGGCAGGGTGACGTCGCCGCGGGTTTCCATGTCTGCGGAGCGCGGCTTGGAGAACTGGCCCGCCATACGGCCCATCTTCACCACGGGCATGGAGGCGCCGTAGGTGAGCACTGCAGACATCTGCAGGATGGTCTTGATGCGGCCGGAGATCTTCTGGGCGGTTGCACCAGCGAAGGTTTCTGCGCAGTCGCCGCCCTGCAGGAGGAATGCGCGGCCTTCAGCAACCTGACCGAGCGCCTGGCGCATGGCATCAACTTCACCGGCGAAGACGAGCGGGGGTACCGAGTTCAGCTCGGCGATGGTGCTCTCAAAATCTTCGTGCTCGCTCCATGTGGGCTGCTGGTCAATGTGCAGCTGACGCCAGGTGTCCAGGCCGTGGTCGGTAGCCTGCGAGGTGCTGAGGTTTTGATTGCTCATCTTCACTCCATCGGATGGTCTTGTGTGTTTTCTGATTCAGCCGCGTTTCGGGTGCTCGGCGCGCCGTGTGCGGCGTGCTGGCTTGCGATTCTTCAAGCTGAACAGACCTAATTGTACTCTTGCTTGTTTCAACACCTAACCCTGCAGTCAGGTACATCTCACATGTTTAGATAGCGCCACCAGGTGTCGGGAATACGCGGGTTGATACGCAGGGGTTTTATGCGTAGCGGGTTGATGTACACCGTTGCAGAGCCGCATACGAAGGGGCGGGATGCGGCACGTACCGCATCCCGCCCTCTGACGTATGTATGCATCTGGCGTATGTGTGCACCCGGGGTGCTGTCTCAGGGTGCTGTCTCAACGTTTAGTGCTGCAGGTGTGCGACTGCCGCATCAGCGCTCATGTTTTTATCAGCCATGAGCTTCTTGACGCGGTCGGCGTACACGTCCACGTATTCCTGGCCGCTGAGGGCACGGATCTCAGAGCCAATACGGTCGGCGATTTCACGCTGAACGCGGTGGCTCAGATCTGAACCGTCGGTGTATTCCTCGAAGGTGAGGGGCTTGCCGATAATGGTACGCACCTGGATGGGCTTGCCGTCGTGGCGCAGACGGATACGGTTCGAGCCGGAGGGCTGAATCAGGTCGGTACCGATCTGTCCGACGGGCACTACGGGCACGCCTGCTTCAACTGCGAGGCGGGCGACACCGACCTTGGGGCGGTAGCCGCGTCCGTCGGGGCTACGGGTGCCTTCGGGGTAGATGCCGATGATGCCGCCGTCACTGAGGACCTGCGCGCCGGCGTTGAGGGATTCCTGGCTCTTCTGGCCGCCGGAGCGGTCCATGGGAAGCTGGCCAACGCCGCTGAAGAATGCCGCCATGGCGCGACCCTTCACGCCGGGGGTGGTGAAGTAGTCGCTCTTGGCGAGGAAGTTCACGGTGCGCGGCATAGCGAGAGGAATAAAAATGGAGTCGCAGAATGCCAAGTGGTTGCTGGCTACGATGTAGGGTCCCTCGGGCAGGTTTTCCAGGCCAACCACGTCGTGGTGGTAGAGTCCCTGCAGCAGGGGCGAGCCAAGAACCTTGAGCGTTGAATAGAGGGCGGTGTTAGGCATTGGGGTCTCCTCTCTAAATATTCCCGGGTCAATTCTATCTTGTCTGGAGCGTAGCGAGATAATAAAAGAAAGGGAACGATTTTTCTGCACACCGGTGTATCGGTGCGTTTGAGGCAATGAGCCCGCCGGATTGTTGCACCTCAGGTGTTCCGAGCTGGTACGCAATAGAGCCTGCACCTGCGCTAATAGTGCCGCAGGTAGGCGAAGGAGGAGCATGAGCATTTTCGATAATTCACTGGAACCGGTCAAGAGGATTGGGCGTAAGGCTCGCGAGTGCAGGCTTCTTGCGACCCAAAATGTTAAGGAATCTTTGGCGCGTCACCTCGGGGAAGAGCAGGATGCGTTCGACCACTCCCCTGTTTCTTTTGCCCCTGATTCGGGGCAGCATTCCGTGGGTATTTTGCTGGTGCATGGTTTTACAGGTTCGCCGCACAGTATGCGCCCGGTGGCTCGGCGTTTTATGGAGCTCGGTTATGCGGTGGAGATGCCTGTACTGACTGGTCACGCGACCCGTTGGCAAGATTTGCGTGATAGTACGTACCAGCAGTGGCTGGCTTCTGCCGAGCAGGGGTACCGCCGCCTGACTAATCAGGGTCTGCAGGTGATGGTCATTGGTATGTCGATGGGTGGCACGGTGGCAACTCATCTATCGGCGCGTCTGCCGGTGGTGGGCACGGTGCTGATTAACCCCTACATGGTAGATGTGAACCCGATGATGCGCCATACGGGCAAAATGGCTAAGGTTCTGCCGATACTCAAGGCAATCGGTTCCGATATTGCGGTTCCAGGCGTGAGTGAGGGCGCGTATTCTATCGTTCCGACGGCGGCGGTGTATCAGTTGCATCTTTTGGGTGCAGAGACTCGTGCTCTGATTCCGCAATTGAAGTCACCGGTTCTATATTTGCGTTCACTGGGTGATCATACTGTGTCAGATAGCTCTCACAAATATTTTCTCGAACATTGTTCAGCTCCTGTAGAATTTAGGTGGCTGACCCGCAGCTACCATGTGGCAACGCTCGACTATGACGCCGAGTATCTTCTCTCCACTGTTCAAGCTTTTGTCGCATCCCTAAACCATTAAATTCTGAAGGTTCCACCCGTTGGCGAATGCATCACCCGCCGCGGTGGGCAGAACATTCAGAAAGCCATCACGGCACCTCGAGCCATCGAGGACAGCCCGCGGCACCGAATCCGCCACGGGCTCACGCCCTGATTTGAAAGGCGCATTATGAAAGTCTTCTCCACTCCCGCTGAGGTTATTGTCGACCCCTCACTGAATCTGACAAGCATTGTTGAGCGCCACCGTGCCGATAGCTCCAATCCGGTGCTGTACCGCCGTCAGATGTCTCCAGGTAACTGGCAGCCGGTTCGAGCCCAACAGTTCCACCAGATGGTGACCGACCTGGCTAAGGGTATGATTGCCGCTGGTATCCGCCCGGGTGACCGTGTGGGTATTATGAGCCGTACCCGTTTTGAGTGGACTGTCATTGACTTTGCGATTTGGTATGCCGGCGCTGTCTCCGTGCCGGTGTATGAAACGAACGCTGCCGCCCAGGCGGCGTGGGCACTGTCCCATTCTGAGGCTGTCGCCATCTTCGTCGAGGATGAGAAGCTCCTGAATCGTGTGGCTGAGGCTGAAGAATACGCCGTTTCTACTACTGAGCCGTGCCAGCTCGAGCACCGCTGGGTCATTGAGAACGGCGACCTCGATGCCCTGAGCACTCGCGCGTCCGAGGTGAGCGATGACCAGCTGGAGCAGGTACGTTCCGCAGCCGGTTGTGATGACATCGCGACCATTGTGTACACCTCCGGTACGACCGGTCGCCCTAAGGGTTGCGCGCTGACTCACGGTCATTTCCTGAACCTGAGCGCGAACACCAGGCTGGTCGAGCCGGAGATTGCGAACTCCCGCAACTCCTCCATTCTTTTCTTGCCGCTGGCGCACGTTCTGGCGCGCCTGATTCAGGTTCTGGCGCTGGACGCTGGCCTGGTTATTGGTCACTCCCCCAACATCAAGAACCTGGCGTCTGACCTGGACAGCTTCAAGCCGACCATGCTGCTGGTGGTGCCCCGCGTCTTTGAGAAGGTGTACGAAGGTGCCATGGCAAAGGCGGCTAAGGGCGGCAAGTTTAATAAGTCTCTGTTTGAGCGTTCCACCGATATCGCGGTGCGCTGGTCGCAGGCGAAGGTTGAGGGTCGTGTGCCCCTCAAGCTGGCGGCGCAGTACGCTCTCTACGACAAGCTGGTCTACTCGAAGCTGCGTGCGGCTCTCGGCGGCGAGCTGCGTTACGCGGTCTCCGGCGGCGGTCCCCTCGGCGAGCGCCTGGCTCACTTCTTCCACGCGGTGGGTGTGCAGGTGGTTGAGGGTTACGGTCTGACCGAGACCTGCGCCCCGATTGCGGTTGGCCGCATCAACCCGTACCAGATTGGTATGCTTGGTCCGCTCATCCCCGGTTCCGAAGGCTACATTGCTGAGGACGGCGAGCTTCTGGTTCGTGGCGTGGGCGTGATTAGCAGCTACTACAAGAACCCCGAGGAGGACGCTCATGCGTTCACCGAAGACGGCTGGTTCCGCACCGGTGACCTGGCTCGTTTCGATGAGCGAGGCTACCTGAAGATTGTGGGCCGTAAGAAGGAAATCATTGTCACCGCCGGGGGTAAGAACGTGATTCCGGGTATTGCGGAGACTCATCTGCGTACCTCTCCCCTGGTTTCTCAGGCGATGCTGGTTGGCGATGAGAAGCCGTTCATTGCGGCTCTGGTGACCCTGGATCCTGATACTCTACCCGAGCAGTTGGAGCATCTGGGCCTGCCGCGTTCGCTCTCCATCCCGGAGGCGGCTGTTCATCCGGCGGTTCGTGCCGCGATTCAGAAGCTCGTGGACGAGGCGAACCAGTTGGTTTCCCGCGCCGAGGGTATTCGCGAGTTCCGTATTATGAACCGCGATCTGACCGAGGAGGACGGCTACCTGACTCCTTCGCAGAAGCTGCGCCGCGCGAAGATTCTGCAGGACTTCTCTTCCTACGTGGATGAGATGTACGGCAAGGTTTCCGATAGCACGTCGGATTCTTTGGCTCGTCTGCAGGAGTACGCGGCGGAGCAGTCTGAGAAGTTCGCTGAGCTGCGTGAGCAGGCTGCTGAGCGTCTGCACGAGTACGCGGATCATCAGGCGGAGCGTCTTGCCGAGCTGCGTGAGCAGGCAGCTGAGAAGTTTGAGGAGCTACGTGAGCAGACCGCTGAAATGATGCAGAAGCCCCAGGAAGAGAAGGCAGCGGCTAAGGATAACGCCAAGAAGTCTGAGAAGGCAGAAAAGACTGAGGATTCTTCCGCTGAAGCTCCTGCTGAGAAAGCAGAAGCAAAGAAGGCTGAGAAGAAGGCTGACGGCGACAACGCCTAAATAGCTCTGGTTACCATCAACGAGAGGAGGGGGTCGTACCGCTTAGGTACAACCCCCTCCTCTCTGTTTGTTCGCTAGATACCTCGGCTTCCGGGTGTTATCTAGCCGTTGTTAGTTGGCGGGCTCGTCGAATTCCAGGCCGAGCAGCGCGTTCTCAACGATTTCAGTCAGTGCCGGGTGAATCCAGTACTGGCCGCGTGCGAGGGTGCGCGCATCCATGCCGAAGCTCATTGCCTGCAGTAGCGGCTGGATGAGCACGGAGGACTCTTCACCAACCAGGTGCGCACCGAGCAGCTCGCCGTTGTCCTTGCGGGCAATCAGCTTGCACAGGCCAATCTTGTCTTCCATTGCCCAGCCGTAGGCGGTGTCACCAAAGTTCTGTGCCTTGACGGTGATCTCAAAGCCTCCACGCTCAGCGGCCTGGCGCGCCTGCTCTTCGGACATGCCGGCCACGGCAATCTGAGGGTTGGTGAAGACCGCGCCGGGTACGTAGCGGTGGTCGCTGGCGCGCAGGTCCTCGGGGTGGCTGAGGTTGTGCTGCACAACGCGGGCCTCGTGGTTTGCCACGTGCTTGAGCTGGTAGCGGCTGGACACGTCCCCGAGGGCGAAGACGCCGGGTACGGGTGCGCCGTTGTAGAGCACGCGCTGGTACTTATCGACGCTAAGCTGACCGCCGTCCTGCACATCGAAGTAGTTCTTTGCGTTGAGGGTGTCGGTGTTGGGGCGGCGACCGGTTGCTACGAGCACAGCGTCTGCCGGGATTTCGAGCAGTTCTTCACCGTTCTCGGTGGTGTGCTTCGCTACGACGGTTACGCTGCCGTCGGCGTTTTCACGGATTTCGGAGAGGGACGCATCCTTGACGATGTTCCACTGCTTGCTTGCGGCTTCTTCGAAGCGTTCCACGACCTCTTCATCCATGCCGCGCAGCAGGCGGGAGGAGCGGTTCAGCTGGGTTACTTCGGTGCCGAATGCGGAGAAAACGTGGGAGAATTCTGCCGCAATCACGCCGCCGCCGATGACGACCATGCGGGCGGGCAGTTCGTCCAGGCGCATGACGTTGTCGTTGGTGTAGACCTTGGAGGAGTCGATACCGGGCACGGGAGGCAGCACGGCGCGCGAACCTGCCGCAACGACGATCTGGCGGCCCTGCAGGCGGGTGCCGTCGGTCAGCTCAACGGTGTGGGAGCCTACGAAGCGTGCGTACTGGTCGTAGAAGTCGACGTTGGGCAGGCCGGCACGCCAGTCACGGCCGCCCGCAGAAATCTGGTCGATGCGGGAGGCAAAGATGCGGTCACGAATCTGTGCCCAGTGCACGGCGTCTACGTGTGCGTCGACGCCCAGGTGCTTGACCTCGCGGGTCTTCTGCGCGATAGTCGCCGGGTAGACGTACATCTTGGTGGGGATGCAGCCAACGTTCAGGCAGGTACCACCGAAGATACCGCCGTCGATGAGGGCTACCTTCTTATCGTCCCATTCGGGGCCGATGAGGCTATTGCCGGATCCGGAGCCGATGACGATTAGGTCGTATTGTGCTACGCCGTCAATGCGTTCTACGTTCTCGATGCTCATGTGGTCCTCTCGTGGTTAGTGTTGAGGCTGGTCTCGTTCCCAGCGTGCCCCTCAATCGCGGGGATATTTCTGTTACTGCCACTATAACGTGTACGGGCGGCACGCTATTCCCGCTATCTGGCATCAATGTTGACAGATAAGCGAAAGTGCGCCGTCCCAAAGAACCACAGCACTGAGAACACAGCACTGAGAACACAGCGGTTCTTTGAGAAGACGCACTTAATCGTTGAAACCTCAAGCGTTGAAACTATGTGAGCCCGCGGATTAGTGACGCGTAGAGTCTGCGCTTAGAGGTCTGCCATAAGCCCAGCCAGCAGGCGGGTGAAGTCAATGGCGGGATCAACCGATTCTTCGTCGGGCCAAAAATGAATCGGGTACGCGGCACCCTGGGCGCGCTGCAGCACGGGGCTTTCAGCGAGCACGGGTTCTGCCATGAGCTCGCCGAAGAGGGAACGCATTTCGTCGCATCGGTAGCGGTGTTCGCTGTCGTTGGGGCGCATCTTGTTGATAACTACTCCCGTGCCGTCAATACTGATGCCGCTTTCCTGCTGAAAGCGCACGATGGCGCGCAGGGTTCGTTCGGTGCCCGCCACGGAGAAGATGGAGGGCTCTGCGACCGAGAGGATGCGTTCGCTAACCGCCCAGCCCATCGAAGACAGGGTTCCGAGGAACGGTGGGCAGTCGATCAGGATGACGTCGTAGGCGTCCGCTGCCGTCTCCACCATGCGCTTGAATCGGCGGATGAACGGCGCGGCTTCCTGCCGGTCCACGAGGGTGGAACGAGCCGAACCGCGTGCCACCTTCACGCTACCGGTGGTCGCGGGGTTATTGGTCAGCAGGGTGGGCTTGCCGACGAGCGAGTTCCAGGAGGAATTACCGGCTTCCTCCACGAAGGCGCGCTTATTGGAGCTGGCAATTAGGGAGGCGACGTCGGGGATGGTTTCATCCACTGCCAGGCCGGTGCTGGCATCGCCGTGGGGGTCGAGGTCAATAACGAGTGTGGAGAATCCGCTGTGCAATGCCGCGGAGGTGAGCCCCAAAGTGATGGACGTTTTGCCGACGCCACCTTTAAGACTGCTGATACTGACGATGCGGGGCATGCAGGTCCCTTTTTTGAGTGAGGTGTAATGCCACTTTATTTTAGCGAATCTTCGCTTTTCTTCTGGCTCTGACAGGGGTGTATCTTGAATTTTTTTCTCAAGTGAGCATTGAACGTTCCCTCGGGTTTAAAACTTCTGCCCGTGCTCGCCACCCGATAGGTAGTGAGCACGGGCAGATTCAAGATACGTGGTTTAGGCCTGTGCTTTATGCTTGTGCACGGCGGGCACGGCGGGCGGCGAGTTCGTCACCTTCGAAGTTTTCGTGCATTTCTTCGCCGGGCTGACCGTTGAGGTTCATTTCGATTTCGCGCCAGACGCGGCCAATCGCGATACCGAAGACGCCCTGACCTGCCTGAACCAGGTCGATGACCTCGCTCGGGGAGGTGCATTCGTAGACGGTGGTGCCGTCACTCATCAGGGTGATGTTCGCGAGGTCATCAATGCCGCGAGTACGCAGATGCTCAATGGAGGTGCGAATCTGCTGCAGGGATACGCCGGTGTCAAGCAGTCGCTTCACAATCTTGAGTACGAGCACGTCGCGAAAGCTGTAGAGGCGCTGGGTACCGGATCCGGAGGCGCCACGCACGGTGGGTACGACCAGGTCGGTGCGTGCCCAGTAGTCGAGCTGGCGGTAGGTAATGCCGGCTGCCTTGCAGGCGACGGCGCCGCGGTAGCCGAGGTTTTCCTCGACGACAGAGACAGGGTCGGTGAAGAGTACGCCCTGTTCACCACGCGGAGGCGGTGCAACAGGGAAGAGGGTGTCGAAGCCTTCCAGAGGCTGGTCAAAGCCCTGGGGTGCGTGCGTGGTTGCGGCTTCGCCTGCATATTCGACTACCTGCTGCTCTAGCACGGTCCCTCCTTTTCGTTAAACCCTTTTAAGTGCTTCACCGCGCCCCATCAAATGCGGTCGATATCGTTCCGGTGTAGACCCGATTCTCGGGGTGAGATTCTCAGCGGGAGATTCTAGGGATACGCCGTAGAATCTACATCTATGATTCGCGCGGCTTCCCTCTGCGAGATTGGCTACGCGGTTTTCAATACTACACATTGGTTCGACTATTCGATTCGTAGAACACGACTCGATGTGCGACCGATGCGCGATAGGCGCGGTTGTTCAATCTATTTTAACTGATAGAAGGCTCTACTTAAAATTGAACCCACCGAAGCGAATGATCTTTTCAGATTCGTTTTTGCCTCATTAACGCCCTGTAGGGGTGCTCCTCCCCCGGTATTCATTCGCTTTTTCTGCGTATCCACCCCGCAAGAGTTTAAAAAGTAAATGCGTACAGATAGGTAGTCCGTACGCATTTACAGCTGATTTGAGTGAACAGCCTTGGCAGGCCGGGAGCCCCCTGGTGAGAAAGCTCTTCGTGTTGGACGAAGGGGTAGAAATTCCGAGCGTGCCAGCATCGGCTTCGTCCAAATCTAGAGGCCGCTACCCGTTGGTAAGGGGGTAGGGACTATAGAGGGAATCACCGTGGTCAGCAGTGTTTCCCGAGGGAAAACCCCGTTCGAGGTGCGGTAGAACCGCTGAGATTTTACGAACGGCAGGCTGTCCGGTAGCCTGCGTCTTCGTTCTCCTACTCGTAGGTAGGCATCGCCGATTCGACGAGAGTTGCGTGCAGTTGCAGGCACAACTTGCGAATCTTGTTGGCTCGTTCCTGCGCTTGAGCCTGGGAGGCTGCGTCGCGGCGCGAGGCCAACGGAGCCACCGCAATTTCAACGAGGGAAATTTCGCGGTCTGCCGCAGACTTAAATGCACGCAGGTGGCGGGGCTGGATGCCGTGCTGGGTCAGTTCTGCACTAACGCGGGCAATCAGCACATCGTAATCGGTGTACTCCACATCCGAACCGTCTTCGAGCAACCCAAAGTCAATCAGCTCGCGAATCAGTTCAGAGGTGGCGTTAGCGTATTCTGCCAGCTCGCGGAGAGTGTAGGTGCGACCTTCCTGCTCGTTCGGGCCGAGTACGGTGTCTAGCACGTCTTCGCTTACGGTGGCAGGCATGGAGTTCAGTACGCGACCGGTTTCCAGATCCTCCAGGTGCTGACGGATTACCTTCAGCGGCATGTAGTGGTCGCGCTGCATGGTGAGGATGTAGCGCAAGCGCTCAATATCCCTCTGGGAGTACTTGCGGTAACCGGTTTCGGTACGGCTGGGGTGTACGAGACCGCGCTCTTCCAGGAAGCGAATCTTGGAGGCGCTAATTCCGGGGAACTCCAGGTCAAGCTGGCTAAGAACCTGACCAATGGTCCGGCTCTTAACGTCACGCGGGTTACGGTCAGAGCCGCCGTTCTCCACGTCCTCTAGTTGAACCTCAACGTTAGTGAGGTTCTCATCGATGCGTGAGGTCATCTATGTCTTTCGGGTACTTGTTCGGTCGATGACGATACTCGCCGTAGTTGAGTGAATGGCTCGTTCCCCCTGGCAGGGGTTATCGCAGCACACCGAACATCTTTGCTTAGTGTTGAGAGTATGATAGATAAGTTTAGTTGTTTATCACGAAATGATAAACCGCAAACCTTCGAGACAATCTTATAGCCTCACAAGGCATTTTGCTATTCAGTTCATCCTTTTCAGGACTGTTTCAAACCCAAAAATAACCACATATTCAGTCACTTTGAAGTAGAAACAATACCAATTCTAGCAAATTTTCAGCTCAGTGAACAAAGTTTTCCAGCATTGGACTGTTTTACAGGTCAAATTTTGACTTCTCGCAATAGTTGAAGTTTTCATCACATTTAACTTAAAAGAGGCTCCCACTTGGGGTTTAGTCATCCTTTAAGCCCTCTTAGTGAATTCCTTCGCCTTCAAGGCGAACCTTAAATCCGCCCAGCTATTTGCGTTTGTGTGCGTTTTAAAAGAAAAACGGCGAGACCAATCGGTCTCGCCGTCTCACCACTACATACCTCTTATCCGAGGGCTATAGAAGGTTTTAGAGTCTATCGACTTAGAGCTTGTCCAGCTCAGCCTTGTACGCCTCTGCATCCAGCAGGTTCGCCAGGTCATCAGCGTTCTCGGGACGAATCTCCACAATCCAGCCCTCGCCGTAGGGGTCAGAGTTAACCAGGGCGGGATCATCTTCCAGGCCCTCATTCACTGCAACAATCTCGCCCGTAATGGGAGCGAAAAGATCAGAGACAGACTTGGTGGACTCAATCTCACCGAAGCTATCCTCAGCAGCTACAGAGTCGCCGACAGAGGGAAGGTCGACGTAGACGACGTCACCCAGTGCGTCCTGAGCGTGATCGGTAATACCAACACGTACGGTGCCCTCAGCGGTGAGAGCGGAAACCCACTCGTGCTCAGAAGTGTAAGAGAGTTCTGCGGGAACGTTGCTCATAGCAGCGGTGTCCTTTCAGTGTGTTCTTGCGTAGCGCGGACCGTCCCGCGCACGGTGTCGTTCCGTATGTGGGATGACGGAACGTCCTACACCAATTATCACATAAGAAGTAACGCGGGGCACGTCCAAACACCCCCGTACCATTTCTATGACACTATATTTTCCTTGTCCTATCTAATCGCTCAACAATCACCCCCTTCCCAAGACCCTAGAAGCACCCCTATTACTCGCCTCCAGCAGACAGCCATCAGACACACCAAAAGGCTCAGGGCCCCGCACCATGAAGGTGCAGGACCCTGAGCCTTAGGCTAGAGAGCTAAACTCTCACAGCGCCTTAGCGGGAAGAAATGACGCGCTCGGAGAAGCGGTTCGGGTTACCGAAACGGTGTGCGGTAATCGAAACAGCCTGCTCGCGGAGGAAGGGCAGCATCTCGATACGGCCAGCCTCGGTGACCGGTGCGAAGTACACTGCAACATCCGGGCGACCGCCCAGTGCCGAGTAGATGGACTTCTCATCGTTACCGATGTAGCGGATACGGGTGCCTTCCAGCGGGGTACCAGCCAGTGCGCGAACCGGGGTCTTAGCGTTCGAAGCCAGGTACTCGCGGAACTGAGCGTCCGACTTGACTTCGTACTTGATGCCCTTGTTCTCGAGGACACCACGGACGTCGACCGGCAGATCCTTACCGACGGACAGAGCAACCGGTGCGTTAGCTGCCAGACCGGCAAGCACAACGCGCAGGGTCTCTGCTGCGGATGCGGACTCGTCTGCACGAACCAGAACCTGGGTGGGTACGTAGCGCAGGATGTTGCGCTCCACGCCCAGCTTCGAGGGATCGTGGCCGAAGCCGAACTCGGTGTCCCAAGCGTGTGCGTCAGAGGAGACACCGCGCTTGATGAATGCGAAGTCCTCACGCTTGCCCAGCTCGGAGTTCTCGATGGTAGCCAGGGTCTCGCGGACGGTCACGGACTGGGTGACAGCGGTTGCGGTTGCCTGTGCGGGCTCCCAATCGGACAGAGCGATCAGGTAGCTGGGGCCACCAGCCTTGGTACCGGAGCCAACGGTGGACTTCTTCCAACCACCGAAGGGCTGACGCTGAACGATTGCACCGGTAATTGCACGGTTGACGTACAGGTTACCTGCCTGGACCTTGGAGAGCCACAGCTCGAGCTCGTCAGCATCCAGCGAGTGCAGACCTGCGGTCAGGCCGTAATCGGGTGCGTTCTGCAACTCGATTGCCTCTTCCAGGGTGTCAGCGGTCATGACGCCCAGGATGGGGCCGAAGTACTCGGTCATGTGGTACTCGGAACCGGGCTTGACGCCTTCGCGAACACCGGGGCTCCAGAGGCGACCGGTCTCGTCCAGTTCCTTGGGCTGAACGAGCCAACGCTCACCCGGGCCGAGGGTGGTCAGACCGCGCAGCAGCTTCTCTTCCGGCTTCTGAACAACGGGGCCCATCTCGGACTCGATGTCCTGCGGGTGCGCCACGTGCAGGGAGTTGACGGAGTCAAGCAGCTGACGGCGGAAACGCTCGGACTGTGCCACGGAGCCAACCAGGATGACGGTGGAGCCAGCGGAGCACTTCTGACCTGCGTGACCGAATGCGGAGTAGACGACGTCCTTGACGGCGAGGTCAATGTCAGCGTTCGGGGTGACGATGATTGAGTTCTTACCCGAGGTCTCACCGAACAGGGGCAGGTCATCACGCCAGGAGCGGAAGAGCTCAGCGGTCTCGTAACCACCGGTCAGGATCAGGCGGTCAACCTCGGGGTGCGAGATGAGCAGCTTGCCTGCAGCGCGGTCAACAACCTTGACGAGCTTCAGAACTTCCTTGGGAACGCCTGCATCCCACATGATCTCTGCGATGAGGGCACCGGTGCGAGCGGTGATGGTTGCGGGCTTGAAGATGACAGCAGAACCTGCAGCCAGACCTGCCAGAACACCACCGGCGGGGATAGCGGTCGGGAAGTTCCACGGGGGAACAACCAGGGTCAGGTCAACGGACTTGGGCTTTGCGCCGTCGATCTTCTCGAGGTCCTCAGCCAGCATTGCGTAGTAGTATGCGAAGTCGATTGCCTCGGAGACCTCGGTGTCGCCCTGCTCCAGGGTCTTGCCAGCCTCAGCTGCCATAACCTCCAGCAGGTCACCGCGGCGCAGTGCGATAGCCTTACCGACCTTGCGCAGAATCTCTGCACGCTCGTGGCCGGAGAGCTTGCCCCATGCCTTGCCAGCCTCTTCGGTTTCCTTGATCAGCTTCTCAGCCTCAGCCTCGCTGGTCAGCTCGTTAGCCTTGAGGGTGTCGATGCCCAGCTTGGTGGTCTTGGAACGCTCGAGGATTGCGCGGCCCCACTCACGGTTACCTGCCAGTGCGGGGTCGGTGTCGGGGGTGTTCTCGAAGCGGCCTGCCGGTACGAAAACGTTGTCCTCGTTCTCGGTCAGACGGTTCTGAGTGCGCTTGGATGCGGGAACCTCGTCGGTGACGGAGTTCAGCGCACGCATGAAGCGGTCCTCTTCGCGCTTGAAGATGGACTCGTCGGTTGCCAGGTCGAAGATACCGGACATGAAGTTCTCGGAGGAAGCGTTCTCCTCGAGACGACGGATCAGGTATGCGATAGCAACGTCGAATTCCTTGGGGTTCACGACGGGCACGTACAGCAGCAGGTGACCAACGCGGCGGCGAATAATCTCTGCCTGCTGCTCAGCCATACCAATCAGCATCTCGAACTCGACGCGGTCCTTCACGCCGCGGTCCTCGGAGAGCAGCAGTGCGAAAGCAACGTCGAAGAGGTTGTGGCCTGCAATACCGAGGCGAATGTTCTTCACGTGCTCGGGGCGCAGTGCGTAGTCCAGAACGCGCTTGTAGTTGGTGTCAGCAGCCTGCTTGGTGTCCCAGGTGGTCAGCGGCCAGCCGTGCATAACAGCTTCCACGATTTCCATGGAGAGGTTTGCACCCTTAACCAGGCGGACCTTGATACCTGCGCCGCCAGCAGCAACGCGCTTTGCGGACCACTCCTGCAGGTGCTGCATTGCAGCCAGGGTGTCGGGCAGGTATGCCTGGAGCACGATACCGGCTTCCAGGTCCTTCAGGTGGGGCTGGTCAAGGATCTTGGTGAACACCTCAATGGTGAGGTCGAGGTCCTTGTACTCCTCCATGTCCAGGTTGATGAACTTCTTGGGGGAGGTGGATGCAGCCAGCTCGTACAGCGGGGTCAGGCGGCGAACAGCGGTCTCAACGACCTCGTCGAATGCCCAGTGCTGGTGGGGGCCAGAAACAGCGGACACCTTGATGGAGACGTAGTCAACATCGTCACGTGCCAGCAGGCGCTTAGTCTCAGCCAGGCGGTGCTCTGCTTCCTTGTCACCCAGAACTGCCTCACCGAGCAGGTTGACGTTCAGGCGGTTACCGGTCTTAGTCAGCTCTGCAATTGCGTCGCCCAGCTTCTCCTCGGAAGCGTCGACGATGAGGTGACCAACCATCTCGCGCAGCACGCGGCGTGCAACGGGAACGGTGGGCCATGCAACCTTGCCAGCCAGCTTGCCACCGAAGCCAACAGCGGACTTCATGTACCAGGGCAGGAAGGAAGGTGCCAGGCCGGAAATACGGGAAAGGTTGCGGCCGGAGACATTGTCGTCTTCGGGGCGAATAACGCCATCAACAAAGCCGACGGTGAAGGGAAGACCATTGGGGTCCTTCAGAACACCGGCGAGCTGCTCAGCCGCGAAGGTGGGCTTGATCGACTGGGACTCGTTTACCCACTGGCGAACAAGCTGACGAGCTTCCAGAGCCATCTTCTGGTAGTGCTCAGATGCGAAAGGATGGGTCATCCTTGACTCCTAACTATCTTACTGTGTGCGGTGCACACCACGTTTGGCGATGTCTCTATTTCACCACAAAAAGGTAATAAATACCTCATTAGAAAAACTGAATGTTTTTTCCAAAATCCATTTAGTTTCTCTAAATGATTATGTGCCGCGGTTCCCGCCCAGCAACCCTCTGAACACCGAGCCCAAAGAGAAGAAACGAAGACCATAGCAACATCGCTATCCATCCCTCTCAGGCTAGCACTTTCAGAAAGCAAATACCGAACCCACTTCGTAACAATCGAACACTTCAAAACCATTCCTAAAGCATCTTCGACTCTAAGAATCATCACATTCACACAAAATACCAGCCACACAAGCCAACATGCCTACCCGAGGTTCCCGCCGTCTCAAAAAGAGGTGCAACAAAGCCCACGCGGTACCATAGACAAGAGTCCACGATGAGAGACGCACCACGGAAGAGCTCAGCGGCATAATCTGCAGAACAACCGGGCGCACCAGGGAGGAAATAACGTGTCAATCTACGACATTCGACGCATGCAAATGCTCCTCGAAATCCAAGAACGAGGCACCGTCATCGCTGCCGCAGAAGCCCTCAGCCTCACCCCCTCCGCCGTCTCCCAGCAGATTGCCACCCTCGAAAAAGAAACCGGCACCCCCTTGTTGCAGCGCATCGGCAGGCGCGTACAGCTCACCAGTGCCGGACTCATCATCGTCGACAGCGCCCGCAGTATCCTGCGCGAGCTCGACCGCATGCAAACCTCCGTCGCCAACCTCACCGGCGAACCGGCAGGCATGGTCCGCCTCGCCATCTTCCAGTCCGCGGCCTTCGCCCTGCTACCGGAAACCCTCAGCTACCTTGCCGAACACGCCCCCTCGCTCACGCTGCAGGTACTGCAAATCGACCCCGAAACCGGAACCTCCCTGACCCGAAGCCGCGAATACGACATGGTGCTCTCCGAAGCCTACCCGCACCATCACATCCCCGAATACCCCGAACTACATTCCGAGCTACTCACCGAAGACCCGCTCAGCCTCATCGTGCCAAGCACCTCCACCATCACCTCAATCGAGGAGGCACACGCACTGCCCTGGGTCCTGGAAATGGAGCAGAACACCTCCCGCAGCTGGGCACTCAACCAGTGCCGCACCGCGGGATTCGAGCCGGTCATCCGCTACAGCGCCAATGACATGATCACGAACTCCAACCTCGTCAAGGCAGGATTCGCCGTCACCATCGTGCCCGGCTTCATCCTCTCCTCCCTCTCCACCACCGAGGGGCTACGCATCGTAGAGCTACCCGGCAAGCCCTCCCGCAAAATCTTTACCGCCGTACGCCAAGAGTCCGCCGCCAACCCCGCCATCGCCATGGTGCGCGAAGCACTGCACCACGCGGTGCAGGTGGCATTTGGCGAACACGACAGGACCGAAACCGCATAAGAAAAAATAACTGCCGCCCACGCCGGCAGACTGGACAAGGCAAAGGTCGGGGCCGTTCCCACGAACGACCCCGACCTTTCAATATATCTTTTTGAACAGGCGCCTATATATAGAGGTATAAAAACACACAACGGAGCCGCTCCCCCGCCGTGCCCATCCTTCACAGGGTCAGCTCAACTGCTAGTTCAGCGAAGCAACCACAGCCGAGCTCTGCACCTCGTAGAACGAAGAAGACGAACCAGCCGCCGCCATATCCAGCGCAGCGCTCACATGAACCTGCTTCAACGCTGAACCGGCAACACCCGAAGCCACCTGATAATTCAGCTGAACGTCCAAGCGGTGACCGCGAGGAATAGCAGTGCGCAACTCCAGAACGTTCTCGCTGCCAGCACCAGCCTGACCGGTCTGCTCGCTACGGCGCACCGCATCAAGATTCAGAGCATCCACAGGAGCCACCAGAGCCGAAGCACCCAGGCTACCCGAAGGCAGCACCGCCTGACCCGAGGTAACACGAAAAGTCACCGCAGGGTTCAACAGCAAACCAGTCTTCGGGTCCTGCGCGCGAGCACGCACCATCAGGCGTGTACCCACCGGTAGCGTCGAATTACCCTCATTAATAATGCTCAGGCGAGTCGGCAGATTCCGGAAAGCAACAGTACGTGCCGGCTGACTCAGCAAAGACACAGCCTGTACCCCGTTAGCAGCCTTCAACTCCAGGCGGATGCACGACTCGTTATAGCGCATCGGAACCTGCACCAGCGCAGAACTCGCCGCGCCGCCGTGCTGTCTACCGCCGTGCAGACCGCGCTGCCCGCCGCGCTGCCCGCCAGGACGCTGGGTCACAGGGTTCACGCGAGCGCGCTTACCGCCCGAACGAGTTGCCGCCTCCGCAGCACTCACGCCGCCAGCTACCAGGGCAGCCGAAGCGCCCACAACCTTCAACGCGGTACGGCGAGAAGCCTTCATCAGATTATTCTTAGTCATTTTCTACTCCCCTAAGCCTTCGCGATACGGTACACGCCGCTAATCGTACCCTGCCACCAGGTGCCGTAACGGTCAATCGTGCCCACCATCTGCAGGGTGTCACCACCGCCAAGCAGCAGGCTCACATGCTGAGGCAGGCGCTGCTCGTGCATCGTCTTACCGGTTTCCATGTCCAGCGCGACAGCCCAAGCGTAAGCACCATTCGCCAAACCAGCCGGACCGCGGCGACGCTCACAGGTGTAAATCAGACCGTCAGCGGTGGAATAGCGAGGAACAGCCGAAGAGTACACATCCTTACGGTCCCAAATCTTACGCAGACCGCGGTCGGTAATATCCCAACGCTCCATACCGGGAGCAAAAAGTGCATTCGCAGGAACCGACGGGCCGGCACCCTCCGGGTACTTCGGGTAGGGGTAGCCGTAGGTGCTTGCACCGACCATCGTGTTACCCACGCCGATCATAGAATTCTCAGTGCCAGAGGTACCGGCAGTAAACAGGCCGGCGCTACCGACCTTCGCACCGTTATCGGTGCGGTACACAATTACCGATTCCTGAGTATCAGAGTTATCGGTCAGCATCACGTAATCCGAACCGTTCGGACCAAAGAACGTCGGGGAGGCGCCGGATCCCCACGCGAGCTTACCGGGCTTGCGGGCGCTACCTCGATCGTACGCATGCCACCACTTGAGAGTGGGCGCGCCGGTTGCGGTAGCATTCAGCATATAAATAGCGTGGGAAGTCACCACACTCACACCCTGCGGGCACGCCGAAATCGAGTTATCGATACGTTCACCCGCAATCGACGCCTTATTCAGGCGCATTGAACGAATCGTGCCGCGGGCAGAATCGATCACCGCAATGTAGCCGTTCTTCGTCGCAACCCAAATGCGGCCGGACCAGTCGGGCACCAGACCAACCACAGCGTCATTGGCACTCTGCGCGAGCATGCGGCTCAGGTCAATACGCTCATCAACCCGGATACTGTGTCCGTCAGCAGAGTGGGAGAGGCGCAGCAGGCACTGAGAGCCATCCACCAGAACCATGCGGTCCTCCGCGTCAAGGTAGGCATACACGCCACCGAGCAGTGCCCCCTTCGGGATGTCCAAGTGAGAGAGCTCGCGGCCGGTATGCGGGTCAAGGATAGAGAGCTTCGGGGTGATGAACTCGCCGTGGGCGAAGACCTGGGTGCAGAGCACCTGAATGAAGCCGTCACGTCCAGCAAGGATCGTCGGGCAGGCGCCGCCAAGCTTCGTGCCGGTAATCTTCCAATTGCCTGCGCCGGGGCCGGCAAGAGGAGTAGCGTCGGAAGACTGGGCATCACCGTGCATGGTGGTAAGTCCGGGTGCGCCCAGGTGCGGATTCGCCTGGGCGTTATAGGTGGGGGTCATGGATGGATCTTTCTAACGGTAAGTGGCGCAGACCTTCAATAGATTCAACGGAGTGCACTAATATGCACTTTCACATGCGCAAACGTTTCATATTGTAGGGTCAGAAAGCAGTTTTGACGACATTAAAGGTCACCTTGAAATATTGTTCAGGCGACGCTTGAGAGCTTCACCAGGAAAGCTCTCAACACTACCCTTTCAGATTCAAGGTGCCCTTTTACCCCATAGCCACGGACTCTCGAACTCGAGGCGATTATTTTTAGCTATTTCTCCATGAGCGCCTTTGCCAGGGCATCATCAAGAACCAAGTCGGTAATAGCACCCGTACGCAATGCACCGCGCAAAGCACGCACACGGTGAGTACCGGATGCAACGCAAATACGGCGCGGAATACGAGCCAGCTCCTTCGGAGTCGGACCGGACGCACGCTTATTCAGTTCCAAATCAGCCCATGAGCCGTCCTCACGCAGAAGAATCGTGCACATATCCCCCACAACACCCAACTCACGTAACTGACGCTGCTCCTGCGCCTCAAAATAGCCACCCGAATACACGTGAGAAGGAATAGGCCCGCCAAAAGCACCCACGCCAAAAATAGCAAGGTCAACATTCTGCTGGGCATGCAGATTCTTCTGCACGCTACGCTCACGCCACATGGCAGTCTTCGTGTCCGCGTAGTCAAAGAACGCAGGAACCGGAAAATGGATAGTCTGCGCATCATAAGCATTCACCAGCTGCCCCAGCAAGGAACCCAAGTACGGAATACCCGAATGGTGCGCGTTACCGGCACCGTTCAGCTGAACCACCGTCACGCCCTTCAGAGGACGACGCGGCAGATGACGAGAAATCTCAGTCATCGTTGAACCCCACGCCACACCCAGACTCGTTCCATTGTCGACCAGAGAATCAAGCATCGCCGCCGCGGTGCGGGATACCTGACTCATACGGGCAATGGGTGTGGCGTCCGAACGGATATTCACGAGAGTAACGCGCACCTTATAGCGCTCGCCGATGCAGCGCTCCAGTTCATTGCGGGTACGGAATGACTCATCCAGACGAATCTGCACCATGCCGCTCTCACGAGCACTTTTAAGTAGACGCGACACAGTGGCACGGGAAACTCCCAGACGGGCCGCGATAGCGTCCATCGTCATGTTGTGGATGTAGTACAGTTGCGCCGCCTCGTAAGTGTGGTTAGTGCGTTCTTTCATCAACCCCAGACCCCCAGTGAAAATCCGTTCAAGCTACTTGGCTATTATTTCACCATTGGGTTTTACTATTTGCAAGATGAAACCCCACGCCGCGCACGCGGCAAGACAGGAAAGAGCACCACATGAGCTCCCAGCACATTGCACAGCAGTCCCAGCTGACCGCTGAGTCCCGCGCCAAGGCACTCAAGAGCATGGTCAACGAAGAACTCGACATCCTGGTCGTCGGCGGCGGCATCACTGGTGCAGGTATTGCCCTCGACGCAGCAACCCGCGGCCTGCGCACCGGCATCGTCGAAGCAGGTGACTGGGCAGCAGGCACCAGCGCATGGTCCTCCAAGCTCGTTCACGGCGGCCTGCGCTACCTCTACAACCTCGACTTCAAGCTCGTGACCGAAGCTCTCACCGAACGCGGCCTGCTGCTGAACAAGATTGCACCCCACCTCGTGCACGCACAGCCCTTCCTGTGGCCCCTGAAGATGCCCGTCATCGAGCGCGCATACTCCGCAATCGGCATCGGCATGTACGACACCCTGGCGTTCCTCGGCTCCCGCGGCAACAAGGGCGTCCCCTCCCAGCGTCACTTCACTAAGGCCGGCACCAAGACCGTCTTCCCCGACATCAAGGACTCCGCATTCAGCGGCGCAATCCAGTTCTACGATGCACGCGTTGACGACGCACGCCTCGTCATCGACGTCGTCCGCACCGCTGCAGGCTACGGCGCACTGGCTGCATCCCGCACCCAGGTTGTCGGCTTCACCAAGGACGCATCCGGCCGTGTCATCGGCGCAGAGCTGGCAGACCTGGAGACCGGCGAGCGCCTGAATGTGCGCGCAAAGCACGTCATCAACGCAACCGGCGTGTGGACCGAAGAATCTGAGTCCCTTGCTAACCCCGATGGTGGCCTGGAGGTTCTGGCATCCAAGGGCATCCACATCGTGGTTCCCCGCGACCGCATCAACGCAACCAGCGGTATCTTCACCAAGACCGAGAAGTCCGTTCTCTTCATCATCCCCTGGCAGCGTTACTGGATCATCGGCACCACCGACACCCCCTACGCCGAGGACCGCGAGCGCCCCGTCGCGACCAGCAAGGACATCGACTACGTCCTGATGCAGGCTAACAAGCTGATCGCTAACCCGCTGACCCGCGAGGACATTATCGGCACCTACACCGGTCTGCGCCCGCTGTTGCAACCCAAGGTCAAGGACGGTGCAGCATCCACCAAGGTTTCCCGCGAGCACACCGTGACCGAGGTTGCACCCGGTATGAGCGCCATCGCAGGCGGCAAGCTCACCACCTACCGTGTCATGGCTGCCGATGCTGTCGACTTCGCACTGGGCGAGCAGGCTAAACAGAACCCCTCCGTAACCGCAACCATCGGCCTGGTCGGCGCAGACGGCTACCACGCGATCGCTGCTAACCGTGCACGCTACGCAGAGCGCTACGGCTGGGATGAGGACCGTATCACCCACCTGCTTGAGCGTTACGGCGCGCAGATTGAGGACCTCGGCGCTCTCATCGACGCTGACCCCTCCCTCGGTACTCCCCTGGCTAAGGCACCCCAGTTCCTGCGTGCAGACGTTGTCTTCGCTGTCCGCTACGAGGGTGCCCTGCACCTGGAGGACGTTCTGGTCCGCCGCGTACGCCTCGACCTCGAGCAGCGCGACCGCGGCCTGGCAGCAGCAGACGAGATCCTCACCATTATGCGTGCCGAACTCGGCTGGGACGACAAGAAGGTCAAGGAGGAACTCGACCTCTACGCAGCACGCGTTGCAGCAATGCGCGAGGCAGAGTCCACCTCCACCGACGCTGAGGCATCGGCAAAGATTGAGGCTGTCACCCCCGTGGCACCTCGTGTGAAGCTCTAATCCTTAGAGATTCCGCGTACCTTTTGTAACCGATTACTTGGTACGAACCGACCATTCGCCCCTCACCGGTATGGGCTAACTCATATTTTTCGGTGAGGGGTGGACGGAGGGTTAAATAACCGTTTAGGGTAAACCCACTGCACAAGAAGCAGAGCGCTAAATACGGGGCTAACCCACAGTGCAGTCTGCTTCCCGTTCAGACATTCAACCAATATTTTTTGTAGCAACCGCTACACATTTCAGCACAGCGTTGTGCCCCCCCCCCCAAAAAAAAACCGCATTGCGGGGAGGACGGCACAGGAACAAACAAGCATCGGTTCGCTTGCCTTCCAGACGCTTCGTCTTCAAGGAGCATCAATGTCTCTTCTTGCTTCCTCAGGAACTGTACTTGCAGCCGGTTCATCCGCACTCGTGGATGCGTCCGGGGCCCCCACCCCCCTCGGAATCTTCGCTTCCGAATTCTTCGGCACCTTCATCCTGATTCTGCTCGGTGCCGGCGTATGTGCCGCAGTGACCCTCAAGAAGTCCTACGCTAAGGACGCAGGCTGGGTTGTTATCACCTTCGGTTGGGGTCTGGCAGTGTTCACCGCCGTATACCTCTCCTTCCTCTCCGGTGCACATCTGAGCCCCGCTGTGACCGTTGGCCTGGCAACTGCAGGCCTCGACCTGGCAACTGGCGTTCCCGCAACCGCAGGCAACATCGCCCTGTACATCGTCGCTCAGGTTCTGGGCGCAATGGCCGGCGCAATCGGTGCGTACCTCACCTACAAGAAGCACTTCGATGAGGACCCGGGCGACCGCCTCGGCATCTTCGCAACCGGCCCCGCCATCAAGTCCTACGGCTGGAACTTGCTCACCGAGATTATCGGCACCTTCGTCCTGATTGGCTGGATCATCGCATCCGGTAAGACCCCCGCCCAGATTGGCCCCTTGGCTGTTACCCTGGTCGTTGTTTCTATCGGTATGAGCCTTGGTGGCGCAACCGGTTACGCTATCAACCCCGCACGTGACCTCGGCCCCCGTATCGCCTACACCTTCCTGCCTATCCCCGGTAAGACCGGTTCCAACTGGTCTTACGCATGGGTTCCGGTTGTTGGCCCGATTATCGGCGCAGTCCTCGCTGGCCTGATTGTTCCGGCTGTTCTGCCCCTCTAAACCTCTCTAATAACCCCCGTTCTTTTGTTCTAAGGAAAAATCAATGACGACTTCTCTGCACTCCGCAACCCTCAACGTCGAGCGCAAGTACATCCTCTCCATCGACCAGGGCACCACCAGCTCCCGCGCGATCCTGTTCAATAAGGCAGGCGAGAACGTAGCGCACGGTCAGCTCGAGCACGAGCAGATCTTCCCCAAGGCAGGCTGGGTCGAGCACAACGCAACCGAAATTTGGCAGAACGTCCGTAAGGTCGTAGCAACCGCTATGGCAAACGGCGAAGTAAACCACCACGAAATCGCTGCAGTCGGCATCACCAACCAGCGTGAAACCACCGTCGTGTGGGACAAGAACACCGGTGAGCCCGTCTACAACGCAATCGTCTGGCAGGACACCCGCACCCAGGAAATCGTTGAAGAGCTCGCAGGCGAAGAGGGCGTTGGCAAGTACCACGACATCGTCGGTCTGAACCTCTCCACCTACTTCTCCGGCCCCAAGATCAAGTGGATCCTGGACAACGTTGAAGGCGCACGCGAGCGCGCAGAACGCGGCGACCTGCTCTTCGGCAACACCGACACCTGGCTGGTCTGGAACCTGACCGGTGGTGTTGATGGCGGTGTTCACGTCACCGACGTAACCAACGCATCCCGTACCCTGCTGATGAACATCCGCACCCTCGAATGGGATCCGCAGATCGCTGCAGACATGGGTATCCCCATGAGCATGCTGCCCGAAATCAAGTCCTCCTCCGAGGTGTACGGATTCGGCCGCGCAACCGGTCTGCTCGCAGGCACCCCCATCGCGGGTATCCTGGGCGACCAGCAGGCTGCAACCTTCGGTCAGGCTTGCTTCGAGAAGGGCATGGCGAAGAACACCTACGGTACCGGTAACTTCATGCTCATGAACACCGGCAACGAGCCCGTCTTCTCCAACAACGGTCTGCTGACCACCGTCGCATACAAGATTGGCGACGCTGCTCCCGTCTACGCTCTGGAAGGCTCGGTCGCAATGAGCGGCTCCCTGATCCAGTGGCTGCGCGACAACCTGCGCATGATTGAGCACGCTGCAGAGTCTGAGGAACTGGCTACCTCCGTCAAGGACTCCGGTGGCTGCTACGTTGTTCCTGCATTCTCCGGCCTGTTCGCACCGCACTGGCGTTCCGACGCTCGCGGCGTCATCGTTGGTCTGACCCGCTACGTGAACCGTGCACACATCGTGCGTGCGGCGCTGGAAGCAACCGCATTCCAGACCCGCGAGGTTCTGGACGCAATGAACGCTGACTCCGGTGTTGAGCTCTCCGAGCTGCGCGTGGACGGCGGCATGACCGCTAACGAGTTCCTCATGCAGTTCCAGGCTGACATCCTCGGCGTTCCCGTGATTCGCCCGAAGGTTGTTGAGACCACCGCTCTGGGCGCAGCATACGCTGCAGGTATCGCTGTTGGTTTCTGGACCGGCGAGCAGGACGTTGTGGACAACTGGGCTGAGGACAAGCGCTGGCTGCCCTCCATGGAGCCCGCAGAGGTTGACCGCCAGTACCGCCTGTGGAAGAAGGCTGTCTCCCGCACCCTCGAGTGGGTTGACGAGGACGTTCCGACCGCCTAATCGCAGCACCCGTTGCCTAACGGCACGGCCCGCGTACTAGCGAAGCCCCGACTGTTTCTCCCCCGCTATGGGGTTGAAGTAGCCGGGGCTTTTCGCTGTTTTATAACGCTCAATTCAGCGTTTATTGCGGCGTAATTTCTACAAAAATTAGTGCTGGGGTACCGTTGGTTTTTGTAAATTTGGTATCTTCCGCCAATCACCTGGTGCGGTGTTGTTCGTGAGGTGTCAGTACCACACAGGACGCGTACGCGACATATTCATGCGCTGTCCTGACAGGAGTCGATAGTTCGCGCTGATACTTTATTTACGCTCCCGTCCGCTGTGGTGCTTCACGTACCGCTGCGGACAGACTTTTATCTCTTGTTACTGGGTTCCCTGCGTTAACGATGAGTGGGGTTCGCTTTTCGTGTTGCTGTTCTCGCTGTAAAAATCACTAGTTTTATGCCCCTTGATGAGATACCCGTTCACATGTTGTGTGGGGTTGGTCTAACAGCGTTTGTATACCTTTGATGTCCACTTCAAGTGCCGCATCATAGATATATAGGCTTATTGATTCTATTCTGACCGCCGAAGATGGCAGTTAGTTACGCATCTGCACCACACGGAGCGTAATTCTGATAGAGCGTAATTCTGACGGGGCAGCCGCTAAGTAGCGTACTTCTCTTCCTCCTCTTGAGGCTCAGGCAAAATTGTCAGGGCGTCCTGAGATGTTTCAACGGCGGTGCATACATCTCATATATAGCGGTTAGTTATAGACAAAACCCGCTACGGGTACGGTACGGAGGCGCCCCTCCCCTATGATGGTTGAAAGGGATATTTACCTCTAATACCATCTGCAGTACACGCCCAGGAGCCAACGAGGAAGAGCATGACCAAAGCGACCGATTCGCAGCAGCAGCCGGAAGCGCTCGCACGCTGGTACACTCACTATTCGAGCCCCGTCGGCGTGCTCTACCTTGCCGCCCGTGCGGATGCGATTGTGGGCATCTGGTACGAGGATCAGGCGCACTTCCCGCTCCCCCATGAGCTTGGTGGGCTGATTGAGAATCCTGACGCCTATCTGCGCGAGCACGGCGTTACAAATGGTGAAGAGCCAGCCGGTGAGTATGCTGCGGCACGGCTGCTGTCGCGTGCTGAGGCAGAGCTCTCCGAGTATTTTGACCGCAAGCGCACTTCTTTTACGTTGCCGCTAGATCCTGAGGGCACCGATTTTCAGCTGATTGTGTGGGAGCATCTGAAGACTGTTCCTGCCGGGTACACCACCACTTACGGCGAGATTTCGCGCGCGGTTGGCCCCGGTGCTCCGGCGCAGGCTGTGGGGCAGGCGGTCGGCCGCAATAAGGTTTCTATTATGATTCCATGTCACCGCGTTATTGGTGCTGATGGTAGTTTGACCGGCTACGCTGGCGGGGTTGAGCGTAAGCAGTTCCTCCTCGATCTGGAGGAGCCGGAAGAGGTGCGGGAGGCACGGCTCTTCTAGCGATGTCACCCGGCGGTGATTGAAACTTGTCAGAGGGCGGAGCGTGCATCGGATGCGGGCTCTGCCCTCTGTCGTACCTATTTTCGGTTTCGTTGCTCTGCACCACGACACATAATCGAATATACTTGCGATTTAATTACGCTAGAGCTACTGTTTAAGTAGAACATGATTCCGAAATATTCAGATGAGCTCAGCACTCTCAGAGAGGAGAAATCGTGACCTCGCAATCTACTATTCCCGCCAACCCCCTCGAAAACACCCTGAGTTACCCCACATGGGTGACCAATGAGCTTCTGCGTGACTACTACGACACCGAATGGGGTATGCCCATCACCGATGAGCGGGGACTCTTCGAAGCCCTGAGCCTTGAAGCTTTTCAGGTGGGTCTTTCCTGGCGCACGATTCTTGCCCGCCGTGAGGCATTTCGTCGCGCTTTCGAGGGGTTCGATCCCGAACGCGTGGCTGCGTTCACCGATCAGGATGTTGCCAGGCTCCTCCAGGACGAAGAGATTATCCGTAACGAGCGAAAGATTCGCGCGGTCATCTCCAATGCACAGCTGACCCTTCGGATGCGTGAGCTTGCTGCCACGCCGCGTAACGCATCCGCCAAGGATATTCATCTTCCCCTTATCGCGCCCTCTTCTACCCCGACCAATACGGATAGCGTTGAGGTGCCGAATACTCGCCGCCGTCGAGCTCGTACGCTAAGCGATGAAGACCTGGACCGGATGCGCGAGCGCACCCTATCCGACGGCACGCGTGTACCGGGAGGGCTACCGGCGTGGCTGTGGTCCTTCGCGCCACATGAGACTATCGCGCCGCATACTCTGGAAGATATTCGGACAGATACACCCGAGTCCGCGCTTCTTGCCAGCTCTTTTAAATCTCTAGGAGGTGTGTTCTTAGGTCCGGTGACCGCCTATGCGCTCATGTGCGCGGTCGGTATGGTTGATGCGCACCTGGTGGGTTCGCATCGGCGAGGCTGTTCGGGGCTCTTTACCTAAGCTCCCCTCACCCCTAAGCTCCCCTCGCTTGGCGTGCTCGCGTGCAAGGGCATAGAAAAGCCGCGTGTTACTTCAGTGGAGTAAGCACGCGGCTTTTATACCTTGAGATGTTCCGCTCTGAATTAGATCATCACAAAGAGGAAGATCAGAGACAGCAGCGGCGGGGTCAGCTGAATCAGTGCCGGCTTACGCTTATCCGGGGAGGTGAGGAACAGGTAGGCACCAGCAATCGTCATGGAGCCCAGGCCTGCGAACATGAGTGCCACACCCACCTGCGGGGAGCCGAACCAGAAAGCCAGCAGACCGGTTGCGGCAATCCAGGCGAGCATCAGGTTGTACAGGCCCTGGTTTGCCGCCATCTCCTTGGTGGAATCGGCGAATTCTTCGGTCATTCCGAAGGTTTCGCGGCCCTTAGGCTTGGTCCAGAGGAAGGATTCAATAATCCAGATGTAGACATGAATAGCTATAGCAATAAAGGCAAAGACAGTAGTAATCGTTGCGAGCGCCTGCATTGTTTTTTCCTTACGCAGTAGGTGTTCTATGAGGCACCTGCCCGTTCTTTATTCTGGAGCATAACCTGTGGCGATGTGCAGAATCATGCAGGAGCAAGCACAAGAAGTAATTCTACGCCTCTTCCCGGCTTGGTGGAACCTCCCTGACTATGCGTGAAACCCCTCGATTCGTCTTCTGCAGAGAAAACGCAGGGTTCTTATCGAGGGGTTTCTTATACGGGGTTACGCCGAATCCGGTATCGGCCTTTAGCCCATCATGAGCGACAGAGCGAAGGACCAGACGCAGACCAGGCCCAGCAGAATAGCGCTGTACTTAATGGACATGGAGGTAATCTTCGATTCCTCGCCTGCGCTATTTACTGCCGCCGCCGCGATTGCGATGGACTGCGGGGAGACGATCTTACCCATCACGCCACCGGCGGTGTTTGCAGCCACGAGCAGGGTCGGGTCAACAGCAATCTGGGCTGCGGTGGTGGACTGCAGACCCGCGAAGAGCACGTTAGCGTTCGTCACGGAGCCGGTCACGAACACGCCAATCCAACCGATGATTGGGGACAGCAGCGGGAAAACCGGGCCGGCTGCTGCGAGCGCCAGAGCGATGGAGGTGGTCATACCGGCGTGGTTCATGACGTTTGCGACGGACATGACCAGGCAGATCATGAGGATCGGCATCTTCAGCTGGTTCCAGGTGCCGCCGAGTTCTTCGAAGGCTTCACCCCAGCTGATCTTCGAGGTCAGGATGGTGATGAGTGCCGCCACCAGAATTGCGGTGCCGGATGCGCCCAGGGTGTTCCAAGAGAAGATGGCGGTCACGGTCTTACCAGCACCGGTGGTGATGGCTTGGTGAATGCCGGGGATGGGGAATGCCAGGGTTGCAGCCCCCAGCGGACCAGTGGTTGCGAACACGGGCTTGAGCGCGGTGGACCAGAGCAGGATGGTTGCGGAGAGGAAGATGAAGGGGCTCCACGCCTTAACAATCTCAGTGCCGGTGTGCTTCACGCTCTGCTGAGCCTGAACTTCTTCAAGGCTCGGAGCGGTGGGTTCGCGGTAAATGTGCTTGGGCTGCCAGGAACGCATGACGAGTGCCAGCGCTACCAGGGACAGCAGCGGCGGGATGATATCGACCAGTTCGGGAGAGCCGAGCAGCATCAGGATAGCTGCCTGACCGCCGGAGAAGATGACGCCGGTCATGAGCGCTACGAGACCGACTTCGCGGATGCCGCGCATACCGTCCTGGATTGCAACCATCAGCAGCGGCACGAAGGCGACGAAAATCTGCAGTACCGGAACCATGCCTGCGGACAGGTGTGCGGTGTCCAGGCCGCCGACCTTAGCGGCGGTGGTCACGGGAATGCCGATAGCGCCGTAGGCGCCGGACGCGGCGTTGGCTACCAGCGCCAGCATGGATGCCTTGAGGGGGTTGAAGCCCAGGGATACGAGCAGTGCCGCAGAGATAGCGATCGGGATGCCGAAGCCTGCTGCACCTTCGATGAAGCCGCCGAAGCAGAATGCGATCAGTAGCACCTGGATGCGCTGGTCGTTCGAGATGGAGGAGACGGAGGAGCGCACGATGTCGAAGTTACCGGCGCGCACAGCGATGCGGTAAAGCCACACCGCCATGAGCACGATCCAGCCAATGGGCCACATGCCCGAGAGGAAGCCGGAAAGGATGGAACCGGCACCTGCGGTGATGGGCAGGCCGAAGACCGCGCAGCCGATGATGAGAGTGGTGCCGAGGGTCAGCAGTGCTGATTTGAGGCCGCTGAGTTTCAGGACGGTTAGGCCCAGCAGGAAGAGGACGATGGGTACTGCTGCGACCAGTGCGGAGAGCACCGGTGAGTTCAGCGGGTCGTAGGTTTGCTGCCACATAGGGCGGGGTGTTCCTTTCGGTCTGTGCTTTCTAGGCGGGCGCTTCTTCCGGTACGGCGTCTGCGCTGTATGGAAGCGTTGGGCCGCATAAAAACCGATGGGCCCGTCCTGTACGTCGTAAACGGGTCCATCGGTGAAGCATTTTGGTCATCAGCGACCAGGCGTTGCTCGGTGAGATATTCCGAGGTGTTTGACCGGTAGGTGGCGGTTTTATTCCCGCTAACTAGGTGCTCATGACTTTATCTTTTTAAGCTATCAGGTCTCCTGGTAGAGTTCAGGATAGGATAACCTTAAGTGTGCACAAACGATATTTATGTGCATATTTACACTCCTCGGTATTCACCCCTCACCGCTCCCCTTCGAACCACCAACTGCGCCTCCCTAGCAATCCTAGATAGTGTAAAAGCCCCCTCCTATCAGAGTAGAAGGGGGCTTGATACAGACCGTATTGAGGAGCCTCGCTCTCAACCGGAGGGGGCTATACGCATCGGGTTCTCACGCTGTTTAGAGGCCGATCAGAGACAGGACATAAACCCAAACACAGGTGATAGCCAGCAGAGCTGCACTGTACTTGATCGCCATGGAGGTAATCTTCGATTCCTCGCCTGCGCTGTTCACAGCAGCAGCTGCAATTGCGATGGACTGCGGGGAAACGATCTTCGCCATCACACCACCGGCGGTGTTAGATGCAACCAGCAGGGTCTGACTGACGCCAATCTGCTGTGCGGTGGTAGCCTGCAGGCCAGCGAAGAGGATGTTGTTGTTCACCACAGAACCGGTCACGAACACACCAATCCAACCGATAATCGGGGACAGCAGCGGGAAGATTGCGCCCACAGCGGCAACAGCCAGTGCGATGGAGGTAATCATACCCGCGTAGTTCATGACGTTAGCAACGGACATGACCAGGCAGATCATGAGAATCGGGGTCTGCAGCTGCTTCCAGGTGCCGCCGAGCTCCTCGATAGCCTCGCCCCAGCTGATGGAGGAGGTCAGGATGGTGATGATGGTAGCCACCAGAATTGCGGTACCGGATGCGCCCACAATGTTCCAGGTGTAGGTCACGTCGATAGGCTTGGGGGTTGCAACAATCGGTGCCGCCTGCGAGATGCTCTGGTGCAGCCAGGGCAGGGGGAAGGTGATATTGGTGAAGTCAAGCGCGCCCTTAGCAGCGAAGACGGGCTTCAGAGCGGTGGACCAGAGCAGGATCACGACGGACAGGTAGACGAAGGGGCTCCAGGCCTTGAGAATCTCGCCGCCAGTGTGCTTGACGCTCTGCTGAGCCTGAACTTCTTCCAGGGAGGGAGCGGTGGGCTCGCGGAAGATGTGCTTGGGCTGCCACTTCTGCATGACCAGTGCCAGAGCGACCAGTGCCAGCAGCGGCGGGATGATGTCGACGAGCTCGGGGTTACCCAGGGTTGCGAGCAGAACGGACTGGCCGCCGGAGTAGATAACGCCAACCATGAGAGCTACCAGACCGACCTCGCGGATACCGCGCAGACCGTCCTGAATAGCAACGAGCAGCAGGGGGATCAGACCTGCCATGATCTGGATAACCAGGACCATTTCGATAGACAGTGCATGCAGGTCCACGCCACCGCGGGTTGCTGCGGTGGTCACGGGGATACCGATAGCGCCGTACGCACCGGAGCTCACGTTAGCAATCAGAGCGAACATTGCGGCCTTGAGCGGGTTGAAGCCCAGGGACACGAGCAGTGCAGCACAGATAGCGATCGGGATACCGAAGCCGGCAGCACCTTCAAGGAAGCCGCCGAAGCAGAATGCGATTAGCAGCATCTGGATGCGCTGGTCGGTAGAGATGGAGGAAATCGAGGAACGAACGATTTCGAAGCCGCCGGAACGCACGGAAATGCGGTAGAGCCACACTGCCATGAGAACGATCCAGCCGATGGGCCACATGCCCGAGAGGAAACCGTAGAGGATGGAGCCTGCACCTGCGGTGACGGGCATGCCGAAGATAGCGCAACCGATGAGGAGAGCTAGGACGAGGGAGATAACGGCAGATTTAATACCGCTGAGCTTCAGGACGGTGAGGCCCAGAAGGAAGAAAATAATCGGGACTGCTGCCACGAGTGCGGAGAGTGCACTCGAGTTCAGCGGGTCGTAGACTTGCTGCCACATGGTTTATTGTGTTCCTTTCCACGCCCACGGGGGCGGGATCGAGTTGTACCGTAAAACCTTCCCAGCGACGCTTGTGGCGGCGTGTGTGCCGTGTGTTGCCGGTGCGTGCACCTAGCTGTTTTATGCGTTATGGGCGCTATCCTCTGGGGATATATGCCTTCACTTGGGTTCGTGTTGGTTTTGCGGCTATAAAATTTAGTGTATTGAAACGGCGTTTTTGTCACAGAAACCTGAATATTCCTTGATTTATCAAGGGAATTTCAGTGTCAGGACGATAATTCCTGAATCCCAAAACGCAATTCCTTGTCTACCAAATGTACCACTTAACACCCACAAAATCGGGCATATTCCAACATTTAGATTCAAGCTCATAATTGCAACCTAACCTAAAGCCCACCCCGGCTTGAGGGCTTACCCAGCCCCCTCCCCCGCTATTACAAGGGAATAAGAACCCGCCAAAGCCCTGCCAGAGCACGCAGCGCCTCGGGAACGTTCAAACCGACACAACCCAGCCCCGCGCTCGCTCTCTCTCTGGGGGCCCCCCCCCCGGCCGCCGCGGGGGGGGGGGAAAAAAGAGGGGGGGGGGGGGACGGGGGGGGGGGGGGGGGGGGGGGGGGGGGGGGGGGGGGG
>NZ_JANCOC010000005.1:129058-148591 GCF_024294905.1 Rothia gullae
CTGCAAACCCCACACCCCCCCCGCGCGGGGTGCCGCGGCGCGCCCCCCCCCCCCCCCGCAAACCCCTAAATGGCATACAAAAAAGCTCCGGAAGGAAAAACCTTCCGGAGCTTTATCTGTCGGGTTGACAGGATTTGAACCTGCGACCCCTTGACCCCCAGTCAAGTGCGCTACCAAGCTGCGCCACAACCCGATTCGTTATTCACGATATTGTTTTCAAAGTTTCCCCTGAACACTCGAATAACTATACCGGGCTTTCACCCCCCACGCAAGCCAGAATCCCACTTTTTAGAAAAAATCTTAAAAATCTTTTCCTCGCAGATTTTCTGCACAGAATCCAGTGCGTGGGGGCCAAACCTAGCAAGGGGCCAGCCCAGCGACAGGGCATCAAGCAGACACACCCCGCTACTAGCGGCGGCCACCCTTACCCTTCTTAGCCTTCGCGCTCTGACGCTCACCCAAGGAACGACGCTCACGCACACGCATCGAAATCTCAATCGGAGTACCCGTGAAATCAAAAGTCTCACGCAGACGACGCATAATGAAGCGACGGTAACCCGGATCCAAGAAACCGGTAGTAAAGAGCACGAACTTCGGCGGACGCGAAGACACCTGAGTACCGAAGAGAATACGCGGCTGCTTACCACCACGCAGCGGGTGCGGATGCGCGGCCACAATCTCGCCCAGGAACGCGTTCAGGCGACCGGTCGGAATACGCGAATCCCACGACTCCAGCGAGTGCTCCAGGGCGGGCACCAGCTTATCCTTATGCCAGCCGGTCTTCGCCGAAATGTTCACGCGAGGCGCCCACTGCACATGCGCCAGGTCGCGCTCAATCTCGCGCTCAAGCATGTAGCGGCGGTCCTCATCGAGGGTATCCCACTTATTGAATGCCAGGACCATCGCACGACCCGAATCAATCACGGTCTGCACGATACGCACATCCTGCTCAGAAATCGGCTCGGAAACATCCAGCAGCACCACGGCAACCTCAGAACGCTCCAGAGCAGTCTGAGTACGCAGCGAAGAGTAGAACTCCGCACCCTTAGCCATGTGCTGGCGACGGCGAATACCCGCGGTATCCACAAAACGCCAGGGGTAGCCACCCAGCTCAATAATCTCGTCAATTGGGTCACGAGTCGTACCAGCCAGGTCATTCACCACGGCACGCTCAGAACCAGCCAACTTATTCAGCAGCGACGACTTACCCACGTTCGGGCGACCCACCAGAGCCACACGACGCGGGCCGCCCAGCGCCTCCGGCTGAGCAAACTGCGAGTACTCCGGCATAACCTCAAGGATCTCATCCAGAGCATCCGCCAGGCCACGACCGTGCAGACCCGACACCGGGAACGGCTGACCCATACCCAGCGACCAGAGGTTATAAATCTCCGGCTCCAGGTGAGCGTCATCAATCTTGTTAGCAATCAGAATGATCGGCTTCTTCACGCGGCGCAGCATACGCACAATCTGCTCATCCGAAGCGGTCACACCCACGCGGGCATCCACCACCAGGACCACAACATCGGCCTGCTCCACAGCAATCTCAGCCTGCTCAGCAACCTGAGCATCAATACCGCGGGCGTCAGACTCCCAACCACCGGTATCAACCAGGGTGAAGCTCTTACCCAGCCACTCAGCCTTATAGGACACGCGGTCACGAGTCACACCCGGCTTATCCTCAACCACCGCTTCACGGCGGCCCAGAATACGGTTAATGATGGTCGACTTACCCACGTTCGGGCGGCCAACAATCGCCACTACCGGATCAGCGAGCTGCTCTTCCTCTTCCTCAATGTCGAAGCCCCAGGCACCCAGCAGGGCGCGGTCCTCTTCATCCAGGTCGTAGTCCTCAAGACCCTCAAGAAGAGCCTGAGCACGCTGGTCAGCGGTCTCATCATCAATCTCAGCGAGGCGCTCGGTAACGTCGTCCTCGCCACCGCCCAGGTACTTATCTTCGTAATCGTCGCGGATAGCGTCCTCAGCCATGCGCATTCCTTTCTCTACCCGCCCCACGCCCATCCCAATGGTCAGCACGCGAGCGCGGCTCAACGTCTTCTTGGGAGCGGATGCACCACTCCCCCAGCGTTTTGGCGGGGCCTAGCCCGCGCGCTTCGCCTTCAACTGGTCATTCACAGCGTTAATCACTGCAGAGACCGTCGCATTAAAATCAAGATCCGAGCTGTCCACCAGGGTCACACCCTCGGCAGCTTCCATAAAGTTATTGACCTTCGAATCCTTTGCATCACGCTCAGCGATCTGCGTGCTCAAGTCACCCGAAGCGCCGGACTTCTCCACATTCTCCAGGCCGCGGCGCGCCATGCGCACCTCTTCAGAAGCAGTCAGCAGGATGCGCGCATCAGCGTCGGGAGCGACCACGGTGGTGATGTCGCGGCCCTCAGCGACCATGCCGTTAATAGCGTGGTCAATCATCCAACGCTGCAGGCTAATCAGGTGCTCACGAACCGCCGGGACCGAAGCCACAGCAGAAACGGCCGAAGAAATGCGCTCGCTACGAATCTCCTCACGGATATCGGTCGAGCCCATCAGAATCTCTTCTTCTTTAATGTTCGTACCGAACACCAGGGGCATCTCCTCGACAGCCTTCGCGATCGCCTCAGCGTCGTTCAGGTCAATGCCAAGTTCCAGCACACGGTAGGTTGCGGCACGGTACATTGCACCGGTGTCTAGGTACGCCAGGCCAAAATGGCGTGCAACTTCCTTAGACACAGACGACTTACCGGAACCGGAGGGACCGTCAATAGCAATCGTCAGTTTAGGGTTCTCGTGCATCAGCACTCCTTAAAATTCGTCTCAAACTTTATGCCGGAAAATACAGCTTTAACTCTACTTCACAACACGCCAACCGCGAGCCGACAAATCGCGGACCAGCGCCTCATGAATAGATGGGTTGACCGAGATTTCAGCCATACCCACCGGGGCACCCGTCGAGTGCTCCAGACGCAAATCCTCAAGGTTCGCGCCCAGCTCACCAATCTCGGCAAGCAAACGAGCCAGCGTGCCGGGGGTATCGTCCACCAGCACCGTCATCTTTGCGAACGCGGCGGGGGCCGTACCGTGCTTACCCGGAATACGGCTAACGCCGGCGTTGCCTTCGCTCATCAGCTGCGCCAAATCCAGGCGAGCGCCGGATGCCGTCGGGTTCTCCAGTGTCGTGATGAGGCGGTCCAGGTCATCACGCACACCGTAGAGGGTCTTCACAATCGGGTCAGCGTTCGCCGCAAAAATCTGCACCCACAGCGTAGGGTCCGAAGCCGCAATACGCACCGTATCGCGCAAACCCTGACCCGCCAGGGACAGCGCATACAGCGGAGTGTCCTGCAGACGCGAAGCCAACAGCGAACTCATCGCCTGCGGCACATGAGAGATCAGGGCAACCGTCTGATCGTGCTCCTCAACGTTTAGAGAAGTCACAATCGCACCCAGCTCCACCGCCACAGAACGCACCAGACGCACACACTCGGGGCGAACCGAATCGTGCTCGCAGATAATCCACGGACGCGCCTGGAACAGCTCACCGCGAGCAGCCACCGGGCCAGACTTCTCACGCCCAGCCATCGGATGCGAACCCACGTAACGGGACGCATCCGCACCCGAGGCAAGCACATCAGCCAGCGGCTGCACCTTCACCGAGGCGACATCCGTCACCACGGCGCCGGGGTAGCCCGCCTCCGGTCGAGGCGCATAGGTGTTCAACGCGCGAGCGCACACGGCACCGGCACTATCCGGAGGCGCAGCCACCACCACCAGCTGCGGGGCGAATGCGGCGCGCTCCTGCTCCGACAGGGTGGAGAAGCTTGTACCGGCACCAATATCCTGCGCCACAGCCTCGGCGGTGGGTGAAATATCTTGGACGTACACGTCCTCGCATCCTGCCGCACGCAACCCCAAACCAATGGAGGCACCCAGCAGACCCGAGCCGATAATGAGCACCGGCCCGGTCAGCGTTGAGTCGATGGGCAGCTCAGATGCGGAAAGCTCAGCGGGCGAGCTCATGACAACTCCTTAGCGTTATTACATGTCCACCGAAGCGAGCAGGTGACCGATCTCGACCTTGGAGAGGTTACGGACGGTACCCTGCTTCTGCGAACCGATACGGATCGGGCCCATCTCGACGCGGACCAGGCGCTCAACCGGGTAGCCGACGGCGTCGAAGAGGCGGCGCACGATGCGGTTCTTACCGGAGTGGATGGTCACCTCAACGAGCACATGGCCGGGGGTGGAGTCCACCAGCTTGAACTCGTCAACGCGGGTCACGCCGTCTTCCAGGCGAATGCCCTTCTTCATGGCTGCACCGACGCCGGGCTCCATCGGGCCGGGAACCTGCACCAGGTAGGTCTTGGGCACCTCATAGGAGGGGTGGGTGAGGCGGTTCGCCAGTTCACCGTCGTTGGTCAGCAGCAGCAGGCCCTCAGTTTCGACGTCCAGGCGGCCCACATGGAACACGCGCTCGCTCATGGAGGAACGCAGGAAGTCAGAGATGCAGGGGCGGCCTTCGGGGTCTTCCATGGTGGAGACCACGCCGGCGGGCTTGTTGAATGCCATGTAGACGAGCTTATCGTTGGTCTGAACGGTCATGCCGTCCACCTGCACGGTCACCTTGGAGGGGTCCACGCGCACACCCAGCTCGGTCACGACTTCACCGTTGACGGTAACGCGGCCTTCGGTAATCATTTCTTCGCAGACGCGGCGAGATGCCACCCCGGCCTGAGCCAGCAGCTTCTGCAGGCGCACGCCGTCGTGGTTGTAGAAATCGTAGTGGTCTACCGGGGCGTTGCGGGGGCGGCGGGGGCGGTGCGGGCCAGCGTAGTTGCTGACGCGGTATTCGCCGCGCTCGTTTGCGAAGGCTTCGCCGGAGCGGTAGGGGCGGCCCGGTGCGCGGCGTTCGCGCTTGGGCAGTTCGGTGCCGCGGCCTCGGCCGGAACCTGCGCGGCCTGCGCCGAACTTCTTCTCGCCAAACTTCTTGTCACCGAACTTCTTCTCGCCGAAGCCCTTTGCGCCGCCCTTGCCTGCGCCACCCTTCGGTGCGCCGGGGCGACCACCGCGTGCGGATGCGCCCTTAGCGCCGGGCTTACCGCCCTGACCGGGACGAGTAGCGCCGGGACGGCCGCCGCGGGAGGTCTGGGGGCGACCGGATGCAGAGCGGCCGCCGCGGGAGGAGTTTCCATATGCCATGGTGTTCTTCTCTTTTCTGTCGTATAGTGCGAACATTTCAGGCATTTCCCGAACGTTCGTTCGTCTTATTGATTCGTTGTCTTAGTCGTTGCCCTCGGCAAGCACTGCGGCTTCAGTATCATCGGGCAGGAAGGGCGCGAGCGCCGGCAACTCCGCCAGGGAGTTCAACCCGAGCTTCGCCAGCAGCAGCTCCGTGGTTTCGTAGAGTGTCGCGCCGCTTCCGGCTTCTCGCCCTGCTTCACGAATCAGCTGCCGTTGCAACAGCTGACGGATTGCAGCGTCCGCGTTTACGCCTCGAATGGAGGCTACCCTCGCCCTGGTCACCGGCTGCTGGTAGGCAATGACGGCGAGTGTCTCGTAGGCGGGCTTGCTGAGGGTCGCGTTCTTGGAGCGGGTTACGAAGCGTGCCACCCAGGGGGCGAAGTCGTCGCGGGCGTAGAGCTTCCAGCCTCCTGCGATGTTCCGTAGCTGAAATCCGCGCGGTTCGGGCGCCACCCGGTTTCCGTCTTCTCCGTAGCCGTTTTCTTCGCCGTTGTACTCGCGGTACAGCTGGTCGAGCGCGTGCTCAACAGCTCGTTCGCTGACGATGAGCGCAGCGGAGAGTTCACGCACGCTCACGGGCGCTTCGGCAACGGCGAGGATCGCTTCGATGGCGCTTTTGACGCCGCCGGGGATTGCCTCGACCTTGGAGAATTCGGCTTCGGCATCGACCGCCACGCTGGGCGCGGTGGAGGGGCCTCCTGCCGGAATCGTTGCCGGTTTCGCTGTCGGTTTCGTTACCGATTCCTTCGACTCGCGGAATGCAGTTTCTTGCGATTCCTCGGAGCCGTCGGAAATGTCGGAACCATCGGAGTCCTCTACCGTTTCGGCGGCTTCAGCCTCCTCAGCTTCTTCGGTCACCTCATCCAGAGGAGCGGCCGCTACCTCGTGCTCAGCCGGCTCAGCGTCCGCCTCAGCAGGCTTCGAGATTTCAGACTCTACCGCCTCTACCGGCACCGAGTCAGCCTGTTCCGAATCCTCGTCTGCGTTCGGATCCCAGTAGCCCATGTTCACGATCGCAAGGTCGTCGGGGGTGAATTCACGGTCAAAGCGTGAGCCATGATTACTCATAATCCTCCTCTACCGATCCCGTGTTAGCTTCAGATTCGTTCGCAGATTCGTTCACTTGGGGTGATTCTGGTGGTTCAGGTGCTTCGCTGGTTTCGTGCGCATCCTGTGTGCCTGCGGTGTCTGCAGTTTCTTCACGGATCACGAACTGTGCCGCGCTCGCGCTCGCACGTACCCGAATAGCTCCGAGCGGGGCATCCTGTTCCACGTGCAGGGCACCTTCTTTGTAGAGCTCGAGCAGGGCAAGAAAACGAACCACCGCGATTTCTAGTTCGCCGGATCCTTGAACCAGTTCGGCGAAGCTCAGTTCCCGCGCCGCCGTATCGAGCAGGCTGTGCAGAATGTAGTGTTCTTCAGCCGCGATGGTGGTTAGCGGAACGTGCAGGTGCTCGTTGAGTTCTTCAACGATTTCTTCGGGTTCCGGTTCAGGCTCTTTGGGGGTTCGGCTCAGTGCCGCTGCGGCGATGCGGGCGAACTCTTCGGCGCCTCCGGTAAAAACCAGCTCGGGTAGCGCCTGGGCGAATCGTTCTTCGAGGGCTACCGCACGGGGAAAACGCTGCGCTTCTTGCACCCAGCGTTCAGCAAAAATATCGGCGACTTCGCGGTAGGCGCGGTATTGCAGCAGACGGGCGAAGAGCAGATCGCGTGCCTCCAGCAGTGCAACGTCCTCTTCGAAGGGTTCACGATGCTGCGGGAGCAGGCGTGCGGTTTTGAGTTCCAGCAGGGTTGCGGCGGTGACCAGAAATTCGCTGGCTTCGTCGAGTGCGCGTTCGGTGCCTTCAGCGTAGAGGGCGTGCAGGTATGCGAGGAACTCGTCGGTGACCTCTGCGAGCGCCACCTCGGTAATGTCAAGTTTGCGGCGCGAAATCAGGGTCAGTAGAAGATCAAAGGGACCCTCAAAATTACTGAGGGTGAGGGTGAAACCGCGTTCCGGGTTCTGCAGGCCGCGGCCCTCAGTCCGGGCGTTTGCGGCGGTGTCTGCGTTCGGTGTCGGTACCCTCACGGCAGCGACGTTCGTGGTCATAAACGACCTATTCTCCTTAGGTTTATTCTCCCCGGCTTTGTTGGTGCCGTCTCAGATGCGGCTTTTACTTCGCCTATTTTTGGTGTAAGCAGTGTGCGGGGTCTTTAGAATCCACACAATTATACGCCCTCTGCCGGTGTGACTCAAGGGTGAGAGTCGCCTCAGCAGAGGGCGTATAGGTGTGGGGCTTTAGCGTGCGCCGCCCTTGTAGATCAGTTCGCGTGCCACCTGGCGGTATGCTTCCGCGCCAGGGTGGCTGGAGGCGTAGCTGAGAATCGGCTCGGCGGACACCGATGCGTCCGGGAACTTCACGGTGCGCTTGATAACGGTGTCGAAGACCTTGTCGCCGAATGCGTCCACGATGCGTGCCAGAACTTCCTTGGAGTGGATGGTGCGCGCATCGAACATGGTGGCAAGTACGCCGGAGATTTCGAGGTCGGGGTTCAGTCGATCCTGAACCTTCTCGATGGAGTCGACCAGCAGCGCGACGGCGCGCAGCGCGAAGAACTCACAAATCAGCGGAATGATGACACCTTCGGAGGCGGTCAGTGCGTTGACGGTCAGCAGGCCAAGGGAGGGCTGGCAGTCGATGAGGATAACGTCGTATTCGTCGCGAACCTTGCGCAGCGCCGAGGCGAGAACCTGCTCGCGAGCCACTTCGTTTACCAGCTGAACTTCAGCTGCGGAGAGGTCAATATTGGCGGGCAGCAGGTCGATATTCTCCACACCGGTGGGCAGGATAACGTCCTTGATGTCCACCTTGCGGTCCATCATGACGTTGTAGACGGTCAGGTCCAGTTCGTGCGGGTTCGCACCGAAACCGGCGGAGAGAGCACCCTGCGGGTCGAAGTCGACCAGCAGCACCTTACGGCCGCATTCTGCCAGTGCCGCGCCCAGGTTAATGGTGGAGGTGGTCTTACCCACGCCGCCCTTCTGATTCACCATAGAGATAATGCGGGCGGGACCGTGGCTGCTCAGCGGAGCCGGGTCGGGGTATACGCGCAGGGGTCGACCGGTGGGGCCGAGTTCTTGAGCCTGAGCTTCAGTCAATGGTTCACCTTCATCAATGAATTCGAAGTTTTAAAGTTTAAGCGTTGTCTATAAGGTTACCTCAAGAGCGACTGTTCCGCGGATTGACGGGGTTTTATCCCCGTTCGTGGGCACGCGGATGGGCCATGCGGTACACTTCCATGAGCCCCTCGGGCGTGACCTTGGTGTATACCTGAGTGGTGGCGATGGAGGCGTGTCCGAGCAGTTCTTGCACCACGCGAATATCGGCTCCGCCCTGCAGCAGGTGCGTTGCGAAGCTGTGGCGCATGGAGTGCGGGGAGAAGTCGGAGCTGAGCCCGGCGGCTTCGGCGGCTTCTTTGAGGATGAGCCAGGCGCCTTGGCGTCCGAGTCTGCCGCCGCGTCCGTTGACGAAGAGCGCGGCGGTGCCTTTACCGTGCGCTACGAGGGAGGGGCGGGCACGCACCAGGTAGTCTTGGATTGCTTTTTGGGCATAGCTACCGATGGGTACGAGCCGTTCTTTATTTCCTTTGCCGAAAAGTCGAACGTAGCCGGGCAGGGTAATCTGGTTGCCGTCTTCATCGGTGAGGGTTCCTTCGAAGTGCACGTCGTCGATATCGGCGTTGAGCATTTCGCTCACGCGCGCACCGGTGGCGTAGAGGAATTCGAGTATGGCTCGGTTGCGTAGCCCGGTGGCGGTTTCGCGGTCGGGTACGGCGAGTAGCCGCTGGATGTCTTCTACGCTGACTGCTTTGGGTAGGCGCTTGACGTTCTTGGGCGGGGTGACCGGTGCCGCCGGGTCGGTGGGCACGATGAGCGCGGAGACCCAGAAGGCGTGTGCTCCGCGGACTGCCGCCATGGTGCGGGCGATGGAGTTCGGCCCCAAGGGCAGGGGCAGGTTCGGTGTCGCTTCAGCGGTTGGCGTTTCTTTTTCTGGTGCACCGGCTTTCTCCGGCTGCCCGGCACGACCTTTCCCAGCGTGCCCGTTTCCAGCACCTCGCCCTGATTCGGAGGCGATCATCAGTGCCAGCAATTCTGCGGCTTCTTCCTGCGCTTCCTGAGATTCCTGCGCGTTCTGGTTGTTTTTCTCCCCCGCTTCGAATCCGGCAAGCGGCACGGTGGGGGCGGCGAGTTCCCGCATGAAGGAACGCACCTGCGCGGTGGTGATGCGTTCGGGGTCGATGACGCCGAGGGTCGCCATGTAGGCACTGTATCGTCGCAAATCGCGCGCGTAGCAAGCGAAGGTGTGCTCGCTGCTTCCTCGCTCCACGCGCAGGTGGATGAGGTACTGGTCAATGGCTTTCTGGAGCGGGGTCTGCGCCTCCTGGTGGGAGGAACCCAGCACAGAGGAACCGGCAGAAGAGGTCACGCCGAGCAGACCCGCGCCGCGGGATGTCTTGCTCGCCATGTTTTTTGCTTGCTTCACGCTATCTCCTCTGTCGGTTCTGTTGACGTTTGGGCCTCTTGATATTTGGGTCTCTTGATATTTGGATTTGCCGTAGGCGGAGCTACTCCCCCACCCTACGTTCCGTTCTTAGTGGTTGCAGAAGTTCTCCGGCTTTTCGCGGCGCTGCCCCATGTAGGGGTGGAACTCCCAGCCGCCCTCGGCGGGGCGCAGGCCTTCAAAGTTGTTCTGCGCCGCCGCGTAAGTGGCGAGTACAGCCTGAATAGCGAGCGCGTTATGAACCTTTCCACCCAGCACCAGCTGTACTGCCTCGGCGAGGGGCACCCAGCGGTAGGTCATTTCTGCTTCTTCGTCGGTGCGTTCGCTACGTTCTTCGGCGGGCAGTTCCGAGAGGTTACGCGCCAGGTAGACGCGGCCTGCTTCGCTGGTTGCGCCGGGGCTGCTGAAGTAGTCGGTCAGAGCGTTCCAGATGACTGCCTGCAGGTCTGCCTCTTCGGCAAGTTCGCGCTGCGCGGCGGCCAGGGGGTCTTCACCGTCAATGTCGAGCAGTCCGGCGGGTACTTCCCAGAGGTTCATGCGCACCGGGTGGCGGTACTGGTTGAGCATCAGCAGTTCGTTGTTGTCGTTGAGAACCGCCACGGCGACGGCGCCGGGCATTTCCACGACGTCGCGGGTCAGCACGGTGTTTTCGTTGAGTTCGTACTCTTCAACGGTCGTTTCGATTACGTAGCCGCTGTACTTCACGGTGCGGGTGCGGATGGTGCGTTCGGAGGGTGCATCAATAATCTGCTGGTTGTTGCTCATTCTTTCATTGTAGGCGGCTTCTTAGCCCCGCTATGTTTGGCGCGTTAGGTACGGGCACGGAATAAGGCATATTCAGGTTTAAACGAAAGCATCCCGCTCTCCCCTGCACGGGGTGAGCGGGATGCTGAACGTTTGTGCCTAGATGTTAGGCGCCGCGGCGCTCCAGAGCAGCCTTAATCAGGCCGGAGAAGAGCGGGTGCGGGCGAGTCGGACGCGAGCGGTACTCGGGGTGTGCCTGAGTTGCCACGTAGTAGGGGTGTTCCTCTGCAGGCAGTTCCACATACTCGACCAGCGAGGAGTCCGGGGAGGTACCGGAGATACGCAGACCTGCTTCTTCAAGCTGCTCGCGGTACTCGTTGTTCACCTCGTAGCGGTGGCGGTGACGCTCTGCAACCTCGGTTGCACCGTACGCCTTAGCTACCTGAGAGCCGGGAACCAGGTTTGCCTTGTACAGGCCCAGGCGCATGGTGCCACCCAGGTCGCCTGCACCTTCGACGAACTGCTTCTGCTCTTCGATGGTTGCGATGACCGGTACGGAGGTTTCCGGATCGAACTCGGTGGAGGATGCTTCGGTCAGGCCCAACACGTTGCGTGCGTACTCGATGACCATTGACTGCAGGCCGAGGCAGATACCCAGGGTCGGGATCTTGTGCTCGCGTGCGTACTTGAGGGCGCCGATCTTACCGTCCAGGCCGCGGATGCCGAAGCCGCCGGGCACGAGGATTGCGTCCATGTTGCGCAGCTGGTGGTCTGCATCTTCGTCGGTTGCGCACAGGTCAGCTGCAACCCACTTGATGTTGACCTTCACGTTGTTTGCGAAGCCGCCGGCGCGCAGAGCCTCGGAGACGGACAGGTATGCGTCGGGCAGGTCGATGTACTTACCGACCAGGCCAACGTTGACCTCTGCTGCGGGGCGGTGCACTGCGTCGAGCAGGCGGTTCCACTGGGTGAAGTCCGGTGCGGGAGCCTCAATACCGAAGTAGTCGAGGATGTAGTCGTCGAGCTTCTGGCTGTGCAGGGTCTTGGGGATGTCGTAGATGCTGGGTGCGTCGGCGCAGGAGATGACTGCGTCGCTGTCCACGTCGCATGCGTTACCGATCTTGGTACGGTGCGAGACGGGGACCTCACGCTCACAGCGCAGGATCAGACCGTCAGGCTGGATACCCAGGCCGCGCAGTGCTGCGACGGAGTGCTGGGTCGGCTTGGTCTTGAGCTCGCCGGAGGGGCCGATGAAGGGCACCAGGGAGACGTGCAGGAAGAAGACGTTCTTGCGGCCAACATCGCGGCGTACCTGGCGTGCCGCTTCCATGAAGGGCAGGGACTCGATATCGCCGACGGTGCCACCGATTTCGGTGATGATGATGTCGGGTGCGTTTTCAATTTCCGCTGCGTGACGCATGCGGGCCTTGATTTCGTCGGTAATGTGAGGGATGACCTGGACGGTGTCGCCGAGGTATTCGCCGCGGCGTTCCTTTGCGATGACGGAGGAGTAGACCTGGCCGGTGGTCACGTTAGCGGACTGGTCGAGGTTTTCGTCCAGGAAGCGCTCGTAGTGTCCGATGTCGAGGTCGGTTTCAGCACCGTCGTCGGTGACAAAGACTTCACCGTGCTGGAAGGGGTTCATCGTACCGGGGTCGACGTTCAGGTAGGGGTCGAACTTCTGCATGGTCACAGAGAGGCCACGTGCGCGAAGAAGCTGACCGAGGGAAGAGGCCGACAGGCCCTTACCGAGAGAAGATGCAACGCCGCCGGTCACGAAAATCTGGCGGGTTACCTTGTCGTTAGAGGACGCGTTCAGAGCGTTATTTTTTTCATTCACCACGGAATTCAAGCCTACCATTTTCTTGTCTGCTATCCAAGCAGAGGGTTTTGCCGCGAGAGGATTCTCTCAGACGGTTTTCCCTCCCCTATTTGTCCTTATCACCACTGTAAACGGAGCCGGGGATTTATTATTCCCGCCGCGCCGTGTAGAAGCAGGTGTAGGAGCATTCACAGAGTATCTCACATTCTCTGGGCTCCATGCGCCGCTATTGGTCACCGGCGCGGGCTGTACTGGTAACTTTCCGAGGCATGCTCGCGCATTTCAGCCCCTTTGTTGGTCTTTAGTGAGAAAGATGCTACCTTTCGGCGCTTTTGCCAGCACTTTCCCGCTGCTTTTCCCCGCCGGTTTGCCGTCAGTTTCAGCGCCCCTGCGGCACTTCTCGACCGGCGGCCAGCAGCTCTCGGGCGTGCTCTCGCGCCGATTCTGATTGATCGTGTCCGGAGAGCATTCGCGCCAGCTCCACCACGCGTTCCTCTTCGGAAAGTACCTTGACCTTTGAGAGGGACGCGTCATCGTTTTTCAGCACGAGGATGTGCTGGTCCGCGAAGGCGGCAACCTGCGGCAGGTGGGTGACCACCAGAACCTGCACGTGTCGGGCGAGCATGGCGAGGCGGCGACCGATTTCGATAGCGGCCTTACCGCCCACGCCGGAGTCCACCTCGTCGAAGATGAAGGTGGGTACGGGGTCCACTTCGGCAAGCACTACCTCCAGGGCGAGCATCACGCGGGAGAGCTCACCGCCGGAGGCACCCTTACCGAGCGGGCGCGGCACGGCGGTTCGGTGCGGCGCCAGCATGAAGGTTACCGTGTCTCGACCGTGTACCGAGAACTTTTCGGCTTCGGCAACTTCCACGACCAGGGAGGCGTTCGGCATAGCAAGAGCAGTGAGCTCCTCACTGACGGCATCCGCCAGTTTCTGCGCGGCGGCACGGCGCAGGGCGGTCAGCTCTTCTGCCTGGGAGCCAAGCACCTTGCGTAGCTGTACCAGCTCGGTTTCCAGGGTTTCCTGTCGCTGCGGGTCATCCACCAGGGTCTCAAGGCGTGCGCGGGATTCTTCAGCCCACTCGAGAACCTCGGCAATATCGGCACCGTATTTGCGGGTGAGGGTCGCCAGCTGGGCGCGGCGAGTCTGCACCTGTGCCAGACGTTCGGGGCCTTCAACATCCAGGGAGGCCATGTAGGAGGACAAATCCGAGGAGATATCGGTGGCAAGAATCAACAGTTCGTTGACGCGCGCGGCGAGGGAGGCAAGCTCTTCGTCAGCGTCTGCCTGCGCATGTAGCGCGGAGCGGCTTGCATCGAGCAGGTTCATGACGCTCTGCTCGTCGCCGGTGGAGTATTCGCTACCGCTGAGCGCTGCGGAGGCGGTTGCCGAGGCGATACGTAGCGCTTCAACGTTCATGAGCTTCACCATTTCGGCTTTGAGCTCTTCTTCTTCGCCCGCCTGCGGGTTGACGGCGCTGATTTCTTCGAGGGCGCCCTGCAGGGTCTGCGCTTCGAGGGCTCGTGCGCGCGAGTTTTCTCGTACTTCCTTGAGCTCTGCGGCGGCGGTGCGGTATCGCTCGTAGTTTTCGCGGTACTTCTCCAGCAGATTGGCGAGCTCTTCACCGGCGTACAGGTCGAGGGATTGGCGCTGCTCTGCCGCTGATTTGAGGCGCAGCTGATCGGACTGGCCGTGGACTGCAACAAGAGTCTGACCAATCTGAGACAGGGTTCCGATGGGTGCGGAGCAACCGCCGACGTGGGCGCGGGAGCGTCCCGAGGCGTTGACGGTGCGTGCCAGAAGCAGCTCGGAGGTCTGTTCGTCGATGTCTTCGGCGGTGCCGCCGGCTTCTTCGGCAAGCTCGAGGGCGCGGTGCCCGTGGGGCAGGCGAATCACTGCTTCGGCAAGGGCACTCTTGGCGCCGTTGCGCACGCTGGATGCGTCGGATCGGGCGCCCAGGAGCATGCCGAGGGCGGTGACGACCATGGTTTTACCTGCGCCGGTTTCACCGGTCAGCACGGAGAATCCGGGTTCGAGGGGGAGCCTCGCATCGGTGATGATTCCGAGGTCTCGAATATGGATTTCCTCAATCACGAACGTTCATTCCTTTTCTTTAGTGCTTCTCGGTGTCCTGCGGGCCACGCCAGCCACGGATTGGAAGCTCGAATTTACGCACCAGTCGCTCAGAGAAGGGAGCCGGATGAATACGGGCGAGTAGCACCGACTTTTCGGAGCGTCGCACCTCAATACGGGAGCCGGGGTCCAGCTCTACGGTTCGGCGGCCATCGCACCAGAGCACGCCGGAGGCGCCGTTTCCGGGCATCATTTCTACCGCCAGGGTGGAGGTCGGCGCTGCTACCAGCGGGCGCGCGAAGAGCGCGTGAGCCGAGAGTGGCACCATAAGAATTGCTTCAACTTCGGGCCAGACGACCGGACCGCCGCCAGAGAAAGCGTAGGCGGTCGAGCCGGTGGGGGTTCCCATGACCACGCCATCACAGCCAAAGCTGCTGAGCGGGCGGCAATCCACCTCGATAATAACTTCAATCATTTTTTCACGGTTGCCCTTTTCGACGCTGGCTTCGTTCAGCGCCCAGTCACTGTGCACGCGCTTGCCGTCGTTCCAGACTTCCACGTCGATTGCCATGCGTTCTTCAACGGTGTATTCGTTGTTGACGATGCAGCGAACGGTTTCGGTCAGGTCACTCTCTTCGGATTCGGCGAGGAAGCCGACGTGTCCCAGGTTCACCCCGATGAGCGGAACGCTGGTTCGGCGTACCATTTCTGCGGCGCGAAGAATCGAACCGTCACCACCGAGCACCACGCCGAGTTCAATATCGATGAGCGCCACGGATTCGTGGACGACCTGCACGGGGACGGGCTCGTCCCAGTTTTCACTCAGGGTCTCCAGATCGGAGCGAGTCATGACGGGGGCGAGTCCCTCTTCGTAGAGCTGGGTGCATGCCTGTCGGGCGGCATCTCGTGCTTTTTTGCGCCCCACGTGGGCGAAGACGAGAATCTTACGGTGACATTGTTCCGCCGAACCTTCGGAACCATGACGCGCATCTGCGGTAGCTACCTGCGCGGTTGCTTCCTGCGGTGCGTGCCTTTCGCGTTCTGCCATAACGATTCTCTCCCATCGAGGTGTTGAGATCGGGGTATTGAGATAGTGTATCTACCCCTATCATACCGAATATGTTCTCGAATATTTCTAAAGAGCTATATTTTTAGAAAATTATTTCGAATAGCGTACGGCTGGGGTATCTCTAAAATACCTATAAAAAATACCTGCGAATAGCGCGGCAGCCTGAGAAAGCCCCGCCCTCAACGCGTCCTGCGTTACCGAGCGGTTTCTCTCAGACTGCCTTAGCACTATTTATTTTCGACACTATATTTATTTTCGGCACCAGAGGAAGTACTCTACGTTGCCGTCCTGTCCGGGGAGCGGGCTGGGTTCCATACCCATCACGCGCAATCCGTGGCTGACCGCAGATGCCTGAACTTTTTCTACTGCTTCACGGCGGGCGGCTTCTTCGTGCACCACTCCCCCACGTCCGATGCGGTGCTTGCCGACCTCGAACTGCGGCTTGACCATGAGCACCAGGTCGCCGCCGGTTTCGGTGGCGTTCGCTAGCGTCTCCATAACCAGGGTCAGTGAGATGAACGAGAGGTCAGAAACCGTCAGTTTGACCTGCCCACCAATGTCTTCGGGCTTCATGTAGCGAACGTTGAGTCCTTCGTACACGCCGACTCGCGGTTCTTCGCGTAGCGTGTCCACGAGCTGCCCGTGTCCTACGTCAACGGCGGCTACGTGGGCGGCTCCTCGACGAAGCAACACGTCGGTAAAGCCTCCGGTGGATGCTCCCGCATCCAGGCAACACTTGCCTTCTACCTCGATTTCGGGGAACGCGTCGAGGGCACCGGCGAGCTTGTGCCCTGCGCGGCTGACGTATTCGGTCAGCTCGCTCTGGCGCACGTAGAGGGTATCCTCCGGGCCCACGAGCATGGACGCTTTGCGCGCAACCTTGCCGTTGACTTGTACGTCTCCTGCCGCGATGAGTTTTGCGGCGAGGGTTCGTGAGCTCACGAATCCGGCTTCGACCAGGTATTTATCGAGGCGCACGGTGTCTTTGTCTTCTTTCTGTCGTCGTCTGATGACGGGTTATCTAGTGCCCCCCTCAGAGCATTGCTGTTCTGAGGGGGCACCGCCGCGAACTAGGAGAGGTTTTCGAGGTCCTTCTCCAGTTGCTCGCTCATCGTTTCGAGGCGCTTGACGCGCTCTACGGGGTCCATGGCGAGGGTCGCCGCGAGTTGGCGCTCAAATTCGGCGTCAAGCTCAGCGGTTTCTTCTGCCGTGCTGTTAGTCTCCGGTTCTTTAGGCACCGGGGATCCCCTGGATGTTGGGGCATGCGCCCTGTTCGGGGTTTGCCGCCCACCATGCCGCGCAGGCTACGCGCCATGCTTCGGCTTCACTCTCGCTACCCGTGAATGCTTCGGTATCTGCAATCTCGGGGCCGGTCAGGCTCATGTTTTCACCGCGGACTCGTGCCTGCCAGGTGGGGCCGGTTGCGGTGACTTCGTAGCCTTCGTAGAGCACCTCAATTTCGGGGTAGGGTGCGAAGAAGTCCCCGAGGGTGCGCAGAATATAGGTCGGACGCTGGTTCGGCACGGCCTCGATGACGTCCTGGTAGGTCTGTACGCCGGTGAGGACGAGGGCGCCGTCCATCTTTGCGTTGTTGGCGCCGAGAATGTCGGTGTCCAGGCGGTCACCCACGATGACGGGGCGGCTGGAGTTTACAGCCTGCGCTGCGGTGTGGAAGATGGGTGCTTCGGGCTTGCCCGCGACGAGCGGGGTGCGGCGGGTTGCGCTTGCCACTGCTGCTACGAGGGTTCCGTTGCCGGGTGCCTGGCCTCGTTCCTTGGGGATGCTCTGGTCGGTGTTGGTGGCAATCCAGAGGATGTCGGGGTTTGCGAGAGTGTAGGCGGCTTCCGCGAGGTCTTCCCAGCCGATCTTGGGGTCGAAACCCTGGATGACGGCTACGGGGCCTTCTTCTTCCTTGCGTACGGTTTCGAGGCCTACCGCACGAACGCAGTCGGCAAGTGCTTCGGTGCCGGTGATGAGTACTTTGGAGCCTGCGGGTACGTGCTGTGCGAGCAGCGCGGCGCCTGCCTGTGCGGAGCTGACAACTCGTTCTGCTCGGGTGTGCACGCCCAGTTCTCGCAGGTGCTCTGCTACAGATTCTACGGAGCGCGATGCGTTGTTGGTGACGAAGATGACCGGTACGTTGAGTTCTTCTTCAGCACGGTTGAGCGCTTCGGGTGCGCCTTCGATGGCGAAGGGACCCGCATAGACCACGCCGTCCAGATCGGAGAGGAGGGCATCATAGCGGGATAGGAGTGCGTTCGTGGTCATAGAGTGTTCCTCTCGGGGTCTCTGGCGGTTGTCGCTATTAATCGTACCTGTTAGGCACTCTAGCGTTGGTGCCTTCGGGCGATTATATGGAAAACCGCTGGACGCTCTCCCCTGCTTGGGTGTGGCGTCCAGCGGTTTCACGCTGACACTTAGGTCGCGTATTTAGAATTCTTAGATTCTCCGCAGTCTTATTCTACGGAGGTTTCTTCTGCTTCTTCAGTCTTGGGAGCTTCGGTCTTCTCGTCCTCAGCTACTTCCTCTTCTGCGGAAGCATCAGCGGTCTCTTCAGCGTCTCCTGCGGTCTCAGTGAGTTCTACAGACTTCTCTTCCTGTTCGAAGAGGCCTGCTTCACCGAACATGTCGAAGATTTCGGGTTCAGCGAAGTTGCCTTGGCCCAGTGCTGCTTCTGCCATGAATGCGAGACGTGCCCAACGTTCTGCTTCCTGGTTACGGCCTGCGTTAGCCAGCGCGTCGGAGTATGCGCTGAACAGGCGGGGGCTGTACTCGAAGGCACGCTTGGGGTTCAGCTGAGGAATCTGCAGCGCTACGACAGCTTCAGACTTCTTGCCCTGATCGCTGAGGAGGCCGGATTCAACGATGGCGAGCTCTACACGCACGTTGGCGGGCAGTTCTTCCTTCTTGAATTCTGTAATCATTTCCATTGCCTTGGGCAGGCGGCCGAGCGCGCGTTCGCAGTCCACCAGCAGTGCCAGGTGGTCTACGGAGCCGCTAATACGGCGGTGGGTGCGCAGTTCGCGCAGTGCCAGTTCGAAGTCTTCTGCCACGTATGCGGCGACACCAACGGCTTCGCGTACTGCGGCGATACGGCCTGCGCTGCGGGAAGCGGCAACGGCGTGTTCCAGCGCGAATTCGGGGTCGATGTCGAGGTAGCGACCAGCCATAGCGAGGTGCTTTGCGACGGTTTCTGCGTTGCGCGGTTCCAGGGCGCGCAGCTGACGGAAGGTCGCACCATCCAGCTCGCGACCGGTGATGTCGTCGTCAATTTCCGGTGCCTTGGGCTTTGCAGGACGGTAGCCTGCACGACCACCAATGCTGCGTACTTCTTCGCGAGGTGCTTCTGCCTCGGGACCGTTGGAGCGAGGTGCCTTGGATCGGGAGTCGGAGCGACGACCGTCGAACTTTTTGCCTCCGCGGTCGTTACGCTTGAAACCGCCCTTGCCGCCAAAGTTCTTGCCGCCCTTCTTGGAGCGGAAGTCCTTTCCTCCGCTGTTCTTGCGGTGCTGGCGGGGGCCGGAGTCGTTAGACTCGTGACGGGGGGTCTCAGACATGAATCTCCTTGGGAGGTATCCGCCAGCGTGGGCGGGTAGGGTATGCAGTCGATTCGGGCGAACCGCTGCCTGAGGCATCAACTCTATGAGGGGTGCTTTAGATACACCCGCTAATGCCTAAACATAAGCCATACTATTCTAGTATAGAGAGCACCTTCCGTGCACCCGTACTGATGGGATGTTAAAGACAAATGGGGAGGCCTAACGGCCTCCCCAAAAAAATAGCCCCGGCGAAGCCGGGGCTATTGAATAATAAAGCGGCAATAACCTACTCTCCCACACCCTCAAAAGTGCAGTACCATCGGCGCAAAGAGCCTTAGCTTCTGGGTTCGGAATGGAACCAGGCGTTTCCCTCTTGCTATAATCACCGCAAACCTACGGGATTGTTATCCAAAAACCATACAGTGAACGCAAACAACAAACATCTCGAAAAAGTAAGCCTTCGGCCTATTAGTACCAGTCAACTCCACGAGTCTTCAGTCCCC
>NZ_JANCOC010000006.1:0-27191 GCF_024294905.1 Rothia gullae
GGCTTACTTTTTCGAGATGTTTGTTGTTTGCGTTCACTGTATGGTTTTTGGATAATAACCCTGGGCTTCCTTCGGGAGGCTGAGGCTTTTTATTCGGAAATTTTGAATAACGAAGTTATTCGCTAGATTTTCCGTGGTTATAGCAAGAGGGAAACGCCTGGTTCCATTCCGAACCCAGAAGCTAAGGCTCTTCGCGCCGATGGTACTGCACTTTTGAGGGTGTGGGAGAGTAGGTCACCGCGGGTTTTTTATTCAAGAGGGGAAGACCTTATAGGTCTTCCCCTCTTTTTGTGTACCCAAAAATTCCTAGAACGAAAACTCCTAGAACGAAAGACACCTAACTCAGCAAAGGTGCAGAGACTCTGAGACTCATAGATCCAGAAACTCAGAGACGCAGCAGAGAGGCAGAGGAACAGGGGCTGCAGCCTCACCAGATAGCGGGCCAACCTGATACAGAGGCAATGAGATGGGGAGTTCACAGATCCGCCTGAATGACGAAATAGAGGGCACGGCAGAGAAACTCTTGATACCTTAACAACAAGAGCAGTCCACATCTCTACCTCAACGAGTAGACAGCAAGCAAAGGAGCATCATCATGGCTGATGAGAAGAGCATCTACGAACGCTGGAGCGAAGAACGCCTCGACCCGCCCTTCCCCAAAGAATGGGGACTGGACGAAGAAGACAAAGCTGAACTGCTTTGGAGCCTTTGGCCCCTAATCTTCATGGGAGAACCTGACACTGACATGTACGTCGAAAGCATTATGGGTGCCCTCGACCTGGGATACGATGATGAAGAAGGCAAGCTCTGGGAAAAGCGCGCTGAAGAGTACACCGAAGAACTTATCAAGCGTCGTCGTGCCTTTGCTGTTGAGCTGGGCATTACCCCCGAAATGCAGAAGAACTCCAACCTTAACAGCGCCTTCGCAGCGCTGGAAGAAGAAGGAGTCATCGCACGACAGAACTTCACCTGCTGCGGTACCTGCGCCTCCGCAGAGATCTGGGATGAGATTGACGATAGCCGTGAATGGAAGGGATACATCTACTTCCACCAGCAGGACGCTGAAAGCCTTGCTGAGAGCGGCGGCACCTACGTAGGCTTTGGTTCCTTCCTTGCCTACCCCAGGGATGAAGAAAAATGGAATACCCTGAGGGATGCGCAGAAAGAAGAGATTAGTGCCCTTCACGAGAAACTCTCCGTACAGTTGCTGCGAGAGACGGTTATTCCCGTACTGGAGAAGCACGGTCTAAGCGTGAAGTGGAACGGCAATTACAACACCCGCCCCTATATCGACGGGGTAGAGGTCTATAACATTCCCTAACTGCTGGTGAGCTGAACCAGGTGGGTGCCTCGGCGCTATACTTGTGCGCTACTTGTGGCAGGGGAGAGGCGCCTCCCAATGCTACGAAAATTTACGAGGAAAATAAGCTGAGAGCGTGAGAACAGACACCACGATATCTCAGTCAGAGTATTAACTAGCCGATAAGGCACCCATTCGGTAGGCTAGACGGGTAGCGCGGTACGTCCACACTAGAGAAAAGACAGAACCTATCCACGTGATAGGAACTGATCGACATAGCTTTCAGCTGCCGCACGCGGCAGGAAGCTAGAGCTCTAGAATACCCTATAGGGGATAAGAATAACCTCGGGCCGGAAGAGCCTGGTCATCTGAAGCTTTGCTCGGATGGACGCTCACTCCAACCTGAGTAGGCTAGAAGAAGTGGACGAACCGCCACCCATATTCCCAACCAAAGGAGCAGGCATGTCGACCGACGCCCGCGAAAAAGCCCGCCAGATTGCGGCCCAGCAGGCCAAGAAGAGCCCCAGCCAGGCAAGCCGCCGCTGGCTCCAGTTTGGCGTACTCGCCGTGGTCCTCATCATTGTAGGTATCATCGGCTTCGTCGTAGTCAACGGCAACAAGAACACCAAGGTAGCAGAAAGTGGCCCGGTGCCCTCCAGCGCCAACGAATACGGTGGCATTGTGCTGACCAAGGACGGCATCGTCCAGAACTCCTCTACCCAGGAGACCCGCGACTTCAAGCAACTCGCAACCTCGACCTCCTCCGTGACCCCCAGGGTCAACGGAACCGCAGTAGCCGTCAACACCCTGCCCCCGGGCGTTCAGAGCGCTGAAGAGGCATCCAAGAACGGTCAGCCCGTTCGCGTGACCATCTTCCAGGACTACAAATGCGTGCACTGTGCAGAGTTCGAGAAGAAGTACGGTGAAGAAATCCAGAAGCTCGTCGAAGACGGCAACATCACCCTGGAAATCCGCAACCTGACCTTCCTGGATCGCACCTCGCCCACCGCATACTCCGCACGTAACGCGGCGGCAGCATACTCCGTGGCAAACCAGGTCAGCACCAGCGACTTCCTGAACTACCAGCGCGAGATCTTCACCCACCAGGGTAACGGCGACATGAACAACCAGCAGATTGCCGACATCGCTTCGAAGTACCACGCTTCCATCGGCTCCGATATGAACGATGGCAAGTGGCGCCCCTTCGTGGACGTAGTCAACGCTGAATCCGCAAAGAACGGCATTCAGGGTACCCCCACTGTCTTCGTTGATGGCGACCAGTACACCAGCAACGACTTCAGCACCTTCCTGAAGGAAAAGATCGAAGCTAAGAAGAAGTAACCTCTTCGATACGAAAACCCGGTAACCTCCACGTGAGGGTACCGGGTTTTACCATACACGGTGATGAGTACGAGGGGTGGGTGAGCAGCATACAGAGGTGGTGCTCATAAGGGGCAAAACGAAGGAAACGAACATACCATCACCCCATAATTTAGAAGTATTCTCAAATAAACCCTAAAAGAACAACTAAGCAGACTCAACCAAAAGAATAAGGTACACTGGACAGGTTGCCTCCTTAGCTCAGTTGGCCAGAGCATCTGTCTTGTAAACAGAGGGTCACCGGTTCGAATCCGGTAGGGGGCTCAGAAAAATCCTGGTTCGCACCAGCCTCATAGCAGAGGTGCGGGTCAGGATTTTATTGTACGAGTGTCCTGTAGTGTCTAAGGGGCCCGAACTAGCACATCGACATCCATCCTGAGGAACCGAGAATGTCTGAAACCTCCGGAACCCCGCAGGCCCCCGCCTCGCAGGGAACCTACACCACCGCACCGCGCAGCATAAAAGCACGCGAAGCCAGCGACTACCCCCCCCTCGAAGAATTCATCGAGTCGAGAGGGTTCCGCCCTGAAATTCAGGGCCTGCGCGCCTTCGCCGTGCTCCTCGTGGTGCTCTACCACGTCTGGTTCGGCAAAGTCTCCGGCGGTGTGGATGTCTTCCTCTTCATCTCCGCCTTCCTGCTCTCGCTCTCCTTCATGCGCAAGATCAACGAAGGTAAACCTCTCAACCTCCTCAACTACTGGCTGCACGTCTTCCAGCGACTGCTACCCGTAGCCACCGTGGTTATCGCGGGTACCACCATTGCGTCCTTCTTCGTGCTCGCGCCCAGTCGCTGGTCGCAAACCGTAACCGACGCAACGAGCTCCCTGGTCTACTTCCAGAACTGGAACCTCGCGTTCAGCTCCGTAGACTACTACGCCCAAAACGCCTCCGTGAAGTCACCCTTCCAGCACTTCTGGTCGCTCTCCATCCAGGGACAGATCTTCATCATCTGGCCCCTGCTCTTCGCCGCAGTAGCCTACGTCGTGCACCGATTTCGCGGGAACCTCTTCACCACCGCGGTATTTATCTTCAACACGGTGTTCGTCGCATCGCTGACCTTCTCCATTGTCGAAACCGACACCAACCAGGGATTCGCCTACTTCGACACCCGCACCCGCCTGTGGGAATTCGCCATCGGAACCCTGCTGGCAATGCTCACCCTCAAGTGGAAGGCACCCGAAAAGACTCGAGTAGTTATGGGCTGGGCCGGTATCATCGGCCTGGTCACCTGTGGCGCAATCCTGCCCGTGGAACGAGCGTTCCCCGGCTACCTGGCACTCTGGCCCGTGCTCTCCGGCGCGCTCGTCATCATGGCAGGCCGTACCAACAGCCGCTGGGGCATCGACCGACTGCTGGTCTCCGCGCCCCTGCAGAACCTCGGCAATATCTCCTACGCCCTGTACCTGGTACACTGGCCCATCCTCATTCTCTACAGCAGCGCCGTCGGCACCTCCCGCGTGAACTTCATCGAAGGTGCCATCATCATCCTGGCCTCCATCGGCCTGGCATGGCTGCTCATCCGCTTCGTCGAAAAGCCGCTGCGCTACCGTAAGGACCCCTTCGTACCCTGGCTCATGATGAAGATGCGCTTCAAGACCGTCTTCTCGGTCAAGACCTGGGCAGACCAGCTCGCCTTCATCCTCGCGATCTTCCTGGTCGCAGGCGTACCCCTGGTAGCCGCACAGACCTGGATCGGCTACCGCAACACCCAGTCCGAACACAACGCCGAACTGAAGGTACAGACCGCCAGCGAAAACTACCCCGGCGCTCACGCTATCGGCGGCGCCCAGCAGGGACTCATTGACAACCCCATTCCCTCCGGTGGTGACGTCAAAACCCAGTTTGACGGGCTGAGCGACCCCTGCGCCGGTGGCTTCGCGCCCTCCGACCTGGCACTCGCCAAGTACTGCAGCGTGCAGAAGTACGGCCCCGACGACGCACCGCTAACCATGGTCATCGGTAACTCCCACGCCGAACAGGCGCTGAGCATCTTCAAGCCCATCGCAGAACAGACCAAGAGCAACCTGCAGACCTACCTGTTCGGTGGCTGCCAGTACCCGGTCCGCGCCGTCAACGCCAGCAACGAATGCTCGGAATTCAACACCAAGATGACCGAGGAAATTCTCAAGCGTAAGCCGCAGACCGTGGTGCTCATCGCCACCGTTGCCCAGGCGCAATCGAACGACGAACGAGTCGACCCGAGCCTCGACGAGACGGTCCGCCGCCTCACCGAAGCAGGAGTCCAAGTCATTGGCCTGCGCGATAACCCGCGCTTCGAGTACAACATCTACGAGTGCGCTCAGAAGGCCAGCGCCGACAAGAGCTCCTGCGCACGACCCGCAAGTGACAAGTACGCTGCCGAAAACCCTGCAAAGGAAGTCTTCGACAAGTACCGTGACCAGGGCGCCGTGATGGTGGATCTGAAGGACGTGTACTGCCCGGATGACATGTGCAGTCCCGTGGTTGGAAACATCTACGTCTACTTCGACGACAACCATGTCTCCAAGACCTATGGCCGCACCATGGCTCAGGAAGTCTTCCAGCGTGCAGCGGAAGGCGGCTGGCTCGTCAACGGAAAAGTGAACTTCTAAAGTTCGCCAATATAGCGGATCCCCCGCGCTGAACCGTGCCGCCCGAGTCGCCGATTACCTCGTCGCGATGAAGGACGGCTCCATCGTCGCCCAAGGCGAAGCACACGAAGTGCTCACCCGCGAGAACCTGCACACCATTTTCGGCCTGAAAGCCGAGGTCGCGGACCCGTTTAACGACGGCAGCGTCGTGGTTGTTCCGCATCCTCGCTCAGCTATCGGACAGAAAAACGCCTAACTATGGTGATGCAAAATAAACAATCTCGTGTGCGTACTCATGGCGAGAATGCCTACGGTCTTTTTACCCTAGTGGTGAGCCGAGTGGAGCGATTGAGCCCTTCTTACATACGGGTGAGCTTGGTCGGTCCTGCGTTGCAGTACGCAGCGCGTCCTATAGCGCTGGGCGGGCTGAGCAACGGACTAGGTCGAGATGATACGGCTTTCTCCCACAGCATTGATGATGGTGAAAGCTACATCGGTGTTCTTGACGGATACATTAAACTGCTTATCCCACCGGCAGCTCAACGAGATGAACACGGACGAATCAGCGCGTTGCAGAAAAACTCTGTTCACATTGATCTTAACGACTCATGGCGGCAAGATTGGTTTGCCCAGCCTGAATCTCAGCGCGGCTGGATGCGCACCTACACGCTACGTGCTTTCCGTCTGCGCGTTCCTGTACAGGAAGTAGCAACCATATGCGCTGAACTTCCAACTCAGCCGGTAACTCCAGAAGGGCTGGCGGTCCTACCTCAGCGGTATACCTCTGCTACCGGAGTAGGGGAATATGCGCTTCCCGAGATTGATATAGATTTTGTGCTTCACACAGAGCCAGATGCTGATGGGATTGAACGTATGGGACCGGGGACTACCTGGGCTTCACTTGCCCAGGTAGGAGATTGAGTATCGATTCTCGCTCCGCTTGCAGGGCAACCCCTGTGGGCTTCGTGGTCGGATGCTGGCGCCCGCCGTATTGTTATGGCTGTGGATGAAACCGCGGTACCCGCCGCGCTTTCCATCCTTGCAGAATATGCGTTGGACGATAAGAAGCAAGAAGATGTTGAGATTCATCTTGTTGCAGAGGGGCCGCATGCGGCAGATAGCCTAGAAGCGCTTTGGGATGATGTTTACCCGATATTGCCACCCTTGCGAGAACTGGAATGGGTAAAGATACACTGGTGTGCTCGTGAGGATGCTCCTCGAGGGGAAGTACTGGCTACCGGGTTGCGGAGTTTGTTGAACCTTGAAGGTGTGCAGGTCCGCGAGAATCATGAGATTTCGCCTGAAAAGCTGGAGAACGTAGATAATGCTGAGATTGTGTGGAGCCTGGCAGATGACGAAAACCCGCAGATTTACGTGTTTATCGCGGGTGAATCGTCGATAGTTAAGAGGCTACGGCGTATCTGTGTCCAGGAGGCATCCATATCCAAAAATGATGTTTCATTCATGGGATACTGGAAAGCAGGACGCACCGAAAGCTAAGCGAAGAAGCCGGTACACCGCGCGGGTGTGCCGGCTTCTTCCATAGAAGGGTCATTCTCTACAGAGGCCCGGAAAGAAGAACATAATGACGACCCCGCTCCTAGACTCCAACGGCAAGCTTAACGGTGAATCAGTACGCTACGTGGCAATCGGTGACTCCTTCACCGAAGGCGTGGGCGACGTTGACCGCCGCCGCCCTAACAGCTTGCGCGGCTGGGCAGACCGCGTTGCCGAAGGTCTCGGTGCAGTAGACCCGCAGGCGCAGTACGCAAACCTCGCTATCCGCGGCCGCCTGCTCATTCCCATTCTCGATGAGCAGCTGCCGGTAGCCCTGGCGCTGAAGCCCAACCTCGTCACCTTCTACGGCGGCGGCAACGACATCATGCGACCCAACGTGGATATTGACCAGCTCCTGACCCACGTAGACGAAGCCTTCGCCACCCTGCGCGGCGAAGGAATCGAAGTGCTTACCGTAACCGGCCTGGATGTACAGGGCCAGGGCCCCTTCGCCCGTACTCGCGGCCGTACCGCAATCTACAATGAGCTACTGCGCGGTATCGCCGAAGATCACGGCGTGCACATTATCGACTACTGGCGCTGGAATGACTTCCTCGACTGGCGTCTGTGGGCTGACGATCGCCTGCACATGAACGACCTCGGCCACGAACGCTTCGCATCCCGCGTGCTGGCGCAGCTCGGCCTGCCTGGTGTGGTCACTGAATCGGTACTGCCCCCGGAGATGCAGCTGACCGCTCGCGAGAAGATTGAGCAGGAGGCACGCTGGGTCCGCGAGTTTGCCCTGCCGTGGATTGGCCGCCGTCTGAAGGGTACGAGCTCCGGCGACGGTGTTAGCCCCAAGTACCCGGAGTGGGTCCCCGCGGCAAGCCTTAAAAACTAACGCCCTTAAGAACTAATGCTGAGGGGGCGCACGTTACGGCGTAAAACTTATGCCGGGGGAGTGCCCTGTGCTGTATCTGTAGCGCATTTGTACCCGCATTTACGCCGTAACTGGAACGTTAAATCCGCCGTTACACGTACCGTTGCAAACCCTTAAACCGCCCTTTAAAACCGGGGTGGAAGCGTTAAAACGAGAGTTAAAAGCTCTTTAAACGCGTGTTTAAGCCTGTTTAATGGCCCCGCGCACACCGTAAGAATCGGTGGCGCGGGGCTGTTTAAGGCTTAAATCCGGCTTAAGCTGTTAATCTCACAACATGAATTTCACCGGTGTAATTTATCCCCGGTCACATAGAGAACATCTGTTCTTAAAAAGGTGCATTAACGCCTGACTAGGGGCGTTAAAGAATTCCTTAAAAACATCTGGACTTGCAAAAACACCCATTTTTGATAGAATGGATGGGTATGTTTGCTACTCGAAGGCAGGCGTGCATCCGCGAATCGAACGCTTCGCTTAAACGAGGCGCAATCGGCTCAGAACCCCGAGATTCCGCGGATTTTTAAGGCAAAATTCGGCGTGCAGGCTTGCACGAACCCCCGTATTTACCTAGAATTTAACGCTGTTCGTAGTGGTGGAAACGCCTCTCGACACTAATAAGCTTCACCGTTTTTCCCGCGGCGGGGATCGATGCGTGGCCTCTCACCCACGTGACGATCTCAAACACTCTAGCCCGGCGAATAACCCGGTGCTTCTACATTGGTGGCGGGACGCTCACGAGTAACATCGACTGCGTACCGTCATAAAAGTCAATCAATAAAGGAGTGAAACATGGCAGCAGTCTGCCAGGTGACCGGAGCTGTTCCCGGCTTTGGACACAGCATTTCGCACTCGCATCGCCGCAACAAGCGTCGATTCGACCCGAACGTTCAGAAGAAGACCTACTGGGTTCCTTCGCTGCGTCGTAAGGTAACCCTGAACGTGTCCGCTAAGGGCATCAAGGTTATCGATGCTCGTGGCATCGATGCCGTTGTTGCAGAAATCATCGCACGCGGGGAGAAGATCTAGTAAATGGCATCCAAGGCTAAGGACCTCCGTCCTATCATCAAGCTCAAGTCCACTGCTGGCACCGGTTACACCTACGTGACCCGTAAGAACCGCCGCAACAACCCCGACCGTATGGTGCTGAAGAAGTACGACCCCGTCGTTCGCAAGCACGTTGACTTCCGAGAGGAGCGCTAAGAATGGCTAAGAAGTCCAAGATCGCTCGCAACGAGCAGCGCAAGGTCATCGTCGCTCGCTACAACGAGAAGCGTATCGCGCTGAAGAAGACCCTGATCGACGAGAACGCTACCCCCGAGGAGCGCGAAGCAGCACGCGTGGCACTGCAGAAGCTGCCCCGCAACGCTTCCCCCGTTCGCGTGCGTAACCGCGACCAGATCGACGGCCGCCCCCGCGGTACCTTCCAGAAGTTCGGTATCTCCCGCGTGCGCTTCCGTGAGATGGCACACCGTGGCGAGCTGCCCGGTATCACCAAGTCCAGCTGGTAAATCTGGTATTTTAGTTCCTAAACGGTTTTCCGTCGCAAGACGGTCACTCGCTTTAGACTCAAATCTAAGTCTCTGGAAGGGGCACCCTAATGGCTAAGAACCGTACCGAACTCGTTGCAGAGGTTGCAGAGAAGTCTGGCAAGAGCCAGGCAACCGTCAACGCAGTCCTCGACGCAGTGTTCCAGGTTTTCGAGTCTTCCGTCTCCAAGGGCGAGAAGATCACCATCCCCGGTTGGATGGCAATCGAGCGCACCGACCGTGCAGCTCGTACCGGCCGTAACCCGCAGACCGGCGAAACTATCCAGATTCCCGCCGGTCACGGCGTGAAGCTGACCGCAGGCTCCAAGCTGAAGGCAGCAGTCGCTAAGAAGTAATTCTTGAGACTTTGAATCTGTCGGAAGACCCCCACTTTTATGGTGGGGGTCTTCTGTATTTCATAGGGTGTGTCTCGCATCTTTTGATGGAGTGCGTCGGAGTAGGAAGAGAGGATTGAAGGAGCGCTGTATTTTCTGGTTTTCCATATTTTTGTGGGGTTTCTCTTCAGCATTTTTGTGTTTCCGCCCGGGGTGTCCACAGAAAAATTAAGGAAAATTTATGCAAAATACATGAAAATTATGCATAATCTGAGTGTAGAATCAAGATTCTCTATTCTTTCTGGAAAAAATACTTATTCATAAATGTTGGGACACAGTTTAAACAGAGCTAACTAAAGCTCAATCCTAGAATCGCAGTCTAAGCTGGTGTTACGGCGAAAGATAAAACCCGTTGAGGATAGGTAACGGGGAGCCTTTCGGCCGGATCCATACACCACCGGAAAACCAGCTCTTCCGGGTAGTACATAAGAGAACCACCACATGGCACGACAGAATCAGAACGGCGCCAGCAACCACCGTAACTTCCGTACCGGTGTAGTAGTGCTCTCACTGGCAGCCTCGCAACTCTGGGCCTAAGTGCCTGTGGCTCCCAGAACGCCTCAAACACCGGTACCACAGCCACCTATAACAGAAGCCATCGTTAACGCCGGTAACGGTAAGGTGACCGTCAAAGCTAGCGAGGTTGCTAGCCACAGTCCCCCCGCAACCGCCAGCCAAGGTACCGTGACTGTCAGTGAAGGGAGCATAATCGTGAGCGGTGCTGACTGCACCGGCATCACCGCGGAAACAAACGGCAATATTACCGTCAATGGCGATTCGAAGGGGTCTGCCAAGGCTAATGAGAAGGCCGAAGAGAATTCCGGTAAATCCAATTCCGCTACGTCAAACTTCATCGTTAGCACCGCTACAGGTTACAGCCGTATTGAAATCGGCTCTGACGGTAGTTGGAGCTATCATGCACCCAACGGCGATATTATCGAGGTTGAATCTGACGGCTCCTGGACCCACCAGGACGCCGAAAGCCAGGTTTCCGTGCAGGCTGACGGCTTCCTGGAGCATCCAGACCAACGGTGGCGTACAGGCTACCGTGGATGCCTCCGGCGAGGTGACCTCCATTATGGGGGCCGAGAAGTCCGAGCTGCAGGCTCCCAAGGTCCCCACCAAACCCGCCAAGGCTAAGACCGAGGCTGTTCAGCCCGTTCAGCCCAAGTAACAGGACTAGCTACGATAGGTCATCTCCTCGGGTTTTTCTGACCCCGCGCTGACTGACAAAAGCGCCTCGTGCTTATCCCCCCCCCCAAAAAAAGGATAGGTGCGGGGCGCTTTTATGCGCTTTAAAATTGCCCGGGAAAGTACGGTAGTGGTAGTGGTGGGATACGGTGCTACCATGAGGTCAAGCCTTCCGGGTCCTCGAACTAAACAACCACACCACGGGGCACCCCGACAAACCTCGGGGTAGTATCAGAAAAGAGAAAACGCAGTGAAAAAACTATCGCTGTCCTGTCCCTGAGCCTTGCCGCAACCCTTGGCCTGGCCGCCTGCGGTAACACTGTTAAGGCACCGTCCGAAAGCCAAAGTGCGTCGGCATCCACCTTGGGTGGCGTATCGGTTTCCACGTCGGCCAGCGACTCCGCTTCGACCGCGAGCACCTCCTCTGAAGCGCCTGGAGAGCACGCACCTGACGATCACGCAAACTCCGAAGATGCTGCACCCGAGAGTAACGAGGGTGATGACTCCTCGCCTCAGACTGTTAAAAAGAACTATGAATCCCTGAAGAATGGCCTCGAAGAAGCCAAGAAGGATCCCTCAACGAAGAAGTCCACGAACACTGACGGTACTGTATATAGTGATCCCAACGGCGCCATCTCCATTGTTGAGGCTGCGAACGGCGACTATATTCTCATTAGGAATGACGGCGCTTGGATACGCGCCAGCCTCGATGGCTCGCTGAGCACCGTGGATGAGGACGGCACGTGGGGCACCATTAACCCGAATGGTGACATCGTGGCCGTTCAGGAGGACGGTACCGCCTCTCTTTTCAACTCCAAGACCGGCGCCAGCTCAACCAACTATGATTCCCTGGAGCTCCCCAAGCCTCCGGCCCCCGTGGGTGACTACTCCACTCAGCCGAAGGAAGGCGTGAAGCCGACCAATGTTGCCTAAGCTGGTTGCGGTAGCGATCTGGCGCATGCTTGACGTCGCCGGTTACCAGCGGCCATAAACGGCAGGAGAGCGAAAAGTAAATCCTTGTTGAAGGCGCCCCGCATGCATGCCCTAAGGATGCGCGCGGGGCGTCTTCAACTATTTCTTGTTCGGGGTGGAGAGGCTTAGATCTTCGGAATGGGTTGCAGGCGGCGCAATTGCGTCACATGCTTGGGTTCGAGTTCCTCAACGCAACTGACCTGTAGCAGGCGCATTGTGCGGCGCACCTCTTCCGAGAGGATCTCAATCGTGCGATCCACACCGCGGCGGCCACCCGCCATGAGTCCGTATAGGTAGGCGCGGCCAATCAGCGTGAACTTGGCGCCCAAGGCCAGCGAGGCCACCACATCCGCGCCGTTCATAATGCCGGTATCCACCATCACTTCGGTGTCCTTGCCGACTTCGCGAACCACTTCCGGGAGCAGGTGGAAGGGAACCGGAGCGCGGTCCAGCTGGCGGCCGCCGTGGTTCGACAATAGGATACCGTCCACGCCTAAATCAGCCAGCTTCTTGGAATCCTCCACGTTTTGCACGCCCTTAATGACAATCTTGCCGGGCCACAACTCGCGGATTTCCTTAAGATCCTCGTAATTGATGGACGGATCCATGGCGGCGTCCAGCAATTCGCCCACCGTGCCGCCTGTCGAGGAGAGTGAAGCGAACTCCAATTTGGGTGTGGTGAGGAAGTCATACCACCACCACGGGCGCGGAATCGCGTTCGCCACTGTCTTCAGCGAAAGCTGGGGCGGAATGGAGAAGCCGTTGCGCTTATCGCGCAGGCGCGCCCCCGCAATGGGTGTATCTACAGTGAAGAAGAGCGTATCGTAGCCAGCCTTTGCGGCGCGCTCGACCAGGCCGTAGGAAATCTCACGCTGACGCATCACGTACAGCTGGAACCACAAGCGGCCATTTGGGTTGACTCGGCGCACATCCTCAATGCTGGTTGTACCCAGGGTTGAGAGGGTGAAGGGGATGCCCGCCGCCCCCGCCGCGCCGGATCCGGCAATCTCGCCTTCGGTCTGCATGAGGCGTGTAAAGCCCGTGGGGGCGATACCGAAGGGTAGAGCGGAGGTGCCACCCAGCACCTTCGTGGTGGTGTCTACGGTGGAAACATCCGTCAGGATGCCCGGGTGGAACTCGACATCCTCGAAGGCCTGGCGGGCGCGGGTCATTGACAGTTCACCTTCCGCGGCGCCGTCCGTGTAGTCGAAAGCGGCGGCTGGTGTGCGGCGCTTTGCGATGCGGCGCAAATCGTAGATGGTCAGTGCGCTCTGTAGGCGGTTGCCTGCAAAGTCGAGGCTGGGCTTCTTGAATTGCATAAATTCAAGTAGTTCGCTGGGCTTGGGGAGCTGACGTTGCACCATGGGAGGCCTTTCTCTTGGGGAGGGCGCCGCCTGCAGGGCGGGCCTTGGGTGGGGGCGGGGTCATCGGCGAGTCCCGCAGAAGGGTGTCCGAAAAATCGCACCTTCCCAGTCTAAAAATTAAGGGTTGAGTTAATCAAGAGTTAGGGAAGGCTTAACTTATTAAGTTAAATATTTCGGGGGTGCCCCGGCGTATCGGTACCGGAGGGCAGGGCGAATGAATGAGATGCAATGATTTCCAAACCCGTGCATACCACTTTCGTACTCCTCAACTCACGCAAATATGACGTAATATGACGAGCCGTTACCTCCCGCGTTCACAATGCTCAACCCCCGGCGAACCCACCCCGCCACGCTGGCATAATAGGGACAGCAAACCAACGCGCCCACACACGGCGCACCCAACAGGAGAGAAAACCATGAGCGAGAACACCACCCGCAACGTACGCGTGCGCGCCAGCGAACTCGAAGGCCGAGCCTGGCTCAACACCGGCGACAAAAACCTCACCCTGCAGGACCTTCGCGGCAAAATCGTTATTCTCGACTTCTGGACCCTCTGCTGCATCAACTGCCTACACGTCCTCGACGAACTACGCCCCCTCGAAGAAGAATTCTCCGACGTACTCGTCACCGTCGGCGTACACAGCCCCAAATTCGAGCACGAAGCAGACCCCGTAGCGCTCGCCGCAGCCGTCGACCGCTACCACATCACCCACCCTGTACTCGACGACCCCGAACTGACCACCTGGCAGGCATACACCGCCCGCGCATGGCCCACCCTCGTCGTCGTCGACCCCGAAGGCTACATCGTCGCCCACCTCTCCGGCGAAGGCCACGTACAGGGCCTCACCTCCCTCGTACGCGAACTTGTTGCCGAACACGAGGCGAAGGGCACCCTACACCGCGGCGACGGCCCCTACGTACCCCGCCCCAAAGCAGCCGGCACCTACGCTTTCCCCGGCAAAGCCATCGAACTGCCCGCCGAATTCGGCCCCGCAAACCTCTTCGGCAACCGCGAACGCACCTACCTCGTCGCAGACAGCGCACGCCACCGCATCCTGCAGGTAGCAGCCGACCTCAACACCGTCATCAACACCTACGGTGGCGGCGACGACCCCATCAACCACCCCGTCAAGGGCCACGTCGACGGCACCGAAGCACGCTTCAATGAACCCGCCGGCCTCGCCCTCGTACCCGAAAACCTGCGCGAACAGCTCGGCTACGACGTGCTCGTCACCGACACCGTTAACCACCGCCTACGCTCCCTCAACCTGCGCACCGGCGAAGTACGCACCCTTGCAGGCAACGGCGTGCAGCGCGTCATCGACGGTGACAACGCCATCACCGGCGACCCCAACCGCATCCCCGCCGGCGTACCCGCCACCGAGATCGCGCTCTCCTCACCCTGGGACGCTGTTTACTCCCGCGAAGCCGGCCAGTTCATCATCGCCATGGCAGGCACCCACCAGCTCTTCGGCTACGAACCCGTCACCGGCACCGTCAGCATCTTCGCAGGCTCCGGCGTCGAAGGCCTCGCCGACGGCCCCGCCGCCGAAGCCTGGTTTGCCCAGCCCTCCGGCATCATCGAAGCACGCGACGGCAGCCTCTGGGTCGCATGCTCCGAAACCAGCGGCCTGCGCCACATCACCTTCACCGAGGACGGCGTACAGGTTACCTCCGCCGTCGGCAAGGGCCTGTTCGACTTCGGCTTTGTCGACGGTGACTCCGACACCGCCCGCATGCAGCACCCCCTTGGCCTGACCGAACTGCCAGACGGATCCATCGCAGTCGCCGACACCTACAACGGCGCCATCCGCCGCTGGGACCCCGCAACCGGTACCCTCGGCACCCTCGAACGCGGCCTCGACGAACCCTCCGACCTGCTCGTCGAAGAAGCACCCGGCGAAGAACCGCGCCTCATCATCGTCGAAACCAACGCGCACCAGCTCGTACGCGCCTCTATCCCCGCCAAGGCACAGCACGTCGACGAAGGCGCCATCACCACCGCACGCCCCTCCACCAAGCTCACCGGCGGCGCCCTCGAATTCACCTCACGATTCACCGTGCCCACCGGCCAGAAGCTCGACACCCGCTGGGGCGACCCCACCCAGCTGAAGATCTCATCCACCCCCGAGAACTTCATCTTGGAAGGTGCCGGCACCTCCATCGGACTGACCCGCACCCTCGTACTCAACCCCGAAATCACCGAGGCAGTCCTGCACATCACCGCACGCGCCGCCGCCTGCGACGGCACCCCCGACGGTGACATCCCCGAGCACGCAGCATGCCACCTCTACCAGCAGGACTGGGGTATTCCCGTCGTCGTGACCGGTGACGAGGCAGACGAAAGCGAACTCGTCCTGGACCTTCGCGGTATCAACTAGTCACCTAAATACATAAAACAGGAACCGGTACATATCCTCACTCCTACAGGGGAACCCGCCCTCGCTTTGCTTGGGCACCCTGATGTCGCTACGGATAGTATCGGTTCCTTGTTGTCTTCAGAATGTTTGTGGTTTCAGAGCGGCTGGTATGTGAAAGGGTCGGGTCATCCTCGCTCCTACAGGGGAACCCGCCCTCGCTTCGCTCGGACACCCTGATGTCGCTACAGATAACACCGGCCCTTTCTCGACCCATATAAGCCACGAGCCAGTATGCTCTTCGCTCCTACAGGGAACCCGCCCTCGCTTCGCTCGGGCACCCTGATGTAGCGTTCAGAGCATACAGGCTCTTGCCGCTCAGCAGTTTTAGAAGGAGACTCGGACCGCCTTTGCATCCGCCTCCACCGACGCCTTCAACGTAAACGGAATCTCCTTCTGCACCTGCGAACGCTCACCCGTATACAAATCCAACTGAGTAAACGACACCTTCGCCGTACCCGACATCGGCTTCAACGACCACACACCCGCCGAATTCACACTCACCTGCGGATCCGCAACCTTCACCACAGACCATTTCACCTCAGAATCCACACGACCCGTAAACGCATACTCAAAAGGGCACCCACTCGGATAAAGAGTGCTCTGCTGCGTACACTTCTTCAAATAATCCTGCACCTGCTCCTTCACCGACAACAACGCATTATCACTCGGCTTCAACTCCATACGCACCGCATGATTCGCATCCTGCGCAGTCACCACCTCATTCACCTTCTGCGCCGTATAAACCGTCGAATCATACGACACCGCATACACACCCGGATAAAACACCGGGAACAACGCCGCACCATCATCCACCGCAACCTTACGGTTATTAATCGTCGCAGCCTCCACACCCTGAATATTCACCTTCACCGACGGCAAAGACGCCTCATCAATAGCCCACTTATCAAAAAAGCCCCAATGCGTGCCCGAACGATGCAAACGAAAATCCGTATGCTGCTGCGAACCCTCCAAAATATAGGACGCCCGCACCGTCGCATGCTCACCATCCGCGCTAGTCTCCACCACCTCATACGACACCTCCCCCAACGAAGACACCGAACGCCTCAAAGCATCCCCATCCAACAAAGACACGTCACCCTCAGGAATCTGCGCACCCAACAAACCACGTGCATACGAACCATTACCCGTACGCAACGCATGAAAATACTCCCGCACCTGACCCGTCGGACCATACACCAGCTTATTCGTCATAACCAGCGCCGCAGCAGCCACAGAAACCGCCACCACAACACCAACTATCCACATTGCCAGAACCCGCTCCACGGGAGAAAAATTACGCATAGAACCAGAGTAACGCAGGTAGTCCGCTAGGTTTCACGCACCGCACACACTAAAGTTGTGTATATGGCAGAACGCGCTCACGAAGTCCCCGCCAAATACGGCGAAATCAACGAACTATTCCACCCCCGCATGCGCTCCTATGGCAGACGCATCGAAGCGGCACTCCCCGGCACCATCGTGCTCCTCGCTGCGCTTGCCTTCATCCTATACAAGCGACCCGCCCCGCCGTACACCATCCTCGTACTGCTCATCGGCACCATCGCAGGCGTAAACCTCTACTCAGTCCTCAAACCCACCATCATCGTCATCACCAAAACCCACGTGCTCCGCGCACGCACCTTCGGCTGGGTCGCCGTACCCCTCGAAAATATCGGCCACACCATCTACGCCGAAAAGCTCTACCCCAAAAAAGCCTACGGCCAGAAACTCAAAACCGTAGCCGGCCGCCTACGCTACCGCAGCTTCCCCGCCATGTGGGCCGTCGACAAAGACGGCAAACAGCTCATGCGCATCGACGGCCGCGTCTGGGACGGCAAAACCATGCGAGAAGTCTCCTCCAAACTCTCCGCCCAAACCACCATCTACAAACAAATCAACGTGGTCAACATGGACAAAGAACACAAGGGGCTTATCACCTTCAACGAACTGCACCCCGGCTGGCGCTCCAGCCTCATGACCACACTCGCCGTCATCATCGTGGCAATCCTCTTCGCCGCATCCTTCATGCCCGAAGAACTCGCACGCACCATCTACCTCATCCACTAGAACACCCGTTCTTCAACGGTGCTTCTTTTCGGATGCGCATCTTCAGGACGCTCAAAGGCCCGGCACCCACCCCAGATGGGGCAGGCGCCGGGCCATTTGTATGCCTAGCTCAAAACGCATTGCGCGTTAGCTCAAGACGTACTGCGCGCTAGCTTTAGATGCGAGCCTAGTTCGCCGGGCGCGACAGCACCGCCACCAAAAACTCCGAAGAACCCTCCACAAACGGGTGCATCTGCCAGGACGAATAGGTGTTATCCACGTTCAGGCCAACCTCGCGGGCATCCGCCAAAAACTGCTCAAACGCATAATCACGGCCCGGACCCGAACCATAACCCACGACAGCGCGGCCACCCGGCGCCAACACGCGACGGAAATTCTCCACCACCGGCATACGAGTCGAACGAGCCAAGAAACCCATCACATTACCCGCACACACTAGCAGCTCAAAACCATTCTCTGCCGTAGCCTCACCCTCAATGCCCAGCACCTCCGGCAAATCCACCAAATCGGCAGTAATCCAAGTAGCATCCGGGCAGACGCGGCGCGCCTCCTCAATCAGCTCAGGATCAATATCCACACCCGTCACACGGTGACCCAACGCGTGCAGCTGCTTACCCACACGACCAGGACCCGAACCCGCATCAAGAATCTTCGCACCACGAGAAGCCATAGCGTTCACCAGACGAGACTCACCCGCCATATCATTACCCTCAGCCTCCATCGCCTTAAAACGGTCAATGTACCACTGAGAATGATTCGGGTTGCTCTCCTTACGGACCAGCCACAAGGACTTCTCACGCTCACCCGGAGCGTTGAAACTCATCATTGCCATAAAAACTCCTTAGACAGGGTTGGGATGCGCCAACCGCCACCAGGCAAGGTGACCGCGGCATATAAGCGGTGTGTGCGCTACGTTCTAGCATAGCCCGACCCGGCACCTGCCGGTAAAGGCAGTAAGAGCCGGACGGGGCTATCGAGGCCGCACAAAAAGCAGAGAAGCTACAGAGGAACGGTTAGAGGTGATCGCCACCAGTACTCGATGTATCCTCAGCAAGCGCCTTACGCATCTGCTCTTGACGCTCCTCCTCAGCCAGACGAGCAGCCTCAGCGAACTGCGCCTCAATATCAGCAAGCAGCTCCTCAACCTGCTCCTTACCAGCCACCGGGCCGCCAGCAATCAGACCATCAGCACCCAAAACCACAGCCAACGGCACACCATTACCGAAATTCGCGCGCGCACCAGCCTCACGGTCAATCAACGGAGTCAAACCCTCCGGCAACGTACCCGCATTACGCGAGGTCTGCAACGAATCCAGACTCGAATACACCGGATGCAACGCCACCTGCGGCAGACGCTCCTGCCACGAAGACATCGTCTTCAAAAACTTCACACAACCAGCGCAGGTCGCCGACACAAACACCAGCACACGCGCCTGATGCTTAGCCAATGCACGCATATTCGTGTGGCGACCATTCTCCAGGTACAGCGCCGCATGCGGAATCGGCATGCGAACATACTGCTCCTCGCCGTTTTCGTCATACACCGGCTCCGGCAAAATCACCTCAGCCTGCGGCTCCGGCTTTGCAAGAGCATCACCGCGGCGAACAGCCTCCAACGTCACAGCAATCAGTGCCGCACCAAAAACCCAAGTCCAGCCGCTATTACCCAGATCCAGCAGAGTCGACACAACACCCGTGCCGCCCCTCAACGCGCTCGCATGCGCACCAGCCGCCGCCAGCAACAACGTAACATTACGGACCAGCGTATAACGGCTCACCGGCGCATTCGACTCAGAACCAAAACAATTACAACCCGCAGTACGACCCGTCGCCAGCGCGCGCGCAATCACCACCGTATAAAACAGCATCAGAATCAACGCCAAACCCGAAGCAATCACAACAGGCAAACGCACCGGAGACAGCAACAGAACGGCGGCTAGGGCGATTTCGAACCACGGCAAAATCAGCGACACCGCACGGGTTGGCGCGATCTTCTCCAAACCAAGATTCTGAATACCAGTCACGGTACTCTGCGGGTCCTTCGCCTTAGCAATACCGCTAATCAACAAAGTCAACGCAACAAGTGCCGTACACAAAACAAGCGGCACAGTAGAGACGGTGAGCATAAAACTCCTAGAGTGAGTGTGCGAAAACAGGAGGCGGCAGCGGCAGTTTCTAGGCAAAGCTCTTTAGACAGGACAAACCGCGCGACGTGCCGCCGTGTTATACACGATTTTACGCCCTGCACATGGGGAAACCGTCTCTACGAGTTAAGCGGAAAGCCGTATGCGCTCTCGTTCCTACAGGGGCACCCGCCCTTGCTTCGCTTCGGGCACCCTGATGTCGCTTCCGGAAGGGATAGCTACGCCTTGTACACGCTTAGATAGCCGTGAGGTGCACCCCGTACTCGCCCGCCAGTTCCGCGTACGCCTGCACAAAGCGCTGCGCTCGCGCACCCGAGGCACAGAAAACGCCCACGCGCTGATCACGCACCGACTCAAACAGGCTCAACAACTCCGCGGGCACGTCGGTTGCCGGCAACAGCGCCCCCTCAGCGTCGTTCAGCTGCGACAACGGCACATGCAGCGAGCCCTCATGCTTCACCGACTCCTCACGCTCCGGCGCCTCACGCACATCCAACAGAACCTGCGGAACCTCATGCGCCGACAAATCCACCGGCACCACACGCGCCGGATCCGGCACCGCCCCAAACGACGTACACGTACCCGACAAGGCATCATACGTCAGCAGAGTACCCGCAGCCGTCGGTAAACCACTCACAAACTTGAGCACCTCCGTCGCCATCAGCGAACCAACCACAGCCGTCGTCGCACCCAACACCCCGGCAAGCGCACACGACTCCACCGTCTGCGGAATCGTCGGAAAAATATCACGCAAATGCGCGCCATCCGGCTCAAAAAGACTCACCGACCCGCCAAAACGCAAAACCGTGCCCCACACCAGCGGCAAACCCGCAACCTGCGCAGCATCCGCAATCAGATACTTCGATGCAAACGTATCCGTACAATCCACCACACAATCCGGTGCCGACGCGGCGAAAAGATCCAAAATCCAGGACGCATCCACATGCCGAATCGTTGTCTCAACCGTCAACGACGGGCACAAATCCAAGGCACGGCGCGCCGCAACCTCCGCCTTCGGCTCACCCACATCGGACACACCAAAAAGCGGCTGACGCTGAATATTCGACAGCTCCACCGAATCAGAATCCACAATATGCAGATACCCCACACCAGCCGCCGCCAACGCCTGCACCACCGGACAACCCAAACCACCAGCACCAATCACCAACACGCGGGTAGCCGCCACCGCATCCTGATCAAAGCCCGGCAGGCGACGCTGACGGTCCGTGCGCTCACAATCCAGACGCGCATGCTCCGGATTCACCGGGGTAGGGGAAAGGTTTACATCCACGATACAAAACCCTCCGACGGCGACGACGCCTTCGCGTGCTCACGCACCGGAATACGGCCAGCCTCACGCGCCAATGCGCCCGCCTGCACCGCAAACTTCATCGCCTGAGCCATCGCCACCGGATCCTCAGCACGATTCACCGCCGATGCCAACAACACCGCATCACAACCCAGTTCCATTGCCAGCGCCGCGTCGGAAGCGGTACCCACACCAGCATCCAGAACCACCGGAACCTGCGCGCGAGAAGCAATCAGCTCAATATTGTGCGGGTTCAAAATGCCCAGACCGGTACCAATTGGCGCGCCCAACGGCATAACCGCGGCAACGCCCGCATCCTCCAGGCGAGCGGCAGCCACCGGGTCGTCAGAGGTGTACGCGAGCACCGTGAAATCCTCGGCGACCAGCTGTTCGCAAGCGTTCAACAGCTCCACGGTGTCCGGCAGTAGGGTGTCTTCGTCGTGGATGATCTCGACCTTCACCCAGGAAGTGCCCAGCGCCTCGCGGGCGAGCATCGCAGTCATCACCGCATCAGCTGCGGTGCGGCACCCTGCGGTATTGGGTAGCGGCGCAATATTGAGCTTCTGCAGAAGCGGAAAAATAGGGGTGCCTGCGGCGTGGCGGCGCATGGCAACGGTCGTCATTTCGGTGCCGGAGGCGATGAGCGCCTGCTCGAGCAAGTCCATGCTGGTTGCGCCTCCGGAACCCATGATGAGGCGGGATGTGAAGGTGCGGTCGCCGATGGTGAGCGGTGTGAGGCTCATGAGTTCTCCTCTGTGGGAACGTCTAGATGACGGGGTTTGCAGGTTGGTGCGGGGCGCTAGGGTGCGTCCGGTTTAGGGAACAAAAACCGAGAATATCTGTTCTTTTTCGTCGTTGGGCATCTCGCCGGTTCAGGCTGGAGGATTAGCCGCCCTGAACGGCGGTGAGGGCATCCACCCTATCGCCCTCGTTCAGCGGCACATCCAGCCACGTGGAACGCGGCACGATACTGCGGTTGAGCGCCACAGCCACGCCATTTTCGGTACCGAACTGGTCCATGACAAGGTCAAATACGGTAGTGACGTTGGTGGTTAGCGGCTCGCCGTTGTAGGTGATGATCATGCGAAATCCTTTCGTGAAGGTGCCGGGTGCATCCGGTGGGGACTGTGTTTAGTGGGTGAATCGTGCCGGGTCGCACGCCTGCATGATGGGCGGAATCTCAGCCCCGCAGGCGACCTCCGCACCAACCTTGCCGGCGAGCGCAGCAAGCAAAATACCGTGGCGGAAATAGCCTGTGGATAAGAGCTGGCGGGTGCCGTCGGCACAGGTTCGGTACCCAAAGATGGGTAGGTCATCCGGGGTGCCGGGGCGGGCGCCGACGTTCGCCTCCAGAAGCTCGCACTCTTCAACGGCGGGTACGAGCCGGATTGCGTCACGTAGCAGCTGGTGTACGCCGTCAATGGCGGGTAGTGTGCGGTGGTCTTCGCGGCTGGTCGCGCCGATGCACAGCTCCCCGTCAGGGCGGGGAATGAGGTAGACGGGGCGGGAGTTCACGTAGCCGCGCACCACATGCTTGAGGATGGGGCGCGGGGCGCGCAGACGCAGAATGTCCCCGTAGACGGGGCGTAGCGGGTAGTCCCCGTGCAGTGTTGCCCCTAGTCCAGTGCAGATAATGTCGCCCGCGTCCGGGTTGGTGACTCGTTCGGTGCTGAAGGTGACGCCGCGGCGGGTGAGGGCGTCTTGGAGGGCGCACATCATGAGCCGCGGGTGTAGCTGATGGTCACTGGGGATGCTCACAGCACCGGCAATACGCGGTGCCAGGAGTGGTTCGAGGGTGCGTGCCTGCGTGGTGGTGACGGGGTCTGCGGGGCGGTTCATATCCCGGTAGTAGGTGCGGGTGCGTTGCAGGTGCTCGGCGTCGGCGCGGTCGGCTGCGACAATGAGCGTGCCGGTAGTGTCGTAGCCGGTGGGCAGGTCGGTGGCGCGGCTGAGCCTCTCCATGAGGGAGGGGTAGGCGTCGGCGCTGGCGGTCATGAGCGGGAAGAGCGCATCCTGCTGGAATTGCACTTCTGCGATGGGCGCGAGCATGCCGCCGGCGTAGTGGCTGGCGGCGGGGTAGAGTGCCGTGCCGTCGTCGGCGGTGCCGTAGCTGCTGGTTCCGGCGTCGATGAGGTGCACGCTCTCGCCGCGTTCGGTGAGCTCAAACGCGGTGGTGAGGCCAATGATTCCGCCGCCAATGATGGTGATGGTCATGGTTATGCCTTCAGTGCGGGGTTGTCGACGAAAGCGCGGACCATGGCGATTCCGGCGACCCCGGTGGTGCGGATGGCGGGGCAGTCTTCGGGGGCGATGTCGCCGATAGCTACGGTCGGTACGGCGGACAGCTCGGCAAGTTCACGGAGCCCATCAATGCCGAGGGGCGGACGGTTGGACTGTTTGGTGGGGCTGGGGCGGAACGGCCCGGTGCCAATGTAGTCGATCAGGTGCGCGATTTTGTTGGACTCTTCAACGAGCTGCCGGGTGCCGGTGGTCAGACCGATGACCGCGTCGGTGCCGAGGAGGGCACGGGCGTCGGCTACGGGCAGGTCGTCTTGACCGATGTGTACGCCGTCAACGCGCACGCCGCGGGCACGCAACGCGAGGGCGACGTCTACACGGTCGTCGATGAGGAGGGTCTGGTGCGGCTGGATGATGCCAGCGATAGCTTCGGCGAGCTGGTAGAGCTCGCGCGCGCTGATGGGTTTGGACCTGACTTGGATGCAGGTGGCGTGTTTGGCTGCCCGGACGGTTTCGAGGGGGTTGTCGCCTGTGACGAGGTAGAGGTTCAGGTCGAGGGGGCGTGCGGGGGTGGTGTAGGGGTGCGTTTCGCGGGTCATGCTGGTCTACGATTCGTCGTCGAGTAGATATTTTTGAGAAAATTCTCTCATTGAATTTCTGTGGTTAGGTTAGCACAACTGTGTGGTGAGTTGAACATCCTTCAAGCTTTTGAGGCGCGCGCTTGGCTCGCTATACACTTCCTTCGCTCCTACAGAGGCACCCGCCCTCGCAGAGCTCGGGCACCCTGATGTCGCTTCAGGAAGGTATAGCTGTGCTGCGCGCTCGCATGGTTGCGCTGGAACCTTCTTGCCGCGAGCCCTCTGGGAGGTGCCCTAACCTCCCATACGGACTCACCACCGCACCCAAATACCTATCTTGTTTCCCGGTGAGCTGTCTGCGGTGCCTCACCCCAGCATTCCCTTCCCCGCCTCCGCGCACACTCTTCCCAAGCCGAGGGCCCGCGGTTCGTTCCCTGCCGCACAGCCGCACCCTACCTCGCACCATAGGGAGGGGGGAGAGAAGTAAGGGAGAGGTCGGTATGTTCCGTCGCGACTTCAGGGTATCCGACGCGAAGCAAGGACGGGTTCCCTGCAGGAGCAAGGAACATACCGCCTCGACCCGTCCAACCGAGCCCAACCACCGCATCCAACCTAAAAAATAAAGCCCCACGACGAAGTCCGGGGCTTTTGGAGCGGCTGACGGGCTGTAAGGCGGAAATCCCGAGCGCGCGAGGGAATGTATTTCCGCCTGGAAGCGATTCCCGCTTCAGACGCGGAAAAAGCCTCCTACCGTGAAGTAAGAGGCTTGAGGAGAGCGGCTGACGGGAATCGAACCCGCGTATCAGGCTTGGGAAGCGTGGGCTCTACCATTGAGCTACAGCCGCATCTTTTCCAGTGTATCGCGTTTGCTTGTCGGGCGTGAAATGTGTTGCGGCTGTTTGTGCGCGGGGTGTCGGGGTTGAAATGTGATGTAGGACTGTGTGCTGGGGCTGGTGGATGTCTGCACGTGGGTGGTGTTTGCCAGGTATCCTTTAAGCGTGCTTATTTCAGATCGCGATATTCGTCAAGAGATTGCTGATGGGCGCATCGTTCTTGAACCGTTCGATGAGTCGATGATTCAGCCTGCAAGTGTGGACGTGAGGATTGATCGTTTCTTCCGTCTGTTCGATAACCATAAGTACCCGCATATTGATCCTGCTCAGCCGCAGGAGGATTTGACGCGCCTGGTGGAGGTGGCTCCTGATGAGCCGTTTATTCTGCACCCGGGTGAGTTTGTGTTGGGTTCTACGTATGAGAAGGTGACGTTGCCTGATGATGTGGCTGCCCGTTTGGAGGGTAAGTCGTCGTTGGGTCGTCTGGGTTTGTTGACTCATTCTACGGCTGGTTTTATTGATCCTGGTTTTTCTGGGCATGTGACGCTTGAGTTGTCGAATATGGCGACTTTGCCGATTATGTTGTGGCCGGGTTCTAAAGTTGGTCAGTTGTGTTTCTTCCGTTTGAGTAGCCCGACTGAGCATCCGTATGGTTCTGGTGCGTATGGTAACCGTTACCAGGGTCAGCGTGGCCCGACTGCTTCGCGTAGTTATTTGAATTTTCATCAGACGATGATTCCTGCGGATGGTTCTGTGGAGTCTTAGTCTTTCCCACTTTGGGGTGCGCCCACTTTGGGGTGCGGGTGCGCAGGCTGTGTGTTTGTGCGCCCGCGTGGGGCGGTTTTTTCGCCTGTTGTGCTAGTGCGTTCACTCGCGTGCGGGTTTTTATCTCTCACTCTTTAAGGATTTTTTGATGAATCTGAAGCCTGTTGTTCTGCGTGTTGCTGGCGCGGAAGTTTCTTTGTATCTGATTGATATGTCGGACTCTTTTGTGGAGCGTTTTAAGAAGGCGTGGGAGCCTCTTGCTCCGGAGTTTTTTGATGCTCCTGATGAGGCGTATGCTTCGTTGTCTCGTTTTGATCAGGTGATGCTGGTTCATACGCAGACTGATGAGTCGGTGATGGATTTGGCGAATCCGTTGATGGGTTCGTTTGATAAGGTTTCGACGCTGCGTGTGGCCGATGATGATTCGGGTATGCAGGATCTGACAAGCCGTATTACGTTGGCGATGATTGAGCAGCTGGTTGGTCGCGGTGTGATGTTGCATGCGGCTGTTATTGGTGACCCTGAGTCGAAGCGCGCTGTTGCGCTGGTGGGTGTTTCTGGTAGCGGTAAGACGACTGCGTCGCGTTTCTTGGGTTCGAAGTTTGCGTATCTGACTGATGAGACTGCAATTATTTCAAATGAGGGTGTTGTGTCGCCGTATCCGAAGCCGCTGTCAGTGATTGTTGACCCGAATGCGCCGAAGGATCAGCAGAACCCGGTGGATTTGGGCTTGAACGTGGTTGATTGTGATGACCTCAACTATGAGCTGTCGCGTATTGTGTTCATTTCTCGTGATGAGTCGGCTTCGGAGCCGTATTTTGAGCGTGTTCCGCTGCATGAGGCTTTGGTGTTCTTGAGTGAGCAGAGTTCGGGTCTGGCGCGTCACCCTGAGGGTGTTGTGTCGCTGGCTAAGCTGGTGGAGCGTTGCGGTGGCGTGTGGCGCCTGGTGTACTCGGAGGTTGAGGATACTTTGCCGCTGGTTCAGGATCTGCTGAATGGTGGTGAGCTGCCGAACGCTGATGAGGTTGAGAAGCTGGAGAAGTACATGGTTGAGGATCACCTGCCGGGTGTGTTCTTGAACGGTACGATTGCGGTGTCTCGTATGCCCGGTACTTCGGGTGTGCGTGTGGGTGAGGACGGCCCGTTCTTGCTGCTGTGTGACACTAAGCTGAATGAGCTGTCTGATTTTGCGGCTGAGTGCTGGCTGCAGGCTGAGGGCGACATTTCGTATGATGACCTGTTTGCGCGTTTGGCTGAGATCTTTGAGGGTCTGCCTGCGGAGGCGTATGACGAGAACTTGAGCGCTATGGCGGCTGGTTCGATGCTCTGGGTTCGTGCGATTGATGATCCGCTGATTGATGACGCGACCTGGGCTCAGATAACGAGCGATGAGGTTCTGGATGAGGAGGAACAGCAGATTGCGCTGGATTCCTCTGAGGATGCTGTCTTTGATGATGAGGATGACGTGGTGGAGGACTAACCACCGCGGCTTACTGACACGGCTCTCTGGCGAGGGTCCCTGAGCTCCGCTTAATAGGCACTGCTCGATAGGCACTGCTTAAGCACAAGGGAGGGGCGGGGTGAATATAATTTTTGTTACCCCCCCCCCCCGGGGGTTTTTTGAAGGTGGCGTTGGGGGGGGTGGGGTTGGGGGGTTTTTTTTTGGGGGGGGGGGGGGTTTTTTGCCCCCCCACCCCGAACCGGG
>NZ_JANCOC010000006.1:27201-116990 GCF_024294905.1 Rothia gullae
GACGGGGCCTTACCCCCCCGGGGTTTCACCCCCCGCGCGCGGGGGGGGGGCCCCCCCCCCCCCGTAAATCCCCCCCGGCTCCACCCCCCTTTATAACCCACCGGGGGGGGGGGGGCCCAACAACATTCTTAACCCCGCCCCTCCCTTGTGTATTTGCAAGGTTCCATTCGCGCGGTTGCGTTTGCAGGATTGTGTATGCGGGGTCTGCAGGATTCTTAGCCCCACAACGCCTTACCGGGCAGCCTTACTGGGCGGCCTTGTCGCGGCGCTTCTGCTCGCGGCGAGCCGCACGCACACGTAGCGGACCGGGCGCCTTCACCGGCAGTAGCAGGAGCAGGCCCGCCACCACAACGATTAGAATACCGAGCACACCCCAAATCTGTGCGCCCATGATGCTCACGAACAGGCCGAACAGCATCGGTGCCAGGAAGCTGGTGGCACGACCGGTGGTCGAGTACAGGCCGAACAGTTCACCCTCAGTCCCGGGCTCGGCCAGGCGAGCCAAGAAGGTGCGTGACGCCGACTGTGCCGGGCCCACGAATAGGCACAGCAGCAGGGCGCATATCCAGAACACGCCCGGTTCGGGGAAGAACAGCAACGGGGTAGCCGCCAAGATAATACCGACCAGCGAGATAACAATAATCGCCTTCGGGCCCAGATAGTCATCCAGGTAGCCGCCCAGGATCGCGCCAACCGCAGCGACAGCGCTACCGGCAATACCGAACAGGATCACCTCGGAAGTGCTGAAACCGAACGTGCCCGCCGCAAGAATACCGCCGAACGTAAAAATACCGGACAGACCATCACGGAACACCGCCGAAGCAATCAGGAACCACAGGGTCTGCGAGGACGTCATCTTCAGGCGACGAATCGTGCGCCACAGCGCCTTGTAGGAAGCGAGCAGGCCGCCCTGACGAGCCGGGGAGAGACGCTCCATACCGAGCTCCAGGAAACGTAGCTCGCGGGTGGGCAGCACCTCCGGCAGGAAGCGCTCGCGGGTGCGCATACGCACCAGCAGCGGCAGGCAGAAGATCAAACACCAAGCGGCGGCGAACAGCGCGACCGCACGGATATTCAGGGCGTTATCGGTGGTTAGGCCGAGTACTTCGGGGGTAAGCACAAAACCCCACAGCACCACAGCCAGCGCCAGGATACCGCCAATGTAGCCGGCAGCCCATCCGGCGCCCGAAATCTTACCGATATTCTCCGGGTGGGAGATGCGCGGCAGCACGGCGTTGTAGTTCACGTACGCGAACTCGCTGAACACGCTTGCCGCAGAAATCAGGGTGACACCCAGCCACAGGTACTGCGGGGTGGGCCCCACGAAGAAGCACGCCGCCATCGAACCAACCAACAGTATGGTGTTCACACCGAGCCAGAAGATGCCGCGACCGGACTTGTCGTTACGCTGACCGGTGACCGGCGCCAGGATTGCAATGAGGAAACCGGCAATGGTCAGACCCAATGACAGCGCCGATGAGGTCTCTTCGGGAGAGCCAAAGTAGCTGCTGGTCAGGTACACGGTGAAGATGAAGGTCGTCATAATCGAGTCGAAGCTTGACGAACCAACATCCCACATGACCCAGGACGCGACCGAGCGGCGGCTGTTCGCGTGGTCAACAACCCTACGCGGAGCCTTCGTCTTACGGCGGGGAGAAGAAATAGTCATAGTTGTGCTTTCGGATGCCGAGGTGGCGCTTCAGCGTAGCAGCGGCATGAAACCGGCTGAAGTAGAGCGGGCGTGCTGAAGAAGGAACACCAGGCGGTACGTACCGAGTGGAGATACGTACCGCCTAGTTCATGAACTTTCGCGCGGAAAGCGCAAAGTCTTAGTTGAAGAAACGACGCTGCAGGCGAGCAATACCGAAGCTCACCACAGCACCCACGACGGAGGTCAGAACGGTCCAGAGGATGACCTGACGCAGGGTATCTTCAGACTCGTGGGAAATGGCGGGAGGCTGGTTACCGGTAGCCTTGGCCCAGGCTGCGCCCAGACCCTTACCAACCAGGGCTGCAGCGCCCATGTTGATACCCGCAATAGCAAGCTTAGCGACGGGGTTCATGTGTATCTCCTTAGCTGTATACGATGCGGCGTCCTGCCCGTGAACCCCTTCGGGGTTGGGCGAGAAAAGAGCGCCACTCCCTAGCGTATAGGGTTTAAGGCGTTCGTGCCGCCTTGGAGCCGCTCCGTCCCAAAATTGTACACCGTGCAATTTTGTAATGAGGGCAGAAGAAGAAAACAAAAAGCCGCAAATTGGCGCGAACAGCCAGACACGTCTACAATCGAACCTGGGTTCCCACCCGCACCACAACGGCACGGACAAAGAACCCCAAACGACAGGGGAGCGCCACCGGGGCGCTGAGAGTGCTATGCAGACCCTCGAACCTGATCCGGTTAGTACCGGTGTAGGGAGTCGAATTTCTTCTCAATGCCCTCGTCCAATCAGAGGGCGAGGACATTCCCCTTCCAACGACGGAAGGACCACCAATGTCACAGAACGCAACCCCCGCCTCCCAGGCATCTACCCAGGCAGAAGCGAAGAAGCCGAACCTGCGCTGGCGAGTCAACGAAATCGTTATCGCCGCAGTTATCGCAGTAGCCTGCGCCGTCATCTTCTGGATCTGGGACATCGCAGTCAGCCCCGCCACCAAAACCGCCCTCGTTGCAGCGCCCGAACTCCGCCCCCTCATCGGCGGCGCATGGCTGCTCGGCGGCACCCTCGGCGGCCTGCTCATCCGAAAGCCCGGTGCCGCACTCTTCTGCGAAATCGTCGCTGCCTTCATCTCCGTACTCTTCACCGGCGGTGCATGGAGCGGCGAAATCCTGCTCGCAGGCCTCATCCAGGGTATCGGCGCTGAAGTTGCCTTCGCAATCTTCCGCTACCGCCGCTGGAACGCAACCGTTGCCATCTTCGCTGGTGCACTCTGCGGCCTGTTCATGGGCGGTAACGAAATCTTCATCTACTACCCCGACATGGAACCGGTCAAGGCAATCATCTACGTAGCATGCTCCGTCATCTCCGGCGCAGTCATCGCAGGCTTCCTCGCATGGATTCTCGTGCAGAACCTCGCCAAGACCGGTGTGCTCTCCTCGCTGGCATCCGGCAAGACCCGCCGCTAACCACCAGCAACTAGCTACCAACTAGTCACTCACCACGAGTCACCACTCGGTACACTACAGCAGCCACACAAAAGGCTAAGGAACCATCATGGAAGCAACACCGCGCGGGGCGCGCATCGAGCTCAACAACTTCAGCTGGCACCACCCCGGACGCCCAGAACCCGTCATCAGCGGACTCAACCTCACCATCAACCCCGGTGAAAAAGTACTGCTACTGGGAACCTCCGGCGCCGGCAAATCAACGCTCCTGCACGCCATCGCCGGTGTGCTCCACGATGACGACGGCGAATCCGCCGGCGGCACCATCACCATCAACGGGCAAGCACCCGCCGAAGCACGCGGCACCGCAGGCATGATGCAGCAGGACCCCGAATCCTCCATCGTCATGGCAACCGTCGGCAACGACGTAGCCTTCGGCCCCGAAAACCTGCGCGTACCCCGCGAAGAAATCTGGGGCCGCGTCACCGAAGCCCTCACCGCCGTAGGGCTCAACCACCTGCCCCTCGACCACCCCAGTAGCGCACTGTCCGGCGGACAAAAACAGCGCCTCGGCCTGGCGGGCATCCTCTCGATGCACCCCGGCGCCATGATCCTCGACGAACCCACCGCCAACCTTGACCCCGCCGGCGTGCAGGAAGTACGCGACAGTATTCTTACCGCCGCGCAAGCCACCGGCGCGACCCTGCTCGTCGTAGAACACCGGGTGAGCATCTGGGCACCGCACATGGACCGTATTATCGTGCTCGGCGAAGGCGGCACCATCACCCACGACGGCGCACCCGACACCGTACTCACCGAAGCCCGCCAAGAACTCATCGACGCAGGCGTGTGGATACCCAACTACGTGCCGCGTGTACCGCAGAACGACAGCGATAGCGAACACGGCGAAGCGCTACTGCGCGCCGAAAACCTCAGCATCACCCGCGCACAACCCACCCCCAAACAACGACGCGCACGCCGACGCACCATCAAACGCCTCGGCGACACCCCCGCACCCGCACCCACCGACCTGCCCATACTGCGCAGCGGCATCAACCTCACCCTGCACGCCGGCGAACACCTCAGCGTGCTCGGACCCAACGGCGCCGGCAAATCAACCCTAGCCCTCACCCTTGCAGGGCTACTCACCGCACCCAACGGCACCCTCACCGCCACCGATGCACTGCGCGACCACAACGGCAACAACCACGATAGCGACCAGAGCAGCGGTGGCGAGCGCGCCCACTGGGACATCCCCACCTGGACCCCCGCCCAAATGCTCAGCCGCATCGGCTACGTCTTCCAAGAACCCGAATACCAATTCATCCGCGGAACCGTACGCGAAGAACTCGAACTCGGCCTCCGCCGACACGCCGCACTCATCCGCAACCCCCTCAACGAAGACACCCTCGCAGCCCGCACCAACGAACTCGCAACCCGCCTACGCCTCACCCACCTACTCGACGCCAACCCCTTCACCCTCTCCGGCGGCGAAAAACGCAGGCTCTCCGTCGCCTCCGCACTCGCCACCGCACCCAAAATCCTCATCCTCGACGAACCCACCTTCGGCCAAGACGCACGAACCTGGGCAGAACTCGTCGACCTCATCCGCGAACTCCTCGCAGGCGGCACCGCCGTCATCTCCATCACCCACGACGAAGACTACACCGCCGCACTCGGCGGCAACCATATCACCCTCGAAGCCACCGCAACCCCCGGAAAGGAGAACGCATGAACACCGACTTCTTCGGCACCATCGACCGAACCAGCTACTTCAGCAACCTCAACGCCGGCGTAAAACTCATCGTCTCCTTCACCCTCATCATCGCCGCACTCATCGTGCGTGACCCCCTCACCTCCGGAATCCTCTTCGCCCTCGAACTGCTCGGATTTATCCTCGTCGGATTCCGGCCCGTTAACGTCCTCGCCCGCTTCTGGCCCATCCTCATCGCCGTCATCACCACCGGCTGGTCCGTCGCCATGCTCAGCGCCAAAAGCGGCACCACCATCCTCGACCTCGGCTTCAACAGCATCACCACCGACTCCGCCGCCGTCGGCGCGGCCATGATGATCCGCTCCCTCGCCATGGTCCTACCCACCCTCGCATTCGTACTCACCACCGACCCGACGGACCTGGGTGACTCTCTCGCACAAACCTTCAAACTGCCCTCCCGGTTCGTGCTCGCCACCGTCGCCGCCCTGCGCCTCGTCGGTATTCTCTTCGCCGAATGGAACGCCCTCGGCCAGGCACGACGTGCCCGCGGACTCGGTGCAGGCCAATCCCTCGCCGGACGCGCCCAAACCTTCGGCGGTCAGAGCTTCGCCCTGCTTGTGCAGGCTATCCGCCGCGGCTCCCGTCTCGCCATCACCATGGAGGCGCGCGGCTTCGGCGCAGGCGAACGCACCTGGGCTCGTGTGCCGTCCTATTCGTCGCGTGACATGCACGTGAGCATTGCTGCCGCCGTCATTATCGCTGTTGCGTACGGTGTATCTATTGCGGCGGGTACGATTCAGTTCCTCTGGGGCTAGACCGTTCCGACAGTAGCTTGCGGTTCCGCTTTCGTGGCTCCGCTTGGGAGACGATATTCGCCCTCGTTCCTACAGGGCACCCGCCCTCGCAGAGCTCGGGCACCCTGATGTCACTACGGGCGATACCGTCTTCCCGCGCTGGGATACGTCGCGGGTGCCGCATATTTCCTCCGCGCCTAGCTCCACTTGGGACATGAGTAGGGAGGTGCCCGCACACTTCCTTCGCTCCTACAGGGGCACCCGCCCTCGCAGAGCTCGGGCACCCTGATGTCGCTTCAGGAAGGTAAACGCACCTCCTGCCCTTGACCGTAGACAGCACAAAGGGACGGTATTATCCTCGCTCGGATAATACTGTCCCTTTTTGTACGCGTTTAGCTCTGCTGCGCCAGGTAGTTCAACAGCGTCGCGGTCAGCTCCGGGTCATGTGCCAGCGCCGTGCCGTTCAGGTGAGTCACCGGCGCAATCAGACGCACCGACGAGGCCAACCACACGCCGTCCGACTCAAACAAATCCTGCGGGTAGAGCGGACCGAAGCCCAGCTCCCAGCCAGCCTGGCGTGCCGCCTCGAACACCGCACCCTGCGTGGTGCCGGGCAGGATGCCGTGGCTCGGCTCGGGCGTGTACAGTACCTTCTTGCCGTCCTCAATCTTGGCAACCAGCACCGAGGAGGTGGCGCCCTCCAGCACGCGACGCTCGTCGGTGATGAAGATAGCGTCGTCCGCGCCGCGCTCCTGCACGTACCGTAGGACCGCCATGTTCACCGCGTAGGAGAGGGTCTTCGCACCCGCCAGCAGCCACGGGTAGGCACTGTTGTCCATCGGCTCATGGCCGCGCGGTAGCAGCATCGCCTTCACACCCTCGGTGCGGCGCTTCACAATGGAGGCGGGCACCGGCGACGCCATAATCAGCGTGTACGGGCCCGGCTGCATGGATGTCACCGCCTGCGTGGGGCCGCGCGAAATAATGATCTTCACGATGTGCTCTTCACCCAGCGCAGTCTCGGCACCGGCGGTCGCCTCACGCATGAGGCGCCCCACCGCCGAACGCAGAATCTCGGGTTCCGGGTCGGGCAAATCCAGCATACGCGCCGACGACTCGAGGCGGGACAGGTGCATGCCGAGCTTACGCACGCGGCGGTTGACGGACAGCATGGTCTCGAAGACGCCGTCGCCGCGGGTGAAACCCTGATCATCAACGCTGATGAGGGGCACGGACGGGTCAACGAAGATGCCCTGCGGGTTCTGCTCGTTCAGAAGAATAACGGTACTAGACATAGTCTTATTGTACGTTCGCATCCAGAACCAGCGCGGGATGACGGTACTCGCCCTCGTTCCTACAGCGGCAGATGGACGAGACATGCAGAAGGGGCAGTGCTATCCACGCTCCTACAGAGGCACCCGTCCTCGCTTCGCTTCGGACACCCTGAGGGCGCATCAGGAAAACATGGCAGCCCCTACGCTTCATATACGGGCGCAGCAAAGCCCCGGAAGCACAACCCTTAGCAGGTTGCCCATCCGGGGCTATAGCTACACAAAAATTAGCAACAGGCTAGTGGCCCGCCGCCGGAGCACCCTGACCTTCACCAGCGCCGTGGCTCTCACCGTCTGCCGAGTAATCCGAATCCTTACGCGGCGTAGTCCACAGCACCAGCGCCGTCAGGATTGCGAAACCAAAAATGGAGAAGCCCATCGGCAGGTACTCATGCTCACCGGCAAACGACACCAGCGGCGCCGCCAACGCGCCCAGCAGAGCCTGAACCGTACCCATCACCGCCGAAGCACTACCCGCCATATGGCGCACCTCATTCAGCGCCAACGCCGAAGCATTACCAAAAATCAGGCCGCACGAGCTGGTCAGCAGGAACAGCAGAACCAGGGTCGGCACCAGCGAAATACCGACAAGGAAGCTAACCAACAGCAGCGAAGACACCACCAGCAGGCTCACCACGCCAACATTCACGATGCGGCGCTGCGCCACACGACCAACCAGCTTCGTCGCAATCGCGCTGAACAGCACAATGCCAATCGAGTTCACACCGAACACGATCGTGAACTCAGTCTCGGACAAGCCCATAATCTTCTGCAACACAAACGTCGAACCGGAAATGTACGAGAACAGCGCACCAAACGCGAAGCACATCGTCAGCATGAAACCCAGGTAGCGGCGAATCTTGAAGACCTTCGGCAGCTCCGAGTACACGCTCAGGGCGGTGCCCTGGTAGCGTTCCTCAACCGGCAGGGTCTCCTTAATCACGAAGATCACGCCGAGCATCATGATCGCGGTAATCACACCAAGCACATGGAAAATATGGCGCCAGTTACCCCACGACAGCACCCAGCCACCAAACAGCGGCGCAAGCACCGGCGCGAAGCCGTTAATCATCACCATGATGCCTATGAGCTTAGCGGTCGCCAGACCCTCAGTCGTATCAGCCACGATAGAACGCGCCAACACCGCACCAATCGAACCGGTGAAGCCCATCATGAAACGCGCAAAAATCAGCAGCTCAATATTCGGAGCGAAACCACACGCCACCGTCGCAATAAAGCAGATGACCGCACCGATCAGCAGCGGCTTGCGGCGGCCCGTCTTATCCGACAGCGGACCCACGACCAGCTGGCCGAGCGCCATACCCACCATGAACGCACTCAACGTCAGCGATGCGTTCGTGCTGGTGGTATTCAGGTTCTCAGCGACTGAAGGCAGCGCCGCCAGGTACATGTCCGTAGCGAGCGGTGCGATAGCGGTTAGCAGCGCCAGAACTACGATAAAAATGGGCGATAGCCCGAATGAGGTCTTAGCCGACTTCGAAGACATATGTCTTAGTTTTTCTTTCTGTGTGATGCGCGTGCAACGGCGCCTGCGGCTCTACAAAACATGGATGCGGCGGTACCGCTCCGGGGGTGAGTATGCGCAGGCTAGAAGTACAACTTGTTCACCGTAGCAGAATTGGGCGTGGCTTCGTAAGTTAAATGTTTGATATTTTTTGAGCTGGGTTGGGATGGAGACGGGCTCGCAGATGGTGCGCAGAAGGGGGGTGTTATCCATGCTCCTACAAGGGTTAGGGGAGGGTACGCCACATATTTCCTCCGCGCCTACGCAGGGGCACCCGTCGCACAGACGCTCCGCCTCTCCTTGCTTTGCTACGGAGAGCGTCTGTACGACACCCTGAGGGCGCTTCCGGAAAACGTGGCTACACCCTACGCGTACTGGAGCAAAAGGGCGGTGTTATCCACGCTCCGTTGGAGAGATAACACCGCCCCTTGAGCAGTTTGCTTTAGTTTGCCAATCAGCAACCCCCAGCCCATGTAGAAATATTTGAAAAATATTCTTGAGAAGCATTGCTCGGTGCGACCGCATAACTTACATTGGTCATATCACGCGATACGACCGGAGGGAGCACCTCAGATGCGCAACCACTATTACAAATATTTGCTATGCATCCTGCTGCTCATAGCTTGCGTCTTGCTCGTAATCCTTGCTGTGCTTTCTAACAACAACCCGGGTAACGAAAAAGACGGCACTGCCTCCACACACGCGCCGAGCAATACCTCAACCTACTGGGATAAAGACCGCATGGAATCCGCTAGCCCGGCTCCCATGCCCGAGTAAAACAGCGCCTGAATAAAACTGCCTCTAAATAGCGTAGGGCCCAATGCTTCCAGATACACAAAGCATTGGGCCCTACTGTATTGTAGGCGGCTACTACTGCGCCGCACTGTCGTAGATGAAGTCCACGGTCGCGTAGTCCTCCGGGATTTCGGCGAGTAGCGCCTCCTCCTGCTCCGCCCAGCGTTCCCAATGCGGGCGGAACGTGTCACCGTCACGAGCCATGGCGCGTTCGTAACGCACCTCGTCTGGGACAATGGCGAGAATACGCACCTCGCAGGCGCCCGCAATCGCGCCGACACCCTCACAGATGATGACCTGCGTAGCCGCCGGGTCGACGGTGCGCGCCTCACCGGGGGCGCCCGCCTCCCAATCCCACGGGGTGTAGGTCCCGGCAATACCTTCGGTCAGCTGCACGGACAGCGCGTCCCAAGCCTCCACACCGTCGAAGAGGCCGTCCCAGCCGGGGTAGAAGTCGTCCAGGTGCAGCACGTGCACGCTGTGCCCGGCGGCGGTGAGCTCCTGCTCAAGCTGCGCGGCGAGGCTGGTTTTGCCGGTGCCGCTGCGGCCGTCAATGCCGATGATTAGCGGGATCTGCGCGAAGTCCGCGAGGAACTGCTCACGGAATTCGGTGAATTCGGCGGTGTCCATGTCAAAGTCGTTGCCGATGCCGTGCTCCAGGCGCAACATGTCTTTGCAGAGCTCCAGGATTTCGGTGGTGCCGGTGACGCGGCGGTTCTGGTTCAGGGGGATACGCTGACTCACTGGGCGTCGCCTTCCTGCTTGAGGTGGTTGATGAGGCCGCGTGCGGCGGCGTCAATGAGGCCGGTGGTGTACACGAAGTCGCGTTCGCTACCGTACCAGGGGTCGTAGATGCCGAGCTGGTCCAGGTGGGTGGTGGTGACCTTCGGGTCGAAGCTGCGCATCATGCGGATCTTGGCTTTGTCCTCGTCGTTGCGGGCGAGGGCTTTGAGGCGCAGGTAGTGGGGTGCGTCCATGGCGAGGATGAGGTCGTTGCGGTCGAAGTCCTCGACGGTGAAAACGCTGGCGCGGTGCGCGGATGAGTCGATACCGCGGGTGGTGAGCTGCGCGGCGGCGCGCGGGTCGATGCGGTTGCCTTCTTCTTCGTTGCTGATGCCGCTGGAGGTGACGGTGACGGGCACGCCGGCTTCTTGGGCGTGCTGGCGGATGAGGTATTCGCCGACGGGGGAGCGGCAGATGTTGCCGGTGCAGACAGTCATGATTCGGTACATGGTTCTAGTGTATCGGTGGGGTAAAGGGTGGTTGGGCGCTGGTGGGTGATTGGGGTGGCTTTGTGGGCGGCGCCGTGACGGGTGGGCGGATGACGGGCGGATGCGCTCGCCGCCTGGGGGTGGAGAGAGAAGAACGCTACCGGACCCGGACGCGAAGAGGCCCCGCCGGCAAGGGGCCGGCGGGGCCTCTTAAATATTTAGGGAAATATTGTATTCATATTTCCTAGCATCTTGTGGGAGGGGCTGATATCTCTGGCCGGGTTGCTGTATATTTTAGTTTTTCCTTTAATGATATATGCTTGTGAGCCAATCGGGTAATACATATTTTCAGCTTTGAAATTTTTATCCTTGGGAATGTATCCAATATGAATAAAATCAAATTGATGCCTAGATGAGTATATGAATTTTGCCCAAAGGAATGTATCGTCTTTAAAGTTTCCGGCAGCGTAAACGAAATATGCCAATTGGCTAAATGATGATTGCTGAAAGTTGACGCTCCAATGGAGACGTGAGTTTTTAAAATCTGCTGAGGTGAATTCAACTCGCTCGAAATTTGAACCTTGCATAAATTTGGAATCTCTGAAGAGTGCATCTGTCTCAAAATGAGTTCCACGGAAATCTGTGAACCCAAAGAACCGAGTATCCCGAAAATCTGCAATTATGTTGCTTTCAGCTTTTTTGAATCGGGAATTCCAGAATTTTGTATAATCGTTCGATACCCAATTGATTTCTTCTGTTTCTCGACCCATCATGTCCATATGGAAATATGAGCCGGTAAAGAGCGCGTTCAAATGGAATTCAGCGGTGGAAAAATCTGATACGCCATGGATTCGAAGGTGCTCGGCTTTCATGGAATCATAGAAATGAGCTCCGTAAAACGACAGTGTTTTATCAAAAACACTCTTTGAGAAATTTGTAAATCCATGAAATTTAGATTTTTCAAAGTTAATGTCGGAATGAAAAGTGCAGTTTTCAATCTTCGCATTAATCCATTTTGAGTTTTTAAATGATGTATTGGGGTAGAAATTCGCATGACTAAAATCTGCGTTTGGAAAATGCATGCCATCGAGTGGGTAAAATACTGGAGCATTTGTGAAATTGAAGTTGAAAACTCCCCAAGATTGCTCTAGAATTTCATCGTTGTTTTTGCATTCTGTATAGTTTTTCATGTATTTGGTTCTTGTTTTAATTTCGCCAAATAGAAGTTGTCGGACATTAGCTTCGTCTCTAGGCGCCTTGTTTGATTTGAGAGCGTATTCTGTGCATTTTTCCGGCATTGATTGAATATATGCACAGATATTATTGATAATTGTTTGACCTTCTTCTTTACGTTTTTCTAAGTCGCTAATAGATTCATCTGTAAGCCATTCATCGACCAAGGTAACAAGAGTATAGATACTCCCCAGGCGGATTGATGCTTTAGTATCTGCGAGCTGCTCAATAGCCTTGGCGTAGCGACTGCGGCGCTCTGCATGAACCTCGCGGATATGGTCGTTCTTGTTTTTCTCCTTCTCCTGGTTGTTCTTTCGGTGAGTCTCGCCAAGGGTGATGACACCCAAGACACCACCAGTGGTGTAGAGAATGAGCTGCCGAAGAACCCGACCGTCATCATCCTTACCGAACCCGGAATTGAAGGCAACAGGGAGGAGGAAGGCAAAGATACCTCCGAGGACAGCGACAGCTGCAATCGACGCATAAAACGGCTTAACCTTTTTAACTTTAGGAAGGTAGTCAAAAACAAAAAGTATAACTGCAACTGTGCAGGCTATAAGTATGCCTATCGCTACCCACTGGGCGACAACGTCCCATGTTGCGTCTCCTGGGCTTGGAATAATGAGCTGCGTGGGAGATGGGCTAGATTCTGGTGTCACTTATGTTTCTCCTGTCTTCTCTGATAGGAACGGTCGCCTTTCAGTTTAGTGCAAATCTGTCTGACCGTTGCTTTCAACAGCCACATACAGAGACCCCACCACACATTCAACGTGGCGGGGTCTTCGGATATTACTTCGCAGGTTCACTGAAGCGGGTGTACTCCTGCTTATCTTCATCCCACGAAGACGGATCGAAGAGCACCGTACCGACCGGGATGTGGTAGCCCACACCGTTCAGTTCGGCTGTGCCTAGCGGAATAGGTTGGCTGTCCTCGTACACCACGAAGTTATGCGTCTCCTGACCAGTAAACAGGGTAGCGAATCGCGCCTGGTACATCTCACCCGACTCTTTGTTCTTGTCGATGAAGATTGGTGTGCACTTTGTGAAAGATACATCGAGGAAATCCACATTATGCATAAAAGTTGACCTAAGGAAATTAGCTTTTGCATTAAAAGTTGTTTTGCAGAACCATGCACATTTAGTGAAAGTTGAACCGTTGAAACTTACATTTTGGATGAAAGCAGCTTCATCAAAGTCTACAATCTGGGAGAAAATCGTCTGATTGAAATCTGCATTCTGTGTGAAGGTCGTATTATTGAAAATTGCGTCTTGGAAGAAAATCACCCTTGTGAAATCTGCATCCTGAACGAATGTTGTCCAACTGAACTCAGCATCCTGGGCAAAAGTTGCCCCACTGAAGTCAGCATTTTGGGTAAAAGATACCCCGATAAAGGTTGCTCTTTGGCTAAATGTTGCACAGCCAAAATCAACATTTTGGGTGAAAATTACCTGGCTAAAGTAGGCATCTTGTTTGAAATCGGTTCCCCTGAAATTTGTGTTTTGATTAAAAGTTGCGTCAATAAAGTCTGAGTTTTGGATAAAGGACACTCCCACAAAGTTTGCATTTTGAATATAAACTGATTTACTGAAGTCTGCATCTTGGTTGAAGGTTGTGTAGCTGAAGTCTGCATTTTGGCCGAAGGTTACTCTGCTGAATCCTGCTTCTTGGGCAAAAAATGTGTAGTTGAAGTTTGCTTCTTTTTCAAAGGTAACACTGTCGAAATCTGCTTTCTGAATAAAAGTTGTCTCACTGAAGTTCACATCACCATGGAAGCTAACAGAAATGAAGTCGGCTTTTTCAATCGTGAGTTTATTTAGGGGATAGAAGATAGGGGCTCGGCTGAAATCGACATCGAAATCACTCCACGTCCCCGGAATAATTTTGAGTAACTTTCCAACATCATCCAAAATGATGGTGCTGCTACGTTTGCTCATTTCATCAAAAATAGCTCGGCGTACATCCTGTTCTTCACGGAGTGCTACCTGATCCGAAATGAAGTTGCCTATATAGTCGGCAGGTGCTGTATCAGCCTGAAGTTCTTCTATCTTTATAGCTAAGGGAAAGGGTGAACGAATGTAGGAGCAAAGGTTATTGATAATAACCTGACCCTCCTTCTGCCGTTCTTCAGAATTGAGGGCATCATCAGAAAGCCACTCATCGACTAGTCCAACAAGAGTATAGATACCACCCAGACGGACAGTCGCTTTCTCATCAGCTAGCTGCTCGACAGCCTTGGTATAGCGGCTGCGGCGCTCTGCATGAACCTGGCGGATATGGTCGCGCTCGTTCTTCTCCGCATCCTGCTCATTCTTCTTGATGTCAGCATCAATTTTGAGACGGTCACCCTGGTTCTTCCAATTAGTCTGCAGAAGAGTCAGAACCGCAATAATGCCACCAGTGATGTACAGAAGATGCAAGCGCAACTGATCTGAACTGCCAGAGCTCATGTCGCAGAGCATCCACAGCATCCAAGGCAGAAGAATCGCAACCGCGCCGCCGCCCAGACCAAAGCCAATGAGGAGCTTAATAAAGTGCTGGATATACCAAGGCCTCTCCTGAGCTTTCGGGATTACCGGGTTTTCTGGAGCGGATGATGTGTTATCGCTGGGCACTAGGTTCTCCTGTCCTCTCTGATAGGAACGTTCACCTTCCAGCATAAGGTAAAGCTAGTTGCCATGGGCTGCGCCTGGTCATCAACGAGGGATTAGCCTGCTTGAGAGAGACAAGCGGAGTTTCTCTGCAACTGTGGTAGGCGGCGAGGCGGCGGCTGAACTCCATGAAGACCGTGCGGCGCACTAGCTGCTCTTCGCGTAGTGCCTCCTGATCGCGCGTAAAGTCGCCTTCGTACTCTTCGAGGGCTTCGCCTGATTCTAGGAGTTGTCGTTTCTGTGCGAGAGGGTAGGGCGTGCGGATGCACCCGGTCAGCGCGTCGATGATGGTCTGGGCTTCTTCGCGGCGTACCTGCTCGGGGAGGGATGCGTCGGTGAGCCATTCGTCTGCGAGGTCTACGAGCGTGTACGCCCCGCTGAGGCGTACGGCGGGTTGCACGTCGAGAAATTGTTCGAGGGCGTGCGTGTAGCGTTCGTGCCGCCCGGCCTGTAGGTTGCGTGCCGGGGTGTTTTTGCGTTGCCGCAGCGCAGTTAAGAGTTTGTTGAGGTTCATGGCGGTGTGCCCTTCCTGCTCCGGTGCTGGCTTATAACCAGCATAGGGGAGGATCCCACCCCTGCGCGCTCGCGCTGGTTAAAGAAGAAACCCCGCCTGCACGAGAGGTGCAGACGGGATCTTTTCCTATTTTCGAGGAATCTATTTTTTAGCAGGTTGACTTTTGTCTATGTAGTCATTTTGACTTTTATCCCAAGAATCTGGGCCAAACACTATTGTGCCTTCTGGAATTTCGTAATCATTATTTTTGAAATTTACTTTTCCGAGGTTAATCTCGAAATTAGATGATGTAAAATTGTGTTCCTTGGAATCTATTTTATATGAAAAAGCGGCAGGATTATGTGAAATATAACCACCAGGAAAATCATTAGATACTATATATTCATATCCTGCAAAGTCTGGATCCTCTGAAAATTTTACTTCTTTAAAACTTACGGGACCTTCGAAGAGTGAGGATGCAAATTTGATTGAACTGATAAACTCGGCGTTTTCAAATGTGACCTCTTCTTTAAATACGGAAAGAAATGAAGTAGGGCCATGAAAATTTGCCCATTGAAAACTTGTTTTTCCGATAAAGAACGTTTCATTAAAATCTGCTGGTCCATAAAATATTACATCTGTAAAATCTGTAGTGCCGAAGAAATGCGACTTGTCGAAAAATGCTTTTCCGTAAAATCTTGCCGCCTGGAAAGACGAGTTGACATAGGTATAATATTGAAGGATATAGAAGAATGGGACAGCAAAGAAATCAAAGGTAAATTCACTCCAAGTGCCAGATGCATTTCTTTTATTAATATTGCTTTCATCTATTTCAACTGTGAGTCTTTTATTTATCTCCCTAAATATAGATTTGCGTATATTAGACTCTTCAAGGAATTCTTCTCGATCACTCGTGAAGTTTCCGTCATAATTATCAGGTGGGGTATCTGACTCAAGGATGTCCCGTTTGTCTGCAAGATGGAAAGGTGAACGAATATATGCGCAAAGGCTATCGATGACAATCTGACCCTCCTTGCGGCGGTCCTCAGGGTCCTCAATGTTTTTGTCAGCCAGCCATTCATCAATAAGGCTGATAAGAGTGTATATTCCACCTAGCCGAACAGCTGATTTATCATTTCCGATGTGTTCAATTGCTTTAGCATAGCGGCTACGACGATTTTCATGTATCTGACGGGCATAATCTTTGGTATTTTTATCAGCTTGAATCTTGAGGCTATTGTTGAACTGTTTCTTTTGCTCGTTAAGTGCAAAGGTCTGCTGCTTGAGATTTTTTTCAAATTGATATTTTTGTTGCCTCATGCTTTTTTGGAACTGTTTCTTTTCGCTTCGGCGAGTAGATTCTTGTCGTTTAATTTCTTTTTATTTATCTGCTATAGATTTTGCATATTTCTCTCTCTCGAGTTTGAGGTTTTCTTCGTCAAGAAGATTTTTTTGGTGGGTTTTAATAATGCCGAATACGGCAATTATTCCACCAGTAATGCCGAGCATTGCTGTTGTTAAAGGCGCACTGTCGCCAATTAGCTTAAAAACATTTAATATTGCTGGAATGGTCAGCGCCGACATTCCGCCTAGAGCAATAATGAAAGTAAAAAATTGAAGCGGGTTCGATTTGAAAGAGTTGAGTATAAGCGTGTTATTTTGATATGCGGTGTATGAAACTCTGGCTAGATAGAGAGTAAACGCCAGCACGAGGAGAATTCTAATTAATTCTGGAATAAAAGGAGTATTGAAACTATAAAGAATTAAATGGGATATTGCGAAGGTAACAGATAGTGCAAGAAGCCATAAATCGCTGTTTGTTGGTTTAAATATTGATATCAGTAATTCGATTGGGCTTTTATTGCTCTTGCTTGTATTAGTAGATGCTGAATATTCTTGTACTACATATTTATGTGCTATTTTACATATCCAACTTTTGGGAGTATTTATTATATCTTTGAAGGTATGGGGGCGTTTCATGGGATAACTTTATCCTTTCTGGGGAATTAGGGTCTCTTGGTTATTCTAGAGAGGTACTTTGTTCTGAATACTGGGAGCTCCTGTCTACTTTGAGAGGATATGGTCGTAACCAGGATACGGTAGGCGGGTAGCCTCAATCCACAGGTGAAGGTTAGAGAATTGCGGGTCGGACAAGCAGAGATACCTCCATAGAGTGAGCGATGGAGCTTGCAGGTAGGTAGGTCTTCTATATATAAGAGGAACGAATCTCTGAGATCTCATGCCAGGTGCCCGTAGGTGAGGCGCCCGCACGAAGCGCACCCCTAACAACGCTGCTAGAGGCCTAGTCTCCAAACCTAAAAATCGCGCCTAAAGATTACCTCGCACACCCTATAGAGGGTGCCCCTGCACCACCTCCCAGCGCCTCTCGCACCCCAATTTTCCGGGTTTTCACCCCTTTTTAAAGATTTTTAAAAATTTTTTCGCCCAACCACCCCACCTATATCCGCCGTGCGCTGAATCGCCGCACCGCGCCCTCGCGTCACCCAAAAACCCCGGAATTCCGCGGTAAAACCGCTCATTCGCGCCTCGCCACCACCCCGATTTTCCCCGCAAAACACTGCCCCGGAGCCCCAAAATACCCATCCCTCACGCCACTCCACACAAAAAAGTTGAGTAAAGTTCGCTCAACTCTATTGACAGCCCCTTCGGGAGGGTGCATACTTGAGTACATGAGGCTCAAGGAGCCGCGCAGACCGTCCCACACGGGGCGGCACGCGTAGCACCGACCGCCTCCGAAAATTTCAAACTATCCCGCCTCGCATTAGAAGAAGCGGGGCACTGATCACAAGGAGTGAATATATATGGCACGTGCAGTAGGTATTGACCTCGGTACCACCAACTCTGTCGTTTCGGTTCTCGAAGGCGGCGACCCCGTAGTTATCGCCAACGCAGAGGGCACCCGCACCACCCCCTCCGTTGTCGCATTCTCCAAGGATGGCGAGGTTCTGGTCGGTAGCGTCGCAAAGCGTCAGGCAGTGACCAACGTCGACCGCACCATCTCCTCCGTCAAGCGCCACATGGGCACCGACTGGACCACCGAGATCGACGGCAAGAAGTACACCCCGCAGGAAATCTCCGCACGAACCCTCATGAAGCTGAAGGGTGACGCAGAGGCATTCCTGAACGACACCGTCACCGACGCTGTCATCACCGTCCCGGCATACTTCAACGACGCTGAGCGTCAGGCAACCAAGGAAGCCGGCGAGATTGCAGGCCTGAACGTCCTGCGTATCGTCAACGAGCCCACCGCCGCAGCACTCGCATACGGCCTGGACAAGGGCAAGGAAGACGAGCTCATCCTGGTCTTCGACCTCGGTGGCGGTACCTTCGACGTCTCCCTGCTGGAAGTCGGCAAGGACGAAGACGGCTTCTCCACCATTCAGGTTCGCGCAACCAGCGGTGACAACCGCCTCGGTGGTGACGACTGGGACCACCGCGTCGTCGAGTGGCTGCTCGCACAGGTGAAGGCAAACACCGGCGCAGACCTGTCCAAGGACAAGATTGCTCTGCAGCGTCTGCAGGAAGCAGCTGAGCAGGCTAAGAAGGAACTGTCCAGCGCAACCAGCACCAACATCTCCCTGCAGTACCTGTCCGTCACCCCCGAAGGCCCCATCCACCTGGATGAGAAGCTGACCCGCGCAAAGTTCGAGGAACTGACCCGCGACCTGCTCGAGCGCACCAAGAAGCCCGTTCAGGACGTCATCAAGGAAGCCGGCGTGTCCGTCTCCGAGATCTCCGAGGTTGTTCTGGTCGGTGGCTCCACCCGTATGCCCGCCGTTGCTGAGCTCGTCAAGGAAGTAACCGGTCGCGAGCCCAACAAGGGCGTGAACCCCGACGAGGTCGTGGCAATGGGTGCAGCACTGCAGGCAGGCGTTCTGAAGGGCGACCGTAAGGACGTTCTGCTGATCGACGTCACCCCCCTCTCCCTCGGTATCGAGACCAAGGGCGGCGTGATGACCAAGCTGATCGAGCGCAACACCGCAATCCCGACCAAGCGTTCCGAGACCTTCACCACCGCAGAGGACAACCAGCCCTCCGTGACCATTCAGGTCTTCCAGGGTGAGCGTGAGTTCACTCGCGACAATAAGAACCTGGGTACCTTTGAGCTGACCGGCATCGCCCCCGCACCCCGCGGCGTGCCCCAGATTGAGGTCACCTTCGACATCGACGCAAACGGCATCGTCCACGTCTCCGCAAAGGACAAGGGCACCGGCGTTGAGCAGTCCATGACCATCACCGGCGGTTCCTCCCTCTCCAAGGACGACATCGACCGCATGGTCAAGGACGCAGAAGCACACGCAGAGCAGGACAAGGCACGCCGCGAGGCTGCTGACACCCGCAACGCAGCCGAGTCCGTCGCATACTCCGTCGAGAAGCTCCTGAAGGAGAACGGCGACAAGCTGCCCGAGGACGTCAAGACCGAGGTTCAGGGCGATGTTGACGAGCTGAAGAAGGCACTCGAGGGTGACGATGATGCAGCAGTGAAGTCCGCACTCGAGAAGCTGCAGGCTTCCCAGTCCAAGCTGGGCGAGGCACTCTACGCAGCAGCACAGGCTGAGGCATCCGAGTCCAAGCCCGCCGCTGATGAGGACGTTGTCGACGCCGAGGTTATCGACGAAGACGAGAAGAAGTAATCATGGCTGAGCAGGAAAACACCACCCCCGACCCGCTGGAGGAGGCATTCAACGCCCCCGCAGCGGAAGGCCACCCCGAAGCTGAATCGGTCGAAAGCCCCGAGGAAGCTGCGGAAGCCGTCGAGGCTGAGCTCCAGGATGCCGTAGAAGCAGAATCTGCGGATGCAGCACTCGCAGCAGAGCGCCTGGACTCCCTGCTTCGCCTGCAGGCCGAGTTCACCAACTACAAGAACCGCACCGCCCGCGAAAAGGAGCAGCTGCGAAGCTTCGTAATCGGTGACCTGGTCGGCGCACTGCTGCCGGTATTCGACGACATCGACGCCGCACGTAAGCACGGCGACCTGCAGGACGGCCCCTTCGCTTCCATCGCTGCGAAGCTCGAAGAGCTGCTCAGCAAGCAGGGTGTGGAGCGTTTCGGTGAAGTAGGCGATGCCTTCGACCCGAACATCCACGAAGCTGTACTGCAGCAGCCCACCGACGAGGTGGCCGAGGATCATGTCTCCATGGTTCTGCGTTACGGCTACCGCGTGAACGACCGCGTGGTTCGTACCGCTCAGGTGGCTGTGGCTGTCGCACCGTAAGGCGGTCGGCTAAGCATTGGCTGAATAACTAACGACGGGCGGGTGCTCTCCCTGATGGGGGAGTGCCCGCCCTGTTGTTTGCCTGAGCTGTTCTGCCTGAGCTATTTGCCCGCGCTGTTCTGTCCGGTGCGCCTGTTTTGCCCGGGATGCTATGCCCGGTGTTGGCGCGGGTTTCGGTGAGCTGTGGCGGTGGTTAAAAGGCTTGTAGGGGTGCTATTTTTTGGGCTAGCCCTTTCGAAATTGAGTCAAGTAGACTAAACTTTTATATAGAGTATTAAGACAAGCACGCGGTGCCCCTGCAAGCCGTCCCGTAACCGAGGAGGGCGGCGCATCACCGCAGAAGGAGAAACACAACATGGCAAGTGAAAACTGGCTAACCGACGACTTTTATAAGGCGCTGGGTGTCAGCGAAGACGCAAGTGAAAGCGACATCAAGAAGGCGTACCGCAAGCTCTCCCGCAAGTACCACCCGGATCTGAACCCCGGCGACGCCGCAGCAGAGAAGAAATTCAAGGAAATCTCGGAAGCATACGACGTGCTCTCCGATAAGAAGCAGCGCGAAGAGTACGACCAGATCCGCCGCTACGGCGCATCTGGCATGGGCGGATTCGGCGGAGGTGGCTTCGGCGGTGGCAGCTACACCGGCTACCCCGGCGCGGACGCATTCGGCGGCTTCAGCAACGGCGGCGCAGGCATCAACATTGACGACCTGCTCGGCGGCCTCTTCGGCGGTAGCGCAGGCGGCTCCCGACGCTCCGCAGGCTTCACCAGCGCCGACTTCGGCGGCATGGGCGGCGGCGGTTTCGGCGGCGCACAGCACGCGGCACCCGAAGAAAGCACTACCAGCACCCGCATCAGCCTCGCCCAGGCATACACCGGCGCGACCGTGACCGTGTTCCTGCCGGACGGCTCCCACACCGAGGCACGCATCCCCGCAGGCGTTAAGGACGGTCAGAAGGTCCGCCTGCGCGGCAAGGGTCTGCGCGGCGGCGACCTGAAGGTCACCGTGCGCGTCTCCGATGACTCCGTGTACTCCCGCGAGGGCAACAACCTGATTTTGCGTGCGCCCGTCACCCTCGCCGAGGCTGTCGACGGCGCAGTGATTGAGGTGCCCCTGCCCGACGCATCCACCGTGAAGCTGCGCCTGGCACCCGGCCAGGTCGGCCGCCGACTGCGCGCTAAGGGCCGCGGCTTCAAGGCTAAGGGCGGCGACGGCGACCTGCTGGTCATCCCGGAGATTGTGCTGCCCGCCGAGTTGAGCGCAGAGGCGCAGGAAGCATTCGATAAGTTCGTAAAACTGGCACCGCAGGAGAACCCGCGTAAGGATCTGTTGAAGAAGGCTAAGTAAACCATGGCATCTCGAGAATCATCATCTAAGTCCCGTAGCGGCAAGCCATTGCACAGCGTGGACCTGCCGGTTTTCGTGATTTCTGTGGCGGCTGAGCTGGCGGGCATGCACCCGCAGACCCTGCGTCAGTACGACCGCATCGGCCTGGTCCAGCCTTCGCGTGCGCCCGGTAAGGCGCGCCGCTATTCACAGCGTGACGTGAACCGTCTGCAGCAGATTCAGCAGCTCTCGCAGGAGGGCGTCTCCCTGGAGGGTATTCGCCGCATTATTGAGCTAGAGTCCCTCGTGGAGGAGCAGCAGGAGCAGATTGCGGCGCTGCAGCGTCAGATTGAGGAGGCGAAGGTGAAGTTGGGCTTGGCGGAGCGCGTGTTCGCTGCCGGTACCAGTGGCGATGTGGTGCATATTGCCCGCGGTACCCGCCCGGCGCCTCGTCAGCGTTCTTCGGCTGTGGTGCTGTACCGGCAGTATCACCAGCCGGCTACGGCGGATGATACCAAGCCGCAGCGCTAAACCGGCTAAACCCGCTACACTGGGATAAACGGTTCGGCTGTTCTAGCTCATTTGCGCTAGTCAGCCCCCCATATAAGCTTGTGCGTCTTAGCGCCGCGCGAGCGAGGTAGGGTAGACCCCCGCCCGCACGCACTTGGACTCGCACACAAGGAGGTGGGGGGGGGCGCCCGCCGCCGGCGGCCCCGCCCACCCCACACCCACCCCCCCCCCCCCCCCCCCCCCGGGCCCCCCCCACACACGGGGTGGCGCCCCCCCCACCCCCGGGGCCCCCCCACCTCCTTAACATATATTCGCGCTAACCCGCGCTAAGCTGCGCCAACTGATGCCGGAGCTGCCTCGCTTACTTTCGGTGGTGCTTACTTGCGGCGGTAAGTCAGATCGTGCGCGCGGCGGCCCGCCTCCTGAGCCTTACGCTCAAAGCTGGTGAGGGTACGACCCTCCCAACGCGGAGCCCAACCACCCAGCGGATCCTCCTCGGTCGCACCGGCGCCAGGGTTCACGTTCTCAAAGTCGGGGTGCGCCTCCAGAACCTCACGCATGACCAGGGCGTACTCCTCCCAGTCAGTCGCCAGACGCCAAATGCCGCCGGGCTTAAGCACGCGCGCAACCTTATCAGCGAACGCCGGGGACACCAGGCGGCGCTTGTGGTGGCGGGACTTATGCCAGGGATCCGGGAAGAACACCCACAGCTCGTCCACGGAGTTCTCCTCAAGCATGTTGTCGAGCAGTTCGGGTGCGTTCGCCTGAGCCACACGCACGTTCTCTACGCCGGCGTTGCCCATCTTCAGCAGCAGGTCCGCGATGCCGGGGGTGTACACCTCAACGGCGAGGAAGTTCGCCTCGGGCACCTCAGCTGCGCGGTGCACAATCGCCTCGCCCAGACCGGAACCGATCTCTACGACCTGGTACGCCTCGCGGCCGTAAATCTTAACCGGGTCGAAGGTCGCCTCGGGCGCGACGGAGGTGTCGGTACGCAGGCGCGGGATGTCCAGCACGTGGGTGGGGGAGTAGGTGTCCCACGCCTTCTGGCGGCGCGCGGTGAGGCGGTCGCCGCGGCGGACGAATGAGTAGGGCTGGCGGAAGAATTCCTCGGGAACCGGTTTCTTGGTCTTTTCTTCGGTGGATTCGGGTGCCTGGCTAGGCTGCGTGTTCTCAGTAGACATACCTAAAAGAATAGCGTAGCGCCGCTACACCGTGCGGTTTCACGGCGCGCGGGGCTGGCGTGACGCTGAACTAGCCGGGCGTGAGGTGGGTGCGGTATACATCCGGCGGGCGTAGAAATTTAGCGCACATACAAAAGTGCGGCGGGAACGAACACTGTTCTCGCCGCACTTTCGTGAGGTCGTCTGAGTGAGTTAGCGTGTGGGGCTTACTTCTTGGAGCCCAGCAGTGCCAGGCCTGCGCCGAGCAACACGATGTTGTTTGCGAGCTGCTGGCCGTCCTGGGTGGGGCGGAAGGTGGCGTCGTGCATGTCCGGGTTGCGGAAGTACATGGTCATCAGGTTTGCCGCGAATGCGGTCAGGCCTGCGCCTGCCAGGCGTGCGGGGATGAAGGGGGTCAGCAGGGTTGCGCCGAGTGCGGTTTCTGCGCCGGAGATGAGCTTGCCGAAGGTTGCTGCGTCCAGCTTGGAGACTGCGGGAACACCGGTTGCCGCCATCTGCTGCAGGAAGGCGTAGGTGCCTTCGTCTGCCTTGAGCTTCTTGACGCCTGCGTCGAGGATGAGTGCGCCGGCGGTGATGCGCAGTGCTGCGTTGGAGAACTTGCCCATTGTTGTGTCCTTCTGTTCTGTAGTTGGTTGGTTAGGTTTTTGTTGAACGGTTTCTACTCTAGACTCGGTTCCATGCTTTGTAAAGCTTTACATATAAAGTTTCTACATATTTTTTAAAAACCCGGCAGAAGCTTGCAGAGAAGGGGTGCGATTTAAAGGCGGTGCGGGGCGTTTTTCGGGTGAAGGCTGAGAGATGCCGCAGGCTTGCCCCGTCTCAAAAATCTGGTGATGTTGTATTCCTTGTACTTGTGTGGGTATGAGGGGGTAAAATTTGAAATTATGCATTCTCTGCATAACCCTTTATTGGTGATGCAAGAAATCGGAAGCCCCGCAAAATCGGAGCCCACAAGCCCAAGTCCCCCGCGCAAGCTATGGATGCGGGATTTTCTCCTCCATGCACGCCGTTCAGGATTATGCATGAATACCAACCACCCGGACTCGCCCCCGAGTGAAATTTAGGGCGAATCGACGCAGGAAAGAGAAATACGTGACACAGCAGCCAATGCAGCACAACTCCGTCACCGGCCTAGACTCCGAAGCTGAGCACTCCAAGCTTCAGCGTGGACTAAGCTATCGACATATCCAGCTGATCGCTATTGGCGGCGCCATCGGCACCGGCCTTTTCCTTGGTTCGGCAAAGACCATCGCCCTGACCGGCCCCTCCATCGTCTTTGTTTACGCCATTATCGGTAGCGTCATCTACTTTGTTCTGCGCGCCATGGGCGAGATTCTGCTCTCCAATCCCAAGTACAAGTCCTTTACCGACTTCATCACCGACATCCTCGGTCTGCGCGCCGGCTTCTTCGTCGGCTGGTCGTACTGGTTCTTCTGGGTCGTCACAGGTATCGCGGATGTCATCGCGATTACCGGCTACATCAAATACTGGTGGCCGGAAATCCCAGCATTCATCCCGGCGCTGACCGTTATCGTGGCTCTGCTGCTGCTGAACCTGCCTTCGGTGAAGAACTTCGGTGAAATCGAATTCTGGTTCGCAGTCATTAAAATCGTCGCGATTATCGCCCTCATTATTGTTGGTGCGCTCATGGTTGCCTTCAGCTTCACCGCGCCCGACGGTACCGTCGCCTCTGTGGCAAACCTCTGGGGTCACCCCGGCCCCTCCGGTAGCGGTATCTTTACCCAGGGCCTGACGGGCTTCCTGGGTGCCTTCCAGATTGCGCTCTTCGCCTTCGTGGGTGCTGAGCTGGTCGGTACCGCCGTGGCGGAAACCGAACACCCCGAACGCACCCTGCCCAAGGCAATTAATGCGGTACCCTTCCGTATTGGCCTCTTCTACGCCCTGCCGCTGCTGGCCATCCTCGCCGTCACCCCCTGGGACAAGTTGGATAAGTCCATGAGCCCCTTCGTGGGTATGTTCTCCCTGGCTGGCATTGGTGTCGCCGCCTCCCTGGTGAACTTTGTGGTGCTGACCTCCGCGGCGTCCTCGGCGAACTCCGGTATTTTCTCGACCTCCCGCATGGTCTACGGTCTGGCGCACGACGGTGCTGCCCCCTCCGCACTGGGTAAGCTCACCAAGAACGGTGTGCCCGCCAACGCCCTATACCTGACCACTGTGATACTGCTGTTTAGTCTGGTCATGCTGTACGCCGGTAGTGGCATTATGGAGGCGTTCACCGTGGTGACCTCCGTGGCGTCGATGATGGGTATCTTCACCTGGAGCATGATCCTGATTGCGTACCTGGTCTACCGTAAGAAGTTCCCCGAACGTCACGAGGCGTCCGCGTACAAGATGCCCTGGGGTATTGGCATGAGCTGGTTTGGTCTGGTCTTCTTCGCCGTGATGGTCTACGCCCTGAGCCTGTACCCGGATACCGCAATCGGCCTGGCGCTGACCCCCATCTGGTTCATTGCTCTGGCTATTGGCTACGAGATTCTGACCCGCCGACACGCTGCTAAGCGTGCTCGTGCGCTGGCTGCTGGCAATGTTGTTGACAAGGCTGCTGACCAGGCTGGTCAGAAGTAGTTTCTGTTCTTTCTGCGGCGCTCCGGTAGTGCTGTGTGCAAGCCCCGTTTCTGCATTCTTTTAGGATGCGGAGGTGGGGCTTTCGCGTACCCTTGGCCTGCCTGTTTACGTTCCGGGGCGGCATTTTTTACGCCGCTTGATATGACGTAAATAATAGAAATATGTCACATTTTTGCCGTAAATCCTGTTTTCTTGTCCTTACCACCTGTAGAATAACTATACAAGTAGCCGTAAGAGCTCTAAGAAAAACTCCGCGTCAATCGATAGCGTGACACTTCCGAATACCGCGTAGTATTTGATAGAGCCCCAGTCTCGCCCCGAAATCCGGGGACGCCCCGCAAAGCAATGGCCGCATATTCATACATTAGCTATACCTCCTGAATTTTAATGATTCTCATTACAGCAGGGGGTATATGCGGTACGGGGTGCAACGTAGAAAGAGGACGCTGTGACTGAGCAGAACAACGTCACCCTGAATCCTAAAGCTCCCGAACAGGGAGAGCGACTGCACCGCGGTCTAAGCAACCGCCACATCCAGCTCATCGCAATCGGCGGTGCCATCGGTACCGGTCTGTTCATGGGCTCCGGTCGCGCCATCTCCCTGGCGGGTCCCTCAGTTATTTTCGTGTACATGCTCATTGGCGCCGTCATCTTCCTGGTGCTGCGAGCTATGGGCGAGGTTCTGCTCTCCAACCTGAAGTACAAGTCCTTCTCTGACTTCACCACCGACCTGGTTGGTCCCATGGCGGGCTTCTTCCTCGGTTGGTCCTACTGGTTCATGTGGGTGGTCACCGCCGTCGCGGACATCATCGCAACCGTCGGCTACCTGCACATGTGGTGGCCCGATCTGCAGGCATGGATCCCGGCACTCGCCGTCATCGGTGTTCTGCTGACCCTGAACCTGGTCTCCGTGAAGAACTTCGGCGAAATCGAATTCTGGTTCTCCATGATTAAGATCGTGGCCATCGTCGCCCTGATTATCGTTGGCGGCGGCATGATTGCCGTCGGATTCACCTCGCCCAGTGGTGCGCAGGCATCCGTCGCAAACCTCTGGAACGACGGCGGAATGTTCCCCAACCACCTGATTGGCTTCCTCGGTGCACTCCAGATTGCCGTCTTCGCATTCATGGGCTCAGAACTGGTCGGTACCACCGCAGCAGAAACCCAGGACCCCGAAAAGACCCTGCCCAAGGCACTCAACGCCGTACCGGTACGTATTATGGTCTTCTACGTGGGCGCACTCGCCGTCATCCTGATGGTCACCCCCTGGCGCCTGGTCAGCCCCGATAAGAGCCCCTTCGTCGCCATGTTCACCATGGCGGGTCTGGGCATCGCCGCGCATATCATCAACTTCGTGGTGATTACCAGCGCAACCTCCTCGGCGAACTCCGGTATTTTCTCCACCTCGCGTATGGCATTCGGCCTGGCACGCGAGCGCAGCGCACCACAGTTCCTGGGCAAGATCTCCAAGAACGGTGTGCCGCGTAACGCGCTGTTCCTCTCGGCCGTGATGCTGCTGTCCTCGATTGTGCTGCTCTACGCGGGCGACTCGATCTCTCGCGCGTTCAACTTGGTCACCACCGTGGCTGCGGTGCTCGTGATTTTTGCGTGGGCCATGATTATGGTCAGCTACCTGATGTACCGCAAGAAGTTCCCCTCGCGCCACAAGAAGTCGAAGTTCCGTCTGCCCGGCGGCCGTTTCTCCGCGTGGCTGGCTCTGGCGTTCTTCGCTTTCACCATTGGTGTGCTGACCATGAACGAGGAAACTCTCATGGGTCTGCTCGCGATGCCCGTCTGGTTCGTGATTCTGGGTATCGGCTGGGTCTTCAAGCGCCGCGCTGATGCCCGTCGCCACGAAGCAATCTCGACCCGCACCGCGCAGATTGCGATTGTGGAGGCATCCGAGATTTTCTCGGCACGCTAAGCACCCCACGCTAAGCCATACTGGTTGCCAGTACCGGCTATCAGCGCATGCGTAAAGCCCGCGTCACCTGCTCCTCTTGCGGAGTGAGGGACGCGGGCTTTCGCTGCCTCCAAGGATGAACCCGACAAGAAGCTAGCGGGAGTGCGCGCTTAGAGGGGCGCCACCTCAGCCTCTTCGGCAAGCGGGTCGTCGTCATCGGTGCGGTAGAAATCCCAGCGTTCACAACCGCAACCGGAACGCATCGCATCAATGACGGCGGCAGCGGCCTCCAGCGGGTCGAGCGCGTGCAGATTCCACAGCGCATGCACCGGTACCGGGTGCCTCCAGCCGTGCTCCTGTAGGAACTCCGGGTCGAAGGCGGGTAGCGCCTCGACGGTGGGCTCAAGCTCGCAGAGGAAGCCGGTGGGGGAGCGGAAAACCGTCACCACGGGGGCCGGGTCGGCGTCTTCAAGGCAGGCTCCGTCGAAGAAGTAATAGGTGCTCAGACGGCGGTTCCAGGCAAGCTGCGCGAGGCGTTCGCTGAAGACTTCCACCGTCTGCTCCCACTGGGTGCGGTGGTACGCCGCCAGGTCGGTGTGGGCGGTCTGCACCACGCCGATGCCCTGCTCGGTGAGTTCGCGGGCGCTCAGACGCGCGGGCTCTGCCGGTTCTGCGGGCTCTGCCGGTTCTGCCGGTTCTGCGGGCTCTGCCGGTTCTGCGGGTTCTGCCGGTTCCGGGGGAGCGCCCGCAGGGGGACCGCCGTCCGGGGAATCCGGCTCTGCTAGTTCTGTTTCGGTGAGCTCAGCGTTAGTCAGCTTATTGTCGGGGAGCTCAGTGTTAGTCAGCTCAGTGTCGAGGAGCTCAAGCTCCTCAGCGGCACTCGACTCAGCAGCGCTCGCCTCAGCGGCACCCGCCTCCACGGCAGTTGCGTTTACGTCTTTCTTCGTCCACAGGCGCAGCTTGCGGGCGATCTGCGTGCGTCCGCGGTGCAGAGTCGTCTGCCAGGAGCCGAACTTGGCTCGTACCGCACCCAGAGGCGGCACCTGCTCAATGAGCGTGGGAATGGTAGACCAGTAGCCGTAGTTCAGTGCCGTCGGATCGCGATCGTAGCGGGCGCAATAGCTCAAAAAGAGGCTCAGAGTCTTCTGTGCAAAATCCTCGGGTACCGCCGCGGCATCGATATACCACTCGTTCTCGAGTGCCTCAGCCGGGCAGATACCGGTGCGGAGCATTCCCAAGGACCAGTCGCCGTCGCCGAGGTAGTCGTTGACTGTCTGTGCGGGGGCAGGCCACGCGGATTCGCCCTCCATGCTGGAGGCGAGAAGGGTGCACAGGCTACCGCCCTCGGTGCCGATTTCTTTTACGCCGCGCTGCCGGATGTCCTCGAGGGTCTGCGCGTAGGCTTCTTCCTCCAGTTGGGAGTAGGGGTGTGCGGCAAGGTACTTGAGCGTTGCGCCAATCTTCGCCAGAACGTGCGCAATGTCTTCATCGGTAAAGTGACGTGCCTCCAGCGCAGGTGGCAGGTCCTGAATAATATCGCAATCAAGAATGAGCGCCGCGTACTCGGGCTCCGGGGGTAGATCGTAGGCTTCCGCGAAAACGTACCAGAGGCCGCATGCGAGTACCGTGTAGCTCGGGGCGTCTGCCGTGACCGGGCCAAACTGCCAGATGCCGGAGTTCAGCGCATAGTTCAGGTGTTTCTTGTTGATGTGCGGGTACAGAAAATTGAGGCGGCGGAGAACCTGGGTAGGGGTGAACCCCAGCGCGGCGAGTTCGGCGATGAGTTCCGCGTACTCGTCGTGAAAATCTAAGTAGCCCTCCGGAGCGTTTGATAGCGCGGCTTGTTCGCGCATGGGTCCCTCTTTCATCTGCGGGATGTGGCGGCACCATGTCGTACCGTGCCGCCGAAACCCTGAATGTGTGCACGCAGACAAGGGCGTATGCGTGGTGTGAGGCCACCCCTTATCTACATGAATAAGCGATATTTTTTCAAAAAATATGCTCTTTTATCTAAATTTATCGCTGAAACTAAGCACTATTCAAATACGTGAACCCCTAACACGGTTTCTTACGAAAAGATGACAATCTTAAGCGTACTCGCACAGTCGAGCAAACTACGCCCCGCGCTGACTCTTTTCCCAGCATTACCGGTCAACCCATGAGCCGCGGCGAAATATGCGAAACTGGAAGGATGAGCGAACACCCCCTCCCGAGCAGTATCCGCCCGCGCGCGAACCGAGCTGCAGACCCCGCGCCCAGCAGCGCCGCCGGTAACGAACCCAGCAGCGCCGCACACCGCGAAAAACACGAAACCGGCGGTAAGACTGAGCAGCCCGCCGAGCACCTCATCAACGCGCTCGCCGTAGAAACAGGCATCGCGCCGCACCGCATCCGTGCAGCCATGGCGCTACTCGACGCCGACAACTCCGTACCCTTCATCGCCCGCTACCGCAAAGAAGCAACGGGCGCACTCACCGACACCCAGCTGCGCACCATCCAGTCGCGCCTAGGCCAGCTCCGCGCCCTCGAAGAGCGCCGCAACCGCGTGCTCGAAGTGCTCACCGAACGCGCCGACGAAGGCCTCATTGACCCGCTCACCCTGCTGCAGCTGCGTTCCTCGCTCATGAACGCCGCCACCATCGCAGACGTGAATGCCATCTACGCCCCGTACCGCAGCGAGCGTGTGACCCGCGCCCAGATGGCGCGTGCCGCCGGGCTTGATTCCCTTGTCGAAGACCTGCTGGAGGTGCCCCTCGCCGAGGCGCACGCCATCGCCGCCGCGTACATTACCGACGGCAGCGAAGACAACGAGGACGAGAGCATTGAGGTTGCAGAGGCGGACGAAGCCCTGCAGATTCACAGTGCCGAAGAGGCCCTCGACGGTGCCCGCGCAATCCTGGTTGACCGCGCTCTCACCGACCCGGTGCTGAGCGAAAAGCTCCTCAAGCGCCTGCGTGAAGGCGGCGTGATCGAGTCCCGCGTGATTACCGGTCAGGAAAGCCTTGGCGCGAAGTTCTCCGACTATTTCGCCTTCTCGGACCGTATTCGTTCCATTCCGCCGCACCGCGTGCTGGCGCTGCATCGCGCCAAAGACGCCGGCGTGGTGCGCCTCAAGGTGGATGTGGCACCCGCCCCCGTGGCGCTCAGCCGCCTGCGTGGTGCCGCCCGCGCCGAAGCTGAGGCTGCCGCCGAAAATTACGAGAACGTCCGTTCTGCATACGAGCGTGAAGTCGCCGCCGCGCTACGCATCCCCGTGCAGGTGCTCAACACCGTCGACGACGAAGACCGCGTACTCGGCTGGCTCGCCGCCACCGTGCGCACCGCATGGCGCAGCCACCTGCGCCCGCGCCTTGCCGAACGCATCCGCCACCAGCTACTCGACGCCGCCGCACAGCACGCGACTGAGGTGTTCGCCTCCAACCTGCGCGATATTCTGCTCGCCGCACCCGCCGGACACAAGACCACCCTCGGCCTGGACCCGGGCCTACGCCACGGCGTGAAATACGCCGTGGTCGACGGCACCGGTGAGCCGCTACGCGTAGGCACCGTCTACCCGCACGCCCCGCGCAACCAGTGGGTAGAAGCACTGCGCGAGCTCGCCGCCGCCTGCCGTGAGCACAGCGTGGAACTTATCGCCATTGGCAACGGCACCGCAAGCCGCGAAACCGACAAGCTCGCCAGCGAACTGATCCGCACCCTGCGCGAGGAAGGCGTAGAAGCCCCCCAAAAAGTGACCGTCTCGGAGGCGGGCGCCTCCGTCTACTCGGCCTCCGCCCTCGCCGCCGCCGAGCTGCCCGATTACGACGTGACCGTACGCGGCGCCGTCTCCATTGCCCGCCGCCTACAGGACCCGCTCGCCGAGCTCGTCAAAATCGACCCGCAGTCCATCGGGGTGGGCCAGTACCAGCACGACGTGCCGCCCGCCGCCCTGCGCCGCGCCCTCAACGACACCGTCGAAGACTGCGTGAACGCCGTGGGCGTGAACCTTAATAGCGCCTCCGTGCAGCTACTCGCGCACGTGGCGGGCGTTGGCACCACAACCGCCGAACGCATCGTCGCCTACCGCACCGAACACGGCGCCTTCGCGAACCGTCAGCAGCTGCTGAACGTGCCGCGACTGGGCACAAAAACCTTCCGCCAGGCAGCAGGATTTATCCGCATCCGCGGCGGTGAAGAGCCGCTGGATGCCTCCGCGGTGCACCCGGAAGCGTACCCGCTCGCGCGCCGCATTATTACCGACGCGCAGGCACGCAACGGCGCCCACTGGGTTGCCGGCACCCTGGGTACCTCGGATGGAACCGACCCGCTCGCCGGGCTGAACCCCGCCGACTACGTGCAGGGCAGTTGCGAGCAGGACAGTACGGAAGAAGGCACCGCCGGCGTGTACACGGTCGAGGACATCTTCACCGAGCTGCGCCGCCCCGGCCTGGACCCGCGCGGTAGCTTCCGCACCGCCCGCTTCTCCGAGTTCGTCTCGCACTTCGAGGACGTGCGCCCCGGCATGGTACTCGAGGGTACCGTCTCGAACGTGGCGGCATTCGGTGCGTTCGTGGATATTGGTGTTCACCAGGACGGCCTCGTGCACATCTCGCAGATGAGCCGCGGCTACGTGGCGAACCCGCACGACATTGTGCGTAGCGGTGACATCGTGCAGGTCCGCGTTGTGGAGGTTGACCCGGCGCGCCGCCGCATCTCCCTCTCCCTGCTGGTAGAGGATGAGAACTAGGGGGCGAAAGATGGCTGCGGAGCGCTCGCTAAGGATAGCTACTGAAAAAGCTCTCCAATCCGAGATTATCCAATCCGAGATCATCCATCCGAGAACGTACGTTCGCTATAAACTTAACCCGGAGAACACAATAAAGCCCCGACAAGCACTATCTGTACCTGTCGGGGCTTTACCCTGTCTTATCTCCGCCTAGCTTCGAGCCCCTAAACGCGGGACTCTAGGCTCCAGAGTTCCATACTCCAGCTTAGAAATCAATGTTCGCCGGGTCAGCGCCAATACGACCCTCGGGGCTGGAAAGTGCATCCACAGCCGCGATGTCCTCGGCGGTCAGCTTCACATTCACCGACGCCAGGTTCTCCTCAATGCGGGAGGGGGTAACAGACTTCGGGATAGCCACGGTGCCCTTAGCCAGGTGCCACGCCAGCACCACCTGCGCGGGGGTTGCGCCGTGGCGCTCCGCAATCTCAGCCAGCACGGCGTTCTGCAACAGGTCACTACCGTTACCCAGCGGGCTCCACGCCTGAGTCACGATGCCGTACTCGGCGTGAACGGCGCGCAGCGCCTCCTGCGAGAAGTAGGGGTGCAGCTCAATCTGGTGGATGACCGGAACCACGCCGGTCTCCTCGATAATCTCGCGCAGCTGCTCCTCGGGGAAGTTCGAAACACCAATGGAACGAACCTTACCCTGCTTCTGCAGCTCAATCAGCGCACGCCAGGACTCCAGGTACAGGCCCTGCTGCGGCTTAGCCCAGTGAATCAGGTATAGGTCAACGTAGTCGGTGCCCAGCTTCTCCAGGGACGCCTCGAACGCCTCAAAAGCGCTCTCGTAGCCCTGGTCGGAGTTCCACAGCTTGGTGGTGAGGAAGATATCCTCACGAGCCACGCTGGAGTTAGTGATAGCACGGCCTACGCCCGCCTCATTGCCGTAGATAGCTGCAGTGTCGATGTGGCGGTAGCCGGTCTCCAGGGCGGTGCCCACAACCTTCTCAGCGACCTCGTCCTCAACCTGCCACACGCCGTAGCCCAGCTGCGGAATGGATTGGCCGTCGTTGAACTTTACGTTGGGTACGTTGTAGCTCATGATGCTCCTTTGGAATCTATGGGGAGGCGGCGCCTCCGTAAGTAGTCCTTCAAGGCTACGCCCCAGAACCCCCGTTGAGAAGAGCCGGGCCAGAATCGGGCGTGAATCTAGCCTGGGGCGTAACCAAATGACAAAAAATGACGGGGGCCAGACACCTCTCTCATGCCGGAGGGCGGCTACCGCTCAGGCTCGAAGGCGGCTATCGCTCGACAGCCGGCGCAAACAGCTCGCGCACATCCTCAGCCGTCACCGCTGCGGAGGCGAACTCGCCCTCACCGACCACCGCGTCGAAGAGCGCGGCCTTCGACTCCTTGAGCTGCATGACCTTCTCCTCAATCGTGCCCTCGGCAACCAGACGGTAGACGTGTACCTCCTTGTCCTGGCCGATGCGGTGAATACGGTCCACCGCCTGCTGCTCGGCGGCGGGGTTCCACCACGGATCCATAATGAACACGTGATCCGCCTCGGTCAGATTCAGACCGAAACCGCCAGCCTTGAGCGAAATGAGGAACACCGGCTCCTGGCCGCTCGTGAAGGCCTCGATGACCTCGGCGCGGTTGCGGGTCGAACCGTCCAAGTACAGGTGGCCGATGCCCTCCTCCGCCAGGCGCGCCGAAATGCTCTTGAGGTAGCCGGTGAACTGGCTGAACACCAGCACGCGGTGGCCCTTCTCGAGCAGGTCGGGCAGCTGCTGAACCAGGTAGTCGCGCTTGACCGACGACACCCCGGTATAGGCTTCCGGATCAATCAGCACGGCATCAAGCGCCAGACGGCGCAGCAGGGTCAGCGACTGGAAAATCGTGAATCGGTTCTTGTCCATATCCTCCAGCAGACCCAGCACCTTCTGGCGTTCACGCTGCAAGTGAGTGTCATAGATGCGGCGGTGGCCGGGAGCGAGCGGCAGGTTCACGCGTGTATCGTTCTTCGCCGGAAGATCTGCCGCCACCAGCTCCTTGGTGCGGCGCAGCATGAGCGGGCGGATGCGCCGGCGCAGACGAGCAGCCGTTGCCGCGGCGTGCGCCGGGTCCTCGCCGGATTCCGCCGGGCGAGCGTACAGGTCACGGAACGCACGGGCGGAGGGGAACAGGCCGTCCGCCACAATTGCCAGCAGCGCCCACAGTTCCATGAGGTTGTTCTCAATGGGCGTGCCGGTCATCGCAATCTTGGTGCGTGCGGGCATCGCGCGGGCGATGGACCAGGCGCGGGTGCCGGTGTTTTTGACGAATTGCGCCTCGTCCAGCAGGAGCGCACCCCAGCCTTCGGGGACGGACTGCTCGCCTGTGGAATCGCCAGCGCGCTCGTCAACGGTGTGCTTGTCAACAGCGCGGCCCAGCGTGCGGGCGTAGCCGGTGTAGGCCTCCTCGTCCATGCGTAGCAGTGTGTAGCTGGTGAGCACCAGGTGAGCCCCGGCGATGCGCTCAGCCAGCGGGGTCTTACCGGCGGTGGTTTCGGTGATGGTTACGACCTTCGCCTCGGGCAGGAAACGTTCCGCCTCTGCCGCCCAGTTCGTGATGACGGAGGTCGGTGCAACCACGAGGAAAGGCGCGAACGGTTCAACGCTCTCACCGCGCTTGGCGGCACGTTCGGAGGCGGCACGGTGCTCCTCAATCGCGTGGGCGAGCAGGGCGAGAGCCTGCACGGTCTTACCCAGACCCATATCGTCGGCGAGAATACCGCCCAGACGCTGCTCGTACAGGAAGGACAACCACTGGAAACCCTCCACCTGGTAGGGGCGCAGGGTCGCCCGCAGACCGGCGGGTACCGGATGCTGAACGATAACCCGACGGGAAGCCTTCTGGGGCGCGGGAAAACTCTGAGTTTCCTTGTCAGGTGCTTTTGCAATGCCCTTTTTGGGGTTCTCTTTGGTGCTCTCTTCGGCGCTTTCCTCGGCATCCTCCAGACCCTCAACCAGCTCCAGCAGTGAACGCACCTGAGCATCCCACCGTGCGGTCGTATGCACGCTCGCCGCCAGCGACTCCAGCTCAGAGAACAGCCCCGCCTGGTGACGGTTAATGCGCAGCTCACCGCCCGCATCGTCGAGTTCGCGAGCCTCCGAGATGAGGGTGCGCAGGGTCTTAAACTCGGGTCGACGCAGCGAGAAATAGGTGCCGTTACCGAGCAGAATACGGTCCGCCCCGCGGTCGAGCGCCTCAAAAATCTGGGCGAACGGCACGGTCCAATTGTTAACCTTCACTGCAATGCCCAGGCCGAACCAGTCGCGAGAATTGCCCTCGCTCACGGTGATTTCAATCAGCGCGTCGGTTGCCTCCACAAACTCCGGTGGGGTGCCGTTAAAACGCACCTGAACAGCGGAAACACGGCGAAGCTTCGGCAGAATCGCGCTGAGCAGCTCACGGGTTTCCCAGCCTTCGATGCGGCGCTCCTCCAACCCGGAAAGCGCCGGGTGGGCGGCAAGAATTGCGCGAACCGAACGCAGTACGCGTGCCTCAAAACGCTCGTCGCGAACCTCGCCACCCTCTTCACCGGGGTAGCCGAAAACGGGCAGAGAGTACACCTCGGAGCCGGTCGCAGGATTCTGTGTGCCCGCCTCCTGTGCGCTCGCATCCTCTGCGCTGTCCTCCGCGAAGGGGTCCAGCGGGTACTCCCAACGCCAGCTCAGCTGTGCGTCGTGGCGTACCTGCTCTTCAAAGCTGATGTCAAGCACTAGATGCGGCGGCTTCACGCGCGGAAGCGCCAGCGCCGGATCGGGGGTCAGCGAGGGAATGGAACGGCTGAGCGCAGGCAGGTACTCCTTCTGGAACGTGGCGCGTTCCGCGGCGGGAATGTGTACGGTTCCGGCGCTAATGAGCGATTCGGAGGCGGCATCGAGCGGCTCGACCAGGGGGATGAGTGCCAGCTCTACGCCCTCGGGCAGTTCGGGCACGGCGGGGGAGTAGCGCACCCACTTACCCTGCGCGTGGTTATTCTGTGCCGGGTTAATGGTCAGGGTAGTGAGTTCAGTAGGCGCCTCCTGCGCGTTCTTTTGGGCAGTCTTTTGCACGAAGGACTCGCGGCCCACTTCCTCCAGTGCACCGGGGCGCACGGTCTTCCAGTGCACCGCCTTTGCCGCCTGCTCGTACTCCTGCTGGGCGAGCCCGCCCAGTGCAAAGAAGCCGGTACGTGGGGTGCCGATGGGGTGGCAGTAGGCGGCGGGTAGCCAGAGCTGGCGTAGCAGTTCGCCTTCGCGTCCTTCCCAGCTGAGTGCGGCTTGAAGCTGCAGCCCGGCGCCTTCCGCGTGCTTCTCATCGCTGGCGGCGGCGTGCAGGCGCACCTGTGCGGGGCTCAGCACGGCGTAGTTCACTTCGCGGCCGTTGACGAGCAGGGGCAGGCCAATATCCTCCGCGCGGGCGAGTACATCCCAGAGCAGAGTGGAGGCAGAAGCGCTGATTGAGATCCAGTCGCGGTGCGAGGAGTACATGTTCTGCCAGGGGCGGGCAATCGAGTAGAGCTCGGTGAAGAATCGTTCGTGTTGGGGGTAGATTTCGTGCCGCCCGACGGGGCCACCCACGCTGGATGCGAAGGTTTCCCAGCTGAGTCCGCCCTTGATCCAGCGCCCGGTTTTGGACGCCATGAGCGGGCGGGCGAGCAGGTTAATGCTGGGGGTTGCGCCGGGCATATTGCGCCCGCGCGCGTAGGAGCCGGAGACGCTCAGGGAGAAATCCAGGGCACCGCTCACACGCATCGAATCAATGCCCGAAAGGTCCTGACGTGCGGAAAGAACGGAGGAGAGGTCGCGTCGCCATGCCGAGATTTTGGTAGCGGATGCCTTTGCCTGCAGGCTCGGGGAGGTGCCTAGCTCGTTGAGCGCAAAGCTTCCCTGTGGGTTTTCGGGCTCGGCAGTCTCTGTATCGGGTGCGGGCAGTTTTGCCGCGATGGTGAGCGCACCGGAGGCGCGCAGCGCCGCGAGCGGGTCGGCGGCTTTCTTCGCCTCCGCAACGTCCGCGCTTTTTGACTCTGCGGATCCCTTTGCAGTTGATACCTTTGCATCTGTCGCACCCTTCGCAGCGGTAGCCTTCGTTACGGCACTGGGTACGCCGACCGGTCCGGGGTGTTCGCTGAGTGCCTTTTTCGCTACGGAGGCGCGGTCGAGCGCGGTGAGCATGAGCGCTACGGCGTGCTTGCAGTCGGTGAGCACGGGGCAGGTACAGCGGGCGGTAAAGGTTGCGGAGCCGCTGACGGCGGGGAAGAAGCGAATAGTCACTTCGTAGGGGATGATGGTGCTTCCGTTGACGAGCCCGGTGAGGGTTCGCTCGTCTTCGTCGTAGCTGTAGCGGATGACTTCGCGGTTGCGCTGGTAGGCGATACCGCGCTGGTAGGTGCGGTGCCCGGCCTGGCGAATAATCTGCGGTACAGTGACGGGAATTTCGGGGAAGGGGTTGTTGGCGCTCACCAGCTCATTATCGCGTATTGTGCGGGTATGTGCTTTGTCGCCGGTTATTTGCTGGCGGTTGCCGGGCTGGTTGTTGGGGCGACTATTGAGCGGTGGTTTGGGGAGTATTTCGTATTTTTGGTGGGAGAGTTTTTAAGGCATAAAAACACCGGTATTCACATAAGATATTCCGCGCAGTATCAAAAATTCATGCCATCTAAAATGCTCTTACAAGCTAAAATGCTAATAATCTAAATCTCTTTCATAAAACACTTTACTTAACTTGAGAAAATGCTGTAAGCTAAACCCAGCTTCAAGAGTTTCGACTGATAAGCTCCGACTATGGTCGAACGCCAACCCCATGTTCACGGGTGGCTCGGATGACGAAGCGGTTTGTATTCACCACCGGAATAACCGGTGGTAATTGGTACAGGCAAGAGCAACGCGAAAGGATCGCGCCACTCACGGCGCAGGTTGTCATATGTACAACGGCTCTGCAACCGAAGCAGCAATCTCTCTGAACCCCTCCCACTCCTACCAGGAAAGCCTGCGTGCCGCAGCTGTCCCCGCGCGAGGCGGATACACCGCAGTCAGCATTGACGATTACTCCCGCATTTCTTCTAAGCGCGACGAGTTCCTGAACTTCCTTCTTCTGCCCAACCCCGAGGGTATCCCCGCTATTGAGTACGCCGGCCTTCGCGTAGCGTAGCATTAGGGGTATGAATTTCTCCGGTATGCTCCTGGGCTCCGACGTTCTTGCGGAGATCCGTAAGGCGGATCCTGACCCCGCCGTGGTCGCTTTTCTGCGCCGCCGCTCGTTCCGACACATGTACATTTCTGTGCTGAGTATTGGTGAGCTGAAGGGCCTGTACCCCTACCCGGAAACTGATCGCTGGATTGCCGAACTTCTTGAGCGCTTTGGTGACCACGTTATTAATGTGGATGCGCGTGTGAGTCTCGAGTGGGCGGGCCGTCAGGCGCCGCGCGGCGTACATGCCGTGGGTCGTGATGATGCCGGTCCGCTGCCTACCGCCGCCCTGGAGGGCCTGATGGCGGCGAGTGCGAGTGCCTATGATTTGGAGCTGATTTCTTCTAAGGCGCAGGTGTACCGCACCTGGGGCGTTCAGGCTTCCAACCCGTGGACTGAGAATTAAAACTTTGCCGGATGCGCGTCCTCGCGTGCGTGTCTGTATGAATACCTGTGTGAATAGTTGTGAAAACCCGCTTTCGAGAGTTAATCGGAGGCGGGTTTCGTCGTTAATTCGTGGCATGATTGAAGGACGATGAAAAGCATCTCACCTATCTTGCGTTATTCCATGCCCATGCCGCTGTGGCTTCAGGGTGTTGTTGAGCTAATTGTTACTGCCCTGTTCTCTGCGCTTGCAGTGTTTGCGGCGATGTCTGCCGTGTGGGCGACCAAGGGCTTTGGCGACATGGAGTTCTCCTCCGTGGCCGCTATGTCGGCGCACCTGTGGCTTCTGATTCACGGTGTTCCTTTGGATCTTGCGGCTGCTTTTGGTGCTTCTGCCGGCACGATGACGCTGGTGCCGCTGGGCTTGAGTATTCTGCCTCTGCTGCTCTGTTACCGTTCGGGCCGTCGCCTGGCGCGCGCCTCGTATGAGGGTGAGTTTTTGATTCCAGTGCTGTCCGGTTCGGTGACTTACGCGCTGATTAGTTTGGCAATGTACGGTTGGGCGAGCCCGCATCCGCAGCCTCTTCAGGCGTTGAATGCTGCCCTGGTGCCTTTGGGTATTGTGGTGGCTGGTCTGATGTGGGGTGGCTACTGTGAGGCGCGTTCGCTCTCGCGCATGGTGGGGGTTGATACTGCGGAGCAGATTTCGCAGATGAGTCAGTATTCGCGTTGGGCGGGTTCGTACGCTTGGGCTGTGGTGCGTGCAGCGGTGGTTGCTTTTGTGGCGCTGATTGGTCTGGGCGCGGTGCTTTTGGGTATCGGTATTTTGGCGGGCTGGTCGCAGATTGTTGCCACTTACCAGGAGCTGCATGCGGGCGCTGTGGGTGATACTGCGGTGACTTTGTTGCAGCTGGGTTTCTTGCCGAACCTGGTGATTTATGCGATTGCGTGGTCGACCGGTGCCGGTTTCTCCTTTGGTGCGGGTACCTCGGTTGGTTTGACCAGTAGTGATGCTGGTACTTTGCCGATGCTTCCGATTCTGGGTGCTGTGCCCGAGTCGATGGGCACAGTCGGTCTAGTGGGTCTGCTGGTGCCGCTGGGTGCCGGTGTGATTGCTGGTTGGTGGTTCTTGCGTGAGGGTGAGGATCACCTGGATGAGTGGGTTGCTCTGAAGGTTCCGTTCCGCCCCCTGTCTGCGCTGATTTCTGCGGTGGCGCTGGGCGTGATGACCGGTATTCTGATGTCGTTTGGTGCCCTGTGGCTGGGCTGGATTTCGTACGGCTCTCTGGGTATTGGTCGTTTTACGGAGGTTGGTGCTGAGCCGCTGACTTTTGCGGCGCATACCGCGTTGACGGTGGGAGCCGGCGTGACTTTCGGTATGCTGCTGAGCCGCGCCCTGGTGCCGGATAGCAGCCGTGAGCTGCCTCGTTTTGCGGATGAGCGCCCGAACTTGGGTGAGCGTCTGATGAGTTTTACTGCCTGGATCTGTGAGCGTTTTGCACAGGGCCGTGAGCGTTTTGCACAGGAGCGTGCGCAGCGTCGTGAGCAACGTGCGCAGGAGCGTGCGCGGCGTGAGGCTGAGGAAGCTGCGGAGCGTGAGGCCGCTGAGCGTGAAGCTGAGAAGGCGGCACACGCGGAGGCCTCCGAGTACGTTGTTGAGCCCGGACAGTCTGTGGTATCTGGGCAGTCTGTGGTATCTGGGCAGTCTGTTGTGTCTGAGGTGGTGACCGGTCATGTTCCGGTGCATCCGCAGGAGCCGGTGGTTGCCGTCCCCGTGGAGGCGACTGAGCAGCTGGCGCAGCGTGCGGCGGCGGACGCTTTTGCTGAGATTGTTGCAGAGCGCGAAGAGGGGGCTGAAGAGCCCGCCTCCGAAGAGGCTAGTGCTGAAGAGAACCCCGCTGAGAAGTACGAGCCGATTGAGGCCGTTCAGCAGGTCGATTACCTGCACTCTGCCCACGCTGACTCTGCGCAGGCTGAGGATTACGAGAGTATTGAAGCATCTGTTGAGCCTGCCTCCAACGAGTACACTGCTGACGAAAACGGCACCTATGACCCCGCCGTGTACGCTCATAACCCCTCCGATGAGCAGACTTGCGAGCTGATCCAGGAGCCCGTCTACGAGGCTGCTGAACCTGTAGCGGCTGAGCGTGAGAACGCTATTGAAGAGCCCGCAGAGCAAGCGCCGCGTTCAAAGGGCCGCGCGAGCCGCATTATGGCGTACTTCGGTTTTGGCCTTGATCAGCCCGCTGCTATGCAGGATGAATCAGTGCAGGATAACTCGGCTGATGCCGCCCGCGCTGAATCCGCCGTGCAGGACCGCGCCGGCGATGATCGTACCAGCGACCGCGCGCTTGAGCGTGCCCAGAAGCGCGAGGCGAAGAAGGCGGCTAAGGCGGCACGCAAGAAGCAGAAGAACGACCTAGAGCGTGATTTTGTCGATCGCGAGCTGGATGTCCTCTCTGCCGATCAGGCGATGAGCCGTATCTTTGAGGTTCGTAGCCAGACCGGCATCCTTCCGCTGGTGACCGATGAGCCGTCTACCGTGGAGTTGCCCCCGCTGGATGTCAGCTCCTCGAAGTCCCAGAGCTCTAATGCCCAGGGTTCTAGCGCCCGCAAGAAGAACTAGCGAGCGGAAGAGCTAGAGCTGGATGCGCCGGTGAGCTTGTCTATCGTGCCCTGGAACTTCTGGTCGCAGGTGTACATGTCGGTCTGGGTCAGCGCGGCGGCGCGGCACTCGCGGTACTCCTGCGCGCCGGGCATGAGGGCAAGACCAATGCCGCCGAGCAGGGTTATCGCGCCGTAGATAATGCTGACGCCCGCGGCAATGTAGAAGAACCAGGGGCCGCGGTAGACGGCGGTGCGCACGATTGCAATAATGCTCAGGGTAATGCCGGCGAGCGCGAAGATGAAGAGCGCCAAGAAAAGCGGCATCGTGGAGAGCACGAAGGAAGACGCCGAAAAAATCACCAGCGCGGCAACAACCATCATGAGCGAGGTGCGAATATTCGCTTTCTGCTGTTCGATGGTGTCAATGGGTTTGCGCGGCTTCTTGCGCTGAGGTCCTCGAGGCTGCGGAATCATGTTCTGCGGCGCCTGCTGCGGTGCTCGTGGTGGAACCTGCTGGTTCTGCGGCGTGCCGTTGTTCGGGGTGGGCTGCTGCGGTGCGTTGTTCGGGGTGTTCTGCGGGGGAGTAGACATACCTATAAGGGTACCGTCCCGTGCGCCCGTGACCTATTGAGTTCGCGACCTGTTGAGTTTGCGCCCAGTAAACCCCGGTGAAGCCCCATGAACCCCCATGAACCCCCATGAACCCCAGTGAACCCCGGTGAGGATTCATCCCGCCGGATTTTCTTTGTGCTCTTCTTTGGGCTTTGGGTCTGTTGTGAACCTCTTACCCCCCCCTTGGATAAGGGTGTGAGATGGGTTATACTAGTCGGGTGCGAATTGTGGTTATGGTATCCGGCTCCGGAACGAATCTTCAGTCCATCCTCGACGCTGTAGCAGCGGGCGAGCTTCCCCTCGACATCGCGGCAGTGGGCGCCGACAAGCCCTGTCTGGGTATTGAACGTGCCCAGGCGGCGGGTGTACCCACCTTCCTGGTGCAGCCCGGCGACTACGCGGACCGCCCCTCCTGGAACCGCGCGCTGGAAGAAAAGATCGCTTCCTACGACCCCGATTACATTGTGTTCGCTGGCTTCATGCGCATTGTTGACGCGCAGCTGGTCGAGCGTTTCAGCAACCGCATTATTAACACCCACCCCGCCCTACTGCCCTCCTTCCCGGGTGCGCACGGCGTGCGTGACGCCCTGGCGCACGGTGTGAAGATTACCGGCCTGACCGTCCACTTTGTGGATGCGGGCGTTGATACCGGCCCCATTCTCGCCCAGGCGGCAGTGCCCGTTCTGGATGACGATACCGAAGAGACCCTGCACGAACGCATTAAGGTGCAGGAGCGCCGCCTACTCGTGCAGACTATTGCTTCTCTCGCTGAATCCCACGGCGCTGCATCTGACAGCTAATTCCGCCCACTAAATTTTTCGCGGCGGAATGAGCCGAGCTCAAACCCCGCTGCCCACACACGTTCCGTTGTGCCCATTCGACGCGGTCACCTTAGCGTCACGCACAGCGGCGGGGAATACCCCCACACATATCCTGTCTATCCGGGCAGGCTACGTCCATCCACTAGCTGTGCCGTCGAGAACCGGCGTGCACGTCTAAAGCATCGGAGTATTTGTGTCTCTCATTGAGCTCGATCGCGTGCCCCTGCGCCGCGCCCTCATTTCCGTCTACGATAAGACCGGTCTGGAGGAGTTCGCCCGCGGCCTGCACGAGGCAGGCGTCGCGCTGGTCTCCACCGGCTCTACCGCATCCACCATCGCGGCAGCAGGCGTACCCGTCACCGAGGTCACCGAAGTGACCGGTTTCCCCGAGTGCCTCGAAGGCCGCGTGAAGACCCTGCATCCGCGCATCCACGCCGGTATTCTGGCTGACCGCCGCAAGCAGGAGCACATCGACACCCTCGACGAGCTGGACGTTGAGGCGTTCGACCTGGTGGTTGTGAACCTGTACCCCTTCGTTGAGACCGTTGCATCCGGTGCCGGTCAGGACGCCATCATCGAGAAGATCGACATTGGTGGCCCCTCCATGGTTCGCGCTGCCGCGAAGAACCACGATGCCGTCGCTATTGTGGTGGACCCCGCCGACTACGCGCGCACCGTTGAGGCCGCTAAGAATGGTGGCTTCTCCCTGGACGAGCGCCGCCGCCTTGCCGCTGGCGCATTCGCCCACACCGCCGCATACGACACCGCTGTGGCTACCTGGACCGCATCCCAGTTCCTGCAGGATGAGGACGCTAACTTCTGGCCCCCGTACGCTGGCCTGGGCTTTGAGCGCAGCGAGACCCTGCGTTACGGCGAGAACCCGCACCAGCGTGCCGCCCTGTACGTTGACCCCGCCGCTGCCCCCGGTATTGCTCAGGCGGAGCAGCTGCACGGTAAGGCGATGAGCTACAACAACTACGTTGATGCTGACGCCGCTCTGCGTGCCGCTTACGACTTCGACGAGCCGGCTGTTGCTGTTATCAAGCACAACAACCCCTGCGGTATTGCTGTGGCAACCCCCGGCGCAGCTGACCCGATTGCGGACGCTCACGCGAAGGCGCACGCTTGCGACCCGCTGTCCGCATACGGTGGCGTGATTGCTGCTAACCGCCCGGTGACCGCCGCTATGGCTCAGACCGTCAAGGGCATCTTCACCGAGGTGATTGTGGCTCCCGGCTTCGAGCCCGAGGCGCTGGAGATTCTGCGTGAGAAGAAGAACCTGCGCCTGCTGGTTCTGCCTGAGGACTTTGCCCGCGAGGCTATTGAGTACCGCCCCATTTCCGGTGGCGCACTCTTCCAGGAGGCTGACCGCCTGCAGGCTGAGGGCGACGACCCGAAGAACTGGACCCTGGTTGCCGGTGAGGTAGCTGACGAGGCAACCCTGCGCGACCTTGAGTTTGCCTGGCGTGCACTGCGTTCGCCCAAGTCCAACGCTATTCTGCTTGCCGATAACGGCGCCGCCGTGGGCATCGGCATGGGTCAGGTGAACCGCGTGGATTCCTGCAAGCTCTCGGTGGAGCGCGCGAACACTCTCGGCGGTGAAGGTAACGAGCGTGCCCGCGGTGCGGTTGCCGCATCCGACGCGTTCTTCCCCTTCGCTGACGGCCTGCAGGTGCTGCTGGACGCCGGTGTGCGTGCCGTTGTACACCCGGGCGGTTCGATTCGCGACGAGGAAGTTATCGAGGCGGCTAAGGCTGCTGGTGTGACCATGTACCTGACCGGTACCCGCCACTTCTTCCACTAAACATGTGTAGCGGGCTCAGTACGCGCTGAGCTACCTGCTGTGAGCGGGGCATTTCCGGGGTGAACCTTCTGGTGAGCCTGGGATGCCCCGCTTTTTCGTGCTATCGACCTGAGACGTATGCATGGGGACCTCTGTGCTGGGACATCTATGCTGGGACAGTCGCGTTGGGGCATCCGTATTGTGGGCAGTCGTATTTATAGAATTTTTGCTCTATTTGCGCCGGATTTGCGCATGAGGGCGCGTCAACGACCACCGGGATGCGCACAGATTGGCTAAAAGTTCGCTAGGATTAGGGTGTGCCTAAAGTCAGCGAAGAATACAAAAAGAACAGGCGTTCTCAGATTGTAGAGACCGCCCGCGAATGCTTCATCAAGCACGGTTATCAGAAGGCTTCGATGAGCGACATTATTGCGGCCACCGGCCTGTCTGCTGGAGCGATTTATAACCACTTCTCCTCCAAGGATGAGATTATCCTGGCGGCAGCCCGCATGGATATGGCGCCCTTCGACCGCATCCGCGCCGAGCAGCCCTGGGACTACGTGTTCGGGTGCCTGAAGGTGCTGGATACCCCCAAGATTCGCCGTCACCTGCTCGTTACCTGGGGCGAGGCTGTGGCAATGCCGCAGCTGGCGACCGTCGTTTCTGAGCAGCTGAGCTACCTGCGTGATCAGTCCCTGGAACGCTACCGAGCCTGGGGTGCCGCTGAGCTGGATTTCACCGAAGAGGAGCTTGAGGAGTGGCTGACCGTTATCGGTGCCGCGGTGCTGTCGGTGCTGACCGGTTACGTGGTTCAGACCCAGCTGGTGGCTGGCGGTAAGAAGGAGAGTGCTCGCGAGGCGTACCTGGAGTATGCTTCCGCTATCCTGCGTCAGGCGTAGGGTGCGTAGACCCGCTTAACTGTCGCCGATCAGCCTGCCGGGGTGTGTTCTATGCCCCTCGCTGGTGTCACGCCGACGCCGTAAAAACTTCATCGTGATGCTTTGTAAAGCCCGTTTTCCTTCTCGAAGGAACGCGGGCTTTACGGTATTATGAGGTGTAGCTCATATTTTTTCATTCAGGGTTTGCAACTGGATGCGCCCGCCGCCTCCTGTAGATCGCCCGGCGTGTGCCGCGGCAGCCCCGATGATGAGCGACCGAAGATAACGCAAAAAAAACACTCCCAGGAGCATAATGTCCGAGCAGAAGATCCTCGAGATGCCCCTCGCCGACCTCGACCCCGAGGTTGCAGAAGCCATTGAGCTGGAGCGCAAGCGCCAGCAGAACACCCTCGAGATGATTGCATCTGAGAACTTCGTCCCCCGTGCCGTCCTTGAAAGCCAGGGCTCGGTACTGACCAACAAGTACGCTGAGGGTTACCCCGGCCGCCGCTACTATGGCGGCTGCGAATTTGTTGACATCGTTGAGTCCCTCGCTATTTCCCGTGTGAAGGAACTCTTCGGTGCTGAGCACGCCAACGTTCAGCCCCACTCCGGTGCGCAGGCGAACAACGCTGTCATGCACGCATTGCTGAACCCCGGCGACACCATCATGGGTCTGTCCCTGGCACACGGCGGCCACCTGACCCACGGTATGAAGCTGAACGTCTCCGGCAAGCTGTACAACGTTGTCGCGTACGGTGTGGATGAGTCCGGCCGCGTTGACATGGAGCAGGTGCGTGAACTGGCTCTGGCTGAGCGTCCCAAGCTGATTATTGCCGGCTGGTCCGCGTACCCCCGTCAGCTGGACTTCGCTGCGTTCCGCGCGATTGCTGACGAGATCGGCGCGTACCTGTGGGTGGACATGGCTCACTTCGCGGGCCTGGTGGCTGCGGGTCTGCACCCGAACCCCGTCCCGCACGCACACGTGGTCTCCTCCACCGTACACAAGACCCTGGGCGGCCCCCGCTCCGGCTTCATCCTCTGCACCGAAGAGCTGAAGAAGAAGATTGACTCCGCAGTGTTCCCCGGCCAGCAGGGCGGCCCGCTCATGCACGTGATCGCTGCGAAAGCTACCGCGTTCAAGGTTGCCGCATCTGACGCGTTCAAGGACCGTCAGAAGCGCACTGTTGAGGGCGCACAGATTCTCGCGAACCGCCTGCTGCAGCAGGACGTGAAGGATGCTGGCGTGTCGATCGCTTCCGACGGTACCGACGTTCACCTGGTGCTCGTTGACCTGCGTGACCACGCCCTCAACGGCAAGGAAGCAGAGGACCTGCTGCACGCCGCTGGCATTACCGTCAACCGTAACGCCGTGCCGAACGACCCGCGCCCGCCGATGGTGACCTCCGGTCTGCGTATCGGTACCCCCGCGCTGGCGACCCGCGGCTTCGATGCTGAGGGCTTCACCGAGGTAGCCGACATTATCGCTTCCGTACTGCTGCCGAACCCGGACATCGCTGCGTTGCGTGCCCGCGTTGAGGCACTGTGCACCAAGTACCCCCTCTACCAGGGTAGTGAGAACTGGTAGACCCATGAATGACCCCGTTCGCTCAACATCCCTTCGTGGGTGCTGAGCGAACGGGGTTATTTCGCCCTCTTACTTTTACCGCCCTGCCCGCTACATCCGTGGAGGCACATAGTGGGGGGAGTGGTATCTCCTAGACACACACCCTAGGACCTAACACACAGACCGTCCGTTTCGGCGAACCCGCCGTAATCTATGGAAGGAAAAACAATGCCCCAGATTCTAGACGGTAACGCAACCGCCGCAGCCATCAAGGAAGAGCTGAAGGAGCGCGTCGAGGCGCTCAAGGCTAAGGGTATTACCCCCGGCCTGGGGACCGTGCTGGTCGGTGACGACCCCGCATCCCGCTCGTACGTGGGCGCTAAGCACCGCGACTGCGCAGAGATCGGTATTAACTCCATCCGTGTGGACCTGCCCGGTGACATCACTCAGGAAGAGCTCGACGCAGAGATCGACAAGCTGAACAACGACCCGGCGTGCACCAGCTACATTGTGCAGCTGCCCCTGCCCAAGCACCTGGATACCAACCGCGTGCTGGAGCGCATCGCCCCCGAGAAGGACGCTGACGGCCTGCACCCGACCAATCTCGGCAAGCTCGTGCTGAACGTTTCTGAGCTGTTGGACTCCCCGCTGCCTTGCACCCCCAACGGTGTCATTGAGCTGGTCAAGCGCCACGGCATCGATTGGAACGGTAAGAACGTTGTGGTGCTCGGCCGCGGCATTACCGTGGGCCGTCCGCTGGGTCTGCTGCTGACTCGCCGGGAGGTGAACGCGACCGCAACCCTGGCGCACACCGGTACCGAGAACCTGGACGAGGTGCTGCGCGAGGCTGACGTCATTGTTGCCGCTGTGGGTGTTCCGCACGTGCTGAAGGCTCACCAGGTCAAGGACGGCGCAATCCTGCTGGACGTTGGTGTTTCCCGCGCTGAGGACCCGGAAACCGGCAAGAAGAAGCTCTTCGGCGATGTCTCTCCGGAGGCTGCGCAGAAGGCGTCCTGGGTTTCCCCGAACCCCGGCGGTGTGGGCCCGATGACTCGCGCGGAGCTGCTGGTGAACGTGGTTGAGACTGCGGAGCGTCAGGCGGCGTAAGGCTCGCAACATTTCAGGGCTGATAACTCAAAAGGGCTGTGCCCCGGTAGAACAATCTACCGGGGCACAGCCCTTCACACTATCGTCACAAGAAAAGGCAGATGCTAGAGAATCATCTCGTAGAAGTAGGCATCAGCAAGGTACAGGGTCTCTGAGTACTCGACGGGGCTACCTTCTTCGGTGTAGCCGGTCGCGCAGACCTTGAACGCCGCCTCGCCCACGGGAACCTGGTGGTTGAACGCCTCGGCGTCGGTGAAGAGCGCCGCGCTGGTGCGTACGCGGGCGTGCTTAATGGCGTTGGGGGTGTCGGCAAGCTGGTCGAAGGAGCTTGAAGCGCCGGATATTTCCGCCATCATGGCGTCCAGGATGCGGCTTGCGGTGGCTTTCACAAAGTAGGAATGCTCAAAGTCGATGACTTCGTGGTTGGCAAGACGCAGGCGGCGCACGAATAGCACCTGCTCACCCACCGGCACGGATAGGTGGGTGGAGATCTCTTCGGCGGCGTTCACCCAGCGGGTTGCAATCATGCGGGTGGAGCCCTCAAAACCGCGGCGGCGCATATCGTCAACGAAGGTGCCCACGCGCGGAATGTAGGTGGCGTCGGTACGCTCGGCAACATAGGTGCCGGAGCCCTGCACGTTGTAGAGCAGGCCGCGTTTAATTCAGAACCTTCAGGGCGCTACGAACCGTCTGGCGGCTCACCCCAAATTTCTGCTGAATTATGCGTTCGGTGGGCAACTTATCGCCGGGCTTACCGGGAATAATGTAGCGCTGCTCAATGTAGTGGATAACCTGCTCGTACTTCGGGCCGGGAATCGGGGGTAGCTCGTAGCGGCTCTCAGCGTTGTGAGCGGTACTTTCGGATGCGGTGGTGCCCGCAGAATGTGATGGGGCACCGTGGTCGGTGGTCTGTGAAGGAGTGTGAATTCATCACCCAATAGTTTATCGTTCAGCCAGAGAAAAAAACGCGCACGAGTGAAAATTTCTCTTCCCTCAAACTGGCATAATTAAGACTATGCATTTTTCTAACACCCCTGCACCGCGCCCGAGCGGTCTGCTTCGCGTGGCAAGCGTGAATGTGAACGGTATCCGAGCCGCCTACAAGAAGGATATGGCGGCATGGTTGGCGAGCCGTGACATCGATATTCTCTGCCTGCAGGAGGTGCGTGCCCCCGACGCTATCGTGCGTGAGCTGCTTGACGAATCCCAGTGGCATATTCTGCATGCGGAGGCTGCCGCGAAGGGCCGTGCGGGCGTGCTGGTGGCGACCCGCCGTACCCCGAACTCGGCTGGTGAAATCCTGGAGAACCAGCCGGTAGCGACCCGCTCGAATATTGGCGAAGAGTACTTTGACGATTCGGGCCGCTGGGTTGAGGCGGACTATGTTCTGCCCAACGGCAAGACCCTGACTGTGGTCAGCGCCTACGTTCACTCCGGTGAGGTCGGCACCCAGAAGCAGGACGATAAGTACCGCTTCCTGGAGCGCATGCTGGTGCGCATGCCGGAGCTGGCAAAGTGTTCGGACCACGTGCTCATCGTGGGCGATTTGAACGTGGGCCACACCGAGCTCGACATTAAGAACTGGAAGGCTAACCAGAAGCGTGCCGGCTTCCTGCCGGAAGAACGCGCCTACTTTGACCGCTTCTTCGGCAATATCGGCTACCGCGATGTGGCTCGTGAGCTGGCGGGTCAGGTGCCGGGTCCCTACACCTGGTGGTCTTACCGCGGTAAGGCGTTCGATAATGACGCAGGCTGGCGTATCGACTACCACATGGCGACCCCGGCGCTCGCCGAAAGCGCCGTGGAAGCGGTCGTGGACCGTGCGGCAAGCTACGATGAGCGTTTCAGTGATCACGCGCCGCTCGTGGTTGACTACCGCATCGGTGAGTAAGACGCGGACCCACCTACAGATAAGTTTTTGAAGATGTGCTGCACCGTCCGCAGCATCGCACAGGAAGAACTGCACAGGAAATAACTATGGCAGACGAAAAGAAGCAGGATAAGTCCCTCATCCCTAACGCCTCTCAGCAGAAGGCACGTATCTACTCGGGTGCGCAGCCGTCGGCTGATTCGATGCACCTGGGTAACTACATTGGTGCTGTCAACAACTGGGTGGCGTTGCAGGACGACCCGAATAACGAATGCTTGTTCTTTATCCCGGATATGCACGCCATCACCGTTCCTCAGAACCCCGAGGAGCTGCGTGAGCGTACCCGCCTGACCGCGGCGCAGTACATCGCCTCCGGCATTGATCCGACCCGCACCCCGCTGTTCGTGCAGTCGCACGTGCCCGAGCACGCCCAGCTGGCGTGGGTTCTGAACTGCTTCACCGGCTTCGGTGAGGCGTCCCGTATGACCCAGTTCAAGGACAAGTCCCAGAAGCAGGGTGCAGAGAACGCCTCCGTGGGCCTGTTCACCTACCCGATTCTGATGGCTGCCGACATCCTGCTCTACCAGGTGGACGGCGTGCCCGTGGGCGAGGATCAGCGTCAGCACCTGGAGCTGACCCGTAACCTGGCTCAGCGTTTCAACTCCCGTTTCGGTGAGACCTTCGTGGTGCCCGAGCCGGTGATTCTGAAGGAAACCGCTAAGATTTACGACCTGCAGGACCCGACCTCGAAGATGTCCAAGTCTGCAGCCACCGACAAGGGCCTAATCAAGCTTCTGGACACCCCCAAGGCAACCCAGAAGAAGATTAAGTCCGCCGTGACCGATGACGGTTCCGTCGTCGCCTACGACCGCGAGGCTAAGCCCGGCGTCTCCAACCTGCTCTCCATCTACTCGGCGATGACCGGCGAGAGCATCGACGAGATTGTGGCACGCTACGAGGGCAAGATGTACGGCCATCTGAAGGTTGACCTTGCTGATATCGTGGTGGAGCGCCTCAACCCGGTGCGCGAGCGTACCCTCGAGCTGATGGACGACCCTGCCGAGCTGGACCGCCTGCTGGCTGTGGGTGCATCCGCTGCCCGCGAGATCGCTACGGCCACCATTGAGAACGTGTACAAGAAGGTTGGCTTCCTGCCTGCCGCCGCAATCTAGCCCGCTGTTCAGCCAAATTGGCTGAGACGCCGCATTACCTGCACGATTGAGATGACAGTACAAGAGAACTCTTCGAGCCCCACGACGGCTCCTGCATCCCCGACCCTGAAACCCGGTCACCGCTACCTGAGCGTTATTGCGCACGTGAGCGGTGAGAATGTTCAGCGCCTGGAAGAGTGGAAGCGTTCGGTAGTTGGTGGTGCTGTGGCGCCTACCAGCACCCACGTGACCGTGTACCTGATGGAGCTGAACGAGTCTCTATTGGCTGAGGTGCAGTCCCCGCAGTTCCGCGAGGCGCTGGACACGCCGCGTTTTGAGGCGCGCTGGGGTTCGGTGCACTCCTTCCGCCCGGTAACCGAGGTGGAGTACCTGAACCTGGAGGCGGGCAAGACCGAGTTCGAGCAGATTCACCAGAAGCTGGTTGAGCTATTCGGTACCGGTGCGGCGTCCTTCCCCTATGTGCCGCACGTGACCCTGGGCCATGGGCTTACGGAAGAGCAGGTGGCGAACGCCCGTGAGGTGTTTGACGCTCTGCCCGTAGAGCAGCGTACCTTCACCGTGGATCACCTGCACTGCTACTCCTACGACGGGCAGAACTGGGAAGAGATGAGGGTTCTGCCGCTGCGTTAGTAGCTGGCGTATAAACCTGGAATACGTATAGAGAGATGCGACCGATCGCTAATCGGTAGCATCTCTCTATACGTATTCGCGAGGTTTATCTCAGCGTGAGAGCCCTAGTGGGAGTGGCCCTCATGAGCCTCTCCGGATTCGTGTGCCTCAGCCTCAACCGGTGCAACGTTCGAGGAGGAGACACCCAGAATCTCGTTCGGGATCTTCGGAAGTTCCACGCTCATCAGCTCCTTTGGAGCCGCCGGGCTCGACAGGGACACCGCAATGAGCTTCTTGGTCGCCGGGTCGGTCACGTAGGCGGTCTTACCGTCCACCCACAGCGCCGGACGCTCGTCCTGCCACGTCTCAGACTCGGTCCACGCCTCCATGAGCTGTACGGAGCCCAGCTCCGCGCCGGTTGCCGAATTGAAGATACACAGCTTGCCGTCGGTGATGGGTACGAGGGTTGCGCTCGCGGAGGTGGAGGCGCTGGGGCTGGTCTGTGTATTCTGGCCGATCTGGGTGTTCTGGGAGCCGCATGCGGTCAGGGCGAGTGCAGCTACTGCGCCGAGTGCGCCGGCGCGGGTGAGGAAAACCTGCGGGTCATGTGCATGCACCAAGACTAACAGGAGAATGGTTCTCAATAGTGGTTGATCCTTCGCTCGTATCAGACTCTGGAAGTGCATCCCACGCCGGGTGCGTAAGGCATTCAGACTCCTGATCCAGCCGCAGGGAGCATCCTTCCACGTCCCACTAGGCAAAAGCCTTGAAACCGCCCGCGAAATAACCCATTAGGGCAAAAGAAAACCGGCTCCCTTCCGCAAAGAAGAGAGCCGGTTTCTAGAGGTATCTTTTGCTCGAGCAGAGTTCAAGCACCTGCGCGGGGCTAGCCACTCAGAGGTGCCTGCTCAGTACTACCTGCTCAGGGTCAAAAATTTAGAGGAGGTTGTTTAAGCCTCGCGCCTTGACCTCACCCACAGCATCCTTGACGGTCTGTGCCTTGGAGCGCGGAGCGACCAAGAGGGCATCGGGGGTGTCCACCACAATGATGTCGTCGAGGCCAATGATAGAGATCTTACGCTCGGTGTTTGCAACAACGATGCCGGAGCAACCGTGGTTAATGACGTTATCCTTCTCGCCGAGAATGGTCAGCTCTTCGCCGTTCTTCTCGGTGTTCAGGCGCGCCACAGCGTCGAAGTCTCCCACGTCGTCCCAGCTGAAGGAGCCGGGAACCATTGCGACGTCACCCGCGGCCGCTGCGGGCTCAGCCACAGCGTAGTCGATAGCGGTCTTCGGCAGGGTCTCCCACACGCGGTCCACAACAGCCTCACGCTCGGGGGTGTCCCAAGCGTTAGCAATTTCCATGATGCCTGCATACAGCTCGGGCTCGTTCGCCTCGAGGTGCTTGAGCATCAGGGCTGCCGGTGCCACGAACATACCTGCGTTCCAGGTGTACTCACCGGAATCCAGGTACTTCTGTGCGGTAGCGGTGTCCGGCTTTTCCACGAAGGTGTCCACGGCGTGAGCATTGGGAGCACCCTCGATGCCCAGGGACTCGCTGGCGTGAATGTAACCAAACGCACTGGAGGGCTCGGTGGGGGTAATGCCGATGGTGACAATCTTGCCGGTTGCCGCGGTGATGACAGCTTCGGTCACCACGCGGTGGAACTCATCCACTGGGCTGATTACGTGGTCAGCTGCGAAGGAACCGATGATGGCGTCCGGTTCGCGGCGGTGGATGATAGCGCAAGCCAGGCCGATAGCTGCAGCCGAATCCTTGGGGGAGGGCTCCAGCACCAGGTCAGCGGCACGCAGTTCAGGAATCTGCTGGGTGACCGTATTGGCGTGCGAAATGCCGGTAACTACCATGACGGAACCGTTGCTGAGATTGATAAGACGGTCGTAGGTGTCACGCAACAGGGAATGCCCCGACGAGGTGAGGTCGAGCAGGAATTTCGGGGCATGCGCGCGGGATAGCGGCCACAAACGCGAGCCAACACCGCCGGCGGGAATGAGCGGGCGGAATCGAGTAAGTGCAGTATTCATCGATTCAAGAATAGCTTGTGAATTTGTCATATATCGAATTCTTTTACGTTTTGGCAGAAAGTGTCAGCGGACTCTCAGCATTGTGATGTTTGAGGTTAGGTTAAGGTAAGTTCCCCACAAACACAGGGGAGTAGGCGGTATGGTAAGAAAAATATGCCCTAATTCACTTTTAGAAGCTGTAAAAAAACCCCGAACAGGGTGTCAATAAGCTGTGAATTTACCTGATATCTTGGAAGTAACAGACGAACAAAAGCAGTCGGCGAGCACACGGCTGTGCCTGGAAGCTGGAGCCTAAAAATGCGGTACCAGAACCCAGACGCTCGCCGTCGCAGCAGGAGGTTATTCAGTGTTGAATGGTTCTAAAGGAACCCTCTATCGCGGCCGCTGGGGCATGTGGTCCTGGGTTGCTCATCGCATTACCGGTATCGCGATTTTCTTCTTCCTTCTTGTACACATCCTGGATACTGCCGTCGTGCGTATCTCTCCGGAGGCCTACAATGGCGTACTGAGCCTGTACAAGAACCCCATCATGGGTCTGGGCGAGACCGCGCTTGTCGCTGCCATCGTCTACCACGCGTTTAACGGTATTCGCATTATCCTCATTGACTTCTGGGGTAAGGCAACCAACTCGCACGTAGAGCACATTCAGGCGAAGAACAAGGACGGCAACGTCGAAATCAGCCAGAAGGCAACCTACACGCACATCAAGATTCTTTGGGTTGTGCTTTTCCTCTGGGCAATTACCGTTGCTGGCTTCGCCGCACGTCACCTGCCGATCGTTTTCTCGCACATGGGAGGTCACTAAACAATGGCTACTCCGCTCAAGCCCCGCACCTATGTACCCCGTCTGCGTGATAACCGCATCGACGGCGTAAAGTACAACCGCTCCTCCTCCAAGCGCAACAACTTTGAGATGTTCGCTTGGCTTGGTATGCGCCTGTCCGGCGTTGTACTCGTCGTGCTGATTTTCGGCCACCTTTTCTCCAACCTCATGGTCGGCGACGGCATCCACGCCATCGACTTCGGCTTCGTGGGGGGCAAATGGGCTAACCCCTTCTGGCAGGTCTGGGATTTGCTGCTGCTCTGGCTGGCTATGTTGCACGGTGCTAACGGCATCCGCGTCATCATCGACGACTACGCTGAGAAGGACCGCCTGCGCGTTTGGCTGAAGGTCATCCTCTTCGCAGCATGCGCATTCGTCCTGCTGGTTGGTACTCTCACCATCTTCGCGTTCGACCCCTGCCCCTCCGGCGCAGCGGCTGAACTGCTCCCCAGCTTCTGTTCGGCACACTAACGGCGACGTATCCGAGACAAACGAAAACATCTAAAACACAGAAAGAACATCATGCAGGTACATAAGTACGATGTAGTGATTGTCGGTGCCGGTGGTGCAGGTATGCGTGCCGCCATTGAGGCTGGCCAGCGAGTTCGCACCGCGGTACTGACCAAGCTATACCCCACCCGCTCCCACACCGGCGCAGCACAGGGTGGCATGTGCGCCGCTCTGGCTAACGTTGAAGAGGACAACTGGGAGTGGCACACCTTTGACACCGTCAAGGGTGGCGACTACCTGGTTGACCAGGACGCAGCAGAAATCATGGCTAAAGAAGCTATTGACGCTGTGCTCGACCTGGAAAAGATGGGTCTTCCCTTCAACCGAACCCCCGAAGGCCGCATTGACCAGCGCCGCTTCGGCGGTCACACCCGTGACCACGGTAAGGCTGCTGTGCGCCGCGCATGCTACGCAGCTGACCGTACCGGCCATATGATTCTGCAGACCCTCTACCAGAACTGCGTTCGTCACAATGTGGAGTTCTACAACGAGTTCTACGTTCTCGACCTGATCCTGGTCAAGGACGAAGAGGGCAAGCCCCGCCCCGCCGGCGTTGTCTCCTACGATCTGGCAACCGGCGAGGTCCACGTCTTCCAGGCTAAGTCCGTAATCTTCGCATCCGGCGGCTGCGGCAAGATCTTCAAGACCACCTCCAACGCACACACCCTCACCGGTGACGGCATGGCTATCGCACTGCGTGCAGGTCTGCCCCTGGAGGACATGGAATTCGTTCAGTTCCACCCGACCGGCCTGGCCGGCCTGGGCATCCTCGTCACCGAGGGTGCTCGTGGTGAGGGTGGTATTCTCCGTAACGCTGACGGTGAGCGCTTCATGGAGCGCTACGCCCCCACCATTAAGGACCTCGCACCCCGCGATATCGTGGCACGTGCAATGGCAAACGAGGTGCGTGAAGGCCGCGGCTGCGGTCCCCACAAGGACTACGTGCTGCTGGACCTGACCCACCTGGAGCCCTCCCACATCGACGAGAAGCTGCCCGATATTACCGAGTTCGCTCGTACCTACCTGGCAGTGGAACCGCACCACCAGCCCATCCCGGTGTTCCCCACCGCTCACTACGCAATGGGCGGTATCCCCACCAACAACGAGACCGAGGTCTACCGCAACAGCGAAGAGACCATCCCCGGCCTCTACGCAGCTGGTGAGGTTGCTTGCGTGTCCGTCCACGGTGCAAACCGTCTGGGCACCAACTCCCTTCTGGACATCAACGTGTTCGGTAAGCGTGCAGGCCGCAAGGCTGCAGAGTACGCAGCATCCGCTGAGTTCGTGCCGGTTCCGGACGACGCAGCAGATCGCGTTCTCAACATGCTCAACGGCATCCTCGAAGGCAAGGGCACCGAGAAGGTCGGCGCTATCCGCGCAGACCTGCAGAAGGCTATGGAAGCCGACATGCAGGTGTTCCGTACCGACGAGACCATCCGCGCAGCACTGGCAACTATTGCTGAACTGGAAGAGCGCTACAAAAACATCGCCATCCAGGACAAGGGCAAGCGCTTCAACCTCGACCTCCTCGAGGCTGTTGAGCTCGGCTTCCTGATTGAGCTGGCAAAGGTCATGTCCGTTGGCGCGTTGCACCGTAAGGAATCCCGTGGTGGTCACTACCGCGAGGACTTCCCCAAGCGTGACGACGTTAACTTCATGAAGCACTCGATGGTCTATCTCGACCCCGAATCCGAGTTTGAGGGTGTCAAGGGCCTGCGATTTGATACCAAGCCCGTTGTCTACACCCGCTACGAGCCGAAGGAGCGTAAGTACTAAAATGGCTGAAAACGAACTCCCCGAACCGGAATCCGTCAAGCTGTTTGAGGGTATGACCGGCGGCGACTCCGACTCCATCCCCACCTACGATGTGGTCATCAAGATTCGTCGCTACAACCCGGAAGTTTCCTCCGAGGCGTACTGGGACGAATTCCCGCTGACCATGTACCGCACCGACCGCGTGCTCGACGCTCTGCACAAGATCAAGTGGGAAGTAGACGGCTCCGTCTCCTTCCGCCGCTCCTGCGCACACGGCATCTGCGGCTCAGACGCGATGCGCATCAACGGCCGTAACCGCCTGGCTTGCAAGACCCTGCTGAAGGACCTTGACCTGACCAAGCCGATTACCGTTGAGCCTATCAAGGGTCTGCCCTGCGAAAAGGACCTCATCGTTGACATGGAGCCCTTCTTCCAGGCATACCGCGAAATCATGCCGTTCTTCATCAACGACTCGAACGAGCCTGAGCGTGAGCGCCTGCAGACCATTGAGGACCGCGCACGTTTCGATGACACCACCAAGTGCATCCTTTGTGCAGCATGTACCTCGTCCTGCCCGGTCTTCTGGACCGACGGTCAGTACTTCGGCCCCTCCGCTATCGTGAACGCACACCGCTTCATCTTCGACTCGCGCGATGATGCAGGCGACCTGCGTCTGGAGATCCTCAACGACAAGGAAGGCGTATGGCGTTGCCGTACCACCTTCAACTGCACCGAGGCTTGCCCCCGTGGCATCCAGATCACCAAGGCTATTGCCGAGGTGAAGCAGGCAATCCTGAGCCGTTCGCTCTAATCTGAGGACGCGGTATCAGCTGATACAGCATTGACGATTCAAGCCGTCACCCACACCGGGTGGCGGCTTGAATTGTTTGACAGAAAAGTCTGATGGAAATGATTGAGCAGAGCATTTTCGGGGGCTTTGGCGTGCATAAAAACTCTTCACAATCTGTCATAAAGTCATAGATATTCTCGAGTGCTGTCAGATAGGGGCAGCGGGTAGGTAAACCTCGGCGGGCGGCGTTATTCTACTGTGTATGGTTTTCGCTAATTCTCGCTACGATTTGTCCACCCCCGTCTTTGACGACTGGGTGGAGCGTATGATGGGTACTCTCGTGCAGTTCCGCCGCGAGGTGCACGCCAACCCGGAGCTTTCCTTCCGCGAAGTGGTGACCACTGAGCGTCTCATGAATCGACTGCGAGAAGCCGGCATGAACCCCGTTGCTTGCGAAGGCACCGGCTGCTACGTCGATATCGGAAGCGGCCCCTTCGCCGTGGCTCTGCGCGCCGATATTGATGCTCTGCCCATTGTTGAGCAGACCGGTCTGCCCTACGCTTCTACCGTGCCCGGTGTGATGCACGCCTGCGGCCACGATATTCACCAGACGGTAATGCTCGGTGTGGCGCTGGCACTGCACGAGCTGAACGAGAAGACCCCGCTGGGTCGTAGCGTCCGTATTCTCTTCCAGCCCGCTGAGGAACAGCTGCCCGGCGGTGCAGTGCAGATGATTTCGCAGGGTTTGCTGAAGGACATTCCGCGTGCCTTTGCCCTGCACTGCGACCCGAAGGTGGACCTGGGCCAGATTGGTACCCGTATCGGTGCGATTACCAGCGCATCCGACACCATCAAGATTCACCTGAGTGGTCACGGTGGCCACACATCTCGCCCGCACCTGACCGAAGACCTCATCTACGCCATGAGCCAGATTGCTGTGCAGGTTCCTGCCGTGCTGACCCGCCGCACCGACGTACGTTCGGGCGTGCTGGTCGCCTGGGGACAGGTCAGTGCCGGCGTTGCACCCAACGCTATCCCCGCCGAGGGCTATCTGGCGGGCACCATGCGTTGCCTGGACGTTGAGGTGTGGCGTCAGGCAGGCAACCTGCTGGACGAAGTGATTGAGCAGGTCGCCGTACCCTTCGGCGTGAATGCGCGTGTGGAGCATATCCGCGGTGTGCCGCCGGTCGTGAACACCGACCTGGAAACCACCATGCTCGAGAACGCGGCTCGCGCTGAGTTGGGCGAAGACTCGATTGTGCTGGTTGAACAGTCCATGGGAGGCGAAGACTTCGCCTGGATGCTACAGGAAGTTCCCGGCTCCATGTTCCGTCTGGGTACCCGTGCCCCCGGTGATCCCACCTATGATTTGCATCAGGGTGATTACGCCCCGAGCGAGCAGGCGATTGGTATTGGTGTGCGTGTTATGGCGGCAACCGCGCTACGCGCCGTCCGTTTTGAGTTGGCGAAGGCTGCGAAGGCGGCGAACCCCATCCGCGATGAGGCACGCTAAAGGGCTTTTCGAAAGCTTATTCTGCAGTCTTGAAGGCGCGACTCTATAGCTGCATTAAGCCTTGAAAAGTGTACAAGTTTCACCCCGTTACCTCTCACCGAGTAGCGGGGTGAAACTCTATGCACGCGATAGAATTAAAAGGATTATGAGGACATTTGCGTCATGTTTCCGACCCCGTGCCTGCATACCTGCGGGGGATAAAGGAGGTGGCGCATCATCACACGGCGCACGCCGGAGGAGGACACCCAATGAGCTTCTTTGGACTCGGCAAGAAGAAGTTGGATGAGCAATCGCGCGAAGAACAGAGCGCTGAAACTGCTAAGGTCCAGAAGGAACAGGTAAGCGAAGACGCTCCCAAGAGCGCGCGACTGAGCCAGAAGATTATGGAACAGCAGCAGTGGGAGGACTCCCTACGCCGCTTCGTGAAGTCTGAAAGCGCACGCCACCAGAACCACGATGAAGAGCAGAATGAGGAGCACCGCGCTGTTGAGGACCTCAAACGCGCCCTCTTGCACGGCGATGAGAAGGTTGAAGAATCTTCCGCTACTGATGAGCTGACTGAGGATCAGGCTGAGGAGCAGGAGCGTCGTAGCCTGCTGGCTGCGCTTGGTGCTTTCCCTCAGGAATCTGAGGAGCCTGTTGAGGCCGATCAAGTAGCTCAGGCCCAGGACGTTGAAGAAGATGATGCTCCGGTTGCTGAGGCTGCTCAGCCCGCAACGCCCGCGTTCCTGCGCGATAACGAAGAGTCTGCAGCTGAGGATACATCTGTCGAGGCGCAGGAGCCTAAGGACGCTGCAGAGGATGCACGTTCCCAGTTTGAGGAGCACCTGCGTGCTCTGCGTGCCCAGAAAACCAAAGATGCTGCCGCTGAGGATACTGCAGGCGAGGCAGAGGGCCGCGAAGAACTTGAGATTGTTGAGATTGTTGAGGCTGTTGTAGAAGCTTCCGAGAACAAGTCTGAGAACGCTCATTCTGTATCTGAGTCTGCAGTTGAGGAAGCATCCGCAGATACTGAGGACTCCCTGACCGTAGAAGACATGAATGCTGCCCGCACCCGCGCCGCTGTCACAGAGGCGCAGAACGCCGGTTTGGATAATCTGGCTGCCACCTACGCTGCTCGACTGGGCATCACCCTCAATAGCGAAGGGGAGACTTTCGGCGAGGTCGCTTCCGATGAGGTAGCCGCTGAGGATGCAGACTCCGCTGAAGCTGCCGAGGTTACTGAGCCTACCGAGGTTACTGAGCCTACCGAGGTTACTGAGGCTACTGCCGAAGCACCCGAAATTTTTGAGGCTACTGAAGCTGAAGAAACCGTTGACCTCACCGCTGTTGTAGCAGAAGCTGCTGATCCTGTTGCCGCTGTTGAAGAAGAGCCGATCGGAGCCGTCGTTGAGGCGCCCGGGCTACTGGCGGCTGAAATCGCTGAGGAAGAAAACAGTGCTGAGGTTTCCGTTGAGGCATCCGCTGAGACTGAGCTGATGGCTACGGCGGCTGTTGATGAGGAGGGCTCCGTATCTGTCTCTGACACACTCGAAGCGGATACCACCGAGGCTGAGGGCTTCGACGCTGAAGAGGAGAACACCGCCGATCTGATCTTCGATGCCTCCGCTGTGGAAGAGCCCGCTGCGGAAGAAAACGCTGTCGAGGAAACCGCTGCGGTAGAAACGGAAAAGGAGACCCCCGCACCGGTAGCAACTGCTACCGAGGTTGAGGACTTCGTGGCTGAAGCTACCGATTCTGCGGAAGACGAACCCGCCAAGAGCTCCTCTGTAGCTCCTGCGCTTGCCGCTGTTGCTGCAGCTGCCGTTGTCTCTGCCGCAAAGGCTGAAAAGGCTGAGGAGAAGACTGAAGAGGACAGCTCTCAGAGCGTCGCGCTGACGGCAGAGGGCATCGATAAGAAGGAAGCAGAGAAGCGCAAGTCTGCTGCTCGTGAAGAGTCCGCTGAGGAGCCCGTTGCTGAGCTGAAGGACACTGAGCAGAAGGACACTGCGCAGAAGCTCAGCGAAGACGAAGCTGAACTGGTTTCCGAATCCATCATCCTGAGTGAACCCCTTGAGGGCGCGGCAACCCTGCCCGCTCTCCCCGAGCCGCGCGCTCTCTACAGCCTGGCGGAGCTCATGCGCACCCGCGGTTCGGGCACCATGAGCCTGGAGCTGCGCCAAGTTGATGAGGATATGCACTACCGTCTGCTGCACCGCGGCCGTGAGGTTGAAACCGGCATTGTCGTGCCCGGCGTTGACTGGTTTGCACCCGTTGCGGCACTGTACACCGAGGCTCAGCAGGCTGGCGCAACCTGGAACCGTGTGGCTGTCTCTTTGAAGCCGCGCCTGGGCGACGGCCTGGAGGTTCACGCATCGTACCTGAGTGCTGTGGATGGTCAGACTATTAGCGAAAGCTTCCTGCTGGAAGGTGCCGCTGTTGAGGCTAAGCCCGTTGCGATCGCTGAGGCTACCTCGCAGGATGAGCCTCAGGAAGATGCTGTTCAGACCGTTGACTCAGTTGAGGCTGACCGTGAGGCTATCGAGCGTGAGCTTGAGGCTGAACTCGCCGAGAAGCAGGCTGCGAACGAGGCTGAGGCTACTGCCGAAGTTGCTGAAGAGCCTGTAATTGAGACTGCTGAAGAGGACGCCTCCGCGGGTCTGCTGACCGCTGTAGGTCTTGCCGCTGCCGGTACCGCTGTGGTTGGTTCTGCCGCTTCTGCACAGGAAAAGGACGACGTAGAGGAGGCTATTGAAGCTTTTGACGAGCCTGCCCAACCTGCCACCCAGCCTGCCCAGACTGAGTTTGCGCCGGTTGAAGCTGAGTTCGAGCACGACTACGAGAACGACCCTGTCTTCGGTGCGGCTACCGTAGAGTCCGAAACTGAGAAGGCTAAAGAGTCCGTCGCTGAGGCAACCGAGGTATCCGCAGAGGGCTCTGATGAGCCCGACGAAGATATGGAAGCCGCCCTGGCTGCCATCGTTGCCAACGCTCAGAAGAAGCTGGATGCTGAGGAAGTTTTGGCTGCCGAGGAGCAGAAGGCTGCCGCCCCCGTGGTCGCAGAGTCCTTCACCCTGGACCGCACCCAGCCCGTTGAAGAAGCTGCAGAAGAGCCGGTCACAGAGAGCGCCGAAGAGCCCGCCCTGCCAGCATTCTTGGATGACTCTAAACTGCTGCCCGAGAAGGAAGCCTCCGTTGCTTCCGCTGAAGCGTCCCCCGAGGAACCTGCCCTCGTAGACGTTGAGCCTGCCGCTGAGAGCGCATCTGTGGCTCCCGGCCTAGCTGGTGCTCTTGCCGCAGCTGCCGCAGTGGGCACCGCCGGCGCCGCTATGAAGGCTACCGAGGTAAAGGCATCTGAAGTAAAGGCATCTGAGGCGAAGGCTACCGGTGCTCAGGAAGAGCCCGCTGAGAAGGTCGCTGAGCTCAAGACCGTTGAGGTGACCCCCGCGGCTAAGATTGATGAGGCTCCCGCAGCGGTTGTGCCCGCCTCCGAGGCTGCCGCTCAGACTGCAGAGGCAACAGAGGTGGCACCCGCTGCGGCGACCACCCCGGTTGTCCTGCCGGAGAGCACCCCGGCAGGTATCTCCTCCAGCATCTCGGCATCCGCGCTGAGCGAGCTCAACCAGCTGCCCACCATCGTGGCTGAGCCGGACACTCCCTCCGCTACGGTGCAGAGCCCGCTGGTTCCCTCGGAGACTCAGCTGGCAACCGGCAACCTGGTTCTGACCGAGGCTCAGGTCGCTCAGCGTCTGGCTCCGGTCGTCGAGCACCTCTTCGGCGAGAACGGCACCGCAAAGGATGCCACCACCGTGCTGATTCGTGTACGTGCCCTCGGCTCCTACTACGACGCCCTGACCCACGTGCGTCGCAACGGCTTCTGGGAGCAGGTCCGTACCTTCGAACTGATTCCCGAAACCCTGTTGGACATCCCGGCGCTGAAGACCGACTCGTACAGCGAGGGTGAGGGCTCGCCGCTGGCTATGAGCCTGACCTTCACCCCGGGCGTTCCGGTTCAGGCGGCATTCGATTATGCGAATGAGCAGGCGTTTGTCACCTACCCGCGTCCGCTGGATGCTGAGCGTTACGTTGAGGAGCTGCGCATGTTCCCGCGTCTGGGTTCGAAGATCCCGGCTCATATGATGAGCGCGCTTTCGCACTGGAACCTCTAAACCCTTGTAAAGTGCGCCGCGCTGGCTCCCCGTGTGGGGGTCGGCGCGGCGCGCTATGTTTGTCATTTTTTCGATGAGGAAGATTGTTATGACTGATACCCCTAATACTCCTGAGGCTTCTGCGGCGCAGAACGTTCAGGACACTGCCACCCGCGCGGCTGAAGCTTTTGGCACCCTGGTGGAAACCATGGCGTTGCTGCGTGCACCGGGCGGTTGCCCGTGGGATGCTGAGCAGACTCACGCCTCCCTAATCCGCTACCTGGTGGAGGAAGCCTACGAGGTTGTTGAGGCGGTAGAAACCGGTGGAGAGCCGAATATACCGCTCCTGTGTGAGGAATTGGGCGACGTATTGCTACAGGTGGTGTTCCACTCCGATATTGCTGCGGCAAACCCGCAAGGCTTCGACATTGTGCAGGTGGTTGAGGGCCTGGTGCAGAAGCTTCGTTCGCGCCACCCCGACGTGTTCACGGCTGAGTCTGAGGGCTCTTCGGAGGCGCCTCGCACCGCAGCTGAGCAGCAGGCGGCGTGGGATGCGTTGAAGAAGAAAGAGAAGAGTGACCGTGGTGCGCTGGACGGTATTCCGCCGCATCTGCCGGCGCTCGCTATGGCTGAGAAGACTGCTGTGAAGGCACGTAAGGCGGGTATTATCCTGCCGCCGGAGCCTACAAGCATGGAGGACGACCTGCGCTATATGCGCAATGAAGAGGATTTCGGTGAGCTGCTCTTTGCGTTAGTGAGCCGCGCACAGCGTAATGGTTTGGATCCGGAGCGTGCCCTGCGTTCGTACACTCGCCGATACATTACTCAGCACACGCATGATGAGCCGAGCTACTAGACACGCTGGTTGAGTTCTTCTGTGGGGTGCTTTGAAACCTGTGCTCTGAGGGAATAAGAGGTTTCAAAGCGCCTTCTGTTTGGTTGGGGTCGTGTTGGATAGCCGTGAGGATGTTCGTCGGACATACCCCGGTGTTTGGGCTCATGTTGTGCTTTGGGTGAGTACCCACACCCTCCCGATGTGGGGGAGTGTGGGTCTTGTTCCGCTTTGTAGCGCCTGACTAAGGGCTGTTGAGACCTTCATTAAGGCAATAAAAAGCGGTGGCAACTAGTGTGTTTGTGTGGGAGTTTTGCTAGAATTTAGGGGACGCGACTTGTCCACTACCGGGTGAGCCGTTCACATCCTTGACATCTCATAAGGAGAACAATTCATGGCTGTTATTACCGCAGTTCACGCACGCCAGATCCTGGATTCCCGTGGCAACCCGACCGTTGAGGTTGAGGTTCTGCTCGAAGACGGTGCTTTCGCACGCGCAGCTGTGCCCTCGGGCGCATCCACCGGTGAGTGGGAAGCTGTTGAGCGCCGCGATGGCGACAAGTCCGTATACCTGGGCAAGAGTGTTCTGGGCGCAGTGAAGTCTGTTATCGAAGAAATCGCTGAAGAGGTCATCGGCATCGAGGCTTCCGACCAGCGCGCTGTTGACGCAGCCATGATTGCTCTGGATGCAACCAACAACAAGGGCAAGCTGGGCGCAAACGCAATCCTGGGTGTCTCCCTGGCTGTTGCTAAGGCTGCTGCTGAGTCCGCTGACCTGCCCCTGTACAAGTACCTCGGCGGCCCGAACGCTCACGTTCTGCCCGTCCCCATGATGAACATCCTCAACGGTGGTTCTCACGCAGACTCCAACGTTGACATTCAGGAGTTCATGATTGCTCCCATCGGCTTCGACAACTACTCTGACGCTCTGCGCGCAGGTGTTGAGGTTTACCACTCCCTGAAGTCCGTGCTGCACGACCGCGGCCTGGCAACCGGCCTGGGCGACGAGGGTGGTTTCGCACCCAACCTGGAGTCCAACGCAGCTGCACTGGACCTGATTGTTGAGGCAATCGAGAAGGCTGGCTACAAGCCGGGCGAGCAGGTTGCACTGGCACTGGACGTTGCATCCTCCGAGTTCTACAACGACGGTGCATACGAGTTCGAGGGTCAGAAGAAGTCCGCAGCTGAGATGAGCGCATACTACGCTGACCTCGTTGCAAAGTACCCCCTGGTTTCCATTGAGGATCCCCTGGATGAGAACGACTGGGAGGGCTACAAGACCCTGACCGAGCAGATCGGTGATAAGGTCCAGATCGTCGGTGACGACCTGTTCGTGACCAACCCCGAGCGTCTGGCTCGCGGTATTGAAGAGGGCGCAGCTAACGCTCTGCTCGTGAAGGTGAACCAGATCGGTTCGCTGACCGAGACCCTTGACGCAATGGAGCTGGCACAGCGCCACGAGTACCGTTGCATGGTTTCTCACCGCTCCGGTGAGACCGAGGACGTCACCATCGCTGACCTGGCTGTTGCAACCAACGCTGGCCAGATCAAGACCGGTGCTCCCGCACGTTCCGAGCGCGTTGCTAAGTACAACCAGCTGCTGCGCATTGAGGAAGAGCTGGGCGAGGCAGCTGTTTACGCTGGCAAGTCCGCATTCCCCCGCTTCAAGGCATAATGACGCTTGAAAGCTTATAAGGGGATGCTCTGCTGAACTTCCCTGAACAGACCGGGTCGATCCCGATACATCGTGAGGTAATTCATCACGTCATGTATTGTGGGTCGGCCCGGTTTTTCCTTGTCAGAGGCATATAATTTTGGGTATATACTCACTCACACTTCATACTTTCAACTGGTTTAACGCGTCAATTGACGGCTTAAGCCTATGAGCTAACCGGTGCTTTCTGCTCGGCTACTCGGGTTGTACCTGACTATATTGTGATGTGATTCATGACAGATAGTTACGGTGCGGCCTTATTTTTATGCCTTGATAGGACACCCAAATCTTTCCACTCTATTTCTTAAAGGACTGTCATGACTGTATGTTTTATGATTCTCGCTCATTCGCGACCTTAGCAATTTCTTGAACTAACCAGAATTATTAAAAATTCGGGTGGAGAAACAGTCGCTTTTATTGATAAAAAAGCTAATTTGCAGGAATTTGAAACTGCTGATGCTCATTTTGTAAGCCGCCGGTTTAACGTTAACTGGGGAGGTTATTCCCTGACACGTGCTATGCAGGTTCTGCTACGTGAGGCTCTGCAAACCTACCCCGACGCTCATCACTATATTTTCTTGTCTGGCCAAGATTATCCGGCTCGTCCGCTCACTGAATACATTGAGTACCTAGGCCGAGAAGAGAACCGTGACCGATGCTGGATGAACTTCTACGCAATGGCACCTGGTACGCAGTTCTACACTGTTTTGAAGTATCCGCGTTCCTACGACTTGAAGGCGCGTTTGGGTAATAAGGTGTACGCCCTAGTTCAGAAGCTTTGGGACGTATACTACTCTCGTCGGCCTCGCATGAAGTATCCGGTACAGTTTTACCGTGGCTCTTCTTCTTGGGTTGTTTCTCGTGAAGGAGCACTGGCAATGGTGAAATTCCTTGATTCCAATCAGGGGAAAGCTATGCAGAAGTTCTTGCGGAAAACCCACGTATCTGATGAGATTTGGGGTGCTACTGCTCTCCTGAATTCTTCTGCGAAGGAACATGCTACCAACTGGGATACCGATGGTCAGCTTGTTCCTGGAACTATGAAGGAAGAAAACAAGGTTTACCACCATTACATTGATTGGGATCCTGAACGCGAGAACCCTGCTCTTCTACATAGTGGTGATCTTGAGAAGATTGATGCGTCAGGCAAGTGGTTCATCCGAAAAGTTGATGCTGAAAAATCGCAGGATTTGCTCGATATTTTGCGTCAACGACAGGTTTTATAATCCTCAGATTCTGCCTCACCCGTGAAGAAAAGTGGTGCTACAAACCCGGTAGAATATGAAGAAAGCGTTTAGCGGCACAGAACGGAACGAAGGATAGAGCAATGAGCCAGCGAGCAAACCAGCAGACCCGGTCGCACTCTACGAGTTCCACTGCACCCGCTCAGGGTGCTACCGCCTCCAACGCGCCGCGTGGCGCTGCGAAGCAAGCCCGCCCCTCCCTGTTGAAGAAGGCAAGTGCCCTTTTCTTTGGCGTGGGTTTGAGCGAGCGTCACCCTGAACGTGAACGTCAGGCGCAGGCTCGCCGCGAGGAGCGTGCCCGCCGCCGCGCCGCAGCCCAGCAGAGCCGCGAAGAGGGCGGATACGACGCCCCCGTGGCGGCTCATATGTTCTCTGGTCGCAGCTTCCTGACCGCTGTTGTGGTGGGTGTGATTGCGCTCGGTACCGCATACCCGGTGGTCACCTACTTTGACCAGGATCGGGAAATCAAGCAGATCAACGCGCACATTTCCCAGTTGCAACAGGAGAACGCCCAGCTGAAGGCGGAACAGACCTGGTGGAACGACGACAACTACGTTCGCCAGCAGGCACGTAGCCGCCTCTACTATGTGAATCCCGGCGACACCCCCTACGTGGTAACCGGTATTACCAAGGACTCCACGAAGGCGGACGGTACTTCTGCGAACGCGAAGAACGCCCCCGAGGACGCCTGGACCACAAAGATCTGGGATTCTCTCGAAAGAACTAGCCCAGCCACCGGCAGGAACCCCCGCCCTGGCAAGCACCCGGCATAAGCGGACGAGGTGACCCCTCGTTCCAGAAACTTAGGATTATGAGCACCGAAAACACCCTTGAAGAGCTGAAGGCACGCACCCCCGGCGGCTTCGGCGTAACTGTTGAAACCCTGACCCCCACCGAGCAGGACATCCGTGTTCTCTCCGCGCAGCTGGGCCGTAAGGTCCGCGACGTGATTGAGATTCCGGCACGCTGCGTGTGCGGTAACCCGCTCGTGGCTGCTACCGCGCCGCGCCTGAGCAACGGTACCCCCTTCCCGACCGTTTTCTACTTGGCGCATCCGGTGATTACCGCTGCTGCTTCCCGCCTGGAGGCGGGCGGCCTGATGTACGAGATGACCGACTCGCTGGCTGAAGACGCAGACCTTGCGGCACAGTACGCTGCCGCGCACGAGAACTACCTGGCTGAGCGTGAGCGCATCCGCCTGATCAGCGGCACCGAAGAGGTCCCGGAGATTGACGGTATCTCTGCCGGCGGTATGCCGACCCGCGTGAAGTGCCTGCACGCCGTTATCGGCCACACCCTGTCGGTGGGTCGCGGCGTGAACCCGATGGGTGACCGCGGCCTGGAAGCTATCGCCGAGTGGTGGACCCCCGAGGTCTGCTCCTGCGACCCCGCGTGGCGTGAAGAAGCCTAAATATTGGTTCTGGTGCGCCCGCATCGTCTTGAGGGACGGTGCGGGCGCATAATAGATAGAAGAAAGAGCGCCGAAAAGCGAAAATTTTTCGCCTGCGGCGCTCGTGTTGCCTTTGGCACTGATTGGTATTGAAGACCTGAAAGGAACCCACCGTGCGCGTTGGTGCGATTGACTGCGGTACGAACTCTATTCGCCTGCTGATTGCTGATTCGATTACTGAGGTGGTAGACGGGGTCGAGAAGACCGTCCTGAAGGACGTTGTGCGTGAGATGCGCATTGTGCGTCTGGGCCAGGGCGTGGATGCGACCGGCTGGCTGGCGCAGGAGGCGCTGGACCGTACTTTCGCTGCGGCGCGTGAGTATGCGCAGCTGCTGAAGGAACACGGCGCTGATTCGGTGCGTTTCGTGGCGACCAGTGCGACCCGTGATGCGGGTAACCGTCAGGTGTTCGTAGACGGTATCCGCGAGATTTTAGGTATTGATCCCGAGGTTATCAGCGGGGACGAGGAAGCAGCGCTGTCCTTCGCGGGTGCGGTGCGCGCTGTCGGTTACGGCGATGGCGATACCCTGGTGTTCGACCTGGGTGGCGGTTCGACTGAGTTTGTGCTCGGTGACGAGTCGGGTGTGAAGGCTTCCCGCAGCGTCAATATTGGTTGTGTGCGTCTGACTGAGCGTCACATGATGAGCGCCCCGTCGACTGACTCGCAGATTGCCCGTGTTGAGGCTGATACTGACGAGGCTCTCGATGTGGCGCGTAAGACGGTGCCCCTGCAGGATGCGCGTCGCGTGGTGGCTGTGGCTGGTACCGCGACCACTGTGGCTGCCGCTGCGCTGGGTCTGGACCGCTACGATTCTGAGGCTATTAACGCTCAGAGCTTCTCGGTGGAGACCGTTCAGAAGACTGCCCGTTGGTTGGCTTCGCTGAACCGTACCGAGCGTGAGGAGCTCGGCTACATGCACCCCGGCCGGGTGGATGTGATTGGTGCTGGCGCGACGATTTACGCCCGCATTCTGACCCGTCTGAATGAGATGACTGATGGTGCCGTGGATTCGGTGACCGTCAGCGAGCACGACATTCTGGACGGTATCGCTCTGTCCCAGCTGTAGGCTTGAGCGCTCGCGCCGTGAACCGATGGTGGTTCACGGCGCGGCTCAGTATGAGGAGTTTTAATGGTTCGTTCTGAGCGTCGGCGCGGTATGCCTCTGACCGGCTGGTCTTTTGCGCCGTCTTGCGCCTGTGCGTCTCGTGTATTTGGTGTGCGCGCTTCGGTTGGTTCTGACCGAGGCGCTACTCGTCGCATCCGTAAGGTTGCAGCTTTCGGCGCCAGCGCCGCGTTGACTCTTCTGCCATTGTGGACTCCGCTGGCGCCTGCTGCCTGGGCGACGGACCCGACCCCTTCCGCTTCTGCGTCTCTGAGCCCGAAGCGGGAGGTGACGGCGACTCCTTCGCCGTCGGGTACTGCGGTGCCGAAGACTTCTGCGACTCCGAGTAAGGGTACGTCGACCACGAATGGTGATGATGTTCGTCAGCGTGAGTATTGGCTGAAGGAGTACGGTATTACGTCCCTGTGGTCGCAGGCTGCGGGTAAGGGCGTGACGGTTGCTGTGATTGATACGGGCGTGGACGGTACCCACCCGGATCTTGAGGGTAATGTTCTGCGCGGTTATGACGCCTCGGGCGTGGGTAGTGAGGATGGCTGGAAGGGCCTGGGTGCTGAGCCGATGCACGGCACGGAGGTCGCTTCTTTGATTGCCGGTCACGGCCACGATACGCAGGGCTATTCTGCGATTGCGGGTCAGCCGGGTAAGCCGACCGGGGTGATTGGTGTAGCTCCCGATGCGAAGATTCTGCCGATTTCGCTGAATATGGGTACGACCGGTGGTAAGAGCATTGATGAGCAGATTCCGGCGGCTGTGCGTTATGCGGTCGATAACGGGGCTCAGATTATTAACATGTCGATTGGTTCAAATAAGACGAGCTGGCCGCAGAGCTGGGATGAGGCGTTTGCCTACGCTGAGCAGAAGGGCGTGCTGATTGTTGCGGCTGCGGGTAACCGCGGTAGCGGCTTGACGCAGGTTGGTGCTCCGGCGACGATTCCTGGTGTGTTGACGGTTGGTGGTATTGACCGGAAGAAGGCTATTGCTGAGGGCTCGTCGACTCAGGGCATTTCGATTGTTGTGGTTGCTCCGAGTACGGATATGATTGCGGCTGCTCCGGGTAACGGGTACATGATTTGGTCGGGTTCTTCGGCTGCTGCGCCCTTGGTGACGGGTGTTGCAGCGTTGTTGAAGCAGAAGTATCCGAAGGAGTCTGCGGCTCAGTTGGCTCAGCGTTTGATTGCTTCGGCTGATGATGCTGGTGTGACGGGTCGTGACCCTTTGTACGGTTACGGTATTTTCAATCCGCAGGATGCGATGGCTTTGGCGTCGCCTGCGGTGACGGCTAATCCGTTGGGTTCGATTTCTGAGTGGATTGCTGTGCACCGTAAGCAGCAGGTGAGCGATCCGACTCCTAGCGATGCTGCGCCGGTCCATGAGGAGGGTGAGAGCATTGTGAAGGTGGCTGCGCCGGATGCGCGTCGCCCTCCGGAGGACCGTGGCTGGTTGCCGCCGGTGATTTTGGCGGCGCTGGTGTTGTGGCTGATGATTATTACGGCTGGTTCGGTGCATCGTTTGCATAGGATGCATGTGAGCGCGGGGCAGGCTGCGCGGATGGCTCGTGCGGCGGCGCATCATCCGGGTTCTCATCGGGGTGCTCGCCGGGGAACTTGCGGTGTATCAAAGAAGTCTCAACAAGCTGCGTGGAAGCGTGCTCGCCGGACCTCTCGTTAGCGCTGTTTGATGACGTTTTCTGTTCGCCCGGGGCTGACTTTTGAGTTGGCCCCGGGTTTTATTGTTTGGGGTGGGGTTTCTGGCGGGACAGGCAGTAATAAACGAAAATATCGAACGGACCGCGTAAAAATCGGAAAGGGTTCTTTTGACCGTAACCGGCCTTAAGAGATAAACCCTGTTCAGATGCACAAAACTTTTAACTTAGGGCGCGCTCTGAGGTGGCATAGGTGCGAAATTACCTAAACAAAGGCGTAAAATAGAAGACGACAGGTATGTGATAGACAGGCTCGTGCTGCTAGCCACTTCGCGTTGCGTAGGACTTCCAGAGCGAGCCGCTTTGTACGTCAGGGGAGCTTTCGGAACGAGCCGAAAGTTGCACATACCACCCTACTGAAGGGCTACTAAACCTTCGGTACCTAAAGACTAGGAAGTAACAAAATGGCATTCACTAAGGTGGCACAGGACCGTCCTCGCGTCCTGATCGTCGGTGGCGGCTACGTCGGCTTCACCGTTGCTAAGAAGATTCAGAAGGCTATCAAGGAGACCGGTGGCGTCGTCACCATCGTTGAGCCGAACCCCTACATGACTTACCAGCCCTTCCTCCCCGAGGTTGCAGCAGGTTCCATGGAAGGCCGTAACGCAACTGTGCCGTTGCGCCAGCACCTGCGCGACACCGAGCTGATCCCCGGTCGTATCACCTCCATCAACCACGCAGAGCGCACCGCTGTTGTTGAGCCCACTGACAACGGTGAGCCCTTCGAGCTGAAGTACGACGAGATCGTCCTCGGCGCAGGCGCTGTGACCCGTGCATTCCCGATTCCGGGTCTGGCAGAGGTCGCTATCGGTCTGAAGACCATCGAAGAGGCAGTCTCCGTTCGTAACTGGGTTCTGGACCGCATCGAGGTTGCATCCATGCTGTCCGACGCTGAAGAGCGCCGCCGTGCCCTGACCTTCGTTGTTGTTGGTGGTGGCTTCGCTGGTGTTGAGACCATCTCCGAGCTCGAGGACATGGCACGCGTTGCTGTGGAGCGCAACGAGCGTCTCTCCGTTTCCGACCTGCACTTCGTCATGGTTGAGGCTGCACCTCGCATCATGCCCGAGGTTCCCGCAGACCGTGCAGAGAAGGTTGTTGCAGAGCTGCGTGCACGCGGCATCGAGATCCTGCTGAACACCTCCCTCTCCGACGCAACCGACGGCAACCTGCAGCTGATCAACATGGCTGACAAGTCCCCCGCAGGCGAGGTTAAGGCCGACACCCTGATCTGGACCGCAGGTGTGGCAGCATCCCCGATGCTGAAGAACACCGACTTCCCGATCGACGAGCGTGGCCGCGTTCGCGTGAGCGCAGACCTGCGCGTCACTGGCGACGACGGCGTGGTCGAGGGCGCTTGGGCAGCAGGCGACAACGCAGCTGTTCCGGATCTCTCCGGTGGCGGCGTGGGCGGCTTCTGCGTTCCCAACGCTCAGCACGCTTCCCGCCAGGCTGTTGTCCTGGCAAAGAACCTGCTGGCTGCTCGCCGCGGTGAGCCCCTAACCGACTACTACCACGAGACCATCGGTGTTGTGGCAGGTCTGGGCCTGTGGAAGGGCGTTGCAAACTTCAAGGGTAAGACCATTGGCGGCCCGCTGGCATGGATTATGCACCGCGGCTACCACGGCTCTGCAATCCCCACCACCGAGCGTACGGTTCGTGTTATGACCACCTGGGCTCTGAACCAGATCTTCGGTCGCGACACCTCCTCGATTCGCCACCAGCGCTCCCCGCGCCTGGCATTCCAGGAAGCAACCGGTACTGCACCGGCACGCCAGAAGGCAAAGCTCTAAAAATAGCCTGACTTAGGGGTATGCCCCCTGAGATAGCGCACTTGAGATAAAGCAAAGGGCGGTGTGGAAGACTTTGGTCTTCTGCACCGCCTATTTTGTGCCTGGGTGCTTGCGAGCTGTCTAGCTTAGCCGCCCACCAGTGTTTTTGCATGATGCTTGCTAGGGCTGGGTTCGGGGAACCAATTGAAATGTGTTTCTGCTTAGGTTCGGGTGCGTTTTCGTGGAATAATAAATATTTGTGTCCCGGACTGTTCGGGATACGCCCTCATAGTCCAATTGGCAGAGACAGAGGACTTAAAATCCTTGTGTTCTGGGTTCGAGTCCCAGTGGGGGCACGGCATAGACGCGCATAGACGTGCGGTATAGATAGGCGGCGGCTCTTCCCGTGGGGGAGGGGCCGCCGCTTGTGTGTCTGAGGGTTTACATGTATGGGGGGCACATGTCTGGGGTGTGGTGTTTGGAGTTTAAAAGGCGATGCCCCCGATTCATACTATCGGGGGCATTGTGGAGTGACAGTGCGTGCTGTCGCATTCCGAGCACTCTCTTCACCGCGGGTAGATACGATCGTCCTTTGCCGGAATTAGGGAGGCCGGCGGTGAAGTCTGGTGAACCTATCGGTGATTGCCTGCCTTCAGGAATCATGTGTGGAGGCAGGAGGCGGTTCAAAGCTTACTTGCGGCGCGCGGTGATTAGCGCGTCGATAGAGAACTTGCCTGCGCCGGTGAGGGCGAGGGCTGCTGCTACTGCGGCGAGGGTGAGGACGTATTCGTAGCCGCCCTTGGAAGCGGAGAAACCTGCTGCGATGTGGACGAAGAAGAGCGCGCCGCTCATGGATACGACGGATGCGGCTGCCGCGATGCGGGTGGCTGCACCCAGGATGATCATGATGCCGCCGAGCAGTTCGGTTGCCATGGCTAAGTATGCTGCTGCGGCTGCCATGGGGATGCCCATCTGTTCGAAGGAGGCGGTGGTGCCCGCGAGGGTCCATTCGAATGCTTTCTGGGTTCCGTGCATGATCATGACGAAACCGAAGACGAGTCGGAGGATGAGCAAACCGGTGGATTTCATGGTGTCGTTATTCATGCCTTCAAGCTTGACAGGTAAAGTTTTATACTTCAAGTAAATTTAGTTCGTGGAGGAAAAAGGGTACAAAAAGCAGTAAAAATGGGGCTGAAAAGTGACCTGCACCCTAAAAATGGGGGTTTTAGATGACGTTTTGTGACGGTGCTCCATACTCCAAAAACACCCGCATACCGCCTTCTGGAGCTCAAAAACGTGAGACTCTATAAAGAGACACAGCCACAGACACACCCCAGCTGAATAGGGTAGCAGAGACAGAAAGGCGCAACATGCAGACTAAACCCTCCATCATTGCCGTCGATATGGATGGCACCTTCCTCACCGACTCCAAAACTTTCGACACCGAACGTTTCTCGTGCATCCTGCCTCGCCTGCGGGCGCTGGGCATTCACTTTGTTGTGGCGAGCGGAAACACCTACGCCAAGTTGCAGGACTATATGCGTGGCTTTGAAGGACGAGGTCTTATCTATATCGCTGAAAACGGTGCATACCTTGCTGATGAGAATGGCAAGCTTGCCGTGCATCCCTTTGAAGAAGAGGACGTGCCGCGCATTATTGAGGTAGTGCAGGGATTGGATCAGATCGGTCTGCTGGTTTGCACCACCGAAGGTATCTACCTGCCCAAGGATCGTTGCGATCAGATTGTGCACATGATTCGCGGCTATTTTGAAGACACCGGCCAGGAGCTTCCCGAAACCCTCACCCTGGAGGATTTCGCGGCGTTCTTCTTCCCCGGCTCGGTCATGGTCGACTCCGTTGAGGATTTTGAGGGTGCCCCCATCAAGTTCCCGCTGCTGACTCCGCCTAAGCAGACGCAGCAGTTGAGCGTTTATCTGCGTGAGGTTCTTCCGCAGACCGTCACTCCGATGGTTAGCGGCTTCGGTGCCATTGATCTGGTGCGTACCGGTGTCAACAAGGCAACCGGCCTGAAGGACCTGTGCGAGCGTCTGGATGCTGATCCGGCGGGCATTCTTGCATTCGGTGACGGCGAGAACGACATGGAGATGCTTCGCTACGCGGGCTGGGGCGTCGCCATGTCTAACGCCCCGGAGGTTGTGCGGAATGCTGCCGACGAGGTGATTGGCACGAACGAGGAACAGGCTGTTCTGGAGTATCTGGAACAGCTGCTGGATCGTTTGGAAGCTTCGCACTAGACGCTTCACAAAGAGGCGCGCAGGAGGGTCTGCGTGTGGGGCGGTGTGGGCCTGGGTGAACCTGAGGTAAACACCGCCCTGAAATATTCTGGCAAGGTCGCTAGAAGCCCTTGCTGGTAACGAACAACGCCCGTGAGCGCAGGATCTATCTGATAGAATTAACAGAATTAGTTTTGTACCCGTTTAAGGAGAGCATGATGGCGGGAAACCCGCTTCTGAATTCAATGACGAAGAATGTCACTCAGGGTGACTCTCGTTTCGGTCGTTTTGGTGCGCAGCCGCAGCAGACCAGCCAGCAGGCACAGTACGGTCAGCAGTATGACCAGCAGGGCTACGGCCAGAACCCCTACGGCCAGCCCCAGTATGGTCAGCAGGCACAGTATGGCCAGCCGTACGGTGAAGCTGACTACGGCGTAGCAGCCCCCACCTACTCGGAGCCCATCCCCGCCGGTGAGCGTCTGACCATGAACGATGTCATGGTTAAGACCGGCATCAACCTGGGCCTGGTCGCTGTCGGTGCCGCTGTTGCATGGTATGCACCGGTGCTGCTGCTCCTGGGCATGGTTGGCGGTCTGGTCCTGGGCCTGGTGAACTCCTTCAAGAAGAAGGTTTCCCCGATTCTGGTCATGACCTACGCGCTCATGGAAGGTCTGCTGCTCGGTGGCCTGTCCGCTGTTGTGGATATGCGCTATCCCGGCGTGGCTGTCCAGGCTGTTCTGGCAACCCTCGTGGTCGCAGGTACCACTCTGGCACTGTTCGCGAACGGCAAGCTGCGCGCAACTCCTAAGCTCAACAAGATCTTCATGATTGGCGCTATTGGTTACCTGGTGTACGGCCTCATCTCGATCCTGGGCGCGGGTATCTTCGGTTCCTCGCTGAACAGCTTCTCTATCGGTGGTATTCCGCTGGGCCTGGTTGTTGGCCTGTTCGCTGTTGCGCTGGCAACCTACTCGCTGCTGCTGGACTTCACCACCACCTCCGAGGCTGTGGAGGCTGGCCTGCCCGAGCGTGAGTCCTGGCGCCTTGCTTTCGGCCTGACCGCTTCTCTGGTCTGGCTGTACGTTGAGATCCTGCGTGTTCTCATGTACCTGGCAAGCATCTTTAGCAACGACTAAAGCTCGTTATGAGGCGGCGGTACCGTGATGGTGCCGCCGCCTTTGCCGCTTTACTTCCCCGATGTATCGAGGCGCAGGGGAGGGGCGCAACAACATCACCACATACCGCCTCCGCTGGGGCAGCCGAAGCTGCCCCGCGCGGGCGCGACACCGATAACGAGTTGGAGACACCGTGAAAATTACACCTGTTGCAGAAGAGCATGTAGCCGAGGAGGAGCGCGGCTACCGGGTGCCTTTTGCTATGGAAGTTGCTGGTGCTTGGGCGTGGCGCATCATTATGATTGCCGGTGCCGGTTGGATCCTTTGGAAGGGCCTGGGGCACGTCTCCCTGCTGGTTATTTCTCTTCTGGTGGCTCTGCTGCTGGCGGCTCTGCTGAGCCCCGCCGTGATGCTTCTGCGTAAGAAGGGCGTTCGTGCCGGTGGCGCGGCGGCTATTGCCGAAATCGGTATGATTCTGGTGCTCGCCGGTATTATTTCGCTGACCGGTCAGCAGATTCTGCGCGGTTTTGTGTCCATGGCGGATAAGGCGATGCAGGGCTACCAGCAGCTGATTGGTTGGCTGAAGAACCTCGGCTACGAGTTCGGTGCAGACCAGCTGAACCAGCTGCTGGAACAGATGGAGAGCGCTGTAACCAATAACCCCAGCTCCGTGCTGCACGGTGTGTCTCAGGTGGGTTCGACTGCGGCTGAGGTTGCAACCGGCACCCTGCTGACCCTGTTTACCCTGGTCTTCTTCCTGATGGAGGGTGAGCGTATCTGGCTGTTCGTCACTCGCCTCTTCCCGAAGGACGCGCGTGCCGCAGTCAACGGTGCGGGTCGCGCGGGTTGGAAGTCCCTGGGTGCGTACGTGCGCGTTCAGATTCTGGTGGCGGCTATTGACGCTATCGGCATCGGTATTGGTGCCGCAATTCTGGGTGTTCCGCTGGCTATCCCGCTGGGTGTGCTGGTCTTCCTCGGCTCCTTCGTTCCGGTGATTGGTGCCCTCATTTCCGGTGCTGTGGCTGTGCTGCTGGCGCTGGTTGCTCTGGGCCCGGTGCAGGCGCTGATTATGCTCGGTATTGTTCTGCTGGTTCAGCAGCTCGAATCCAACATTCTGCAGCCGCTCATTATGGGTAAGGCTGTCTCCCTGCACCCGCTGGCTGTTATTTTCTCGGTGGCTGGTGGCTCCATGATTTTTGGTGCGGTGGGTGCTCTGTTCGCCGTGCCGACTCTGGCTGTGGTCAACGCGGTGGTGCGTTACCTGGCGAATCGTGACTGGGAGAAGGAGGCGCCTCGTGAGGAGGAGTTCCTCTTCCCACATGAGCTGGAGCGCCGTAAGAAGGCTGAAGAGTCTGAAAAGGCGAAGGAAGCTAAGACTTCCGAAAGCTCTGAAGAATCTAAGGAATCTGAGAAGGCTTAGAACTCAGTTCATTGTGATTAACCGCGGGCTAGACGTTCGCACATAACCTAGATTGGGGGCTGTTCTTACACTGTCTGCTGAGAGTGTGGGGATGGCCCCTGCTTTATGCTGGTGCATCCTCTAGAATGGAGTGGGCACTGTGCCACCGCGCGCCTTTCAGCGTGCGGGGCTAGGTGCCGACAGAATACGTACCATCAGAATGGAAACCTCGTGAGCGTAGATCTCGACTCCCTGCCCGTGACCCTCACCGACATTGAACGTGCTGCAGAGCTGCTCGAAGGCGTTATTGAACGCACCCCCGTCGCTCATTCGCGTGCGCTGAGCCAGCGCCTCGGTTCAGAGGTTTTCTTTAAGTGTGAGAACCTGCAGCGTGCCGGTTCCTTCAAGGTGCGCGGTGCGTACGTGCGTATGGCGAAGCTTTCTGAGGAGGAGAAGAAGCGCGGCGTTGTGGCGGCGAGCGCGGGTAACCATGCTCAGGGTGTGGCTCTGGCGGCTGACCGTCTGGGCATTAAGGCTCGTATCTACATGCCGCTGGGTGCGGCGCTGCCGAAGATTACCGCGACCCGTGATCACGGCGCTGAGGTTGAGTTACACGGCGTGACCGTGGATGAGGCTCTGGCGGAGGCGAAGCGCTACGCCGAAGAGACCGGTGCAGTGTTCGTGCACCCCTTCGACAATGAAGACATTATTGCTGGTCAGGGCACGATTGGTCTGGAAATCCTGGAGCAGGTTCCGGACGTTGACACCGTGATTGTGGGTGTTGGCGGCGGCGGTCTGCTGGCTGGTCTGTCCGCTGCTATCCGCGCTAAGGAGCAGAAGCTCGGCAAGAAGATTAAGATTATTGGTGTTCAGGCGGAGCACGCGGCGGCGTACCCGCTGTCGCTGGCTGCGGATGCTCTGGTGCCGCTGAAGAAGGTTTCCACCATTGCTGACGGTATTGCGGTGGGCCGCCCCGGACAGATGCCTTTCTCCATCATCAAGGAGCTGGTGGACGATGTAGCGACCGTGAGCGAAGACGATATCGCTCGCGCCCTGATCTTCCTGATGGAACGTAACAAGCTTGTGGTGGAGCCTGCCGGTTCGGTGCCCGTGGCGGCGCTGATGAACGGCAAGCTGAAGGAAGAGTACGGTGACCTGGGTACGGTCGTGTGTGTGCTCTCCGGCGGCAATATTGACCCGATGCTGATGCTGAAGGTGATTCAGCGCGGTCTGTCTGCGGCTGGCCGCTACATGACCGTGAAGATGATGCTTTCTGACCGCCCGGGTGAGCTGGCGACCATCTCCCGCATTATCTCTGAGAACGATGCGAACGTGACCGGTGTGGACCACACCCGCGTGGGTGGCTCGCTCTCCATGGGTGACGTGTCGATTACGATCGATATGGAGACCAAGGGTGTGGAGCATTGCCGTCAGGTGATTGCCGCCCTGGAGGATGAGGGTTTCAAGCCCATCATCGTCTACTAAGCCGATATATTTATTAGCTGACGAGCTGTAATAGGTGCGCCTGCGACTTATAGGCAGAACGCAAGAATAGACAAAAACAGTGCGGGGCACTGACCGTTGATGGTCAGCACCCCGCACTGTTTGTTTTATATCTAGCGCTGTCTCTTAGCTCTAACTTCTTAGCCCTGGTAAGGGGTTGCGGAGATAATCTTAGCGCTCAGTTCCTTACCGTTCGGAGCGGTGTAGGTGACTTCGTCGCCCTGCTTAGCGCCCATAATTGCTGCGCCGAGGGGGGACTTCTCAGAGAAGACCTTCAGGTCGCTACCTGCTGGCAGAGTATCCTCAATTTCGCGGGAGCCGAGTAGGAACTTCAGGGTGCGGCCGGCAACCTCAGCTTCGATAACCATGCCGTGTTCTACCACGCCGTCGTCAGCGGGAGTGTCGCCGATGTAGGCGGTTTCCAGCAGGTACTTGAGCTGCTTGATGCGCGCCTCGTTCTTAGCCTGCTCGTCGCGTGCTGCGTGGTAGCCGCCGTTCTCGCGGAGGTCACCCTCATCGCGTGCCTGCGCGATGCGGTCAACGATTTCCTGGCGGTACGGGCCGGAGAGGTACTCCAGCTCCTGGGTGAGGCGGTCGAAGGCGTCCTGAGTGAGCCATGCACCAGTATTTTCAGCCATGCGTGTCCTTTGCTTATGCGCCGGCTCTGCCGGTGCGAAACGAATAAACCCGCTACCGCGTGCCACGTTCAATGCGCGGAGGTACCGGTAACGGAATGAATCAACAGACCTATTCTAGAGCACCGGAGGATTTTCGGCTGTTATGCCGGTCGTATCTTCCCCTCTGAGCGCATCTTCGTCGGTACGCACGCCGGTAGCTGAACACTCTGCCAGCATCAGACTGTTTCATGCCCGTGAATCTGCTGATATGACGGCACGTTTCACGATGTCACACGGCGTCATCTACGCTAGTGTACCGGCGCTATCCTTGGGTATCATACGAGAAGCTACAACCGTAAAATTTCTGCCGTGTAGCGCTCGCATTCGCGAGTCATAGACACATTATCGAACCCCTGGCGCATCACCTAAAGGAGACCACCGTGAGCGAAGCCATTGAACAGCTGAAGGCAAACCTGCCGACTCACCCTCCCATGGACTCCCTCAAACCGCTGGAGGAGGACTACACCGGTCTGCGCATCCTCGCGGTGCACGCCCACCCGGACGACGAGTCCTCCAAGGGTGCCGGTACCGCCTCGGCGTATATTGCCCGTGGTGCCCGCTTCATGGTGGCGACGATGACCGGCGGCGAGCGCGGCGACATCCTGAATGAGGAGGTCGATAAGAGCCCGCGCGCGCACCGCGACCTGCCGGGTCTGCGCCGCGCTGAGATGGCGGCTGCCCGCGAGATTATGGGTATTGAGCACCGCTGGATTGGCTTCTTCGACTCTGGTCTGCCCGAGGGCGACCCCATGCCGCCGCTTCCCTTCGGTAGCTTTGGCACCATGCCCCTGGACCGTGCCGCCGCCCCGCTCGTACGCCTGGTGCGTGAGTACCGCCCGCACATCATCATCACCTATGACGAGATTGGAGGCTACCCGCACCCCGACCACATCATGACCCACAAGGTTGCCGTGGAAGCATTCGAGAAGGCAGGCGACCCGGATGCGTACGTGGGTGAGGGCGAGCCCTGGACCCCGCTGAAGCTCTATTACGACCGAGCATTCAACCCCGAACGCACCCTCGCCCTGCACGAGCATCTGCTTGATACGCACGGTGAGAGCCTGCTGAGCAGCTGGATTGAGAACCTAGCGCACCGCACCTCCTCGGGGGAGGCACCTCGCCACGAGACTACGACCCGCATCCTGGTGACCGATCACTTTGAGCAGCGTGATCAGGCTTTGCGTGCGCACGCCTCGCAGGTGGACCCGAACGGTGTGTTCTTCGCCGTTCCCAGCGAACAGCTGAAGGATATTTGGCCCTGGGAGGACTACACACTGGCCGCCTCGCACACTGAGGTTCAACTGCCCGAATCTAGTCTGGACGAGGGCCTGAGCGACTACTACGTTATCTAGGCTGGGGCGCTGCGTCCCACGCTAGCCAATGATGCCCTTCACCTAAGATATGAGTCGTAGGTGAAGGGCATCATCCATTCATAGGCGCGCGATGTCTGCACCCCTGCACACAACTCCGAATGCCGCCACCAGATGCCACAAATTTTGAGCCGATTCTCAGCCTAACCGCAATGACGATTGCCGCGAAGGTACGGTGCGGCGGCGTAGAATAAGAGCTTGGGCTCTTTCGTTATGGGCCCGCTGAATTATCTGCCACGACAGCCGAATGAGGTATGAGCTATGAGTGCCAACGCCCTGCCCGTGATTACTGTGCACGGCCACGCTAGCAACCCCGGCACTGTCACTGAGCCTACCGTCTATGAGCAGGCTCTGGCACGCTCGCTGAGCCCCGAATCCCTGCCGGCACATATTGGAGTGCTGGTGGACGGTAACCGCCGCTGGGCGGCTCAGCGCGGCTTGAGCACCCGTGAGGGCCACGCCGCCGGTGCGGAGCGAATTATTGATTTTCTAGCCTGGTGTACTGAGCTGTCGATTCCGCAGGTGAGCCTGTACATGCTCTCCATTGAGAACCTGAAGCGCCCCGAGAAGGAACTGACCGGCCTGGTCGCTGTGATTGATGCGTTTCTGGTGCGTCTGGTGGAGTCCGCCTGCGGTCCGGTGCGAGCCATCGGCAATATTGATCTGATTCCTCGTCAGCTGCACGAGCGCCTGGATTGGGCGATTGAGCAGACTGCGCACCTGCCCGGTGTTCGCGTGAACATTGCGGTCGGCTACGGTGGCCGCCAGGAGATTGTGGATGCGGTCCGCTCGGTTCTGCGTGAGGCCGCCGCGGAGGGCGCGTCCTTGGACTCGCTTGCCGAGCAGCTGAGCGTGGAGGATATTTCTTCGCACCTGTACACCGCCGATATGCCCGATCCGGACCTGCTGATTCGCACTTCGGGTGAGCAGCGCCTGTCCGGTTTCATGACCTGGCAGAGCGCATATTCTGAGTTTTACTTCTGCCGCGCCCTGTGGCCGGATTTCACGCGCGTTGATTTTCTGCGTGCCCTGCGGGATTACGCGAACCGTTCCCGCCGCTTCGGTTCCTAGAACCTATGCGCTCTAGAACCTATGCGTTCTAGCGCCCCTGGCTCGCGTTTCTCGGCCGGCTGGTTCCTTGCTAGATGGTTCCCGGCTAGCAGCCTCTGGTAGTACAGCCTCCAGCAATACAGAATGGACGTTCTATGATCGCTGAGCTTTCCCGCCTCTACAACGCAGGTGGCACCTCCGTTATTGCCGCTCTGGTGCTCGGCAGCTATCTGCTGTATTTCCTGTGGTGCGCCCTGCGGCTGTGGCGTATTGACGTGCGGGAGCACCGCCTGCCGCACCGCATCCTGATTCCTTTGGCTATCGCCACCTATACGGCCCTGCCTGTGTCTTTGCTTTTTGCCGGTCGCCCCGCCGATATTTGGCGTGTGATTGGTGCCGGTCTGGTGCTGTGGTTCTGCTACCTGCTTCTGCGTATCCTGTCCTTCGGCGCGCTGGGCCGCGGGGATGTGAAGCTTGCCGGCATTCTGGGTGGTGTGCTCGGGTACCTGTCCTGGGCGAACCTGGGCTGGGCGTCGCTGGTGACGTTCCTTGCCGGCGGTCTGGTGTCTTTGGCTCTGGTTCTGTTCACGAAGGCGCGCGGTAGCACCCGCATTGCGTTCGGTCCGTTTATGCTTCTGGGTGCGCTGGTGGCGTTGGCTGCTCCGGCGTATTCTCTGTGGTAGATTCCGAAGTAGGGTGACCGTCCGGCTAAGTGGCGGGCTTGTTCTGTGTGTGGCCCGCGGCTGTTCGCTCTGCTCTCTAGCACCTATTCCCGGTAGACTTTCCGGGGGCTTTTGAAAGGTTGATGTATGCCTACTCCTCCCTATATCCGTAAGCTGCGTGAGCAGATTGGATCGGATTACCTGTGGCTGTCCGGTGCGACGGCTGTGGTGTACCGTGAGCAGGATTCTAAGGTGCTGCTGGTGCGCCGTAGCGATAACGGGGCGTGGACCCCGATTACGGGTATTGTGGACCCGGGGGAGAGCCCCGCGCTGACCTGCCTGCGTGAGGCGCAGGAGGAGGCGAACGTGCAGATTGAGGTGCTGGAGTTGGCGCAGGTGAAGGCTGACCCGCCGATGCAGTTCGGTAATGGTGACCGCTGCCAGTTCTTGGATCATACGTTCTTGTGTCGCTGGGTTTCTGGTGAGGCGAAGGTGAACGATGAGGAGTCTTCGCAGGTGCGTTGGGTGGATGTGTCTGACCCGGCGGAGCGTGCGTTGCTTTCTGAGCGGATGCTGGACCGTATTGATGCGGCGCTGAACTATGACGGCCACTGCCGTTTTGGGTTGGAGTCAGTGCCGCCGGAAGAGTACTAGACCGGCTGCTGGGGCTGAGTAAAAGCCTCCGAATGAGGCACGTAGATACAGAAGGAGGGGCGACCCGCCGTCATGGCGAGTCGCCCCTCCCAGTATTTTTATGACAGTTTGTTACATGTTATTAGGTGGTTCTTCCTGTTTTTCTGTGGGAGAGGGGAGCTGGATGCCTAAATGTTGCCGTGGTTTTATTTTGTTTTTGTCTTTTTTACTTTAAGTTGTGCCTGTGTATCGAGTTATGAGTGGTGTACATGAGATGCTTTATATGTGACACGGGTTACATTGGGAGTGACGGCCCCGTATTAGTCAGTAACCCGAGAAAAATTCGTTCACGTGATGTTCTGATGAGCGTGGTCGCTTTCCTTTTACTCTGCCTATAGATCCTTAAGGCATGCCATTTTTCGGTGAACTAGGCTCATTGTGTTCATCGCAATTCTTGGTCGCTATTTCGAAGCGTCCTGGAAAGAGTAAAGCATGACAACACATAAAATACCCTGGAGAATCTACGTAGCCCTTATTGGCTCTCTGGTAGGTACAGGAATATATTCCTTCGCCCTACCCATTGCGATTCTCGCTAGTACAGGCGAAATTGGGCTGGCTGGCGTAATGGCGGTAGCCATGCAAATCCCCAATATCGCCTTGGCATATCCATTAGCAACCCTATCGGATAGTCTGCCTCGAAAACCTATGATTGTGATTGCCGGGGCAGTAAACATCCTCAGCATCCTTACCTTGGCGTTGATGATTGAGCAGCATATGCTGTCATGGTTCACCATCGCCGCACTAGGATTTGTGAGTGGTGTCTTCTCCGAGCTGGCTGCTGCCTCAGAAGCAGGATATATTCCGCAGCTTCTCGGACGAGAAAACCTTCTTTCGTATAACGCACGTCGTGAAATTTGCGAGGGAATATCCGCCATCATTGCGCCCCCTACAGCAGGATTTATTGTTCTTGTCGCGGGTGCAACGGTCGGTCTTATCATCCCGGTGCTCCTTTTCGGAGCGGCAACTATTTCATATGCAACGTTGCCATCCGTAGAGATGGAAACTCAAACTGAACAACGTGAAACCGCGCAACATGGGTTTATTCACCGCATGTTTGACGGTATCCAATACATGTTCTCCGGTGCCCCGCAGAGACTTATCCTTGTCTATACGTTCTTCTTGGCGGCAGCTACGGCATCGTATTCACTCATCATTATTTACCGCCTGTATGAGGAGCTCACTTTTGAAGCCTCAGTGGTAGGCATGATTATGGCCTGCAGCGGTATCGGTGGTATCGTTGCGGCACTCATCATCGATCGTTTCCTCTCTTTCGAGAACACACGAGGAATGCTGCTGGTCGCCAATGTCGTATCCCTGCTCGGAATACCACTGGTCACCATCAGCAATAACCCCGTAGTGCTCGGAGCCTTGCTCTTCATCCTGGACGTAGGATGGGCATCAGCTTTCATCTTCTCCAACAATCTGCGTGACTGCATTACACCGAATGAGCTACTGGGGCGTGCCAGCTCCCTTGACGGTGCCGTGTTTGGGCTAGGAACGTTGTACTCAATGGGCGCGGTAGCACTGATGCTTGACCACCTCGGCTCCTTCAACGCTGCGCTCGTCGTCAGTATCCCGGCTGTACTCTGCCTCATCTACACGCTAGTCCACTATAAACAGTTCAAAGTGTTCAATATTGTTGAACAATAGTGAGGACCGGCTGCTGGGGCTGAGTAAAAGCCGCTGAACTAAACCTGCACATACAGAAGGAGGGGCGACCCGCCGTCATGGCGAGTCGCCCCTCCCTCTATGGTTAAGCCGCGAACCTCAGGCGAGGTTCAGGCGGGTGAGATTAGAAGTTGCCCAGCATCTTGGTGACGTCCAGAGCCGCATCCAGCTGCTCCTCAGCCACTTCGCCGCGCTCCACATAACCCAGAGCCACAACTGCCTCACGGACAGTCACCTTGTGAGCCACCGAGTACTTAGCGATCTTCGCAGCAGCCTCGTAACCAATCAGCTTGTTCAGCGGGGTCACGGTCGACGGCGAAGCCTCAGCCAGGAAGCGGCAACGGTCAACGTTAGCGGTCAGACCGTCAATCATCTTCTCCGCCGAAACACGAGAAACATTAGCGAGCAGGCGGATCGACTGCAGCAGGTTAGCAGCCATCACCGGGATACCCACGTTCAGCTCAAACGCGCCGTTAGTGGAAGACAGAGCAATGGTTGCGTCGTTACCGATGACCTGAGCGGCAACCATGATGGTAGCCTCACAAATCACGGGGTTGACCTTACCGGGCATAATCGAGGAGCCGGGCTGCAGATCGGGGATGTGCAGCTCGCCCAGGCCGGTGTTCGGGCCCGAACCCATCCAGCGGATGTCGTTGCTGATCTTCATCAGACCGTACGCCAGGGTGCGCAGCTGACCGGAAACCTCAATCAGGCCGTCACGGTTAGCCTGAGCCTCGAAGTGGTTACGAGCCTCGGTCAGGGGCAGACCAGTCTCCTCAGCGAGCAGCTCAATCACGCGAGCGGAGAAGCCGTCCGGGGTGTTAATGCCGGTACCCACAGCGGTACCACCCAGGGGAACCTCAGCCACGCGGGGCAGGGAAGCGTTCACACGCTCAATGCCGTAGCGCACGGTTGCGGCATAGCCGGAGAACTCCTGACCCAGGGTGATGGGGGTTGCGTCCATCAGGTGGGTACGACCGGACTTCACAACGTCCTTGAACTCTGCAGACTTGCGCTCCAGGGACTCAGCGAGCACCTCGAGAGCGGGAATCAGGTCCTTCACCAGAGCCTCGGTCACAGCAACGTGTACGGAGGTGGGGAAGACGTCGTTGGAGGACTGGGAAGCGTTCACGTGATCATTGGGGTGAACCTCAATGCCCTTGGACTCCAGGGAACGGGTTGCCAGGGTTGCCAGAACCTCGTTCGCGTTCATGTTCGAGGAGGTACCGGAACCGGTCTGGAAGACGTCAATGGGGAAGTGGGCGTCGTACTTACCGGTTGCTACCAGATCCGCTGCGTCGCGGATAGCCTGGGCGCGCTCAGCGTCGAGCACCTTGAGTTCCTCATTGGCGGTCGCGGCTGCCTTCTTCACGAGGGCAAGCGCACGAATATGGGCGGATTCGAGGGGCTGACCCGAAATCGGGAAGTTCTCGACTGCGCGCTGAGTCTGTGCACGGTAGAGTGCATCAGCCGGAACGCGAACTTCGCCCATGGTGTCATGTTCAATGCGGTATTCAATGTTTTCAGCCATATCTCTAGGATAGGCGTTCAAAGTGGCTTACGTCGCCTCGAAAAGGTGTCAAAAGAGGAAAAACGCTCATAAATTTTGCGGCGTGAGAAGGCGTGTAAAAACCCCGCCCCGGTAGATGTGCGAACACGCTACCGTGGCGGGGGTATCCCATAGAAAAATCTGTTGTTAAGTGCGAGCATGTGGGTTCTCGCGCTAAGGCTCGTAATGAGCGGAGGAGAGGAAATCTAGTCCAGGTTCTCGGCAACCACAACGCGCGGGGGAGTCTTCACGACCACCGGAAGCGCCTGAGTCGGCAGGTTCTGCGCGTTGTTCTTCTCCTCCGGCAGGGTCAGATCCTGCGAACTGAACACCAGCTCCGCCTTACCTTCCTTCAGATGGTAGAAGACACCAATCACGGCGACCTTACCCTCAACCACCGCATCCGAAATGATGTGGGACTGCTCAATAATGCGGATGGCGGTCTGGCGGGTGTGCTCACGCACCATGTCGTTAACGACCGGGTTCACCGGCAGCTTCGGGGACATCACCGAAGGCAGGATGTGCTGCACCAGGTTACGGATGAAGCCGTGCGGCATCTCGCCGGACTCCAGGGACTTGCTGGCCGCAGTCACAGCACCGCAGGAGTCGTGACCGAGAACCATCACGATAGGGGTCTCAAACTCCTCAACCGCGTACTCCAGCGAGCCGAGCGCGGCATTCTCCAGGACGTGGCCGGCGGTACGCACCACGAACGCGTCGCCCAGGCCCAGATCAAAAATAATCTCTGCCGCGAGGCGAGAGTCACCGCAACCGAAAATCGAGGCGAACGGGAACTGACCCGATGCCAGGTCGGTACGGCGAATCGTGTCCTGGTTGGGGTGCTCATTGCTACCTTCAACAAAACGGCGGTTACCGTCCTTCAGACGCTTCCATGCTTCTGCGGGAGTCGGTTGGATGCCAGCCATGTGATGCTCCTTAGCGGACAAATACAGATAACGCGTGCCGTCGGAGCCAGCGAATCTGCGAACGGGTATGCGGGGGCTTCAGGCGCTCGCGCTGAAGCTGAGTTTCTCGCCGGGAGCCTCCCGGAGAAAGAACCTACCTCAAATATGCCTTAAATATGCGAAAAATAGCTAGTTTGGCGCGCCTTCACAACACCCAAAATCAGTGACTCAGAGTGTATGAAGTGCCGAAGAGAGATGAAGCCCTCACAGATTTGCCGCATCTGCTCACCTTAAAGTCAACACGCACGCAAACTCGTTCAGAACAAGAAAAACGAAGCGCCCGCGCGCTATCCTGAAAGGAGCACTACTGCGTCGGCGACTTCGTGCTGGAAAGAACTAGCCAGCCGACGGTGTATTCAGAAATCTCGAAGGTGAGTCTATGACTACGAACAACAACCACGGCGATCGCAACCTCGCAATGGAACTGGTCCGCGCGACTGAAGCAGCAGCAATTGCTGCAGGCCCCTGGGTCGGCGCAGGCGAAAAGAACCTCGCAGATGGCGCAGCCGTAGACGCAATGCGTTACCGCCTCTCCACCGTCAACTTCAACGGCACCGTTGTCATCGGTGAAGGCGAGAAGGACAAGGCTCCCATGCTGTACAACGGCGAGAAAGTCGGCGATGGCTCCGGTCCCTCCCTCGACGTGGCGGTTGACCCCATCGACGGTACTCGCCTGACCGCGCTCGGCATGGACAATGCCCTCTCCGTGATTGCTGTGGCAGACGGCGGCACCATGTTCGACCCCTCCGCAGTGTTCTACATGGAGAAGCTGGTCACCGGCCCCGACGCCGCAGAATTTGTCGACCTGCGCCTGCCCGTCAAGCAGAACCTGCATCTGGTCGCTAAGGCTAAGGGTAAGAAGGTCAGCGAGCTGACCGTATGCGTGCTGGACCGCCCCCGCCACGCTAAGCTGATTCAGGAGATTCGCGAGGCAGGTGCCCGTACCCGCATCATCCTCGACGGTGACGTCGCTGGCGCTATCGCAGCCTGCCGCGAAAACACTGGCGTGGACCTCATGCTCGGCACCGGCGGCACCCCCGAAGGCGTTGTCGCAGCATGCGCTATCAAGGCAACCGGTGGCGTCATCCAGGGCCGCCTGGCACCGACCGACGAGGCAGAACGTGAAAAGGCACTGGAAGCTGGCCACGACCTTGACCGCGTGCTGACCACCAACGACCTGGTCACCAGCGACAACTGCTTCTTCGCCGCAACCGGTATCACCGACGGTAAGCTGCTGCGCGGCGTGCGCTACAGCAAGAACGTTGTGACCACCCAGTCGCTGGTTATGCGTTCCTCTTCGGGCACCGTGCGTACCGTTGAGGCAGAGCACAGCCTCTCCCGCCTGTGCGAGATTCTCTCGCACACTAAGAGCCCCGAAGAGCAGTAATCTGCGAAGAGCAGTAACCTCGCCCCGCAAGGGCTGAGGAGCCGCACTAAGACTCCTCGAATATTGGACATACATACACAGGGAGCCCCCCCCCCCCCCCAAAACCCGGGGGGGGGGGGGCCCCGGGTTTTTTTTTTTTTTTTTTTAGGTTGACACCCCCCAAAAGGCCCCCCGCCCCCCCGTCGCGGGGCGG
>NZ_JANCOC010000007.1 GCF_024294905.1 Rothia gullae
CCCCCCGCCCCCCGGGGGGCCGGGGGGGGACGGGGCGGGGAATCCCGCCCCCAAGGCCAAACGCCCCCACACAACCCCCCCCCCCCCCGACAATAGGCGTGAAAAAGGCGGTGACGCATCGGAGGGTTATCTCCGAGGCGCCACCGCCTACACGTATAAAGGCTGCTACTGCCGCTGCAGCAGCACCATGACCTCGTAATGGTCCGTATGCGGGAACATATCCAGCATGCGGCCCTGCACCGGCGCATACGAAGGCATGCGATCCAGGTCCTTCGCCAAAGTCACCGCATTACAGCTCGAATACACCACACGGTCAATACCCGAACCCTCAATCCACGCGCACAAGCTCTCACCAATACCGCGGCGCGGCGGGTTCACCACCAGCATCTGCGGCACCGTCCCCGAAGACACCGCGAACTCCGGCGCGTCCTGCGCCGAAAAGTTCACGCCCTCCAAGCCGTACTCAGCCACCGTGCGCTGCGCCGAAGCGACCGCCTCCGCACTAATCTCAATGCCGGTCACCGAGCCGCCGTCCATCACCGAGGCGGCATGCAGGGCAAAACCGCCCACGCCGCAGTACAGGTCCCACAGCGAGCGCGGAGCCACCTCACGCACCCACTCGCGGCCCTGCGCGTACATCACCTCAGCAACCTTCGTGTTCGTCTGAAAGAAGCTCTGCGGGCGCAAATGCAGGGTCAGGTCGTTCACCTGCATCGGCAGGGTCTGACGCTCCGAAAGGATAATCTCCTCATCGCCCTCAACGCGCGCCACCGGTTCACGCAGCAGGTTCACCGACAGCACCGCCAGGTTCGGTAGTTGCTCCTGCAGCCAGTCCATCTGGCGGCGAATCGGCACCAGAAGCTTCTTCGAGCGCAGCACGAAACGCACCATCAGCTCACCCGCCGCCGAAGCCGTCACCAGAATATTCTTCAGCTCACCGCGACGATTCGGAATATCATAAGGGGCCAGATCTGCGCGCTGAATCAGCTCACGCAGCACCGGAATAGCCGCCTGAATCGACTCCATATAGAGCGGGCATTCTCCAAGATCCGTGGAGGCACCCGTACGGTAATCCACAATGCCGAGGGTCGGGTTCTTCGCCGAACCGCCCACCATGAGCTTCGCCTTGTTACGGAAGCCCGCCTCCGCGCTGGTCACCGGTTCCAGCCACTGCAGCTGCGGGTAGGCGGCAAGCAGGGCGCGGGCATGCTCCTGCTTCGCCTGCACCTGCGCGGTGCAGACGGTCTCAATACTGGGGCAGGAGGAGCAGAGGTCATCACGAAAATAGGCGCATTCCATAAGGAGCCATTCTACCGCCTCCGCCGGCGGGACAGGACGCATGGGCACACAAAAGCGGAGGCGGCCACCCTTCATGGGTAGTCGCCCCCGCCTCATACGGATACGGTGGGATTATGCCGGGTTAGCTTCCAGCGGCATCTCACCACCGAAGGCCACTTCGTGCCCTTCGGATTCCATAACTTTTTGCCCCATCAGGGACAAAAGTTATGGTTTGAGTACCAGCGCCGGGTCACCACCGTGTCACGCTTCGCGTGCCACGGATTCCGTAGAAATTTACCCCATCAGGGATAAATTTCTACTACATCATGCCTGCCATGCCGTCCGCACCGGGAGCAGCCGCACCAGCGGGCTCCGGCTTGTTGGCAACAACAGCCTCAGTGGTCAGGAACAGACCAGCAATCGACGCAGCGTTCTGCAGAGCCGAACGGGTCACCTTCACCGGGTCAGCAATACCAGCAGCCATCAGGTCCTCGTACTCGCCGGTTGCAGCGTTCAGGCCGGTACCAGCAGGCAGGGAACGAACGCGGTCAACCACAACGCCCGGCTCCAGGCCAGCGTTAGCAGCAATCTGCTTCAGCGGTGCGTCAATAGCCACGCGCACAATGTTCGCGCCGGTCGCCTCGTCACCGGTCAGCTCCAGCTTGTCGAAGACCTTCACGCCAGCCTGAATCAGAGCAACGCCACCACCGGGGACAATACCCTCCTCAACAGCAGCCTTAGCGTTACGCACAGCATCCTCGATGCGGTGCTTGCGTTCCTTCAGCTCAACCTCAGTTGCGGCACCAGCCTTCAGCACAGCAACGCCACCGGCGAGCTTAGCCAGGCGCTCCTGCAGCTTCTCACGGTCGTAGTCGGAGTCAGAGTTAGCGATCTCTGCGCGGATCTGAGCCACGCGACCCTCAATAGCTGCTGCGTCGCCTGCACCCTCGATGATGGTGGTCTCGTCCTTGGTCACAACGACCTTGCGGGCGGAACCGAGCATGTCCAGGGTTGCTGCATCCAGGGACAGGCCGACCTCTTCGGTAATGACCTGGCCACCGGTCAGGATAGCAATATCAGCCATCTGAGCCTTACGGCGGTCACCGAAGCCCGGAGCCTTCACAGCAACAGACTTGATGGAGCCGCGCATCTTGTTCAGCACCAGCAGAGCCAGAGCCTCACCCTCAACGTCCTCAGCAACAATCAGCAGCGGCTTGCCGGACTGCATGACCTTCTCCAGGACGGGGACGAGGTCCTTAACGTTCGAAATCTTCTGGTTCACAACCAGGATGTAGGGGTCCTCCAGGACTGCTTCCTGACGCTCCGGGTCGGTCACAAAGTAACCGGACAGGAAGCCCTTGTCGAAGCGCATACCCTCAGTCAGTTCGAGGTGCAGACCGAAAGTGTTGGAGTCCTCAACGGTGATGACGCCTTCCTTGCCAACCTTCTCCATTGCCTCAGCAATGAGCTTGCCGATCTCAGCGTCGCCAGCGGAAATAGATGCGGTTGCAGCAATCTCTTCCTCGGTCTCAACTTCCTTCGCGGAGGAGAGCAGAGCCTCGGTCACAGCCTCAACAGCCTTCTCAATACCGCGCTTGAGGCTCAGCGGGTCAGCGCCAGCAGCCACGTTGCGCAGGCCCTCGCGGACCAGTGCCTGAGCCAGAACGGTAGCGGTGGTGGTACCGTCACCTGCGATGTCGTCAGTCTTCTTAGCAACTTCCTTGACGAGCTCCGCACCAATCTTCTCGTACGGATCCTCCAGCTCGATTTCCTTAGCGATCGAGACACCGTCGTTGGTGATGGTGGGGGCGCCCCACGCCTTCTCCAGCACAACGTTGCGGCCGCGGGGGCCAAGGGTCACCTTCACTGCATCGGCGAGGGTGTTCAAACCGCGCTCAAGGCCGCGGCGTGCCTCTTCGTCAAAAGCAATGAGCTTTGCCATAAGTGTCCTCCTGGACGATCGGATTTTTCCTTCACCCCTGCGGGTGCGGTACATCTAAAATCGGGGCTTCCCCTCCACAGCGCCCCCGTTACGTAAGGCACGGGCAGAGCAGGTCATACAGCACCCGAATGCTACATCAATTGTGGCACCCGCACCGGCATGGAGCAAACGTTTAAGCCCAAGGTTGAAGGGTTAATCGCCCAGTGCTTAATCTGCGCTCATCAACCCCGCTAAAAGGGGCGTTACAGGTGTACCCGCCGGGAGTGCGGGAGGGGTATTAAAAGCATCAACCCCGCCCTGTGCATCGGTGGGATAGCACGGGTGGGGTTAATGAAAACTTGTAATTACAGAAGCAATGCGCGCTAGACCTTAGCCGGTGTAATCCGACGACAGAATCACAATGACATCGTGGTTGCCCATCTGCACATCGGAAGTTGCCTGGCGCACCTGCGAAATATCCAGCTTGGAGGCGATGCTCTGCGCCTGCGACTGGTAGTCCTCAGCGTAGTAGACCACACTGGTTGCCGGTGCCACACCCGTGTAGTTTGCCGTCTCGTTGATGGTGTAACCGGTCAGCAGAGCCGCCGCCCTGGAGGCGCTACCCGCCGGAGCCGCCGCATTGTAGACCGCCACAGAAATGGACTCAGCCAGACCGGTCTTCGTGGGGCTTGCCGAAGCGGAAGCCTTAGCCGGGGCAGAGGACGCCGAGGCGCTTGCGGGGGCGGAGCTACTCGTAGCGGTGGACGCCGAATACTGCGGGGAGGCGGTGCGCGGCGCGTACACGTACATTGCGCCGCCGATGAGCAGACCCACTACGCCTGCAGCTACCAGGGGAATGGCGCCCTTGGGGCTCTTTGCCGGGTCAGCATTGACCGCGCGGTAGGTTCCGCGGCGGGCGGTGGTTTCGTCTACCTCGTCAAATTCGTCGCGGGGGTAGCTCATTTATCCTCATTTCACGGGTCTCTGTTTACCGGCTGGTACCGTACCGTCCTGCATGGCGCGCGGGCGTGGCTGCGGAAGGTGCGGTCTTGGTGTTCTAGTACCTAGAGTACCGTCTCAACTAGCGAGAACCAACGTGAACGCCCCGCAACCGGCTGGGAAAGAGATGGACACCGCACAGTGTTCAACCTCTGGTTAAACTTGAGGTGTGCGGGGTTGAAAGCAGGAGTTGGAAAGCTCGCACGACTCCCCCAGTTTGAGCCCCTAGTCAGCATCTCGGCGGGCGCGCAGAATGTCGATAATCTGCGGCGCTGCGGCGCGTACCCGCTCATCGTCCAGCATCACGTTCAGGCGCTGGTAGTAGGCAATCGGGCTGAATCCGGCGGCGATAATCGCCTTCTCTTTGGAGCCCTGGTGCTTGAAGCGACGGCGCTCCACCTCAAGGATGCGGCGCTCCACCGGAGTCAGGCCACCGGGTTGGCTCTGTGCTTCCGGCTGGTTTTCTACTTCCGGTTGGGTTTGCGCGGTTTCAGCTCGTTCCTGTTCTGACACGTTCCCTCCTGTCTGTAGCTCGCCTGCCGCGGCTGGCGTCTCCTAGCGCGTGTATCCGTCATCCCCTAGTCTAGAAGAAAACCTAGCCTAGAAGAGAAACTCAGTCTAGAAGAGAAACGTTCATCCCGCGCCCGGCACCGTCACCGTCCGGGTCGCATCAGTACCAGGAGATTCCCGAGGAGATTCATGAACCAGCCCCTCAGCAGCATTATGAGCGAGGATTGGGCGGCAGCACTCGCCCCCGTCGAAGAGCAGATTCACGCCATGGGTGCTTTCCTGCGTGAGGAGCACGCGGCGGGGTACCGTACTTTCCCGCCTGCGGCCGATATTTTCAATGCGTTCCGCCGCCCGATGAGCGGGGTGAAGGTCCTCATTATTGGTCAGGACCCCTACCCTACTCCGGGCAATGCGATGGGTCTGTCATTCTCGGTACACCGCGGTATGCCGTTGCCTCGTTCGCTGAGCAATATTTACAAGGAACTTGAAGACGATCTGGGTATCGCCCCGGCTGATTACGGCGATCTGTCCTGTTGGGCTGATGAGGGTGTCATGCTGCTCAACAGGGTTTTGACGGTGCGCGAGTCTGATGCGGGTTCACACCGCGGCAAGGGTTGGGAGGAGATTACCGAGTGCGCTATCCGTGCCCTGGTGGCGCGCAACCAGCCTCTGGTGGGTCTGCTGTGGGGTGCGGATGCGCGCAAGTGCGCACCTATGTTGCAGCCGTACCCGAGCGTGGAGTCGGCGCATCCTTCGCCGCTATCTGCTCGTCGTGGTTTCTTTGGGTCGCGCCCGTTTTCGACGGTGAATTCTTTGCTGGTACAGCAGGGTGCTGAGCCGGTGGATTGGACGGTCCGATAGGACGGTCTGCTAGGACGGTCCGCTAGGCGCAGCACAAGAGCCGGTGTAGGAGCTGGCGCAATAGGCCTAGTGAAGGGGCGGTAGCCTGTGAGTTGAACTCGCAAGCTACCGCCCCTTCCCTGCATCCAATATATGCAATATTGGCTATATACACTTGAAAAAGAGCTAAGAATCCGCCGGTTCCACGTTTCGCGGAGTCGTAAAATGCTGCAGCGCATACTGCATCGTGTAATTACCTAACGCAACACCCGAAGCCATCGCCACCACAATCGAAACCGCCGTAATCATATTCTGCATACCCAGAATCACGTCCGTCTCAACCGTCAACAAATACATGCCGCGGAAGAACGACAGACCAGGCAGCAAGAACGTAATCGCAGGAATCGAGAAGATTGCCTGAGGCACATGCAAACGGTACGCAAAATACGTGCTCAACGCACCAATCACAACCGCCGCACACGCCGTCGGACCGCGACCAGTACTCGGACCAGCCAGCAGCTCATAACCGTAATACGCCGCCAGACCGCAGCCCGTAATGACCATCAGCCACCCGACCTTCACCAGCTTCGTCTGCAAGGTAATCGCAAAGGTCGCAATCGCCACCAGGAAGAAGAACGACGCCACCAGCGGGGTCGTCGGCTCAAAACGCAGCTGCTCAATATCCAGGGTCGGGCCGTTGAAAATATTGATTGCACTCACCGCGGTTGCAATGCCAACCACCAGGCCCAAGAAGCTCATGCCCGTAGACACGAAACGACCCGCAGCCGTCACCGGGAAGCCATTAATCGCATCCTGCACGGCACCCACCAGACGCGGAGTCGGCAAGAACATAATCATGCCCGCAGCCACCACCAGAGGCGCCGAAATCGCCTCCCCCTGACGCTGCAACACCGAAAGAATGGATCCCTCACCGCCTAGCCAAATCGCTAAGAAGGTCATCAGACCCGCACTAGCAGCCATACGGAAGAACGCCGGAATACCAATCGAACTCAACCACTGAATCAGCAGGTACACCGGAATAAAAATAATCGCCGCACTCAACGCCGTCGCAAAGCTCGCACCCAGCGCCGCCGTCAGGGTTCCGGCACACGCCAGGTTCGCCAGCCACACCACCAGAGGCGGAAACGGCTTGGGGCGGTGCGTAATCTGGTTCAACTTCAAATCAGCCATTTCCAGGGTCATACCGCCGCGAGTGATCTTGTAGATCAGGCCGTACACCTCAGAAAGCGCCTCATAGTTCTCCGTGGAGGAACGCACCACACGCACCAGGGTGTGGGTAAAGCGCTCGTCAGCATTCACATTGCGCTTGGCAATGCGGGACTCCATGTAAATATCGGGGTCCGACGTGTAGTTGATGGTCACCGACTGGTTCGTAATGTCGACTTCCACCGAGTCCAGCCCGTACGCCGAAGACACCGCAATAATCGCCGAGTCCACGTCCATTGCGTCCGCGCCGTAGTGGAACATCGCCTCCGCCAGGCGCAGGGTGAAGTTCAGGGTATCGCGTGCGTACTCCTTCTCACGGCGGAACGCCTCACGGCGCTCATGCTCGCCAGACCGGATAGTCGGCACGAACTGGCGCTGGGCAATGCGCTGGGCACCGCGCGGGGCGGCGGGTGCCGCCTCCTCAGTGCGCACGAAGGAGCGGAAGCGACGCGAACCCCAGCGACCACCGCTACCGCGCCCAAACAGGCCCCGAGAGCCGGCCTCAACCAGCGGTACGGAGGTGGTGGGCATCGAGACAGGCCCGGTCTTCGGCACGGCGGTAGGCTCCGCACCGTAGCGTCGGGCTGCGTGAGAGTTGGGCACCTGCGGGATCATGCCAGTCATGGGCACAGGCTGGGAGGGGCGAATCAGCGCCGCCTCGGTTACCAAGTTGCTGGAGGTGACGGGGTTCGGGTCCTCACGGTACGCATCCAGCTCATCATCAGGCACAAGGGAGGGGTCGATGACGGTACGCGCGCCGTGGCCGTTAGGGGTCAGTTCGGGGTCGCTGGCGGGTTCAACCGGCTCCTGCGCGGTAATGCCCATATTCGCTGCGGCCTCCTGCAGTACCTCGCTGACAGCTTCTGCAGCGACGGTGCCCTCCTGGTTCTTCGCGGAGGCGGCCTGCTGAGCCAGCACGCGGCGCAATTTCTCGTCGGTGACCTGATCTAGTGAAACCAGGGGAAAACCGCGTTTACCGGTGATATAGCCCGCGGTGGTATTCTGCTCGCTTCCTTCCGTTGCGGCAGTGTTTGCTTCGCCTGCATGCGAAGCTTCCCGCGATGTGGAGGTCGCGGGGGTGTTCCTCGATTCTGCCAATGTCCCTCCCAGATAGACAGTGCCTTTTTAGTCTAACAAGGGCACGATTCTGCGGTAGCACTGAAGAGCAGAAATATCACTTTTCTGCCCGGTGATTTTGTGAGCAAAAAGCGCTCTGCGGCACTTACGGCAGAAAGCTTCATTGATATGAAGAGAAATCCAGCTTACTACTGCACAGAAGATATTTTGAGAGATATTTCTAGAGCTATTTTCGAGGAAAAATAAAGGTTATATATACATTAAGATTTGCAGAGAAATATCCTCCACCTACCCCCTCCCCCACTCGCACCTCAATAAGAAATGAATTATTCATAACAAAAAAATATCCCGCCACCGAAGTGACGGGATATTCACACCTTAAGGCTGTAGCCTTCACAGCATCTGAAGCGTACTGCTCGGGGTTACCTCAAAGGCGAAAGTCAATTACTCAGCGTCGTGGTCGGTCTCGAGGATCTTAACCAGCGAGTCCAGAGCCTCTTCAGCACCTTCACCCTCAGCGCGCAGGACAACAACGTCGCCGTGCTTTGCACCCAGGGACATCAGGGACAGAATCGATGCAGCGTCCATAGCCTCATCTGCGGGCTCACCCTTAGCAGCGATGGTCACCTCAACGGGGAGGTCGCCAGCTGCCTCAGCAAAGATAGCTGCCGGACGTGCGTGCAGGCCAACACGGCTTGCAATAGTGGCTTCGCGCTCTGCCATTATGTTTCTCCTTTGATTAAGGAACCGAAAATATATCAGTACCTATTCTAAATGAACGGGGCGCTTTAGGACCCGCCCTTACCCTATAAATTGTACCGTTCAGCCATACGCTAACAAGTACCAAAAATGCCGGATGCAGAAATAAAACTCTACACCCGGCATTTTTATGGACTTAGGCACCGCCCAGCACACCCCATCAAGGGGCGGCAGGCTGCCCCTGAATCGTTTTAAGGCTTAGAGGCCCAGCTCTTCCAGAATCGGCAGAGCCTGGCGTGCGCTCTCCTTCGCCTCAGCAGAAGAAATCTGCTGCAGAGCGATAGCCGCAATCTGCTGTGCCTTCTCCTTGGTCACAGACTTCAGAACCGCAGCCACAGCGGGGATAGCGCCAGCATTCATGGATAGGGTGTCAACACCCAGACCAATCAGAACAACAGCCAGAGCCGGGTCAGCCGCAGCCTCACCACAGACGCTCACGTACTTCTTCTTACCCGCGGTGACCGATGCACGCTGAGCACCCTCAACGGTCATCTTAATCATCTTCAGCACTGCAGGCTGCCAGGGGTTGTTCAGGTGTGCCAGGTCGCCGAGCAGACGGTCAGCTGCCATGGTGTACTGGGTCAGGTCGTTGGTGCCGATGGACACGAAGTCGACCTCGCCCAGGATAGCCTCAGCGTTCATCACAGCTGCGGGGGTCTCAACCATCACACCGTGAACGGGCAGGCCAATCTCCTTGAGCATGTTCGCGAAGTTGCGTGCCTCAGAGGTGGTCGAAATCATCGGAGCCATAACCCAGATGTCAGCGTCGGAGTTCTCCGAAGCAACCTTAATAGCCTCCAGCTGACGGGTCAGAACGCCAGGAACGGTCCAGTCGGTACGGAAACCGCGAACACCCAGTGCGGGGTTCTCCTCGGGGTTCACGTTCAGGAACGGCAGGGGCTTGTCAGCGCCAGCGTCCAGGGTACGAACCACGATGTGCTTGCCGGGGAATGCGTCAAACACGGACTTGTAGGTCTTAGCCTGAGTCTCGATGGAAGGCTCAGCGTCGTGGCCCAGGAAGCCGAACTCAGTGCGGAGCAGGCCAACACCCTCAGCCTTCAGGCTTGCCGCCTTCTCAGCTGACTTGCCGTCACCAACGTTTGCGTACAGCTCAACGCGGGTGCCGTCAGCCAGCACACCCTGACCATCGAAGTCAGCAACGGGCTTACGGTTTGCGTACTTGATTGCTGCTTCGCGGTCAGCGTCGGTGGGCTCGGTGTCAACGATACCTTCATTGGAGTCCACATAGACGATGGTGCCGTCAGCAATATCGGTCACGCCCTTAGCAGCCACAATAGCGGGCAGGCCCAGGCCGCGAGCCAGAATAGCGGTGTGTGCCTGGGGGCCACCGTCAGAGGTGATCAGTGCGATAACCTTCTCGGGGTCCAGAGTCGCGGTATCAGCCGGTGCCAGGTCAATAGCAGCCAGGATGAACGGCTCATCAGAAACGGGGATGCCGGGAGCCTGCTGGCCGGTCAGCTCAGCAACGATGCGGGCACGCACGTCGTGGATGTCGGTAACGCGCTCAGCCATGTAGCCACCCAGGGCAGCCATCTGGTCTGCGAAGGAGGTTGCAGCCTCCCAGATTGCGCGCTCGGGAGCCATCTCCTGAGTCTCAACCAGCTTGATAGCGCTCTTGATGAGTGCACGGTCGGTAGCCATCTGAGAGGTGGACTTCAGAACAGCCTTACCGTCACGGCCTGCGTTCTCTGCGCGAGCCAGCAGGTCTTCCTTAACGCGGACCGATGCGTCCTTGATACGCTGCGCTGCAGCCTCAGCGGTTTCGCCGTTCAGACGCAGACCGTCCTTGGGTTCCTCGATGGGCTTAGGCATCTGAAGAACGGGGCCAATAACGCGGCCGGCATATACGCCGACGCCCTTGTAGGTAGTCATAGAGTTCATGTCCTATCTGTGGTTTGTCTACAGTGTAACGTGTTTTTTCACGCTCACACCTGCAAACAGACAATCAAATGAAGGTGAGGTTATACGGCCTTTACGCGGATGCCTTAGAGCGGACACCCAGGGACTTCAGCACCACGTACAGCATCGCCGAAACGACGGTACCGGCAACAACAGCCACCAGGAACATCAGCGGGTTCTGCGCCAGACCAATAATCCAAATACCACCGTGCGGAGCCGGGGAAGCCACGTGCGCACCCATGGAGATTGCACCGGCAATAGCGCCACCAACAATGGTCGAAGGAATCACGCGAGCCGGGTCAGCCGAAGCGAAGGGAATAGCACCCTCAGAGATGAAGGATGCACCCAGCAGCCACGCAGCCTTACCGTTCTCACGCTCGTTCTCGTTGAACAGCTTGGGACGCAGGGTGGTTGCCAGAGCCATAGCCAGCGGCGGAACCATACCGGAAATAATGACGGCAGCCATAATTTCCTGGTTCACAGTCGCACCCGAGGACAAACCAGCGGTTGCGAAGAGGTAAGCAGCCTTGTTGATGGGGCCACCCAGGTCAGAAGCCATCATGGCACCCATGATCAGACCCAGCAGCAGAGCGGAACCGCCAGACAGGGAGGTCAGCCAATCCTGCAGGGTGGTCATAACCCAAGCCAGGGGCGCACCGAGCAGCAGGTACATTGCCAGGCCGGCAACCAGAGAAGTCACCAGCGGGGTGATGACCACGGGCATCATCGAGCCAAGCCAGCGGGGCAACTTCAGGGTGCCCAGAGCGTACGCAATCAGACCGGCGAGAATACCGCCAACAATACCGCCAAGGAAGCCCGCGTTCACAGCAAGAGCCACTGACCCGGCGATGAAGCCCGGAGCAATACCGGGACGCTGAGCCAAACCATACGCAATGTACGCGGCAAGAGCCGGAACCATCAAGCTCAGGCCGAAACCACCGATGGTCTGTAGAACAGCACCCAGGTACAGGGTCCAGTGCACGTCACCGAGGTTGAACAGGGTTGCCGATTCGAGAATCGCCTTGGTGTTCACATCGCCAAGGTTCGGCACCGTAATTGCCTCGAAAACGAAGCCCAGGGCGACCAGAATACCTCCGGCAGCAACGAACGGAATCATGTAGGAGATACCGGTCATCACAGCCTTGTAGATGCGCGAGCCCCAAGCGCCTTCGGTAGCGCCTGCGCTGCCCTCACCGCTGGATGCGGCAGCGGCAACGCGGGCACCATTGGGGTTCTCAGCCTCAGCCAGAGCCTCCGCAATCATTTCCTTAGGCTCGTCAATACCGCGCTTGACGGGAGACTCAACAAAGGGCTTACCTGCGAAGCGGTTACGCTCACGCACGTTCACGGACACCGCAAAAATCACGGCGTCTGCGGCGTCAATATCAGCCTGAGTCAGCTCCTCATTACCCGAGGAGCCCTGAGTCTCAACTTTCAGGTCGTAGCCGAGCTCTTCAGCAGCATACTTGAGGGCGTCGGCAGCCATGTAGGTGTGAGCGATACCAGTGGGGCATGCGGTCACAGCAACAATCTTCTTCACCGGAGCCGAAGCAACGGGGGTTTCCTGAGCGGAGGCGGCAACTGCGGCGGGTGCAGCCTCGGCGGGCTTGGCCTCGGCCTTCTTCTCACCCACGCCGAGCGCACCGTTGACCAGCTCAACGATCTCTTCAGCCGAGGAGGCTTCGCGCAGAGACGCGGTGAAGCTCTTCTTCATCAGGGAGCGTGCCAGGGTGGAGAGTAGCTTCAGGTGCGCCTGGTCAGCGCCATCGGGTGCAACGATGAAGAAAATCAGGTCGGCGGGGCCGTCCTTTGCGCCGAAGGAAACTGCCGGGTTGGGGCGCGCCATTGCCAGGGTCGGCTCGGTGACGGCGGCACTACGGCAGTGCGGAATCGCAATACCGCCGGGGATACCGGTGTCGGTCTTGGATTCGCGTGCCTCGGTAGCCGCGTAGAGCTGCTCGAAGTCGGTAGCGCGTCCAGCATTTACGACTGCCTGGGCGAGCTTGGCAATTACGTCGAATCGGGTCTCGCCGAGGTTCTCGTCCAGCAGGACGAGATCTGCGGTGATTAGATCAGACATATTCCCTCCTCGGGTATGTGTTGGGGCGGGGATTCGTTCAGCGGTGCCAGGCTTCTCCCCTATATGAGTTCAAAGTGTGCGCAGTGTGTTGTGTGTGTAGCGTACGGATACGTGTGTATATATGTGCACAGCATCCCAGCTTATATTCACTTCTGAGAATAAAAGCTGGAGGTGCGAAAACAGCCAGAATTAGAGCTGTAGCTGACGAACAGTGACCTTCTCAGGAGTGGTCTGCTCCAGCGAAGGCATACAGGTACCAGGCAAAGCAGCAGCAGCCGAACCGTGAGCTACCGCCCGAACCAGACAACCGGGGGCATCCTCACCACGAGTCTGAGCAATCAAGAAACCTGACAGCGACGAGTCACCGGCACCCACAGTGCTACGAACCTGAATCGGCTCGTGCACAGCATGCCAGATACCCTGCTCGGTCACCAGCACTGCACCACCGCCACCGAGGGTAGCAAGCACGTACTCAATGCCGTCGCCGAGTAGCTTCTGGGCAGTGCGGGCGGTCAGCTCGGGGCTAGCCTCCAGCTCCTCCCAGTTATCGCTACCGGTCAGCTGAGCCAGCTCCTCCGAGTTGGGCTTAATCAGGGTGGGCTTGTGTTCACCGGTGACGGTCGCAATCAGCGGCGCCTCAGAGGTATCAACAGCAATCTTGCCCTCGTAGCCAGAGGCGCGCAGTGCCGCAACCAGCTTGGAATAGTAGGTCGGTTCCAGACCCGGAGGCAGCGAACCAGCCAAAACCACCCAGTCGGCACCTTTGGAATGCTCAACCACCAGCTCGTCCAGCTTCTGCCGCAGTTCAGCATCAAAAACAGTGCCGGGGGCGTTCAGCTTGGTGGTGGTGCCATCCGGGTCAACCACGGTGATGTTCGAGCGAATCGGCTCACCGGTGGGCAGGTTAGCAAACTCAACGTCCACAGCCTGCAGTGCGGTCAGCACCGGGTCGGTGGCTTCACCGGGCACAATGGCGAGGGTCGGCACGCTGGAAACCTGCAGGGCGCGGGAAATATTCACGCCTTTGCCACCGGGATCCTGCACGGCACCGACAGCACGCTGCACGGCACCGTGAGCCAGGGGCGCACCGAGTTCAATGGTGCGGTCCAGGCTGGGGTTGGCGGTCAAAGTAATAATCATTAGGCAATCACAATCTCAACGTTTGCGGCCTCGAGTGCCTGACGGAGGACACCTTCGGGCTCGCGATCAGTAATGAGAGTGTCAATATCCTCAAATCCAGCGAAGCGGACCAGGGATTCCTGACCGAACTTCGCGGAGTCACAGAGCAAGACCACGCGGCGGGCTGCCTTGCAAATTGCGGTCTTGACGATGGCTTCGTTCATGCCGGGGGTGGAGATGCCGAAGTGGGCTTCAATACCGTTGGCACCAATGAAAGCAATATCGGGGCGCATTGTGCCGAAGTGCTCTGCGGCGCGTGCACCAACAGCAGCCCAAGTCATCTTGCGCAGCTGACCGCCAACTAGTTCAAGGGTCACGCCTTCGGCTTCGGCGAGCTTGACTGCAATGTGCAGTGCGTGGGTGATAAGGATGCGGTCATTGCCGGTCTTGAGGCTGAAGTTCTCGGCGCCGATGTAGTCGGCGAGAACTTCAATGGTGGAGCCGGCGTCCAGGACGATGGAGCCCGCCTCGGAGTCACGCAGCATCTGATATGCCTTGGTGGCGATGCGGCGCTTTTCGGGAGTGTTCATACCCTGTCGGGAGGAGATGGAGGACTCCAGGGAGGTGGACTGCTCAATGGTGACAGCACCACCGTGGACACGGCGGAGCTTACCTGCTTCTTCCAGCGCGGCGAGGTCACGACGCACGGTCTCCATGGTCACATCATAACGGCGCGCAAGGTCAGCGCCGTTGACACGACGTGCGGAGGCAACAAGCTTTGCAATTTCGGCACGGCGTTCTTCTGCGAACATAAATCTGGTGTTCCTTTGGGCTAGTGGGAGGAAATTTGTGCGTTCTTTTCTGTGTTCTGCTCGGCTTTTATGACCGTGAGAGACATGGTTTCAGTGAGCCATCAGAACGCTTGAGGGCAATACTTGATTTTATGTGGGTTTTTGTGGGTGAGTCAATATAAAACACTGTATTTGCTGGAATATTACCCGAATGTTCCCTACAGAAACCACACCATATCGGAAGTTACTGCCTTTTTATGTCTGTTTGATCTAATGAACTGTTGGGTTTTCCTACTCCCTCACCATCCCCGCAGTGTCCAATACTTACACGGCGCCCTCACAGGGCAAAAAGTGGAGGCGCCAGCTCCGAAAACCCTCAGCGAGACTCCTCGAAACCAGCGCCTCCACCGGGCACAGAACCTTATTTACCTTGACGTTCGCGACGCACGCAGCGCCAACGATGCACGCCCAAAGCACCCGCCGCACCCAGCAGGGCACCCGAACCGTTCATCAGCACATCCACCGGGTCGCCGGTACGATCAGGCATGAAACTCTGAATCGTCTCAATGCAGGCGCTGACCAAAAATCCCGAGTACAGCACGTACGGGCGAGCCTTCGGTTTGAGCAGCAGGGCAAAAAGAAAACCGCCCGGAATAAACATGATGACATTCGAGAGCTGCTCGATGCTCGAATAGGTGATAAACGCAGGCAGCCAGCCCTCGGCGTGACCGGTATCCAGCAGCTGCGCCAGGCGGCCGCCCGTCTCGTTATCGTCCACATGCACGGGGGCGAACACGATACTCGCCACCACCGCGCAGTAGAGCGCCGTGACCGGCCAGAGAATCAGCCGCCACACGCGAGCGCTAGAGCGACCGCTACCGGGTTGTCCATTACCAAACAAGGCGACCCGCCTCGTCGAACTGCTTGGTCGAGTCCCACGCGAACAGGCCCGGCACGTCAATCGTGAGCGGTTCGGCGTTCGGCACAGTCACGGTCCATTCTTCACCGGCTGCTGCGGAGAGGGCGCGGCGGATAAAGCTGCCGTGGCTGACGGCAATAATCTTCCGGTCGCCCGAGCCTTCAGAGAGTTCACGCACGATATTGCGCAGGGTACGCACCGCACGAATGTACACGTCACGTTCGGACTCCACGTTCGGGTAGTAGCGTTCCGGGGCGCGGCGTTCGGGGGCGGGAATGTCCAGGCCTTCGCCAGCACCGTAGGCGCGTTCCACCAGTTCGGGGTAGGTCTTGTACACCTGCAGGTCGAAGTGCTCACCGACCAGCTGCGCGGTCTCGTGGGCGCGGGACAGCGGCGAGGACACCAGCACGGTGAATTCCAGACCCATGTCGGCGAGCTTCTTGCCGGTGGCGCGTGCCTGCTCGCGACCGGTGTCATTGAGCGGAATGTCGGTGATGCCCTGCATCAGGTTCGCCTTGTTCCAGTCGGTCTGGCCGTGACGGATCAGGGTGAGGGTCGTGTTCTTGGCACCCGCCGGGACCTCTTCGGGGCTCAGCTCGGGCTCCAGGTGCTGCACAACCAGGCGGTCGATTGCCTCGTCCAGGTACTGCAGGGGCACCTCGGTCAGAGAGGCGTTCACCGGGATCGGGTAGATGCCGTCATCGTTGAGTAGTTCGGGGTGGCGCTCAGCGACCAAGGCGGTCATGGTCAGGGCAATCAGCATGCCGTGCGCGGCGACCACAACGGTCTGACCCTCGTATTCGCGACGGACTCGGTTCAGCGCCGCGAGGGAGCGGGCGAGGAAGTCCTTCTTCGATTCCACATTGAAAGCATTGTTGGACTGGCGGGAGGCGAGAATCAGCTCGCGGGTAGCGATCTGGCCTTCCAGGTCACCAAAGGAACGTTCCTGGAAGCCGTCAACGGCACCGCGGTAGGGTACGCCCAGGCCTTCGGCTACGATTTCGGCGCTTTCTACGGCGCGGGAAAGGGGTGAGGAGACGATAGTGTCCACGGTGGTGCCCTCAGCTACTGCCTGCTGCAGGGCACCGATAGCAGTGCGGACCTGCTCTCTGCCGGTGTCGTTGAGGGGGATGTCGGTGCCGCCCTGGAAGCGGTGGTCAATGTTCCAGTCGGTCTGGCCATGGCGCAGGAAGATAATGCGGGTTCCTGCCTCGGGATTGGCTACAGGAGTGATGATGGGGGTGTTCTGTGCGTCGGTCATCCTTCTAGTATGGCACTGCCTCCATGCAGTTCAAGGCCGCCGCCCAGTTCAAAGCCTCGGCGCAGTTCAAGGGGTACGCGACTTATCCCTTCTGCTGAGGCGCACTCATACCGCGGTATGAGCTGCGGGGTGGTTGAACGCCCCGTCGGGCGAATTTTTTCAGGGTTTTCCCATATTTTTCAGCCCTCAGACGGAGGGGTCAGCCGCCAAGAAGCTGAGATTATAGAAGAGTACTTCCGTTAGTTCATACCCAATGAAGGTTGTCATGACGCAGAATCCTCAATCTCAGAACCCGCAGTTCCAGGCTCAGAACCCGTACTCAATGACCCCTCCGCAGGCGGCGCAGCCTGCCGGTCAGTATTCCGCTCAGCAGGGTCAGCCCGGCCAACCTAACCAGCCGAGTCAGGCGGGCTACTATCAGGGTCAGCCGCAGGGCTACCCGGCTCAGGCACCTCAGCAGATGCAGCAGGCGTCCTTCGCGCGCGGTGCGATTATTTCTGCCCGTAACCTGCACAAGTCTTACGGCAACAACCCGGTGCTGCGTAACGTGAGCCTCGATATTTTCCCCGGTGAGTCCGTGGCGATTATGGGTCCTTCCGGTTCCGGTAAGACCACCCTGTTGCATGCACTCTCGGGTATTATCAAGCTCGATGCCGGTTCTGTGCTGTTCAATGGCCCGGCCGGTCAGGTGGCGGTGGAGTCCCTTAGCGAGCGTGAGCGCACCTCCCTGCGCGCTAACTCGTTTGGTTTCGTGTTCCAGCAAGGTCTGCTGGTTCCCGAGCTGACCGCGGAAGAGAATGTCTCCCTCGCCGCGATGATTGCCGGTGTTCCCCGCCAGCAGGCGCGTTCTATTTCGGCTGATTTGCTGAACCGTCTGGGTTTGGGGCAGATGCTGGACCGCCGTATGGGTGAGATGTCCGGTGGTCAGGCTCAGCGTGTGGCGATTGCTCGCTCCCAGGTGAACGGTGCCCCCGTGACTTTCGCGGATGAGCCGACCGGCGCGCTGGATTCGAAGACCGCGCGTGAGGTGATGGCGCTGCTGCTGACCATGATTCCGCAGCAGGGTAAGACTCTGCTGGTGGTTACTCACGACCCGAACGTGGCGGCGGCGTGCTCCCGCGTGGTGTATCTGCAGGATGGTCAGATCGTGAGCGATCAGCGCAATAACCAGGGCGGTGTTCCCGCGCAGAACCCCAGTGCTCAGAACCTTGGCGCGCAGTCTCAGGCAGGTGCATAATGCAAATCTATGCTCTACTCGCCAAGCGAACCCTATGGAGTTCGCAGGCGATTCTTCCCGTGCTGGCTTTTGCCGCCTCCTCGGCGCTGTTTTTGACGGTTGCCGGTGGTGTTCAGGCGCTGAGTACGTGGCTTGACCACGCCAACGTTGACCACGAAATGATCAACCTAATGGGCATTCAGAAGCTCTACATGGGTTTGGCGTGGGTTGCCGTTCTGGTGCTGGTTGTTCCGCTCTTTACCCTGGGTGCTTCGGCTACTCGTTTGAGTGCCCGCCGCCGTGATGAGCGTCTGGCATCCCTGCGTCTGATTGGTGCCTCCACGACCCTGATTGTGGGTCTGTCGGTTGCGGACGCGCTGGTGTACTCTTTCGTGGGTTTCATCATCGGTCTGTTGCTCTATCTGGTGCTAATTTTCCCGTTCGGTGCCATGCACTTTATGAACGTGCCGCTGGGTGCTGAGAATCTGCTCCTGCCGGTGAGCATGATTTTCTACTGCTTCCTGGGCTGTATGGTCCTGGCGGCTCTGAGCTCCCTGTTCGGCCTGGCGAAGGTCAGCATCAGCCCGCTGGGTGTGCGCACCCGCGCGAAGGCTGGATCCGCCGGCTACATTGCCCTGGGTATCGGTGTTGTTCTGGTCATTGCCGTGATGATTCTGGCATCGACCTCCAGGGGCTTCAGCATGTTCTCGCCCTTCCAGAACGGCGGGGCCGATAGCGCAATGAAGAACCTGGCGATTTTCATTGCGTTGCCGGGTGTGCTGATGATGATTGCTATCGACCTGATTGGTACTTTCCTGGTGTGGGCGTACGCAAAGATTCGTGTGCGCATGACCCAGAAGGCGTCGGTTCTGCTGGGTTACCGTGCGGTGCTGGAATCCCCGCGCGGGGCGTGGCGTCAGGTTTCGGGTGTGGCGCTGTCGACCTTCTTGGTGACCTTCTTCGGACCCATCCTGATTCTGGCGGGTGAGATGAGCAAAGACGCAAAGGAAGCCGGTCCTGCTGTCAGCCCCTTCATGACCATCATGCATGACATCTTCCAGGGCATGCTGCTGATGCTGTTCTTCTCGTATTTGCTGGTCACTCTCTCCGCAGTGCTGAACCAGAGCGCCGCCATTTACGAGCGTGGTTCGCTGTATTCTTCGCTGAATATGATGGGTACCCCCACAAGGCTGCTGCAGGCTTCGCGCCTGACTGTGGTCTTCGGTCCGCTGGTGCTCATCAGCGTGATTTCTGCGCTACTGGGTCTGCCGCTGACGGCTTTGATTGCGGCTCAGGGTCTTCCCAGTGAGGTTCTGGCGAAGATGTTCGGTCTGACCTGCGGCGCTATTGCGCTGGGTCTGGTGCTGGTCTATGCGGGCCTGCTGGCAACCATTCCGTTTATGCGTCAGGTGACTCATAAGCCGGTGTCCGCTCTCTAAGCTGTTTTAGCTGCTACCCTCCCGTTGCATCCGTTCTGGATGCGGCGGGAGGGTTTCTTTATGCCTACGTTTGTGCTGCATACTTTTGTGCTGCGTGCTTTTGTACCCTTATCCGGTTCGCGCCCTGCATGTTTTCTCACGCACCGAGCCACCGCTTCCGTAGCCTAAAACCCTGTGAGAGACTGACATTATGTTTGAACACACAGTACCCTCCGATTGGTTCCCCCGCTGCGCAATCTTCGACTGCGACGGCATCCTCCTCGACTCCGAGACCGTCTGGAACGATGTGCAGCGTGAGCTTTTCGCCCGCTGGTCTGTTCCCTTCACCGAAGAGGTTGAGCACCGCCTCACCGGTCTGGCGGCAGCCGACGTCGCGCAGGAGCTTGCCCTGCTCTCCTACGAGGCGCAGAACGGTCAGAAGCCGGACACCGCCTCCGCAGAGTACGCCGAGCACCATGAACGCGTGATGAAGGACCTGCTCACCACCGAGCACAAGGTCATCAGCTCCGGCGTGGACCTGATTGAGGGTGCGCAACAGTTCCTGGGCTTCCTGAGCGAGCACATGCCGGTTGCGGTGGCGTCGAACTCCACCGCGAACATTCTGACCCTGAAGATGGAAAACTACGGTTACGCCCCGCTGGTGCGCACCTGGGTCAGCAGCAACGACGTTCCGACCGGTAAGCCCGCCCCGGACATGTACCTGGAGGCGGCACGCCGCCTCGGCTTTGAAGGCCACGAGGCGCTGGCGTTCGAGGACTCCCCCGCGGGCGCGCAGGCGGCACGTGACGCCGGTACGAAGGTCATGATTTACGTTCCGGAAGGCACCGACCCGGCAAAGGCACCGGCCGGTTTTGGGCGCTTCGATTCGTTCAATGACCCGCAGCTCTGGGAGGCGGCACGCACATGGATCGCCAAGCTTGAGGCGGCACAGCAGTCTGAGGCATAGCAGTCTGAGGCGGCGCAGGGCTAAGCACCTACCGCAGACGCCTAACCGCCCCACAGCCTCGCCTGATAGGTAGCATCAAGAAAGACCCCCGGCCCGCTCCTCAAGGAGCAGACCGGGGGTCTTCTATGCTTTATCAGCTGTACCTATAGGGGCACGAGCTTAGCGGCGCATAGCCTTCTTCGCCAGGAAGTTACCGAGGAACTGAACCAGCTGAACCAGGACGATAATAATCGCCACAACAGCCCATGTGATCTCATCGTTGAAGCGCTGGTAGCCATCCACAATCGCGATCTTACCCAGACCGCCAGCACCCACGTAACCGGCCATAGCGGACATATCCACCACGCCAATGACGAGGAAGGTGTAACCCAGGATTAGCGGGCCAAGCGCCTCCGGAACCATGACGGTGAACAGGATGCGCAACTTGGAAGCGCCCATCGCACGCGCCGCCTCAATCACACCCGGGTCAATGGAGACCATGTTCTGCTCCACGATACGGGCAATAGCGAAAGAAGCACCGAAGCTCATCGCGAAGATTGCCGCGTTCACACCCAGACGGTCATGAACCACGAGGGTCGTCAGCGGACCCAGAGCCGCAATCAAAATAATGAACGGGATCGGACGGATCACGTTCACCAGAACATTCAGGAAGGTGTACACAAAGCGGTTCTGGAAGATATTACCTTCACGGGTGGTGTACAGCAGCGCACCAATAATCAGGCCAATAAAGCCGGCGCAGACCATGGTCACCGACACCATGAGGAAGGTTTCACCAATAGCGGGAATCAGCTTCTCGGGCAGGAACTCAGACCAGTCCGTTTTAGAAGCTGCCAGCGGCAGAATAGAAGCAAACATTTAGCGCACCTCCTGCACGCGGGTGACGGTCTTCAGTTCGGCAACGGCGGCGTCAATGCTGGTGATTTCACCGATAAGCTCCAGGGACAGGGTGCCGTAGGACTTACCCTGCAGAGTCTCGATACCACCGCTAACAATGTTGAAGCGGACGTTACGGGCGCCCAGGTAGGACAGCACCTTACCGAGCTCCTGGTTGCCCTCCACGATTTCAACGTTGATGAGGTAACCCTTGTGGTTCGCGCGCAGCTCAGCCGCTTCCTTGCCGGTGGGGGCGAGCTTGACGGTGGTTGCCACGAACAGCTTTGCCACGTCAGTATGCGGGTTGGAGAAGACGTCGTAAACGTTGCCCTGCTCCACCACGCGGCCGGACTCCATGACAGCCACACGGTCAGCAATGCTGGAGACCACATCCATTTCGTGGGTAATCACCACGACGGTCACGCCCAGTTCACGGTTGACCTTCTTCAGCAGTGCGAGCACTTCATGAGTGGTTTCCGGGTCCAGCGCGCTGGTGGACTCATCCGCCAGCAGCAAGGCGGGGTTAGTCGCGAGCGCACGAGCAATACCCACACGCTGCTTCTGACCGCCCGAAAGCTGGTTCGGGTAGTGACCGGCACGGTCGGCAAGACCCACGAACTCCAGCATTTCCAGGGCGCGGGCGCGGCGCTCAGCTTTGGACCAGCCGGCGATCTTCAGTGGGAACTCGACGTTACCGAGCACGGTGCGGGAGTTCATCAGGTTGAACTGCTGGAAGATCATACCGATGTTGGTGCGTGCTTCACGCAGTTCAGAGTCGCGCTTACCGGAAATCTGGAAGCCACCGACAGTCAGGGTGCCGCTGGTGGTGGTTTCCAGGCCGTTGATGAGGCGGACCAGGGTGGACTTACCGGCGCCGGAGTAGCCGATGATTGCAAAGATTTCGCCGCGGTTAATGCTGAGGGAGACGTTGTCCACAGCAACTACTGCTTTGGGGCCATTGCCGAAGACTTTGGAGACTCCGTCCAGAACCACCATGGGCTCGGTGCCGTCACCGAAGCTCTGTACCAGTTCACTCATAAGTTTGTATCCGTCTATGTCGTGGTTGAGGCGCTAAAGGGTATTAACGCCGTTACGCAAAGGACGGTAAGCCTGTCGTGACCCACATCGGGTGCTTAGACTTACCGCCTTTGCGTATGCCTAGAGGAGGCGTGTATTTAGAAGATTACTTCTTGGCGCGCAACGCTGCTTCTTCCTTCGCGAGGGTTTCGCGCAGCTGCTCGACCGGGAGGTTTACCTCAACCGCGGTCTCCTTGGAGTCTTCCTTTACAGCGTTCTGAACTGCTTCGCTGTGGAAGATTTCGACGACCTTCTTGTAGGTCTCGTCGTCAGCCTTGTCCTTCTGAGCAACGAAGAGGTTCACGTACTTACGTGCGGACTCGTTCTTGGGGTCATCCTGCGCCAGTGCTTCGCTGGGCTTCAGACCTGCATCCTTGAGGAAGGTGTTGTTGACGACGGAGCCGTCCACGGATTCGAGGGAGACAACGGTCTGTGCTGCGTCAACTGCAACGACGTTGACCTTGGAGTTAGCGGTGTCCACGTCATCCACGGTGGGGGATTCAGTCTCAGACTTGAGCTTAACCAGGTTGTTAGCCTTGAGCAGGTTGATAGCGCGAGCCTCGTTCACCGGGTCGTTCGGGATAGCGATACGGCCGCCCTGAGGGATGTCAGAGAGGTTGGAGTGCTTCTTGGAGAACAGAGCCATCGGGTAGATGTTGGTGCCACCAACAATCTGCAGGTCCTTGTTGGACTCAACGTTGTAGTTCGCCAGGTATGCGATGTGCTGGAAACGGTTCATGTCCAGGCTACCGGAGTCCACGGAGGGGTTGGGCTGGGAGTAGTCGGTCAGTTCCTTGTACTCAATCTCAATGCCCTGCTTCTTAGCTTCTTCCTTCAGGACCTTGTTAGCGCTCTCGGTGCCGACCACGCCGATGGTGATCTTCTTAGCGGAGGAAGAGGAGGAGTTGGTGGAACCGCAGCCTGCCAGGCCAAAGACTAGGGGGACAACTGCGAGTGCAGCAGCAAACTTCTTCACGGCTATGAATCTTTCTGTTGAATGATGATGCGTTCCACCGGGTGCTCACGTTGGTACTAGCACATCCGATGGGAATGATGATGGGACAATTACAGCACGCACAAGGGCGGGTGTGGAAGTTAAGGGCTATTCATGAGACACAGAACGTCAAGGTCGTCATATTTTGTCATAATTCGTCACGCGGTAATTATTACCAGGTCACAAAGCGTCATTAACCATGTATTCAGGCGCACACAAAACGCCAGCCCGGGTACAAAAACCCAAGCCGGCGTGCATAGTGTCCACCCGTTACGGCGGAGGGGAATCAACCTACTGACCGAACTCGCCCGAAGCAATCAGCTGCTCACGCACCTTACGGCGCAGAACCTTACCCAGCATCGAACGGGGCAGGTCCTCCACCACCACGATGCGGCGCGGAACCTTATAACGAGTCACCTTCGAATAGCAGTGCTCACGCAGAGTATGCTCCTGAACCACTCGACCCGGAGCGGCAACCACAGCGGCAACCACCATCTCACCACCGGCGGGCAGCGGAATACCGACTACCGCCGCATCCGCGACCATGTCGTGCTGCTTGAGTGCGACCTCAACCTCCGTCGGGGAGACGTTGAAACCGCCGGTAATAATAACTTCCTTGATGCGGTCGACAATCTGAATGAAGTAATCCTCGTCCAGGCGCACAATATCACCGGTACGCAACCAACCATCGGGGGTAATGGTCTTCGCCGTCTCATCCTCACGCTTCCAGTAGCCGGCAAAACGCTGAGGGCCCTTCACCCACAGCTCGCCCTCTTCGCCATCAGGCACATCGGCACCGGTCTCCGGGTCCACCACACGAATATCGGTGGAAGGGAACGGAACACCAATAAACCCGGCACGGCGAGTATCATTAAGCGGGTTGCAGGACACCAGCGGCGCGCACTCGGTCAGGCCGTAGCCTTCCACCATGAAACCGCCGGAAGCTTCCTCCCACTCGGCAACCAGCTCAGGCGGCAGGTTCATTGCGCCAGAGACCGCGTAACGGATACCCTCCAGGGACACACCGCGCTTCTTCGCCTCATCCATCAGGCGGCGATACACCGGCGGAACCGCAGGAAGAATGGTCGGGCGGGTCTTCTTCATCGCCTTCAAAATCAGGTCCATGTCCACGGTCGGGAACAGCACCAGGCGGGCACGGCACAGCGACGCAATCGTCACGCCCAGGGTCATACCGTACGCGTGGAACAGCGGCAGAACCGAGTAAATCACCTCGTCATCGCCCGGGTTAATCCATGCCTCACCCATGCGGCCGTTAGACTCCAGATTGCGGTGCGTGAGCATCACGCCCTTTGGCAGGCCGGTCGTACCCGAGGTGTACTGCAGCAACGCAATATCGTGCGCCGTCGGGCGGCGATGCGACGGGTCAATACGCTCGCTCTTCACCAGCTGAGCCCACGACACCGTACCCGGCGCAGAACCGGTCAGCTTCTCACGCGAAGCACGCGCACTCTTCAACGGTAGCTTCAGCGCGGTACGCATCAGCGCGGGCATCGCCGAAATCATGTTCACCGAATAAATATGGTTCGGGCGGATATCCGCAGGAAGACCCGTAATATGCGAGGCAATCTTATCCCACACAATCGCGACCTTCGCGCCGTGATCCTCAAACATATGGCGCAACTCCGCGCCCGTGTACAGAGGGTTATGCTCCACCACAATCGCGCCCAGGCGCAAAATCGCGTAGAACGCCGCAATATGCTGAGGGCAGTTCGGCAAAATCAGCGCGACACGGTCACCCGCCTGCACACCAGCCACACGCAGACCCTCCGCAACACGCTCAATCTGGTCCCCCAACTCGGCGTAGGTCGTGGTTGCGCCAAAGAACTCCAGCGCCACCTTGTGGGGTACGGTGCGGACCGCCTCGTCAATGAGGTGGCTCAGCGAAGTTTCGGGCAGCTCAATATCGCGGGCAGTCCACGAAGAATAATTCTTCAACCAGGGACGATGCGTCAACGGATGCGCACCAGCCGATACGTCAGCGGGGGATGCAGGTGCCGCCGCATCCTGCAGGTTAGTGTTCTTCTGAGCCTCAGTCATGCTTTGATTGTGCCTTCCCACACCCTCACGCTTCAACTCAGCACCACTTCTTTCCACGCTGAAAATCACACGGTACACCCGCCCCAGATACCGCAATAAACTCCGAAACACTAAGGCAGAACCCAGCAACTCTGGGATACTTAAAGTATGAGTAAACGACAGCAAGACATCGCTGATGAGCAGTTCAAGAAGCTCCTCCGCGAAATTTCCAAACGATTCACTATCGCCGGAGGAGTCGTCATCCTGTTTGGAATGGCCATCATCGCGCTTGCTTACCTTCTGAGAGGAGCCCACTAATGCACACATCACAGCGCCCCAACGGCGACATCTTCAACCGCATGGTCTCCGGCTCCGCCTACATGCCCGACACCGAATGCACCGCGCAGACTAAGCGCATCCACGCTGCAACCGTCCTCGCCGAAGAACACTACGCACGCGGCGAGCAAGCGCAGGCAATGCACGTCTACCGTGAACACCTCGGCCACCTGGGCGAGCACTCGCACATCCGCCCCGGCGCACGCTTCGATTACGGCGTGAACACCTATATTGGTGACGGCTCCTTCTTCAACTTTGGTTGCGTCTTCCTGGACGTATGCCCGATCCGCATCGGCTCCACCGTGCTCGTCGGCAACAACGTGCAGTTCCTCACCCCCACCCACCCGCTCAACCCAGTCGACCGCGCCGCATACTGGGAAGGTGGCGAGCCCATCACCGTTGAAGACAACGTCTGGATCGGTGGTGGTGCTATCATCCTGGGCGGTGTGACCATCGGCAAGAACTCCGTGATTGGCGCGGGTACCGTCGTCACCAAGAACGTCCCAGCTAACTCCCTCGTGATCGGCAACCCCGGCCGCGTCATCCGCACCCTGGACGAGAACGAACGCCCGGCATACCCGCACACCTACTCCGCAGAAGCCCTGGAAGAAGCACGAGCCTTCTACGCTGACCGCAACCGCTAAATCGGCACCCAGGACTAGAATCCAAAGGATTTAATGAACGCACAGAACAATACCCCGCAGCAGCGCCCGGCCGCCGCGGCGTCCTCCCCCACCGAAAGTGACCTGTGGGAGGCGGCATTCTCCTCCGACGACCCCACCGTGGTTCTGACCGATGAGGACCTGAACGCCGCACGCCGCGCCCACGAAAAGGCGCACGAGGCGGCCTCTTCGGCTCAGTCCTCCGCACAGTCCTCGCAGGATGCGACCCGCCCCCTCACCGAGGCGGCTACCGCAACCCAGCCGCTCCCCTCCGCAAACAGCGCCGCTCAAAGTGCAGATTCCGGCGCTGACTTGGGCAAACCCGCTACCGATAACCTCAGCTGGCTCGACAAGCCTGCAGCTCCCAGCGCGGACAACGTACGCGGTAATGCTTCTACCGCACCCGCTACTGCGCTGACTGCGGCGGCAAGCTACGAGGTGCCCGCACCCGGCAACGCCCATGCGGCTTCGAACGCCCCGCAGGCTGCCCCCGCGGCTGATGACTACTTCGTTATCCACACCCCCGCAGGTGATGCCGCCGGCTCGGAACCCATCCTCACCGCCGCAACAGCACTGTCCATGCAGAAGAGCCGCTACTCCCGTATGCACCTGCTGCCCGGCCTGCTCGGCTGGCTAATCACCATCTCCCTCATGGACGGTGGCCTGTGGGCTATCCAGTCGTGGCTGACCCTGACCGGTCAGAGCGAGTCCATCGACTACGCCACGGTGGTCTCCCGACTCTTCAGCGGCGCATCGAACGCCGTGCCGGTCGCGGTAGCATTGAGTGTGCTCATTTTCTTCGCCTACCTGGTGGGCGGTTACGCTGCGGGACGCATGGCACGATTCGCCGGCACGAAGCAGGGCATTGCCGTGTGGCTCTGGCAGATTATGTCGCTCATCCTAGGGTCCCTGGCAACCTTCCTCGCGCCTCAGCTGTTCCAGAACGGTGTCGCGTCCCTGTCCCTGCAGAAGCTGATTGCGGGCGATTTCGCGAACGGTCTGCTCGCGGTTCTACTGGTTCTGGCGTTGAGCTTCCTCGGCGCTATCCTCGGCGGCCTATTGGGACGCCTGTACCACCGCCGCGTGGACAAGTACCCGAGCGAGCAGGTGGCACGCGAAGACGCCTAAGCTTCTAAGCATCTGCGCCTCGTTGCGATAGGGATAAAACGTGCAGAAAACCTCCGGTACCTTACGTAGGTACCGGAGGTTTTCTGTGTCTAAATATCTGTATCCTAAACGGCCTCAGCTACCCAACAATACGGCACTGACCAGCTAAAATGTTCCGCCTAGTGGTCCAGCAACAGTGCAGGCTCCTCAAGAATCGCAGCCACATCAGCCATGAAACGAGCCGACAGGTCGCCATCCACCACACGGTGATCGAAGGAGCCACCCAGGGTCGTCACCCAGCGAGGAATGACCTCACCATCAACCACCCACGGCTTCTGCTTGATCGTACCGAAGGCAACAATCGCCACCTCACCGGGGTTAATAATCGGGGTACCCGTATCAATACCCAGCGAACCGATGTTCGTAATGGTCAAGGTGCCGTTCGCCATCTCAGCGGGCTGAGTCTTACCCTCACGGGCGCGAGTGGTCAGGTTGTTCAGCGCAATAGCCAGCTCACGCAGGGACAGCTCCTGCGCGTCCTTAATGTTCGGAACCATCAGGCCGCGCGGCGTCGCCGCAGCAATACCCAGGTTCATGAAGTGCTTAATCTGAATTTCGCTATCGGTCCAGGTCGCGTTGACCTGCGGGTTACGCTCAGCAGCCCAAATGACCGCGGCGGCAAGCACCAGCAACGGAGTGACCTTCACGCCCTCAAAGTGGCGGGACTTCTTCAAGCGCTTCACGAACTCCATGGTGCGGGAGGCATCAACATCCACGAAAATCGACACGTGCGGGGCACTAAACGCCGAAGAAACCATCGCCTTCGCGGTAGCCTTACGCACGCCACGCACCGGGATGCGCTCAATGCGGTCACCGGGGGTGGCTGCAGGCTGCCAGAACGGCTGGCGGGCGCCGCTATGCTGCACATCGCTCAGGTGCGCCACATAGTTCATGAGGTCCTGCTTGGTCACCTGACCGCGCGCACCGGTAGCGGTCACGTTCGCCAGGTCAACACCCAGCTCCTTTGCGGCGAGGCGCACCGGAGGCGGCGCGAGGGTCGGACGGTGCGGAACCTGATCGGGAGCCAAAGTCGGTGTGGGAGCCGCTGCGGGCTCGGGCACCAGACGTTGCACCACCGAGTTCAGCGGGGTGTTCTCCACAAAGCGGGAGGCACGCTCAGCCAGCTCGCCCAGCAGTCCCTGGTTGCGGTTCCCCGAGTCGGCGGGGGTGTGCGCCACGGGTGCCTGAACAGCCGGTGCGACCGGTGCCGCAGGAGCCTGTGCGGGCTGGGCTACGGAGGCGGGGCGTTTGCGGGCGCGACGCTTCACAGCGTCCGCCTTGGGGCCGGAGCCGACCAGTGCGGTGCCGGACTCAGCCTCTGCCGCGGCGGGTGCCGCCGGGGTAGAGGGCGCGTTGTCGCCACCGGAGATGCTGATAATCGGGGTGCCCACCTCAACGGTTTCGCCTTCGGCAACAAGTAGCGCCTCGACGGTTCCGGCGAAGGGCGAGGGAAGTTCCACGACGCTCTTCGCGGTTTCAATTTCGACGAGGACGTCGTTGATGGCGACCTCGGTGCCGACTGCCACCTTCCAGCTGAGGATTTCTGCTTCGGTCAGGCCTTCACCCACGTCAGGGAGCGGGAAAATCTGGGACATTTTTACCTCTCACTAGGGCATATACCCTATACGGAATATTCTGTGCGGGCTCGCAACCCGCCATAGCGCAACACGCTGATACGTCAGATCAGGGAATGCCTAGTAGTCAAAAACACGGTCAACTGCCTCAAGAATACGGTCAATATCGGGCACGTACTCTTCCTCAACGCGGGACACCGGGTACGGCATGTAGTAGCCGCCCACGCGAATCACCGGCGCCTGCAGGCTATAGAAGCAACGCTCCGTAATCGCCGCAGCCAACTCACCGCCCATACCACCGAAGGTCGGCGCCTCGTGCGCGACAATCAGGCGGCCAGTCTTCGCCACCGAAGCGGCAACGGTCGACACGTCCAGCGGCGAAATCGAGCGCAGGTCAATGACCTCAATCGAACGGCCATCCTCCACGGCAGCCTCTGCCGCAGCCAGAGCAACCGGCACCAGCGGACCGTACGCAACAATGGTCGCATCCATACCCTCACGCACCACCTGGGCGCTAAACGGGTCAAAGGAAGTGTCGCTAAAGTCTACTTCACCCTTGAGCCAGTAGCGGCGCTTCGGCTCAAAAATAATGACCGGGTCGGGGCACTCAATCGCCTTGCGGGTCATCCAGTACGCCTCGTGCGGGGTCGAGGGGGTCACAATACGCAGACCCGCAGTGTGGGCGAACAGCGCCTCCGGGGACTCGGAGTGGTGCTCCACCGAACCAATCACGCCACCGTACGGAATGCGGATAGTCACCGGCACCGTGTACTGCTTGTCGGTGCGGTTGTGAATCTTCGCCAGCTGGCTCGTGATCTGGTTGTAGGCGGGGAACACGAAGCCGTCGAACTGAATCTCCGGCACGGGGCGGTATCCACGCAGCGCCATACCGATGGAGGTGCCGATAATGCCGGACTCACCCAGGGGTGCATCCATGACGCGACGGTTGCCGAAGCGCGCCTGCAGGCCCTCGGTCACACGGTACACGCCGCCGAGCTTGCCGATATCCTCACCGAGCATGACGACGGTGCGGTCGGCTTCCATGGCGTCTTCCAGGCCGCGGGTAATCGCCTTGGCGAGGGTCAAACGTTCAATTTTCTCGCTCATGCTTACTCCTCTTCAAAGCCTGCAACGTAGTTACGGTAGAACTCGCGCTCGTCTTCCACCTGCTGGTGTTCCTGCACGTAGACGCGGTCGAAGAAACGCTCAAAGTCGGCAACCTCGGAGTTCAGCACTGCCTCACGCACGCCGTTCGCGACCTGCTGCGCGGATTCTGCAACCTCTTCAAAGAAGGCATCGTCGGCGTAGCCCTGCTCGCGCAGGTGCTTCTCCAGGCGCAACATGGGGTCGCGGCGCAGGGGACCTTCCAGGTCGGCATCGGTGCGGTACTTGGTGGGGTCGTCCGCGGTGGTGTGCGGGCCGAGGCGGTAGGTCTCAGCTTCAATCAGCACGGGGCCTTCACCGGCGCGGATCTTCTCCATGGCGTAGCGGGTTGCGGCGAGCACGGCGAGAACATCGTTGCCATCCACGCGAATACCCTCGAAGCCGTAGCCTGCGGCGCGGGTGGACACCGGCACGCGGGACTGCACCTCGAAAGGCACCGAGATAGCCCAGCGGTTATTCTGCACAAAGAAGAGCACCGGCGCATTATAGGAGGCGGCGAAAACCATGGACTCGTGTGCGTCACCCTCGGTGGAGGAGCCATCACCGAAGTAGACCGCCACGGCGGGCTTCTGGGTGTCCTCGGCGGGGTCGGTCGCCTGGCCCTGACCGGTGCGGCGGGTGCCGGTTTCAGCCTCGATGTCGGCGTCGAAGTTCAGACCCATGGCGTAGCCGACTGCGTGCAGGGTCTGGGCGGCAAGCACCTTGGTGTAGGTGTGGAAGTTGTGTGCCTTCATGTCCCAGCCGTGGGTGGTGGAGCCGCGGAAGATGGTGATCAGGTCGCGGAAGTCCACGCCACGCGTCAGGGCGACGGCGTGCTCACGGTAGGAGGGGAAGATGTAGTCGTTGGGTGCGTAGGCGAGTGCGGAGCCGACCTGTGCGGCTTCCTGGCCTCGGCTGGGTACCCAGAGGGCGAGCTGACCCTGGCGCTGCAGGGCGGTTGCCTCGTCGTCGAATCGGCGGGTGGTGTACATGAGGCGGTATGCCTCGCGCAGGGTGTCTGCATTGACGTCTTCGATGTACCGGCTGTAGGTGGGGTGTTCATGTACGGCGCCGTTTTCATCCATGAGCTGGATGAGTTCGGGCACTCCGGGGTACTTGTCGTTCTCGTGCATCTAACCTCCACACGTGACGAGGGCTTGGCCCTCAGCGACTTGGGTTTTAGTCTCAACTTTCACCTGATGGTGCAGGGTTTGAGGTGTTCCGGCAAGCCTGTGAGGGTCTGGGCATATATAGTTACCAGTCTACTCTTTTCGGCTTTATCTCGCGGCAGTTACGCTGATAACGCAGTGCATTATGCCCTGTCATTCACTATTTGAACATCATTAAATTAAACCTCCTATATATTCTTTTTCGAGAATATATAGGAGGTTTAATTTAACTATTGAGAGCTTTTTCGGGCCATCATTTTTCCCACTCGAGAACCATTTGAAAAGCTCAAACAAACCTCGACAAGGGAAAATAGTACATTGTTCAATTAGGGTCGAATGGGTACCCCCGCCCCTTCACAATACGCTCTAGAGCCCCTTCGCGAAGACCTCACAGAGCGAGAGGAAACGGTCATTCGCCTCCACCTCACCAATGCTCACGCGAACACCCTCGGTACCAAACACACGCACCGACAGCGCATGCTCATACATCAGCTGCACAAACTCACCCGTGCGCTCCCCCAGGGGCAGCCACACAAAGTTCGCGTAAGTGCTCGGGAAATCGTAGCCCAGCTCCCGCAGTCGAGCGGTCACGCGCTCACGCTCAGCAACCAGGTGGCTCACACGCTCCATGACCGCATCCTCATGCTCAATGGAGGCGATAGCCGCCGCCTCAGCCAGCGCCGTCACGGCGAACGGGGTTGCCGCCACGCGCAGGTGCTGCGTAATCTGCGGGTGCGAAATCGAGTAGCCCACGCGCAGACCCGCCAGGCCCTGCGCCTTGGAGAAGGTGCGCAGAATAATGACGTTCTCGTAGTCGCGGTAGATGTCCATGCCGTTCAGCGGGGCTTCTTCACTGTCCGGCACGGTGGAGGCGGCGCAGAACTCGAAGTACGCCTCATCAATGACCACGGGGATGTCGGCGGGCACCTTCTCCAGGAACGCACGGATCTGGCGTTCGGTGACGGCGGGGCCGGTCGGGTTGTTGGGGGTGCAGACCAGGATCAGGCGGGTGCGGTCGGTGATGGCTGCCGCCATAGCGTCCAGGTCGTGTGAGCCGTCGGGCAGGTTCGGCACCTGCACGCTGCGAGCGCCCATAATACCGACGAGGATCGGGTATGCCTCGAAGGAGCGCCAGGCGTAAATGACTTCGTCCTGCACGCCATCGGTGTTTACACCGGCGAAGGTTTTGAGGATTTGGTTGAGCGCGCCGAGGCTTCCGGCACCGGTGACGATGTCGTCAGCCTCCACGCCGAGCCGTGCGGAGAGCTTGTGGCGCAGGGCGGTGGAGAGGGGATCGGGGTAGCGGTGCGCGGTCGCAAATTCTGCGAGGACGCGCGCCACCTCGGGTACGGGGCCCAGCGGGTTCTCATTCGAGGAGAGCTTGTACTGGGTGAGGCCTTCGACGGGTGCGGGCGGCTTGCCTGCCGCGTAGCTGGGCAGGGTGTTGAAGACGGGGCGGACCGGGATGTTGGTGTGTTCAGCTGACTGGCTCATGGTTCCAGTATGTGCCTGCGGGCGGCTCGGAGGCTAATGCTTCTCACCTGGAGAGCAGGTCGCGAGCAAGCTGTAGCTGTGCAGGCAACAGATACTGGCCGCGAGCGCTGTACGCAAAGGCTGTATATAAAAGCTGTACGCAAAGATGGAGGGGCGCCGCCGGGGTTGGTTCCGGTGGTGCCCCTCCTTTTCTCTTCTCTACTCTACTCGTCCCCTCCACCCTCCACCGAGTCCTTAAGATTGGTGCTTTTAGACTCGGTGTTTAGACCATTAGGGGTTCCCGCTCCTCGATGGGAGTCAGGTCCTCGGGAGGGCCTGGGGCGCGGAACCCGGGATCGATGTTCTCGGGTGGAGTTGGTGCGAGGAACCCGGGGTCAATGCTCTTAGGTGGGAGCATGGGTGCAGGCTTCAGATTCGGCAGGGTAGGAATGAGCGACTCACTGCCGTCGTAGTCTCCGCCTTGCCCGGGTCCGAAGGTTGGAGGATTCTTGAGCGCGGAACCAGCTGTAGGAAGCTGCAGCTGATCGATGATTGGCTGAGTAACAGCCTTTTCGATGTGCGTATGTAGATCTGCCGGTTTGGGCAGAATGTCCGGCGGGATCAGACTTGCAGGGGGTAGCTGCCCCTCTGCCTCGATTCGAGCGGGCATCTTGATGGGGGCAGGCTCGGGGCGGCTCAGGTCGCCCGGCATATTGATGGCGGGCGGCAGATACTGCGGGTTGTATCCCTGCAGGAGGGGCACCTTGGGCATCTGCGGCACAGGGGTTTCGGGCCAAGCAGGCTTCGGGTTCTGAGGCTTTTCCTGCGGAGTCGGCTCGGGGTGAGGGAGGGTCTTTTGGACGCCCTCGATGACGGCGGGGATTTGCTTAGCATCCGCCCAGGCGGATTCTCCAGCTTCTCGCTGAAGACCCTCGGCCTTCTGCTTGGCAATCTCCATGCCCTGCTGGATGTCTGAGACGGTGTCTTCGATGCCACGCTTTGCTTGCCCCAGACGCCCGCCTGTCTTCTCATCAGCGAACTCAGCTATACCCAAGGCACCAGGCACCGTTCCTGATACAAGGGCTGCCGCGCCGTAGCCCTCGGCACGTCTGATAGTTATGTCCACTCGTACAGCGGGAGGCAGACCATCCGGCAGGCTTGAGGCTGAGGTTACCTTCTGTTCCCCCAGCGCGTACTCTTTACCGTCCATTGCGGCACGCATACCGCCAAATACCGCTCCACTATATCCTTCGCGTTCTAGGGTTTCTCGATATTTTCCTCCATCATGTTCAGGATTCTGGACGGTAATTGCTGTATCACGGTCGTCAGGATGCCATCCATCTTCTCGCCATGCAGAGTCAGGAACCCAGTCTCCTTCTCCTTCCACGTAGTCCACAGCAAAATCACGGCGTTTGGCGGGCAAGCCTCGTAGCGGAGCCCCTTGGGCGTAGATACCCACAATGTTGATTTCTCTGGCGACTTCAGTACTATTCGCCATGTTGTAGGCAATCATGCCTCCCTGGCTAAAGCCTTCCAAGTACACTCGGGCGCCCTGAGGCGCGCCGGCATCGCGGAGGGCTTGCAAAACCATCTGATAGGCGGGGTTTTCCAGGGTATCTTTGCCCAATGCTTCGCGTTCGGCACCAGGGACATCTATGATGGATCCGCCCCAGGAGTTAAAGTTGGTACCCGGAACGCTCACCACATACAGGGCATGGGCGGGGTCGCCTTCGTGCCCTGCTTCGTACATGACGGTGACGAGCACGGCACTACGTTCAGCGGTCGAGGGGTTTTGCCGGGAACGCTCAAATTCCTGATCCTGTGCCTTAGCAGCCGCAAGAAGACGATCTGAGCTGGCACCTGCTGAAAGCTGGCTTTTCTCACCACGATGCGTAGCAATACCGTATGCATCGGCGGAAGCGGTCCGAATATTATGAGCCTTAGTGCCAAGATAGGTATCGATTCCAGATTTGACGATACTGAAGATACTAAATAAGCCACCTCCCAGTGCCTTTCGAGCAAGTCCTCGCGGAATGCCAAACATGTCTGCAACGCGGTCAATTGTTCGCTGGCGCGCAATTTCGGGATTCCACTTGGCATCCATGTAGGCGGTGAAGCCGAAAAGAATACCCGCCACGAGAGGCGAATACGGCAGCGTCCGAGAGGCCGAGAAGTACCCAAACTCGGGAATGGTGAGCTTGATGAGGTATTCAGCTTCGCCGGGTTCTCCAGCGATGAGGCCGCGGAAGTGATCTCGGGTGCTGCGTCCGTCGGGTAGCTTGCCGTCCTTTGCCATGCCCATGGAGTCGAACCAGCCTGCGACGGTGCTTTCAACCTGCAGGTAGGAGCTGTGGGCTGCACGGACGGCGACTGCGGTGGCGCCAAACTTTAGTGCGCTTCCGCCGAGGTCTGCGGCAAGGACGGCGCAAATAGCGGCAGCCTGCTGGGCGCGTCCGTTGATGCCGAGGAAGAGACGAGTTTCAGCGGCGATACCGAGAATGGGCATGGTACGGTCGGCGCAGGTGCGGCTGACGGTGTCGAGCCCGTCGGCGATGGCGGGCATTTCTTCAAGCTCAACGCTGATGGTGCCTGCGGTGGGCCCCGCGGAGTTGCTGAGGTCGCCGCTGGGCGCAACGGTGGGTCCGGTAATCATGGTGTCTCCTGGGGTGAGGTTAGTGGGTTCGGATGAGCGAGCTCAACCCGTCGGGCAGGTTCACGTGCATGAGTGAATCGAGCGTTGACTGGGCTTTTTGCACGCCTGAGCGGGCGATGATTTCGCCGGGGTTGAGTTTTTCGAGGGCGTCGGCGGCACCGTCGGCGAGTTTGCCGAGTAGGTTATCTACGGCGGAGGCGGAGGCTTTGATTGCCTGCGCTTTGGCGGTGAGGTCGTTAGCGAGTTCTTCACCGGCGGCGGCGATCATGGCGGCGGTGCCTTCGGCTTGTTCGGCTTGGTTGCGGACTTTTTCGCGGTGTTCTTCGAGCTGTCGCCGGTAGGCGCGTCCGGCTTCGGATGCCCAGCGGTCGCCGTTGAGCTCGTTGGCGCGTTGGTGTGCGGTGTGGATTTCTTGGGCTTCGGTGCGCATCCTGTGGGCGAGTTCTGCGCCTTTGGCGCGGGCGAGGGCGGCGGCGGCCATGAGCTGCTTGGCGAGGGCGTAGCCGGCGGCGGTGCCGATGCCCATGTGTCCTGCTGCGCGGAGGATATCGGTTGGTTCGATGCGGGGCAGCTGGGGTGCGGGAGATGGTGCGGTATCGACGATCGTGTTCACGGGGCGTCCTTTCGGTGGTTGGACTGGTTGTTTGTGCGCCTGTTTCTGTCCTGTGTTTGGGTTTGTTTTAGGCTAAATCTGCCGCGGTAACCGTGCAGGCTGAGTACGCCAACCTGTGGATAACTCAGGCTTGTTTCGAAAAATTCGCACGTTTTGACCTCCCAAGATTTGAAAAACACCCCTTCCGCAGCACCTCGTTTTGTCATATTTCTGTAACTAACCGAACCACCCGTCACGTCCATATACTCTTCCCGCCTCTTTTTTTCGGCGAATTCATGCAAAAATAGAGTTATGTCTCACACCAATAACACCTTCTTGCCTTCTGGCCGTATTGACCTGGGCACCGGCGAACTTGCGCTGGGCCCCCTGGACGGACGCTACGCATCCGCCACCGCACCCCTGACCAACTACCTTTCTGAGGCGGCGCTGAACCGCGACCGCATTCACGTTGAGGTTGAGTGGTTCATATACCTGTGCGAGCATTCGATTCTTCCGGGCCTGTCCCCGCTCACCGGTGAGCAGAAGAACGGTCTGCGCGCGATTGTCACCGATTTTGATGCTGATTCTGTGGCGGAGCTGGCTGAGATTGAGGCTGTCACCGTTCACGATGTGAAGGCGGTCGAGTACTACATTGGTCGCCGCCTGGAGGACCTGGGCCTGGGTCACCTGGTGCCGCTGGTTCACTTCGGTTGCACTTCTGAGGACATTAACAACCTCTCCTACGCGCTGGGTATCAAGGACGCCGTTGAGAACGTGTGGATCCCTGCCGCGGAGGAGCTGATTGAGGTTCTGCTGAAGCTGGCTGAGGAAGGCCGCGACGTGCCGATGCTGTGCCGCACTCACGGTCAGCCTGCAACTCCCTCTACCCTGGGTAAGGAGTTGGGTGTTCTCGCCTACCGCCTGAAGCGTCAGGTGAAGCACGCTGCTGCTACCGAGTTCCTGGGCAAGATTAATGGTGCAACCGGCACTTACGCCGCGCACTATGCGTCGGTGCCGAGCGCTGATTGGCAGGCTGTTTCTCGTGGTTTTGTGGAGCACCTGGGCCTGACTTGGAACCCGCTGACCACTCAGATTGAGTCGCACGACTGGCAGGCTGAGCTGTACTCGGATATCGCTCATTTCAACCGCGTGCTGCACAACCTCTGCACCGATGTATGGAGCTATATTTCGATTGGTTTCTTCCGTCAGATTCCGGTGGCTGGTGCGACCGGTTCATCGACTATGCCGCACAAGGTGAACCCGATTCGCTTTGAGAATGCGGAAGCAAACCTGGAGCTGTCCAACGCTCTGCTAGATTCGCTGGGTTCGACCCTGGTGACTTCTCGTTGGCAGCGTGACCTGACTGACTCGTCGGCGCAGCGCAATATTGGTGTGGCGTTTGGTCACTCGGTGCTGGCTATCTCCAATGTGGTGAAGGGTCTTGAGCGTCTAGATATTGCGACCGAGGTTATTTCCGCTGATCTGGATGCAAACTGGGAGGTTCTGGCTGAGGCAATCCAGATGGTGATGCGCGCTGAGGCTATCGCGGGTGTTCCCGGTATGGAGAACCCGTATGAGCGTTTGAAGGATTTGACTCGCGGTCACCGCGTGGATGCTGCTCGTCTGAAGGAGTTTGTGGCTACTCTGGGCCTTTCCCCCGAGGCTGAGGCGCGTCTGTCGGCTCTGACTCCGCACACCTACAACGGTATTGCAGCTCAGCTGTTGGATCACGCGAAGAACGCTTAGTTCGTAGCAAAGGATTAAAACCAGAAGACCCCGGTTCCCTTAGGGAGCTGGGGTCTTTAGTATGTTGGGTCTTTGCTATGTTCTGTTAGCTGGCGAGGATTTTAGCGGCCGATCATGCGGTGGTGACCGGTTTCGGTGTCGTTGCCCTTGCCGCGGGTGAAGACCTTGCCTGCCGCCTTACCTGCGTCCTTGACGCCCTTAAGCAGGGAACCAGCCAAGCCGAAAGGGCCTTCCGAACCTTCGCCGCCCTGTACGCGCGGTGCACGCGGGGTAATCATGAGCTCTGCGGGGAAGTAGGCGGGTGCGTCCCCGAAGGCTCGGCGGGTGTTGCGCACAACGTCCTTTCCGAGGGTCAGGTTTACGCCGCCGCCAACGACTGCGCCTACGCCGAAGGGTAGGGCACGGCCGAGCAGTGCGCCGGTCTGGCGGGTGAGGAATCGGCGGATGAACAGGTTGCGGATGGTGCGTTCAACGCTGAACATCTTGCCGCTGGAGGAGTTGCCGAGCAGCATGCCCCACTTGTTGGAGACGCCGCCTGCCTTGCCGGTCTGCAGTAGCACGGTGTTCATGAGCTGGGAGCCTTCTTCGCCGAGCATGATTGCCATGACCATGGAGCGGGCGGTTTCGGCGGTGTGTACGTGCACGCCGTGCAGTTCTGCGACTGCCTGGGCGTAGAGTGCGGTGCGTTCGAGGTAGCCGCCGACTGCGAGGGCGGACAGGCTCATGGAGGTGACGGTGCCGACGCCGGGCACGAATGCGGATGCGCCGGTGACACCGCCGATGGCGGTGATGTCGCGCAGGTAGGTGCGGTCAAGGCGCTTGTGGATTTGTTCGGGGGTTTCGTCGGGGTGCGCTTCACGGAGTTTTTTGACGATGGACAGAGCGAGCGGTCGTTGCATGCGCAGTACATTGTCGAGGGTGGTGGTTAGCGCGGGACGGGGGTTGCCGTCTTCATCGAATAGAGACTTCTTCGGGTCAAGCATGCTCTCAGTAAATCATGGCTTGGTGAATATTTCCTGAATATGGGGGTTTCGTCGGGGTGTGGAGGTGAAATTTCACCGAGGGCGTGTGGTTTTTTGACCGCCTGTTAAGGTGTTTTAGTCTTTATTTGCGCCGGATTTTAAAGCGCGTAAAATTGTCGTAGATTACACACTATTCATTGTTTGCATAGTGCGTGACCTGTTTCACGATGATTCGGGTTGCGTCTGATAACAGATAGCGGCTGACACCTCTTCTGGACTAATAAGGATTGCTATGACTTCTTCCACCCATACGCCCAATGCTGCGCGTTCCCCCGTCATGACTCAGGGGTTGGGTGTTGCGTACGCGACCGGCGCGATTATTTCGGCGCAGTTCGGTGCGGCTCTTGCTAAGCAGCTGATGGGCGATTTGGGCCCCTGGGGCGTGGTGACTCTGCGCCTGCTGACCTCCACCATTTTGATGTGGGTGTTTTTCCGCCCGCAGATTCGTTCGTGGACTCGTGCGCAGTGGCTGACTGTTGTTGTCATGGGTATTGCGCTGACCGGCGCGAATGCGTTCTTCTATGTGGCGATTGAGCAGGTTCCGCTGGCGATTGCGGTGGCTATTGAGTTCATGGGTCCGCTGGTGCTGGCGACGGTTATGTCGCGCCGCAAACTGGATCTGGTGTGGATTGCGCTGTCCTTTACGGGTATGGCGATTTTGACCGCTGAGTCGCAGGCGAAGCCGGAGGATTTCGCCCTGGTGGGTGTGTTCTTTGCGGTGCTGACCGCTATTTCTCGTGCCGCCTATATTCTGGCGACTGAGAAGGTGGGCGCACTCATCCCGGGTATGGGTGGCATGGTCATGGGTAACGCTGTTTCGACCCTGTTGGTTCTGCCGTTCCCGTTTATTCTGAGTGGCAATAACCTGTTGAAGGTCACCCAGGATGTGAACCTGCTGGCTATTGGTTGCCTGATGGGTCTGCTGGCTTCTGCTCTGCCGGCTCTGGGTGAGGTTTCTTCGCTGCGTCTGCTGCCCGCGCATATTTATAGCGTGGTGCTGTCCTTGGAACCTGCGATTGCGGCGGCTGTGGGTATTGTGATGCTTGGTGAAGCTACCGGCCTGGTTCGTTGGGCTGCTATTGCTCTGCTGGTGGCTGCGAGTATCGGCATTTCGATTTCTCACGCTCGTGCGCAGAAGCGAGCGCAGGAGGAGGGCACTATGGAGGATCCCGATCGCTACCTGCCCGGCGCGGTGGATGCCCACGCAGTTGATATTGCGCATATGGCGACTAGCTCCATTACGATTCCTTCTGCCGCTCAGATTAAGGCTGACCGTGAGGCGAAGGGCCTCTAACCTGCTGTGATTTTGAGCGTGTCGACGGCTTCTAGCACCCCCGGGTAACGAGTAGGATAGTTTCTCGTGTTGCCCGGGGGCGCACTCTTTAACTGCCCTTAACTGCACTGGTCAGGTTCTTGCCCCCCCGCCCGAGTCGATTCGTCACCTGTACACCTTGAGAGATGCACCGCCTCCTTGTGAGGAGCAGAAAGGAGAATCATGCCGCATACTTCATCTCAACGTCCCGCACTGGGCATTATGTTTGTGCTGATATCCTGCTCATCGCTGCAGTTCGGTGCTGCGTTTGCGGTGACGCTCTTCCCGCTGTTTGGTACTCTAGCTATTAGTGTCAGCCGTCTGGCGATTGCTTCCATTGTGGTGGGTAGTGCCGTGTGGTTGGCGGCGCGTTGGCGTACCCGCCGCGGCGGCGAAATGCCGCCTGGTGCGTTGTCGTGGTCGAAGGAGCAGTGGCGTGCCGTCATCATTTTCGGTATGACTTTCGGTCTGATGAACGGCTTCTTCTATTGCGCGATTGACCGCATCCCGATTGGTTTGGCGGTTGCGGTGGAGTTCTTGGGCCCACTGGCGTTGGCGTCCATGCTCACTCGCAGGCTCCGCGACGCGGTGTGGGTGCTCTGCGCCCTGGCGGGCATGCTGGTGCTCGGCTATGAGGCGGCGGTTGGTAAGGATACCGATTACCTGGGTCTGACGTTCGCGTTGATTGCTGGCGTGTTCTGGGCGTTGTATATTCGCTCTAGCGCGAAGGTGGGTGCCCTGGTTCCGGGTGCGAGCGGCCTGGCGGTGGCGATGCTTGTTGGTGCTGCGTTTATTGCCCCGGTGGCGGCGGTTGTTCCGGCGCCTCAGCCGATTTGGAATGCGGCGCAGGATCCGATACTGCTCCTCATGATTTTTGGTACCGCCATATTCGCTTCGGTGATTCCCTATAGCGCGGAGCTGATGGCTCTGCGTAACCTGCCGGAGCGTGTATTTAGTGTGCTGATGAGCTTGGAGCCCGCTATTGCGGCGATTGCCGGTTGGGCGCTGCTCAATCAGGAGACCGGTCCGATTCGTTGGGTGGCGATTTTCCTGCTGATGACCGCGAGTGTGGGTATTACGCTGACCACCACGAAAGGTGGTTCTCCCCAGCCGAAGGATGCTGGCAAAGACCCCGTCCCCATGCCGCTACCCGAGTAAAGCCAAAGTCCCGAGTAAAGCCAAAGTCCCGAGTAAAAATCCAAATTCTGCCGGCGTACGGCGCGCGACATATAGAAAACCCTTATAGAAAACCCATAGAGAAAACCGTTGAGGCGGGTACCGGCTAGGTACCCGCCTCAACGGTTTTGTACGTCAGGTTTAGCTCTCAGTCAGCTCTTCTAGCAGATTGAGCAGCTCATCGGTGGTGAGCACCTCCGCCGGATGCGGGCCCAGGGCGTACAGCCAGTCCTGGGTGTCCTCATCCAGCTCACGGGCGGTACCAACCAGCACGAGGTTGCCTTCATTCTGCCCGCTAATCATGGAACTTTCGCACAGGCACCACACGTGGTCGAAGACTTCCAGCATGGCGGCTGCCTGCAACTGGAAGAAGGGCAGACCCGCGTCGTCACCCACGTTGATGGCGACCATGCCGCGATCGTTCAGGGCGTCCTTGAGTTCGCGGTAGAAGTCTCGGTTCGCCAGGTGGGCGGGTGCATCCATGCCGGTGAAGATGTCGAGAATGATCGCGTCGAAGCCGGGCACGCCTAGCAGTTCAGGCAGGTTCGCCAGCTGTTCGCGGGCGTCACCGACCACCAACTGGCAGTTGGTTCCGGCAGGTAGCGGCAGGCGGTCTGTTACAAAGCCTATGAGCTCAGGCTCAATATCTACGGCAACCTGGCGGGAGCCGGGGCGGGTCGCCTGAATGTAGCGCACGAGGGTGAGTGCACCGGCGCCCAGGTGTGCGGCGGTGATGGGTTCGCCGGCGGGCGCGAGCGCATCCACCGTGTTTGCGATGCGGCGCAGGTACTCGTAGAACACGTAGTCGGGGTTCTGCACATCCACATGGGACTGCTCGGCGCCACCAATTTCGAGGACGTGGCCGTGGTCGCTGAACCCATCGGGATGAATTTCGGCGCGCTGACCGCTGGAAAGCTGAATGGGCGCCACTACTTCACGCCAGCTTCACGCTTGAAGGTGCTGACCAGGTCGTCCACCGAGGAGGACGAATCCAGGCCGTCAATGACCTTGTTGTTCACGACGAAGGTGGGGGTGCCCTTCACACCGATCTTCACGGCGTGCTCGTAGTCGCGCTGAACGGGCTTGACGGTGTTGGAGTCGAGTAGAGCCTTGTCGAATTCTTCGACGTTCAGGCCCAGTTCCTTGGCATAGTCGTTGAAGATGGTGCGTAGCTTAGAGCGCTCTTGGATGTTCTTCCAGTCGTTCTGGGCGGCGAAGAGCTTGTTCGCCATTTCAACGTGCTTACCCTGAGCTGCTGCAGCTTCTACAGCGAGGGCGGCGGGTACGGCGTTGGCGTGCATGTTCAGCGGCATGTGGCGCACGGTCACGTTCATGATGCCGTCAAGCTTCTTGGCGGCTTCTTCGAACTTGGGTTCTGCCTTGGCGCAGTAGGGGCACTGGTAGTCGGTGTACAGGGTTGCGGTACCTGCGCCGGGTACTTCGCGGTTGAGGCGGTAGCCGACGTAGCCGTCATCGGCGGTTGCCGAAGCCGAAGGGTCCGCGGATGCCGAAGCGCTCGCGGTAGCACTTGCGGATGCGCTTGCCGAGGTAGCGACGGTGCTTGCAGATGCCGATGCGGAGGGCTGGGAGGAGCTGGAACCGCACGCGCTCAGTCCCAGGGCGGCGGCGGGCACTACGCCCAGCAGCAGGGTGCGGCGGTTGAGGGGTGAAGTCATGGTGGTTCCTCTCTCTACGGGTGGTGGGCTGATCTGTGGTTGATACGTCTGTGGTTGATGTGCGCTGTGAGGTGCTGCCAGCCACCGTGGGTACAGGGTTTATTGTATGCCTCTGCCCTGAACTTTCCCTATCTTCGGGCGGGTGTGCGGGGTGAATGCAGCGCACCCCATAGGCGCTCTGTCGCCTACTCCCAGTTGCGGGGCCGGTATTGAAAGTAATTAGCCTCTCCCCCGCCTTTTTGGTACTATTGCGGGGTATGCACTGTTCGTTGGTTGCTCTAGGGTAGCTGCGAATGATTGCGTATATGCCTCTATAGCTCAGGGGTAGAGCATTTCCCTCGTAAAGAAAAGGTCGTGGGTTCGAATCCCACTGGGGGCTCCACATCCGCCGTAACGCGTGCCGGTTTCCGGTGTGTTGCGGCGGTTTTTAGCATCTGAGAGTTGTCGTTTTCTCGAAGATGTCACCGTCGAACTTTAGGAGATTCTCATGTCTTCTCGATCCGCATCCGCTAAGCGCCAGAGGGGCCGTGCGCAGGCAGGCCGCGCCTCCGCGGGTTCTTCACGCCCGATGAGCCCCACGATGCGTTTTGCGCTGGTATACGTGCTGGCGCTGGTTGTTTCTTTGGTGGTGTGGTTCTTCTACCGTTCCGTGTATGAGGATGACACCTCGTTCCTGGTGCCGATTGTGATTTCTTTAGCGACTTCGTACGTGTGCGCTCATGCGCTGACGGGCGGAAAGTCGCCCCGCAACTAGGCCGCCGACCGTCAGCCTGCCAGGCTATAGCATCATGAGGTTTCAGGCAGACAAAAGCCGCGCATCCGATTCCCTGTTCAGAGGTTGGATGCGCTGCTTTTTGCGCGTGTACTTTACGTCAGCACCTTACTTGGAGGCACGCTGGAAGTCGCTATCGGTCTTGCCCCACAGGCCATAAACCTTGGCGAGTTCCTTAACCTTCTTTGCACGCAGGTAACGCGGCAGATAGGAGCCGTCGCGGGGGCCGTCGAGGGGCACGTCGAGCATCTGGTGTGCTTCTTCGATTTCCATCTCGCTCGGGGAGAATGCTGCGTTAATGGTCTCGGCCTGGCGGATGTCGAGGGTGATCTTACCGGTCATGCCGTGATCGTTCGCGTAGCCGCATGCCTTGGAGAGGTCGGCACCGTATGCGCCGAGGGTCGGGCCGTCGATGGGGCCGGGCAGACCACCCAGGGTGGAGGCGATGACCAGCTGTGAACGCACGTAGGCGAGCGCCATGGGGGTTGCGGAGGAGCCGGTGTCGCGGCGGTAGTCGCCTGCGCCGAATGCGAGGCGGAAAGTGCCCATGGCGCGCGCAATTTCGACGGAGTGGTGCACGCCGAGTGCGGACTCGATTAGCGCGATGATGGGGGTTCCGGGGGGCAGCTCGGCTGCGGTGCGGTCAATGTCGGTGGCGTGCTCTGCGGTGGCGAGCATGACGCCTCGCAGGCCCTTCACGTTCCTGAGGGCCTTGACGTCCTTCCACCAGTGTTCGGTGGTGATGGCGTTGATTCGCACCCATGCGACGACGCCGGAGTTGAGCATACGGACGACCTGTTCGCGGGCTGCGTCCTTCTCTTCAGCGGGGCAGCCGTCTTCGAGGTCGATGATGATGGAGTCAGCCTCGGATTCGAAGGCCTCTTCAAACACTTCTTCGGAGGAATTGGCGCGCACGAGGAGCCAGGAGCGTGAGAGGCTGGGGCGTAGCTGACGCGCACGCTCATTGCGGTGGAATTCAAACATGGTGTGTGACTTCTTCCGTGAATTGTATATGCATTGGGTTGTGCCGTAGAGGGGCAGGAAAAAGCCTGCGGTTATTCCGCGCGTACCATCGCATTATGTCGCCACCTCCATTGTGACGTAACCGCATAATAAGTGTCCTACACCTCTTCTTTAAGCGTATCGCCTGTTGAGGTGCACATCAAACTAACTCGCCTATTGACCGCGATTTATGCCCCTGTGTTATGCCTCAACCAGTTGGGTGCGGCCCACGGGAATTCCATTGTCAAAGGTCAGCTCGCCGGCGGCTTCCTTCTGGGCGCGCTGAATCAGACGTTCGGCATCCTCAATATGCTGGATGACGGTTTCTACGCGACGGTGTACGCTTACCTGGCGGTCGCATCCAGTGGCGCAGTCGCCGAAGCAGCGTGCCATGGCGAGCGCTTCGGCGCAGAGTGCCACGGCGTTACCCGCTTTGGAGAGGGCGCGGTTCAGGTCGGAGTAGGTGCCGAACGGGGAGGCGGGAATATCGCCGTCGCTGGGGGCGAGGCGGTGCGCTTCCATAGCGACCGCACGCACGCGCGGGATGAGGTCGGCAAGCGCGTTTGCGTCCGGCACGATGAGCTCAATCATGGAGGTGGACGAATCGGTTGCCGCTAGGCGTTCGAGGACCTGGTGGAAGCGGTCAATGCCGCGAATGAACCGGTCGTGGGATCGGCGCCAGATGCCTTTGCCGAGTTCGGCGTCGTCGCGGCGGGATTGCAGGTAGCTTTTAAGTCCCATATGTCCTCCTCTGCGTGGTGTGTGTGCCGTGTTTATTGGTCGGTGGAGGCTGCCGGTGATGGGCTCTGGGGCGACCCGCAAACCTCCCTATACTTAGGTTACCCTAAATTTCTTTTAGTGACGAGATGTCAGCAGTCAGCTATTTATTTCAACCCCAGCTTTTCTTCACACCCCTCACGCAACAGTCCCCGCGATGCCAGCCTAAAATGGCACCGGCATAAAATGGCACCGCGGGGGCGCAGCGATTTCTAGACCATACGCAGCACAATCTTGCCGCGATGCTGACCGGAGTCGAAGTACTCGTGGGCAGCAGCAGCCTCCTCCATGTCGAAGATATGGTCCAAACCCACGCCAATCCTGCCGGATTCAATCAACGGCAGCACGCGTTCGCGTACACCGCGCAGAATCTCAGCCTTCTGCTGATCCGAACGGGTGCGCAGATTTGTAGCGTGCACAGACAAACGGCGGGAGAGCATATACCCCAGGTTCACTTCTGCTTTGGCACCGCCCATCAGACCGATAATGCACAGATGCCCACCGTCGGCGAGAGTGTGCAGGTTGTCGTCCAGGTACTTTCCGCCCACGACGTCGAGGATATAGTCAGCGCCGCGTCCGCCAGTTTCAGCCAGCAGAACTTCACGGAACGAATGTTCGGTATAAATAATGGGTTCCGCGCCTAGTGAGCGCACATATTCTGCTTTTTCCTCGGTTCCCACGGTTGCAAACACGCGGGTACCTACGGCGAGTGCCAGCTGGATGGCGTGTACACCGATACCACCGGTACCACCGTGAATGAGCACCACCACGGGTTCGCCGTCTTCCTTGAGGTTTTCGGCGGGGTTCATGCTCATACCGCAGGTGAGCACCAGGTTCGAGTAGACGGTTGCCGCGACTTCGGGAATACCGGCGGCTTCGGCGAAGCTCAGCTGTTCGGGTACGGGTAGCACATGGTCGACCGGTACGGTCACGTAGTCTGCGTAGCCGCCTCCAGCGAGGAGCGCCATGACGGGGGTGCCGCGGTTCTCCACGGAGGCGCCTTCACCGACCGCTTCGACAACGCCGGCTACTTCGAGGCCGTAGATTGCGCTCGCGCCGGCGGGCGGCGGGTAGAATCCGCGGCGCTGCAGGGCGTCGGCGCGGTTGATTCCGGCGGCGTGAACGCGGATGAGAACTTCGTTGGAGCGGGGTACGGGGGCGGGGACTTCGCTGATTGTCAGAGCCTCAGGCCCACCGTGACTGTTCTCAATAATTGCTCTCATAAGTCCTCCTCATTGCCGGAAGCGCCATCGTTGGCGCGCGATTTACAGAAAGCTTATCGCATGAGATAATTTCGTAGTGCCCTGCGGCACGGTATTGCCATAAAATGCCGGTCTCTGGTGCGTATGGATGGTTGTCCGAGCGGCCGAAGGAGCTGGTCTTGAAAACCAGTAGGCGGTGACCCCGTCTCAAGGGTTCAAATCCCTTACCATCCGCGTTATAGCTTCTGCTCCACGTGTGGAGCGCAAAGAGCCCCGTTCCTCCTATTGAGGAACGGGGCTTATGCATACCCTCCAGTGAGGGTGACAGCGTTTAGAAAAGTGCCAGTATCTGCGCAGTCTCCACGAGCCTAGAATTTGCGGCAGAATCAGAAAGAGCCAGCATAATCGCCAGCAGAAGACCTCCGCCGAAAAGCACCAGGAACATACCACCAATGGCTACGCTAATCCAGTTCAAGATACGACCAGCTGAAGCAGCCGCACCATAACGCTCTGCCTCGTTCGCCTTGAAAATACCGATAACACCCAGAATCAGGGAAGGCAGACCAAACAGCCACCAGCTGAGAGTTACGATACACGCCAAGCTGATAATACCCAGCACCATGGAAGTCTGAGCAGCCTTCTCGCCAGCAAGCTGCTCGGGGGTCTTCTGAACAATACCAATAGGAACCATCATGGGCTGACCGTACTGACCAGGATGCTGGTACTGCTGACCGTACGGGCCGTACTGATTCTGACCATACGAGTCTTGAACGTACGAATTCTGACCGTACTGGCCATACTGACCGTACTGAGTGTTCTGCCCGTACTGGCCGTTCTGGTTGTACTGCTCGTTCAGACGGTTGTAGTCCGGGTTGTAATCGTAGGGGTCTGAGCCCCGAGGATTCTGAGACATGGCATCTCACTTTCGTACGGCTGGTGTGTGGTAAACAGTATTCACCCTAACCTATCACCGAAACGGGTACAACTACATCTGTCGCACAAACCCGCACAATACATTTCAAGAGGGCAGTATAGTGCCAGCCGTTACGCGAAAGCCCCGCTCCTCACACTGAGGAACGGGGCTTTTATGTACCCTCTAGGAGGGCAGGAGCTTTTAGAAGAGTGCCAGGGTGCTGACCAGCTCAGCGAAGCGGTTGGAAGAGGAAGAAGCAGCACCTGCCACGCCGATAAGACCCAGCAGCAGGAAACCACCGACTACAACCAAGAACAGGCCACCAAAAGCTGCGTTAATCCAGCCCATGATGCGACCGCCCGAAGCTGCAGTGCCAAAACGCTCAGCCTCATTAGCCTTCATAATGCCGATAACACCCATGATCAGCGAGGGCAGGCCGAACAGCCACCAGCTAACAAAGAAGTTGCAGATCAGGCCAATAATGCCGAGCACCATGGAAGTCTGACCAGCCTTCTCGCCCGCAAGCTGCTCGGGGGTCTTCTGAACAATGCCGACAGGCACCATCATGGGCTGACCGTACTGACCAGGCTGCTGGTACTGCGGCTGACCGTTCTGAGAGTTCTGCTGGTTCAGGTTGCCGTATTCCGGGTTGTAGTCGTAGGAGTTAGAGTCCTGCGGGTTCTGAGACATGTGATCCCTCTTTCGTGTGAATGGTGTGTATTGAACCTTGTTCACCCTAACCTATCGCTGAGGTGGGCACAAACGGATTCGTCATTCTGGAGCTATCGGCACCATATATGCACTGACCAGAAAACTGATGAGGCACACAAAAGCCCGCGGGCGCACGGGGCGCTCGCGGGCTTTCTCTGACCAATAGCTATAAAAGATATTGCCTAAACATTCATCAGGAACAGAAACAACAGCACCATCTCAAAAGGCTGAGCCAGAATACCGAGCAACATATTCATAACTCCCAACACCACCATCTCACCCACATATATCTCTCGCGCCTCACAGGTCGAATTGACCAAGCGCAAAACAGCCTATATTCTTATAGGGATGCGCTCACGAGCGCACCGTGGAGACGTGCCAGAGCGGCCGAATGGACTTCACTGCTAATGAAGGGTCGGGGTTAAACTCGACCGGGGGTTCAAATCCCCCCGTCTCCGCCATAAAAAGCCCCGTACCGGCTGGTACGGGGCTTTTGCTTTACCCATTTCATTCAGGCACGAAGCCTAGAAGCTCTTGAAGTCCACGAGGCGCGCATCCGCACCATCAAGCAGAGCCCACTCCCCCGGCACCTCAAACACCGCAATAGAAGAGGGTGGGAAACCGTAATACACATCCATGGACGCGTTCGGGTCAGAATCAGGGCTCATCAGGCGCTGCGAGGCATCCTGCACACCGGGCAGATGCGACACCACCATTAGAGAATGAACATTCTCCGAAACGCTATTAATGCGCGCAATAATGCGGGACGCAGACACCTCATACAGTCCCTCGTCCAGATGAGCGGTAGGCGCCTTCGCCCCCAAACCATCCGAAACCCAAGTCGTTGTCTGACGAGTACGCAAAGCCGACGACGACATAATCTGCTCCGGAATATAACCGCGAGCCGCCATCCAGGCGCCAGCAGCGGCAGCCTGCTCATGGCCGCGCTTCGTCAGCGGACGATCAAAATCATTCAGACCCCAATCAGCCTCCGCATGGCGCATAATAATCAGACGCTTATTCCCGCGGCGGTGCGAGCCAGATGCAGTGTTGGAAGAATTTTCAGCCATACACCCATTCTATCTAGAGGGTGCCGGAACGTGCCGCACGCAGCCCACAGCACGCATACTAACACCCCTAGGGGCACAAGTAAACCCCGGCGCACCGGCATGACACCAGCACACCGGGGTGTACTCTAAAAACTAGATTGAGTATTCCGGAGCAGCCCAGACAACAACCTCGGGGTGCTCAAAGAAGCGGTAACCCTGACCGCGCACCGTACGCACAGTACCCGACAGACGACCCAGCTTCGAACGCAGACGACGAATATGCACGTCAATCGTACGCTCATGCGGATGCTCGTCACCGGAGCTCCACAGCGCCTTCAGCAGCTCCTCACGACCCACGGTGCGAGATACGTTCTCCACCAGGTGTGCCAGCAGCTCGAACTCCTTGAAAGTCAGCATGAGCGGCTCACCGTCCAGGAATACCTCGCGGCGCGCCAAATCAATCAGCACACCCGAAGAGTGGCTATTCATGGTCTCTGCTTCGCGGGCGACATTCGCCTCCGGGTGCATATACATTGCGGTCGGATCACCGAGCGCATTACGCACCACCTCAAGGTCGCTACCCTCAGCATTCACCGGAGCCAACGCCACAGCGGCGTACGACTCCGACTCGGGAGCCAGGTGGTGTGCGTAAGTGCGCAGATCCTGAACGATACGCACCAGGGAGGTGCCGTTCGCTGCAGCAAGTTCCTCATTCAAACCCACATAGAGCACAAAGCCGCGTGCCTCATTTTCCTGAGCCTGCTTATGGGCAGGGTCACCGGCTGAGAAAGTCATCGGACGCAACGTTGCGGCCTGTGCAACGAGACGCTGAGACTGCACGACCTGGCGCTTAGCGGCGCGGCCACGCTGGGAGATGTGCACATATCCAGGTACAGCGCCTGACATGATTCAACCTTCTCTCAAAGTCTGTGTACGGGATCCCTGTCGTACGTAGTGTGGGGTGCGCCGGAAGTGACGCGGAGCTAAAACAGTCCCCAATACCTGTTCGAGCTTCAATCCTCTTACTTAATATTTCTCCTATTTGACGGATAAATCAAGCGGATTCAGCATAGTGGATTCATCTTTATGGGTGAGAGGAGTACAATGCCCCCTCTAATGTTTTAGGGTTTCAGGGACTATCTGAAGCTTTCAGTATTTTTTCCCCTATAAATATTCATAGCTTCTTTTATTTACTGGTTTCACGCTGTATTTTCATGTGAAGCTGTGAATATGCTCAATATATTTTGAGCCCCCTCAAAGCACTATAGTGTTGCTCATCACACACTGTCAAGGGTGTTTCATAAACCCACACCGACACCCAACAGCACCATCGCGGCCCAAGCCTCAAACACATTAGACACCCTGCGGCACACAACCGGCAAACACCCGCAAGACATAGCTGAGCGCCCCCACACATACATATGCAGAGGCGCCCCATTCACATCACGTGAATAACGCTGAAAAACTACTCAGCCAGACCGTACAGACGGTCACCAGCATCGCCCAGACCCGGAATAATGTACGCCTTCTCGTTCAGACGCTCATCACGAGCAGCCAGGAACAGGTCAACATTCTCCATACCCTCAATGCCCTTCTCCAGAGCAGCAATGCCCTCAGGAGCAGCAATCAGGCACACGCAAGTCACAGACTCAGCGCCACGCTCACGCAGGAACTTAATGGACTCAATCAGAGTGCCACCGGTAGCCAGCATCGGATCCAGCAGGTACACCTGACGACCAGTCAGATCCTCCGGCAGACGCTCAGCATAAGTCACAATATCCAGGGTCTCCTCATTACGAGCCATACCCAGGAAGCCCACCTCAGCGGTCGGAACCAGACGAGTCATACCCTCCAGCATGCCCAGACCAGCACGCAAAATCGGAACAACCAGCGGCTTAGGATCAGCAATACGAACACCGGTAGTAGTCGCCACCGGAGTCACAACCTCAACCTCTTCCACACGAATCTCGCGAGTCGCCTCATAGGCAAGAAGGGTCACCAGCTCATCAACCAGCTGACGGAAAATCGGGGACGGGGTGTTCTTATCACGCAGAACACTAATCTTGTGGGAGACCAGCGGGTGGTCAAGAATCTTAATACGCATAATACGATTTTACCCACCCCCGAATCAGCAAGCACCGGTAAAGCCCCGGAAGTGGCACACAACCTATAAAACGAAGCGAAGCACCCCCCCCTCCCGCACAAACACCCACCAACGCACCCGACAGCGCCGCCCCAGAACAATCCGGGCATACAAAAACCCGCCGAGACGAATCTCGACGGGTTTTCGTTGGTGCGGTGGTGGAGGGATTTGAACCCCCGTTGGCTTTTACACCAAACATCATTTCGAGTGATGCACCTTCGGCCGCTCGGACACACCACCAACAGTGGAAAACTATAGCACACCCCCAACAGGAGAGCAAGAAAAACCACACGCGGCAGCCGGGTGTCGCCCTCTTCACGGCCCCTTTTCGCCGTGCCCTTTTCGACACCCGACACCGAAGTCCCGGCTACGTCTACAGACCCCAATAGGTCCGCCTAATGACGGATATACCCATCTACAACCAGCATGACAGCACGCGTTGCGTCCTCAGCATTGCGCTCCGCCTGATGCACTTCACGATCCATAGCAAACATGTAAATCGCGCCGAACATAGAGATCGCAATCGCACGAGGATTCTGAGCGGTATCAACCGTATAGCGGCGAGCCACAGCCTCCGTCATCTCCTCCAAAAAATCCAGAAGATTCAGACGGTTATCGCTCATCGCCTCAGTCCAACCATCCGCACCCTTCCACGCCTCCGAAAGCCACATCCGAGTAAAACCCGGACGGTCCTCAAGATACTGGAACGCGGCGCGAACAGCACTCCGCAACGCCTCACGCGGATCAGAATGAACCGACGCCGCGCGACGCGCATCGCTCAGCAGCAACTGCGTGCCGTACTGAACCAGCTGATCCACCATGGTCTTCTTAGAACCGAAGTTGTAATACACGGTTCCCTTAGAAACACCCGCCCGGGCAGCCACCTCTTCAACAGTGGCGTACTCAAGCCCCTTTTCGGTCATGATTTCCATAGCAGCGTTGAACAACTTCAACTGAGTTCTACCTGTACGGCCGGGACGACGACTTGAAGCTTCAGCGACTGGGCGTTGCAACATCAGCAGTCCTCCCTCCCTTTTTGCAGATATATCTCTATTTTATTAGACAGTTTCCCCCGGTGCGACTAAACAGGGTTTGTTACACCGTAATCTCCGGAGCCAGCTTCTTCAGCGACCACGTACGATCACGACGCGTGCCAATGTAACCCAACATCAGACCAGCCAGACCCCACAGAGTCAAAACCAGCATGATGCCCCACAGGCTCGACTCATTAATGCCATACGCCAAACGACGCGTACCCGCCACCGCATAACCCATCGGGAAGAAATCATGCATCCAACGAATCGACTCAGGCAAAGTCTCATACGGCATCGTGCCGCCCGCAGTAATCAGCTGCAGAATCAAAATGACCAAAGCAACAAGCTTGCCCGGCGCACCTAAAATCACCGTCAAACCATGAATGAAACCGGTAAAGACCAAAGCCACATAGCAGAGGAACAGCCACACCAGCCACGGATGAGCCATCTCAAAGCCCAAACCAAACTTAATCGCGGCAAACATCAGAGTCGCCTGAGCAATACCCACCAGGCCGAACGGCATCCAGCTACCGAGCATCACACGAATCGACGGAGCATGCGAAGCCAACGCACGGTTATTCATCACACGCAACGTCTGAACCAGCATCAAGCCGCCAATCCACAACGCCAAGCACATGAAGAACGGGCCCATGCCCTCACCATAGTTACGAGCCGACGCCAGCGACTCCTGCGACAAAGTCACAGGGTTCGACATCGTATCCGCAACCTTCGCCTGATCAGTTGGTGCAAGACTCGGAACCTGCTTAGCACCAGAAACCAGGCCGCTCTCCAGCGACGAAGTACCATCCTTCAACTCGGAAGCACCATCATTCAGCTGAGTAGAACCATCAGACAGCTTCGCCGTACCGTCAGAAAGCTGCGACGCACCATCCTTCAGCTCATTCGCACCATCAGCCAACTTCTGCTGACCCTCAACCGCAGATTGCTCCTTCTCCGCCAAAGTACCGCTACCATCCTTCAGCTCGGCAGTACCGCTCTTCAAAGAATCAGTACCCTCCTTCAGCTCAGAAGCACCACCAGACAAAGTCGCAGAACCACTCGCAAGGCTCGAAGCACCCGAAGCAATCTTGGAATTACCATCAGCCAGGCTCGCCGAACCCGACGCCAACGAGGACGCGCCAGCATCCACACGAGCAGCACCCTCAGCCAGCGACGAAGCACCCTTCGCCAACGACGAAGCACCAGAATCCAACGAATCCACGCCAGAAACCAAAGTCTGAACCTTCACCGCAGTCGACGACGACCCATCAGAAATACAATGGCTCGACTTCAACGCGCCCAACTTCGACAGAACATCAGTAGCGACACCATCACGAGCCACCAAATGAGACTGCAGAGCCTTCTGATTCAGCTCAGCAACCTCGTTCTTCGTCTCCTCAGAATCAACAGCAGCCACCAGCTGATCAGCCTGCTCCTGAGTCAACGTACCCGCCTCAACCAGCGGAGTCACCTGAGCACGCACCTTCTGCGCACTCGCAGACACCACAGTATTCGACAGATCACGACCAAAATCGCCGCTACCGGCAGAAGTATCCGTCTCATGCAGGTGCATGCACATCGTGTTCAACTCGGCCGGCAACTCACGAATACCCGCCTGATCCATACCTTCACGCAAGTGATGGATGCCAGACGCCAAATCATTAGCACCCTTCGCCACCGACGCAGAGCCATCCTTCAAGCTCGCAGTACCCTCAGCCAGAGTCGCCGAACCATCCTTCAGCTTCGCCGCACCATCAGAAGCAGACGCCGCAGCCGAAGCCAAAGTCGACGAACCATCCTTCAAACTCGAAGCACCATCGGCAAGCTTCGCAGCACCAGAATCCAGCTTCTCGGCACCCGAATCCAAAGTCGAAACACCATCAGCAAGCTTCGCAGCACCCTCCGCCAACTGCTTCTGACCATCCAACAACTGGGACTGACCATCAGCCAGAGAAGAAGTACCATCATTCAGCTTCACGGCCCCATCATTCACCGTGGCAGTGCCATCCTTCAGCTGAACAATCGCATCCGCCAGCTTCACCGTGCCGTTATTCACCTTCGAGGCACCATCAGCAGCCTCACCCATCTTCGAGTGAATAGTCGTGAAGCTAGCCAACAGCGAATTCGCCGTAGAATTACCGACCTTCTCCGCCACCGAATCACGCACCGAAGTGCCCGCCTTCGTGACGATATTCGTCAGTACATAGTTATTTGCATCATTCGTAATGACCTCAATACCCGCCGAACGCGCATCAATAGTGCCCGTCTTGCCGTCAGCATCAGGCTTGAACGAACCGGCACTCTGTAAATTACGGGAGAAGTCCTTCGGAATCACCATCGCAAAGTCATAGGTGCCGTTCTCCACGCCTTCAACAGCCTCAGTGCGAGTCTGCACCTGACGCCAATCAAACGTGCCAGCATCCAGCAGGGACCGGCGCACATCAGCACCGGTGTTCACCTGCTTACCTTCAGAATCCTCAGCTCCCTCATCCTCAACCACCAGGGCACCCACAATGCCATTCACATGGCCGTAAGCATCCCAGTTACCGTACAGATACAGGGCGCCGTACAGCAGCGGAATGCAGGACATCGCAAGCAGCACCAGAACCGGCAGAACACCGCTGGTCAGGCGCTTCAGCTCAACGAGTGCAACACGCAGAACAGTCATTCTTACTCCTTCTCAGCGTTTTCGCCATGTTCGAGGGAATCATTGGAGGGCTCAATCTCACCCTCAACAAGATCCGGCACGTTTTCCTCAGGGGCACGACCGACCACAGCACGCGCACCATGCCAGGATTCAGAAATATGCGGAACAACAGCCACCACCATGCGCGGGTGGTCTTCGTCAGCGGCAAGCTCCTCCAGGTACGGAAGCCACATGTACGTGTGGTTCAGGTGCCGGGAAGGAGTATCAAAAACCAGCAAATCAGAGGGGCTATGCTGCGCCAAAGCAGCCATCAGCTCAATATTCATCTCGCCGCTAATCTCATCCATCCACAAGCCGTCCAGCTCCTCAAGACCGCGCTCAGCCAACCAGCGGCTCGCGCGGGAACGACCAAAAATCGGCAGGTTATAGGAGAGCATCTCCGACACATAATCGTGTACGCGCATATGCTGCTCAGGAGCGGTCACATCAGGAGAGTCCACCACGCTGCTGAGATCACGCAGACGCTTCATCGAAATACGGCGAGGCTCATCATCGCCTTCGCTCCAGCTAATCGTTCCGCCGGACAGGGGAAGACGACCAGTCAGCGCCAACGCGAGAGAGGTACGCTCCAACTGGCTATCCGCCTGAACAATAATGACTTCACCCTCGCCCACTGAGAAGGTGGTGCGGTCAAAAAGCGGAGTGTGGCGCCCTTTTGCCCAAATATTGTCAACGCTTAACACGGTTAGATCCCCTCAGAGAATGGATGGTTCGGGTGAGTTTCTGGGAGTCATCCGCGGGCACCGCGCGGGGTGTTGGACGTTAGGCGCGGGCAGGCGGAGGCTCCAATGCCTATATATGGTAGACCCGGTTATGTGTGATGTGGTGGGCTTTTCTTGAAAAAACATGGGCCATTTTTGAAATTTTTGAAGTATTTTTCAAATAAATGGGGTTTTTCGTACAAATAACGCGAAAAGCCACGCAGTCTCTACGCGGCTTTTCGTGTAATACACACCATTTTAAGGGTGAAGCTTAGGGAAGGTCAGGGGCGGCGTTCCCTAAAGAAATCCACCATCAGCTGCGCGCACTCATCAGCACGCACCCCCGCATACACCTCGGGAGCCGGAGCAACCCTGCCGTCACGCAGTACATCGTAACGACTGCCAGCAGCCCCCGTCTTCTCCTCCCAGGCGCCAAAAACCACCGTCGAAACACGCGACGCCAAAATCGTGCCAGCACACATCAGACACGGTTCAACCGTCACCACGAGTGTACACCCGTCCAGGCGCCACCGGCCACGATGTGCCGCTGCCTGACGAATCGCGTTCACTTCCGCATGGGCGCTGGGGTCATGCTCCCACTCGCGGGTATTGCCCGCCGAACCAATAATGACACCCTGCTCATCTACCACAACAGCACCGATAGGGATCTCACCACGCTCACCTGCGGCGACACCCTCGGCGAGGGCGCGGAGCATCCACTCACTATGTTCGGGGCGAGCGGGAATATCACTGAGCACAGCGGAAGAACCGTCTGTGACCGTCAATTTTGAATATTCCGAATATGACATACAACCTCGTCAGGGGAATAAATAAACGATAATAGGTGCAACTAATGGGTAGCAGCCAAAGAAAAAGGATACACAGCAGAAGCACCCGCCAGCCGCAGCTCACGCGCTACAACCGTAAACGCCCACCGCGAATCCACCACATCAGAAACCAGCAAAACAGGGCACCGATGCTCACGCACATAGTCCAGAACCTCTGCAGGCACCCGGTACGAGCGCAGCACATCCGCACAACGGAACGCGCTATTACCGCCAAAGAAACGCGGCTCACTCGCCAAAGATACCTGGCCCAAATCCACCAGGCGACCCATCGACGCAAGCCCCCTACCCAGGGACTGAGCCAAACGAGGACGCACCGGCGAAGGCAGAGTCAACACCGCCACCGGACGACCCGCCTCAGACCACTCCCAAGCGGCAAGCACCTTCACGCAGGCGCGCCCCAGCTCGGCAGGAACCTCAGAATCAACCGGCTCACCCAGTTCATTCATCGCCAGAAGCTCACGCAGACGAGTACCGTACCCCATGTCGCTCAGACGCGCCAAAGCGTAACCGGATTCAGCATGCTCGTCCTTAGACAAACGACCGTGCGGTGCATCCGCACCTATCAGCTGATCCAGCCCGCTCGGCCACATGCAGCGCGATTGCAGGGGAACGCCCACCGTATTGAAGCTGCGCTGCGCCGCCTGCTGCGCCTCAGCGGGAACTTCAACCGGGTACCAGGGGCCCGCGCACACATCACAACGGCCACAAGCAGTCGCGGAAGCATCATCAAGCTGCTGAGCCAAGAAAAGCATACGGCACTGACTAGTGCGTTCATACTCGAGCATGGCGTTCTGCTCCACCACACGCGCCTGCGCCACCGCCGCGTAACGGGCACTATCGTACTGCCACGGCGATGAGGTGCGGCGCCAGTAGTTGCTTTCCTTCACGGCGGCACCCTCAACGTCCAGCACCTTCAGCAGAAGCTCCAGGGTGGAGCGGCGCAACTGAACGCGCGCCTCCAACGCGGTAATACTCAACCCCTCCGGGGACTGGGCGAGGGCATCCAGCACCGCCAGCGCCTGCTCCTTATTCGGCATGGAGGCGGTCGCAAAATACTCCCAAATGGCGCGGTCTTCACGACCGGGCAGAAGCAGAACATCAGCGTTGACGGCACCTCGTCCGGCGCGGCCAATCTGCTGGTAGTAGCTCACCTCAGACGACGGCGCACCCAGGTGTACAACAAAACCCAAATCAGGCTTATCAAAACCCATACCGAGGGCACTCGTCGCAACCAGAGCCTTCACCCTGTTTTCCTTGAGTGCCTGCTCTGCAACCAGCCGCTCATCCGGGTCAGTTTTACCGGTGTAGGCGAGCACTTCGTAGCCACTGGCACGCAGAGCGTTTGCGGTATCTTCTGCCGCAGAGACAGTCAACGTGTAGATAATGCCCGAACCGGTCAGGCTGTTCAGGTGCGTGAGTAGCCATCCGATGCGTTGCGCCTCATGAGGCAGGGTCAGAACGCCCAGGCGCAGGGATTTGCGGGACAGCGGACCGCGTAGCACATGCACGGGTGCGGTGGTATCGGTGCTGAGCTGTTCGGCGATATCGCTGCTAACGCGGTTATTCGCGGTTGCGGTAGTCGCCAGCACCGGCACGCCCGCCGGCAGAGATCTAATGAGCGAACCAATACGGCGGTAATCGGGGCGGAAATCATGGCCCCAGTCAGAAATACAGTGTGCCTCATCAATAACGAGCAACCCCAGACGCGGCAGCAGGTACGGCAGCCACTGCTCGCGGAACGCCGGGTTATTGAGGCGTTCAGGGCCCACCAGGAGCACGTCAAGCTCGTTAGCTTCGAGGCGGGTGCGGATTTCATCCCATTCGGTGACGTTCGCGGAGTTCACCATGGCGGCGCGCACTCCCGCGCGGGATGCCGCCTCAACCTGATCACGCATGAGGGAAAGCAACGGGGAGACGATAAGCGCCGGGCCCATACCGCGGGCACGCAACAGCAGGGAAGAAATGAAGTAGACCGCGGACTTACCCCAGCCGGTACGCTGCACAACGAGGGTGCGGGCGCGGTCGGCTACGAGGGCGCGAATCGCCTCGTACTGGCCGTCGTGGAACTCGGCATTAGCGACGCCGGTGAGTCGGCACAACACTTCACGGGCTTCAGCATGCAGGAGATCCGTATGCAGGAGATCGGCGGGGCTGGAAACTAGCTGTTCGGGGTTCATGGTTCTCTCCAACGGTGGGTGGTTGGGTCAATCGGTACGCCGCGACGCGCCGTGCTCTCTTTCCATCATGTCACACCCCGTATCCTCCGGCTCTGCGGATGGTTATTTCTTGGGGAGGCACGCGAGCGCCGCATCACCTCGGACTGTTTCGCCATGCGGGCGCGGAGATTTACGCCTCGCTCACCCGTGCATCCGGCGTAAATGCCGGTAGAATTGTGCCAGTAATACACAGCCTCCGCATAGTTTTGCACAATGTTCACCATAGGTACGCTTTCTATGCTGGTGTTACTCCGCCGCCGATCCGTGCGTGCGGTCCACTCACAGTTCAGGATTTTTCATGACTTTTCTTGCCACCGCTTTGGCGCATCTTCCGGTTGCGCTCTTGGGCCTCGACCTTGAGCAGTTCCTGCTCGATACCGGCCCCTGGGTTCTGGTAGTTTCGGCAATTATCGTATTTATTGAGTCCGGCGTTCTTTTCCCGATTCTTCCGGGTGACTCCCTGATTTTTGCTCTGGGTATGCTGCATGAGCAGATGGGCCTGTCCCTGTGGGTTGCGTTCCCGGTCCTGGTGCTGGTTGCTATTGCTGGCGCTGAGGTTGGCTACCAGATTGGTGCTCGTTACGGCCGTAAGATCTTCAAGGATGACGCGAAGATTCTGAGCACCAAGAACCTGCACACTACTGAGGAGTTCTTCCAGAAGCGCGGTAGTTTGGCTCTGGTTCTGGGTCGTTTCGTGCCGATTGTTCGTACTTTTGTGTCTCTTGCGGCTGGTATTTCTTCGTACGACCGTAAGAAGTTCCACCTGTGGAATGTTGTTGGCGCGGTTGCATGGATTGGTTTGATTGGTCTGGCGGGTGTGCTGCTGGGCGGTATCCCGTTCGTACACAACAACATTGAGTACATTGCTGTGATTATTGTGGCGGTTTCTGTGGTGCCGGTTATTATCGAGTACCTGCGTGGCCGTTCGAAGGCGAAGCAGGAATCTGCTGAGTAATACGTGAGTCCTTCTCGACTGCTGAGCCGGGGATGAGAAAAGGTGGGGATACCGTTTGGTATCCCCACCTTTTTACGTTCTCTCAAACCCGGTGAAGGTGATGCCCCGGAAGCCAGCTACACCTCCGCGAGGTTACTTTACGCTCATGCTTCGAAGGTCCGCGTAAGCTTTGAAGTACTGCAAGACCTGCGGTTGAGCCAGAAGAACAATGATGGCAATATGCAAGACAACATCAAGTGCGGTCCTGCCTAGAGCCAGCACAAAGAAGACATTAGGATCTCCATAGTGGTATGCGCCTGCTAGCCCAATCACTTCTAGGACGGGTACACCAATCTGACGCAAAAGAGGAAGCAACAGCAAGCCCAATAGGTTAAGGACAAGGTATAGCGCGCAGTCAACGATGACTAGTATGTACGCCAGCTCGGCGCCACTCAGCACCTGCAAGACCCGCAACCAGAACCTATGAGGCTAACTCAGGTAATCCTCGCTGCGGCGCACACGCCAATCACGGCGTGCCTCCATATAAGAACGCGACTGACGCGACCACACCAACGCCAACGCCACCACGCACACCAGCATATACGGACCCGCAATATACACCGGCGTGTACAGCGGCGAAGCGCTACTGAGCAACAGCTCAACATCCTGGCTCGGCGCACCGTTCAACGTGCCCAGAAGAGCCGCCACAGTCAGCATAATCAGCAAAGAAGCCAAAACACCCAACGCCAACGCCACCGACAGCACCAACGCCGCCCACCGGTAACCACGCAGATACGCCACCGTGCAGAAACCGTGCAGGGTCACGTTACCGAACGCGCTGACCATCAGGAAAAGCACCGGATAGTACGCCTGCGCATCCACCAGCGACTGGGCGCGCCAGGTCGAAAAATGCGCCAAATGGGTAGTCGCATAGGAGACGCCGGTGTACGCAATCAGCACCAGCCAGCCCACAGCAATAACAAGCAGAACCCAACCCGCCACAGACACGAGAGTGGGGGTGGCGGGCTTCGTAGGATGCGTGGTGTTCGGAGCGGATGGCGGAGAGGACTCGACGGCAGACATAGCTGAATCTTTCGGATATCGGCTGATAGTGTGCGGAAAACGTATGAGCGAGTGTGTGATGTGAGTGTGGGCGCGGCGTTCGTCTGCCGCGCCGCCTCAGAACTTTAGGCAGAAGCGGACGGATCAACCGTCACAGAAATACTGTCAGGTAGCAACGGAGAATCTGCCCGATTCGCCATCGCAATTCGCAAGTTATTGAAGCGGTAAATAGTCAGCAACGATAAACCGACCTCACTCAACCAGACCAAGCCCAAGACAACAAGTATCAGCAGAGGGTCAAGCCCCATCGAAACTCCAGCCCAGTCGAGCATCAGCAGCAGGAACGTAATCGGTGAAAGCACCAGCCCCATCGCAACATACCCAATCAGGGAACAGACAGCCCAAACGCTATACACGGAGGCGTCCGTCGAATCATTCGGAGGGCGCATCAGCGGCCACATCTGAACCACCAGGTAAAGCGCCGCCACAAAACCAAAGCAAATCGCCAACGGCTGCGTGTACTGGGAGATAATGAGGCCTTCAACCAGGGTCAAAATACTCAAAATAACGGCGCGGACTAGGAGGTTCTTCTTGAGCTTCTGCTTGCGCTCCTTCACCTCATCAGCGGTGTAAGTACGCAGAAAAGCGGGCAACTGACCCTGCCCCGGGAACGGCGGTAGAGGACCCGTCGGATGCGTACGCACCGCAATCGGCGGGTTCATACCATCCTGAATAATGACGGTAGAAGTCGCCGAAATAACCGGATCCGAACCAGTCACCACCGGCGGCACGTTCAGCGGAACGGACACCTCCGGCGTGGCAGGAGTCGCGTGGCGGATAGGCGCCTGATAGCGAGTCTGCACACTGATATCTTCATCCGGGTGTTCTGCGGATGAAGCAGCATCTGTGTTCAGATGTGTAGCGCCCATGGGTGACCTCCTGGCAGGTGCTGGTCGTGTTTCTGTCTCTACCGTATCACGCGTACTTTAAGGGAATCTGAGCAGTGGCTGGGCATCACTGAGAGCGTGTCACACCGCCAATTATCGCCCGTCACCCCCCTGTCAGGCATCACCCGACAGAGGCGCGGATGCGCAGGGATTCGCCCGACCGTCGGTGCGCGTTAGCTCTGCTCCGCAGCACGCGAAGCCTCAGTGTTCAACTCCTCAGTGTTCAACTCCTCAGCATTCGGTGCCTCGGTATTCGGCTCTGCTGGATTCGGTTCCTCTGCCTTCTGATCTTCAGCCTTCTGATCTTCAGCGCCCTGTTGCTCCGGTTGTTGCTTCTGCCGCGTCAAACGCAAGCTCCTACGAACCGCCAAACTATAAAACAGCGAAAACAGAACCTCCAACGCGAACGACGCCATGACCGTCAGCAAGCTCACCGTATAGAACACGCCCACACGATCCAGCAGCGTCTGCGGACCCTGCACCGTCACAAGCGCATAGGCAAAGAATGCCGTCATAATCGCCGCCGCGACCCCGGATGCCACATTCGCCAGCAACACCAGCTTCACCGAACGGTTCGCCCGGTAAATCATAGCAAGCCACATATGCATCACCAGGTAGACCAGCGGCACCGCACCAATCGGGAAAAGCGTGACGCGGATAAAGTAATAAACAGTAATCAGCGAGGGTACGACCAGCAGCAACACACGCACCAGGTACAGGTTCTTAGCCGGTAGCGGGTAATCACTGGAGACATTCCAGAACTCGTCAGCCTGCTGCTCCAGCTCATCCATCGCTTGCTGCTGCATAAGCTGCGCCTGCGACATATACTCCTGCGGCACAAGATCCGAGGAGCCCGCCACCGGCGCAAGCTCAGCGGCAGAAACCGATTCACCCCGCCGCATACGAGCGGAATCAGCCATCTTAGCCCTCAAAAATGCCGCGAGAACGGTCCTTACGCACGCTCTCAGCCGGGAAAATACGACCGCTCATGCTGATGTACACGCCCGGCTCCAGCAGGTTCAGGGCGGCAATAGCGGCACCCAGGTTGAAACCGGCATCCGAACGAGCCATCACGGCGGGCTGCATCGCACCGGTCAGCACCACAACCTTATCGCCCAGGTCGGCGTGCTCCACCAGGTAGCGGGCAGTCTCCGGCATGGTGTCGGTACCGTGAGTGATGAGCACCTGGTCGTTAGTGACAGCGTTCAGCGCCTCGGTCAGCTCGGCACGATCCTCATCGGTCATGTCCAGGCTGTCCTTGCCAATCAGCGGGCGAATATCAAAACGGATATCGGTAATCACGCGGTCCAGCAGGTCCTTAGCGGCAGGCTCACCAATATCCATGGTGCCCGCCACCGAATAGAACTTATCGATTGTGCCGCCAGTGGCAAGAATCGTTATCTCTTCAGGGTTCTTAATGGTGACGCTCACGGGTTTCCTCATCTTTTCGGGTCAACGTACATAAATCAAAAACTACCAGGCCAACCCGGCAGGACACGCCCCACCACACGGAATTAACACGGGGGGTAAAACCCCGTACACGAGGGTGAAGACGCAAAAACCCGCCGACCCCCGCAAAGCGGGAGGCGACGGGTCGGCTAGTGCGCCCTGTGGGGCTCGAACCCACGACCTGCGGATTAAAAGTCCGTAGCTCTACCGACTGAGCTAAAGGCGCTCCTATCCACACAAAGCTGAAAGTGTGCAGATAAAAATACTATACACTACTGACCCCCAGCTAATGAACGGTACACTGGGAAATCCTATGTCTACACCCGCATCATCAACCGGCGCCTCCGGGCGCACCCGACACCGCACCCACCACCGCCCCGTCCTCTACTCCGCCGAGAAATTTGAACGCCACGAAGGCGGTCTGGACCCCGCCGCACGCGAAGAGGCGGCACACGCCTCCGCACGAATCCTGCTGATGCGCGGACGCGGCACCGACAAACAGATGACCGAACGGCTCGTCAGCTTCACCGACGACTACGGCATTGAGACACTCGCCGAACTCTGGTCGCACGCGAGCGCCCACTCCCTGCCGGGTGCGCTGTGGCGCATGTACTGGCTGCGGGACGTGGTGCATCGTTCGCCGCGCGGGGTGAGCCGCGCTTTTGAGCTGGGCATGGCGGAGGATTACCGTTCGCACGTGGTGGCGGGTGTTCCCGACCCGCCAAGTGCCGACGAGGTTGTCCGCACGATTGATGAGATTCTGGCGGGCCTGTACACCGGCGATATGGACATCGCGATGGAACGTTGCGCCGCATTTGCGCACGTGGTGGCGTTAGGTATTCGCACCGATTATGCACGCTCTGCCGGGCAGGATGGTGCGGTTCCGGGCAGCCACGAGGTGAAGCGTGAGGCGGTGGAGCGTCGTGCTCGCCTGCCGCGTCAGGCTCAGCAGATGGAGCGGATCGCGCACGATTTGGAGGCGGTCGCCGCCCAGCTGCGCGCCGTTGAGGCTGGTCAGCAGGCTAACGGGGCTTCGGAGACTGATTCTGCGCAGGAAAAATCACAGACCAACCTCGAAGCATTCTAGTCTTCTGCAACGTTTAAGCGTCTAAAAATGTGGGTGCGTGCCACGAATTGGCACAGGTTCCACATTGGGTCGCAAAGGCGTGAAAAGCCTGTTTCTAATTGACTCTGCGCCGGGTGCGGGTGGATAATAATTACAAGATGTCGGGTTGCTAATAGGTAGCCCCGGGCTCCAAATCTTTAGCCGCTTCGAGCGGCCTTCCGCCGAGAGGCGCTCCCAACCCGACATCCCTAAACGTTCCGGTGGGGGTCGAGAAATCGGCCCCCACCGTTTTTTGTTTAAAACCCTCATGCGCAACTGCGAACAGGTCGGCGCTATAACATTTACTAGTCGTTGCAGTAACGTTTGCAGGTCGGGCGCTCGTGAGATGCGCGCGGGCTATGCGCACCCGCAGCACCCAATACTGGTTAGACTGGGAACTATGCTGCACCGACTTTTCCCCCACGCCAACGAATCCCTCGCCTCCCTTGCTGAAATTTCAGCGCAGGTCGGTGAGGCGGCGGCATTGCTCTCTGAAATGGTCGGCTCCCCCGTCGCGGAGTACCCCGAACTCTTCGAATGCATGCTCACCCACGAGGCGGACTCCACGAACCTGCTGTTCCGCACCCTCACCGAAGTGCGCAGCTCATTCTCCCCGCCGATTCCGCGTGAAGACCTGTACACGCTGGCACGCAAGCTCACCAACGCCGTTGAGAAGCTCACCAGCGCCGCGCACGTGCTGTCCCTGCACAGCATTGACGGCTTCGCCACGCACATCACCTCAATCCTGGACATTATTCAGCGTCAGGCGGTGCTGACCGCCGCCGTCATCCCCAAGCTTGCCGATATTCGCGGCCTCGACAACTATTGGATGGACATGCTGCGCATCTCCCGCCAGGCGCTGCGCACCGCCGAAGAGTACGACGCGTACATTGCCGAACGCTACACCCCCGAACGGTACCGCCGCTACGCCACCTTCCTGGCGCAGCTGACCGCCGCCTCCAACGCTATGCGTGATGTGTCTGCCGAGATCGGCCGCATTATCGTTCAGGAATCCTAATGTTCCTGGGTCTTCTAGCCTGCTGCGCCTTCATTGCCGCGGTCTACGTTACCGGTGTGCACGACGCCTCCAACTCCGTCGCTGTTCCGGTGCGTACCCGCGCCCTTGGCGAGCGCTCCGCCCTGTACCTTGCCGCGCTCTTCAACGTGCTCGGTGTGGTCGGTGCGTTCCTGTTACTCGGTGAGTATTCCGCCTCGTGGGTGAGTGCCCCGGAGGGTACCACCGGTCTGAACGGCATTGTTGCGGCGCTACTCGTCTGCGCTATTTGGGGTGTGCTCACCTGGTTTCTGCGTTTTCCGTCCTCCTCGACTCACGCGCTGGTCGGCGCCCTCGCCGGTGTGAGCTGGTGGACCCAGACGAAGAGTGACAGCGCCACTGAAGGCTTCGGTTCTCTCGCATTCCTGCCGCATATTTTTGGTGCGACCCTACTGCCGCTCTTCTACCTGCCGCCGCTCATTTTTCTGCTGTCCTGGCTGATGGTGGTGCCGTTCTACCGGCTGGTGGTCGGCCACAACCCGCGCCTGGTGAATCAGCATGCCCGCGAGGTGCTGGCGGTGTCTGCCTCCGCGATTTCGCTGCTACACGGCCTGCAGACCGGCTACCTGTACCTGCTACTGTGGGCGCTGCTGAGCGAACGCATCATGGACCCGGCGCTGATTCAGTCCCTCACCTGGGGCGGGATGCTGCTGGGCACCATCATCATTGCCCTCAGCCTGGGTGCCGGTACGCTGACCGGTGGCCGCCGCATCGGCTACACCTTCGCCTACAAGATGGTGCGCCTGGACCCGTTCCGTGGCGCCGTCGCTCAGGGTACGACCGCGGTGGTGCAGGTGCTCGGCTACTTCCTGCTGCAGGTGCCGTTCTCCTCCTCGCATCTGGCGACTGCATCGGCGCTCGGCGCGGGCGTAAACCAGCGTTTTAACGCGTTGAAGTCCAGGATTGTTCTGCAGATTCTCCTAGTGTGGATGGTAACCATTCCGGTGTGCTTTGTGCTCGGTGTGCTGGCGATGGTGGCGCTACAGTCCATCAGCTAGTTTTTAGGGGCGGTGCATGCCTGTGTATGCATGCTGTTACGGCGTGTACGGGCGGCGGGTTGAGTCTGAACAGTGCACACCTTCATAATGGGTTGAGTTCTTGGGCTGGCACGGGCCCATTCGCCCTCGACTGATTGTGGTTATGTCTTCCCCTACCGTAGCTATTCTGGTCCGCACGAAGGACCGCCCCCGCTTCTTGAGTCGCGCGCTGGAGAATATTGCGCAGCAGACCTTCACCGACTACACGGTCTGCGTGATTAACGACGGAGGCGACGAGCAGGCGACCCGCGCCGTCATTGAGGCATCCCCGCTGGGTTTGCTGGGTTCTAACGCGCAAGATTCCAGCCGTGTGCAGCTGCTGACCACCGCCGGCGACAACATGGAGGCGGCATCCAACGCCGGTTTGGCGGCGACCACCTCCGAATACGTGGCGATTCACGATGACGACGACCTGTGGGCACCCGAGTTCCTGGAGCGCACCGTCGCGGCGCTGGAAGAGAGCGGCGCGCTCATGTGTACCACCCGCGTTGTGGAGCGGTACGAACGTGAGAACGCCGACGGCGAGTTCGAGGTGTACGAGGAACGTATTTTCCACGACGGCCTACCCTGCATGGGTTTGCAGTTCCTCTTCCGCACGAACCGTGCCGTGCCAATCGGTATTCTCTACCGCCGCAACCTGCACGAGCTGGTCGGTTTCTACGACGAGTCCCTGCCGGTGGTCGGCGACTGGGAGTTCAACATGCGTGCCGCCTCCGTTGCGGATATTCTGCTGGTGGATGAGCCGCTGGCGTACTGGTCACTACGCCCCGACGCGGAGGGTGCCGAGGCGAATAGCGTGAAGCGTCAGGCTGATCATGCCCGCTTCGATTCGCTGGTGCGCGCCCGCGCTATCCGCGAGGATTTGCAGGCGGGTGCCCGACCGGGCGCGTACCTGTATCAGGCACATTTGGCGGCTGACCTGGAGCGCCGCGTGATTGACGGGCACGATCTGACCCGCGAATCCCTAGATATTCTGCGCTCTATTGAGAGCCGCCTGGAACGTATCGAGACCCGTCAGCAGGCTATCGAGAACCGCCAGCAGGGTATTGAGGAGCGTCTGCGGGTTCTCAAGCACCTGCGCACCCCGGGCCGCGCGCTGCGTTCCTTGGTGAAGCGTTCCCTCAGCCAGCGTTCCCTGGTTCGTCGCGGTACTGAGGTTGAGTCGGCTGAGGCTGGTTCGGCTGAGCAGAAGGGCGCGTAAGCCGTGACAGAGAACAATCATTCTTCTACAGCACTGCCCGTTACTGAAGCACCGCACTTTGCTGAAGCACCGCGCGTGCTCGTCATTGGCGATATTGGCCAGCACACCTACCACGTGGGCGACGAAGCCATGACCATCGCGAGCGCGGCGGCGCTTTCCGAAGGCGGCGCGGCGGTCACCCTCATGACCCGCGACGTGGGCCATTCGGCGCGCTATATTGGCGCGGCGGCAAATCATGAAGCAGTGAATCATGAAGCGGCACAGCATGAGGCGGGCGCACCCTACGAGTACCTGCCGTTTTTCCTCTTCCCCTGGGCGCCGGCTGAACGCGAGCTGACCCTCGCGGCGCTCGAGTGCATCCTGGCGCAGCTGCACGCCGACGGGGAGCGCCCCTCCGTTACCGAGCTGGTGGCGTTGCCGCAGGTGCAGGCTCTGCCGGAGGTGCTGCATCCGCTGGCGCAGACCGTTGAGCGCATGGTGGAATTCGCGAACGCTATCGCCGCCATGGACGCGGTCGTGGTCTCCGGCGGCGGCAACCTGAATTCCCGCTACGGCTGGCTGCTCTACGAACGCGCCGCCGCGGTGCGTGCCGCCGAGCATGCGGGCGTGCCCGTGTACGTGACCGGCCAGTCCCTGGGCCCGGTGCTCAACCCCGAGGACGCGCAGGTTCTGGAGTGTATGCTGCGCACTGCCCGTTCGGTGACGGTGCGCGAACATTCTTCCCTCGCCTGGTGCCGTGAGCGGGATATTGACGCGCGCCTGAGCGTGGACGATGCCACCGACTACCTGGCGTCTTCCCCGGCGCATACCCTGCACCATGCGGAAGGCATTTTCACAGGTCAGGCGCTGGATGAGCTACCGGAGCGCTACGTGTGCGTGACCGTCAATGAGTGTACCGAACAGCAGGCGCAGCAGATTGCGTACCTGCTCGATAGCATGTGGCGCGAGCACGGCTACGCCCCTGTGTTCCTGAGCCATTTTGGCGACCCGCAGAACCCCGCAAGCGGCGATATTCAGACACACCAGCGCATCGCTGAGCGGCTCAGCCCCTCCACCCCGGCGACCCTGCTGCCGATTCTGCACGCCGACCAGAGCGTCACCGTGCACCGTGGCGCGGCGTTCACGCTGACCAGCCGCTACCACCCGGCGGTGTTCTCTGCCGCGGCGGGTATTCCCGTGCTCGCCCTCGTGCCGGATGCCTTCACGCAGATGCGCGTGGGCGGTGCCCTGAACCTGTACGGGCTGGGCGAGTTCACCCTGCCGCTGGGTATGCTCGCCGGTGGTGTTCCCGAGCTGATGGTTGCCGCCGCCCTGGGGCACGCGGCGGTGGCATCGGATGCACGCCGCACCGAACTGCTGGAGGTGCTGCGCACCGAGCGTACCTACCTGCTCGCGCAGATTCTTGGCTCTGGGAAATGTGCGGCCCCCGCGCCTTTCCCAGCCGCAGAGCAAACCCCGGCGCTCCCTGAGCCGCTGGGTGCAACCGTCCGCGCCGCACGCGATCTCTTCACCGAAACCTCCCTCACCGCGGGGTTTGAGTGGGCGATGTCTGACCGAGCGCACTCCTGGGACGCTGAGCACCGCCGACAGCTCGAACATGCCTGCGCAATCGGTGGCGGGCACAGCACGCAGGGTATTCACGGCGCACACGGCGCCGAAGAAACACACCCCGTCACCGTTGAGCCTGAGTCATCTTCCGAAGCACCCGCACAGCCACACCCTGCCCAGCCGGGCCTGCTAGCGAGGGTGGCTCGCCGCCTCCGCAGCTAGGTTGTGTAACGGGAGGCTCAAGTAGCGGTTCGGGGCTAAGTTTCCTCGAAAAAATACGGCTCCAGAGCGGGTACAGTGCGCGGACTCTCTCACAGTTGAGCCCGACACTGTCCTAGCCCCTTGTGCACCGCACACACGCCGGTATGATGGTGCTCATGGCACGCTTCGCAGAGATTCTACGCACTACTGAACAGAATACCCGTCAGTTCATTCGTGAGGGTATTCATCGAGTCCAAGCAGACTTCTTTCAGTCTGTGCAGATTGTTGCGGCGTCTATGGGTGCTTGGCTTTTCTCTGAACGCGTCCTGGGCCATCAAGAGCCTATTTTCGCGGCGGTTTCTGCCCTCGTGTCCCTAGGCTATGTGAGCGGCGCTAAGCATTCCCGCCGAATCCTTGAGGTTTCCTTCGGCGTAACCCTCGGTATTCTTATCGGTGACCTTCTGCTGATTCTGCTTGGTCACGGCACCTGGCAGGCGGCGGTCGTGCTGTTCTTATCCGTGATTATTGCCCGATTTATTGATAAGGGCATTATTTTTACGATTCAGCTCAGCTTCCAGGCGTGTTTTGTATTACTGCTACCGGTGCCTGATGACGCGTTCACCCGCAGTTTTGACGGCATTGTCGGTGGTGCCTTCGCGTTCCTTGCCATGTATCTGATGCCGCGTGATCCGCGTAAGAACCCGCGTGCCCGCGCTATGACTCTGATGGATGCTTTCGCAAAGGTTTTCGCTCTTTCCTCTGAGGCAATCCGCTACTACAACTACGACAAGGCGTACCAGAGCCTACTCGACGCGCGCGCTCTGCAGCCGCTCTACGATAGCTGCCGTGGCGATCTAATTACTGCGCAGGGTATGAGCGAGCTGTCCTGGAATAGCCGTAAAAGCAAAGGCGAGCTGGCGCGCTTGTCGAAGACCCTAGCCGCGGTGGATTTGGCAATTCGTAACGATCGCGTCCTCAACCGCCGTATGGCGTCCACGATTCGCCACGTGCAACTGCGCACCGCCGCGCAGATTTCGCTCAGTGACGCACTGGCTGAGCTATCGCTCGCGGCGCAGAGTCTCGGCTTGGGCATGTCTGCCCCGACCGAAGGCGAACGCGAACACTACATGATGGAAGCCCGCAAACGCATGGTGAAGCTCGCAGGCACCCTTGAGCCGCGTGCGATGGGTGTAGAAACCTTTGAGGGTGAGTCGCTAGTGCTGATGCTTCGTCTGATTGTGGTCGACTTTATGGAGGCCACTGGCATGTCACACAAGGACGCTGTCGATGTTCTGGTACCCCTGGGCGAGGCGGTCACACAGCATGCGCCGCGCACCTCGGCCATCCCAATTGTTGATACTGACGTGGACGACCTGATGGTGGTTAACGACACAGCCGATAGCGCGGTCAACGCCCACCACACGAATAATCTGAATACCCGTTCGATCAACATTATGCTGCATGAGAACGAGGAGGAGAGCCGCTCTTAGCGGTATTTCCCACAGAGGGGCTCCCGAGGGCATGACGCCAGCCGGGAGCCCCCTTTCTTGCTATTTTTAGAGTGTTTTATTTCTGCGGGAAGAGCAGAGCCAACGCCTCACCCAGGGTGGTTACCTCACGTACGGTGACACCTTCGGGTACATCCCCTACGCCTGCCGGGGAGGCTGGCACCAGCACGTGCGTGAAGCCCAGTCGGCCCACTTCCGCAATACGCTGGCGGATGCCCGGCACGGCGCGCACCTCACCGGCCAGACCGACTTCGCCAAAGACCGCGAGCTTACGCGGGAGCGGCTTATTCTGCGCCGCTGAAGCCAACGCCATCACGCAGGCCAGGTCAGCGGCGGGTTCGGTAATCTTTGCGCCACCCACGGTAGAAACGTAGCAGTCGAGCTTGCCCACATTCAGCCCGGCGCGGCGCTGTAGCACCGCCAATAGCATTTGAATACGCGCCGAATCCAGACCCGAAACGGTACGGCGAGGGGCGGGTGCCACCGCCTGATCCAGCAGGGCCTGCACCTCCGCGAGCAGGGGTCGGCGGCCCTCCATTGTGACGGTCACGCAGGTACCGGGTACGGGGTGCGGAGTGCTGGAGACGAACATGCCGGAGGGGTCCAGCACCGGCGCGATACCGTCTTCGTCCATATCGAAGCAACCGACCTCGTCGGTGGGTCCGAAGCGGTTCTTGATAGCGCGTAGCATACGGATATTCGAGTGCTTATCGCCCTCGAACTGGCAGACCACGTCCACCAGGTGTTCGAGTAGGCGCGGACCCGCAATGGTACCTTCCTTGGTCACGTGACCCACGAGCAGAGTGCACATATTGCGTTCCTTCGCGGCAGCAATGATGGAGGCGGCAACCTCACGCACCTGGGTCACGCCACCGGCGCTACCCTCAACTTCAGCGGAGGCGAGGGTCTGCACGGAGTCGATGACCAGTAGGGAGGGGGTGACCTGCTCAATATGCGCCAGGGCGGTGCCGAGGTCGGTTTCGCTGGTCAGGTAGAGGGTGTCCGCGATGGCGCGGATGCGGTCGGCGCGGAGCTTGACCTGCGCGGCGGATTCCTCGCCGGTAATGTACAGGACTGGGCGCGGAGGCTGGGTGTTGTGTGCCGGGTTATTCTGCCCCGCATTCCGGGTGGTGCCGCGCGCGAAGGTGGCGGCGACGTCCAGCAGCAGGGTGGATTTGCCCACGCCGGGTTCGCCCGCCATGAGGATGACCGCGCCGGGTACAAGTCCGCCGCCAAGCACGCGATCAAATTCGGGGTTTCCGATGCTCATGTAGGCGGCTACGCGCGAGTCGACTTCTGCGATGGGCTGGGCGGGGTTCTGCACGCTGGATGCGGCGCGAGTGCGCGCGCGGGTGCCCCCGGCGGCCTCTTCGACGGTGCCCCAGGTTTGGCATTCGCCGCAGCGGCCTACCCATTTGGCGGTGGTCCAGCCGCATTCGGTGCAGCGGTAGGCGGGTGCGTTTTTGGTGTTTTTCGTGCGCGCGGTCATGGGTCTATTTTAGGGTCTGGGACGATATGGTGCGCAGTATTTGGTCAGGGCGAAATAGGGCACCACAGAACACATTTTTACTCTTAAATGCAGACAGTTTAGCCTCATGCACTCCCGTATAAATATCGAGAATATCCATTCGTTTTTAAGGCACTTTAGCCCGCCGTTCCGCCGCTGACCTGGCTCAATAACCACCCTTACGGGTACAATGTTTTTTGTGCAGATGAATTATAGTGACCTATTGATTAAAACTATCGCCCGAATCGCCCCCGGCACCGAGCTCCGCGAGGGCCTGGAACGCATCATGCGTGGCCGTACGGGCGCACTCATCGTCCTCGGATCCGACCGCACCGTATCCTCCCTGTCTTCGGGCGGTTTCAACATCGACACCGAGTTCTCGGCAACCCGCCTACGCGAGCTGGCGAAGATGGATGGCGCTATCATCTGCGACCGCGACGCCACCCGCCTGTTGCACGCCGGCGTGCAGCTCATGCCGGACGCCTCCATTGACACGAACGAGTCCGGCACCCGCCACCGCACCGCCGAACGCACCGCGATTCAGACCGGTTTCCCGGTGATTTCGGTGAGCGCGTCAATGTCCGTAATTTCGGTGTACGTTGACGGCACCCGCTACACGGTCGAGGACAGCCAGTACCTCATGGCTCGCGCAAACCAGGCGATTCAGACCCTTGAAAGCTATAAGAAGCGCCTGCGCTCTGTGCTTTCCTCGCTCTCGGCCCTGGAGATTGAGTCCAACGTGTCCCTGGCGGATGTGGCGATGACCCTGCAGCGCATGGAGATGGTGAACCGCATTATCCGCGAGGTCAGCCACTACGTGCTGGAGCTCGGCGTGCACGGCCGCCTGATCGCCCTGCAGCTGGAGGAGCTACGCGCCCCCGAGATGACCGCTAGCGACCTGATTCTGCGCGACTACCTGCCCGAGGTGAACGACGAGCTGATTACCGCTGGTGTTGAGGCACTTCAGAACCTGGACGATATGGCTATCGTGGATCTGCGCACGATTTCCCGCACTGTCGGCTTTGGCGAGAACCCCGACCTGGAGTTCCCCCTGCAGCCTCGCGGTTTCCGTCTGCTCGCCGGTATTCCGAGCATCCCGAACGCTATTTCTGAGCGTCTGGTAGAGCGCTTCGGCAGCCTGCAGGCTCTGATGGCGGCGTCTCTTGAGGATCTGCGCGCCGTGGACGGTGTGGGTGAGGCTCGTGCCCGCACGGTGCGTGAGCAGCTGTCCCGCATGGCGGAGAGCAGCCTGGAGAAGTACCTCTAACAAAAGCTCATATGCCCCCGTGCCGGAGACCATCTGACACGGGGGCTTTTTCTGACCTCACGAGAACCTTTTGCATTATGATGTAGTGACAGCGGAGTTCCCCCGCACCCTGATGCCTCAAGCATCATGACACCCCCTGGAGGTCACAATGTCGTACTCACGCACCAAGCGCTCCGCCCCGTTCTTTGTGTGGGCATCCCCCATCCTGTTCCTGATTTACCTGCCGCTGCTGTGGTTCAAGGTCATCCCCAATTCTTTTGAGGTGACCGACCTGTCCACCCTACTATTGGCGGCACTGCAGTGGACCGCTTTCGGTAGTCTGCTCGGGTACCTGGGCGAGCGCCGCTTCGCTAAACCCCGCGCCTCCAAGTAATAGCCAGATAAAAGCTCATACGAGAAGCCCCCGTGCCGGAGACCATCTGGCACGGGGGCTTCTCACGCCTACTCATGGGCGAAAACTATGGGTGAACTACTGAATCACGAAGTTCACCCTAGCCGAGGTCACGCCATTGACGGTAGCCGAAGCCCAGTAGGAACCCTTCTGAGCGACCGAAGCGGAGGAGCAACCCAGCACGTTGATCTTACGGTCCCACGCCAGGTCGGTTGTACCCTCGGCACCTGCGGCCACCTCAGACTTCTGAACAGCGGTCGCCGCGCACAGGCTGCCGGTGTACACCTGAGCCGCACCGGAGGTGATGTTCAGGTCCACGCCGGTGTTCGCGCCCTCGCCACCCACGGCACAGGGGGTCTTCGAGGAGTTCGTGTAGGTCACGTGGAAGGACACCTGCTCACCGGCTGCGAAGGTACGCTTTGCGGGGGTGAGGGTCACCTTCAGGTCGTTCGCGGTGCACGCCGCAACAACACCCGCAGTGGTCACCGAGGGTGCGGGGGTAGTCGGGGTTGCCGCAGGGGTTGCTGCGGCGGTGGTCACGCTTGCAGTGGGTGCAGCAGAAGCGGCCACCGAGGGGGTTGCCGAAGCAGTAGCCGACGCAGACGCGGTTGCAGAAGCATTTGCGCTAGCGGACGGGGTAGCCGAAGTAGTTTCGGAGGGGCGAGCACTGAAGCTCTGGAAGGGCGCACCGGAAGGCGTCGCGGTGGAGGCTACAGTAGCGTCCCTCTTGCCGATAATCGTGCCGACCATGGAGGTCACGCCGGCAACCAGCAGCAGAATAATAGCGAGCAGAGCAATAACCGCCACGATGCGACGGCGGCGGTAGACTTCGGGAGGGAGAACGGGACCATTTTCAGACATATCCTTAAGGATACCGGGTTTAACCCTGAGATTCACAGTGAACTCTGTTCATGCAGTTTTGGGAATATATACCCTGTGGCGTAGGCTTTTCGGATGACCTCAGAGCCCAAACGCACCGCACGCACACGCCCAGACCCTACCCTGCCTGAAGGCACGAATACCGAGGCGCTCCACCACCGAATCAACCGGTGGTTCCTCGACCAGGCACGCGATTTGCCGTGGCGTCGGGACGAGTGCACCCCCTGGGGCGTGATGGTCAGCGAGTTCATGCTGCAGCAGACCCCCGTCAAGCGCGTTCTACCCGTGTGGGAGGAGTGGATGCGCCGCTGGCCCACTCCCGCCGACCTTGCCGCCGAGCCCACCTCGGAGGCGGTGCGCGCCTGGGGCCGCCTGGGTTACCCGCGCCGCGCACAGCGTCTGCACGGTGCCGCTGTGGCGATTGTGGAGCAGCACGGCGGTAAGGTTCCCGCCGACTACGAGGCGCTACTGGCTCTGCCGGGCGTGGGCTCCTACACGGCGGCGGCGATTAGCGTGTTCGCATTCGGTCTGCGCGCCACGGTGATTGATACAAATATCCGCCGCGTGCATGCGCGCGCCGTGTCTGGCAAGGCGTTGCCCTCGCGTTCGTTGACGGCGGCTGAGACTCGCCTGGCGGAGGCGCTCATGCCCTCCGATACCCCCACCTCCTGCCTGTGGAATGCGGCGACCATGGAGCTCGGTGCGCTGGTCTGTACAGCAAAGTCCCCGAGCTGTAAGCTGTGCCCGGTGGAGGATCTGTGTGCCTGGGTTGCTGCGGGCAAGCCGGAAGCGGACTACACCCCCAAGGGTCAGAGTTGGCACGGCACGGACCGTCAGGTGCGCGGGGCAGTCATGGCGGTGCTGCGTGCGGCTCATGAGCCGGTGAATCGCGAGCTGATTTTGAGCGCGGGTGTAGCTGCGGCTGGCGATACGACTTCTTCACCCGATATAGCGTTCCGCGCGGATGCACCCGCCGCGGTGCATCGCCCGCTCAAGGCGCTGTATGCGCTCTCCCCCGCCGCCGAGCAGTTGCAGCGCTGCTACGCGGGGCTGCTGGCGGACTCTCTGGCACGAGAAGTCGCGCAGGGCGATGCAGTGCTCGTCTCGCTCTAGTACCTGCCGTAGACAGGCTCCTGGCGGCTCTAGAGCCTTTAGAAGACAGAAAACGCCTGTGGGGCGGTACCGGATAATTCCGATACCGCCCCACAGGCGTTTAGTGCGCTAAAACCTAGCTACCTAGGGTTTAGTCTCCTCCCTGACCCTCTCGAGCCTCAGAAGCAGGTGCCTCAGCTGCGAGAGCCTCGGAAGACTCGCCCTCGTTCAGCTCCTGCACCGAGTCCAGAGCCAGCTCCTTCATCGGCTGAGAAGAGAAAACGAACTTCGCGGAGTCGCCCTCACCCTCAACGTCCACGGTGATCTTCTCACCGGGCTTGATCTCGCCGAAGAGGATCTTCTCAGACAGGGCGTCCTCAATGTTGCGCTGCATCTCGCGGCGCAGCGGACGAGCACCCATGGACGGGTCGTAACCCTTAGCCGCCATGAGAACCTTCGCAGCGTTGGTCAGCTCAATGGACATATCCTGCTCCGCCAGGCGCTTAGCCAGGCGACCCACGAACAGGTCCACAATCTGCAGAATCTCAGACTCGGACAGCTGCGGGAAGACGATAATGTCGTCCACACGGTTCAGGAACTCGGGGCGGAAGTGCTCCTTGAGGTTCTCCATCACGCGTGCCTGCATACGCTCGTAATCGGCTGCGGTGTCATCCATCGCCTGGAAACCGACCGGGATGCGACGGTTCACGTCACGCGAGCCCAGGTTGGTGGTCATGATGATGACGGTGTTCTTGAAGTCCACCACGCGACCCTGCGAGTCGGTCAGGCGACCGTCTTCCAGGATCTGCAGCAGCGAGTTGAACAGGTCAGCGTGAGCCTTCTCAACCTCGTCGAACAGGACCACGGAGAAGGGCTTGCGGCGGACCTTCTCGGTCAGCTGGCCGCCCTCATCGTAGCCAACGTAGCCGGGAGGCGCACCGAACAGACGGGAGACGGTGTGCTTCTCCTGGTACTCGGACATATCCAGGGTAATAAGCGAATCCTCATCGCCGAACAGGAACTCAGCAAGAGCCTTGGCAAGCTCGGTCTTACCCACACCGGTCGGGCCGGCGAAGATGAACGAACCACCGGGGCGGCGCGGATCCTTCAGACCTGCGCGGGTACGGCGGATAGCGCGGGACAGCGCCGCAATAGCGTGCTCCTGACCGATGACGCGCTTGTGAAGCTCCTGCTCCATGGTCAGCAGGCGGCTGGACTCTTCCTCGGTGATCTTGTAGACGGGAACACCGGTGGAAGCGGCCAGAACCTCAGAAATAACTTCGGGGGTCACGATGCCGAATGCGTCGCCGCCTTCGCGCCATGCCTTCTCAGCTTCTTCCTTCTCAGCCAGGACCTTCTGCTCCTGATCACGCAGGCCTGCGGCCTTCTCGTAATCCTGAGAGTTGATGGCGTCTTCCTTCTGCTGGCGCAGCTTAGCAGCCTTCTCGTCGAGCAGCTTGATTTCCGGGGGCGCGGTCATGCGCTTGATGCGCAGGCGTGCGCCCGCCTCGTCAATCAGGTCGACAGCCTTATCCGGCAAGAAGCGGTCAGAGATGTAGCGTGCCGCAAGGTTCACGGCGGTCTCGATAGCCTCGTCGGTAATGGTGACGCGGTGGTGCGCCTCGTACTTATCGCGCACGCCCTTGAGGATCTGCACGGCGAGCTCCTGAGAGGGCTCATCAACCTGAATCGGCTGGAAGCGGCGCTCCAGGGCGGCGTCCTTCTCAATGTGCTTGCGGTACTCGTCCAGGGTGGTTGCACCGATGGTCTGCAGTTCGCCTCGAGCCAGCATGGGCTTGAGGATGGAGGCAGCGTCAATCGCGCCCTCTGCGGCACCTGCACCAACGAGGGTGTGAATCTCGTCAATGAACAGGATGATGTCGCCGCGGGAGCGGATTTCCTTCAGAACCTTCTTCAGGCGCTCTTCGAAGTCACCGCGGTAGCGTGAACCTGCGACCAGGGAGCCCAGGTCCAGGGTGTACAGGTGCTTGTCCTTGAGGGTTTCGGGGACGTCACCGTGCACGATAGCCTGTGCCAGGCCCTCCACGACGGCGGTCTTACCGACCCCGGGCTCACCAATCAGCACGGGGTTATTCTTGGTACGGCGGGAGAGGACCTGCATGACGCGTTCCATCTCCTTGTGGCGGCCGATGACCGGGTCCAGCTCGCCCTCACGTGCTGCTGCGGTGAGGTTGCGGCCGAACTGATCCAGGATGGTCGAACCCGCGGGAGTGCCTTCGCGAGAGTTACCCGCACCCACGCCGGCGGTTTCCTTATCGCCGGAGTTGTTGCCGGGGTAACCAGAAATTAGGTCCATAACGGCCTGGCGCACGGCAGCGGACTCAGCGCCCAGCTTGACCAGCACCTGGTTTGCCACGCCCTCGTTTGCGCGAACCATGCCCAGCAGGATGTGTTCGGTGCCGATGTAGCCGTGGTTCAGCTGAATAGCCTCACGCATGGACAGTTCGAGAACCTTCTTCGCGCGCGGGGTGAAGGGGATGTGGCCGTTAGGCGCCTGGGGGCCGGGGCCGACGATGTCCTGAACCTGTTCACGTACTGCGTTCAGGGTAACGCCCAATGATTCCAGGGCGCGGGCACCGATGCCTTCGCCCTCGTGAATCAGACCGAGCAGAAGGTGTTCGGTACCGATGTAGTTGTGGTTGAGCATGCGTGCCTCTTCCTGGGCAAGCACCACAACGCGCCGAGCTCGATCGGTAAAGCGTTCAAACATTTACGCACTCCTTGCATTTTCCTATTGATACAAGAGTACGTTGAGCGCGGCTGAAAGGGCGGGCTGATGGGCGTCTGTTCGCCATCAAGAGAACAGATGAGCTGTTCGGGGTGTTTTAGGCGCGGTTTCGGGGCTTCTGCCAAGGTTCTGGGGCGGTTTTGAGGGGTCTAGCTCACGCAGGTGAGCCTACCCCCGAAAGCGGATGGGTGCCGCCCGGTCGGTGCTGACTGCTTTTGCCGGGGCTGGCTACTTTTCCCGGGGTTGCCTGTGCAGAGTGTGCGCATATTACCGTCTGATGTACCGCGGGCAGATGCTACAGGTGGGTTCCGAGGGTCTACAGTGCCGATACGCGGGTTTACGGAAGAGAAGAACCCAAAAGAACCCACATAGACCAACACCTAAATCCCTTATTTCCTGCACGTGCATGAACATATTGCAGAAATTTTTAAAAATTTATATGTTTAAGTGAGAAATTTCAATAATTCGCAAAAAAATATTTGCCGGATAACACGGCGCTTATTTTCCGGATAATTCCCGCATCATTTCGGCACCCCATCAAGAGATAATCCGTAAGTTCCGAAAGCCCCACCGAAGGTGCAGGGCCCCTAATTATTCGAAAATTCCAGTCAGTACATTCCACCCCCTTCGATGGAATACTCGACTCAACGACCGCATGAATATCACAGCGCATATCCCCCACTTTGAAGAGATTAATGCACCATTACCTTTAGTATTCCTGCCAATGCATGAAACCTAAATGTGGAACCCGACATCAATACCAGATTGTGCATCCGATTCCCCACTCCTCCTCTTAATAATTCAGAAGTGGGCATCAGCAAAGGATTAATATATTTTACATGTAAATAGTTAGTTGGGGTGGGTGATATAAAAACACCCCACCCCCAGCAGATATGTAGCGCATATCAAGAAATACCGGGGCAAAACTAAAGGCGGACAGTGAGAACACCATCCGCCTTTAGCGCCCGGAGGATTAGAACCCTAAAGCACTAAAACCTCCGACAACGTGAATACTGAGAGCCTTTAGCCCTGAGCCTTCATTTCTTCGTAGTATGCGTCCTGAACATCCTGGTGGATGCGGCCACGGTCAGAAACCTTGTGGCCGTTAGCCTTAGCCCACTCGCGAATTGCTGCGGTCTCGGGGTTGCGCTTAACCGGAGCAGTGGTACCACGGGGGGCACGGGTGCGGTGGGTAGCGGTACCCTGCACGCGGCGGGACTTCGCTACGAAGGGGCGGATAGCGTCACGCAGGCGAGCTGCGTTTGCGGAGGACAAATCAATTTCGTAGTGAGCGCCGTCCAGGCCAAAACGGATAGTTTCGTCTGCGGGGCCGCCATCGAGATCGTCTTCAAGGATGATGCGAACCTTCTGTGCCATTGAGGCACCTCCTCATCTGTTGCATATATCCTGTGGAGTAAACCCAAACACCTCTATCGGGATTGAGAAAATAATGTGCCGGATATATTTATGTACTAATTTTCTTTCATATAGTAACAGAAATATATTAAAGATTCCGAAAATATTCTGAGCATTGAAACAATGCACCAATCCCCCCCCCCCAGCAATACATCGCTTCTGTTCCTCCCCGTTAAATCTGCACTCACTACAAGAACATTAAAGTGAAGTTCAGAGTGCAAATACTTTGGATTCTTCCAGACAGCAGACACAGCCCCCAGAGACAAAGACACCTATAATGCGCCCCGGAGTCCCCGACAATCTGAGTGAAATATAGCACCCGTATGAGCCTGCACAATAGACCATTCGCACCATACATTTCAGCTGTATTCAAAAGCGAAATTCTGCCATCTCCCAACCCCTCATTATTTTCTATGTAACGCGTTCATGCATAAGAGCAGAAAAACCCGCCAGAGTGAATAGAGCAGCATAATTCAGCACCAGGATAGAGCAAAAAGCACCTTAAAACGTCCCTGACCTGTGCAAACAAACAGAAAAATCCACCCCAGAAGCTATACACCGCGCAAAAGAATGCACAGAAAACGGCGGGGGCCGCAGATACAACCGTATCCGCGGCACCCGCCGCATTATCACCTCATGCAGAAGTCAGAAGCTTAGGCTTCCGGCTTCATCAAGGGGAAGAGAATAGTCTCACGAATACCGGGCTGACGCACCACAGTACCCGGGCGTTCCGGATCCTGATCGCCCGCAAGCAGCATAATCAGACGGTCAATACCCAGACCCAAGCCACCCATCGGGGGTGCACCGTGCTCCAGGGCGCGCAGGAAGTCCTCATCCAGCTCCATCGCCTCATCGTCACCGGCTGCAGCCAGCAGCGACTGAGCGGTCAGACGCTCACGCTGAATGACCGGGTCAATCAGCTCGGAGAACGCGGTACCGCGCTCCATACCGCCAATAATCAGGTCCCACGCCTCAATCAGAGGCTCACCGGAACGGTGCGGACGCGCCAGCGGCTGAGCGCTCGGCGGGTAATCGTACACGAAAGTCGGGTTCACCAGGGTCGGCTCAACAATCTCACCGAAGAGCTCGGTCACCAGCTTCTCAGCGTCCCACTTCGGGTCGATGTCAACCTCATGCTTCTCAGCAATCTCACGCAGAACCGAAGCGTCAGTCTCAGGGGTGATCTCAACGCCCACAACCTCAGACAGGCCCGGGTACACGCCAACCCACTTCCACTCACCGAACAGGTCAATGGTGCCGTTCTCAGTCTCAATACGCTCGGTACCAACAGCCTTCGCACAGCTCTGGATAATCTCCTTCATGCGCTCAGCCATCACAAACTGGTCAGCGTACGTCTCGTAGCACTCCAGGGTGGTGAACTCGGGGCTGTGGGTCGAGTCCACGCCCTCGTTACGGAACACGCGGCCAATCTCGTATACGCGGTCAATGCCACCAACCACTGCACGCTTGAGCGGTAGCTCGGTCGCAATACGCATGGTCATCGGCTGATCAAAAGCGTTCAGGTGGGTGCGGAACGGGCGAGCCGTCGCACCACCGTGCACCAGCTGCAGAACGGGGGTCTCAACCTCAATGTAGCCGTGATCCTCCAGCACGCGGCGAACGGTGCGAGTAATCAGGGCGCGCTTCTTCACCAGCTCGCGAGCTTCCTCCCGAACCATCAGATCCAGGTAACGCTGGCGAACGCGGGTTTCCTCGTTCAGGTCCTTGTGCAGAACCGGCATGGGGCGCACCGCCTTCGACGCCATCTTCCAATCGGTCACCATAATGGACAGCTCACCGCGGCGAGAAACAATCACGCGGCCGGTCACGAACACGTGGTCACCCAGGTCAACCAGGGACTTCCACTCAGACAGGGACTCCTCGCCCACCTCAGCCAGCGACAGCATCGCCTGGATGCGCTTACCCTCGGTACCACCCTGCAAGGTCACAAAGCACAGCTTACCGGTGTTACGGACGAACACCACGCGGCCACCAACATGTACCACACGGTCAGTCTCGTCGCCAGCCTTCAGCTCCTCAGCAGCCAGCTTCGGATCGTACTCGGCGCGCAGATCCTCAATGTGGTTGGGCTCCACGCGGTTACCCTCAGAATCCAGCAGACCCACCGGGTATGCCTCGCGACCCGACTCAATCAGCTTCGCACGCTTTTCCAGGCGAATCTGCATCTGCTCGGACATATCAGCAATCGCCGGTGCGGCAGTGTGCTCAGTGCTCACAGTGATACCTATCTGTGTAGTGTGTTGGGGACTCTTCTAAACGAACGAACGCTTAGCGCAGGTCCATGTTGTCAATCAGGCGGGTCGGGCCAACGAACGCAGCAACCAGTGCCAGCACTCGCTCCGACTCCTCAGTCGGCTCATCGAAAGTCATCGGGTCGACCAGTTCCAGGTAGTCAAGGCGTACACCCGGAGTGGAGTTGATACGCTCACGCGCACCGTCCAAATCAATCTCGTGGAAGCCACGGTTCAGCGAATTCTCACGCAGCATCGCCAGGGTGCGGGACAGCACCAGGGCAGACTCGCGCTCCTCATCCGACAGGTAGCCATTACGCGAAGACAGCGCCAGACCGTTATCGTCGCGAACAATCGACACAGGGCGCATGGTCACGTCGTGGTTGAAATCGCGCACCATACGCTGAATCAGGATGTACTGCTGAGCGTCCTTCTGACCGAAGTACGCATTCACCGGGTGGTTACCGGCTGCGGGTCGAATAATGTTGAAGAACTTATTGACCACGGCCAGTACGCCATCAAAATGGCCCGGACGGGTCGCACCCTCAAACTTGGTGCCCAGCTCACCGCTCGAAATGCGGATGAGCGGGTCACCGTCGGGGTACATCTCTTCAACCTCGGGGGCAAAAATAATGTCAACACCGGCGGCCCCAGCCAGGGCAGCGTCTGCCTCCAGGGTGCGCGGGTATGCTTCGTAATCCTCGCCGGGGCCAAACTGCAGCGGGTTCACAAAAATGGAGGCGACCACTACATCATTCTGTTCAGCGGCGCGACGCAACAGGGTTGCGTGGCCGTCGTGCAGGGCGCCCATGGTGGGCACGTAGCCCAGGGATGCGTTCGTGTACTGAACTGCGGTGCCGTTCTGCTCCGCCTCCTGGCGGGCTACCCGGTCCAGTTCCTCCTGCGCTGCGGCAAGGGATTCGGTGATTGCCGTGCGGAAATCCGCAATGGTGGTCACGACTCGGGGCATCGAAGTCTCAGTCATGACGAGAACTCCTTGTTTTCGGGGGCTGAATCATCAATATCGCCGGGGAGGTTGCGGTCCGAAGACTCACCCAGCAGATCCTCAATTCGTCCCAGTTGTTCATCGTTTAACAAACCTCTATTATGCGCTCTTTTTGCGGTTGCGTGTGCCAGAGCGGCATAAGAGTCTGTAATATCACTTGTTTTCTCATGCTCTGAGTACTCATTCAGAGCCTGAACGTGGGCCTTCACGGTGCCTGCGTCTCCGCGTGCCACGGGCCCGGTGAGAGCACCCTCACCACTGGCGAGCGCATTGTCCACGGCGGCTCGCACGAGCGGCCCCATGTAGCGTGCAGGGTCCTCAATACCGATGGAGGCGAGCATCTGCTGGGACTGACCCAGGATGGTCACGAGGTGGTTCGCGGCGTGCGCTAAAGCAGCGTGGTAGAGCGCTCGATCAGCCTCGGCAACGTGTACGGGTTCGCCGCCCATCTCCACCACGAGTGCCTGAGCAATCGGGATGAACGGTGCAGGCCCGGTCACGGCGAAGCAGGTGCCGTTCAGACGCTGCAGGTCCACGGACATGCCGGTAAACGTCATAGCGGGGTGAATCGCCAAACCGATAGCGCCCAGCGCGGTCGCCGGTGCGAGAGCCTCAGTGCCGTGACGGCCGGAGGTGTGTACCAGAATCTGACCGGCGGTAATACTTCCCGAAGACGCCAGGTAGGTGACAAGGCCCGACAGCTCGTCATCGGGAACCGCAAGAATCAGCAATTCGCTACGCTCAGCAATCTGCTCCACCGGCAACAGCGGCACATCGGGAAGCAGCATCGCGGCGCGTTCCTGAGAAGCCTCAGACACCGCATGAACACCCACAATAGTGTGCTCGCAGGCGCGCAAAGCCGCCCCGAGGACGGATCCGACCCTCCCGGCTGAAATAATTCCAATGCCCAAACGCGCAGGTTTTGAATGCAGTATCACGGCTTTAAGTATATTCTTCCTTTCACGCCGACCCTGCCGGCAATGTCACGAAGAACACCGACGGCAGGGCGCAATCTGTAGTTTTGTTGCCCGCTAACCCGGCGGGGAAGCTCAGCTGACGGGCTGGCTTAGGGACACCCGCTCATCACCGGTACGCGGTAGTAGGGCTCAATACCCTCCAACCGAACCGTCATCAACCACACCAAATCCTCGCAGATACGCGGCGGCAAGTGCATCATGAGCGTGCGTACCGGGCCGGGCACCGTACCGAAATGCACACTCGCACATCCGAAGGCACGCTGCAGCGGACCCTGACCCCAGCTCACGCTCAGCACACGGCTGACCGGCACAATCGACAGCGTACGGATGAAGTAGCCGCCACGAATCAGCAGCAGGTCGCCCCGCGTATGCTCACCAACGCTCGAACGTGCCGCATCAGAATCAATGCGGGTGCTCGCCTGCACCGAACCGGCAGTGTAACCGACCGTGGTCACGCCGTTACGCTTCCAGGTGAGCAGGTCCATCCAGCGCGCCGAAGAGGGCGTCACAATCATTGCCGGACCCTGCGGCTTCTGACTATTCAGCGAACCGTTGGCGGTATCCAGCAGCACCTGCGCCTGCCCCTCATCCAGGGCGGGCAACAGCAGACGCAACACCATCAGCATCTCCTGCTTGTTGCCGACCGGCAGGGCAACGTTGCGGGTCACCAGCTTCTGGTTTTCGTTCTCCTCAATACCAATACCGGCAATGGTCATCTTGATGCGGTACCAGCCGAACGCACGCCACAGGATAGGCTGCTCCACGGCGAGTGCCTGAATACGCTCAACCATCACGTTCTGGGTGTGCGTGCCGGTGAAACCATAACGCAGGGTCACGCCACCCTGACCGCTCGGGGTGATTTTGAAGTTCGCGGCACCGTCAAAACGCGTCCAGAGGGCAACCACATAACCGACCATGGGCGCGAACATACCGGGCAGTATCGCCATAAAAATGAGGAACGGGCTCTCGCCATCCATAATCGCGGCGCAGACCGCGGCACCGACCATGAGGGCGACGGCAGGAACCAGCCACACCAGATGCTCCAGCATGATGGAGGCAATCAGACGCACATTCGAGATGCGGAAAATGGGCGGCCGCGAGGGGTCAGCCGCGACCGGCATAGGCATGCGAGTGTCGCGGCGGGATGCTACGGGCTGCTGGGGTGCAGACTGCTCGGGTGCGAGCTGCTGGGCGCCCTGCTGAGGGGCTACCTGCTGAGTACTGTTCTGTGCGGGCGCACCATAGGGCGCCTCGTAAGATGCCTCAAACGGCTGGTGCAGCTGATCCGCATCCGGCGGGCGCTCCGCCGAAATCTGCGTGCTATCGGGCAGCACGTCGACCGGGCGACCAGCCACCTCCGAACGCAGCAGGTTAATACTCGCCATCGCGGTGCGGCGCAGAACCTCCGCCTTGCGGGCAGAAACGTACTTGATGTGCAACGCCTCCGAAGAGCCGTCAGCCACCTCAAAACGCAACTCCGACAGGCCCAGCAGACGCGCCACCAGAGGACGCGAAATGTCCACGCTCTGCACGCTCTCCAGACGGATCGTGCGGTTCTTCTTGAACAGAAAACCGCTACGGCGGTGAATCGCCAAATCGTCCAGGCTATAGCGGGTAAACCACCAGTCAATCGAGCCAGCAACCAGAATCAGCAGGAGCACGCCGAGGCCGATGAGCTGCGAGTACGTCGCGCTGAGGTAGCTACTATTCTCGTTGAATGCCTGCGTCAGCCGCTCGCCCCACTCGTTCGGCGGGGTGGTCAAAATATTCAGGATAACGCTCTGGAAGAAACCAAACACCAACAGAATAATGAACCAGAGGTTCATGATGAACGTGCGGATATCGGCACGCCACCACTTCTGCTCCTGAGAGTTCGGGGCGTTATTATTCGGAACCGGGGTACTCATTAGAGTGCCGCCATTCGCTCATCGGCACGGCGCACCAGATCAGCGCGCAGCTCCTCCGCCACGTTCAGCGGAATACCGAACAGCACCATCGTGCCGGTGGTCGTACCCGCGGTGCGCACCGTCAGGCGGGCAACACCGCACATGCGCTCCAGCGGACCCGAATCTACATCAACATACTGGATGCGACCATACGGCATAGAGCTCATCGAACGGAACACGATACCGCGGCGAGCCATCAGGTGATTCGCCTCCAGCGCGTAGCCGAGCGCGCGAGTACGGCGCGGAGTGGTCAGAATCCACCACAGACCCCACAGACCAAACACCGCGACCACCGCCAGACCGACGATGCGTAGCGCCTCCGGGCCGCCGAAGAACGCGCCCACACAATACATGGCAACACCCGCAAGAATCGGGAGCGCCAGGGCAGAAATAGTGTGAACAAAACGAACCGTCAAGTAGCCGGAGGCGGCGGACACCCACTGCGGTTCCAGCACGGCTTGCGCGGGAACCGGCTGAGGCGCGTTCGGGTACGCGACAGCGGGCGGAACCTGCTGACCGTACTGCACTTGCTGGTCATTCTGGGTCTGCTGAACAGGCTGACCATACTGCCCCTGTTGGGAGTCCTGCCCGTACTGGCCATTCGGCGAATAACTATTCTGGTTAGGAGCCGACATAGGTTCCTCCCTCTCGCGGCTTTACAGCACCGGAAGGGGAGGCCGCATCCTCATCATCCTCCGGCGGAATACGACAACAATGCTGCGCCCACAGGCCAGCAATCAGCAGGGCAACACTGCCCACACAATTAACAAGAACCTCCCAAAAGACCACCGAAAAACCGCGCACAGACACCATCGCCACATGGTAACCAAGAATCGCAGCACACCAGCCCGTCAACAGGGCACCGGTCATGATGGAACCCTGCGCATACGCCACCGCACGCGCCGCAAGAATCGGGCCCATATGGGGTACCTTCTCACGCGTCTGAATACGACGATAACGAGCCACCTGCACACCCAGCCACACGGCACCCACCGCAACCAGCAGGCACACCGCACCGAGCATCCACGAAAAATTCAGCTCACCAAAACCGGCGCCAATCATCACGGAATTCACCATAAGAGCGGCAGCGGCACCGCACACAGCCGCCAGAATAATCGCCCGATAACTCAGGGGCTTCATGGTGTTTCCTTTCGGTAGGTTCTTCTACCTTCCAGAGTGCCACATTTAAGGCTGATCAGGTACCTGCATCTCACGCATATAGCTAATAGCGTCTTCATCCGCCCCAAGCAGCGTGCGGGACAGCTCCGCAACGTTCACAACCTCGCGGCTCAGCGGCGCAGGAACCTCATCCGGCCGCTCCCCCGAAGGCTCCGCACGCCGGGTGACCGTCAGGTACGCCTGCGGGTCCATCTGCGCCCACGGCACCAGCACAAAAGCACGCTCCTGCGCCCGCGGATGCGGCAAAGTCAGCACCGGATCCTCAGAGATCACGCCGTCATAGTCAATCACGTCAATATCGAGGGTGCGCGGGCCCCAACGCACCAGGCGCTCACGGTGATGCGCCGCCTCCACCGCATTACACAGCTTCAGCAGCTCGTAGGCGCCCAGGTCAGTGGTCACCTCAATGACCGCGTTCACGAAATCCGGCTGACCCGCCGGGCCACCCACCGGGGCGGTACGGTACAACCCGGAGGTGCGCACCAGCTGCACGCCGCCCGCCACCAGGTCGGCGACGGCACGCTCCAGGGTGTCTTCGCTTTCGCCCAGGTTCGAGCCTAACGCCAACACCGCGCGGTGTTTCAGGGTGTTGGGCTTCTGCGTATCGGTTTTCTGGGTGCCCGCCACTAGCGGCCGCCCTCCAAGACACGCTCCGCGGCACGTTCGCGGAACACGCTCACCGCGACGTTACCGAACGGCAACTCAATCGGCGCCTGCGGCTTCGACACGGTAATCTCCACCGCCTCCACAAGCTCAAACATCGCGAGAATACCCTCGGCAATATTCACCGCGAGGGTCTCAATCAGGTCCAGCGAACCGTTCGTCACGTGGCGGTGAATCAGATCCACCACGAGCGCATAGTTCGTGGTCTTCGTCAGGTCATCCGTAGCGGCTGCAGCGGAAAAATCGCTGTACAGGGTCGCGTCCACGACGAAGGGCTGGCCGTCGCGCTTCTCAAACTCGAGCACGCCGTGGTAGCCCTTGGCGGTAATGCCGGTGAGGGTGATTCGGTCGTGGCGTGCGTAATCTGTCTGGGTCATTGGGGGTCTCCTAGAGGGTATTCGGGTAGTCGGAGGTTGTGGACGGGGTTGGTGGTTCTAGCTGACAGAGCCTTAGCTTACGGAGCGCAGCGCGGAGGCGACCGTCACCGCATCCACGCTGGCGGGAACATCGTGTACGCGCACCGCCCACACGCCGCGCGCCGCCACCAGGGCGGTCACCGCCGCAGAGGCTGCGGCACGGTGCTGAGCCGGGCGCGGTTCCGACAGCGGCTGCCACAGTTCGCGCTCAGCCTCACCCGCATCGGTTGCGGTGAAACCGCTCGCATTCAGGCGCTCAGCCAGCGCCATATCCGCCGCCGTGAGGGCGTTGGCGATAAAACGCTTGCGGGAACCGGCAATGAGCAGGCGGTGCCCCAGGCCCTGTAGCTCGTCAACGGCGGCGAGCAGCTCCCAATCCTGCATACCGCCCTTCGCGAAGCCCAGGCCCGGGTCAAGGATCAGGTTCTGCGGCAGCACACCGGCAGTAAGGAAACGCTCACGCAGGCCGGTCAGCTCCTCCACAACCTCGGTGACCACGCCGCGCGGGTACTCCGCCAGGCTGTTCATGGTCTGGGAGGTGCCACGAGCGTGCATGAGGATGTACGGCACCTGCAGTTCAGCGGCGGTTTCGATCATTTTATCGCTCACGTTCAGACCGGACACGTCGTTGATGATGTGCGCACCGGCGGCGATGGCGGCGCGAGCGGTCTGCGGGTTCATGGTGTCAACGCTGATGGTGGTGCCCATCTGCGCGACTGCCTCGATGACGGGCAGAATGCGGCGCTGTTCCTCCTGCACGCTGATGCGCACGGCACCGGGGCGGGTGGACTCACCGCCAATGTCGATAATGGAGGCACCCTCGGCGATCATGCGGGCGGCGCGGGCAATAGCGTCGATGGCGGCGTAGTGCTGGCCGCCGTCGCTGAAGGAGTCGGGGGTGACGTTGAGGATGCCCATCACGAGGGTGCGTTCGGCGGCGAGCGCGTCGCAGGGCAGGGGGGCTACACAGGTGGTGTGTGTGGATTCAGTCATGGGTTTATCGTACCGAATCTGCGGTGCGGTGGAGTTTGGCGCAGTGATTGACACAGTGATTGGGGTGGGGGCAGCTGTGAAGTCGATTCTAGGGACACGACATGCAATATTTGCATTACAGATACTTATTTAAGGGTATGCTGGGAGGGCACGCATACTGTGCCGGGCGCGTTCCCGGTCGGCGGCGCGCACCCACACATACATACTCTAGGAAGTGACTCATTGTGAATATGAAGACTGGAGCCTGGATTCTCTCCCTGGTGGCTCTTGCTGCGCTGGTGACTATTGTGCTCGCTGAAGGTGTTCCTGCCGTGCGCTGGATTGCTTTCGGCACCGCGACCGGTTGCGGTTTCATTGCCGTGGGCTTGATCGTGACTCTTGCCCTGGGTTGGGATAATCCGAGCGAGGCGAAGGGTAGCTTGCAGCGTTAGCGGCGGGGCTCTTCTAGCTTCTGCGGCGCGGTATGATCGGCGCCGCCACGGCCGCGGAAGGTACCGGCTCAGAACACATTCTCAGAGCACTTTGGTGATGAGAAAAGGGGCGGAGGTTTTCACCTCCGCCCCTTTTAGTGTGTCTGCCCCCCAAATGAGGAATGAGCGTCAATCACTTAAAAAAGAAGACCGGTCCTGTACTCCCGAAGGAGTGGTGCCGGTTCTAGTAGTAACAACTTTACAATCACTAATGCTCTTCACGCAAGGGCACTCGTCATACAACCCAACAAAAGCGGCTACACAGCGCAGGGGTACAGCGCAGGGGCAGGATTCCTTAGAATCCTGCCCCCCCTGTCGTATAGCTATACGCTCATTCCATGCGCTTAGCGCTGCGAGAAGATCAGGCTCATCGCCTCCGCACGGGTTGCACCGTTCATCAGCGCACCGCGCACCGCACTGGTCACGGTCTTCGCGCCCGGCTTACGCACACCGCGCATCGACATGCACATGTGCTCAGCCTCAATCACCACAATCGCACCGCGCGGGTTCAGGTGCTCCTCCAGAGCCTCCACCACCTGCGTGGTCAGACGCTCCTGCACCTGCGGGCGGCGAGCGTACAGATCCACCACGCGAGCAAGCTTGCTCAGACCGGTCACCTTACCGTCCGGGCCCGGAATGTAACCCACATGCGCCACACCGTGGAACGGCACCAGGTGGTGCTCACAGGTCGAGTAGAACGGAATGTCCTTCACCAGCACCATCTCAGAGTGGGCAATGTCGAAGGTCGTACCCAGAATATCGCCAGCATCCTGATACAGGCCCGAGAAGAACTCCGCGTAAGCACGCGCCACACGTGCAGGGGTCTGCTGCAGGCCGTCACGGTCCGGGTCCTCACCAATCGCGAGCAGAATCTCGCGGACGGCAGCCTCAATACGCGGCTGGTCGACGGCATTCTTAGCCTCGCTCATTCTCTGCTCCATTCTGGTTCGGGGTGCCGTTCTCCGGGCGCTGCACCGGAGGGGCGGGGTAGTTCGGGTACTGCTGGGTGGGCATTGCGACGGTCGGGTCGGCGTCCGGATCGGTGAGGGGCGCCTGAGGCGGCAACGGCTGCGTAGGCGCTACCGGAACAGTAGGTTCCGTAGCAGTAGCGGCAGGTGCTTCCTCAGCCTTCTGCGCCTCCTGAGCCAGCTCACTCGGTGCCTTCACCGGCGGGATGTCGGTACGCTCGCGGGTCGGCTTGGAGTACCAGTGCTCACGCTCGGGGCGCTTGCGAACATCCTTGAAGATTTCGGCAATCTCGTTCTCGAGCAGGGTTTCCTTCTCCAGCAGGGCGAACGCCAGGCGGTCGAGAATATCGCGGTTTTCCAGCAGAATCTGGAACGCCTCGTCGTGTGCCTGCTCCAGCAGGGCACGAATCTCAGCGTCCACCTTTGCCGCGGTCGCATCGGAGTAGTTGCGTGCCGAAGCGCCGCCGCCACCGAGGAACGGTTCGGTGTCTTCGCCGCCGAGCTTCACGGAACCAATCGCGGCGCTCATACCGTAGTCAGTGACCATCTTGCGGGCGGTGTCGGTTGCTTTCTGAATGTCGTTAGACGCACCGGTGGACGGGTCGTGGAAGACGATTTCCTCAGCCGCACGGCCACCCATCGCGTACGCCATCTGGTCGAGCAGTTCGTGGCGGGTCGTGGAGTACTTGTCATCCTGCGGCATGACCATGGTGTAACCCAGGGCGCGACCGCGCGGAAGAATCGTAATCTTGGTGACGGGCGCAGAGTTACGCAGTGCCGCCGCGACCAGGGCGTGACCACCCTCGTGGTATGCGGTGACCTTACGCTCGTGCTCGTTCATGATGCGCGAGGAACGCTGCGGACCAGCCATGACGCGGTCGATTGCCTCGTCGATAGCACGGTCGTCAATCACATTGCCGTTATCGCGGGCAGTCAGCAGAGCCGCCTCATTCATGACGTTCGCCAGGTCAGCACCGGTGAAGCCGGGGGTGCGCTTAGCAACCTGTGCCAAATCAACGGTGTTAGCGATCGGCTTGCCTGCGGCGTGAACGCGCAGGATGTGTTCGCGGCCCTGCATGTCGGGGGCGTCCACACCAATCTGGCGGTCAAAACGACCGGGACGCAGCAGCGCCGGGTCCAGAACGTCGGGTCGGTTCGTTGCCGCAATGACGATGACGTTCGAGTTGCCGTCGAAGCCGTCCATCTCAACCAGCAGCTGGTTCAGGGTCTGCTCACGCTCGTCATTACCGCCGCCCATGCCGACGCCGCGGCGGCGGCCAACAGCATCAATCTCGTCGACGAAGACGATGGCGGCGGGGTCGCTCTTCGCTTCCTTGAACAGGTCGCGCACGCGGGACGCACCCACACCCACGAACATTTCAACGAAGTCAGAACCAGAAATCGAGTAGAACGGCACGCCAGCCTCGCCCGCCACAGCCTTGGCGAGCAGGGTCTTACCGGTGCCGGGAGGGCCGTACAGCAGAACGCCCTTGGGAATCTTTGCACCCAGGCGGGTGAACTTTTCGGGTTCAGCCAGGAACTCGCGGACTTCTTCCAGCTCGGCGAGCGCCTCGTCCACGCCAGCGACGTCGCTGAAGCGGACTTCCGGCTTGTCCTTGGTGAACTTCTTCGCGCGGGACTTGGAGAAGCTCATCACGGAGGAGCCGCCTCCGATGCGTCCCATCAGGAACCAGAAGAGCACACCAAAGAGCAGAATCGGCAGGAGCAGGGACACCAGGGAGCCCAGGAAGCTGTGCTCAACCGGCTGGTCCGTGTAGCTTTCCAGCTCGGCGGATTCCATTGCCTTAGTAACTTCGTCGCCGCGAGGCTGCACGTAGTAGAAGCGCACCGACTTACCGTAGTTGTCGTTGCCCTTCTTGTAGTCGTCCTTAAGCTGCAGCTCGACGCGCTGGTCGCCGTCGTAGATCTTTGCGCTCTTGACCTGGTGGTCGTTGAGCAACTGAAGACCCACGTTGGTGTCCACCTGACGCGAGGGCTGAGTGAAGAAGGAGGCCATGAGGAAAGCCAGCATGATTACGAGAGCTGCACCCGGCCAGAACCAGGGGCCGTTAATCAGCTTCTTCAGGAAGCCCTCCGAGCCTTTCTGCGGAGTATTGGGGTTTTGCGCCAATGCTTTGTCCTTACGTTGCGGCTGTAACCCGTTGGGGTGCGGCATGCCTGCCGGAACACCCAACGGTGCAACCTTAAATGTACCCTACCCCGGCGGGCGGCTAGGTACCGGGCTTCTCTATTTCACCTGCGGGCTAAAGGTTGTAGCACTCGGCGGGGGTGAAAGTGCATCTTCTTCGCCGGGTACAGCAACGCCCCGCTCCCCCATAAGCGTGAGGAGGCGGGGCGTAACCACCTACAGCATAGTTGCTGAGGTGAAAGCTTAGGAGTAAACGTGCGGGTGCAGGGTTGCGACGCAGTCCAGGTTGCGGTACTTCTCAGCGAAGTCCAGGCCGTATCCAACAACGAACTCGGGCTCGATGTCCCAGCCGACGTACTTGACCTCAACGTCAGCCTTGACGACCTTGGGCTTGCGTAGCAGGGTGCATATCTCAACGGAAGCTGCGCCGCGAGAAATCAGGTTCTGCTGCAGCCATGCCAGGGTCAGGCCGGAATCAATGATGTCTTCAACAATCAGGACGTTGCGGCCCACCAGGTCGGTGTCCAGGTCCTTGAGGATACGCACAACGCCGGAGGACTTGGTGCCGGAACCGTAAGAAGAAACAGCCATCCAGTCCATAGTGTAGTGACCCTTGAGAGCGCGGGAAAGGTCAGCCATGATCATGATGGCGCCCTTGAGAACACCCACCAACAGCACGTCCTTACCGGCGTAGTCTTCGTCGATGCGCGCCGCCAGTTCGGCAACCTTCGCGTTGATCTCTTCCTTGCTGAAGAGAACGTTCTTAATATCGTCCTGCACGTCGATAGCCTGCACGATGTATTCCTTCGTATCTTTAGACGCTCTGCGCCTCCGCCGGGGACCCCGGGTGCGGGGTTTCATGCCTTCCCACAGCGGACAATGTGGATGGTGTTCGCCTTAAGTATGGCTTAAAACGGCGCCGCGGCGCACCTCACCACGCAGATAGTGTGTGCTGAGGGCACCCAACTGAGCACCTAGTTAGGGTCGAGTTGGCACTAATACGAGCACGTCCAGGCGTTCACCGGTTGCCGGATGCACAATTTTGCGGCGACGGTATGCGCTCACGTGACCGGGCATCTGAACGGGCCCAGCTACCGCGTATTCGGCGGTGAAAGAGTCCAGCGCCTGCAGTCGCTCGAAGCCCGGGTTCTCTCCCCCGGCGATCTTGCAGGCGGTCGCAAGCACACGCAGACGAAGCGCCGGGTGTAACGCCGCCACCTGCGCACGGTCCAGTAGCACGGCGTCCTCACGTTCGATGCCGCGCACGGCGGTTCCGGCGGATAGGAGCGCCTGCTCGTAGGCTACCTGTGCCTGCTCGTCGAGGTATTCGGCATCGGGGCCAGCTACGGAGGCGGTGCGCGCCAGGGAGCGGGCAACGTCCCCGCCGAGGTGCTCCTCCAGGTAGGGCAGCACGCTGTGGCGGATGCGGGCACGCATGAGGGTTTCGTCGGTGTTGGTCGGGTCGATCCAGGGGGTGAGGGTTTCAGCGTCGCAGATGTCGAGCATGTCGGTGCGGCGCAGGCCGAGGAAGGGGCGCAGGTAGGTGACGCCCCCTTCGACGCGCACGGGCGGCATGCCCGCCAGGGAGCGTGTGCCGGAGCCGCGGCTCAGGCCGAGTAGCACGGTTTCTGCCTGGTCGTCGAGGGTGTGGCCGAGCAGTACGGCGCGGGCGCCGGTGGCTTCAACGGCTTTCGTGAAGGCGGTGTAGCGGGCGGTACGTGCCGCCATTTCGGGGCCCATGTTGCCGACGGAAACCTGCACTTTTTCGGTGATAACGGGGTGAAGTCCCAGGTCGGTGAGGGTCTGCGCGGTCTGCGCGGCAACAGCGGCCGAGTCTTCTTGCAGGCCGTGGTCGACGATGATGGCGCCTACGCGCACGTCGCTGCGGCGAGCGAAGTGCGCGGCAATGGCTGCCAACGCGAGGGAGTCGGGGCCGCCGCTGCAGGCGACCAGGATCAGGGGCAGGTCGGCGGCGTCCGTGGTGGAGGCGGTGCGGGAGCGTCCGGTGGCTTTGATGCTTCCGGCGCCGAGGAGCTTTTCGAGGGCGGCAGCGAGGTGGCGGCGGGCAGTGCCGACGGCTGGGTGCAGGCGTCCTGCGCGTCCATTCTGCATGGTGGTTCCTTTATAGAAATTGCGAAGTATCTATGTATATAGATACTTCACGAGGAGAATTTAGAAATAACGGAGGCTCAAGAAGTCAGGAGCCTTAGGAGCGCGTATGAAGGTACTCTTCAAACTCGTCCTGGCGGCGTTCCAACTCTTTCTGCATGGCCTTAAACGGTGAGGCATTCGAGTTGAAAACATATCCCGGGGCGGCTCGGTCTGTGGGCCAGCGAACTGCTCGAGCCGCTTTGAGAGCACGAGTTAGAGCGTCTTTCTGCACCTTAGATGGAAGACCGATAGTCTCTGCGAGAGCAAGCCAATCGTCAACAGTAATCTTCCAATCTTCGGGCGGCGAACCGTCACCGGGATTCGAATTATCTTTTCCGTTGATGCTAAGCGCCATGGATAGAGATTTTATATGCACGAGCGAACAGGGGATGTCGTAGATAGGAGCTACTTCCCATCCACGGCGTCCCTTGAGGAGCGAGATATTTTTTGCGTGCAGGTCACCGTTGCCAGTCAGCCAAGCGTAGAGAAAGTGCATGTAAAGATTCCTGCGGGCAATAGCCGGGGAAGCAGCGATTTTCACCATTGCTTGAATGACACTTTCTGTTGTCACAGCAGGGTTATCTTCCGTGTATTTCTCACCCGAAGGAACACCCAAAATCTGTGCACCATCCTCCATTGCGATGCGCCCCCCGGAGGGTGTTCGGTCGAAACGGGAGACCATCAAACCTGATACGCCGTCTCGATCATAGACAAGCTCATGCTGAGCTACAGGAATGCCCATGAGTGCGGCCGCCGTGAGGTGGGCAGCTTCGTTTTCTACGAGCCCGGGCATACGTTGCGGGCTGATTTTCAGAAGCGCATCATAGCCAGCACCCGTCCAATGCACAGGCAGGGTTTTCATGACGGCACTCAGCTTTTCTTGAACGCCAGGCAGTCCACGGCGGTCAACCGTGCCTATAAGTTCTGCAAAGGAAACAACCTCAGGGTTGTTCACCAATGCAGCTGGAGCGGTGTACAGTTCCCGCCCGTGCTCAATAATTTGCACATCGCCAGGAACGTCAGAACCAATCACCAGCAATAAGCCCAGGGTGTTATTTTTGCTGATTTTTTTCTCGGAACTAACGACGTCGAGCCTATAGCCTTCGGGCAGAAGATTCTGAAAGAAAGGAGGAATTGATTCTGCGGTATATTCCGCGTCTAAAGGCAGGCTCGTGGCAATTGCCGGGCCTTTATAATCTGCCCGGTAGGTGAAATGAATCATCCCGTTGGCGTCTCGCCTCAAATATGCGGCGAGAACACCATCTTTATAGACATCTGCCATAAGTTCATCTGTCATGGCTTTTCTCCAGGTTCTGTTTTCTATCGCAGTGTGCGGGAGGGGTTAGGTGAGGGGGTTGGTGATGGCCAACTCGATGCCAAGCTCTTGGGCGACCTTGAGGACCGCGCCAATTGACGGGCCGGGCAGCCCACGCTCAATATCGCGGATTGTTTTATCGCTGAGCCCGACCATCCACGCTAACTCCATTTGGGTGATTTTTTCGTACTTGCGGACGGCACGAACCTGCGCACCAAATTCTTGCGCGAACCCTGTTGCATCGAATGCCATAGGGGTTTCCTCCTCACCGCTGCAGAACCTCAGGTTACACGAAGTATTCTTCGTAATATGCCTATATTAGCACTCCCATTAGGTGCTCTGAGGCTGTTTTCCGAAGAATAATTCGGTTACATGTGTCCTTCCCGGAACCTCCGAACACATGTCAAGGAGCACAACAAAAAGGAGGCGTGCCCACCGCCTCCAGCACGCACGAAAACTCGCACGAACCAGACACGGGAAACACGCCCCCTACAAAAACCGGGTACACCTAACGGTGCGGCAGCTTAGTGACCCTCAGCTGCGAAACGGTCGATAGCTTCCTGGACCATCTTCTCAGCAGCAGCCAGGTCTTCCCAGCCCTCGCCCTTAACCCACTTGCCGGGCTCCAGGTCCTTGTAACGCTCGAAGAAGTGCTGAATCTCAGCCTTCAGCTGCTCGGGAACATCAGCCAGGGACTTGATGTGGTCGTAGCGCTTGTCGGTGGGAACGCACAGAACCTTAGCGTCGCCGCCAGCCTCATCGGTCATGTTGAACACTGCAATCGGTCGGGACTCAACCAGCACGCCGGGAACAACGTCAACGTCCAGGATCAGCATTGCGTCCAGAGGGTCGCCGTCCTCACCGAGGGTGTTCTCGAAGTAGCCGTAAGCGGTGGGGTACTGCATGGAGGTGAACAGTACACGGTCCAGGCGCAGACGGCCGGTCTCGTGGTCCACTTCGTACTTCACGCGGGAGCCGCGGGGAATTTCAATAGTGACGTCGAGTTCCATCGGAACCTTCTTTCTCGTGAGTTAGAGTCACTTTCGCGGCGACTTCGGCGCGCAAGGTGCGAAAGTTAGGTGTTGAACTCACCCATTGTAACCCGTTCACGCACACCGAAACCGCGTATTCGGCGCCAAAACCAGCGTAATTTACCCCGCTCACACCGCTGTTAAAGTTCAGCCTAGTCCCACGCCCGCCAGTACGCCCGCCAGCGCACCCTGCCGCCGTACCGGGTAGCCCAGATAGGGTTCAGGGGCAGCAGGAGCGCGGCGTGAGCAACCCAGCACCGGCGCATAAATTCGATAGGCACCCCATCCGCCCGCTATGCTCAAAAGATGCCTTCCAACAAGCACAACACCCAGACCACCACCCTCACCCGCCGCGCCGCCCTCACCCTCGGCGGCATGTTCCTCCTCACCGCCTGCGGATCCGCCGCAACCGAACAGAAACGCCCCGCAGGTTCCGCAAACGCAACCGCCACCACCGAGGCGACCGCCTCCGCAACCCCGAGCACCACCCCGACCCTCGCACCCGCACTGTCCGAAGCGGAACAGGAACAGCTACGTGCCGCCCTCACCGCGCTCTTCGCAGACGGCACCTACCCGCAGTACAGCCTGCTTGTCACCGGCATGGACGGCAACCTGCCCAGCATCAAGACACCCACCGCACCCGCCGACCTGTACGCCGCCAACGCCGACACCGCGCGCGCGCCCGCCTCCACTTTTAAGGTGCTGACCCTGTTCACACTCAACCACTACGCAAACCTGCAGGCGCGCCTGCGCACCCGCGTAACCCGCAACGCCGCCGGACTGTACCTCATGGCAGGCGGCGATACTCTGCTCGGTGCGGGCGCTTCCGACCCGAAGCATATTGTCGGACGCGCAGGCCTTAGCACCCTCGCCGAGCTGACCGTGAAGGCGCTTCTTCAGGGCGAGAAGCCGACCGCGACGCTACCCGTCTACCTTGACGGCACCTTCTTCAGCGGCCCCGGCGTGAACCCCGGCTGGGATGACGCGGACGTAGCGTCCGGCCAAATCACGCCCATTCACCCGATTGCGCTCGAATCACACACGGTGCCGGACAAATCCAACGCAAGCAACCCGGTACGCCCGGACGATGCGGCGGTTGCCGCCCAGCAGGCGTTCGTGGATGCACTCAACACCGCCGGCAAGGAATCCGGCATGAGCTTCACCCTCGCGGAGCGCCGCACCGCCCCCGCGGAAGCAGTCGAAATCGCGGCAGTTGAATCGGCAACCCTGCTGGAGCAGGCACAACACATGATGCTCGAATCCGACAACGCCCTCGCTGAGGTGCTCGGCCGTTGCGCCGCCATTGCCGCAGGTAAGGAAGGTAGCGGCGAGGCGGCACAGCAGACCGTGCGCCAGGCACTCGTAGATGCCGGCGTGAACATTGAAAACCTGGTGCAGGCGGACGTGTGCGGCATGTCCTTGACGGACCGCGTGACCGCCCGAACCCTCGTGCAGGTTGTGGCTCTGCTGAATGCTGATGAGCATGCGGAGCAGCTGATGAGCACGTTCCCGGTCGCGGGTGTGAGTGGCACCCTGTCCGGTCGTTTTGGTGCGGTGAACGCCGTGCACGCGCGCACTTTTGTGCAGGCGAAGACCGGCACCCTGTACACGGTGTCTTCGCTGTGCGGTGTGGCGACCCGACCCGACGGCACCCGCCTGATTTTCGCGATTATTTTGAACGATCTGGGTGGTGCGGATGCGCTACCCGCCGCGAAGGAACGCGTGGACGCGGCGGCGGCGGCGATTGCGAACCGTTCGATCGCGCCGAGTGCTTCGGCTGCTTCCTCTGCAGTAGCGGCGAGTGCTTCGGCACCCACTTCGGAGGCGCCCGCGGCGGCAGTTTCTACCGCGGCTGCGGCGGGTACAGCCTCCTAGCGTGTGTGCCCGGATAACCCCAAAAGCCCCAAAATCATCCCGAGCAGGTTGATTTTCTGTAATGTTTCACGTGAAACCCGAAAATCAACCTCTCGGAGTGAGGGGCACGGGGTGCCGACAGACTCCTCAACCGGGTTTCACGCCCGCTCACCCGGCAGGGTTTCACGCCCGCCTTGTTTCTCTCTCCTCCAGCAGAAAAGTCACCATGGACCTTACCTTCACCCTCGCTGATTTGACCGCAACCTCCGCCTGCGAGATGCGGCTCTACACAGAGCTTTGGGAGCGTGCGCAGAAGCAATCTGCCCACTCGACCCCCGAGAAGTCCGAGCGCGCCCGCGAAGCGTACCACGAGTGCCTGCGAGCGCTGGCCGAAGGTGGAATGGTCGGCAGTGCAGTAGTCGGCAGTGGAGTAGTTAGCAGTGAGCACGCGGGCGGTACAGCACACCCGGTGCCCCTGGTGGCGACCTCCGCGGCGGGGCTGACCTACACGGTTGAGCTCGACCGCCTCGACCGCCCGGTTGCGGACAGCACCGCCGAGAGCAATACCGCCCGAATCGTCTGCATCCCGCACCTGGGTGAGGCGGCGCATCGGGCACTGTTGCGCGGTGCCCTGGCAGCGCACCTGCTGACCGCTAGTGCAACCGAGAGCACCGAGAATGCGAGGTGCCTCTACCTTCACCTGGAGCGCGGCGCAGATGAGTACGGCGCGGGGTCCGAATCGGAGCACGCTGAGCACCAATCTCCCGTTCCTCAACCTCAACGGGTTGATTCGGCGCGTATTCTGCCGCTGATTCGCCTGCAGGAGCAGCGCCTCCTGCTGCTCACCGAGGCGCTGAACGAGGGTGTAGAACCGGCGGAACTTGCCGAGCGCATCCCCTATTTTCTGACCTGCGACGAGTGCCCGGCGTGCCTGAACGCGGCGGCATCTCTTGCCCTCGCGACCGACACCCCGGAGCTCGTCACCGAAGACACTGCCGAAGATACCGCCGAAGACCCCGAAACTGAGGATCACCCGGTCATGTACCAGGTGCCCGTAGCGGTCGAGAACGACAGCGAACAGTACCGCCTGCAGTGCCTGCTGGATGCCCAGCTCGCCTCCCTGGAGGAGCACGCGGCGGAGCACGGCTGGGGTGCCGGTGAGCTTGAGGCGGCGATGCTGCTGTCCATGACGAATTATCACCGCCGCGAACGCGCCCCGTTCTGGCGTGAGCACATTCGCCGCCTGGAGGACGGCCCGACGGCGTGGGTGGCGAGCCGCGATTACGCGTACCTTGATCGGGTGCAGGTGCTTTCGGTGGAGCATGCGCATGCTCTCCTGAACATCCCCGCAGACCTGGAGGCGCTTGCCGCCGCCATGAAGGAGCCCGCCGAGGTTGAAGACGCCCCCGGCTGGTATCGTGTGCGCGGCGCGCAGGTGCGCCTGTTGCGTGCGCGAATTGAGGCTGACCCGAGCCTGGTGATTGCGCCCTCTGACCGTGCGGTTTTTTGTGCGTACGAGGCGGGGTTGAGCCCGCAGATTGCGCTGGACCGCATGGAGTCGCAGGTGAATTATTTCCGTGTGTCGAATCCGGGTGAGCGTGTGCCCGCCGAGTTGTCGGCGACGGGTTTCTTTGGCTTGCGTGTGCTGGCGGTGGCGCAGGGCGGTTTCGGCGCCGGTTCCGCGGATTCGGCGAACCCCGAAGAGGCTACCCCAGAGTCCGGCAAGTCGACCGGCAAGTCGGCTGGCGATTTCTTGGAGGTGCTTCTGCAGGAGCGCATCCGCGTGAAGGATGAGCCGCACCGTGCCCTGCCTTCGGGTATTGGTCCTGGTGATCCGGTGTCTACGGCGACGATTGAGGCGGCTCTGCAGGCCGATGTGCACGGGCTGCTTTTCGGCGGTGTGCTCATGCCTGGCGCGCTGATGCCTGACCTCCCCGTATCCGATGAAGATTCTGAGCCGTCCGAGGCTCCCTCCTCGCCCCGAGCCCTGCCGAGCGTGCTCGATGCGGCGGCTTCGCTGACGGGGGTGGAGAGCGCCTCCGCGGATTTGCTGTTCCGCCGAGCGCCGCGCCTGAAGAAGGGCGCCTCGAACGCCAAAAATGCAGAAAATCTACCCCTTGAGGTTGATTTTTCCGGCTCTGACCTGCCCACGGTGGATGCCGTGTACGCGGCGGTTCGCTCTCTCGACCATTCCTATGTGGCGGTTCAGGGCCCTCCGGGTGCGGGTAAGACTTTCCTCGCCTCGCACGTGATTGCGCGTCTGGTGGCTGAGGGTGCGAAGGTGGGTGTGGTGGCTCAGTCGCATGCGGTGATTGAGAATCTCATGGTGGCGTGCTGTGCCCGTGATGGTTTTGATGTTTCGCGTGCGGTGCGTCTGCGCGGCAAGTCGGTGACTCCGGACGCCCCGTGGTCTGAGGTGTCTGATTCTGAGCTGGTGGAGCTGATTTCTGGTGCGGGCGGCCTGCTGTTTGGCGGCACGGTGTGGGATTACGTGAGTGAGCGTCGCGTGCCTGCCGGGTCGCTGGATGTTCTGGTGGTTGATGAGGCGGGCCAGTTCTCTCTGACGAATACGGTGGCGGCGGCTCGTGCGGCGCGTTCGGTGCTGCTGTTGGGCGATCCGCAGCAGTTGCCGCAGGTGTCGACGGGTGTACACCCATACCCGGTGGACGTTTCGGCGTTGGGCTGGTTGTCTGACGGGGCGGCGGCGCTGGATCCTCGTTTTGGCTATTTCTTGGGTGAGTCGTGGCGCATGGATTCGGCGTTGTGCGAGCGGGTTTCGTGGCTTTCGTATGATGGCGCGTTGGCGAGCGCGGCGGCTACGGCTGGTCGCGTCTTGCAGGGTGTTGCGCCGGGTGTGGTGTCGTATCCGGTGGAGCATGCGGGTTGTTCGGTGCGTTCTGTGCAGGAGGCGCAGGCGGTGGTGGATTACGTGCGCGAGTTGTTGGGTCGTGAGTGGGTTCCGGCGGCTGGTGCTGAGCCGCGCCCGTTGGCGGCGGAGGATTGCATTGTGGTGGCGGCGTATAACGCGCAGGTTGATTGTGTGCGTGAGGCGCTGATTGCTGCTGGTTTGGCGGATTCTTCGGGTGCTGGCGTGCGTGTGGGTACGGTGGATAAGTTCCAGGGTCAGGAGGCTGCGGTGGTGTTGGTGTCGTTGGCGTCGTCGCGGGTTGATTCTGGGCGCGGTGCCGGGTTTGTTCTGTCGCCGAATCGTTTGAATGTGGCGGTGTCGCGCGGTCAGTGGCAGGCGGTGTTGGTGCATTCGCCGTGGGTGGCGCGTTCGGTGCCGCAGGATGTTGAGGAGGTGCTGGCTCTGTCGGGCTTCGCTGGCCTGGTGGAGTAGCACCCCTAGTGCGGCTTTTACTCTGCGCTCTTCTACACTCCCCCGCCCGCTACGTTGCGGGTGTCTTTGGCGTGCCCGGAATCGGGTTCAGCCGGGTTCATTCAGGGTTCGGTTGGGTGGAAGCACCAAGAATGAATTATAGTCACTATAACCCTAATGTCAATACTCAAAATGAGGAAAGTTTTTCGACGTGCCTTCATACATATGATTCACATCTCTTATAGAATCTAAAGTATCGCGCAACACACTTCTTGTGCGGGGGGGGGTGGCTCCCGATGAGTCGCCCCGTGCATCCTCAACCACCCCCGTGATGACCAGCAGACCCGTCATGGCCGGCTGGTACAGGCGAAAACAGACGAATACAAGCGAATACAGGCAGGCGCAGCCGGCTGTCGGGGTATTCACTCATACAATTGCGCCCAACGAACTACGCACAACGGATTGCACACCGCGCGACACCATAAACCCCATCGTGGAGGTCCCCCATGAGTGTCAACACCGAGCTACTCAAGAATAGAGATTTTCGAAATACTCTCTTCGCCATTGGAGCCAACCAGCTCTCAGACTCGATGAGCTATATCACCACGCCCATCATTATTTTGGCGCTGACCGGCTCCCCCGAAGCTGCGAGTATCACCCTCTTCGTCGCGGGTGTTCTCGCCACCTGCGCCGGAGCAGTATCTGGAACATGGGTCGACAGAATCGGTCCCTCAAAGTGCCTAGCGCTGTCCTGTATCGGCCAGTCACTGTCCTGGATAGCGATTCTTCTCTACCTCATTTTCAACGTCACCAACATTTACGTTTTGGTGATCACGATTTCTCTCGCCGCCATCATTTCCACCTTCGACTACCCGAGCGAACAGTCCATCATCACCCGCGTAGTCCCCAAGGAACACCTGGGGTACGCCTCCGGTATGGGTGAGACGCGCGAGTCCACCGCCAACCTGCTGGGTGGCCCGGTCGCCGGCATCATTATCGGCTTCTCGACCGTGCTCATGACCGCAATTCACGCGGTCGTCAACCTGCTGGCATTCATCGTCGCACCCAAGAGCTACGGTGCTAGTCGGCAGCCCACAGAAGAGGAGGGAGGCGAGAAAACCAGCTTCTGGCAGGACTCAAAAGCCGGTTTCGAGTACATCCTGAAAAACAAGGTACTTGTGTCCATTGCGTTCGTTTCAACACTCGCGAATTTTGGAACGGTCGGCATTCCGCTCACCTTCATCTACTACTACACACTGGAGGGCGCACACCCGCTCTTCATCGGTATCTTTGCGAGCGCCTTCGGCGTGGGCGTGCTGATCGGTTCGTTCCTGGTCGGCCCGCTGACCGAGAAGTTTGCGCTCGGCCCGCTCGGTATCACCTCTCTGGCCATCATGTCGACCTGCTACCTGTTGCTGCCGGTGGTTTATTCGATGCTGTGGGCGGTGTGCCTGCTGATTGTGCTGGCGGGTATTGTGCTACCCTCCTTCAATTCAAGCATCATTGCGTACATTAACGCATCCACCCCGGAGCACATGATTGGTCGCGTACACTCGGTGCAGGGCATCCCGAACATGGCGCTGACCCCGCTGGCTGTTCTGCTGGCAGGGTTCCTCATTGTTGATTGGGGTATTACATACACGGCGCTGTTCTACGCGGTGTTCATTTTCCTGTCGCTGGTGGTGATGGTATTCCAGAAGCCACTGCGTCAGCTGCCGCATATCTCGCAGGTAACGAACGCACAGTAGTACCGCGGTAGTCCTGTCTATCAACTCCACTCAACGCCCCCGAAAGCGAATAATTCAGCATGCACTTGCATGAAAATTATTTTCCTTTCGGGGGTGCTCTACGTCCTTTCAAGGATTTCTACACACAGTGCATTATCACGATAATTCCCCTTATCAATACGCATTTTTAGGGGTTTAAATGTTGCCGGTATTACGGCGAACCTTACGCCACTTGTTGAAGGTTTTACGGCATAATAGGAGGGTGTTCGTTCTAACCTTTATCCAACGTTCCGCACAGCACTCACTCACTGCACTGTCGGACGAACTCGCAAAGCTCAACCCGCATGTTGCCTTCGCCCAGACATACCCTGACGAAATTCAGGGCGCCTTCGACCGCGCCAGCGACGCACTCCACGCGGCGCTCATTGCCGCACGCGATAACGGTTTCTGGGTCGGTATCGGAATCGGCGAGCTCAACATCCCCCGATTCGCAGGCGCACTCGGCACCGTCAGCACCACCGACTGCACTGGCGACGCCCTCGAATTCTCACGCCTCGCCGTCGAAGAAGCACAAGGAGGCGCACCCGTACGCTGCATCAGCGTCAGCGCCGACAACCGCCACCTCGCCGACCTCGCCGCAGGCTCCGCACGCCTACTCTACCGCGTATGCGCCGACCGCACCGACGCCGAATGGCGCGTAGTCAACCTACTCGTACCCGGCGTACGCGGCCAACAGAAGGCCGCCGCAACCGCACTCGGCATCACCACCCAGGCAGTCAGCCGCACCCTCGTCCGCGCCCTCTGGCACGAGGAGCAGGCGGCACGCGGTGCGCTCATCGAGCTGCTGACCCGTATTGACCGTTCGCGCCGCCGCGCCACCTAACCCCCACCGCGCATCCCTCATTCTTTCGCGCCTGCCAGCCTTTCGTACCTGCCAGCGCGGAACCGAACACCCGATTCCGCCCGTGATGGTCACCCCCTGCCAGGGGTGAACTATCCGGGCGGGACACTCTTTAAGCCTGCGCTGAATGTTCGGCAACTCGGCAGGTAAAACCAGAGAAAAGGTAAACTTATCTGTATGCCTCTTTCAGAACTTTCCGTCAGCACCCAGAACTACCTCAAGGAAATCTGGAGCCTCGAAGAATGGACCAAAACCCCTGCCACCGCATCCGCCCTGGCAGAACGCATGGGTCTGCGCATTTCTTCGGTATCTGACGGCCTCAAGCGCCTCGCCGCCGCCCACCTGATCCAGCATCAGCCGTACGGCGCTATTGAGCTCACTGAAACCGGCCGCTCCTACGCGCTGGCGATGATTCGCCGCCACCGCCTCATTGAGACGTTCCTCGTGGAGACCCTCGGCTACACCTGGGACCGTGTGCACGACGAGGCGGAGGTTCTGGAGCACGCGGTATCCGACTTCATGGTGGACCGCATCGACACCCTGCTGGGGCACCCGACTCGCGACCCGCACGGCGACCCGATCCCGGATTCTTCGGGGCATATTAGTTTTCCACAGACCGTGCCGCTGAGCCAGTGCGAACCCGGCGAAACAGTCGTGCTCGAACGCATTAACGATGACGACCCGCGCCTGCTGCGTTACCTGCAGGGCTACGGTTTTGTGCCCGGAGTGCGACTGCACATTGAGGAGGGTGCGCCCTTCTCGGAGGCGGTAAACGTGAGCGTGGTCGGTGCCGGTTCCGGCAACCTGCACGAGACGGACGCGGCCGGTGCGGTGAAGCCCGGCGGCACCATTATTCCGTTGGGTGCCGAGGCTACCGCCTCCCTGTTCGTGTCCCGCACGGTGCGCTAGATATAGGGCGGTAGAGGCAGACTTCTAGCCCGAAAATCCGGGCAGGTACGTGCCCCTAACCTTCAGAAGATAGCAATAGGCGGAAAGCCCCACGGTGGGACTTTCCGCCTATTACTGTATGTGGTGAGTGTACTCAGTGGGCTTTCCTAGAAGGAGCTTTCACAGGGTGAGCTTTCTTAGGAAGCTACCGGCTCAGTTTTCGTTGCAGCAGTGCTGAGTCGGCGGGCGCGCATCCTGCCCAGCAGACCGTAGCGCGGGGCGAACACGTACGCCAGGGCGAACAGTATGCCCTGCGTGACGACCACGGCACCACCGGGGGATACATCCGCGTAGTAGCTGGCGTACAGGCCGGTCAGCGTGCCCACCAGGGAGACTCCCACGCTCACCGCGAGCATCGGCACGAACCGGTCGGTTATCAGGCGCGCGGTGGAGCCGGGGATGACGAGCATCGCCACGACCAGCACCACACCCACAATCTGCAGCGCCACCACGGAAGTCAGCGCCAGCATAATGAGCAGTAGCGCGCCGAGCAGACGCGGACGCAACCCCACCGCCTGCGCAAAGCCCGGGTCGAAGGCGTACAGCACGAAGTCGCGGCGCTTGACCAGCAGCACGGCGGCAACCACCACCGCGAGGATAGCGACCTGCAAGACGTCCGACCAGGACACACCCAGCACGTTACCGAAGAGAATATGGTTCAGGTCGGTATTCGACGGCGTAACCGAAATCAGCACCAGACCGAACGCGAACATGGTCGTGAATACGATGCCGATCGCGGCATCCTCACGCACGCGGCCGCTGCGCCGCACCCCACCGATGAGCGCCACCGCCACGAGCGCGGCAATGACCGCACCCACCGCGAAGGGCGCGCCGAAAATGTAGGCGAGCACCACGCCGGGCAGCACCGCATGCGAGATTGCGTCGCCCATGAGCGACCAGCCGAGCAGCACGAGCCAGCAGGAAAGCAGGGCGCAGACGGCGGCGGCAATGACGGTGACCACAAATGCGCGGAGCATGAAGGGCAGGGTCAGCGGCTCCACCAGAAAGTTGAGGATGTCCATTTAGTTCTTCCCTTCCGCAGAGCTAATCGTAGTAGTACCGGAGGTAGCAGCGCCGGAGGCACCGGTAGCGACCGACGCGCCGGCGTCCACTTCCATGCCGAAGGCACGCACCAGGTTCTCGGGGGCGAGCACCTTCTCAGGGGTGTCGTGCATCAGAATCTCGCCGCGCAGCAGTAGCGCCTCGTCGGCGAACTGGCGCAGGCTCGCCAAGTCGTGCGTGGAAACCAGCACGGTCGCTCCCACGTCACGCAGCTGTTTGATGACCTGAATAAGCATCGCCTCGCTGCGCTTGTCCACTCCGGCGAAGGGCTCATCCAGCAGCAACAGCTGAGCGCCCTGGGCGATAGCCCGTGCCACGAAGGCGCGCTTACGCTGACCGCCCGAAAGCGCGCCAATCTGACGGTCGGCAAGGTCGGTCAGTTCCACGCGGGCGAGCGCTTCATCCACCGCGGCACGGTCTGCAGCACGCAGGCGGCGGGTGATGCCGAGGTTGCGGTAGCGTCCCATGCTGACGACCTCACGCACGGAAATGGGGAAGGTCCAGTCGATTTCTTCGCTCTGCGGCACGTAGCTGACGAGTCCGGCGCGGTGGTGGTGCGCGTTCTTGCCGCGGCTGCCACGGTTACCCCCGACGGGCTGCCCGTCAAGGGTGATGCTGCCGGCGTGCACGGGCACGACCCCCATGATGGCTTTGAAGAGGGTGGATTTGCCGGAGCCGTTCATGCCGATCAGGCCGCAGATACGTCCGGTGTCCAGGATGAAGGATGCGCCGGTGAGGGCGCGGACTGGCCCGTAGTTCACATGCACATTTTCGCAGCTGAGAAGAGTGCTCATTCCTTGTGTTCTTTCTGGTGGTCACCGTATGCGTGAGGCGGGTGTACTTGCTTGAGTGTTGGTGAGTGGGCGCTGTGTGAGCGGGTGTTAACGGCGTGGGAGGAGCGGAGCCAAGAAGACAACCGCCCCTCCTATCCTATCGGGGGTTTGGGGGTTATCCGGGGTTTCGATGCGGGGTTTGACCCTGGTTTAGCCCGGGTTTATGCCTGGTTTAGGAGTTGCCCTTGAGGCCCGCAACGATGGTGCGTGCGTCGTAGCGAATCATGTCCAGGTAGGTGGGCACGGGGCCGTTCGCCTCGGAGAGCGAGTCCACGTAGAGCACGCCGCCGAATCGTGCGCCGGTGGCGTCTGCGACCTGGCGCATCGGGTTGTCAGAGACGGTGGATTCACAGAACACGGCGGGCACCTGGTTCTGGCGCACGTAGTCGATCGCGGAGGAAATCTGCGAGGGGGTCGCCTGCTGTTCGGAGTTGACCGCCCAAATGTACTTTTCCTTCAGGCCAGCGTCTGCCGCCAGGTAGGAGAAGGCGCCTTCGCAGGTGACCAGTGCGCGCTGGTTCTCGGGCAGGGTGGAGATTTCCTTGACGAGCTCGTCACGCACGCCCTGCAGCTGCTTCTTGTAGGATTCACCGCGGGACTTGTAGTCGGCGGCGTGGCCCGGGTCGAGGGCGCTAAATTCGCGAATCATCACGTCCACGTACTTTTGCACGTTGCTGGGGCTCATCCAAGCATGGGGGTTGGGCTTGCCCGCGTAGGCGTCCTCGGTAATGGAGATGGGCGTGACTCCCTCAGAGACGGTCACGTGCTTAGCTTTCGATTCTTCAACGAACTTCGCGAACCAGGATTCAAGGTTCAGGCCGTTGTCGAGCACCAGGTCGGCGGCGTGCGCCTTCTGCAAGTCGGAGGGGGTGGGCTCGTACTCGTGAATCTCTGCGCCGGGCTTGGTGAGGGATTCGACGTTCAGGTCGTCGCCTGCCACGTTGCGAGCGATGTCTGCGAGCACGGTGAAGGTGGTGAGCACAGTCTTCTTACTGTTGCTGCTCTTAGCGCCTTCGGTGGTGCTGGCAGTGCTACCGCAACCGGTGAGTACGAGTAGCAGGGTAAGTGCGAGGGCGGCGCATAGCGCCTGGATGAGGCGGCGCGTGTTGCTGCCTGCGGGGATGAGAGCGTTCATGAGGCATCCTTCATTGGAAGTCACGGGTTTGAGTATGTGGTTGATGTGTAGGATTTGCCGCGCCGGGACGATAGGGACACGGTGTGTCTGCGCAGGCATCATGGTGCGCTTTTGCCTGTCGTCCCGGGCGGAATTTAACAATAGTTCGTATAGGCGAACTTTTCAACTAAGCCATACAGAAAACTTTAAAATATTGGCAGAAACCCAGGGCAAAAGCACCAGCAGATGCAGCAAGGAGGCGAGGGACCCCTCCCCTCGCCTCCTTGCTACACGCGGTTTTTACGGCAAGTTATACGCTCCGTTTAGTCGGCAATCTCAACCACGACCGGCGTGTGGTCGCTTGCGCCTTCACCGGCGCGTTCCACCTTATCGATCCAGGCACGTTCCACGCGTGCGGCAAGCGCGGGTGAGAACAGCTGGAAGTCAATGCGCATACCCTCATCCTTGGTGAAGCGGCCCGCCTGGTAGTCCCAGTAGGTGTACTCGCCCGGAGTGTACGGGCGTACTACGTCCACCATGCCCTCTTCGAGTAGGGCGGCAAAAGCGCGGCGTTCAGGTTCGGAAACGTGGGTCATTTCGTTGCGCAGGAAGTAGTCGATATCCCACACGTCGGTATCTTCGGGGGCGACGTTCCAGTCACCGACCAGGGCGAGCTGCGACTGCGGGTTAGCCGCCAGTTCGTTGTGTACGTTCTGGCGCAGCGCCTCCATCCAGCAGAGCTTGTAGTCCATGTGCGGGTCGGTCAGGGCGCGGCCATTGGGTACGTAGAGGCTCCAGACGCGCACGCCGCCGCAGGTCGCACCGATAGCGCGCGCCTCCAGCACCTCAGGCTCGCCGGGCTTACCGAAGTGCGGCTGGTTATCGAAACCGCGCTGCACGTCTTCGAGGCCAACTCGGGAGGCGATTGCCACGCCATTCCACTGATTCAGGCCGAAGTGCGCAACCTCGTAACCCATAAATTCGAAGAGGTCGAAGGGAAAGGTTTCGTCCTTGGTTTTGGTTTCTTGCAGGGCGAGCACGTCAACGTCGTGTTCATCGAGCCAGTCTTCGACGCGGTTCTCACGGGCGCGGATTGAGTTGATGTTCCAGGTGGCAATCTTCATGCCTTCTAGCTTAGCGGGTGCAGGGCACACGCCTTTCATTACGCTGCGGGCATGAGGGGCTCAATCCTTTCGATGGGTACCGCGTTCGGTGCTAAGGGCGGCAAGGTGAGTGAATTGAGTGAATACGGCTGTATGCGGTGAATACGGTGTTGAGTGAGTAGGGCACAGAAGCTGAGTTTGTCTTCGCAGGTGCGTTGGTATGTTTTGGGTCTGCGTATCAGTAGGCCTGCTCCTGCTCAAGGGTAGCGCATTGGGCGTGTGGAGGCGACGACCGGGTGCTGTGATGCCTGCTCCCCTGCCCCGTTTTTCTACGGTTTTTCGGCTGTTTTGTGGGCGGGTTAAACGCCGAGGGGCGGGGAGTAAATCCGCTGCATTAATGTTCGTGGGCGGTGTGAGGGAGTGAATCTCAACCGTTCCCATGTGAGTCATAACTCCTTGCAAACAGGATGCAAATCTGTTTAACCCACGACGAAACATTCTGGGACAAAATTGGAGCTTTTCGCCACTCAACACCCGATAGCGCTGATTGTCTCGCTGGTCACTTTGATGCAATCGAGTGTATATAAACCGCAGGAAACCAACTGACCAGCATAAATACCATATTTTGCACACATATGCACTAGTCAGAGAGTTTTTCGATGGATACGCGCTATATCACTTCATAGACAGGTCATCCAGACTCAAAAAAGCCATTAAAACCCCTCATCAGAGGCTTATCTCACAGGCTCAGAGGCCCCCAATAGCACCCGACAAGCACCCCCCTGACAGATAGGGTTCAAGCCCCTACTGAACTTCCTTCGCGGAGGCGGCACCCACCACATCTAAGCGCGCATAGCGACCCGCAAGCCAGGTACAAATCATCAACTGAACCTGATGGAAAATCATGATCGGCAGCATCATCAGACCCAGCGACCCCGCACCAAAAATAATGATTGCCATCGGCAGGCCAGCGGCCAGCGACTTCTTCGAACCGCAGAACTGAATCGTAATACGGTCGGCACGGTTAAAGCCCAGACGCTTAGCCAGCTGGTCGGTCAGCCACAGCATGAACACCACAATAATCGCCATGAGCACGACCAGCAGCACGATCTGCCACCACGCCACGCGCGTCCACACGCCCTGCACCACCGAAGCGGAAAACGCCGAATACACGATCATCATGACCGAGAACTTATCCAGCCACTTGGTCGTCGGCTTCTTAGCGAACTCCCCCACCCAGCGGCGCGTCAACTGACCGAGTACGAACGGCAGGAACAACTGAATGGCGATGTCCAGAAAGACCGTTCCAGAGAACTCAATATGGCCCGTGTTCATCAGTAGCATGGCGAGCAGCGGGGTCGCCACCACACCCACAATCGAAGAGAGCGAGGCGCTCACAATCGCTGCCGCCACATTACCGCCCGCAATCGAGGTGAACGCAATCGATGCCTGCACGGTCGAGGGCACAAAGGTCAAGAACAGGATGCCCATGTACAGCCCATCACCGAGCACAAAACGCAGTGGTGAAAGCGCCAAACCGACCAGCGGGAACAGCACGAACGTGCAGCTGAGAATCATCAGGTGCAGACGCCAGTGGGTCAGGCCGCGAATAGCCTCCGCGGTGGAGAGGCGAGCGCCGTACAGGTAGAACAGCAGGGCGACCGCGAACTTCGTTCCGGTGCTGAACCATTCGGCAAAGTCGCCGCGCGCCGGCACAATAATTGCGAGGATGACCGCGCTAATGAGCATGGTCAGCAGCGGGTCGAGCTTGATAGAGCGAAGTGATGAAAGCATGCTGTCCATTCTAGACCTGCACCTGTGTGAAGGTGCTGGGGGGCCGGGTGCATCTCAGCTGCAGGGCGGGGTGGTTGAAGGTTACGGGCGGCTCATGCCAGGCAACCCGAACGACTGTAGCAACCAGCTACGAGCTTGTGAGGAGGCGGTTAACAACCGAACCCGCCGGAGCGCCTAGGCACCCCGACGGGTTCGTGAAGGTTATTGAGCTATGCGGCTCAGATGAGGCGCTTAGAGCGCATCCGGGCGGCTACTGGCTACTTCTTATCGCCGTCGAAACCGTAACTGTACGAGTCACCCTCAGAGGAGTCACTACCGTACTGGCCGTAACCGTACTGCTCGGGAGCAGGCTGGCCATTAGAGGGCTGCTTAGGTGCGGGCTGGCCTGCAGCGTTCTGGGTTGCACCATTCTGGGTTGCGGCGGGCTGACCAAAGCCGGGCTGCTGACCGTAGGCAGGCTGACCCGGCGCGGGCACCTGCGGACCACCGGGAGCACCCGGCGCCGGCACGCCACCGGCAGCAGCGTACGCATCCCAACGCTGGCCGTGGAAGGCACGAGCCTGCTCGGTGAGCCAGCCAGCGAACAGCGTAGAGTTTGCGTCGAACTCGGGGGCATTCTCGGGCTTGGAGTACACGTCCACGGTTTCCAGGGTGTGGTCTGCCCAAACGTCCTGGTGTTCACGCATGAACTCGGTGGACTGAATCGGGTCGGGCCACATGTACACCGGCTCCGCCGCCGGAATCAGGACAGGAACGCGCGGTGCGGAGTCCTTGACCGGGTTCTCAGTCGGGCGCCAGAACAGGCGGCCGGGCTGGGTGCGGTCACGCAGCGCGTGCGCACGCCAGGTGAGGATGGGGTGGCTTGCCATGAGGTTCACGTACCAGACGGCAAGGCCGCGGTCGGTCACGGCACGGTCGGCAAGCTCATCGAAGTTGACCTGCTTGTTCAGGTACTTACCTGCCGCAAGTACCTTGACAGCACCCTCAGCGCCCTCGGGGCAGAACCGGTAGCCGAAGTTGTCTGCGGTGTACTCCTGCGAGCGGGACAGCGCACTCGACAGCATCGGAATCTGGTTGAACAGCGTGGTGAAAATCAGACGGAAATAACCGACGTGACCTGCGGCGATGTGACCCACCTCGTGGCCAATGATGAAGCGTAGCCCCTGCGGGTCACGGGACTTACCACCGATCTCGAACAGGTCAGAGTACAGGCAGATGTAGCGGCGGAAGCCGTGACCTGCCGCGAAAGCGTTCATGGTGCCGTTACCAAGAACGACGTACGCATCCGGCACGCGGCGCAGGCCTGCCGCCTCCGCTGCTTCGGCGAGCATCTGGTACGCCTCAGGGAACTGGGTCGGGGTGATGCGCACACCGCGCACACGCTGCTGCGCGTAGTAGATCGCACGAACAATGAAGATGACAATCGGGCCCAGGAGGAGCAGACCAACCGTCTGGAAAATCAGGTCTTCCATGCTTGCCGTGGTGCTATCGGAAGAAGGTACTCGAACCGAGCCTTCACCGGTTGAGCTGAAGATGTAACGCATCATCGAGCTAAACAGGTCAGCCAGCGCCATGAACAGCACAATGTAGCCGACCGCGGTGACCGCGTAGGCGGCGACCAGCCACGGAATTTCGGAGGGGTGACGCAGCGCGTGTAGCACCTTCGGCGGCAGCATTGACTGGTAGGCGAAGAGCTTCGGCTGGGGCAGGGGGCTGACCGGCTTCTGGCGCTCGTCTTCGGGGAGCCAGCCGGCGGAGAGGTCCTGCGGGAGGGGCTCACCGGGGGCGTGGAATGCCTGCTGGCCGGGCTGGGCGTTGAACTGCCCGCCGGACTGCTGGTGGTTTTCAGGTGGTTGAGTCATGTCTCATCCGCTTCGTATCGAGTGTTATCTGATTCCACTCTATCGTTTTTGGGCACTTACTAGTGAATGTGAATGCGCTTTTTCTCACGGAACGCTCACCACTTCTTGTCTTCCCTGCAATAGCCCACTAAGAGATGCAACGCTTAGATTTTCTCCCTATTAATGCATGTAGAGGGGGGGGGGGGGGGGGGGGGGGGGGGGGGGCGCCCCCCCCCCCCCCCCCCCCCCCGGGGGGGGGGGGGGGCACCCCCCCCCCCCCACCCACCCACGAGACACCCCAGGG
>NZ_JANCOC010000008.1:0-51758 GCF_024294905.1 Rothia gullae
AAAGCCAGTCAACCGCTTCTGACTAGGAGAAACACCGAAGAAGTTCTTCGTTTTTTCCTCCTCGCCGCGGCGACTCATACAACTATACAGACCCCTAAACACCCCCGCAACCCGAAATAGGGTGAAGTAGACCACAAATAAGGCCTCAGATAGGTTTCAAACACCCTTCCAGGTACTAAAATACCTAGTCAGTGCTTTTTATGGGTGCTAGAACTTCTTTACAAAAAGTTTAAAAACCTTCAAAACACCCCAAAAAAATCTGCAGAAGCTCCCTAATAGAGCCCATATAGAGGGGCAGAAGCCACTCAGCATCAAGAAGAGGGGAAGAGAAAACGGGAAGAAAAAATGGGATGAGGGGCTCGGCCCCTCCCCCATCTCTCCCCCATCTCTGTATCGCGGCGCTTCCCCGTTCTGCGGCCTCCCTATATATGAGCACCTACATTACCTACATATAGGGAGAGCGCAGAAGAGCATAGAAAAGGAGGGCACCCCCTCACGGGGGCACCCTCCTTGTTCAAGCTAAAGAGCTACAGTCCGTAGCCCGCAAGCTTCAAAACTCTAGTTCGCGGTAGCGCGACGACGAGAAACATCGTACAGAGTAATACCCACAGCCATCGCCGCGTTCAAAGACTCCATCGCAGAATCAATCGGAATCGACACAATCTGATCGCAGTTCTCAGTCACCAGGCGGGACAGGCCCTTACCCTCAGAACCAACCACCACGCACAGCGGCTCATTCGCAAGCTCCAGAGCCGGCAACTCAATATCACCACCGCCATCCAGACCAATCACGAAAATACCCTGCTCCTTAGCCTGCTGAATCACGCGAGTCAGATTAGTCGCCATCGCAACAGGAACACGAGCAGCTGCACCAGCACTAGTCTTCCACGCACCAGCAGTCACAGCAGCCGAACGACGCTCAGGAATAATCACGCCATCACCGCTAAACGCGGACACGCTACGAATAATCGCGCCCAGGTTACGCGGATCAGTAATACCGTCCAAAGCAACAAACAGCGGCGGAGTCGACAGCTTACCCGAGTGCCAACGCTCCATAGTATCCAGCACCAGGTCAGTCGCATCCGGGTACTTATACGGCGGAATCTGCATCGCAACACCCTGATGCACAGAACCATCAGTCAAACGATCCAGCTCGCTACGCGGAATCTCCAGCATCGGAATATTGCGCTTATTCGCAATAGTCATGATCTCGCGAACGCGGTCATCAACCTCAACACGGCTCATGATGTACAAGTGCTTCGAGGGAATCTCAGTACGCAGAGCCTCAAGCACCGCATTACGACCAGTCACCAGCTCATCGCTAGCACGCTTACCACCCAGACGAGTCTGGAACTTACGGTTCGTACCAGTAGCAGCGCGACGCTCAGCAGCACGCTTCATCTTATACGCCTTGTGATAAACGCGGTCCTCAGCCTTCGGAGTAGGCCCCTTACCCTCAAGCGCCTTACGACCGTGACCGCCAGTGCCCTTAGTAGCACCCTTCTTCTTGCTGGTAGCGCCCGGGCGCGAACCTGCCTTAGCCATTCTTCTCTTCCTTCGTCAAAGTAATGAATACGAGTCTACGCGAGAGAAACCCGCGCGACCTAAGCCTTACGCACAAACGCGTGGCACATCACCCTCTAGCCAACGCTCCAGCTCGAACCATTCGCGCCATCCTTCACCTGCACACCAGCAGACGCCAACAGATCACGCATCGCATCAGCCTTCGCCCAATCCTTCTGAGCACGAGCATCAGCACGCTCCGCCAACACCGCCTGAATCAGTGCATCCAGAGCCTCATGCTCAGCACCCGAAGTGCCCTCAGCGTTAAAACTCATCAGCTGAGCCAAACCCAGAACCTCAGCCATAGCCATCACAGCATTCGCCGCCTCCGAAGCATCCTCACCGGCAGCAAGCGCCGCATTACCCGCACGAGTCTGCTCATGCAGAACCGCCAAAGCACGCGGAATATTCACGTCATCATCCATAGCCTCAGCAAAAGCCTCCGGAACCTCACGACCCGGCTTCAGCACATCCTGAGTTGCAGCAAGGAACGCCTCAACACGCTCAATAGCAGTTGCCGCCTCCTGTAAAGACGACGGACGGTAATCAAGAATCGAACGGTAATGCGCACTACCCAGGTAATAGCGAACCACCAGCGGACGAGCCATCTGCAGCATCTGCGCCGGCGAAATCGTATTACCGATAGACTTCGACATCTTCTCACCCTCATAGGTGACCATGCCGTTATGCATCCAGAAGTTCGCGAAATCATCGCCAGCAGCAGTCGACTGCGCCAGCTCATTCTCATGGTGCGGGAAACGCAAATCCAAACCGCCACCGTGAATATCGAAACGCGAACCCAAATACTTACCAGCCATCGCCGAGCACTCCAGATGCCAGCCCGGACGGCCGCGACCCCACGGAGACTCCCACGAAGCAGTCAGCGGCTCACCCTCCTTATAACCCTTCCACAGGGCAAAATCGCGAGGGTCACGCTTACCGCGTGGATCAGCATCCACAGAATCCTGCATATCCTCAACGCTCTGATTCGTCAGCGCACCATACTTACCCCAGGAACGCACATCAAAATACACGTCACCAGAATCATCCAGCGCAGGATACGCGTGACCACGATCAATCAGACGCTGAATCAGAGCAAACATCTCCGGAATATGACCGGTCGCACGCGGCTCATACGTCGGCGGATCAATACCCAACGCCGCATACGCCTGAGCAAAAACCTTCTCAAAACGATACGCGAGCGCCCACCACTGCTCACTCGGGAACTCACCCTCAAAACCGGGCTCCATAGAATCAGCAGACTTCGCCAAAATCTTGTCATCAATATCAGTGACATTACGGACCGTCGTCACCTTCAAACCGCGGTAACTCATCCAACGGCTCAACTGGTCAAAAACCAACGCCGAACGGATATGGCCCAGATGCGGTTCACCCTGCACCGTAGCACCACAATAATAGATACGCGCCTCACCGGGCACGACGGGCTCAAACTCGCGAATAGTCGCGGAAGCTGAATCATAAAAACGCATAGTCACACTCTCATTCTACGGGGTCGGCTCGGACGCCGGGGCGGTAAATCAGCGATAGGTTACAGAATGGCTCGAAGCAGCCAAACACCTACGGGCGCGGGTACACCAGCGCCGTCGCAATAGCAGCCACCCCCTCGCCGCGGCCCGTCAAACCCAAACCATCAGTAGTCGTCGCAATCACCGTCACCGGAGCACCCGCCGCCTCGCTCAGCACGCGGTTCGCCTCATCACGGCGCGGAGAGAACTTCGGGCGGTTACCCACCAGCTGAACGCTCACATTACCAATCTCAAAACCAGCAGCACGCACAATCGCCGCAGCCTCAGAAAGAATACGAACACCAGAAGCGCCCTTCATATCTGGGCGGTCCACACCAAAATTAGAGCCCAAATCCCCCGTGCCGGAGGCGGCAAAAAGAGCATCCGCGGCAGCATGAGCCACCACATCACCATCAGAATGGCCGCTCAAACCACGCTCACCCGGCCAATGCAGACCAGCAATATACAGAGGAGTGCTCTCCTCACCAAAAGCGTGGACATCAACACCGGTACCAACACGAGGAATAACAGTCATCACAGGACCCTTCAATCAATCAAACATCTTCTCAGCAGCAACGCCTCCGCAAAAGAGGCGTTAGGCGGCAGGGTTAGGTAGCAGAATCACCAAACAGCGCGCGAGCAACCCGCAAATCCATCGGAGTCGTCACCTTAAATGCATCCGCATCACCGGCAACCGTCAACACCGGCTCACCCGCCGCCTCCATCGCCATCGCATCATCAGTCAACAGCTCAGCCTCCTCATCAGGCAGGGAACGGCTACGCTCATGCGCCGCCAACAAGGCAGCCACCTCAAACCCCTGAGGAGTCTGCACCGCACGCATCTGCGCACGCGAAGGAGTACCCGTCACCAAACCAGCAGAATCCACAGTCTTCACCGTATCCACCACCGGCAACACAGGAATCACCGCACGCACAACACCCTGCGGGCTCTCAGAACCCAAACCCTCAAGCACGCGGTGATACACCTGCGGCGGAGTAAAAGCACGAGCGCAATCATGAATCAGCACATAATCCACCGGAACCTGTGCATCCTTCAAAGCATCCAACGCCGCAACCACCGAAGCAGTACGCGTATCACCACCGGCAGTAATCAACGCACCGGCACGGCGGGCATCCTCCAAAAGCTCCGGGCAACTCACCGAACAATCAGCAGGAACAGTCACCACCACATGCTCAGCAACACCCGAAGCGAGCGCACCCTCCAACGCATAATCCAGCAAAGTACGACCATGCACACGCACAGCAGCCTTCGGGATCGGCTCACCCAGGCGAGTACCCGAACCAGCCGCCAAAACAATCACAGCAGTATTCGCCGCAGAAGAACTCATCAGTCTCAAGCCCGCCTACGCCTCGAACTTATAGCCCAAGCCGCGAACCGTCACCACATACTGCGGGGCAGAAGAATCCGGCTCAATCTTCGAACGCAGACGCTTAATATGCACATCCAGGGTCTTCGTATCACCCACATAGTCGGCACCCCACACGCGCTCAATCAGCTGGCCACGAGTCATCACACGACCCACATTGCGCAGCAGAATCTCCAGGAGCTCAAACTCCTTCAACGGCATAGAAATCTCTTCACCATTAACCGTCACCACATGGCGGTCAATGTCCATACGCACCGGGCCGCCCTGCAGCACCGACTCAGTAGCAGAATCAGTCTCCGCCGAACGACGACGCAACACCGCGCGGATACGAGCAATCAGCTCACGCGCAGAATACGGCTTCGTCACATAGTCATCAGCGCCCAGTTCCAGACCCAGCACCTTATCCAGCTCAGAATCCTTAGCGGTCAGCATGATAATCGGGACCGAAGACACCTCACGCAGCTTACGGCACACCTCCATACCGGACATGCCCGGAAGCATCACATCCAGCAGCACCAAATCCGCGCCCTCGCGGTCAAACACCGGCAGAGCATCCAAACCGTTATCCACAACAATCGTCTGGAAACCCTCACGACCCAGCAAAAATGCAAGGGGATCCGAGAGGGCCTCTTCGTCCTCAACAATCAGAATTTTAGACATCAATAACTTCCTTCGATTCCATAAAACCTACACCGCTAACACTACACTGCGGCCGGAGGCTCATTCAGCGGCAACGCCAACGTAAACGTCGAGCCCTCCTGCGGCATCGACCGAACCGTCACGCTACCACCGTGCTGAGTCATCACATGCTTCACAATACTCAAGCCCAAACCAGTGCCGCCCGTCTGACGCGAACGAGCCGGATCAACCCGGTAAAAACGCTCAAAAATACGCTTCTGCTCGTCCTCCGGGATACCCACGCCCTGATCAGCAACCTCAACCAGCAGCTGATCAGCCACACGGTGCACCCAAATATCCACCTTCGTATGCTCCGGCGAATAACGCACCGCGTTCTCCACCAGGTTCTGCACAGCAATACCGAGCAGCTCGGCATCACCGTACACCTCGGGAACCTCCTCGATGCGGGTAGAAATCTGAATGTCCTTCTCCTCCGCCACAATATGCGAACGATCCACCGCATCAGCCACCAAAGAAGGCACCGACACCGGACCACCACGCGCAATCACATCGGTCGACTGCAGACGCGAAAGCTCAATAATGTCACGCACCAGCGCAGACAGGCGGCGCGTCTCCTTATGAAGACGCCCCACAAAATACTCAATCGCCTCCGGGTCATCACTCGCCTGCTCAATAGCCTCAGCCAACAGACTCACCGCACCCACCGGAGTCTTCAACTCATGCGACACATTCGCCACAAAATCATTACGCATACGCTGCACACGAGAAATTTCAGTGCGGTCATCCGCAAGCACCAAAATGTACTCGTCCCCCAGCGAAGCAACACGCACATCCAAGACCAGCGCCTCACCCTCACCGCGGTCAATCTCAAAAGTACGCTCCGCAAAAATACCGCGATGACGCACCGTGCGAATCATATCCGCCAACTCATCAGACGCTACCGTATGACCACGCACCAAACCCATCGCATACGCACCCGGAGAAGCCTGAACCACGCCGCCCACCTCATCAATCACCAGGTAGGCGCGACCAATCACAGCAAGCACCTGAGCGGCACCATCACGCAGCGCCGGCGCCGACACCAAACTACGCTCCTGCTCCCGTTCACTACGCACCACCGCGTTCATGCTCAGAACGCCCACCAGCAGACCTATCATGCCTGCAATAAAGGCAATCAGACCGGCATCCATGTACTTCCCTTCCATTCGGGTACCCCATAAGTATAAATGTGGCGGATACCCAGCACTCAGAAGAGCACCCGTCTTCTCAGGCAGGCTCCCCGCGCAGAAACCCTGCCGAGAACGCAATGAGCCGCCCACCTCAACGGTGGGCGGCTCATCACAATGACAGGGGTGAAACCCTGCCGGAGGTATTACTTACCCTGGTTTGCCACGGCAGCAATAGCGTCCTTAGCAGCCTCGGGGTCCAGGTACTCGCCGGGCTTGACGGGCTGGAAGTTCTCATCCAGCTCGTAGTACAGCGGAATACCGGTGGGGATGTTCAGACCAGCAATGTCCTCATCGGAAATACCCTCGAGGTGCTTGACCAGCGAACGCAGGGAGTTACCGTGTGCAGCAACCAGAACGGTCTTACCTGCTGCGAGGTCGGGCTTGATGTCCGACTCCCAATAGGGAAGCATACGGCCCAGAACGTCCTTCAGGCACTCGGTGCGAGGAGCGTTCTCAACATCCGCGTAGCGGGGGTCGTTTGCCTGCGAGTAGGGGTCGTTGTCATCCAGCGGGGGCGGCGGAACGTCGTAGGAACGACGCCAAGTCATGAACTTCTCGTCGCCGTATTCCTCGCGGATCTCGGACTTGTTCTTACCCTGCAGAGCACCGTAGTGACGCTCGTTCAGGCGCCAGGTGCGCTTGACGGGAATCCACAGACGGTCTGCTGCATCCAGTGCAAGGTTTGCGGTGTTGATTGCGCGACGCTGCAGGGAGGTGTGAACAACATCGGGGAGGATGCTGCGCTCTGCCAGCAGCTCGCCGCCGCGCTTAGCCTCAGCGCGGCCCTTATCGGTCAGGTTAACGTCCACCCAGCCGGTGAACAGGTTCTTCTCGTTCCACTCGGACTGGCCGTGGCGCAGGAGTACTAGTTTGTAAGTCATACCTCTATTTTTTCATTTACCCGCCGGTTTGTCATGCCTCAAGGCCTAGAACATATGCATTCTCCCAAAAATTTATAAAGGTCTTTTGTACCAGAACGAAAGGCTCAAAAACCCCTCCAGAAAAGGGAAAAGCCCCGCACACCATCCGACCGGGATAAACCCATCAGACAGCGCGCGAGGCTTCACCATCTATCGCCCAAAGCGAGTGCAAAAGCTAACGCTAGAAACGGCGGCGACCCACCGAAGGCCACACACCAGCCAGGAACACGCAGCTAATCACAGCAGCAACCAGCTGAAGAATCAGCACAGTATTACCGCCGCCAGTCACCGCAGCAAAAACGCTAAACAGCGACACCGCAGCAGAACCACCGGTCAAAGCCAGCCACGTGTTCTTCGGGCGCTTACCGGCAAAATCGTACGCGTTCGCCGGAGACATCCACGCACGCACAAAAGCCAGCACACCAACCGCAGCACCAGCGATAGCCAGCAGCGTATCAACAAAAGTGGTCACATACCAGACCAGCAGAATAGGAGACATAGTATTCCTTAGAATCAGCAGCTTCTCTAGACAACCCTAGCAAAGCGCTTAGCGGACAACCTTAAAGGCCTCAACCAAGTCATTGTAAAGGTCATCCACGTTCTCAATACCCACCGACAGGCGCAGCAGAGACTCCGGAATCGAATCCGGCTCGTTACCGTGGCGACGACGACGCTCCACCAGAGACTCCACGCCGCCCAGAGAGGTTGCCGGGGTCCACAGCTTCAACGCCTCCACAACGTTACGGGCACCCTGAGCATCCGTATCCAGGGTAACGCACAAAATCGCACCGAAACCGTCCATCTGCTTCTTCGCAACCTCGTGACCGCGGTCGCTCTCCAGACCCGGGTAACGCACCTCAGTCACGAAGGGGTGCTCACTCAGACGCTCTGCAAGAACCTGCGCGTTCTGCACCGCACGCTCCACGCGTAGCGCCAGGGTGCGCAGACCGCGCAAACCAAGCCACGCCTCCACCGGACCGGGGATTGCGCCGTTGGTGATGCGGTGGTGACGCATCGCCTTGTACAGTTCCTCATTCGAGGTCAGGGTCATACCCAGCAGAACATCAGAGTGGCCCGCAAGGAACTTCGTCGCGGAGTGAACCACTACGTCTGCACCCAAATCTAGAGGACGCTGCAGAATCGGGGTTGCGAAGGTGTTATCCACCGCGGTCACAATGCCCAGGCGGCGAGCAGCAGAAAGCAGGGCAGGCAGGTCAGCAACCTCAAGCATCGGGTTCGTGGGGCTCTCCAGCCACGCCAGGACCTTCGGCTCCGAGTAGTTCACGTTCTCCGGGGTCACGCCGGTGCGGGATGCGGCGTCCTCCATAGCGGCGATAACGCTCTCGGTGTCTTCGATGTCCACGCGAACGAGCTCAATGATGCCGCGGCGCTCCAAATCCTTGCACAGGGTCACCGACGCCATGTATGCGTGCTTCGGAATCAGAACAATGGAACCAACCGGCACCAGGTCAATCACAGCAGCGACAGCAGCCATACCGGAGGGGAACAGCAGACCGGGCTGGGTAGCGTTCTCCAGCTTCGCCACAACCTCTTCCATGCCCTCCCAAGTGGGGTTCGAGAAGCGGGCGTACACGCGATCCTGCTCAATATTGACGGCGTCCACACCGCGGTAGGTGGAAGAAAGAACGATCGGAGGGTTCACCGGCGCGTCATGCTCGTGTGCCGGGCGGCCGCCAGAGACGACGAAGGTCTCTGCGGAGTAATTCATGTCGTGGTTATCTGCACTCATGTCTTTAAGACTGGCACACCCGCGCCCAGAACGCACGCCCGCACGGGTAACAGTACGCAGGATTTATATGTTTTTTACCTTGATACGCGCTCAATCCCACGCGGAGGTATCACCAAAACCCCACCGGTGCAGCTAAGAGACCCGGTACCCTTAAGGGTGATGGATACTCTCAGCTACACCCCCGATGCGCAGAATCTTCCCGCCGACCCGACCGGTCGCCGCGGGCTTTTTATCGTGGTCGAAGGAGGCGACGGTGCTGGCAAAACCACCCAGCTCTCCCTGCTGAATGAAGCACTCAGCGCCCGCGGATACCGTGTCATCACCACCCGCGAACCAGGCGGCACCGAGATCGGCGAGAAGCTGCGCGCCCTCGTCCTGGAAGCAGGTCAGGGCACCATTGACGACCGCACCGAGGCGCTAATCTTTGCGGCATCCCGCGCAGCTCACGCCTCCCAGTTGATTCGTCCGGCGCTCGCTGAGGGCACCATCGTGCTCAGCGACCGCTATATTGATTCTTCCGCCGCGTACCAGGGTGTTGGCCGTAATCTGGGTATTGAAACCATCGTCGATTTGAGCCGCTGGGCCACCGCCGACCTGGTTCCCGACGCGACCCTATTGTTGAGTGTGCCATTGAGCGCCGAGCAGGAGCGCATGGACCAACGCGGCACCGTCGACCGTATTGAGGCTGAAGGCACCGCGTTCAAGGCCCGCATTCACGGTGCGTTCGAGCAAATCGCCCGCGAGGACGCTAACGGTTCGCACCGCATCATTGATGGTGTGGGCACGATTGAGCAGGTACACGCGCGCGTGTTCGAGGTGATTGAACCTCTGCTTGCCGCCCGCGAGCTGGTCCGCACCGGTAAGGAGGACTCATGAGCCTCTGGGATACCCTGCTGATTCCCTCCGATAAGCTCCAGCAACTACGCACGGATGCCGCCGCCAACCGCCCCACGCACGCTTGGCTTTTCACGGGTGCGACCGGTGCGCCTCACCGTCAGGCTGCAAAAATTTTCGCTGCCGCACTGCTGTGCGAGCAACCCGACCCGCAGAACCGTGGATGCGGTCTGTGCAAGGGCTGCGTGACCGTCATGAACGGTTCGCACGCAGATTTTACGCACTTTAGTACCGAGGCGACGCACATCACCATTGATGAGGCACGTGAGCTGGTCATGAAAGCTCAGGACCGCCCGACTGTGGGTCGCTGGCGCGTAATTTTAGTCGAGGACACCGAGCGCATGCCGGAGCGTACCTCCAATGTGTTGTTGAAGGCGATTGAGGAGCCGCCGCCGCATACGATTTGGTTGTTGACGGCACCCTCCCCCACCGATGTGCTGGTGACGATTCGTTCGCGGTGCCGTCCGGTGCAGTTGCCGGTTCCTACCGATGCGCAGGTGCACGAGTATTTGCTGGCGCACGGTTTGGTGGATCCTTTGGCGCAGCGTGCGGCACGTCTGGCTCTGGGTGATGCGCAGGAGGGGTACCGTTTGGCGACCGATGAGCGTGCGATGGCTCGTCGTGAGTTGATTACCTCCCTGATTCTGAATGTTCGTTCTATTTCTTCGGCTTTCAACGCAGCTGAGAAGCTCACCGACCTTGCCGACCAGGACGCACAGGCTGTCTCCGCTCTCAAGGATGAGCAGGAACGCCAGGAGCTTCTGGCTCTGCTGGGTATTCGCGAGGGTGAGCGTGTTTCGCCGTCCTTGCGAGCGCAGGTTCGCCGCCTGGAGGAGCAACAGAAGCGCCGCGCTAAGCGTGTTTCCTCCGATACGCTGTTGCGTTCCGTGGCGCAGGTTCAGACGGTTCTGCGTGATGCGTTGACGGTGGCTCTGTCGGCGCAGGCTCCGTTGGTCAATGAGCATTTACGTGAGCCTCTGGAGGCGTTCTGCACCCGCCGTTCTGCCCAGCAGCTGCTGGAGGATGTGCAAGCGGTCGAGCTGACTCTGCGTCGTCTGCGGACAAACGCGAATGCGCGTTTGGCGCTTGAGGCATTGATGAGCCGCTTCGTGTATCAGTAGTTTCTTGGTAGCTCATACAGCAAAAAAGGGGAGGCACCGAAGAGATGATCTTCGGCTCCTCCCCTTTTTCTGTTGGTTCTCAGTGCCCCTAGAGTTTAATTACGGAATCGAGCTTAGTTGCGGAAACCGTGAACCGGCGACGGAATACGACCGCAGCGGGCGATGAACGCCTCCGCGCTGGGGGTGTGGGTGGGCATGACGGGTGCGCGACCGAGCAGGCCACCGAATTCGACCATGTCGCCTACGCCCAGGCCGACCGCCGGGATGACGCGGACCGCGGTGGTCTTGTGGTTCATCACGCCGATTGCTGCCTCGTCGGCAATCATTGCGGCGAGGGTGGCGGCGGGGGTGTCGCCGGGAACCGCGACCATGTCCAGGCCGACGGAGCAGATGGCGGTCATCGCTTCGAGCTTGTCCAGGGTAATGTGTCCGGCGGCTGCGGATTCAATCATGCCGATGTCCTCAGAGATCGGGATGAAGGAACCGGAGAGGCCACCGACGTTCGAGCAGGCCATGAGGCCGCCCTTCTTCACCGCATCGTTGAGCAGCGCAAGTGCCGCAACGGTGCCGTGGGTACCGACGGTTTCCAGACCCATCTCTTCGAGGATGTGCGCGACCGAGTCGCCAATCTCTGCGGTGGGGGCCAGTGAGAGGTCAATAATGTTGAAGGGTACGCCCAGACGCTCGGAGGCAAGGGTACCGACCAGCTGACCAACGCGGGTAATCTTGAAGGCTGCCTTTTTGATTTCTTCGGCGCAGGTGTCGAAGGATTCGCCGCGGACCTTCTGCAGGGCGCGGTGTACCACGCCGGGACCGGAGACACCTACGGAGATGGTGGTGTCTGCCTCCTGCACGCCGTGGAATGCGCCCGCCATGAAGGGGTTGTCGCTGACGGCGTTCGCGAAGACGACGAGCTTGGCGCAACCGAAGCCGTGTGCGTCGGCGGTCAGGTCTGCGGTGGCGCGGATGGTTTCGCCCATGAGTTTGACGGCGCTCATATTGATGCCGGCGCGGGATGAGCCGATATCCACGGATGAGCAGACCACGTCGGTTTCTGCGAGCGCTCGCGGGATGGAGCGAATCAGCTTTTCGTCGGCGGGGGTCATGCCCTTGTCGACGAGGGCGCTAAAGCCTCCGACGAAGTTCACGCCGACTGCTTTGGCAGTTGCGTCGAGGGTGCGAGCGAATTCTACGTAGTCTTCATCATTGGAGGCGCCTGCCACCAGCGCGATGGGTGTGACGGCGATACGCTTGTTGACAATCGGGATGCCGAGCTCAGCTTCGATACCTTCGCAGACGCTGACGAGGTTTGCAGCGCAGCTGGTGATTTTGTCGTAGATTTTGCGGCGGGCTACCTCGCCGTCAGAGTCGGCGCAGTCGAGCAGGGAGATACCCATAGTGACGGTGCGAATGTCGAGCTTCTGCTCCTCGATCATTTGGATGGTTTCTAAAATGTTGGTGTTGCGCATAAGTGGAGCCTTAGATGGTGTGCATTGCCTTGAAGATGGATTCTGCCTGGATGCGAATCTGCACCTTCTGTTCGTGCTCGACACCAATCATGGCTTCCTGCAAGTCGATGAGGTTCTGCTGCGCTTCGTCGAAGGAGCAGTGCATAATCATGGTGAAGTATTCGCCCATAATGGTCTGGGAGACGTCGAGGACGTTGACCTTACGCTCGGCGAGGGTTGCGGTCACGGCGGCGATAATGCCTTCGTGGTCGATACCTGTGACGGTGAGGATGATCTTCACGGTGTTCTCCTAGCGGTTTGGGGTTGCGTACCTGAGGAAGAGGTGCATAAAGGCACAGGTAAACGCATATTTATAAGACCAATTATAGGTTACTTAGAACACATTCTGTAGGGTCAACACAAAAAGCCCCTCCCACCGAGCATCGGGGGAATAAAAAATCCACGTACCCTCACCTTATTCCAAGGTACGAAAGAACGTGGATTCTTTATGAGTATCATTAGCGGAGCGATCTCTTTTGAATGCTCCATTTACCTGTCTAGATTTGAGTGTCTAGTGACACTTCCCAGACGCAACGCCTAGAGGTAAGACCCAAATATTAAACCTAAACGTAAGAAGCGATGTACAGCTCACCGCTACCGCTCAGGGTTGCCGCCGAGGGCTCACCCACGTGCAGTACCGACTCGGTGGCACCCAGAACGAACTCTTCGGTGCCGTTGCCGTCTGCCGCGTGAATGGTGACTTCACCGGATACGCTCAGCGCGGCGCTAATGCCTTCGAAGGTGTAATCCTGCGGCTTGCCCTCTTCAACGCGGATGCGGGTCACGCTCATGCGCTGATCCCACATAGCGTAGGTGCCCACAGGCGCGTTCTCGGGGGTGGGGCGCTGGATGACGGGTGCGTCCTGGCTTTCGCCGAGAACCTTAATGAGCTCCTCAGTGTCGATGTGCTTTGCGGTCAGGCCCGCGCGCATCACGTTATCGGAGGGGTTCATCAGCTCAATAGCAGTACCGGAGACGTAGGCGTGTACCTGGCCGTCGGGGGTGAATGCAGATTCGCCCGGGGCCAGGTGTACCAGGTTCATGACGAAGGCGACGAGCAGACCGCGGTCACCTGGGTACTTGCCGGCAACAATCTGCACGAGCTCAGCTGCGTTAGCAATAGCAGCGTTTTCAGAGCCGGTCAGCTGTGCCGCCGCCTCGACAAGCTGCTCAACAGCCGCGGTGGCGGTCTCTTCGGGCATGCGAATAATCTCGGTCAGCAGCTGCTTGGGGGTGAGCTCTACACGTTCTGCCAGCCAGTCGGCCTTGAACGCCTCAGCCAGCTCTGCCAGCTGCTCGGAGGTGCGCACACCGGTCAGCACGCGCATCGGGGTCAATGCAATGACGGTTTCAGGCTTGGAGTAGCGGTCCTTGTAGTTGCGGTGCGGCGCGTCAATCGCGATGCCGCGTGCCTGCTCATCCTCGAAGCCGGCAATAGCCTGTTCGGGGGTGGGGTGCACCTGAATCGACAGGGGTGCATCAATCGCAAGGATCTTAAAGAGGAAGGGGAACCAGTCGGAGGTACGGTCCGGGCGCAAGAAACGGGAGGGTTCAGCCTGGATTAGCTCGTTGAGCGGGGACTCGGTGCCGTCAACGGTCGCACGGGAGGGCGCAGCCGGATGCGCGCCAACCCACACCTCAGCCTCGGGCTGTTCGGTGGGGACGGGCACGCCACGCATGCGTCCGAGAATTTCGCGCGAACCCCACGCATAATTCTGAATTTGGTTTTTTAGGGAAAAAATCTCACCCATGGGGGAAAATACCTCTCGACGTGAGTTATTTGAAGTAAGTGACGTAATAAAAAACCATACATTCAGCGGAATTTATAAGGTTTTACCTGCCCATTATAGAGGCTAGTTGCACTTCTTTACCGCTAAAATAAAAGGCGTGACTACTATTAATCTACATGACTCGTTCAAAGCGTACGACGTGCGTGGCATCGTCGGCGAAACCATTACCGCAGAGACTGTTCGCGCTACTGGCGCAGCTTTCGTAGACGTTCTCGGTCTGGAGGGCCAGACCATTCTGATCGGTGGCGATATGCGCCCCTCCTCCCCCGAATTCATGGATGCATTCGCCCAAGGTGCAACCGCTCGCGGTGCAAATGTTGAGAAGATTGGCCTGATCTCGACTGACGTTCTGTACTTCGCATGTGGCGTAGAGAATGCTGCCGGTGTTACCTTCACCGCTAGCCACAACCCCGCAGAGTACAACGGCATGAAGATGTCCAAGGCTGGCGCTGTTCCGCTGTCTTCCGAGTCTGGTCTGTTCGATATTCGCGACCTGGCCCAGAAGTACCTGGATTCGGGTGAGATTCCTTCGGTGGAGAAGGTCGGCACCGTTTCTGAGAAGGACGTCCTCAAGCCCTACGCAGAGTACCTGCGCAAGCTGGTGGATCTGTCTTCCATCCGCCCCCTGAAGGTTGTTGTTGACGCTGGTAACGGCATGGGTGGTATGACCACTCCCGCTGTTCTGGGCGACACTATCCTGCCGGGCCTGCCCCTGGAAATCGTTCCCCTGTATTTCGAGCTGGACGGTACCTTCCCGAACCACCCGGCTAACCCGCTGGAGCCGGCTAACCTGGTTGACCTGCAGAAGGCTGTCGTTGAGCACGGTGCTGACATTGGTCTGGCATTTGACGGCGATGCTGACCGTTGCTTCGTCATCGATGAGAAGGGTGAGCCCGTCACCCCTTCGGCTGTGACTGCTCTGGTTGCTGAGCGCGAGATTGCTCGTGCGAAGGCAGAAGGTAACGAAGAGCCCGTCATCATCTACAACCTGATCACCTCGAAGGCTGTTCCTGAGCTGGTTGAGAAGCTGGGCGGCCGCGCAGTGAAGACCCGCGTGGGCCACTCCTTCATCAAGGCTGTTATGGCGGAGGAGAACGGCGTTTTCGGTGGCGAGCACTCCGCTCACTACTACTTCAAGGACTTCTTCAATGCAGACACCGGCATGCTCGCTGCAATGCACGTGCTGGCTGCTCTGGGTGGTAGCAATCAGCCTCTCTCCGAGATTAGCGCGAAGTACTCCCCGTACGTTGCTTCCGGTGAGATCAACTCCGAGCTGGAAGACAAGGCTGCCGCTGTGGACCGCGTGCGTGCACACTACGCTAACGCTCCCGTGGTTGTTGAGGACTCCGACGGCACCACTTTCACCAACACCGAAGAGGGTTGGTGGGTTAACCTGCGTCCTTCGAACACTGAGCCTTTCCTGCGTCTGAACCTTGAGGCACCGGATGTTGCGACTATGGAGCGCGTCCGCGACGAGGTTCTAGCTCTGGTTCGCCAGGGCTAAACACTAGCTAGCTACTAAAGATTCCACCCCGCAGATTATTTCTGCGGGGTGGGATCTTTTATTTTGAGTTTTAAAAACCCGGCTAGGTTCTCCTATCTCAGAGGGAGAACCTAGCCGGGTTTAAGAAACCTAGCGGACGAGCCGGCTTACGAGGTTTTTACGCCTCGCGTGCCTGGTCGTGGAGCATCCACTGGTCGGGGCCAAAGATTTCGTAGTTGATGTTCTTGCCGGGAACGCCTGCCTCCACCAGTGCGGAGCGTACGCCCTGCATGAAGGGCAGCGGGCCGCAGAGGTAGACGTTAGCGTTGGCGGGAACATCCAGCTTGGAGACGTCGACACGGCCGGTGAAGTCGCCACCCTCACCCTCGATGAAGGATACGAGGCGTGCGTTGGGCATCTTGCCGACGAGCTCGGCGAGCTCTTCACGCAGGGGCCAGGTGTCCAGGCGGCGGTCTGCGTGGACCACGGTCACGGGGCGCTCGGAGCCCTTCTCAATCAGCTCGGAGAGGAAGCTGAGCATGGGGGTGGTGCCGATACCTGCGGAGAAGAGGTACAGCGGTGCCTCGGGGTCGCCGAAGCCTTCCAGGGTCAGGTCACCGTAGGGGTTGGAAAGCTCAACGGCTGCGCCAACTTCCAGCTCGTGCAGGATGGAGGTCATCTCGCCGTTGGGGTCGAGCTTCACACCGATGCGGCGCTGGTTCTTTTCGCTGGGCAGCAGGGTGTACTGGCGTGCCTGGCGCAGGCCGTCGCGTGCGGGAACGACGATGGAGATGTACTGGCCGCCCTTAGACTCGGTCATGGGGGTCTCGTCGGCGGGCTCGAAGGTCAGCACGATGACGTTCTCACCGGTCTCCTTGCGGTCAACGACCTTGAAGGGTGCGAACATGACGTCGTTTGCCTGGGAAGCGTACAGGCCCTTCTCCAGCTTGATGAGGGCGTTGCCCATGAGCCAGTAGACCTCGGTCCATGCCTCAACAATTTCCGGGGTAGCCAGGTCGCCCAGGTTAGCGGCGATTGCCTCGAAGAGGTACTTGTAGACGGTGGGGTACTCTTCTTCCTTCAGACCCAGGGATGCGTGCTTGTGTGCAACGCGAGAGAGGACCTCGTCGGGGTAGGAGTTCGGGTGCTCGACAATGTAGGAGGCAAACACGGCGATGGAGCCTGCCAGCGCCTTGGGCTGGGTACCTTCGAGCTGGGAGGAGCGGGAGAACATGCCGTCCATCAGGTCGGGGCGAGCGGCGAACATTCGACGGTAGAAGTCGGGGGTGATGTCGTTAATGCGCTCAGCAATGATGGGCAGCGTTGCCTCAATAATGGGGCGGTACTTCTCGGAGAGCATGTCTTGCCTTCTTCCTGTGTGGTCACCTCGGTCGTTGTGATGATGCCCTTGATATGTGTGATGCTAGGGCGTTCACTCGGACAGCTCAGTTAGTGACGGAGTGTTTATAAAGTACCCTTACCGTAGCATTTTGCGGGGTGTTTGCGCTGAGTGCAGGTCACTCCCTGCGGGATATTGAGGGGTCTAGGCGAGACTTATGGTTCAGCTTGACTCAAAGAGAGAGCCCCGCGTCACACTATATATTTTCAGCACTGTTTTTGAGTTTGCCGGGTGACTAGCCCCGAAGTGTGCATAAAAATTCTGGAATAAAAATATATTTACTATGGAAAGTATGTAGTATGGTGCAAAAATGAATATGGTCACATTTTCTGCATTTGAAAAGCAAAATTGCAATATTCTGCATTCCCTGCACAAATTGAGGACTCACGCAGGTTACAGCAGCCACGCAAGCAACGGTAAAATACTCCCCACTCCCCTCGAAAAACCCCTGCAAGAAACCCCTGCAAGAAAGCCGAGAGACCCCCGCGTGAACCGCCCAGCAGCCCCCGCATCAACCGCAGAAAAACCCTAAACTTCGTGTTAAAACTCTATGGAGCCTCCCACCGGAAAGCTCCACAGGTACCACGTATTCCTTTAGCGTGCAGGCTTAGCGCACAGGCAACGCATTCTCCGGAGGCGCGAAGCCTAGCTCCACAAATATCGGACCAACGGGATGTGCACCGGCAGTCAACTCGCTAATCACAACAGAGTCCACCGAAGCATAGAACGCCTCACGAGCCTTCGCCAGCACGTTGCGCAGGCGGCAGAACTTATCGAGGGGGCAGTGGCCGTTCTCATCCTCACACTCAATCATGGGGATATCGCCCTCAGTAGCACGAAGAATAGTGCCGACGGTCGCAGAACGACCAGCATCGGAAAGCATGACGCCCCCGGCGCGACCGCGAGTCGAATCCAGGTAACCCATGTTCACGAGGAAAGCCACAGCCTTCGCCACGTGGTTATAGGGAGTGTCCACTCCCTCAGCGATCTTCTGAGTGGAAAGCTTCTGACCGGGCTCCAGAGCAGACAGGAGCATCAGAACGCGGAGCGAGACATCCGAGAATGCTGTCAAACGCATGGATACTCCTTCTAATCTCTCGTGCCGCTACATATCAATACATGCAGCAGCGTATATGCGCAGCTCGTGAAAGCTGTAAACATTCAAAAATCTTACATTGGAATTGTATAGGGGCGGCAAGATAGGCAAGAAATTATGGATAGCCACTTCTGCACCAACCCACCCCGCGAGGATTTTAAAGTATTTTTCAAGAGCAAGTGGACTGCATAGCCTTACACTCACGCCTTTGCGAGAAAACTTATCACTCCCCCCAACTGACGAGGATTCAAATTTCCCCAACGGAAGGAAGGGGCGGAATCTCACCGAGAGATTCCGCCCCTTCAAGGCGCTAAACCTTAGGTATTAGCTGGAGTATCTTAGTCCTCCAGAGCCTTCGCCAGAGCATCGCGCTGTTCGCGAACCTCAGAGGGCAGCTTGTCGCCGAACTTCTCAAGCCACTCGTCGATGCCGGGCAGTTCAGCGGCCCATTCTTCCTTCGAGACAGCCAGAGCAGCCTTCAGCTCGTCCTCGGAGATTTCCAGACCGCTCAGGTCCAGGTCTTCCTTGGTGGGAACGGTACCCAGGAAGGTCTCCTGGCCGCCAACCTTGCCGTCGAGGCGGTCGAAAATCCACTTCACAACGCGAGAGTTCTCGCCGAAGCCGGGCCATGCGAAGCCACCGTCGGGGGTGCGACGGAACCAGTTAACGTAGTAGACCTTCGGCATGTTCTCGGTGCCGTGCTTCTTGCCCAGGTCCAACCAGTGCTTGAAGTATTCACCAGCGTTATAGCCAATGAAGGGCAGCATTGCCATCGGGTCGCGGCGAATCACGCCGACAGCGCCCTTAGCAGCCGCGGTGGTCTCGGAGGAGAGGGTAACTGCGCGGAAGACGCCCTGCTCCCAGCTCTCGGACTCGGAAACCAGCGGGATGGTGGTCTTACGGCGACCACCCAGAACGATAGCGCTCAGCGGCACACCCTCGGGGTCGTAGTACTCGGGAGCGAGCATGTCGACCTGGGATGCAGGGGTGCAGAAACGGGAGTTCGGGTGAGCTGCCGGGCGGCCGGACTCGGGGGTCCAGTCCTTACCGGTCCAGTCGGTCAGGTGTGCGGGAACCTCGTCGGTCTTACCCTCCCACCAGACGGAGCCGTCGTCGGTCAGTGCAACGTTTGTGAAGATGGTGTTGCCCTTGGCGATAGCCTTCATAGCGTTCGGGTTGGTGGAGTAACCGGTGCCCGGTGCCACGCCGAACAGACCAGCTTCGGGGTTGACCACGCGTGCCTGGTGGTTCTCGTCGAACTCGATCCATGCGATGTCGTCGCCGACCATCTCCGCCTTCCAGCCGTCGATGGTGGGCTCCATCATTGCGAAGTTGGTCTTGCCACATGCGGAGGGGAACGCTGCGGAGATGTAGCGAACCTTGCCCTCGGGGTTGGTGACCTTCAGGATGAGCATGTGCTCTGCCATCCAGCCCTCGTCGCGACCGATAACGGATGCGATACGCAGTGCGTAGCACTTCTTACCGAGCAGTGCGTTACCACCGTAACCGGAGCCGAAGGACCAGATTTCGCGGGTCTCGGGGAACTGGACGATGTACTTCTCGGGGTTGCAAGGCCAGGGAACATCTTCCTGACCGGGCTCCAGGGGCGCACCAACACTGTGCAGAGCCTTGACGAAGAAGCCGTTGGTCTCGTTCAGCTTGGCAAGAACGTCCTTACCGATGGTTGCCATGATGCGCATGGAGCAGACAACGTATGCGGAGTCGCTGAGCTCAACAGCAATCTTGGGGTTCTTAGCCTTCAGGGAGCCCATGACGAAGGGAATGACGTACATGGTACGACCGCGCATGGAGCCCTCGAACAGGCCGGTCAGGGTCTGCTTCATTTCGACGGGGTCGCGCCAATTGTTGGTCGGGCCTGCGCCTTCTTCAGTCTCGGAGCAGATGAAGGTGCGCTCCTCGACACGTGCAACGTCGTCAGGATCGGAGAAAGCTGCGTAAGAGTTCGGGAATTCATGATCGCTAAGGCGAACGAAGGTACCGGCGTGAACCAGTTCCTGTGCCAGGCGGTCATATTCTTCCTGGGTGCCGTCGACCCAGTAGATGTGTGCGGGCTGGGTCAGTGCCGCAACCTCGCGAACCCATTCCAGGAGGCCCTGGTGGGTGGTGGGTGCGCTCTGAAGCTCCTTTTCGAGTTCGGCAGAGAGAGTACGAGTTGAGGTGTCAGCCATTGACATTTTCCCCTTCAATCGGTGGCCCGGATACTACATTGATCCGGTTAGGTCTGCGGTAACAAAGAAGCAGTTAAACACTACAAGCGTGCAAACAATGGTGAATATGCACGCTTGGACAGTCTCCACTTCCTCGTGATGCTTACAGAATAACGCATTAATGGTCTGTAGAGCTTTCTATGACGCCATTTCTTAAGTTCTGCGCATCACATTCTTAGAGTACGAGAAGATTTCTGTAAAGAATTTTTAGGGCTTATGGCGAGATTTTTCAGGGATTTCAGGGACCTGTAGCGCCGATTTTAGGGCGCGAGAAAATATTTTGAAAAAATTTTACGACACGAAAAACCCCGGAATCATGCGGCAAAACAGGGTATTATCGAGTCTTTCAGAGGGGTTTTTGGGTCAATTTCAAGTTTTTCGGCTTGCACACCCTTGAGAACATCCGTATAGTAGTACCTGTTGCCGCGACGGGTTGAAGAAATCCGAAGCGAGGAACATGCGCCTGTAGCTCAACGGATAGAGCATCTGACTACGGATCAGAAGGTTGGGGGTTCGAATCCCTTCGGGCGCACCACCGATTCCCGGTTCTTCGGAACCGGGGATTTTTTGTATGCCCGGAAGACGTACCCAGAAGACACGCCCGGGAAGATATGTTTGGGGAGAAGCCCGCCCAGAAAACGCTCTGCCAAAAGCCCCGGGGCAGAGCTCAACCCACCGCGCGGCACGACATGCTGTAACACGACACACTGCGGGCTCTAGCTAGGTGCAGCAAGGACGCTCCACCAACTGACGCTGTCCCATCTGTGTCAAAAACCGTGCCTAAAAGCGCCCCAACCTGTGAATCCGCAGGTTTATGCTCCCAGATGACGTGCTCCGGGGCACACCCACCAAAAAACGCCTAGGATGGAAAGAGGACCCTCCACGCATAGGTTGGAGAGTAGACAACACAAAGGAGCACTATGGCACAGCTATCCATTCCGCAATCCCTGATAGGTGCGCTCATTGATATTACTGATTTGGGAACCCTCGATTACTTCCCGCCCACCGAACGATGCGCCCACTGGTCCCTCTATGACGCGCAGCGCCAAGAGCTCCTCTGCCCTTGCGCACCCGCTGCCAACACCACAGTAGAAAAGCTCTTTGAGGCCGGGGCGAAGATTCTCTACGAGAATTTCCCGCGATATATCGATTCGCCCGAGGAAATCATTCCTTATACTTCCCGCCAGGAACTCGTTGCCGCCCTACGCCGCGGCGATGAGGAACCCAGCGACACTAAGCCTCCTGAAGAGGAACAGAACGAGCTGCAGGCAACCGAAGCTGCCGAAGCCTCCACGGCTGAGACTCCCGTTGCAGAGACCAAGGAGGGTGTAGTTAGTGAGGACGCCGCAGTGAGCGCAACCGCTACTCCCCAGCCTGCAACCCCGAAGCCCGCAGCACCGAAGCCCGCGCCTGCCCCCGCGCTCTTTGCAGCCCGCGCGGCACAGGCACCCGCCCCGACTCCCAGCCTGCCGCAAGAAGCATCTGTGGAAGTACCCGCAGAGGCTACAGCTAAAAAGACGATTCCTGTACCGACGCCCAGCACGGTTACCCCTGCGACCCCCAAGCCTGTTGCACCGAAGCCGGCAGCGCCTACTCCCGGTACGCCCTCCCCCGGCATGTTCCGCAAGTCTACGCTGACCTTCCGTCCGCCGCGCATCGAAGAGTACCTGGAGGGTCTGCGGGCCCGCCAACAGGCTGCCGAAGCCGCAGAAGCTACTCATACGGCAGCATCTAGCGAGCAGGCACCAGTTGAAGAGTTGCCCGTACTCAGCCAGTCCCTACCGAGCGCGCCAAAGCCCGGTGCGCCGGTCCCCACTACTCCGACTGCCACCAATGCACCCGCCGCAAAGCCGGTAGCCGCCGAACCGACCGCACCTCACGGCGTCAGCGAAGAGGATCGCAAACGCAGCTACCGTCTGCGCCCGAGCCTGCGTGCCCGCCTCGAACGAGAAAACATCAGCGAAGAGCTCGTGCGCACCATCCTGCGTGAAGGCGCAGCAGAACGCCTCAATGACTGGACGATTCGCTTTACCCACGACGACTACCGAGTGGACGTAAACACCGCCTCCGCCGAAGTTATCACCGTCATTGACGAATACGACGCCGAATACAATGAAGCGGTACAGGCATCCCTGGCGCACGGCGAATACAGCTCGCTCAACGCCCTGGAACTCGAATTCAGCGAGCGCGCCCGCACCTTCTTGAAGAAGAACCCGCCGTTCGTCTTCGACCTGATGCTTAATGCTCTGGGCAACCCCGAGAGCGTGCGCATGGCTGAAGGCTGGACCCGCATCTACGCGGCGCAGGGTCTGGAAATTGCGGTTTCGCCCGATGAGCGGACCGTTCTGGCTCTGGCGAAGACCCCGGATTTCCATGTTCTGCACGCGGAGAACCTGCGCAAGGCACAGCTCGAAGAGCTCAGTAATACCCTGGCGAAGCAGGCGGAAGACTCAGAAAATGCCGCTAATCGGGTAGAAAATGGCATAGTCCAGGCAGAAAACACCACCGAGGAGGAAAATAATGTCCGCTAAGCAGATCACCATTCCTCTTGAGGTGTACGTTCGCCTGCAGGAGCTTGCGTCCCTCGCCGCCTATAGCTACCGCGATGAGCAGGGCTCCGAAGAGAACGCTGCAAGCGATAAGCCGTGGGATTTGCTCGCCAAGGATGGTGCCTCCCTACTCGATGAGAACGGCGCACTCAAGCCCGAAGCGGTAGAGCTCTACTTCACCCTCCTACCGCTTATTGCCCAGGAATTCGTGGAGCAACAGCAGGCACTCGTGGACGCATACCGTCAGGCACCCAAGCCCGCCGCTGCACGCGCCAAGATTCGCCCCTCCAACCAGCGCCTCATTCCGCTGACCGAGGTGCCGTTGGAGAACCAGCGTATTGCCGCGCGCATTGAGAAGGAATTCTACGGTGACGTGCCGCCGCGCCGCCGCATCTACGGCGTGCTCCCCGGCGTCATGGATTACATGATGCGCCACGGGCTCACCTACGAGCTGCTGCTAGATATCATCGAATCCCCTGTAAGCACGGTGGTTCAAGAAAGCGCGCAAGAGAACCGTTACGGCCGCGAAGTCACCCTCTACACGCATGAAGAGGAAGGCTACCAGGTGGTGCTCAACCCCCTGACCGCCGAAGTGCTGGCGCTACGCCCGCTGCAGGCTCTCGCCGGAGGCTACCAGCTCTCCCCCGAGGCTCAGGCTCAGCTCAAGTCGCTCGGACTGACCGGCGAGTACATTACCCGCATCCTGGATGAGGCCGAGGATCGCCGCCCGATTCCCGGCAGTAGCCGCACCGTGTACTCGCTCAACGGCTACCAGGTGGAGTTCTCGCACTCCGATCAGCAGGTAATTCGTATTAGTCGCGGCACCGCACCCAACCGCAGCCCCTTCGAATCGCAGCCGAGGATGAGCGGTACAAAGAGGCAGCGCGGTCGCAAAATCCCGCACGATGTGGACGCATTCGTGCAGCTGTTGCAGGAGCACGGCTTCACCATCACCATGGGCGGTAAGCACTACGATATTCGCCACGAGAAGCTGGCTCCGGGTCAGAAGGCGGTCACCTCCGTGACCCCCTCAGATTCGCAGCGCTGGCATCTCAACTCGGCACGCCAGATCCGCAATACCTTCGGCATCGACCTGCGCTACGCCAATCCGCGCGATAGCGTACGCGGTATTGTGCGCGGCCCCGGAGGAAGCGTCCAGAATTCCGATAACCACAGCGCAGAAAAGCAGGACACCGAGAAGGCTACGGAGAAGGAATCAGAGTAGGTCTTCGTCACCGTTATAGCGCGCCTGCCTGCCGGTTCTTTATACTGCCCCCAGCATGTTTTTGCGTCTGGGGGCAGTATTCATATACGACTATATCCCGCGTTATCAGGGCTTTAAGAGGTAGACTGAGGACAATACAGGCATACTATTCAGCATAAAAATTAATATGCGTTCCCGTGATATGCGTGACGGTAGGGTTGGGGATGCGCCACAAAGTACGGTGATTAACAGCCCCTACCTCTACAATAGAAACGCATCACTACAGAAGAAGGAGAACGCATGGGCGTAACGATTAAGGTCACTGACGAAGCAGGCGTAAACTACGACATTCAGTGGGAAGACCACCACACCCTCCTGGAAACCCTCCAGGCTAACGGTGTGCCGGTACTCGCAACCTGCGGTGGTAACGCATCCTGCGCTACCTGCCACGGCTTCATCGACCCCGAGCACTTCGAAGCTTCCGGTGAACGCACCGAAGCTGAGCAGGATCTGCTCGACATGGTTGACGATGTTGCAAACGAGTACTCCCGCCTGTGCTGCCAGGTCGAGTACACCCCCTCAATGGATGGAGCAACGATTCAAATGCAGGCGGCGATGTAATCATGTTGAAATCGGCTCAGGTACTCGCATCAACCACCCTCCTCTGCTGCGTGCTCGCGCTCAGTGGATGCGGCGCGTCCCAGGCCGGTCAGGAAGCTGAAGGCACCTCGGCGCAGCCGAGTGCTTCGGCTTCGGTCAAGCCCGGCACGATTCGAGTAGCTTCTGGCGGGCCTACCGCTTCGGTGACTCCGGGCTCCATTACCGTGGTGAACTCCCCCGAGGCGGAGAACCGCGGCTCTTCCTCTGGGCACTCCAAGTCTTCTTCCCACACCGAGAATCGCAAGTCGAAGCAGAACTCTGGCTCTCATTCTTCTGGGTCCTCCCGCGAGGGTTCCGAGCAGAGCAAGTCAGACGACTCTGCGGATTCTCAGCAGGATTCCCAGAAGAGCTCAAACTCGTCTTCACGGTCCGGTTCTAACTCTTCAGGTGACTCGTCGAACTCCTCGGGTTCTTCGAGCTCGTCGAATTCTTCCAATTCTTCGAACTCCTCCAATTCCTCCAGCAGCACTGTTGCTGAGGGCCCGACCCAGTGCGATCTGGACGACCTGAACATTTCGGTTACTGTGGGAGAAGGCTCCCCCGGCGCCCGAAACTACACCCTGCACTTCCAGAACTCTTCGGATGCTTCCTGCATCCTGCGCGGCTACCCGCGTGTGGTGCATGCGGGTCCTTCGGGAACCTGGGTTGGCCGTGAGGCTTCCACTTCCGATGAGTACATGAACTCTGCGGGCGTGACCCTCAACCCCGGCGATAGCACCACCGCGGTACTGCGTTCGGTGTACCCGGCACGCTTCGGTGACGATTGCGGTGGCCGACCGGTTCAGGGCTTCCTGGTGGGCCTTCCTTCCGGCTCCGGTGGCGTGATTGTTCCGCTGGATACGACCGCTTGCTCTTCGTCTGTTCCGCAGCTGTCGGTGGGTCAGTTTGGTGCCCGCTAACGCGGCGTTGCAGATGTGAACACTCTGGCACCTCTTGTGCGCCTATAGTTCCATATAGTTCAAGGGCGGTTCCCCATCACGGGGAACCGCCCTTGAACTATCTATAAGCCTAAAACTGGGGTTTAGCTTTAGTCATGCCGTAGGCGCGCGCTCTTAGAGGGAGCGAGCAACCTCATCGTGGCTAAAGCGTACACCGCGCGGGTATGCAGGAGCCTCGCCGTGGCCGATGTTGACGATTAGGAACGGGATCTCTGCATTATCCGCGAAGAATTCCTTCTTGATGCCGGCGAAGTCTGCGCCAGTCATGGGGCCAGCGTCCAGGCCGAGGGCGCGGATTGCGGTGATGAAGTAGCCTGCCTGCAGGTGAGCGCTCAGCTCAGCGGCGGGGGTCGCAAGCTCCTCGGTGGTGTAGAAGCCCTTGATGAAGCCGGCAGCGTTGGGGTTGAAGATGTCGGCGTGCTCTACCCAGTTCGCGTCTGCGGAGAGGATTGCGGTCACCGGTGCCCCCTGGGTCTTTGCCTTGTTACCGTCTGCCAGGTGTGCGACGAGACGCTCGCGCGCCTCGGGGCTCTTGACCCAGGTGATGCGCAGGGGCTGGTTGTTGAAGGCGGTGGGGCCGTAGAAGGTCAGTTCCTGGATGCGGCGCAGCTGCTCGTCGGTGACGGGTTCCTCGGTGAAGGAGGAGACGGTGCGCGGCTCGTGGAAGAGGCTGATGAGCTGTTCTTCGTTCAGGCGGGTCATGGTGAGGCTCCTTTGGGTTGTTCTCTCAGTCGATTACTTTACAGGTAAAATATTACATGTCCTGCGGAGACACTGTCAAACACATCTTCCTCCCCCAACCCCCAACAATTCAAGAGGCGCACACCATAAACCCCGCCATAATAGATACATGACCGACGCACTCTCCCACTTCTCCGCCCCCGTACGCGACTGGTTCCGCGCCACCTTCAGCGCACCCACCGCCGCCCAAGAAGGCGCCTGGGAGAGCATCCGCAACGGCAACAACACCCTCATCATCGCCCCCACCGGCTCCGGCAAAACCCTCGCCGCCTTCCTCTGGGCACTCGACGCCCTGCACCGCGAATACGAAGCCGGAACCGCGGGCGGCACGCGCATCCTCTACATCTCGCCCCTCAAAGCACTCGGCGCCGACGTCGAACGCAACCTGCGCGCACCGCTGACCGGAATCACGCGCCTGAGCGAAAACAACACGGGCGAACCGAACATCAGCGTGGGCGTGCGCAGCGGCGACACCCCCGCACGCGAACGCCGCCAACTCATCAGCAACCCGCCCGACATTCTCATCACCACCCCCGAATCCCTCTACCTCATGCTCACCAGCGCTGCCCGCAACACCCTCGCAGGCATCACTACCGTGATCGTGGACGAGATTCACAACCTCGCCGCCACCAAACGCGGCGCACACCTGGCGGTCTCCCTCGAACGCCTCGACGCACTCCTCGAAAAGCCCGCACAGCGCATTGGACTCTCCGCAACCGTCGAAAACCCGGAGGCGGTCGCCCGGTTCCTCGGCGGCGTTCAGCCGGTAACCATCATGAGCCGTCCAGTTGCCAAAGAATGGGACCTGCGCCTGAGCGTGCCCGTACCCGATATGGCGGCACTTGGAGGCGCCAACGACTACGGGCAAGGACTCCACGCCCCATCAGAGTATGTCCCCTTAGAATATGCACCCTCGGAGGTGCCAGGCGGCGGGACTACGCACTCCGCTTCTGCCGGCTCGCCGCAGGGCACGGCACAGCCTATCTCTAGTGCCGTAGACATCCCGGCAAACGCACCCTACACACTGGAAGATGCCATTGGCGTATTCCCCGGGCAGAAAACCGGGCAAGTAAACCCGGCGCAGGAACCCGCGCAAGAAACCGGGCAAGTAAACCCGGTGCGACAGGGCGATAACACCGCGCCCAAAAATACACTCACCATCCCGGAAGGGGCACAGCATGAGGGGGCACTGCACGAAAAGGCACTGCGATACGCCCCCGATAGTGAGCGCCCCGAGACCTCCATCTGGCCGCGCGTGCAGGAGCGTATTGTCGACCATATTGAGAACAACCGTTCTACAATTGTTTTCGTTAACTCGCGTGGACTAGCGGAAAAGCTCACCGCAGCACTCAACGATATTCACCTGCGACGCATCCTCGCAAAGCAGGGAATCGACCCCGAAGACTACGCGGCAGGCATCTGCGACATCGCCGAAGTGCCGCCGCTCGCCCGCGCGCACCACGGCTCCGTGTCCAAGGAACAGCGCACCCTCATCGAGGAGGCGCTCAAGGGTGGAACCCTACGCTGCGTGGTCGCCACCAGTTCCCTGGAGCTGGGTATCGACATGGGTCACGTGGACCTCGTAATCCAGGTGGCGGCCCCTCCCTCAGTTGCCTCCGCACTGCAGCGCGTGGGTCGCGCCGGACACCGCGTGGGCGAAATTTCGCGCGGATTCTTCTACCCCAAGCACCGCGGCGACCTGCTCGGCGCAACCGTCACCCTCGCCGGAATGCGCAGCGGAACCCTCGAGCCGCTTGCCGTCCCCACCAACCCCCTGGATGTACTCGCACAGCAGACCGTCGCCGCCTGCGCATTGGGCCCCATCAGCGTGGACTCCTGGTACGAGGCGCTACGCCGCAGCGCACCCTACGCCGACCTGCCGCGCACCCTCTTCGACTCCGTACTCGAAATGCTCGCCGGACGCTACCCTTCCGACGAATTCGCCGAACTGCGCCCGCGCATCATCTGGGATCGCACCCCCACCGAACAGGCGCCCTCCGGCAGTATTGAGGGCCGCCCGGGTGCGCAACGCCTCGCCGTCACCAGTGGCGGCACGATTCCCGACCGCGGTCTCTTCCCCGTCTACCTGGTCAGCGGCGATGAAGAGCGCGGCCCCAAGCGTGTGGGTGAGCTCGACGAAGAAATGGTGTACGAATCCCGTGCTGGCGAGGTCATCACCCTCGGCGCGAGCAGTTGGCGTATTGAAGAAATTACGCACGACGCGGTGCGGGTCTCCCCCGCGCCCGGTCAGCCCGCGCGCCTGCCTTTCTGGCACGGCGACCGCATGGGCCGCCCCTACGCCCTGGGCGTGCAGACGGGTGCGTTCACGCGCGCCCTCTCCAGTCTGGACGCAACCGATAGCACCGCCGCCCGCCAGCAGCTCGAACAGCTCGGACTGGACACTTGGGCGGTCGATAACCTGCTTGCCTACCTGCGTGAGCAGCGCGAATCCACCGGGGCGGTCCCTTCCGACACTCGCATGATTGTGGAGCGGCACCGCGACGAACTGGGCGATTGGCGCGTGGTCCTACACTCACCGCTCGGCTACGGGGTGCACGCACCCTGGGCGCTGGCGGTGCGCGCCCGCATTGAGGAGCGGTACGGAGTGGACGCCTCCGTCATGGCGAGTGATGACGGCTTGATTCTGCGCCTGCCCGCTATGGAGGATGTGCCGCCCGGCGCTGACCTATTCCTCTTCGACCCGGACGAGCTGGAGGCGATTGTCACCGAACGCGTGGGCGATTCGGCGCTTTTTGCGTCGCGGTTCCGTGAGAATGCGGCACGTGCCCTGCTATTGCCGCGCCGTGATCCAGGTAAGCGCACCCCGCTGTGGCAGCAGCGTCAGCGTGCGGCGCAGCTGCTGGATGTGGCGCGTAAATACCCTGATTTTCCGGTGCTTTTGGAGACGGCACGCGAGTGTCTGCAGGATGTGTACGATGTTCCGGCGCTGGTTCAGGTGCACCGTTCGTTGCAGTCTCGGGCGGTGTCCATGCTGGAGGTTGAGACGAACGACCCTTCGCCTTTTGCGCGCACCCTGCTCTTTGAGTACGTTGCCGAGCACCTCTACGACGGCGATGCGCCCGCCGCCGAACGTCGTGCTGCCGCGCTGTCGCTGGACCCGGCACTGCTGGCTGAGTTGCTGGGGTCGAGCGGTCTGCGCGACCTGCTGGATCCGGCGGTTCTGGTGCAGACTCAGCAGCGTCTGCAGCGCACGGGTGAGCGTTACCGCGCCTGCGGTATGGAGGGCGCGGCGGATCTTTTGCGTCAGCTGGGTCCGTTGAGCGCGCGGGAGTTGAGTCTGCGCTTGCGGGCTGAAAACCCGCGGGCTGAATCTGCGGCACACGGTTCTCAGGATTTCGGCGAGTCCGAGGACTCTGAAAACTACGGCGAGGAGTACGGCGAGGAGTACGGCGAGGAGTACGGCACGCACGCCAGCACAACTGAGGCGCGCACCCTGGCGGAAGAGCTGGTGCGCTCGCGCCGCGCGTTCTCGTTCCTGGGAGCTGCCGATGGTTCCGCCGAGCCGCAGCTGTACTATGCGGTGGTTGAGGATGCCGCGCGTCTGCGCGATGGGCTGGGCATTATGCCCGCCGCGGCGCTTCCTACTGCTCTGTTGGAGCCGGTCGCGGAGCCTTTGGAGGATCTGGTTTCTCGCTATGCGCGCACCCATATTCCCTTCACGGCGCAGCAGGCGGCGGAACATTTTTCACGCCTGACCCCGACGGGTGTGGGCATGCTGACTCCGGTGTTGCAGCGTCTTCAGCAGCAGCGCCGCCTGAGTTCCGGCGAGTTCCTGCCCGAGGTGTTGCGTGCCTTAGGGTCTGCCGGTGTTGAGTGGGTGGATGCGCAGGTTTTGCGCACGATTCGTGCCCGTTCTCTGGCGGCGTTGCGTGAGGAGATTGAGCCGGTATCGGCGCAGGTCTATGGCGTATTCCTACCCTCGTGGCAGAACGTTCGTTCTTTATCCGTGCGGGTTACGCAGACCCTGCCGGAGGCGAGCGCCTACGGTGCGTTCATGACCTCCCGCCGCACCGCCACGGTGGTGGGCGAGAGGGTGGCGCCCCTCGGCACAGCGGCACCCAACCCGATGACGCTCAACCCGTTGGCTGAGCACGGCGCAGAACGTACGGGACAAGGTTCCGCCTCCGCCACGGAGGATCTGCTCACCGCCATCGACCAGCTGGCGGGCGTGCGCGTACCTGCTTCCGCGCTGGAGACGCTGATTCTTCCGGCGCGCGTGCCCGGCTACCAGCCGCACATGCTGGACGAGCTTATGGCGAGCGGCAAAGTGTTCTTCACCGGCGCCGGGCAGCTCGGCGGCGGCAACGCCCAGAAGTCTGACGGCTGGATTCGCCTGCATTTGAGCGAGAGTTCCTCGCTGACCCTGGGTGAGCTGACCACAGGCAAGGACTACCCGGAGCAGCTGTTGCGCGCGGAGAACCCGGAGCTCTGGGAGGCACTACAGGCTCCGGGCACGCTCGAGCACGCCATCTATGAGGCGCTGGCTCACGGCGGTCTGTTCGTGCCGGCGCTACGTGAGCGGGTAGCGCAGCTGATGAGCGCGGCGGCACCTGCCGGTCAGGTGGTGACTTTCCCGGATGCGGCGCAAGTTTCGGCGGAGCTGTGGCGCCTGGTATGGGCTGGTGTGGTGACGAACGATAGTTTCGCGCCGGTTCGGGCGATGCTTGCGGGTGTCCGCAGTGCGCATCCGACTCCGGCTGCCCCTGCGCGTCTGTCGCGGGTGGGTCGCCGCGGTGCGGGTCGTATTGCGGCGGCGCGCGCCTCCATGGGTAACGGCATGGCGGGCGGCTACGGCGCTGATGGCTATAGTTCCAGCGGCTACTCTGCACCTGCCGCCGGGCTCGGTCTGCGTTCCCTGCGCGGCGGGTTCCATGGCGCCGCTCCCACTGTTGCCCCGCAGGATAGCGGTCGCTTCTCACGTGTGGACACGCTGTTGCAGGAGCCGGTGGAAGCGACGGTTGCGGCGCTCGCACGTGCCGACCTGCTGCTGGACCGCTACGGTGTGCTGACTCGCGGGTGCCTGCAGGTGGAGGATTCTGCCGGCGGGTTCTCGCAGCTGTACCGAATCTATTCGGCGGCTGAGGATCGTGCGCTGGTGCGTCGCGGCTACTTTATTGAGGGTTTGGGTGCGGCGCAGTTTGCCGCCCCCGCGACGGTGGACCTGCTGCGTTCTACCGCCGATAGCCTCAGTATTCCCGCAGGTCCACAGGATTTTGGTGCGAGCGCCTACACGCCGCAGCGTACCGATACGGAGCGTGTGTACGGCACGTTCACGGTGACCCTATTGGCGGCGACCGACCCGGCGAACCCGTACGGTGCGGCGCTGAGCTGGCCCGCGATTCCCTCCTTTGCGCACGAGGGCACCGTGAAGCACCGCCCGGCACGCAAGGCGGGTGCCTGCGTGCTGCTGGTGGACGGCGCACCGGTGCTCTATGTGGAGCGTGGCGCGAAGACCCTGCTGGCTTTCACCACAGACCCGGTACTTCTGGAGGCGGCGGCCCCCGCCCTGGCGCGCCTGGTGTCCGCCGGTGGGGCGGAGAAGATTTCGGTGGAGAAGGTCAACGATGTGGAGCTTTTGGGTACCCACACGGTGAGTACTCCCGGCGGCGAGGTTGTGGAGCATCCGGTGGAGGCGCTGCGTGCGGCGCTGCAGGCGCAGGGTTTCTACGCAACGGTTCGTGGCCTGTCGCTACGCCGTTCCTTTTAGACTGGGCAGAACCTCAAGCTTAGCCTCAGATTAAATTATTTCTTCAACCTCAACTTGAGCATCATAATGCCCCGCACCCTCACGGAAGGGGGTACGGGGCATTATGATTCCCTACTCACGAACCGGGTGGTGTTCCCGGAGTCCACCACGTCGCAAGCGGCGTAGCGGAGGAATAACCGCCCGGATGTCCACGGCGCCTTCGCCCTGGAGCACATAACCAAACATCGGAGCGGGAAGTCCTGTGTTGACCTGTCACCTCTTGAGGCGGCTAGTAGCCGCCGGTGAGAGTATCCACGACACCCAGGCACAGGTCGATAGCTTCTTCAAGCCCGAGCCCGCGGGAGCGAACGGTGCGCCGATTGCGGGGGTTGAGCTGCACGACATGCAGGGCGAAGTAGTCGACGAGCTGCAACCAGCCTCCGAGGATGACGCGGGTGCGGTCATTAATCGGCATGCCGGTGCGTTCAAGCATCCATTCGAGGTAGTCGGTGGGGTTGTTCGGGAAGTCCTCTCCACCGGGGGTGGGGACACCGGCTACGACGAGGAAATAGGTGCGCAACTCCCTGCGGAGTGCTTCCTCGGGGTTTTCGTGATGCTCGCCGAGAGCCTCAAGGACTGCGTTGGCTTCGCGTCGGGTGACAGCTGCCGCCAGGGATTCCTTGCCGGGGAAGTAGTGGTAGAGCAGGGCGCGGGTAATGCCTGCGTCGCGGGCGATAGCACTCATGGAGGCACCGAGCACGCCGCGACGAGTGAAATGTTCTGCAGCGATTTTCAGAATTTGCTCTTCGCGTTCGTGCGGCTCCATGCGCAGGGCACCGGTGCGAGGCTCCGCATTCTTCTGTGAATGTTCCATAACCTCTCCTATCGCATTTTCCGGCGCTTTGGAATTGTCCGATTGCACCGCTGTATTTGGGGGTGTTCTTTTACCCTCTGCACCCTTGCGCTGTTTCTGTCCCATTTCGACCCCTTCGTTCGAAATATCGAACTTCTGTGTCTTAATCGTACCGCTATAACGCTACTTTCAGCCTTTATTAAAGTGTTTATGACGTAGGGTGCCCAGGTTAGCATGTCTTTAATTACTTTACATCTTTTATACTTAGAAAAACCAAAGGGGCTAAATTGAGGGTTATTGATTTATGATTTGACAGCATTTTCGAAAATACCGCACTTAAACGCTGTTTTTTGTAAAATTAATGTAATTTTTTTAAATTAAATGTCCAATAATTTCAAAAATTTTGTGAAGTTTTCGTTTTCTGTTCCACGTATTTACACAAACATTCATGAGTGTCAGACAAAACTGTCTTCTGCAACCCCACACCAAGCCCACGACAATATTTCTAGCCGCCTCATCCGGCAGGTGGTCCGGCTCAGCTTACCTCGATCCTAACCCCGCTCAGGTGATAGGGTTCAGGCGGTAGAGTAGAGCCATGCCCGCACAGAACACCGCACGCCCCGATACACAGCAGGGAATACAGTCCGCTTATCAGGCAAAGCCTGCACGCCGCACGCATCGCCGTCTGCTGACCCCTCCGCTGGCTCAGAAGAATGGCATCGACCCGATTCCGCTGATCCTGCCGCTCTTGGAGGAGCTCCCCGCCGAGCTCACCCCGAACAAAACCGCACCGAACAATACGGCTCCGGCAACCATTGCAGATTACCTGATTGCGCGCTTCTACCCGAACGACCCGCAGATTATTCACGCCCGCTTCAACACCGGTGAGGTGCGCCTGGATGACGGCACGATTCTGACCGGCGATAGCCCCTATATGCCGGGCGAGCGCATCTGGTACTTCCGTGAGCTTGCCGATGAGCCGCAGCTACACGCCGACATGCCGGTGCTCTATGAGGATGAGCACGTGCTGGCAATTGATAAGCCGCATTTTCTGCCGACCACTCCGCGCGGTTCCTATATTGCACAGACCGCGCTGACCAAGCTGCGGGTGCGTGAGCAGAACCCGCTGCTGATTCCGATTCACCGCCTGGATCGCCCAACCGCGGGCGTGCTGCTTTTTGCTAAGACGGTGGATGCACGCCGCCCCTTCCAGATGATGTTTCAGTACCGTCAGGTGTCGAAGACTTACCGTGCCGTGGCGCCGGTTCCTGCCGATGCCGCCGCCACCGAGCAGGCGTTAAGTGCGGAGGGACTGCAGGTGCGTTCGCATATTCAGAAGATTCGTGATCAGCTGCAGGTTCAGCAGCTTTCTGAGCAAGAGTGCGCGGTGCAGAGTGTGGAGCCGAATACGCTGACGACCGTGAAGATTCTGCGGACTTTCACCCCGAGTGCGCAGGCGGTTGAGGGGTGGCGTGCCGAGCCTACGCTGAACAAAAAACGAGAATGGGCGCTCTATGATTTGGCGCCTCACACCGGCAAGACGCACCAGCTGCGGGCGCACCTGAACCTTTTGGGTTCCCCCATTCTGGGCGATGTGCTCTATCCGCAGGTGCTACCCGACGGGCCAGACCGCCCGGACTACCCACTGCAGCTGCTGGCGTACAGTCTGCACTTTGAGCACCCCGTCACCGGCAAACCGGTGGATATATACAGCGGACGTTCGCTGACTGCCGCCGCCTAACCAGTTTTTGAGTGGCGTTCACCCCGTTCCCTGCGGTGCATTTTCTCGGCGGGCTCTCGAAAAGGGATCACATCCGAGAGTCCGCCCAGAGTACTCGGGCGTTCAGAGGGCAAAAAGTGGGATAATTTCAGACGTAATACTTCACCGCAACTACAGAGGGTCCATGAATTCCCAGCCGTCTTCCCACAACGAACAGTCTCTGGAGTCGATGAGCGAGTACGCCCAGCGCACCTCCTCGCACGCCGCTGCCGCAGCCGACAGCATCAGCGACACCTTCGTGCACCGCATCCTCGGTGTTCCCGGCACCCTCATCGGTTCCGTGCAGGTTCCCGACCCGCGCCCGCTGAGCCAGCGCCTGAACATTTGGCACTACTGGTGGCAGGCGCACCTGCTGGACTGTGTGATTGACGCCGGTCAGCGTCACCTGCGCGAGGGCGATATCGCTACCGCCCAGGAGGAGCTGCACCGCGCCCGCGCACTATTGCGCGGCATTAACGTACGTAATTACGGCCGCTTCGCGAACGACTACTTTGACGACATGGCGTGGCTGACCCTCGCGGTGGGCCGCATGAACTCCTTCTGCATTGAACTGACCGGCGCGAATGATGTTGCCGCCCAGGATGCTGGCGTAGCTCTCTTCGAGCAGTTGGCGAAGGGTCTCTCCCCGGTAGGTGGCATGAGTTGGCACAAGTCCAAGCGTGATTTTGTGAATGCTGCGGCAACCGCCCCTACTGCTCTGGCGTATGCGCGTGCGGGCGACCCGAAGACTGCCGCCGCGCTCATGGAGTGGATGAACGAAACCCTCTGGGATGCAGAACGTTCGCTCTATATTGACGGCGTGAACGTGCGCGGTGACGAGTACGAGTACGAGCACGGCGAATTCACCTATAACCAGGGAACCGCCCTGGGCGCGCTGCTGAGTTTGGCGGCATCCGGTGTGCCCTGCGAGGTGGATCCCGCCGAGCGCGCCGAGCGCCTCATCATCGGCATCGTCAAGCACATGACCGAAGAGGTGGAGTTCCTTTCCGGTGCGCGCCGCCGCATCCTCATCTCTCACGGTGACGGCGACGGCGGCCTGTTCACCGGCATTCTCGTGCGTTACCTGGGCATGGCGGCGTCCTCGCCGCTGCTTAGTGATGAGGCGCGAGCGCTTGCCTCGACTCTGGTGTACTCGACCGCACGCGCCCTGTGGGAGGGTCGCCGCGAGTTCGACCCCAACCTGCCGATGAACGAGTACGGCATTAACCCGAATGAGATTCGCGGTAAGGCGCTAGTGCAGTTCTCCCCGCGGTTTACCGAGCCGATGAGCAAGGTTGTGAAGCCCGGCGCGCCGGTGGAGCTGTCCGCTCAGGTGCAGGCGTGGACTATTTTTGAGACGGCGGCGCGTCTGGCGCATGCGCGTCACCTCGCCCCCCACAATTTCTAAAAGCACAGTTTCTAAAGCGGGGCTTCTAAGGCACAGTTTCTAAAGTACGGTTTCTAAACCCTGCTTGCTGTTCTTTGCCCCCAGCCCTAATCTTCTCCGTTCAGTGTAGAAGGTTAGGGCCTGTGCAGAAGGTTAGGGCTGGATTCATTGCAGGGGCGTACGCACGGGCGTACGGTGAATTTTATGCTTGCTTCAGAATCACAACAGGTCACTGCCAGCCCGAACGCTAACACCATTTTCATGGTGTGGAAGTTTAAGGAAGGCATCTGCCAGGATGCGCTCATTGAGGGGTTCCAGAACCTCTGCGGGCTCGTCATTAACCTCAACCACACCGCCGCGAACCGCTACTCACCCGAGAACGCCAGCATTGTGCTGGGTATCAGCCACAGCGCGTGGCTGACCCTGGATCTGCCCAAGCCGCTGCCGCAGGAGCTCGTGGAGTTCGAGGAGATTAGGGGCCCCAAGCACACCGCGGTATCCACTCCCGGCGATTTGCACTTCCACATCCGCGCGACTCAGCCGTCCGTCGCCTACGATATGGCCTCCGCTATTACTGCGGCTCTGCGCGATATTGCTGAGGTACTGGATGAGGTGCATGGCTTCCGCTACTGGGACGGCCGCTCCATCATCGGTTTTGTGGACGGCACCGAGAACCCACAGACCCCCGCGGCACGCGAATACTTCGGCATCATCGGTGACAGCGACCCCATGTACAAGGGCGGCAGCTACCAGTTCGTGCAGAAGTACATCCACGACATGACCGCGTGGAACGCCCTGCCCGTCTCCGAGCAGGAGAAGGTGATTGGCCGTTCCAAGCACGACGACATCGAGATGAGCGAGGACGAGAAGCCCGCCAACTCGCACTCCGCTATTGCCAATATCGGTGATGATTTCAAGGTTATTCGCGACAACATGCCCTTCGGCACCGTGGGTAACAACGAGCTGGGCACCTACTTCATCTGCTACGCCAGCACCTTCTCGACCGTTCAGAAGATGCTGAAGAACATGTTCATGGGAGTGGATGGTGCCTACTACGACCGCCTGCTGGATTTCAGCACCGCGGTGACCGGCACCCTCTTCTTCGTGCCGACCGTGGATATGCTCGGCGACTTCGCCGGCTAAGATCAGCTACCCTCAGCTGAATTCTCGTGAACCCCGCCTCCGGCAAGAGAGGCGGGGTTTTCCGGTAGGCTAGGGTGTAGACATTCAGACGGAAAGCAAACAATCGAGAGAAGAATGAGCGTTCTAGATAACTCTTTCCCCACCGAGGACTTTGGCTTCACCATCACCAGCCGCCTGGCGGACACCGCCTCCCCCAGCGCTGAACGTGTAGAAGCCAACGGCGGACAGTTCCGCGGACGCACCGGTGTCATCACCACCCCGCACGGACAGATCCAAACCCCCGCTTTCACCCCCGTGGGCACCAAGGCAACCGTCAAGGCGGTCCTACCCGAATCCATGAAGGAGCTCGGCGCCCAGGCTCTGCTCTCCAACGCCTACCACCTGTACCTGCAGCCCGGCCCCAAAATCCTCGACGCAGCAGGCGGCCTGGGCGCATTCATGAACTGGGACGGCCCCACCTTCACCGACTCCGGCGGCTTCCAGGTCATGAGCCTGGGCTCCGGCTTCAAGAAGGTAATCGACATGGGTACCGTCGCGGACGCTAAGGGCGCCGACGGCCGCCCCCTCGGTGACGACGACGTGGCAAAGGGCAAGGAACGCCTCGCCCACATTGACGACGACGGCGTGAACTTCAAGTCGCATATTGACGGCTCGATTCACCGCTTCACCCCCGAGGTGTCCATGCAAGTTCAGCACCAGATCGGTGCCGACGTCATGTTCGCATTCGACGAGCTGACCACCCTCTACAACTCCCGTGGCTACCAGGAGGAGGCGCTCGAACGCACCCGCCTGTGGGCGCTGCGCTGCATCGCTGAGCACCAGCGCCTGACCACTGAGCGCGTGGGCAAGCCCTACCAGGCGCTGTTTGGCGTCATTCAGGGCGCACAGTACGAGGACCTGCGCCGCAAGGCGTGCCAGGACCTCGGCTCCATGCCCTTCGACGGCTTCGGCATCGGTGGTGCACTCGAGAAGGAAAACCTCGGCACCATCGTGCGCTGGTGCGCCGAAGAGCTGCCCGAATCCAAGCCCCGCCACCTACTCGGAATCTCCGAACCCGACGACATCTTCGTCGGCATCGAGAACGGTGTAGACACCTTCGACTGCGTCTCCCCCACCCGTGTGGCACGCAACGCCGCCGTCTATTCCCCCACCGGCCGCTACAACATCACCAACGCGCGCTTCAAGGCGGACTTCTCGCCCATCTACGAGGGCTGCGATTGCTACACCTGCACCCACTACACCCGCGCCTACCTACGTCACCTCTTCAAGGCGGACGAGCGTCTGGCGGCGACCCTCGCCTCCATCCACAATGAGCGTTTCATCGTGCGCATGGTGGACGACGCCCGCGAAGCCATCAAGGACGGCACCTACTTCGAGTACCGTGACGAGTTCCTCGGCAACTACTACTCCGGCAAGAAGCCCTAAACCCGCTCTTCAACCCGTTTAAGGAGAACCCTATGAGCATCACTCATGTTCCCGATGAGGAGCTTCTCGTCTTCGATCACGAGATCGCAGCCCCGGTCGAGGACGTCTTCGGCGCCTACCTAGACCCCGAACTGCTGGTCCGCTGGTACGGCCCTGCCGGCTGGCACGTGCGCCACACCGATGTTGTCGTGGAGCCCGTCGTCGGCGGCGTTCAGCGCCTGTCCATGATCAACGAGGTTGACCCCTCGGTGTCCTGCATTCTGCAGAGCCGCTTTTTGAGCATTAAACCCTTCAAGGAACTCGAATACGCCGAGCAGCTGCCCGACCACCTGGGTAACCCCGGTAGCGTGCTAGTGTACCAGCGTCACCGTTTCTTCCCCGAAACCGTGATTACCGCCGACGGCGTGGGTTCCGGTACCCGTATCGTCATTGAGATTGGCCCTATGCCCGCCTCGGTCCACGAGGAGGTGCGCACCACCTGGCGTTCGACCTTCGCCCGCCTGGATGACGTGCTCGCCGCCCGCGCACGCGGAGAGCTCTAAAACCCGCCGCACCAGCTGCCTGAGATAGCTTCGAGACACGGAAGCGCCGCGTCGACGGATCATTCGTCAACGCGGCGCTTGTGTTTAACACCCGTGCTTTGCGGGGGTGTGCCTTCTGGGGTGTGCCCTGCCTGGTGTGAGTCGTAAACTAGTTGATCAGCTTCAAGGTAATGACGCTGCTGCCACCATCCAGGGACACGCACTCGGGAGCCGCACGATCCGCACCGTCGCCCGGCTTCCAGTAGCAGCGCGCCGACATAACGGTACGCTCACCATTCGCCTTACCGGTCACCTCGGCGGGGTTCTGCACCACAAACTGGCGGATTAGTTCACGCGCAAACAGGCAATCCACCGCACCCGAGGTCACCTGAACCGTAGCGTTGTACTTCAGGTAGCCGGTAGCGTCCATGCTGCCGCAACTACCGCCCGCAGACTGAACATCCGAGCTGGACAGGTTTGCGGTGCTCGACGCCTTTGCCACTGCACTCGCTGAAGTGTTCGCCTTAGCCGATGCGGAAGGGCTCGACGCCGCGATCGCCGTGGGGCTTGCGGTGGTGATGGTTCCGGGGCTCACGGTAGCCACCGCGGTGGGGGTGTACACGGTACCAGCAGTCGGGGTGCTTTCAGTGACCGTTGCGGTGCGGGTGGGGTTGGCGGTTGCCTTCGCGCTCGTAGCGCTGGGGCTAGGGGTTGCGGTGGCGCTCGGGGAGGCGGTGGTTGCGGCGCCTCCGGAGCATGCCGTCAGTGCCAGCAGCAGCGTGGCACCGAGCGCTACGGGGCTGGTGCGGAGCGTAGTAGAACGAGCCTGGGTAGAAGTCTGGGTAGAGTGCTTCTGTGCCGGATGCATGGTGACCTTTCTACGTCATCGGTTCGGGTTCCTATCATTATTCTAAAGACGCTACCTGTGAGCTAGCTATACGGCATCTTAGGAACCTGCAGGGTGCCCCCGCTAGGGCAGAGCGGGTAGGGCGGCGGCGCATCCGGTGGCGCGCATCGGGCGGCGCCCCCAGCCGGCGGGGTCTGCCTGAGTGTGGTGAAACGACATTGTTATCTCTCCCGGAAATAAACCTTTTGCACCCTTTGCAGAAGGTAGTTAAAGCATACGTTTAACCCCGTTCAAGACCGTTTTATTACAGCGGAACGCCCCCTACTTCTGCGGCAGGTAGGAGCTCAACAGTTCACGCTGCTCGGGGGACAATCGAGTCAAACGCCCCGCAACCGAATCCCAGAACGCCAGCACGGTAAAGGCACGCACGCATTCGCGGCCGTCCACCGGGGAGAGAATCGAGTAGCCAATACGCACGGATGCGGCGCTGACCTTCTCCACGTTCAGGCGCACCGGCACGGGCTCACCGGTGTAGGGCAGCTGAGCCAGGTAGCGGATGCCGTGCTCGGCAATGAGCGCCTGCACGCCCTCGGCAACCAGCTCAAAAAGCGGAATCGGAGGCTGCGGTGCCACGGTGGGCTTCTGCCCGGAGGAGGGCGGCGGGCCGAAGAGCGCCACGCGGGCTTCTTCCATGACTGAGAGGATGGCAACGTTGTTGACGTGCCCGTAGGCGTCCATATCGCCCCAGCGTGCGGGTACGTACACCAGCAGTTTGTCGGTGGTACCGACCTCAGAGGCGGGGGTCTTTTCGCGGTTCTTTTCGGGGCTTTGCATGGTTTTAACTCTACTCCCCCGCCGCTGTGAGGCGGCTATTCGTACGAATCTGCAAGGTACAGCAAATGGATCAAGTGATGATGATTCAGGTGCTAGAAATATGTTTGGTAGTTAAAGCGATGAGGCTCGAAAGCTACGATGCTTTCGAGCCTCATCCAACACACAGACATTTGAACGCATACAAGATTATACGGTTCACTGTCTATGATAGACCCACCCTGAGGGTCAACGGCATTTTTACGGTTTTATGACGAGGAATTCCAGAAATTTTCCGTATTTTTCGTTTATTACTGTGTTGGAGTCTCTGCGGGCCCCAACACCGGCCCTCCCGGTAGCTACAGAACCTTAACGGCCCAGCGTAGCCGCAGTCTCCAGGGCATGATCAGCGTCGTACTTCATGGCGTCGTACTCGGCAGTTGCCTGCTGAGCCTCCACAAAGGTCTGCTCATCAATCACGTGAGTGTGGCGGATACGAGCAAAGTACAGCAGGCTCAGCACCACAAAGTAGCCCACGCCCACAATTGCCGGAACCATAGAACCGCGCACCATGAAGAGCGCAACCCACACCGCGAAGAGCAGCAAAACGCCAACCGCCGCGGTGAACTGGCCACCCCACAGGCGGAAACCATTGGTGGCAGGCTCAACACGCTTGTACACAACGTAAGCGAACAGAATCAGAACCCACACGGTCAGCGCGCACACCATGATTACGAAAATCATGGAGAGAAACGCTTCCTTCGGACTGTACAGCGCCAGCAGAATAGCAATGACCATGCCGCTGGTCGATACCCACACGGCGCGAGCCGGAACACCAGCACGGTTCACCTGAGCCAGCTGGCGAGGCGCCATGCCGTCAACCGCCAGGGAATGCAGCAGACGCGCACCCGCGTACAGGTTTGCGTTCGCGCTCGACAGTGCCGCAATCAGCACCACAAAGTTCACGAAGTGCGCCACACCCTGAATGCCGAGCTGTTCAAAGACCAGAACGAACGGGGAAGCATCCACCGCATCGCCTATGCCCGAGGCCGAACGCCACGGAATGATAGCAACAACAATCAGCACCGCCAGCACGTAGAAAGTCGCCAGGCGAATCATCATCGCCTTCGCCGAGGAACGCACCGACCGGGAGGGGTCCTTCGCCTCCGCAGCAGAGATCGAGATCATCTCAATACCACCGAAGGAGAACATCACAACAGCCAACGACAGCCACACCGACTGAGGGCCGTTAGGCATAAAACCGCCGTCGTTGAAGAGGTTCGCGGTACCCACCGCGGCGTGACCGGGCAGACCGAAGAAAACCAGGCACAGGCCCACCAGCAGGAAGGCAATAATCGAAATGACCTTAATCGAAGACAGGAAGAACTCCAGCATGCCGAAAGACTTCACGCTGGTCAGGTTCAGCACAATCAGCGCCACACCAAACGAGGCAATACCAACCCACAGGGGCAACTGCGGCCACCAATAGTTCAAGTACATCGCAACCGACACCAGCTCAACACCGGCAATCAGAACAGTCGCCGTCCAGTAGGCGATGCGAGTCAAAAAGCCCGCGAAGGGGCCCAGGTAGCGGGTAGCAATAGTGCCGAAACCACCGCGGACAGGGTAGCGAACCGCCATTTCACCGGTCGCCGCGCCAATCACCGAAGCGAGCGCAGAACCAATAGCGTAGGTGAGAATGACCGCGGGACCAGCCATCGCAATGGCGGTGCCCGAACCCAAGAAGAGGCCCGTACCGAGCGCGGAACCCATCACGATCATGGTCATCTGTCCGTGGGACAGAGAACGCTTCAGGGTGCGCGATCCGGCGGTCCCCGCTGCAGCGTGGCTGCGGGTATCGTCGTTGTGGGACACGAAGGTGCCTTCCGTCAGTACGCCTTAGGGGCGTGATGTGCAATGTGTGCTCGCACCCGGCTTCTGCGGCTTCTAGCCTCGTTGACGGGTACGAATAGTTAACTATTCTACGGGCACACTCACATCGCTCAGAACGGCGCCGTCTAGAGCGCAGAAGCGAAAGGCACCGAACGGGGGTGCTCCCCCATCCGGTGCCTTTTATGTTTTGCCTCGCGAGGCTTCCACGCTATTTAGTGCTGTGCCGCGCTGGTGTTCTCGTCGGCGTGCATAGCGTCCAAATCGGGACGCTCATAACCGCCCTGAGCCTTCGACGAGATGGCGTAGCCAATAGAAATCAGCACGAAGAAGACGATGCCGAGCATGATGGATTCCTGAACACCCGAGCCGGGCAACATGAACATTGCCGCCAGGGTCGCCAGAACACCCGCCAGAGCCAGACCTGCGGTGACGCGACCACCCAGCACGGTGAAGGAGGAGGCGTCCTTCTGGTCCTTCTTGTACGCCTGGTAGGTCAGCAGAATCATGACCCACACGATCAGGATGCACAGGGTCACCAGCGCCATGAGCAGGGCAAAGATGTCGCCAATCTTGGCAACAGCCATCACGGTTGCCACGACAACACCGGTGAAGGAGATGAGCAGAGCCACGACCGGCACGCCGCGCGAGGAGGTGCGGGCAGCCACTACGGGAGCCATGCGGTCAGAGCCCAAGGCGTGTAGCAGGCGAGTTGCCGCGTATAGGGAGGCGTTAGCGCCAGAGAGCGCAGCAACGAGCACCACGAAGTTCATGATGTCCGCCGCGAAGGGGATACCCAGTTCAGAGAAGACGACCACGAACGGCGACTCGGTCAGATCCGAGTTCTGTGCGGCGGTCTGCCAGGGCACTAGACACAGAATAATTGCCATGGATACCACGTAGAAGGTGGACAGGCGCCAGATCATTGCCTTCACACTGGTTGCCACCGAGCGTGCCGGGTCCTTCGCCTCCGCTGCGGAGAGAGAAATCATTTCCACGCCGCCGAAGGAGAACATGACAACAGCCATCGAAATCCAGATGGATGCGGGGCCGTTGGGCAAGAAGCCGCCGTCGTTCACAAGGTTTGCGGTACCCACCGCAGCATGGCCGGGCAGACCCACGAACACCAGCAGTACACCAATCACCATGAACACGATGACGGCAGAAACCTTAATCGAAGAGAGCATAAACTCCAGCGCGCCGAAGGACTTCACGCTCACCAGGTTCAGCATCAGGATAATCGCGCCGAAGAGAGCGACGAACACAGCCAGGGGAACGTCCGGGAACCAGTACGCCATGTAGTGGCCAACCGCCACCAGCTCAGCACCAGCCAGCGGCACGGTGCACGCCCAATACGCCCAGCGAGTCAGGTAGCCGCTAAAGGGATTCAGGTATCGGCTCGCAATAGTACCGAAACCACCCTGGACGGGGTGACGCACGGACATTTCGCCCGCGCACGCAGCAATGGTTGCCGCAATCATCGCACCAATAGCGTAAGAGATGATTGCGCCGGGGCCCGCAATTTTAATGGCGGAGGAGGAGCCTAGGAACAGGCCCGTACCCAGCGCCAAGCCCATCGCAATCATGGTCAACTGGCCGTGGGAGAGGGAACGATTCAACGAGTCGTTCTTCTCCGACTGCTCGGGGGTGTTCCCCTGCAGTTTAGACATAACGTATCTCTTTCTTAGATATGCTGTGTATTGGATAAAGCTGAAATGGCAATGCCGCCCAGGCGTTAGGCCGGGCGGCTCTGCACATCAGCTGTCAGGAGGTTAGCTTACGCCACGTACTCGAGTTCGTGACGCTTGAACCAACCAATAATCGGGTAGCTGATCGGCATGAGGAGCACCTCGACCAGGCACTTGTAGATATAGCCGATCAGGACGTAGTTGATGAATGCTTCCACGGTGTCGATGCCGAGCACCGGTGCCGCAATGGAGCAAAAGATGACGGTATCGAGCAGCTCACCGACCAGTGTGGAGACAATCATACGCAGCCACAGGAAACGGCCCTTGCTTGCCTTCTTCATTGCCACCATGACCCAGGCGTTCAGGGTCTGACCGAAAAGGTAACCGAGCAGGGAGCCCGCAAAAATCTGCCAGACCGGACCGAGAACCTGCGCGAACGCCTCCTGGCCGGTGTAGAAGCTCGCAGCGGGCAGATGCACGATCAGCAGGAAGCACAGGGCCGCAAAAGCAGCCGAGCCGAAGGACGCCACAATCGCGCGGCGGGCACGCTTGAAGCCGTACACCTCAGAAAGAAGGTCGCCAATCACGTAGGCGAGCGGGAAGAGGAAGAAACCACCATCGGTAACAATGGTCGAGCCAATCAGGGGCAGCTCGAAGGGCAGCGGACCGAACTCCACGCCCTTGGTTGCACCAATATTCGAAATGATCAGGATGACGCAGGATGCGCCCAGCAGCAGATCAAAGTAGCCGCGGCGACCAGCCCAGGGCACCGTAACGGTGCTCGTCTGAGTCTTAGATTCGCTAACGGGTTTAGCCATTACTTTCCCCAAGTCTTTCTTCATGCGATGTGTTTCTTCACGTAAGGTACGAGCCCTCACGCGTGGTGGTGAGCCTGCAATGCAGGGCAGGGGTCACCGGCTCGTCTGCCACCCGAGCCTATCTAATAGTACCTATATGCCGTGCCGGCGGCAGGTTTGTGGGCTTCGTTCAAGAGTGTGGACGCTTTATGTGCCCGGCTACCCGGTGTGGGGTGCCTGCGGAGCCACCTCATCCCGGCGGCGGCAGAACCCCCGCACCTACAATGGATGTATGAAGAGTCTGAGCCGCAGAGTTCACCGCAGCGGAGTTCGCTACAACAGAGTTCACCGCACCGGCGCTCACCATACCGGGCAGATGGCATCCCCGCTGGAGGCGGGGCGTGCACTGCGTGCCTCGGTGCGCCGCTTTATTCGGGGCTCTATACGGCGAGTGCGGAGGCGGCGGCACAGTAACCAGCGGCGGCTGAGCGCGCATATTCCGCGTCTGCATCCGCTTTTTACCTATGCGGCGCATGCGGTTCGCGCCGGTGCGTCTCTGGTGGAGCCCATGCTGTTGGCGTCTTCGGAGTTGCTTGGCTACCGGTCGTTTACGCATCGCGGGCGCAATATCTACTATCGGGTCGATAACCTGCGCCTTCTGTCTGAGTCTAAGTCTGCGCCCGGTGTACTGTTCTATTTTGATGGTGACCACCTCTCTCGTGTGGGTAGCCGCCTGTTGCGCCGCACCTCTCCCCTGCGTGCTGAGTTGGCGCAGGTGGCGGCTGAGTTCAATATGCTGTCCGTACCGGTGTTGGCTCCGGGTAGCCTGCGGGAGCCGCGGGTGAAAGATACCGGCCCTTATGCGCCTCCGCTGACCTATAACTGGTGGGTTCGCGCCCGCTCGAACGGCAGGATGGTTCGCGCCCTCATTGAAGAGATTGCCCTGGCGTACAAGGTGGATATGAGCCGCGTCTGGTTTGCAGGCTATTCGGGTGGTGCGGAGTTCCTCAGCTATGAGCTGCTGTCGCACGATATTGACTGGATTCGAGGAGGCGGTGCGACCTTCATCGGTGGCGGCGGTGCCGACGGCGTGCCGGCTCGGGTGCGTGAGCAGGCTGCACTGAATCCTTCCTCGCATGAGCACCTGTTGATGAGTTGGCATGTGGGTGTGTTGGATGGGCGCTCGCCTTCGGGGATTCGGCGTATGGCGACCAGTGCGGAGGGTAGCTGGTCGGCGCGTATTGCGGCGCAGGAGGGTAGTGTGCTCTATGAGGGTTTGGGGGCGCGGACTTTGTTACAGGTGACTCCGGGGCGCGGTCATACGGGGTATCCGATTGCGTCGTTGGTGGGTGCTGATTTGGCGGCGGCGACTCATTTGGGGTTCATTTAGGGGCACCCTGCGATTGGTGTATTTTGCGCCCATCTGCAAAAAATTTTGCATGGATTGCACAAATTTCTTGGTGACACATTTGATAAATTCGTCATTTGCTGACGGTTTGGGGTAGAGTGTCACTATGCCTCGTATTTCTGCAGCAACCAACGCCGCCCAGCGCGAGAACACCAAACGCGCCATTCTCGACTCCTTCGGCGAGATCCTCTACACCCGCGGCCTGCCCGGCCTGACCATGACCGACGTCGCCAAAAACGCCGGCATCGGCCGCACCGCGGTCTACAACTACTTCGCTGACATGGGCGAACTGCTGGTCGCATACGCCTTGGATGAGACCGAACGCTTCCTCAACGAGCTGCGCGTCGGTCTGGAGGGCATCGAAAACCCGATTGACCAGCTCGCTATCTACATTCGCCTGCAGATTAACGACTTGGCGCGCCGCCATCTGCCTCCGGGCCCGGCGATGCGTTCCATGCTTTCCCCCGAGTCCTACGCGAAGCTCGGCAAACACGTGCACGAGCTGCAGATGGTGTTGGCGCATATTCTTTCTGCCGCCATTGCTGAGAACTACATTCCGAAGAACGATATTCGAGAACTGGCGATGCTCGTGCATGGTTCCCTCTCCTCCAGCGCGGGCCGCGCGGAGGATGCGCCGGATGAGGAGACTCGCGAACGCCAGATTCTGAGCACGATTCGTTTTATTCAGATGGGTTTGGGTGCCCGTTTTGATGCTCAGGGCGCCCCGGTTCGCTTGGATTCTCAGGAGTCCCTGCCGGAGCAGTCGCCCGTGCAGGAGGCGAATCTGAAGGTCGCTTCTTAAGGGTTTAGCGGGCTGAATAGCTACATATAATGCCGCGGGCCTGATGCTTCTTTGCATCGGTTCGCGGCTTTTTCTGTATTCGGGTGGGTTTTCACGCGCCGGGTAATAGTGCCGGGGAGATGGAGTCCAGGTCCAGTACGCGCGCGTACATGACGGCGCGGCGGTGCAAGGCGTTACGCAGTGCTCGGTGCACGCCGTCTTCGAGGTAGAGTTCTCCGCCCCATTTGACCACATGCGGGAAGAGGTCGCCATAGAAGGTGGAGTCTTCGGCGAGTAGGGTCTCGAGGTTGAGGTTTTTTTGGGTGGTGATGAGGGTGTCGAGGCGTACCTGCTGCGGCGGGATTCCTCCCCAATCGGCGTGGGTCATGCCGTGCTGGGGGTAGGGGCGGCTGTCGCCTACTTTTTTGAAGATCATGGTGATGCTTTCTGCAGGTAGGGGCGCCTCGGCGGCGCGTGTAACCGTGGGATTCTGAAGAAATAGTACCAAGGGGTATAAAAAATCCCCGGTCTTAGAATCTAAGACCGGGGATCGGTGGCGGAGGATGGGGGATTTGAACCCCCGAGGGCTGTTAACCCAACACGCGTTCCAGGCGTGCGCCATAGGCCGCTAGGCGAATCCTCCAGCTATGTTTTCTGCACATTGCGCAGGCAACAAATAAAACTTTACTACGCTTTTGCGAAGCATGCAAGTTCTGGATGAGAAAAGTAACAGAAAGCACATTTGTAGATGTTTGTGCTCTTGCTTTTGGGCATGAAAAGACCTCCTACGCAACCGCTGAGGATCCGGATTCTGAGCGCGCGAAGAATCAAATCCGGATCCGAAGCCGCGGAGCGCCAGCGGAGCGGGCACGCAGTGCATATGACGGGTGTGAGCTACCCAGGTACCCGTTTTTGGGCATGAAAAAACCTCCTACGCACCCGTCATAGCTCGAATACCCTTGCTACCTTCCGGTCCTGGGGGAGTTTTCCAAGATAACGCCACGTAAGAGGCAAGAACCAGTGTACCGGATTTTTGGGTTCTTGGGAATTCGGCGCGTCCGCGGTATTTCTGTGGGCGTACTTGCCACCCGGGTGAGCATCCATGGTAGGTGTCACGGTGGCGGTGGTGCGGTGGTGTGTTCGCCGGTGACTGTTGGCCACTCGGGCTGAGGGGTAAAGCGTCTAAAATGGTAGGGATTGTCCTATCCGCACCCCCGAGTTGAAGAGGTTGCCGTGAGCACTGCCCTTTATCGTCGTTATCGCCCCGAGACCTTTGCTGAGGTTATCGGGCAGGAACACGTGACCGAACCTCTTATGGTCGCCTTGGAGAAGAACCGTGTGAATCACGCGTACCTGTTTTCGGGTCCGCGTGGTTGCGGTAAGACCACGTCGGCGCGTATTTTGGCGCGCTGCTTGAACTGTGCGCAGGGTCCGACTCCTACTCCGTGTGGTGTCTGCGATTCGTGCCGTGAGCTCTCGCGTGATGGTGGCGGTTCTCTTGATGTGATTGAGATGGATGCGGCGAGCCACGGCGGTGTAGATCATGCCCGTGATTTGCGTGAGCGCGCTACTTTGGCGCCGGTGCGTGACCGTTACAAGATCTTCATTATTGATGAGGCGCATATGGTGACCCGTGAGGGTTTCAATGCGTTGCTGAAGATTGTGGAGGAGCCGCCGGAGCACGTGAAGTTTATCTTCGCGACGACTGAGCCGAATAAGGTGTTGGGTACGATTCGTTCGCGTACTCACCATTACCCGTTCCGTCTGGTTCCGCTGGAGGTTCTTCTGCCGTTCCTGCAGGGCCTGTGCGATCAGGAGCAGGTGCCGGTTGAGTCGGGTGTGTTGCAGCTGGTGATTCGTGCTGGTGGCGGTTCGGTGCGTGATTCGCTGTCGATTCTTGATCAGCTGATGGCTGGTGCGTCGTCGCAGAGCGGCATTGAGTATGACCGTGCGGTGGCGCTGCTGGGCTATACCCACGCGCAGCTTCTGGATGAGGTTATTGAGGCGTTCGGTGCGAAGGATGCGCCGACTCTCTTTGGCGCGGTGTCTCGTGTGGTGGCGACCGGTCAGGATCCTCGCCGTTTTGTGGAGGATTTGCTGGAGCGTCTGCGTGATTTGATTGTGGTGAAGGCTGTTCCGCAGGCTGCCGGCCAGATTTTGCAGGGTGTTCCGCAGGATCAGTTGGAGCGTTTGGCTCAGCAGGCTCAGGCTTTGGGTGAGCGTGAGCTGACGGTTGCTGCGGGTACTGCGAATGAAACTCTGAATGGTATGACGGGGGCGGCGAATCCGCAGCTTCAGCTGGAGTTGCTGTGTGCTCGTCTGCTTCTGCCTGCGGTGGAGGATTCTGCCGGTGGCGCTGAGGTCGCGGCGTTGGCTTCTCGCCTGCAGGTTTTGGAGCGTCGCGTGGCTTCTAGTACTGCTGGTTCGGTTCCGGCGCAGGGTGGTATGTCTGCTGCTCGTGCGGCGGGTATGGCGGCGGCTGGCCTGACTCCTAAGACTCAGGCGCCTAATGCGCAAACTCCTAGCACCCCTGTTCAGGAGCCGGCTGCCCCGCAGTCAGCCCCTCAGCAGAGCGGCTCTCAGCAGGGCAGTTCTCAGCCCGCCAGCGCGGGTGCTCCCCCGCTGGCGGGCGCGCCCCTTAGCGCTGCACCTCTGGCACCGACCGCGCAGGAATCCACACCTGCGACTGGTGCTCCCCTAGCGGGTAATACCCCGGCGGCGCAGAATATCCCGGCTTCTGCTACAACTGATGCCGTTGCGGCGGGTACCCCCTCCGCCCCTCTGAAGCTTGACCCGAACGATCCGCTGGCGGCAGTTCAGGGTAATTGGCGTGCCATTCTTAACCGAATGAGCGTTCCCAGTGCGGCGGAGCAGCTGATGAAGGTTCGCCCCGCCCGCATGGATGGGGCAACCCTGTACGTGAGCGCCGACATTGCGACTTTGCGTGCGGTCAAGGACTTTGTGCCCGAGCTGACAGCCCGCGTGAGTGAGTTCCTGCGCCGTCAGGTGACCATTCACGCTCAGGTGGCGAAGCCCGGTGCGCAGGTCAAGCCCGCAGCTCAGCCCGCAGCGCCCAGTGCTCCCACAGCGCAGCCTGCGGTTCCGGCGGCTATTGCGCCGCAGGCGTCTCAGCAGCCCATTCAGCAGACTCCCCCGCAGCCCGCTCAGCCGGCGCCTCTGGCTGATGGTCCGCGCGGCGGTGAGGATGCGTGGCATCGCCACGGTCAGCCGCTGACCGGCGCAAACACCCCCGAGTCCACGAGCGTGGATGCGCCCCTGGGCGCGTGGGAGGTTGCCCCGATTCCGCAGAGTGCCCCCGAGGAGGCACCTCAGCAGGCTGCCCCGGCTGTACCGGCTGGCCCGCTTGATCCTGAGCCCCCGGCAACCCAGCAGGTTCCGGCTGGTCAACAAGTTCCGGCAGCCCAGCAGGTTCCGGTTGCTCCGGCGGGTGGTTTTGGTGAGCGTGATTCCTTTGCGGCCTCCGGTAGTGGAATTCCGCAGCAGGAGAGCGCTGCTGAACCCCAGCAAGCACAGGAACCTCCGTTCTCGCAGGAGTCTCCTCACGCAGAGGAACCTCCGTATGAGGAGGAGCCCCCTTTTGAGGATGAGCCTGCCTACGCTGAACCGGTTGAGGCACCCGCTGCGGCCGCAATGCCGACTGCTCCTGTAGCACCGGCTGGTCCCCTCGCTGCTCCGGCTGATACTGCTCCGGCAAGCGATGAGAAGCCGGCATCGCAGGCTTCTAACGCACCTGCCACACCGACTCCTAGCGCCCCGACTCCTAGCGCACCAGCGGCACCGACTCGCCCGGCACGCGCCGCATCCGATGAGGACTACGTCTCTGAGGATGATGAGAAGGTCGAAAACAGCACCTTCATCGGTCTGCGCGCTATCGAAAAAATTATTGGTGGCACCGTCATTGACGAACGCCCCCTGCACCAGCCCTAATCCAGGGTTGTAGGTGCCGCGCCCCCCCAACCCCCCCGGGGGGGGGGCCGGGGGAGGCCGGGCGGGCCGAAGAACCCCCCCCCCCCCCCCGCCCCCCCCCCCCAACCCCCAAACCCCCCCCCCCCCCCCCCCCCCCCCCCCCCCCGGGCCGCCCCCACGCGACACGCG
>NZ_JANCOC010000008.1:51768-108874 GCF_024294905.1 Rothia gullae
CCACGGTCTTTCACGACCGCCCCCTGCACCCGCCCAAACCCCGGGTTGTCGGGGCCGCGCCCGCCATCGCACCGATGGGGGGCGCACTCATTCCAGCCGCATACTCGCTACGCGAAACGCCCCTAAACTGTCAGGGGTTGGGTGCATACTCATAACGTCGTCCAAGAACAGCGCACCAACGCACCAGCACAGCACACCGCATCAGAAGGAGAAGCCATGTACGAGGGAGCAGTTCAAAACCTCATTGACGAGCTCGGCCGCCTGCCGGGCGTGGGCCCCAAGTCGGCTCAGCGCATCGCTTTTCACATTCTGAATGCGGATGCTGCCGATATGGCGCGCCTAGCCAACGCCATTTCCACGGTGAAGACCAGCGTCAGTTTCTGTGAGGAGTGCGGTAACGTCTCCGAGACGAAGCTGTGCACAATCTGTCGTGATGAGCGCCGCGACCTGTCCGTGCTGTGTGTGGTCGAAGAATCCAAGGATGTGGTGGCAATTGAGCGTACCCGTTCCTTTACCGGCCGATACCATGTGCTTGGCGGCGCTATTAACCCGCTGGCGGGTGTGGGCCCGGAGCAACTGCGTATTCGTGAGTTAGTGTCCCGCCTGGCGGATGAGCGTATCCAGGAGATTATTCTGGCGATGGACCCGAACCTTGAGGGTGAGGCGACCGCAACCTACCTTTCGCGCATGCTCGTGCCGCTGGGTGTGCGTCTGTCGCGTCTGGCGTCGGGTCTTCCGGTCGGCGGCGATCTGGAGTACGCGGACGAGATTACCCTGGGCCGCGCGTTGGAGGGTCGCCGCGTCATTAGCGAGGGCACCGCGGTGGCGCATACTGCCGCCGAGGATTTTGAGCGCGTGAACCTCGAGGAGGAACAGGAGCGTGAGCAGGCGGCTCAGGTTCAGGCTCAGGAGGCGAAGCAGAGTCGTCGCCGCTGGAATTCGAGCATGTTTGATGATCTGGATTCTGAGGATTCTGCCGTTTCCGCCCCGGCGGCGCCCGCCGCTGAGGGCGTGCAGGGCACGATGGATGAGCAGCTGATCGAGCGGGTTCTGCAGGAGGCTGAGAAGTCAGGGGACAAGGAATCTGGCGAGGAAGAATCCGGTAACGAGGAATCCTGCCGTGAGGGCTCCCCAGCCGATTCTGGCGCGGGCTCTACGCCCGAATCGGCAGAAGCAGAAGCAACCTCCGACCTGAGCGAAGACTCCGTTGAGGGCGCTCCGGCGAGTGCCGCCTCCGAACCGGCTGAAGCACCCGTAGCCAAGCAGGCGGAAGATGCGCCGGAGGTGTTCCGCACCCCGGACTATGAGGAGAAGATCCGCACTATTCAGAACGCCCCGTTGCGCACTCCGAAGCCGGATGTTCCGCCGCTGCCGGGTGTCACTTATGTAAACCCGTGGACCTAAAAACTAGTCTCCGCGGGCGTGCTGTACTCGCCTCCACACCCCGCGTCACCACCGCGTAATACTACGTAATATTTCACAGGGCAATACATACGGGTGCACAGTTCGTCGCTTGCGCTGAACGCCGTCTACTATAAATGAGGAGCCGGCGTCTGCCGGTAGCACACAAGTAACTGACCTGGAGATATCAATGAGCCTGATCGTCCAAAAGTTCGGCGGTTCCTCCGTAGCTGATGCGGAGGGCGTAAAGCGCGTTGCCCGCCGCGTCGTGGACACTCAGAAGGCAGGTAACGATGTGGTCGTCGTGGTGTCCGCTATGGGTGACACCACCGATGAGCTGCTCGACCTTGCCGCAGAGGTCACCAGCAATGTCACTCCTTCCCGTGAGCTGGACATGCTGCTGACTGCCGGTGAACGCATTTCGACTGCCATCCTGTCGATGGCTATTAACGACCTGGGTGCTAAGGCCCAGTCTTTCACCGGTTCTCAGGCTGGCATGATTACCGACGGCGTGCACGGTTCTGCACGTCTGGTGGAGGTCAACCCGGAGCGTATCCGTGAGTCGATTGAAGCTGGCAACATTGCGATTGTTGCTGGTTTCCAGGGTGTTCACCGTCAGAGCGGTGATATTACGACTCTGGGTCGTGGCGGTTCTGATACGACTGCTGTTGCTCTGGCTGCGGCCCTGAAGGCTGATGTGTGCGAGATTTACTCGGATGTGGACGGCGTGTTCACTGCCGACCCTCGCATCGTTCCGACCGCGCATAAGCTGGATACCGTCACCAGTGAAGAGATGCTGGAGATGGCGGCGAACGGTGCGAAGATTCTGCACCTGCGCAGTGTCGAGTATGCTCGTCGTTTTAATTTGAAGCTTCACGTGCGTTCTTCGTTCTCGAACCTTGAAGGCACCATTGTGATCCCGGAGGACTCCGCGGAACTGACCCCCACCCATCTGAAGGAGATTCCCTTGGAACAGCCCCTGATTTCTGGTGTTGCACACGATCGTAGCCAGGCGAAGATTACCGTTGTTGGTGTTCCGGACGTTCCCGGTTCGGCAGCGAATGTGTTCGGTCTGCTCAACGAGGCGAAGGTTAACCTGGACATGATTGTTCAGAACGTGCCGACTGACCGCCCGAACGTGACCGACATTTCCTTCACGCTGGATCAGGCTCAGGGCGATGCTGCTTTGAAGGCGCTGAAGGCTGCGCAGGCTGAGTTGGGTTTCCAGGAGGTTATTTACAACGAGTCTGTGGGTAAGCTGTCGCTGGTTGGCGCGGGTATGAAGACTAACCCGGGTGTTTCGTTCACTTTCTTTGATGCGCTGTCGACTGCTGGCGTGAACATTGACATGATTTCGACGTCTGAGATCCGTATTTCGGTGATTACTGAGCTGAGCAAGCTGGATGAGGCTGTCCGCGCGGTGCACACTGCGTTCGGTCTGGACGCTGAGGGTGAGGCTACTGTTTACGGTGGTACTGGCCGCTAAGGTTTAGCTCGTTTGTGAGCTGTACGCTTTGGGAGGGGCGGTGCTGGTTTGATCCGGCGCCGTCCCTCCCTTTTGTCTGTGTATTTGTGGGCGTGCGGGTGCTCTACCCTAGAAGCATGAGTAGTGTTGTTTTTTCCCAGGTGATGGATGCCCGTCAATGGCGCGCCGCAGAGGCGGCGCATGAGGCGCGTGCCGGCCGCTACGCCGACCCGTTTGCGCAACGTCGCGCCCGCCACGAAGTGCACCCCGTGGAAGACTTCCTCTTCACCTACTACACGCTCAAACCCGGCCAGTTCAAGCGCTGGCACCCCGGCGCCGGCGTCATTCTGCTGGATGCACCCGAGCGCGCCTCCTGGCGTTTCTACAGGCCAGCAACCGAGCAGGAGCTCCTCGAGGCTGGCTGCACCCCGCAGGTGGCACATGCCCAGGCGGATGCCGCCTCCGCCGTCACGGTGGACGTTACCGATTTTGTGGAGCGCCGCGCTACCGCCCTCGCCTTCACCCACGAGATCCTGCGTAACACCGCCGCGAAGAAGGGGCAGTTCGGTTGCTTCGGCATGCACGAGTGGGCAATGGCGTACAAGTCGGTGGAGAACAATATCCGCCACGACTACCTGGAACTGCGCCTGGGTGCGGAGGGTACGGACCGCGTTGTGGAGGAGCACCGCATCCGCTGCTCGCACTTTGATGCGTTCCGTTTCTTCATGCCGCAGTCTGCACCGATGAACGAGCTGCAGCCGACCCGCGAATCACAGCGTTTTCTGGAGCAGCCCGCGTGCCTGCACGCGAATATGGACGTGTACAAGTGGGCGTATAAGCTGCTGCCGCTGGTTGATTCGACTCTGGTCATGGATTGTTTCGACCTGGCGTGGGATGCACGCGAACTGGATATGCGCGCAGCCCCCTACGATATTCGCAGCTGGGGGTACGAACCGATTCCGGTGGAGACGACCGAGGGTAAGGCCGAGTACGTGCGGATTCAGCGTGCGCTGTCGGAGCGTTCGATTGAGCTGCGTGAGCGCCTGCTGAAGGTGTGCGAGCGCTACCTGCCGCCGCTGAGTAGTGAGTAGGCTGGACGGTGAGTAGACCGTGCGGTGAGTAGCTGGTTGGTGGCGCGGGCTAGTTGCGTTTTTGACGCTGTGGCCTGTGGGTTTGGTGCCCAGTGCGTGAGAAAAGGGTGACTCGGGGCTCTCTATTTGGTAATTGATTGGTCTCGTCACCTCACTTTCCGCTTTACTGGGGTAGAATGAGATACGGCTCATACAGAACCCACGCACCCAAGGAGTGCCCACACATGGCCCGTATTGTTGTTGATGTTATGCTCAAGCCCGAAATTCTTGACCCGCAGGGTAAGGCTATTTCTCACGAGCTGCCCCGTATCGGCGTTGATTCCTTCGTTGATGTTCGCCAGGGTAAGCGCTTCGAGCTGACCGTCGAGGGTGAGGCAACCGAGGAGCACCTCGCGGCTGCCCGCAAGGCTGCTGAAGAGTTGCTCTCGAACCCCGTCATCGAAGACGTTGTGAACGTTTCGGTTCTGGAGGACTAATACCTATGGCAGAGTCCCTCGCACCCGCTGAAGTCCCCCTGGTTGGCGACTTCTCTAGCTACTCCCCGAACCCCGCTTTCGCTGATGCACGCGTTGGCGTGGTGACTTTCCCCGGCACCCTGGATGACCGTGACGCTGCGCGTGCTGTCCGTCTGGCTGGCGGTACCGTCGTTGAGCTGTGGCACGACGACGCTGATTTGAAGAACGTTGATGCCGTCATTATTCCTGGCGGTTTCTCCTACGGTGACTACCTGCGTGCTGGCGCTATTGCTGCGAAGGCTCCTGTGATGCGTTCGGTGATTGATGCCGCTAACGCTGCTGGTACCTCCGGTTCTGCTCCCCTGCCTGTTCTGGGTATTTGCAATGGTTTCCAGATTCTGACTGAGTCTCACCTGCTGCCCGGTTCGATGATTAAGAACGATCACCGCAAGTTCATTTGCCGTGACCAGGTTCTGCGCATTGAGAATAACTCCACCTCCTGGACGAGCGATTACGCTGCTGGCCAGGAGATTGTTGTCCCTCTGAAGAACCAGGACGGTCAGTATGTTGCTGACCCGAAGACTCTGGAGGCGCTGGAGGCTGAGGGTCGCGTGGTGTTCCGCTACGTTGGTTTCAACCCGAACGGTTCCCGTAATGACATTGCTGGTATTAGCAATGAGCGCGGTAACGTGGTCGGCCTGATGCCGCACCCGGAGCACGCTGTGGAGCCTGGCTTCGGTCCTTCCTCTTCTGGTTTTGGTGAGGTTTCTCTGCGCGGTGGCGCCGATGGTCTCGGCGTGTTCACCTCCGTTCTTGCCAACCTGATTAACGCCCGCTAACGCACGACAAGGATTCTAAGAAGTTATGAGCGAAAAGCAGTTTAACCTCGACACCGTCGAGCACGCGGCGGCAACCCCGGACACCGAACTCCCCTGGGCTGAACTGGGTCTGAAGGAGAACGAGTTCGAGGATATTAAGGAGATTCTTGGTCGCCGTCCTACCGCGGCTGAGCTGGCAATGTACTCGGTCATGTGGTCCGAGCACTGCTCCTACAAGTCTTCTAAGGTTCATCTGAAGCAGTTCGGTGCGAAGGTCACCGATGAGATGAAGAAGGACCTGATGGTCGGTATCGGTGAGAACGCCGGTGTGACCGATATTGGTGACGGCTGGGCTGTTACCTTCAAGATTGAGTCCCACAACCACCCCTCGTACGTGGAGCCCTATCAGGGTGCTGCGACCGGTGTGGGCGGTATTGTGCGTGACATTATTTCCATGGGTGCCCGCCCGATTGCTGTGATGGATCCGCTGCGTTTCGGCGCGATTGATCACCCGGACACCGCCCGCGTTATTGGCGGCGTGGTTGCCGGTATTGGTGGTTACGGTAACTCCCTGGGCCTGCCGAACATCGGCGGCGAGGTTGAGTTTGATTCCTGCTACCAGGCAAACCCGCTGGTCAACGCACTGGCTGTGGGCATTATGCGCCACGAGGACATCCGCCTGGCGAACGCGTCGGGTGTGGGCAACAAGGTTGTTCTGTTCGGTGCACGCACCGGTGGCGACGGCATCGGCGGTGCGTCGGTGCTGGCGTCCGAGTCTTTCGATGACACCAAGCCCTCGAAGCGTCCTGCCGTTCAGGTGGGCGACCCCTTCGCTGAGAAGGTTCTGATTGAGTGCTGCCTGGAGCTGTTCAAGGGCTCCGTGGTTGAGGGTATTCAGGACCTGGGCGCTGCGGGTATTTCCTGCGCAACCAGCGAGCTGGCTTCTAACGGTGAGGGCGGCATGCACGTCGACCTGACCAAGGTTCTGCTGCGTGACCCCACCCTGACCCCCGGCGAGATTCTGATGTCTGAGTCTCAGGAACGCATGATGGCTGTTGTCTCCCCCGAGAACGTGGAGCGCTTCGAAGCGATTATGAACAAGTGGGGTGTGGAGTACTCCTTCCTCGGTGAGGTCACCAACTCTGGCCGCCTGGTCATCGAGTGGGACGGCGAGGTCATCGTGGATGTTGACCCCCGCACCGTCGCACACGACGGCCCGACCTACGAGCGTCCTTACGCACGCCCCGAGTGGCAGGATGACGTCCAGGCTAACCACTTCACCGGTTCGGCTGCCGACGATTCCCGCCCACGCGGTAAGGAGCTGGGCGAGGCAATTAAGGCGTTCATGGCGTCCCCGAACATGTGCTCCAAGTCCTGGATCACCAACCAGTACGACCGCTACGTTCAGGGCAACACCGCCCTGTCCATGCCGGACGACGGCGGTGTGGTGCGTGTGGACGAGAACACCAACCTCGGTGTTGCTCTGGCGACCGACGCCTCCCCGCGTTTCACCTACCTGGATCCGTACGAGGGTGCTCGCGCGTCCTTGGCTGAGGCGTACCGCAACGTTGCGACCGTTGGTGCACGCCCCGTGGCTGTGTCTGACTGCCTGAACTTCGGTTCTCCCGAGGATCCGGACGTCATGTGGCAGTTCGCTGAGGCTGTTCGCGGCCTGGCTGATGGCTGCATGGAGCTAGGTGTTCCGGTGACCGGCGGTAACGTGTCCCTGTACAACCAGACCGGTGGTAAGGCTATTAACCCGACCCCCGTGGTGGCGATGATGGGCGTGATGGATGATGTCACCCGCCGCACCCCTTCGGGTTGGGCTTCTGAGCATGACGGTCAGGCTATCTACCTGCTGGGTACCACTCGCGACGAGCTGGACGGCTCCGAGTGGGCTCGTTTCAAGGGCCACCTGGGCGGTCAGCCGCCGAAGGTTGATCTGGCTCTGGAGCGTCAGCTGGGTGACATGCTGGTGAACATGTCTCGTGACGGCATGATTGATGCCGCGCACGACGTGTCTGCTGGTGGTCTGGCTGCTGCTCTGTCGGAGGCTTGCCTGCGTTTCAACACCGGTGCCCGCATTGGTCTGGGTGAGGTTGCTGAGCGTGACGGCGTGGACCTGTTCACCCTGCTGTTCTCGGAGTCCCTGGGTCGCGTTGTGGTTTCGGTTCCGCGTTCTGAGGAGGTGCGATTCAAGGATATGTGTACCGCTCGCCAGTTCCCCTTCGCACGTATTGGTGTGGTGGATGCTGAGTCGAACGCTCTGGACTTCCAGGATGAGGTTTCCATTGACCTGGATGAGCTGCGTGCAGCTCACGAGGGTACTCTCGCTTCTTACTTCGGTGAGGTTGCAAAGGGCTAGTTTTCGATTAGTTTGAGACTAATGCCGAAAGGGGCGGATGCTTGTGAAAGCATCCGCCCCTTTTGTTATGCCCGCAGGCTTTTGCGTTGAGCGTTTAGGTGTTGTGCGTTGAGGCGTTTGGTGTTTATGCCTCGGCGACCTTGCGGCCCAGCTGCGCGAACAGGGAGGCGTTAATGCGGAAGCCTTCGACGCATTCTTCGATGAGGGCTTCACACTGTTCGTCGGTCAGGGGTGCGTTGTCGAGCAGTTCTCGGTAGCCGTCCTTGAAGACCTTGGGCTTGGGTAGTTCGGTGAAGCGGTACATGCTCAGTGCTTCTGCGGGGATGCCGTAGTGGCGGGTGACCAGCGCTGCGACTGCCTGGCCGCCGGAGAGGTCGCCGAGGTAGCGCAGGTAGTGGTGTGCGAGGTAGCGTTCGGGGGAGTTGATGGTGGCGCGGATGCGCTCTACGTATTCTGCGGTTGCGGGCAGGGGCGCGTCGATGTCTCCGTCCTGGCCGAGGGCCCGGATGTCTGCGCGGATGTATTCTGCGCGGTCGAGGCCGGGGTGGGTGAAGGGTTCGGTGATGGGGTTGGATTCTGCGCGATAGTGCTCGGAGACTGCTTCGAGCGCTTCGTAGATGTGCACGTACTGGTTGATGAGGCACAGGTATGCCTCGGTGTTGAGGGAGCCACCCATGAGGTCTTCCATGAAGGTGGAGTGTTCGGCGTTGTCGTGGACGTGCTTGGTGCTTTCCTTCAGGCGAGCGGAGAAGCGTTCCTGGGTGGTTTCGGGGGCGGTCACGGTCATGGTGAGTTCCTAAAATCGCTTGTGGGTGAACAATAAATGTTTTAGTGACATAGTGTCACCAAAACCTGTTAATGACATATTGTCACCAAAAATCGGTTTTGGCAATAGCTCTCACAAAAAAATTTGCTAAGGTAAACCTTATACATAAGTCACCCTAGGCATTAAGTTACACAAACATAGGCTAATAGGGCTAGACTTGATACGAACACCACAATCACAAAATTCAAGGAGACACCGAATGTCTACCCCCTCTCTCACCAAGCGCACTTGGGCGTTCTTGGCTTCAGCAACCATCGGCCTCAGCGGCGTCGCTGGTGTACCCGTGGCCTTCGCAGCTGGAACCAACTCCCACGTCAGCGCCGGTGAGGTAACCGCAGCTTCAGAGCAGAGCCTGCAGGACGTCACCGTCAACTGGGGTCTGAAGAAGTCCTTCCGCTCCTACATCAACGGCCGCTTCTCCCAGGGCTCCCAGGAACTGACCGGCGTCACCGCCAACGAAGACGGCTCCTACCACTTCACCTCCGCCGAAGGCACCGTAGCCAACGGCGAATACTCGGTCACCTTCACCGGCTCCTCGATTCGTTACACCGCACACCACGGCTTGCTGGAAGTCATCATCTCCGACCTCTCCGTCACCATTAAGGACGGCGTGGGCACCGTGCGCGCCAACGTTCAGTCACGCCCCTACAACGGCAACACCACCCCAAACAACCTGGTCGAAACCAAGAACATGACCATCGGCACTTTCAACGCCTCCGGCCTGAAGGTTGAGGGTAACACCATCACCCTGCCCAGCGTTGACAAGGAAAACGGCACCCGCGTCAAGCTTTCCGAAGAAGCAACCGGCACCTTCGCGGGCTTCTACAAGGCAGGTCAGGAGCTGGATGCCCTCAGCTTCTCCGCAACCATCGTGACCAAGGAAGCACCCGCGCCGAGCCCTGAACCCAGCACCAAGCCGACTGCTACGCCGACCGCCAAGCCGACTGCTGCGCCGACCAGCGAGGCGCCCAAGCCCGCCGAGCCCACTTCTGCGGCACCGAGCGCAGCTCCCACCTCCGCGGCACCCTCCTCCCCCGCCGCAACCACCGAGCCCAAGCGTGAAGAAAAGGTCACCGGCAACGTCGTCGAGTCCGGCACCCTCAGCTGGGATATTCGTAAGTCCTTCCTGAAGTACCTGACCAGCTTCGCGCACGGCTCCGTGAACGTTGAGGGCATGGAGAAGACCGCAGCTGGCGGCTTCAAGTACACTCAGGCATCCGGCGTGTACAACCCCGAGACCAAGACCGGTCAGATTAACTTCGCGGGCACCGCAGAGTTCACCGGCCACAACGGTCAGCTCAAGAGCACCATCAAGAACATGCGCCTGGTCGTCGTCAACGGTAAGGGCACCCTGGTCGCTGATGTTGACGCACTGACCCGCGACGGTAAGTCCGTTTCCAAGACCGGTCTGGTTATCGCTGAGGTGGACCTCTCCGGCGCGAGCGTGAAGGACAGCGTTTTCTCCGCACAGAACGCAGCAGTCGCGCTCACCGCTGAAGGTTCCGACGTGCTCTTCGCCGGCCAGTACCGCGGTGCCGACAACGCCATGGCGCCGCTGAGCTTCTCTGTAAAGCTCAGCGAGCAGACCGCGGAGAACACCGTTGAGGTTCCCCGCGTCACTGAGAGCAAGTCCTCCGATAACAAGGGTTCTGAGAACGGCTCCTCTGATAACAGCTCCTCGAACTCCTCCGGTAACTCCGGCGCTAACGGCTCCGGTTCTGGTGGTTCGGCAGGCACCTCCGGCAGCGTTTCTAACGGCGGTTCCTCCTCGAACGGTTCTGTCAGCAGCAACCCGGCACAGCCTGTCTGCGTACCAGTTACCCGCACCCGCGAGGTGCAGGATCAGGATGCATCCGACGGCACCATTAAGAGCGCAAACCTTGGCTGGGGCGTGCGTGATTCCTTCCGCAACTACGTGCGCGGCGGCATCGCGAACGGTAGCTGGGAGCTAAACGGCACCTCCTACTCTTCGGATGCGTTCAACTGGTCTAACGGCACCGGCACCTTCAAGGGCGGTAAGGGTTCCATCTCCTTCAGCGGTTCAGTTCGTTTCACCGGTCACCACGGCATTCTGGACACCACCATTGCGAACCCGCGCCTTGAGATTAACGGCAATTCCGGCACTCTCTACGCGACCATAAACAGCAATGACCCCTCCGGCAAGGCAACTAACTACGGTGAGGTGGCACTGCTGAAGGTGGATCTTTCGGGTCTGCAGAGCTCCGCTGACGCTGTGAGCGTCAACGGTGCGGCAACCACCCTGACCGCTGAGGGTGCGAAGGCTTTCGCTGGCTTCTACGACGCCGGTAAGGACATGGCTCCGCTGAGCTTCTCCGCGGCGATTAACGGCGCGAAGACCACCACCAAGACTGTGTCCGAGACCGTCTACGAGGGTGAGGGTTGCGACCCGGTCACCGGCAAGCCTCTGGCTTCCACCGGTGCCTCCGGTGTTGAGGGCACCCTGGTTGCAGGCTTCATCGCTGTTGCAGCCGGCGCGAGTACCGTCGTGTACACTCGCCGCCGCAAGAAGGCATAACGGCCCCTCACGAGGATGCCCACGCTGCCGGCTCGCCCGTGAGACTCAACCATAAGGTTCACCGGTGAGCCGACACGGCCCGTGCGGGGGTGCAGATTTTCACTGCACCCCCGCTTCAGGTGCCAGGTTTTGCCCCGGCTCCTACCCCAGTTTTTCTAGCTCCCTTTTTCTCTGTGAGACTACGATGTTTTCTTCCCTTTCTTCTTCTAGCCTGAACCGCCGCGATGCAGTGAAGTATGCGGCGTTCTCCATCACTTCCGCGTTCCTGCTGAGCTCTTGCGGTGTGGGTACTCAGAACCCGGCCGCTTCTTCAAGCACTTCGCAGGCTGTGGTGGATGAGCAGAGCACCCGCACCGTTTTGGAGAACCTTGCCGATCAGCTGCGTTCTTCTATTGCCCCTAATCAGAAGGCTCTGCGCGGCCCCAATAGCGCCGCAGATACCCCCGAAATTCAGCCGATGGTCGATACCCCGACTCCGGCTTTCCCCGTGACGTTCAAGGATTTCAACGGCGCCGAGGTGACCGTTAAGTCCGCTGACCGCGTGCTGGCACTGGACCTGTACGGCACTCTGGCTCAGCAGATGATTGCGCTGGGCCTGGGCGGTCGTCTGGTTGGCCGTGTCACCTCCTCGACGGAGCAGTCGCTGGCTCATCTGCCGCTGGTGACCCAGAACGGTCACGACCTGAACGCTGAGGCGATTCTGGCGACCTCCCCGGACCTGGTGCTGTGGGATAAGAGCAACGGCCCGATTGAGATTGTGGATCAGCTGCGCGCAGCGGGCGTGACCGTGGTGGTCTTCGATCATGAGCGTCGTATGGATAAGATCATTCCGCAGCTCAAGGCTGTTGCACAGGCGCTGGGTGTTCCGGAGGCGGGCGAGCAGGTTGCTGCCCGCGTGCAGAAGGACCTGGATTATGCCCTGCAGGTGCTCAAGGACGTCGCCCCGAAGGGTGAGCAGCAGGTGTCGTTCGCGTTCCTATACGTGCGCGGTACCGCTGGCGTATTCTTCGTACTCGGCAAGGGTTCGGGTGCTGACGATTTGATTCAGGCTATTGGCGGCAAGGATGTGGCGTCTGAGCAGAACGCGACGAATATCATTCCGGCGACCAGTGAGGCGCTAGTGAAGCTGAACCCGGACGTCATTCTGACCATGAGCGGCGGCATTAAGTCCACCGGCGGTTTGGATGGTTTCTTGGCTCGCCCGGGTGTGGGTGAGACGAATGCCGGTAAGAATAAGCGCATTATCGATATGAGTGACGGTCAGATTCTGTCCTATGGCCCGAATACTCCGGCGGTTTTGCTGTCGCTGGCTAAGGCTGCGTACTCCACTCCTGCGGGGGGCCAGTAGTGGCTGCTGTGAAGAGTGCGGCGGGTGCGCGGGATTATCGTGCTTCGCGTCGGCGCCGTGCCGGTCTGACGTTTACGTTTTTGGCGGTGGCACTGTGCGTTGTGATGGTGCTCTCTGCGGGTTTGGGTCAGTACAATATCCCGATTGATCAGGTGGTTGCTTCTATGGGCCGCCATCTGGGTCTTGCACCGGAGAACCCGACGATGCAGCTGGCGGATAGCACTCTGTGGAATATCCGTTTCCCGCGTGTGCTGTTGGGTGTGCTGGTGGGTGCCGCATTGGGTACTTCCGGCGCGGTGATGCAGTCGGTGTTTGGTAACCCGTTGGCTGAGCCGGGCGTGATTGGTGTTTCCTCGGGTGCGGCTGTTGGCGCGTGTTTGTCGATTGTGTTGAACCTGCAGTTCTTCGGTATTTTCACGACTCCTGCATTCGCGTTTGTGGGTGCGTTGGCAGCTACTGCGCTGGTGTATTTCCTGTCGCGTTCTTCGGGTCGTGCGAAGGTCCTGTCGATGATTTTGACGGGTATTGCGGTGACCGCGGTGGCGAATGCGATTATTGCGTTCCTCATGTTTATTGCTGATACGACGAGCCGAGATCAGATTGTGTTCTGGCAGATGGGTTCGCTGAACGGTTCCACGTGGAAGGCTGTGGCGAGCGTGTGGCCGGTTATTCTGATCGGCTTGGTGGCGTGTTTTGTGATGGCTTCTTCGCTGGATGTTCTGGCGTTGGGTGAGCGTGCGGCGCAGCATTCGGGCGTGAACGTGGAACGTCTGCGTGCAGTGTCTATTGCGGCGACGGCTTTGTTGACGGGTGCTGCGGTGGCGTATGCGGGCATTATTGCGTTTATTGGTCTGATTATTCCTCACCTGTTGCGCATGATTTTGGGTCCGTCGAATCGTGTGTTGTTGCCGGCTTCGGCATTGGGTGGTGCCTTGTTGATTGCGCTGTCTGATTTGGGTGCGCGTACGCTGGTGCCTTTTGCTGATTTGCCGATTGGTATTTTTACGGCTTTGGTGGGCGGCCCGACGTTCTTCGTGTTGTTGCGTCGTTCCCTGGGTCAGGGCGGAGGTGCTTCGTGAGTGAGTTGTTGAGCCTGTCCGGTGTGTGTTTTAACGCTGGTGGGCGTCAGATTTTGAATGATGTGTCTCTGTCGGTTGCTGCGGGCGAGGTTGTGTCGCTGATTGGCCCTAATGGTGCCGGTAAGTCAACTCTGTTGGGTGTGATTGCTGGTGATATTGCGCCCAGTAGTGGTGAGATTCTGTTGGATGGCACCCCTTTGGGTTCGATTCATGCCCGTCAGATGGCGCGTCAGCGTGCGATGCTACTGCAGAAGTTGAACGTGGCATTTTCGTACACGGTGCATGAGGTAGTTCAGATGGGTCGTACCCCGTGGAAGGGTACGGAGCGCGCTGAAGAGGATGACGCCGTGGTTGCTTCGATGATGGAGCGTACGTCGGTGACTCATTTGTCGGATCGCGATATTACGACTCTGTCCGGTGGTGAGAGTGGTCGTGCGCATTTGGCGCGTGTGTTTGCTCAGCAGACTCCGCTGATTCTTTTGGATGAGCCGACTGCGGCGTTGGATATTACCCATCAGGAGCAGACGTTGCGGGTGAGCCGTGAGTTGGCTGCTGAGGGTGCTGCGGTGTTGACGGTGCTTCATGACTTGGATGTGGCGGCTGCGTATTCTGACCGTATGGTGTTGTTGCGTGGTGGTGAGGTGGTTGCTTCGGGCACCCCTGAGCAGGTGTGTTCGGCGGAGTTGTTGTCTGAGGTGTATCAGCATCCGATTGAGGTGTTGAGGCATCCGGTGACGAATCGTTTGTTGATTCTGCCGGAGCGTTGATTCTGCTGATGCGCTGATTTTATGGGGTGTTAGCGAACCATCCCGCAAACACTTTCCATATCAAAATATGCCAGTATGAGCATATATTAAATCTCCGTTCTGGAATGGCTGTAAATATTAGTTCATTACAGGGCGGAGATTATCTTTATCCCCTCCTGCACGGATACACTGAAAGGTAGTGTCCGCAATGCTGAACTCTATTCAGTTCAGCATTCCATCCATTCGAGAAAGAGACCCCCGCATGGATCCTCAGCAGAAAACGGCAACGCCTGCCGTTGCCGGCTACATTCCCGAATATTCTGAAACACCGCATAGCGGATCTTTCGATATTGCCCAGCACGGTTTGAGCAGCGATGATGTTGCTCGCCTGACTGCTGAGGGTAGGGTCAATACCCAGAATAATAAATCTTCTCGCACGCTGTGGAGCATTATGCGTGCGCACCTGTTCACGGTCTTCAACTTTGTGTTGGGTGCCTGTGGTGCCGTGGTGATCATGTACCAGCGTTGGGCTGATCTGCTCTTTCTGGCGGCTGTTATCGCTAACGTGGTGATTGGTTTTATGCAGGAGTACAAGGCAAAGCTTGAGCTGGATCGCATCTCCCTGCTGGACCGTTCCCCCGCTACTGCCGTGCGTGACGGTAAGAGCGTTGAGGTTCCGATGGAGCAGCTGGTTGAGGGTGACGTTGTCATCCTCAAGCGCGGCGATCAGGTTCCGGCGGATGCTGTTGTGCTCACCTCCGATTCTTTGGAGCTGGACGAGTCCCTGCTAACCGGTGAGAATGACCCAATTGCTAAGCGCCCCGGCGATATGGTGCTGTCGGCGTCGAGTGTGCTGGGTGGTACCGGCCGAGTCCTGCTCTCTCACGTGGGTGCGAATTCTCGTGCAAGCAAGATTTCTGATGAGGCGCGTCAGTTCTCGCGTATTCAGTCTGAGCTGCGTGATGCGCTGAACCGTGTGGTCCGCTGGATTACGGTGGGTCTTGCGGTCATTATTCCTGTTGTGTCGTGGGGTCAGATTCAGGCGGCTGGTGGCCTGGAGACCGTGCAGCAGAACCACCTGTGGGAGCAGGTTTCTATTGCTGTGGTGTCCTCGGTTGCTTCGATGATTCCGCAGGGTCTGGCGCTGATGACTACTCTGGCGTTTGCGGCGGCGGCTGTGGCGCTGGGTCGTAAGCACAACATCCTGGTGCAGGAGCAGCCTGCGGTTGAGGTTCTGGCTCGTGTGGATGTGGTCTGTTTCGATAAGACCGGCACCCTGACTGAGGGTGGCGTAATTTTTGATTCGGTGCGCCCGCTGGACACCGTTGCTGAGGCTGAGGGCCCGGATGCTGACTCAGCGGAACACACTTCTTGGCGTGCGTCTCTGCCTGCCGGCTGGGATGAGGCACTGGCATGGTTTGGTCACGATGAGAACGCGAACCCGACCGCTGCGGCTCTGACCGGTGGCTTCCCGGATGCTTCGTCGGCGTCGGTGAGCGGTATTGTGCCGTTCTCGTCGGCCCTGCGTTTTAGCGCGATTGAATTCAAGGATTCGGGTGCGTGGCTTCTGGGCGCTCCGGAGGCGCTTCTCACCAAGGGTAGCGCTGAGCGTGAGCGTGCCGCTGAGCTGGCGGCGCTGGGTCTGCGCACGATGGTTTTGGCGCATGCTTCTGCGGTGGTTCGCAATGAGAAGGATGAGCCGATCCAGAAGATCCCGTCCGATGCTACCCCGGTTCTGTTCGTGATTTTCCGTGAGAATGTGCGTGCGGATGCACCTCAGATTGTGGAGTATTTCCACCGTCAGGGTGTGACTTTGAAGGTCTTCTCGGGTGATAATCCGTTCACTGTGGCTGCGGCTGCGAAGACCGCGGGCATGGATACGTCTGCGGGCGCGGTTGATGCTTCGACTCTGCCTGAGGACGGTCCGGAGCTTGCGGAGGCTGCGGCTACTCACAATATTTTCGGTCGTGTCTCGCCCGAGCAGAAGAAGAACATGGTGATTGCCCTGAAGGAGCGCGGCCACGTGGTGGCGATGACCGGTGACGGCATTAATGACGCTCTGGCGCTTAAGCATGCAAGCTTGGGTATTGCGATGGGTAACGCTGCTCCGGCGACGAAGGCTGTTTCTCGTCTGGTTCTTCTGGACGGTAAGTTCTCGTCTCTACCGGCTGCGTTGGAGCAGGGCCGTCAGGTCATTACGAACATTGAGATGGTGGCGAACCTGTTCTTGACGAAGACTGGCTTCGCGATTCTTCTGGGTGTTCTGTTCAGTATTTTTGGTTTGACCTTCCCGTTCTTGCCGCGTCAGTACTCGACTGCGGACTTCTTGATTGTGGGTGCGTCGTCCTTCGCATTGACTCTGTTGCCGAATTCGCGCCGTTATGTGCCGGGCTTCTTGCGCCGCGTGCTGAATTACACGGTTCCGAACTCGATTATTGTGGTTGCGATGCTGTTGGCGGTGACGTTCACGGCTCGCGGCATGGGTGTTGAGGATATCCGTCAGGTTCAGACGGCTTCGTTCATTACCCTGGTGATGATGGGTCTGTGGAACTTGGCTGCGGTTGCTCGTCCGTTCAACCGTGCTCGTGTTCTGCTGTTTGGTGCGTTGCTTGCGGTGTTCTTCGCGGCGTTGTTCGTGCCGATTCTGGTGGAGTACCACCAGTTCGTTACTGTGCTTCCGCATCTGCTGTGGACGGCTCTGGGCGCCGGTGCTCTGGGTGCCGTGCTGATTGAGGTGAATGCGCATCGTAATCGCCGTTGGCAGAAGCGTAATTACCCTGAGCTGGAGGTTGCTCCGCTGAATTTCTTCCCGGCTAAGTAGTTAGTTGGAAAGGTAGCTGCTTCGGTAGCGCGTGGGCCCCGTATCCTGTGGATGCGGGGCCCTTTCGTGTCTTGGCAAGCATCCCCTCCGTAGTGTTCCGGAACCAGCCGGAGTACTCCTACTAACAGCACCGAGGGTGTGTCTTAGCTATCACTTGGGTGAAACATTTAACAGCTTCTGATAGCTTTTGCCTCTCACCTTGCTCTTATCCTGGGAAAACCCTTAGAGTTACAGGGAACTATTTGAGAAGGGAAACCTTCTTCAGGGTTGTTACTGGTTTGGCAGGCAAGACCTGAGTTACTCAACACCGTATGGGACGGCAGCATATATCTGCCGAGAATCCCCTCTATTTGCTGTACCGAAGCTCCATAGCGAGTACGAGTGTAGTGCTTCCGGTGGTCGAGAGACTCGGGTCTTTTGTGTTTCCTGGCCGTGTTTTCCGAGGCTTTTTCGGCTACCGCAACGTCAGGTAGGCACAGCCTCCGGCAGCAACCGTATAGACATTGACCGCATATCTAAGGAAGTATCGTGAATAACCGCGAACTTGGCGAGAAGATTCTTGACGGCCTGGGTGGCCCCGAGAACATCGAGCACATTACTCACTGTGCGACCCGCCTTCGTGTCACTCCTGTGTCTAACGATGCAGTGCAGAACAAAAAGATTGAGGGTCTGCCCGGCGTTCTCTCTGTGATTGAGCAGTCCGGCCAGACTCAGGTTGTTCTGGGCGAGCGCGTTGAGGCTGTGTACAACGAGATCAACGCTCTGCCGGCTATGGCTGGTCACTCTGAGGGTGGCACCAAGGTTGAGGCTGAGGGCAAGAAGTCCGGCTGGCTTACCAACGTCTTCGACGTTCTGTCTGATTCCTTCCGTCCTCTGCTGTGGGCGCTTCTGGGTACCTCGATGATCCTGACCCTGATTGTATTCATGCAGCAGCTGGGCTTCTTCGGCCAGTACACTGACTTGACCGGTCAGAGCGTGAACATCGACATCATTAACGGTGCTCGTGTGGCTAACCCGGAGGAAGCTAAGGCTCTGAACACCCAGTGGATGCAGCAGTTTGCTTTCTGGTACATCCTGAAGGCTGCTTCGCTGTCGGTTCTGAACTTCATGCCCATCATGCTGGGGGCTACCGCTGCTAAGCGTCTGGGCGCGAACATGTGGGTTGGTGCGGCTATCCCCGCTGCACTGATGACCGGTACCTTCACCGATCTGACTGCTCTTGCTGACCCCGCCACCAAGGTTCTGAACGTTCCGTTCTTCGGTCTGGATCTGCCGCTGTACGCATTCAGCTACACCGGCCAGGTCTTCCCCCCGCTGCTGGCTGTTGCTCTGCTGGCTCCGCTCGAGCGCTTCCTGAAGAAGGTTATTCCTTCGATGCTGCAGATGGTGTTCGTGCCGATGATTTCGGTCATCATTCTGGTTCCGGTGACCGCGTTCCTGGTTGGCCCCATCGGTATTGGTGTGGCTATGGGTATCTCTGACTTCCTGAAGATGGTTAACGACCAGGCTCCGGCTCTGGTTGGTGCTCTGATTGCTGGCCTGTACCTGTTCATGGTTCCGCTGGGTCTGCACTGGCCGCTGAACGCTGTCATGATTAACAACCTGCAGACCATGGGTACTGACTTCATTCAGTCCCCGATGGGCGCTTACAACTTCGCTGTGTTCGGTCTGGTCACCGGTGTGGCTATTAAGGCTAAGCACGACCGCGAGCTGCGCCAGACCGCTGTTGGTGCGTCGATGTCCGGTCTGCTTGGTGGTATTTCTGAGCCGTCCCTGTACGGTGTTGTGCTCCGCTACAAGCGTGTGATTCCGATTATTCTGGTGCCCGCTGTTATTGGTGGCGCTACCATTTCCTTCCTGGGCGTTAAGTCCTACGCGTTCGCATTCACCTCGCTGCTGTCGATTCCGGCTATGCAGCCTTCCTACCTGTACGTGATTGGTCTGGCTATTGCGTTCTTCGGCGCTATGACCGGTGTTCTTATTTTCGGTTACGAGTCGAAGGCTGACGCTGTAAGGCACGCTGCGGAGCGTAAGGCGGAGGATGCTGAGGACGCTCCCAAGGCTGAGGCTGTTGCTGCGAAGGCGGCTCCGGCTGCTGCCGCTACTGCGACCGCCGTTGCTGCACCCGCTGCTTCCGCTGGTGAGGTCATTGAGCTGCACGCTCCCATTGAGGGTACTGCTGTTGCTCTGTCTGATGTTCCGGACCCGATCTTCGCTGCTGGCAAGCTGGGCGAGGGTGTGGCGATTGAGCCGACCGGTACCACCGTGGTTGCTCCCGCTGCCGGTAAGGTTGCTGCAACCTACCCCTCGGGCCACGCTGTGGGCCTGAAGCTGGAGAACGGTATTGAGCTGCTGATTCACGTTGGTCTGGATACCGTGAACCTGGACGGTAAGGGCTTCAGCGTGAAGGTTGCTAAGGGCGATGTTGTTGCTGCTGGCGACGTTCTGATTGAGTTCGATCCTGAGGTTATCAAGGAGGCGGGTTACCCGCTGATTACCCCGGTTATCGTGACCAACACCCGCAAGTTCGCTGAGGTCAAGGGTCTGCCGGGCGTTGCTCACCAGAACTTGAGCACTGTCCTGAAGGTGACCACTAAGTAGTTCACTTTCTAGGCTCTAAGGGGCCCCACCATTGTGGTGGGGCCCCTTTCCTTATACCCCTTTCCTGATGTGCTAATTCTTTGGGCAGGGTTTGCTGGGGTTTAGGCACTAGCCGGGGTATTTCTGCTAGTGTAAGAATACGCTCAACAAGGAAGTTCTCAAGTGATATGGAGTACGATGATGTCTTCTGATACTAGGACATGGGATACCGGAGTGTGGGAAGAGCATCAAAAAGAGCTACGCACTCTTTCTCCTGTTCGGCGGCTGATGCGCCGGCTCAATCTTGAGGTGCTCGTCTACGAGTCTGCGCCGTTCCCGGTTCTGTTGCGTAAGCTCTCTGCGCTAATTCCAGCGTGCCTTCTGTGGTGGGTTATCTACGAGCCGCACCGGCTTGCTTCCTCCACCAGCCTCCCCGAGGGTACTCACGCTATTACGCTGCTCCCCGGAGCCTGGGGTGACCCCGCTACGGGGGCTTATGGAGGTCTTCCTGAGCTGCCGGGGGTCCTCGTGCATTGGGTGCTGTGCATCGCGGCGATGGCGGCTGTCGTTCATCTCTGCGGCGTCAAGGCGAAGGGCCAGAGCTTCACCATTCCTCACGATGCGCGTTCACGGTTGATTGCTCTGATGCAGGCTCTGGGCATTTTCGGTGCTTTTGCGCTGGTCGTCTGGATCGAGTACATGATGACTCCGCTGACCCTCATGTTTGAAACAGTGTACGCGGGCCCAACCGCAGCCTATAGCGGCGACGGCATGATTCCCCTGCACCTGTTCCTATCCTCGTCGTTGAGCGCTATTTTCTTGGGCTATTTTTGCGTGAACATTCTTGCCTCGCTGAATATCCCCGGGTACCTGGGAATCCCCGCAATTATTTACGTGGGGGCGCTCCCTTGGGCTCAAGCGGAGCGGCACCAGTTCACGTTGGCGCTGGCGTGGGTCATTGCGGTGACGCTGGTGAGTTGGCTCGTGCGCGGTATGTGGGGCACTCTGCCAGCCTGCGTGGGCTATTCTCTCTGGATTATGCTGGTGGCAACCAGCGGTGATCCTTTTGACCTGTCCGCCAATATGAGCCGTGTGCTCGTGATTTTGGGTTTCCCGCTGGCTTTCATCGTTGCTGGAGGCGGCATTTACCGCATCTTCTATCTGCGGCAGAACCCGAACCTGTTGAGGTATCTGCAGGAGCGTGCCCTGTACATGGGCGAGTGGTAGCAGCCGGTTAGGGCGGCGCTCCCCTCCCCCTCGTTTTTTGTAATTACATATCCCGCTCAAGGGCACAGAAACTTAGAGGGCACAGCAAAATCCCGGGTACTCTCTCGTGAGAGCACCCGGGATTCTGTTGTTCTACAGGACGGCTAGAGCATTACCGCAAGCGGTACTACTCCTGCCAGCCAACGTTGACCCAGTAGTCAGCGCTGGTGTAGCTCTGCTTGAACAGGGACGGACCGTAGTTCGCAATCTTAGCCTTAGCAGCGGCGTACATCGGGCCGTTTGCGTAGGGCAGGTACACTGCGACCTTCTCGTAGTAGAGCTTCTCCGCCTCGTTAGCGATCTTGATGCGCTCGTCTTCCTTCTCGGTGTTCTGCAGCTTCTCGATGAGCTTATCAACTTCAGGGTCACCGACCTCGAACACCTCGGTGGTGAAGAAGTAGGGCGCCGAGGAAGCCAGGTCGGGCAGAACGCCCCAACCGGTGAAGATTGCTTCGTAGCTCTTCTGACCAAGCACGGAGTTGGAGTTCGACTGCGGCTGGTTGTCAGCGCTCAAGCGAATACCTGCAGACTTCAGCTGCTGCTCCAGAATCTGGTAGACCGCCTGGTAGACAGCCTCGGAGCCGAAGGAGGTCATAGCGAAACCAGCAACCTTGCCGTCCTTAGCGTAGTAGTCGCCGGACTTGGAGTAGCCTGCAGCCTCCAGAATCTTGCCTGCAGCCTGTGCACCGGTGTCACCAGCGTAGTTGTTCTGGTAGCCCTTCTGGAACGGCATTGCGATGATAGAGCCGGGCAGCGGCTCGGTCCAGCCGAGCTGCGAGAAGTATGCCTTAGCAATCTGCTCGCGATCCACAGCGGCGAGGATTGCGCGGCGCAGTGCCAGGTCCTCAATGCGCTTGGGGTTCAGCTGAATGATGTTGACGTTGGTGTTCTGGCTCTGTCGAATCTCGGTGCCTGCCTGGCCCTTCACAGCGTTGTAGCTGGTTGCACCCACGAAGGTGAAGGCATCCAGTTCGCCGTTCTTGAAGCTTGCACGGATTGCTTCGGAGTCCATCTGACGCCAGATGATGCGGTCCAGCACAGGCTTCTCGCCCCACCACTTGTCGTTCTTGACCAGGGTGAGAACCTTCTGGGAAGAGTTCCACTCGCCAATCTTGAAGGGACCTGCCCAGTACTGGTCGAGGGGCTTGTCAACGAAGCCTTCGTTGAAGAGGTTGACGTCTTCAAGGGCGGGGTGGATTGCGAAGGCGCACAGACCCTCGGAGGGGTAATACGGAGCCTTCATGGTGACCTTGACGTGGAAGTTGTTGCCGTCCACAGCCTCGATGCTCTCAACCTGCTGCCACATGGTGTTGTCGGTGATGTGGTAGGGGTTGTCGGTGGTTGCGCGGTAGACCTTCCACATGGCGCGAACAGCGTTCACGTCCATGGGGGTGCCGTCGTTGAAGGCTGCCTTGGGGTTGATCTTGAAGGTTGCAGTCTGCACACCGTCGACGGTTTCAGTCTTGTGCTCGGTGCAGAACTCGGGGTTGAGGGTGCCTTCACCGTCGGGGCTCATGGTGTAGAAGCCCATGACAGCAGCGATGTTGCAGGGTGCCAGCGCGTCCAGGTTGCTGGAGGTGTAGCCGCTCTGGGTCTGCAGGTTGAAGTTCGGGCCCAGGGCGGTAGCCGCGAGAGTCAGGGTACCGCCCTTCTTGAGGGAGGAACGGTCCTGCTTGTTAATCTGAAGGTTCTTCAGAATATCTTCAGCATTGTTAGCGGCGCTACCGCCAACCTTTTCCTTCGAGCCGCCGCAGGCAGCCAGCAGACCAACGGTACCGAGGGCAACGGTGCCGGTCAGGAGGGTACGGCGAGAGACAGACATGCTCTTCATGGAATTTCTCCTAGAGTATTCGCAGTGTTGTGGAGTCGGTACGCGAACGGTGCGTAGCCAGCACTCCAACCCGGCGGGAGGACAGTCTCTGCCGGGGCGGGCAGAATGCCCACATTTGTTTTTAAGTATATCCTTACTGCTCTCTAGGGCATGGAAAAGCGGCGTGCTACAGAAGGTTTTTAATCCTTTTGTAACACGCCGCGGCAACGCTTTTGCCCTTATGGGGCATGTGCGCTGTGCTCAGCGCTTAAGATTTTTACTTTTCCCAACCGACGTTGATCCATACGTTCGGGTTGTAGTAGGGCAGACCGAAGAGCATGGGGCCGTAGTTCGCCAGACCCTTACGGCACGCCTTGAAGTTCGGGCCGTTGTGGGTGGGCACATAGATGGCAACCTCTTCCAGGTGGCGCTTCTCCAGCTCGTTCATGATCTTAAGCTGTTCCTTCCGGTCCTCGGTGGACATCATGGTTGCTGCCAGCGAGTCCAGATCCTTACCGTGACCGTTGTTGGTCTCGGAGATGTAGAAGTAGTTCGCCGCATCCACCGGGGAGGTGGTGATGCCGTAGCCACCGCTCTTGATGGTGAAGTTCTTCGCGGAGATGATGCTTGCCATTTCGGATGCACCGTGGTTGTCGATGCTCAGCTCAATGCCGATTTCCTTCATCTGCTGGGTGAGGAACTGTGCGGTGGAGCTTACGACCGGGTCGGTACCGAAGGTAGTCACCGAGTAGGAAGCCTTAACGCCGTCCTTCTCGTAGTAGTCGCCGTTCTTGGTGTAGCCTGCATCCTCGAGGATCTTGGTGGCGACGTCCTTGCCAAGCTTGGTCGGGTAGTTGTCCTGGTAGCCTTCCTGCATGGGCAGCATGCACATGGAGCCGGGCAGGTTTTCCTTCCAGCCGAGCTTCTCGTAGCGCAGCTTGAGCAGCTGGTCACGGTTCAGGGCGGCAACGAAGGCACGGCGGACGGGCAGGGGCATCTTTTCGGGGTTGATTTCGTAGTTGCCCACGGCCAGTGCGCTACCCTTGCGGATGTCGACGTTAGCGACGGTGGAGAGCTCGTTGTAGGAGCTGAGGGTGCTGGCGTCAGCGTAGTCAATCTCGCCGTTCTTGAATGCTGCCTGCTCTGCCTGGGAGCTCATTTCACGCCAGGTGATGCGCTCGAGCAGAGGCTTGGTGCCCCACCACTTCTCGTTGCGGACAACGGTGAGGACCTTGCCAGAGGAATCCCACTCGCTGACCTTGAAGGGACCTGCCCAGTACTTGTCCAGAGGCTTGCCGTTCATGCCGTCGTTGAAGAATGTGACGTCGACAAATGCCGGGTGCAGGAAGGAGGTGAAGCTACCTTCGATGGGGTACCAGGGCTTGGTCATGGTGACCTTCACGTGGCGGGAGTCGCCGTCGATCTCTTCGATGCTTGCGACCTGTTCCCACATCGGCGAGGGGGTGATCTGGTAGTCCTTACCCTCTGCTGCGCCGCGGTAGATGGTCAGGTAGCTACGGACAGCAGCGATGTCGATGGGGGTGCCGTCGTTGAAGACTGCCTTCGGGTTGATCTTGAAGGTGACGGTCTGCACGCCGTCAACGGTCTGAGCCTTGTACTCGGTGACGTAGTCCTCGTTCATGTGGCCTTCACCGCGGAAATCAGCGTAGTAGCCGCCGGTGAATGAGGAGTTAATTGCCGCCTGAATGTTCAGGTTACCTGCGGTGTAGCCGTTGGTGTTGAGGATGTTGAAGTTCGGGCCAATGCCGTCTGCGCTCAGTCGCAGCTCGCCGCTGTCCTTGAGGGTGGAGCGGTCCTTCTCGTTGTAGGAGACTGCCTTGGACAGGTCGTCGCCGGCGGAGAGAGCGTTGCTCGCGTTCTTGGTGGAGTTGCCGCCACAGGCTGCGAGCAGGCCGACAGTACCCAGGGCAACGGTGCCGGTGAGCAGGGTACGACGGTTGAGGGTGAAAGTGGTCATTAGTTTTCCTCAGTTAGGTGGGATGCTACTTTGCTGTACGCGGGGGAACACAACCCGCACACCTTTGTGACAGCACACACATTTTGTATTGGCAATAGTATACACACATTTCCCATGCACTATGACCTAGTTCACCGTTTCAGGGAAAATATTTCAGTCAATTCCCGAAACCACCCCACCACAAAACCACCCTTCAAAAACATAGAAAAGTCCCGCAGCACCCCGCCTCTAGGGCGGAATACCGCGGGACTTTACACTTCTGGAGTCTTATGCTGGCGCCTCTGAAAATTCAGAAACCACCGAATAGGAATCCAGAAAATTAACCTGTGGCTTTAGTTCTGCCAACCCACATTGACCCAGCGCTTGGGGTCGGTGTAACTGGTTGCAAAGAGGGAAGGACCGTAGTTAGCCAGCTTCTCCTTCACAGCTACGTAGCTGGGGCCGTTAGCGTAGGGGAAGTAAATAGCAACCTTCTCCATGTGCTGCTTCTCAGCCTCAGCAGCCATCTTCAGCTGCTCCTCGTGGGATTCCTTCTCGTAAATGGACGCGATGTACTTATCCAGCTCAGGATCACCCACGCCCTCGTTGATTTCACTGGTGTAGAAGTACTGAACGCTGTCTGCGGGGTCAGCACCAATACCCCAACCGGAGAAGGCACAGTCGTACTGCTTGGAGCCCATCACGGAGTTGAACTGGGACTGCGGCTGGTTGTCCTGCTCTAGCTTAATACCTGCCGCCTTGAGCTGCTGCTCGAGGTTCTGGAACTGAGCCAGGGAGGTTGCGTCCGAACCGAAGTAGGTGATGGAGAAGCCTGCAGTCTTGCCGTCCTTGGCATAGTAGTCGCCATTCTTGGAGTAGCCTGCTGCCTCCAGGATCTTTGCCGCAGCCTCGGCACCGGGGTTGGACGGCATGTTGTCCTGGTAGCCCTTCTGGAAGGGCATAGCAATCAGGGAGCCGGTCAGGGGCTCTTCCCAGTTGATCTGGCCGAACTTGACCTTAGCCAGCTGGGAGCGGTCAACCGCGGCGAAGACTGCACGGCGCAGGGCGGTGTCGGTCACGCGAGTCGGGTTGAACTGCAGGTTGATCACGCCGACGCTCTGACCGGAGCGGATCTGGACACCGGGCTGACCCTTGACAGCGTTGTAGGTTGCCAGGCCAGCAAAGCTAATGCTGTCCAGCTCGCCATTCTTGAACGCTGCGCGCTCTGCTTCGTCGCCCATTTCACGCCAGATAATGCGGTCCAGCAGCGGCTTCTCACCCCACCACTTGTCGTTGGACACGAGGGTGAGGGTCTTAGCCGAAGAGTTCCACTCGCCAATCTTGAAGGGGCCGGACCAATACTGATCCATAGGCTTGTTCACGAAGCCGTTGTTGAAGAGCTCCTTGTCGGTCAGTGCGGGGTGCAGACCGAGCAGGCCGAGGGTCTCAGCGGGGTACAGGGGCTTGGACATAACAATCTTGACACGGGTCTTGTCGCCATCCACAGGGTCGATGGACGCCACCTGCTGCCAGAAGGGGGCAGCGATAACGTTGTAGCCGTCATCAGGGTTGCGGTAGACAGTCCACGCGGCGCGGATCGCCTCAATGTCAACGGGGGTGCCGTCGTTGAAGACAGCCTTAGAGTTGAGCTTGAAGGTGATGGTCTGCACGCCGTCAACGGTCTCTGCCTTGTAGTCGCTGACGTAGTCGTCGTTGAGGCTGTAGTCGCCGGCAGGACTCAGGGAGGTGAAGCCAATAGCGGAGGGGATGTTGCAGGCACCACCGAATGCGGTGAGGTTCTCGGTGGTGTAGCCGCTCTGAGTCAGAATGTTGAAGTTCGGGCCGACTGCGGAGACGCTACCGCGAAACTCGCCACCCTGTTTGAGGGAGGAACGATCCTGCTTGTTGATTTCGAGGTTCTTGACGATTTCCTCGGTGCTTGATGCAGCCTTACCGCTGATCTTCTTGTCAGAGCCGCCACCGCATGCAGCGAGCAGGCCGACGGTACCCAGGGCAACAGTGCCGGTCAGCAGGGTACGGCGATTAATACGTAGATGAGTCATATATTTATTCTCCTCATGCCGGAGGGCTCAGGTGCTATTTGATACGCGCACCGTGTTGTGCGCCGATTTTTCGGGAGCGCTGAAGCTCCCGCCCATCACCTTTGTGAGAGCCCACACATTGTTTGTGGTTGAAACACAGTATACCCCCAAAAGAAGCGATGCAGACCACAGTCCAATCCGTGGAAGAACTATACACCGTCTAAAAATTACGGGTTCAACACCTGAACCCGCATCATCACGCGGAAGCCGCGTGCGAAAACTAAAAAATGAAATATTATATCGAATTGGCGCGCGAGCGCGTCACATCCAATGCTTTGAGAATCGTTACAAGTTACAAGCACAGCAACGGGGTAGCTATATCGCACTAAACCCTCCACAAGAAAAAGCTCCCCAACCCTATCCGACACTGCGAAAACGTATAGGGGCGGGGAGCTTAAAACTGCGGCTTATGCCATCCAGCCGACCGCAGACCAGTCGGTGGTCTTGAAGAGGAACGCACCGTAGTTAGCGAGCTTCGGGCGGCATGCCTTGAAGTCCGGACCATTGAGGAAGGGGATGAAGAGGCAAACTTCGCTCATGTGCTTCTTCTCAATTTCGTTGCACTTCTCGGCGCGCTTAGCGTCGTCGAGAATGGTGACCATCTCGTCGACCATAGCGTCAATTTCGGGGGTGCCGACGCCGTTCCAGTTCTTGGAGTGGTAGAAGTACTCGGCAGCACTGGTCGGTTCGGAGCTCACGCCGAAGCCCGAAATGCTCACGTCGTACTCGCGGTTACCAACAACCTTCGAGAATTCGGACTGTGCACGCGAATCGAGCTCGAAGTTAATGCCGATTTCCTTCATGCTCTGGATGAAGGTCTGTGCCTGGCCCTTGGTGGTGGCGTCATCACCGAAGGTGGTCAGCTTCAGGGTGACGGTCTTGCCGTCCTTCGCGTAGAAGTCGCCAGACTTGGTGTAGCCTGCCTTCTCCAGGACCTTGCGTGCTTCCTCCGGGTTACGGGCCGGGTAGTTGTCACGGTAGTGCTGGGAGGAACCCAACAGAAGCATCGAGCCGGGAACTTCTTCTTCGTAGGGCAGACCCTGGAAGCGAATCTTTGCCAGAGCACCACGGTCGATACCCAGGAAGATTGCCTTACGCACAGCAGTATCGGTGATGTGCTCTGCGTTCAGGTTCATACCGCCGGCGAAGAGGCGGTGACCGCGGCGGATTTCAGAGTTCGCAACATCCTTCATCTCGTTGTAGGCGCTGAGGGTACGTGATTCCACGACGTCCAGTTCGCCGTTCTTGTAGGCGGCGCGAGCTGCAGCGTCTGCCATTTCACGCACGACGATGCGATCCAGCTTGGGCTTGTCACCCCACCACTTGTCGTTGGGCACAGCAGTGAAGGTCTTCTCGGAGGAGTTCCAGCCGTTGGGTGCCAGGGTGAAGGGACCGCAACCGAGCTCGGGGTGGGGGTTGTCCACGAAGCCTTCGTTGAAGAGGTTTACGTCGAGCATCGCCGGGTGCAGGATTCCACCAAAGAGCAGACCCTTGACGGGGTTGTGTGCAGTCTTGAAAACAACGCGTGCGTGGTAGCGGTCGCCATCGATAGCTTCAACGCTTTCAATGTACTCGTAGATACCTGCTGCGGCAATCTTGTATTCACCGTCGGGGTCACGCTGGATCTGCCAGGTTGCCTTGAGGGCGTCGATGTCGATGGGGGGTGCCATCGTTGAAGACTGCCTTGGGGTTCAGGCGAACCTCTGCGGTGATCTTGCCGTCTACTTCCTTAGCTTCGAAGCCGAGGCAGTAGTTAGGGTCGAGCTCATCTTCGCCCTTGTAGGTGCTGCGCCAGATACCGGCACCGGCGATAACGCCCATGGTTTCGGCGACGGAGGTGCTCGAGCCGTTCTGGGAGAAGCGGTTGAAGTCCGGGCCAAGGGAGTAGGTGCTCAGGTTCAGGGTACCGCCCTGCTTGAGCTTCGAGGGGTCCTGCTCGTTGATTTCATAGAACGGGGTTTCGCTTGCCTTGTACTCGGTCTTGGAGGACGAGGAGCCACAAGCGCTCAGTACGCCGGCAGCAGCGACGGCGGTTGCGCCACCGAACAGTACGCGGCGGCTCATGATCGGGTTGAATCCGGAGAGGGTGGGGATGGGCTGGGGGCTCATGACGGGCTCCTTGTGGGTGTGGACTACGCTGATGCAGTGTTTGGCAGTGTAGAGTGGGTGGCTCGCGTGCTCTGGAGGCGGGGTTTCCGTCTGCAGGAGCGCCTGCCATTTGCGGTGATGGGCGGGCAGGTCAAGCCATACAAAATAATGTGACCTAAAGCTATGTCCTAAGCCACATTTAATATTTTTAGTAGTGTACACCACACACATCACTGCAAGTGTGCAACACGATAAATATTTCTTAATTATTACGCCCGGCCCTAAGATACCGAACCTAAATCCATATCGACACAACCCCACCACCCTTCACACAGTGCCCCCTCCCCCACCTCCAGAAATAGTCAACGGGCACAGCAGAGCGGGCCGAACGCGCATACACACATTCGACCCGCTCGCAAGACAGCCAGTCGTCTTTTAGGAGTTCATCCAGCCCACAGCAGTCCAGTCCATCGACTTATACAGGCGCGGACCGTAGTTAGCCAGAGTCTTCTTGACCATCACAAAGTCAGGACCGTTCGTAATAGTACCCAGGAAGGCGAACTCAGCCATGTGCTTCTTCTCAATCTCGTTGCAGGCAAGGTTACGTTCCTTATCATCCTCAATGAGGGTCATGGCGTCGATGAGGGCATCGATTTCCTTGCTGCCGATACCTTCGTTGTTCTCGGAGTAGTAGAACTGCTTGGTACCCTCGGTAGCGTCAGCAGAGATCGAGTAGCCGCTGAAGGAAATATCGTAGTCCCAGTTACCCAAAATAGTGGCGAACTCACTATCAGCGTGCTGATCGATCCGGATCTCAATGCCGACATCCTTCATCTGCTGAGTGAAGGTCTGAGCCTCACCCTTCGTGGTCGGGTCATCACCGAAGACCACCACTGCGCAGCCAGCCTTCGTGCCATCCTTCTCGTAGTAATCGCCGTTCTTGGTGTAACCGGCGGCCTCCAGGATCTTCTGCGCCTCCGAAACGCTGTTATTCGGGGTAGGGTAGGAATCCTGATAGTAGGGCGAGAAGGGCATGTGAATCATCGAACCGGCAATAGTCTCCTCGTAGGGCAGACCCTGGAACTGAATCTTTGCGAGTGCTTCACGGTTGGTGCCGACGAAGATCGCCTTACGCAAGGCAGCATCCTTGACGCGGCGAGGATTGATATCCAGACCACCGGCGTAGAGGCGGGTACCCTTACGCAGTTCGGTACCCGCAATGTTCTTCACCTCGGCATAGGTGGAGGAGGTGCTTGCACCGATAGCGTCAATTTCATCGTTCTTGAACGCAGCACGTGCAGCGCTGGACTCCATCTGGGTAAAGACAATCTTGTCCAGCAGGGGCTTGGCGCCCCACCACTTGTCGTTGGGTACAACACTGAAGGTCTTCGCGGTGGAGTCCCAGCCCTTATCCGCCAGGGTGAAGGGGCCAGCCCAGTACTCGGGGTGGGGTGCGTCCACGAAGCCGTTGTTGAAGAGCTCGACGTCTTCCAGTGCGGGGTGCAGAATCTCCGAGAAGAGACTCTGAAGCGGGTAGAAGGGCTTGGAGAAGGTGACGGTTGCACTGTAGTCGTCTTCGCCCTTTTCTACGGATTCAACAAATTCGTAGATGCCGCTGGAGACAATGTTGTAGCCGTTATCCAGGCTCTTAAAAATATTCCAGGTGGACTGAAGTGCCTTGTAGGTAATGGGGGTGCCATCGTTGAAGACAGCCTTGGGGTTGAGCTTGACGGCAACCTGAATCTTGTCGTCCTTCTTGCTGTGTTCGAAGGAGACAGCGAAGTCAGTGTTCAGCTTGTAGGTGCCATCAAAGTCGAGGTTCCACATGCCGGCCTGGCTGATGGTGCTCATAACGTTGACGTTATCGCTGGTGTTACCGCTCTGGGTGTAGAAGTTGAAGTTCGGACCGATGGATCCGGCGGGTAGGCGCAGGATGCCACCCTTCTTCAGGCTGTTCACGTCCTGGGCGTTGATGTCGTAGAGGTCTTCGATCTTGGCACCGGCGCCGGCAGCCTTGGTCTTTTCAGAGCTTGCACTGCCGTTGCCGCAGGCGCTGAGCAGACCTACAGCTCCCAGAGCCGCGGTGCCGCCAATGAGGGCGCGGCGGCTGAAGCTGTTCTTGGTCGCTTCGTGGCTACTCGCGGTGTATGCGGTGTTGGCGGTCATGGGAGTGGTTTCCTTCTGTCTTATGCGGGCGGGTGTATCCCGTATCCCCAAAATAATGATTATTTATGCAGGGCACTGCATAACTTTGTATGACTCCACTGTAGCGCACCTCGAGAGTGAAAACCAAGAATTTTCACGATATTTCTTAATATTTATCGCACTTTTTGAATATCCATACTATGAATACCCTGTTTTTGCGCGAATTTTTCGGATTTTATCGGATAGCTATACCACCGCTCCCCCGCATCGGTACACAAAAACACCCAAAGCCCCCTTTCGAAAATACAAAAAGTGTCCACCAGGATGATCCGGGTGGACACTTTCAATAGCTCCAGGCTATTCACCTAGTAGGTGAAGGGAAGAGGACTTACTTAGCCCAACCGACCTTCTCCCAGTGAATACCATTGCCCTGGTAGAGGGAAACGCCGTAGTTGCGCAGACCCTTCTTGACGAACTTGTACTCGGGACCATTGAAGAGCGGAACCAGCACAGCAATCTCAGAGAGGTGCTTCTTCTCAATCTCGTTACATGCCAGGTTGCGTTCCTTGTCGTCAGCAATGAGCTTCATCTTCTCGATCATCTCATTGATTTCGTCGGTGCCAGCGTCCTCGGGCTTCTCACGCAGGTAGAACTGCTGGGTAGCCTGGGTAGCATCCGGGTCGCTCAGAGCGTAGCCCGATGCAGTTGCGTCGTAGTCCTTAGCCTGCATTGCCTTACCGAATTCGCTTGCAGCGCGGGATTCGAGCTCAACATTAATGCCGACAGCCTTGAGCTGCTGAACAACGGTCTGAGCAACAGCCTTGGAGGTGGGGTCCTCGCCGAAGACGGAGTACTTGAAGGCAGCCTGCTTGCCGTCCTTCTCGTAGAACTCGCCGTTCTTGGTGTAGCCTGCCTCTTCCAGAATCTTCGATGCAGCAGCTGCATCGTTGTTCGGGGTCGGGTAGACATCCTGGTAGTACTCGGAGAAGGGCATGTGAATCATCGAACCGGGCTGCTTCTCTTCGTAATCCAGACCCTGGAAACGAACCTTGGCAATTGCCTCACGGTTCATGCCAGCGACCACAGCGCGGCGCAGAGCAACGTCCTGCATGCGGGCGGGGTTCATGACCATGCCGCCGGAGAAGAGGCGAACACCGCGACGCATCTCGGTGTTAGCAATTTCCTTCAGCTCCTTGTAGCTTGCAGCAGCGGTAGCGGGAGCAGCGTCAATTTCATCGTTCTTGAACGCCGCACGCTCAGCAGCGGAATCCATCTGACGGAAGACGATGCGCTCCAGAACGGGCTTCTCGCCCCACCACTTGTCATTGCGGGTCAGGGTCAGGGTCTTCTCGGAGGAGTTCCAGCCGCCCTCAGCTACGGTGAAGGGACCAGTAGCGTATTCGGGGTGCGGGTTGTCCACGAAGCCTTCGTTGAAGAGGTTCTTATCCAGCAGAGCCGGGTGCAGAATTTCACCGAAGAGGATGTTCAGGGGGTAGTAGGGCTTTGCGAAAGTGACCTTGACCTTGAAGTCATCACCGTCGCGCTCAACGGAGCCAACGCTGCTGTAAATACCGCTGGTCTCAATCTTGTAGTCGCCATCGACGCTCTTGAGGATGTTCCAGGTAGCCTGCAGCGCCTTGTAGTCGATAGGGGTACCGTCGTTGAACTTAGCCTGGGGGTTCAGCTCAATGGAGACAACGGGCAGACCGTTTTCCTCAGCGATTTCGAAGCTCTTTGCAAAGTCGGTAGACAGGGTGCGCTTACCCATGGGGTTAGCCTGCCAGAGACCGCTGTAGTACATGGGGCTCAGAGCAGCCTGGGTGTAGGAGGTAACACCGGTGCCGAAGAGGTTGAAGTCCGGACCCAGTGCAGTCACAGACAGGCGCAGGGTACCGCCCTGCTTCAGGTCCGAAACAGCGGTCTCAGCAATGTCGTAAAGTTCCTTGGCATCGGTACCCGCGGTTGCTCCCTGGTTGGTTGCCTTGGAGTCCTTGGACGAACCGCACGCAGCCAGTACGCCCGCGGTACCCAGTGCTGCAGCGCCACCGAGAACGGTACGACGGTTCAGGATGAAATTCTTCTCCATGAGAGTGTCCTCTTATACGTTTGACCCTCAATAATCCTGCAGGAAAGCGTCAAGGGTTCCCTGCTCATGCGCCGCAATAGGCTGCGGTGAGCGATGAATTAGTGCCGGTCTATGAATGTGTTCCTTGAGGTACGCCCCTAGCGGCGCACCCACAGGCTTAATTATGGCTTACCTGCGGTATAGAAGCTCACCTATAAATATTCATATCTTGAATGGTGAGAAAGGTTACACCTAGTCAGTGCGGTTTTTCCTGTTTTCTTGCTGATTTCAGTGCCTAGCGCCACATTCTGAGGCTCCCGCCGTCTCACCAGGTGACAATCTCAAGCTGCACGCGCCTCACCAGTACCGGGCATTAAAAACCCGAGGGGCGAATATTCAACGAATATTCGCCCCTCGGCACACATGCGACTTATTCAGCCGACTCTAGAGCTACACCATAGCGGCCTCAGCCTCAGGGTAGTAGCAAGCATAACCGTGATCCTGGCCCTCAACGGGGGTCAGTTCCGGCATCTCCTCCAGGCAACGACGCTTCTTGTCCTCAGGCAGCAGCTTGAAGACCGGGCAACGGCTCGAGAAGCCACAACCCTTAGGTGCGTTCACCGGAGTGGGCAGGTCGCCCTCAAGCATAATGCGGTGGCGCTTTGCCTCAACCTCGGGATCCGGAACCGGAATCGCCGAGAGCAGTGCACGGGTGTACGGGTGGATTGGGTTGTCGAACACCTGGTCGACATCACCAATCTCAACAATACGACCCAGGTACATCACTGCAACGCGGTCGGATGCGTGGCGAATCACCGCGAGGTCGTGAGCAACCATCAGGTAGCTCAAGCCCAGGTTTGCACGCAGCTCCTCCAACAGGTTAATCACACCAGCCTGGACGGACACGTCCAGTGCGGACACCGGCTCATCCAGAACCACGAGCTTGGGGTTCACGGCAAGCGCACGAGCAATACCGATACGCTGACGCTGACCACCAGAGAACTGGTTCGGGAAGCGGTTCACGTGGTCAGGTTGCAGACCCACAATGTGCATCAGCTCGATAACACGCTTCTTGATGTCCGCCTTGTTCATGCCCTGGTTTTCCAGCGGCTCAGCAAGCACCTCGTAAACGGTGAAGCGCGGATCCAAAGCACCGGTGGGGTCCTGGAACACCATCTGCTGGTTCTTACGCAGCTCAAGAATCTCACCCGCGGACTTGCCGTCCTTGGTGGAGGTTCCGTTGATCAGAATCTCACCGTCGGTGTTCTTATTGAACTCCATGATTTCCAGCAGGGTGGTGGTCTTACCACAACCGGACTCACCCACAATGGAGAAGCACTCGCCCTCACGAATATCGAAGGACAGGCCGTTCACAGCCTTCACAGTGCCCACGCGGCGCTTAATCAGTGCACCCTTCATGAGCGGGAAGTGCTTCTTGACGTTACGGACCTCCAGGACGGGGGCACGCTCCTCACGCGGAATACCGTCATACTTCGATACCGGGGGCTCCGGAACCGGGTACAGCTCGTCAGCAGTCTTACCGACCAGCTCCTGAGAGATGGTGCAGGAGGAGTAGTGGCCCTCGCCAACGCCTTCCAGCAGCTGCAGATCGGGCTCGCCGTTGGAGTCCTGGCAGCACTGGCCACCGCTCTTAGCGATGGGGCAACGCGGGCGGAAGGAGCACGCGGTTACCGGGTTGATCAGGTTCGGAGGGGTACCCTCAATCGGAACCAGGGAGACCTTCTCGGAACGGTCCACACGCGGGACCGCACCCAGCAGACCGATGGTGTACGGGTGGGAGGGATGCTTGTACAGGTCTTCTGCCTTCGCAATCTCCACCGGCTTACCAGCGTACATCACCAGAATGTCGTCAGCCATACCAGCCACAACACCAAGGTCGTGGGTAATCATGATGGTCGCTGCGCCGGTCTCATCCTGAGCCTTCTGCATAACCTCCAGCACCTGCGCCTGAATGGTCACATCCAGTGCGGTGGTGGGCTCATCGGCGATGAGCACGCGGGGGTCATTCGCAATCGCCATAGCAATCATGATGCGCTGACGCATACCACCGGAGAACTCGTGCGGGAAGGAACGCAGGCGATCAGCCGGCGAGGGAATACCCACCATACGCATCAGTTCGATGGAACGGTCCTTGATAGCCTGCCTGCTCATGCCCTTGTTGTGGACCTTGAGCACCTCAGCGATCTGATCACCAATGGTGTACACGGGGGTCAGCGAGGACAGCGGATCCTGGAAGACCATGGAGATCTCCTTGCCGCGGTATGCGCACATTTCCTTATCGCTCAGACCCAGCAGCTCGGTGCCGTTGTACTTAATCGAGCCGGTGATGTCAGCGGTAGTCGGGTGCAGACCCATAATCGCCATGGAGGCAACGGACTTACCGGAACCGGACTCACCCACAATACCCAGGGTCTTACCGGGATACAGGTCAAAGTTCACACCGCGAACAGCATGCACGATGCCATTCTCAGTGTTGAAGCGGACGTTGAGGTCCTTAACGCTCAGAACGGGAGAGGTACTCATTAGTTCTTCGCCTCCTTTGCAGCGGCAGCAGGTGCCTCTGCCTTCTCGTTCTTCTTGGACTTCTTGATCTTACCGACAGACATGGAGGTCGGGTCGAATGCGTCACGCAGACCATCGTTCATGAGGGCCAGCGGACCAACCAGCAGGAAGAAGAACAGAACCGGGAACCAGAACATGTGCGGCAGGGTGTTAATCTGCTGCGAAGCATCCGAAATCAGCGAACCCAGCGAGTAGTTGGGGTACTTAATACCGATGCCGATGAAGGAGTAGGCAACTTCAGAGAGCACAGCGCTCATGATGCCGCTGGTGAAGTTCAGAACCAGCAGGGAGCCGATGTTCGGAACCAGGTGGCGCATCACAATCTTGAAGGGGTGCACACCCATGTAGCGTGCAGCCTTCACGAAGTCGCGGTTGATGAGGGACTGTGCCATTGCACGAATAACACGGGCGCTACCCATCCAGCCGAAGGTAATCAGCACTGCAGAGAGCAGAATCCAGGTGGGGACGCTCTTCTGAATCTGCTTACCAACCTGACCGTTGATCAGAATTGCCAGAATCAACAGTGAGGGCACCATAATCAGGGTCTCGAGGATGAACAGCATAATCTTGTCGATCCAGCCACCGAAGTACGCCATCACACAGCCGTAGACTGCGGAGATGAACACGGTGACGAAACCAACGAGCACACCAATTTCGAGAGAGGTCCAGACGGCCTCGACCATCATGGCGAACACGTCGTTACCCGCGATGGTGGTACCGAACCAGTGGTCAGCCGAGGGGCCTTCACCCAGCGCCATGTAGTCAATGTCGTTGGGCTTGTACTTGGTCAGGTACTTACCAAACAGGCCGAACAGACCCATGCCGATGAACACGGACAGGCCGAAGACTGCAGACTTGTTACGCAGGAAGCGGCGCAGAATAATAACGCTCTTGTTGATGACCTTGAAGTTACCGTTCTCCTGTACCACCGGTACGGAGGAAGTTGCAGTTACCTGGCTCATGAGATCCTCACTCGGGGGTCGACGATGGTGGTAGCGATATCAGCGATAATCGCACCGACAGCGAACAGAGCAGAACCGTACGCGAGGGTCACGGTCGCAGCGTTCACGTCCTGCGAGGAAATGGAGTCAATCGACCACTTACCGATACCGGGCCATGCAAAGACAGTCTCAGCGAAGAATGCACCCGCAAAAATCAGCGGAATCTGGTACGCGATGGACTGTGCCACGGGGATGAAGGAGACGCGCAGTGCGTGGCGAGTAATCGCCTGGTTGCGGGTCAGACCCTTTGCACGAGCGGTACGCACGAAGTCAGCGTTCACGTTATCAAGCAGGTACTGACGCTGTGCAATCTGGTAACCAGCCCAACCGAAGATGGTCATACAGAAAGTCGGCACGATGTAGTGCGCCGCCATATCGATGGTGATTTCCCAGAATCCGGTCAGACCCGGAGTCGAAATACCGGTCACGAAGAAAATCTTCTCTCCACCATTAGCAACGGCGATGTTGTTGATAGTGGTCGCGCCCTGCTGCACCACGAAGTAAGCAACGGGAGCGGGGATGATGTAGACCAGGTAGGAGTAACCGGTGATAACACGGTCAGAGAACTTATACTGGCGAGCTGCCGAGTACACACCCAGGGCAATACCAATCACAATCGAGAGAATGGTAGCTACCAGCAGCAGGCGGGTAGAAACCCACACGCGCTGGCCAAATTCCTGGTTAATGTACGCGCCGTTGGGGCTACGGCCCCAATCGAACTTGGTGACCACATTGGTCAACCACTGAACGTAGCGGTCCCAGGGGTTCATTTCGGGATCGAGACCCAGGGACGCGAAGTTACGGTTCACCTGCTCGGGGCTAGGCTTCGGAACCTTTTCCTGCTCCAAGAGGGCAGGCTTCAGGGCAGTAACCGCAGCAAAGTAACCCATCGTAGTCGTAATAAAGACCATGACGAGGTACGTCAGCGATCGCTGGAGGATGTACCTAAACATGGGACGGTTCCCCTCCTTGTGTAGATGTCGGTGTTAAGGCATGTGTGTCATGCTGTCCTAGCGCACTGCTTCGTGATGACTGTCACTAGGAGCATATTTACTTTATCTTATATAGCCTGTAACACTTCCACCAAACCCACATTGGGCACTTTCACCCCTTAGAACAGCCTGCATGCAAGCTAAAAGGGAGCTGGGTAAAAAAATGCCCCGGAATACCGGGGATAAGGAGTGGATTAACAATTTTTACGAAAATTTTACATCAGAAATAATTCTCTCGACATAGGGACGTAATAACCTTTTTGATAAGCACTTTAACAGGGTAAAACACCACGCAAACCCACCATTTAAGGGGCTAAACCAACACTTCCAGCCCCTAAACCAAGCACTAAGGCACACCTCTTAAGCGCGCTATTTAAGGCAACGCAGCCAAAAACGGCGCCCCGGCACGAGCACACGACTCGCACCGGGGCTCCACTTATATAGGAAGGCAACGCCTCCGCCCCTCACCCATCCGCAGGCAAAGTAGCTTCAAAGGTAGGGACAACAACGTAGAACAGCCCGGGCACCGCCTAGAAGCGGTTACGGTACTCCTCAGCCGGAGCACCAGCACGCAGGGCAGCAATATTGTGAGCAATCAGCGACTCCGGATCCACCGGACGACCACCAGCCGAATGCGGGGTAATCACCAGGTTCGGGGCATCCCACAGAGGGTTCTCAGCGGGCAGCGGCTCGTTGTGAACAACATCCACCGCTGCACCAGCCAGCTTGCCCTCCTTCAGTGCCTTAATCAACGCCGGCTCATCCACGGTAGTGCCGCGACCAACATTCACCAGGTACGCACGGGAAGGAAGCAGAGCCAGACGGCGCTCATTCATAGCGTGAAAGGTCTCATCAGAAGTAGGCAACACCATAATCAGCACATCGGTGCTCGGCAGGTACTCCTCAACCGACTCGGTCGCAATCACAGGGAATCCCGCACGCTCACCCGCAGAACGAGCCACACCGGTCACCTTTGCGCCGAACGCCTGGAGCAGGCGGGCAATCTCCTGGCCAATCGAACCGAAGCCCCACACCATAACATTCGCATCCAGAAGAGTAGTCACCTGGTTCTCAGGGTGCAGTTCCTGAGCACCACCCAGCTCCCCTGCCCAGCGGCGCTTACCCTGCTCAACAGCCAGAGTCGGCAGGAAACGCACCAGGTTCAAAGTCAGCGCCAGGGCATGCTCAGCCACGGTCTTCGAGTGCAGACCCACACCCGCGCAAATAGCAGCCTCGGAACGGAAACCCGCAGCGCGCGCAGCATCCGGACCAGCCAACAGAGCCTGCACCAGGCCCACGTTCTTCAGACGGGCCGCAGAATCAGCCAGCTGCTCCGTGGTGTTCGCCCACGCAATGAACACGTCCGCGTCGGTGTCTTCCTCCGCAATCGAGGTGGCGGGGTCGTAGAGGCGCACGGTATCACCCGGCTCCAGGCCCAGGTGCTCATGGTCGAGGGCAATGGAGGTAGGCTGCAGAATCTTCATGAATGGTTCTCCTCTAATCTTCAACGTGTACCGGTTATAGCCGGTGCACGCATAAGTTACACCGAAGCGGGGTAACAGTTCTAATTTTATGACGAAAAACTACGAGCCACTCCAGCACGCACCTTTTCGTTATCCCCCGTTCTAGGAACGCGGGAAGCCGCCAGCGTCCGAAGAGCCCACCTCAGGCGAAGCCTCCGAGCTCAACGACTCAGCAATCATCCTACGGGTAGGACCCCGCATGCTCTTCAGATCCTGCGCGTCCTTAGCAGCCATCTCCGGAGTAATCACCGGCATCGCGCCGGTCGCCGCTCGAGCAATATCAACAGCCGGCTCGGTCTCCAGGGCCGTTGCCAGCGCATCCTCACGAATAAAGAACAGAATCAACGTAGACGCCAGACCCAGCGGCACCAGGTACAGGAACAGCGGAATCAATGCATCGTTATACGCATTCACAATGATGCCGTGTACCGGCTCCGGCAAAGACGCCACCAGCTCAGGAGTCAGAGACGAAGACGCATGGCTACCCGAAGACTGCAGCGCCTGCTGGGGCATACGCTCAGAAATCAGCGAGGTCAGACGTGAGGTAAACAGACCGCCCACCAGCGAGGCACCCACAGTAGCACCCACCTGACGGAAGAAGTTATTCGACGCCGTCGCGGTACCAACCATACTCACCGGGAACGCATTCTGAACAATCAGAGTCAAGAACTGCATAGACATACCCAGACCGGCACCCATCACCGCAAGGTGCATACAGAACAGCCAGGTCGGAGTCTCAACAGTCACCGTCGACAGCAGGAACAGGCCCAGCGCCACAATCGCGGTGCCGCTCGTCACATAACGCTTATAGCGACCAGTCTTCGACACCACGCGGCCCGTCACAATCGACACCACCAGCATGACGCCCATCATCGGAATCATCAGCAGACCAGCCACCGTAGCGCTCACACCCAGCGCCATCTGCAGATAAGTCGGGATATACTCCACCGCACCGAACATTGCCACACCCAGCGCCAGCGAAGCACCCAGAGTCAACAGGAAGTTACGGTTCTTGAACAGGTACATGGGCATAATCGGCTCAGCCGCACGGTTCTCCACCGGGATAAACACCAGTGCAGCAACCACCGAGAAAATCAGCAGACCAATAATCTGCGGCGAAGACCACTCGTACTGATTACCGCCCCAAATCGTGGCAAGCACAAGCGCACTCGTACCCACCATCAGAATCAGCGAACCAAGGTAGTCGATGCTGTGCTTTTCACGCTCATGGAACGGGCGGTGCGGCAGCAAGAAAATCACCGCAAGAATCGACAGAATAGCCAACGGCAGGTTCAGCCAGAACGCCCAACGCCAACCCGGGCCCTCAGTAATCCAGCCGCCAATCAGCGGACCAGCCACCGACGAGAACGCGAAAACGCCACCGATAATACCCATGTAGCGGCCTCGAGCGCGCGGAGGAATCACGTCAGCAATCACCGCCTGAGAAAGAATCATCAGGCCACCGCCGCCCAGACCCTGCAGGGCACGAGCAAAAATCATCCAGTTCATGCTCTGCGCGAGCGCGCCAACAATCGAACCCGCTATGAAAGCAACAATCGCAAAAATCAGGAAGGGCTTGCGTCCGAACTGGTCAGAAAGCTTGCCGTAGACCGGCATCGTAATCGTCGAAAGCAGGATGAAAATGGTAATCACCCAGCTCATGTGCTCCACGCCGTGAAGCTCACCAACGATTGTGGGCAGCGACGGCGCCAGAATCGTCTGGTTCAGTGAGGACATGAGCATCACAATGACCAGGCCCATGAACATGGCGCGGATGCGGTTTTTGCTTTCCTGCTTAGTCTCACCGACTGGCGGCTGAGGTAGCTTCTTTTTCTCTGTACTCATCGTTTAATCCTTAGTTACGTTCTATATATGTCTGTTGTGAGTGTCCGCCGGATTCTGGATTCGGTTGCCTCGATTCAGGGCCTCCGAATCGGTTTCCGGCGGGCTTTTGCCGTTTGTAGTAGTGAACCGCCGCTAGATTGCGGGCCGGTTCTGCTCAAAAAGCAGGAACTGGAAGGTCTTCACCGTCTGGCGGATATGGCGGGCGATATCCTCTTTGTCCTCCAGGTCGCGGGCGAACTCCAGCTGACGAAGCACCGCGGAGGCAAGCTGGACCTTTGCGCGCGATCGCTCCCGGAAGTGATCGGTCAGTGGATCAGCGGGGGTTCGACGCGGGAAAGGGCCGCGGCGACCGGCCGCATCAAAAGCCACCCAGTCAATAGTGTTCAGGTACTCGGTGAGCACCTGTTCGCACTTCATGTAGTGCATTTTCATTCGTTTCGCGGACTCGGGGAACTCCTGAAAGGGAGCTCGGGGGTCCTTGCCATTGGCGTAGTGGAAGCTCTGGAAAATGACCTCCCAGAGTAGGTGGGTCACACGAATGATCGTGTTGTCATCCTCGTGAGCGCGGTCTGTTTCGAGGATTTCCTCGCTGACCGCTGGTTCACGCAGACCCAAGACGGCGTCCTCTTTGGAGGGGAAGTAGTTGAAGAAGGTACGCGGGGAGACGCCCGCCTCCTGGGCAATTTCTTCAACAGTGGTCCCGCGCATCCCGTGGTCGCGGACGCGTTTTAGGGCTGCTTCGTGGATTGCCGTCCAGGTTTGTTCGCGGCGGCGTTCGCGAAGGCTCTGTTCCTTTTTCTGCATAACTGCAATTATTTCACCACTGCACACAATGCTCAAGTGCATTTTTAGCATTAAGGCTCACAGCATAGCCAGCTAAACTCCAGCCCCACCACCGGCACACAATACCGGCACATCACATACGAAGCGGCCCCCAAGCCCCACACTAAATACCGGCATAATAGAGAAGTGAACTTGTTTGCCCCCACCTACCTCGACTTCCTGCCCGACTGGCTGCGCCTGGCGCTCGGCATCGCCGATATCCTCATCCGACTCGCAGCCCTCTTCTGGCTCCCCTACAACCGCAAACCCGTGGTTGCGCTGGGCTGGCTCATGGCAATCTTCTTCATCCCCTTCGTAGGGTTCATCGCATTCCTCGTCTTCGGCTCCTCGCGCCTGCCCGCCTATCGCCGCGCACGCCAACACGCCATGAACGACATGATTCGCGATGTCAGCGAAAACAAGCCCTTCCTCACCCACACCGATGACCTCTCCGACCCCGCCAAGGTAGCCAGCCAACTCAACTACACCCTCGGCTCGCTCCCCCTCGTCGGCGGTAACCAATTCGCCCTCCACACCGACAACCACGACGCGATGGTCGCCATGGCGGAAGAAGTCGACCGCGCCACCAAATACGTGCACTTCGAGTTCTACATCACCGCCTACGACGAGGCGAGCGCAGTCCTCTGGGACGCCCTCTTCGCCGCCCACAAACGCGGTGTACAGGTGCGCGTACTCATCGACCACGTCGGCTCCCGCAAATACCCGTCCTATAAGGAGCTCGTGAAAATGCTCAACGACTCGGGTATGCAGTGGCGCCTTATGCTGCCTCTCAAACCGTGGAAGCTCAAGTGGCAGCGCCCCGACCTGCGTAACCACCGCAAGGTCCTCGTCGTGGACGGCCGCGTCGCGTTCTCCGGTTCGCAGAATGCTATTCACCGCTCCTACGATCTACCCGAAAACGTCAAGAAGGGTCTGGAATGGAAGGACCTGACCTTCTCCTGCACCGGCCCCATCGTTGAAGAGCTCAACGCCGTTTTCGTCTCCGACTGGTACTCCGAAACGAACCAGCTGATCCTGGCAGAAATTAACACCACCATCCCCTACTACGAGGATGGGATGCGCGCCCAGGTTGTTCCCTCCGGCCCCGGTTTTGAAACCGAAAATAACCTGCGCCTCATCAACTACTTGATCTACAATGCTGAGCAGCGTATCACCATCTGCTCGCCCTACTTCGTGCCGGAAGAGACCCTACTGCAGGCACTCACGAACGCCGCATACTCCGGTATTGAAACCACCGTGATTGTGTGCGAGAAGGGCGACCAGTTCCTGCCGAACATGGCGCAGCGCTCCTACTACGAGCAGCTATTGCAGGCGGGTGTGCGTATTCTCCAGTACCCCAGCCCGACCGTGCTGCACTCCAAGTTCATGATGGTCGACGACGAAATCGCGTTCATTGGCTCGTCCAATATGGACCCGCGTTCCTTCTCGCTGAACATGGAAGTGTCAACGTTCGTCATTGACCGCAAAATGGTGGCGATGCTGGATGAAGTATGCGCCGAATACGAGCAGGTCTGCACCGAGCTGCTGTACACCCAGTGGGCGGAGCGCCCGCGCCGCATCAAGATGGCGGAGAACCTCTGCCGACTGTGGTCATCGCTCCTCTAAATAAAACTGCCCGCCCGGATAACCCCGGGTGGGCAGTTTTATTGTATGAGGCACTATCGCAGGATGCGCCGGAACGATAACAATGAAGAACGCCAGCACCAGCGGAATATATAGAGGAGGAAGAAACTGCATAAATTGGGTCCCCAAAAAATAGTGTGCACCCGCTAAAAATAGGGAGAATCGACAAATTCTTCACATAATTCTATCCCCGCCACTATGCATCTATCACTGCAGACCCGCCGCACACGAGCGCACACAGAACGAGCGCACACAGAAAAGGGCAAAAAGAAACACGCGACACCTCCGACATCGCATATCTTCGTATGCGGCGAATGCATCGCGCGTTCATTTCTACCCTGGACTAGTTTAGCGCCATAAACGGTTTCCCGTGTGGATTGAAGAAGGTTTAATCTGCAACCACTCCGGCGCAAGCAGGCGAACAGCCTTCGCACAACCCGACAAAGCAGTAATAATCGACTCGCAACGCTGATTAAACTCGCTCTGATGACGCTTATCCACAATCTGCCCCGGAAAATGGCGATGCATCTTCGACACAGAGTCGCTACTCTCCTGCAAACCGTGGCCCGTATGGCCCGGAACATGCTTCACCAGCACACGCTTCTCGCGGATAGCCTCCGTCAAAGCACACATCTGAGCCACCACACGCTCATCCTGAATACCCTCAGAAACCCACGCCTCAAAAGCCCAACGGCTATGCGCCAAACGCAACACAAACGTCAACGCGCCCAAAGAATCCGTATGAATAATCAGGCGGCGCGAACCGCTATGAAACACCGTATAAGCCGCCAACATCGCAGACAGCTCACCGGTCATAATATTCACACCATCATAATGGGCATGAAAATAGAAGCCGTCCTCACTCACGCCGGCAATGCCCATACGCCCGCCACGCTGATACTTCTTATTGTGAGTCGACCGGAACGAACAATCCGTGAAAACGCTATAGTCCTGCAGCTGATTCAGCGGACGAGGAGTCAGCGCCTCCTCCACCATCTCATCCACAGCGGTACGTGCCGCACACACCTCAGCCTGCATCCGCTCATACGCGGGCGTGCCAGCAAGCTTCACATGCACTTCACCCAAAGAATGGTTATCGTACGGGTCCAGCACCTTCTCAAAGGTGCGGTACTCCATAATCCCCTTCAACTGGTCGCAATCACGGAAAAGATGCTTCAAATTCTTACGGTCAGCAGCAATCGTCACCAGGTTCTGACGGTACTGCCCAGGAACCACATCCCACGCAGAAAGCACGGCACGACCCAGCAGACGCGGATGCACCTCATCGCAGCACTCCATGAGGGAATGAACGTGAGTGAAAAGCATCGGCTTCTCATTCACCACGGTGCGGGTGCCATCCTGCTTAGAAATAAAAACCACCGTCGACAAGGCTGAATAGCAAAAACCCTGCGCCGTACGATGCTCCTGAGCCACCGCAATCACAGCAACGCCCTGATCCGTGTACCCGGCAGGGTACGAGGCGCTATAGTCGGGCGCCTCCCAAGTCAGGGTGCATCGTTTGATATGCGCCGGTGAAAATCCCATGAGTGTCACCCCCCATGCGTGCCATACCGCGTCTCCTTCCATTCATGCGGTGTATCGTCCTCATTCTTTTATAGGTCGAAAAGAAAGGGGCACGCAAATATAAAACACCTTTTTTACAGTTAGCGAATGGAACAACCACAACTCCTCTCGCACCCCGGCACAGCACAAAACACAGCGCGAGAAACCCCGCGCATACCTCACCGAGGCGCAGGGAAAGGTGTAGGGTAAAAGAGTCATATACAACGCGGCAACCGCCGCACCACCCCTCAAGGAGAGCCCCATGATTGGTGTATACGCCGGAGTATCCGTCAAGCCCGAGCACGTCGCAGAATTCCTCAAGACCATCGAACCGCTCGTGACCGCAAGCCGCCAGGACGAAGGCAACGTCAGCTACGACTTCGGTGCCGTCTCCGACACCGACTTCGCATTCATCGAGCGTTGGGAATCCCCGGAACTGCTCGAAAAGCACATGGGCACCAAACACTTCCAGATGGCTATCGCCGCATGGGAGCCGCTGCTCTCTTCTGAGCTGGACGTTCGCATCGTCAACTTCCGCTAAACAACATTAAATACCGAAGGTGCCCGGCCCCCTAAGTGAGGGGTGCCGGGCACCTTCGCATATCAGTTATGGAGGCGAGCGCGGCTACTCGCAGCGCGCCTCGCCTTCATTCTCGGTTTAGCGGCGCTCTCTGTTTAGCGGCGCTCTATGCCAACCTCCACCGAATCAAGAGTGAAACCATTCGTCGCGCTCACACAATGCACCTTACCGGTACTCACCGACTTGCAGGTGTAACCGTACGCAGTCACCACCTGGCCAGTCGGCAGGGCGGTAATACCCTCGGTATTCACCGGCTCCGGGGTGGCGCTCTGACCGACCAGGCTCGCCTCGGGAGCCTGACCCTTCACCATGTGCACGCGCTGCTGCGCCTTACCGGAGGCGGCATCCCAACCCTCCAGGGTCACACCCACCAACGCCTGGCAATCCACACCCGACGGAGTCACCGAGCACGCGACCTTAGAGTCCGGGCTGGTGAAACGCAGCGCCTCAACTGTCTTCGCCGAATCGCCCTGACCGAAAGTACCGCCGCCGTAGACTTCAGCGAAAGTCAACGTACCCGAGAGCATGCGGGTCTGCACCGGAATCAGCGCCAAGCGCGGCTTCTCACCGCCACCGCCCTGCGTGAAGCAGGCGCCCGTAATGTAGTCGCGGCCCTGCACCTTCGTAGCGCACTGGTACCACTCAACACTCGCTGAACCGTCCTGGTTCTTGCGGCTGTTGAACAGACGCACCGCCTCCTGAGCCTTCGCGCAATCTGAACCGTCATACACGTAAATACCAACGGAACCACCCAGCAGGCTCGTAACACCGCAGCGGGTGCCCGCATCAATAGTGTTCGCAGAGCCACTCGCCGTAGCGTAGGCCGCCTCGTACTCGGCATCCGTGCTCGGCTCATTGGTCGGGATTGCTGCAGAATCAAAAGTTGCCGGCGCGTCCAGGCCGGCAGAGATCTGCACAGTATTCGGCTTCCAGGAGCCATCCGCCGATTTAAACAGGGTCTTCACATCAATGGACGCCGAGGAAGTCGCGGCCTTCATCGGGGTGGTTTCAGACTCATCAGCCTGCGGCTGAGCGGAGCAAGAGCTCAAAGCGAGCGCACCGATGCAGGCAAGAGCCGTCAGAGCACGACGAGTAAAAGCATGCTGTGCGCGTGCGGTCAGGGTAACCATGAATACGTCCTTGTGAGGGTTGCGAATTGCGTTGTGGTTGAGTGGTTGTATTGAGTCGGTGAAGCAGGTACCTAAATACCTTCTTAAACCCTACTGCACAGCAACTGACAAGGCAATACGCCGCACCGGGTATCCCAACGACGGTATACAAAGACGCGGACAAAGAACAGCGCCCCGCCCACAGAAAAACCGCGGAACGGGGCGCCAGCCCATCAGGGCAAGATATTAAATTCTCACACGATACGTGAGGGGCTTATGCGTCCTCAGGCAGGATGCGCACGCCGCCCTTATCAGCCGAAGCAGCCAGCATGCCGTACACCTTCAGGGCGTTCGATACCTGACGCTCACGCGGCTTGGTCGGACGCCACGGTGCAGCGCCCTTCGCCTCGCGGCGAGCAGCAAGCTCCTCATCCGAAACGTTCACACGCAGGATGCGGTTGTTCACGTCAATCTCAATCTCGTCACCGGTCTGCACCAGACCAATCGCGCCGCCAGCAGCAGCCTCCGGGGAGACGTGACCGATAGAAATACCGGAAGTACCACCGGAGAAACGACCGTCAGTAATCAGCGCACACTTCTTGCCCAGGCCCAGACCCTTCAGGTAGGAGGTCGGGTACAGCATTTCCTGCATGCCGGGGCCACCCTTCGGGCCCTCGTACTGGATGACGACAATGTCGCCTTCCTTCACGTTCTTCGACAGGATCTCGTGCACAGCCTCATCCTGCGACTCGACCACGAAGGCGCGACCCTTGAAGTGGAACAGCTCCTCATCAATACCAGCGGACTTGATAATTGCACCGTTCTGGGCGATGTTGCCGTATAGGACCGCAAGACCGCCGTCCTTGGTGTACGCGTGCTCCACGGAGCGGATGCAGCCGTTCTCGGCGTCAGTCTCGTGGGATTCGTACTTGTTCGCGGTGGAGAACGCCTGAGTAGTGCGCACGCCGCCGGGAGCCGCGAGGAACAGTTCCTTCGCCTTCTCGCTCGCCTTACCGCTGCGGATATCCCACTCGTCCAGCCACTCGTCCAGCGAGTCAGCATGAACAGAATGAACGTTCTTATGCAGCAGGCCGGCACGGTTCAGCTCACCCAGCAGGGCAGGAATACCGCCGGCACGGTGCACGTGCTCAATGTGGTACTTAGTGGAGTTCGGGGCGACCTTCGCCAAGCAGGGAACCTGACGCGAAATACGGTCAATATCCTTCAGGGTGAAGTCAGCACCCGCCTCGTGAGCAATCGCCAGGGTGTGCAGCACAGTGTTGGTCGAACCGCCCATCGCCACATCCAGCGCCATAGCGTTCTCGAACGCCTCCTTAGTCGCAATGGAGCGCGGCAGAATCGACTCATCATCCTGCTCGTAGTAACGCTTGGACAGCTCAACGATGCGGCGGCCAGCCTCCAGGAACAGCTCCTTACGAGCAACCTGAGTAGCCAAGGTGGTGCCGTTACCGGGCAGCGCCAGACCAATCGCCTCATTCAGGCAGTTCATGGAGTTAGCGGTGAACATACCCGCGCACGAACCGCAGGTCGGGCACGCATTCTTCTCAATCTGGGCGAGCGCAGCGTCACTGACGCTGTCATCAACAGCCATCACCATGGCGTCCACCAGGTCGAGGCGGTGCTCAACAATACCCTCAATACCCTCGCCGGACTCCATAGGGCCGCCAGAGACAAAGATGGTGGGGATGTTCAGACGCATAGCCGCCAGAAGCATGCCGGGGGTGATCTTGTCACAGTTAGAGATGCACACCAGCGCATCGGCACGGTGCGCGTTGACCATGTACTCAACCGAGTCAGCAATCAGATCGCGGGAAGGCAGCGAGTAGAGCATACCGTCGTGACCCATCGCGATACCGTCATCAACAGCGATGGTGTTAAATTCCTTGGCGACGCCGCCAGCCTCACGAATCGCACCGGCGACCAGCTCACCCATATCCTTCAGGTGCACGTGGCCGGGCACGAACTGGGTGAAGGAGTTCGCGATAGCAATAATGGGCTTGCCGAAGTCGTCATCGCCCATACCGGTGGCACGCCACAGGGCGCGGGCACCAGCCATGTTACGGCCGTGAGTTGAAGTACGTGAACGCAGTTCTGGCATTGTTTTACCTTCCGTAGTGATGCAAGTACTGATTTTACGCGCGGCGTCCAACGCTCTTCAGCTCAGGGTCACTTTGGTTTCATGCATCGAAACGCGCACGAGCCTGCAACCGCCTATCGGTGGGAGGGTTGAGGCCACGGGGGTTGTGCCGGATCTGCGGCAGAATTGCCCCCTTTGGGGTAGATGGGGGACATCACCCCATTATGCCCCCTAATCTGGAATGAGCCCAGGTTGCGGGCGGCGATATTCAGTCGGCGAACGCACCAGGAGGCGGCGGGCTGCCGTGCCTGCCGCGTACGGGCCTCGCTGCCTATACGTAGCAACATCCGTAGCACCGGCGCGGTTCGTTTCCAACGCACTGATCTATACACACTTTTATACACACTGAACCCTGTATACATTTCAGAAGGTTTCCATGACACAGGCACCCATCGCATCGCTCGCCCTCACCCCGGCAACCAGCCCGGCAGGCGGCAAGGATTTTGCGTCCTCCGTCATCTACCAGGTGTACCCCAAGTCCTTCTACTCCTCGGCGGGTGGCGCCTACGGCGACCTGCACGGCGTCATCGAGAAGGTGCCCTACATTGCTTCCTTGGGCGTGGACATGGTGTGGTTCAACCCGTTCTTCGCCTCCCCGCAGAACGACAATGGCTACGACATCTCCGACTACTACGCCATCAACCCCGACCTTGGCACCATGGAGGACGTCGAAGAGATGATTGCTACCCTCGCCGAGCACGGTGTGGGCGTCATGTTCGACATGGTGCTCAACCATGTTTCGACCGACCACGAGTGGTTCCAGCGTGCGCTTGCCGGTGAGCGCGAGTACTGGGATTACTTCTACATTCGCCCCGGCAAATACGCCGAGGATGGTCAGCTGCGCGAACCGACCAACTGGGAGTCGAAGTTCGGCGGCTCCTGCTGGTCTCGCTTTGGCGAGTACACGGATGAGCACGGTACTCCCCTGTTCTACATGCACCTGTACGACCGCACCCAGGCTGACGTGAACTGGTACAACCCGACTGTGCGCGACGAACTGTTTAAGGTCGTGAACTTCTGGTACGAGAAGGGTGTGCGCGGTTTCCGTTTTGACGTGATTAACGTCATCGGTAAGGGCGAAGAGCTACTCGACGCCCCCGAAAGCACCGTGGACAAGGCACAATACACCGACACCCCGATTGTGCACACCCGCATTCAGCAGCTGAACCGCGCCTCCTTCGGTCAGTATGATGACACCGTGACCGTAGGCGAAATGTCCTCGACCAGTATCGAAAACTGCGTGGGCTACTCCAACCCGGCACACCACGAGCTGGACATGGTGTTCAGCTTCCACCATCTGAAGGTGGACTACGAGAACGGCGAGAAGTGGTCGAAGGTGCCGTTCCGTTTTACCGAGTTGAAGCAGATTCTGAACGATTGGGCACTGGGTATGCAGGCCGGCGGCGGCTGGAACGCTCTGTTCTGGAATAACCACGACCAGCCGCGCGCGCTGAACCGTTTTGGTGACGTTGAGCGTTACCGGGCCGAGTCGGCGACCATGCTGGCGACCGTGATTCACCTGCTGCGCGGCACCCCGTACGTGTACCAGGGCGAGGAAATCGGCATGATTGACCCGGTCTACTCCTCGATCGAGCAGTACGTGGATGTGGAGGCGCACAACGCCTACGCGATGCTGCGTGAGCGCGGTCTGAGCGAGCAGCAGGCCCTGGAGATTGTGGCGTCGAAGGCTCGCGATAATTCGCGTGTGCCGATGCAGTGGACCGCGGATCCGGTGAGTGCCGGTTTTGGTTCCACGTCGCCGTGGTTGGCTCCCGCCCCGGTGCGTGATGCGGTGACCGGTGCCGGTATTTCGGTGGAGGATGAGGAACGCGACGGCGTGATTCTGCCCTACTACCGCAACCTGATTGCCCTGCGCAAGCAGTACCCGGTCATCTCTGTGGGTTCGTACGCGCCCTACGCACTGGATCACGAGCGGGTGTTTGCGTACCTGCGTGAGCTGCCCACCGAGGCTAGGGCTGATAACGGTAGCCCGGCGCAGTGTCTGCTGGTGCTGACGAACTTCTACGGCGAGCCGACCGAGGTTGAGGTTCCGACTGAGTTTGTTCGTTCCGGTCGCGTGCTGGTGTGTAATTACAAGAATTCTGCGGTCGATTCCGTTGCGGCAGATTCTGCCGTATCTGATTCGGCTGAGACGGTGACGCTGAGCCTGCGCCCCTACGAGGCTCTGGCGCTGCTGATTGAGGGCTAAAAGCTACTATATGCCCCTCCACTAACGTGTGGGAGATGGGTAATATAAACCGACCTGGAAATATTCTATTTCTAGAATATTCCCAGGTCGGTTTTGTTTATAGACATTCCTGTAGAGGAATTAATGTGGAATATCAAGCAGACTTTTAGAAGCCGTGCTCGTTCAACCAGGTAGCCGCCGCCTGCGCGGGCTCCTGCTTAGAGGTACCCGAAACACGGTCATTGAGAGTGCGCAAATCGGCAGTAGTGAGCTTCGCCGAGACGCGATTCAGAACCTCCGCCGCGGAGTCGGGAACTCGCGATGTATTGATAATGGGCAGCACCTGTTGAGCCAGAATCATATTCTTCGGATCCTCCAGCACCACCAGCTGATTCTGCTCAATTGCGGGGGTGGTCGAGTAAAGGTCAACCACCTGCACGGTGTCATCCAGCAGGGCCTTGACGGTCAGCGCGCCGCCGCCATCCGAGAGGGGCACAAACTCAGCGGGGACGCATCCGTACTTCTCTTTCAGACCCGGGATGCCGTAGGCACGCTCGGCAAACTCCGGGGCGGCGCCGAGCTTCAGATTCGTACAGCGGGAGGCGAGGTCTTCAAGGCTTCGCAGACCGTATTTCTGGGCGGTCTGCGAGGTAACAACGAGCGAGTCCTTATCCTCTGCCTCGGAGGCGTTCAGGGCGCGGATTTCAGCCCCGGAGCCACCCGTGGTGAGGGTGCCGAGGGCGGCGGGTAGCGCCTGCAGAATCTCCTGCGCAGTGCTAGCTGTAGCCTTCGGGTCAAGGTAAAGCAGCAGGTTGCCGGAGTAGTCCGGGATAACGTCCACCGCACCGGAGGCAAGTGCCCCCAGGTACGCCTCGCGGGCACCGATGCTCAGTTGGGTGCGGGCATTGAATCCCACCCGGGCGAGGGCTCCGGCGTAGATTTCGGCGAGGATTTGGGATTCGGCGAAGGCCGCTGAGCCGACGATGATTCCTTCATGTTCGCCGCTGAAAACTTTGTCGCCGCTGAGCCCGCAGGCGCTAAGAATACCCACCATACCGAGCGCTCCGGCGGCGGTTAGAGCAGTGCGACGAGATACGGTACGGCGCGTAAAGGTTTGATGCGTCTGATTCATCAGGTTCATGCCTTCTTCCGATTGATGGTGAGCCCCGCGGGGGTGAGCACACGCTGCACGATGCTCATGAGCGCATCCACGGCGAAGGCGAGGACCGCCACGAGCAGGGTTGCGACGAGCATACGCGGGTAGTCGCGCACGGCGAGCCCGTCGAAGAGGTACCTGCCGAGGGTTCCGCCGCTCAGGTAGGCGACGATGGTCGCGGTTGCGATGACCTGCACGAGTGCGGAGCGGAGCCCGCCGAGCATCATGTTGGCGGCGAGCGGGATTTCGAGGCGGGTCAGGATCTGCCATTCGGTGAGGCCTTGGGCGCGGGCTGCGTCCACGAGGTCTTCCGGTACGGCGGCGAGGCCTTCAAGAACTCCGGCGAGCAGAGGTGCCGCCGCAATAATAATGAGCACGATGATGGCGGGCAGGGTTGAGACGCCCAGCCAGAGCGCCAGGATGGTGAGCAGACCGAGCGCGGGTAGTGCGCGGGTGGCGGCTACGGCGCTCATGAGTAGGTTGCTGCGGTGGCGGTTAGCGCCGTCAGAGGGTCGGTGGTGTCCAGCCCAGAGGCCCAGGGGCACGACGATGAGTGCCGCACAGGCGGTGGCGAGGGCGGTGACGCTCAGGTGTTCGAGCAGGCGCACGAGGATTCCGCCGTTTCCCTGCCAGTTGGCGCCGTCCAGGAGGTAGGCGAAGGTTCGTTCTATAACATTCACGGGTTATGCCTTCCTTTCGGAGCGGCTACGGTTCGTAACCGTAGCCGCCTGCCAGGGCGTAAGTACCCTCGTCAGAAGGATAAGGAGCAGGTCGAGGGCCAGTGCCAGCAGCAGGCTAAGGATTACGCCAGCCAGGATTTCCGAAGGGATATTGCGCGCGAGTCCGTCGGTAAAGAGCGTGCCGAGCGAGGGTACACCAATGAGGGCGCCCACGGACACCATCGCAATATTTGCCACGGTTGCCACACGGATTCCCGCCATAATGACGGGCATAGCGAGGGGCAGGTAGAGCTCCATCAGCGCCTGTCGGGGCGTGTATCCGAGGGCGCGTGCAGATTCGTGTACGCTATCGGGCACGGAGTCGAAGGCATCCACACCGGAGCGCACCATGAGCGAGAAGGAGTAGATGCTCAGGGCGACGAGTACGTTCAGCGGGGAAATAATGGAGGTTCCCAGAATAAGCGGCATCAGCACGAACAGTGCGATTGAGGGGATGGTGTACAGCAGTGAGGAGAGGTGCATGAGGGTTCGCGCACCAATTGAGCGTTCGGAACGGCGGTCACGGCGACGGCTCGCGTAGTAGGCGACCGGCAACGCGACGAGAGCTCCAATCGCGACGGGCACGACGCCTTGGTAGAGGTGGCTGAGGGTCAGCTCGAGGATGCGCTGGCTGTTGGTGGCGACCCATTCCCAATGCATATTGCTTGCGGCAAGGGGATGCGCGGCGAGGGGTGGTGCCGCGAGCACAAAATTTTCTAGAAGACTCATGCGCTTTTCTCGCCTTCTACCGCACCATTCTGCGCTTCTCGGGAGGCGGCAAGTCGGCGTATACGCGCTTGGCGCACCGTATGCTCATCCAGCAGACCAGCAACGGAACGGCTCACGAAGGAGCGCACAACATCATCGGCGGGGCTGTAAAGAATCTCTTCGGGAGTACCAAACTGTGCGAGTCGGCCGCCCTCCGCGAAGACGGCGATTGTATCGCCGAGCAGAAGCGCCTCATCAATGTCATGGGTAACGAACACGATTGTCTTGGCGAGTTTCCCCTGTAGGCGCAGCAGCTCTTTCTGCAGGTCGGTGCGCACCACCGGATCCACCGCGGAGAACGGTTCATCCATCAGCAGGACAGGCGCATCGGCGGCGAGAGCACGCGCCACACCAACGCGCTGCACCTGACCACCCGAAAGCTGGGAGGGGTACCGCTTGGCGTACGAAGGATCCAGACCGACCACGTCAAGCAGTTCGAGGGCGCGAGCTTGCGCCTCCTTGCGGGAGGCACCGAGCAGGCGCGGCACGGTGGCGATATTCTGCGCAACGGTGCGGTGCGGCATGAGCCCACCCTGCTGCATCACGTAGCCGATGCCGCGGCGCAGCTCGTAGGGGTTCTTCTCGTACACGTTCACGCCGTCAATGGTGATGGTGCCACTATTGGGCTCCACCATGCGGTTAATCATGCGTAGACTGGTGGTTTTACCGCAGCCGGAGGGGCCGACGAACACGGTAATCTGCCCGGCGGGAATATGCAGGTTCAGGTTCTGCAGCACCGTGGTGGGTTCACCGGTTCGGCTCGGGTAGCTCTTGGTGATGTTCTCGAAGCGGATTCCGCCCACCTGAGCACTATCGACAGCAGTATTTTTTGCCCAGGGAATTTGGGGTGAGATCTCCGGAGGCTGAGCACTGGGATTCTGAGCGGTCATGGGTGCGGCAATCCTTTCTACAGCCTGGTGTTACAGCCTGGTGTTACGGCCCGGTTTTATAACCCGGTGCGTGCGCCGTGCCCGCAGAAATATTTGGTCAGTTTTCTGCGGGGGCTTTCTAGCGTGGGCGTGGCGTTGTTTCCGTATACAAAAAGGCGGCATCTCAGGGTTTTATTCCCAAGATGCCGCCTTTTTGACGGTTTTGCAGTATCTGTAACCGCAAAGTTTTTTAAAAAACAAAACCCGCCCCACTGTAGAAGCCTGGAGGCGGATTTCGTGGCTCCGACCGGCGTCGATCCGGTGACCTTACGATTTTCAGTCGTACGCTCTACCAACTGAGCTACAGAGCCTTGCGTATCTACTTTTAGATACGCAATGACCGCGTCTTCGGATGAATAATCATCTGAACTTACGCGGCCAGAGCGACCCCGACGGGACTTGAACCCGCGACCTCCGCCGTGACAGGGCGGCGCGCTAACCAACTGCGCTACGGGGCCTTGTTGGAATCAACAGAAGTAAATTCTATATCATCTAACTTGGCTTTGCAAATCGTGAGATTTGCAAGTACCCCCAACGGGATTTGAACCCGTGCTACCGCCGTGAAAGGGCGGCGTCCTAGGCCGCTAGACGATGGGGGCCTAGTCGATCGAACAGGTTCCGTTTTCTTCATCCCGTCGTTCGAACCTCCACTAGTCTATGACAGGTTTCCGGAGGCACGCAAACTGTTTTGTTCGATTTTGCCCGATTTTGACCCCCATTTTCGACCATTTATAGCCTGGCACATATGTGTTTAAGCTTGTCAATGAGGATTCAGAAAAACTTCAAAAAATTTTAAAATTTCTTCACAACACCCCATATCAAGGACTTTTGGAGGGGTTTTAGCAACTTTTGGGCACCTACAGAGACCTCGAGGAAGTCTTGTTTTCTGCTTCGATTTCTACAGATTTCCTTCAGGATCTTTCAAAATTTTGCTCCGAAGACACTCCTAAGAGAGTCAAAGACCTTTGAACGGCCCTTCACCAGAGTTCCAAAAATCCGTTTTCCGCTCCCTCACTCACCTCACGGCAGCCCAAAAAGCTCCACAATATCTCTAAAAAATTTTCAGTACTTGCTGCCCCCCTAATACCTGGCACCTCTATATCTGCCCCCTATATAGGGGGCATAAGTAAAGGTATAAGGGGCGCATGCAAGCACAACCCGGGCCACAAAACCGCAAGAGAGTGTGCGGCGAATTCTGCAGTGAATCCTGTGATAGATTCTGCAGTGGATTCGACGGTGCATCTTCAGTGAACCTAGCGGCGCATCCCTTCAGCAAGACTCATCTCAACCTTCAAGCGACCCATAAAAATCTGCCGCGCAAAGCAACGACCAGTCAGAGTGCACGTAGATGCAAATATTCATTCTCAGGAATACGATAAACCGGCTTGTCAGATGCGTATTTTTCTCTCAGTACAGATATCTACGCAATTATGACAACGTAGAAATATAAAGATTTGATAAACCTCTAGCGATTGACAAGGAGAGATAAAAGCCAACTGAAAATACCCCCTGAAATGGCTTGAAGCCCCCTCTTTGAGCACCGTACTATAGAGGGCGTAAGGTCACTTCCGGACCTTGCACGGGGCCCCTTCCGGAGCCCCAGACGTAAAGTCACCGCACATTACAACACCGATAAACCGGATAGAGATCCAAAGGGGAATTCAATGTCCGCAACGATGAATCGCCGCACGGCATTCCGTACACTCGGCGTAGGCACCGCAACCATCGCTCTCGGCTGTGCTGCTGCGCCCATAGCGCAGGCACAGCAGATGGCGCATCCGCAGAAGGCAATGACACTGCCGACCAGCAGCTCAAGCTGATTCTGCGCCGCCTAGAGCAGGTACCTGCCCGTTTGAAGTATACGAAGCCTGGATCCTCCAACCGCGTTAATAGTGGCATTGAGAGCGCACTGGGTAACCTGACCACCGTCCAGGGCACTGACGCAAGCCGTCAGATTGCAGGCGCTAACGCCGCTATTCGTAAGTCTGATGGACGCGCCCACGCAGCTCTCTCCCCCGTTGGTGTTATTGCCTGCGTTGTCAGTATTGCAAAGGTTGTCATTCAGCTGGGCATCGCCATTTACAAGCTTGTTAAGGCACTCGTTAACGCCTTCAAGCAGTGGAAGACCTTCAAGAACATCGTGAAGGCCATCATTTCTGGTGAAGCCCGCAAAAAGCTGGGTACTGAAACTGAAACCGTACTCAAGGCCATTTAGGCATTGAAGACGTCCTCAAAAAGTGTGCATAGTCTACATACCGTACGGCTATGCGCTTGTTTAGAGAGCTAATCTTGGTGTTTCTTTAGCTTTCTAGACCCCGTTAAAGGGATGCGCCGCACGTGGAATCACTGCATGGGCTCGCTGCGCATCCGGGTAGCCGGAGGGTATGTCCTCGAGTGTCTTCGGCACCTGCCCAACCCACCCCGCATAGCCTCATGGTGCGGGGTGGGTTTCTTTAACCGCTCTTTCGATAACTCTTCCGGGCGAGCATTTTCCAAGAGCTATCCCCGGGGGGGGGGGGGGGGGCCCGGGGGGGGCGGCGGGGGGGGGGGGGGGGGGGGGGG
>NZ_JANCOC010000009.1:0-19347 GCF_024294905.1 Rothia gullae
AAAGCCAGTCAACCGCTTCTGACTAGGAGAAACACCGAAGAAGTTCTTCGTTTTTCCTCCTCGCCGCGGCGACTCATACAACTATACAGACCCCCAAACACCCCCGCAACCCGAAATAGGGTGAAGTAGACCACAAATAAGGCCTCGAATAGGTTTCAAACACCCTTCCAGGTACCAAAATACCTAGTCAGTGCTTTTTATGGGTGCTAAAAAATCTTTAAAAAACTTCCAAAAAACCTTATAAACGCAGAAGAAACCACTCAAACCCTCGCAGAATGCCCTCTAGCACCCCTCCGCAGCCCCCGATTCCCATACCCTACACCTGGGCGCCCATACCTATAGGTACAGAAAGCCCCTCCCCTTCCATCCCAAAAGGAACAGAAGAAGAGGGGTACAGCTACAGAGTGCTGAAAGCTTAGTACTGAAACGCTTAGTGCTGAGCTGGTTAGTACTGGGGAGGTGCCTCATTCGCCATATTGTTGAAGCGCGAGTACTTACCGCTAAACGCCAACGGGATAGTACGAGTCGGACCACCACGGTGCTTAGCAATAATCATGTCCGCCTCACCCACACGCTCACTATCCGGGTTATACATATCCTCACGATGCAACAGAATCACCATATCAGCATCCTGCTCAATAGAACCCGACTCACGCAGATCCGAAACCATCGGACGCTTATCAGTACGCTGCTCCGAACCACGGTTCAACTGAGACAGCGCAATCACCGGAACATCCAGCTCCTTAGCCAACAGCTTCAGGCTACGAGAGAACTCCGAAACCTCCTGCTGACGCGACTCAACCTTCTTACCCGAACTCATCAGCTGCAGGTAATCCAGCACCACAAGCTTCAAATCATTACGCTGCTTGAGGCGACGGCACTTCGCGCGAATCTCCATCAGAGTCATATTCGGCGAATCATCAATAAAGAGAGGCGCAGAATCAATACGACCCTGCAGAGTCGCCAGGTTCGTCCAGCCCTCAGTATCCAGGTCACCCTTCTTCAAACGACCCATCGAAATCTTGCCCTCCGCAGAGAGAATACGCATCGCCAACTCAGTACGACTCATCTCCAGCGAGAAAAACACAGTCGTCATCTGATGATGAATAGACGCAGAACGAGCAATATCCAGAGCCAAAGTCGACTTACCCACACCCGGACGAGCCGCAATAACAATCATCTGACCACCGTGCAGACCACCGGTCAGCTCATCAAACTCAATAAAGTCAGTCGGCACACCGTACACGCCATCGGGGCGGTTCGAGTTCGCATCAATCTCATTGATGGTCTCCTCCAACGCCTCAGAGAAAGACACATAATCTTCCTTCGCATTACCATCAGTCACCGCATAAATCTCAGCCTGCGCCTGATCGACCAAAGTATCAACCTCAGTCTCATTGGCGTAACCCAGCTGAGCAATCTTCGTACCCGCTTCAATCAGGCGGCGCATAATCGCGTGCTCCTTAACAATCTCAGCGTAATACTGAGCGTTAGCAGCAGTCGGAACCGACGCAATCAGCGTATGAATATAGGACGCGCCACCCACACGAGTCAGCTCGCCGCGCTTCTTCAGCTCATCAGCAACCGTAATCGCATCCGCAGGGCTACCGTGACCGTAAAGAGAAAGAATTGCCTCATAAATCGTCTCGTGCGCCGGCTTATAGAAATCAGACGCACGCAGGCTCTCAACCACATCCGCAATAGCGTCCTTCGACAGCAGCATGCCACCGAGCACCGACTGCTCAGCCACATCATCATGAGGCATAGTGCGGGAACCATAATCAATAGCAGTTTCAGACATGCTTATCCTCGCGTTTCAATCCGATATCTACGACGTTCCAGAAACAATTTCTGCAGAACTCCTATGCTAGTTTCTCACGAAGGCACACGCGAAACCCATATACACCTAACGGGGAGCGCGCAGATAATCCTCCATCTTCTCAACGGCGAGCGCCGCGCCATCCATAGTACGCATTGCCTCACCCAGCTGCCGCGCCCTAGCGCGCATGCCCTCATCGCTGAGCAGACGATCCAGAATATCGCGCCCATTGCCGCGGCACACATCATTCTTCGTAAAGAGCAGGGCGTTACCGTAGCACACGCACTATCTCAATGCAGCGCGTGGTTTCACCCATATTAAAGCTTTCGGAAGAGAAAAGAATACGGCTCATAACCTCACCAGTGTAAAACGGAGCCTTAGTATTCCCCCGTATACGGGGGAATACTAAGGCTCCGTTTCGCTATATAAGCTTTGCGGTGTGAGTCTGTCTTACTTCTTACGCAGAATCAGACCGATAGCGCCAATATGGTCCGCGTGACGGCGGAACACACCGCGCATACCCAGCACACGCTCACGAATCTGCGGCTTACGCACCAGGTTAAACGCAATCTTCGCAACGCCAGCGGCACCCTCATCAGCCAGCAGACGCTTCGGCTCCAACAGAGCCATATCGGTCTGGTACACATCCAGCACCTCAAAACCAGCCTCTTCCGCCAGAGCAGTCCACTCGGCAACAGTCAGCGGGCGGGCGTTCACACGGATAGTACGCGCCAAATCCTTCTGAATCTCTTCCTTCAGCTCGGGGCGCAGGTAATCAGGGACTAGCGACATCTCATGAATAGCGTAGTAGCCGCCCGGACGCAGCAGACGAGCCGCCTCACGCATAATCTCCAGCTTGTGCTTATCGGTCTGCATGGTCAGCATCGCCTCACCCACCACGGCGTCGTAGCTTTCCGAAGGCAGACCGGTTTCCTGAGCGCTAGCGTTCACCACACGGTAGTTCGGCTTAGTCGATGCGCCAATACGCTCGGTCACGATTTCAGCAGCATTGGGATCAAGATCCACACCGGTGTAGCTCTTGGGGGAACGCTTCACAATCTCCAGTGCGGTAATACCCAGGCCCGGGGCAAACTCCACGACGTCAATGTCGCCGCCCAGAGCCCGAGCCAGCAGCCAGTTGGTGGTCTCGCGGCCGCCGGGGCGCAGAACCTTCTTGCCCAGCTGAGCCAGCAGCCAGTGACCTGCCGCCTTTTCGGCGGGGCGGTCGGTACCGGGAACGGAAGGGGTCTTAGACACGGAAGACAACTCCTCAATACTTGTATTTAATATGCAAAATTTATCTTTACTAATTCTAGACCCGCCACCCCAAGAAAGGAAATATGACGTTATATAGAAGTATGGTTGCTCTTTATTACAGCATGCCGCAACACCACTACAGCCACCCTTGCTACACACCCTAGAGATTAAACAGAAACTGGAGCTGGACCTCTCAATCCAACCCCAGTCTCATCACACACACATACATACGAAAATCAGAGCAACTTCCGCAAGGAAAGTCCAACTTTCTGATGGCCCTCTCGAACCATATATATAAAGTATTATGCGTAAACCTTTATTCCCTGTAGGTTAAAGCTGTAAGAAAGCTGGGAATAGATTTTTCTTCAAAATCGGGGTTCAGCGCCCCGGATTTCACGCGGAAACTAGAAGTCGCGTTAAAAGAAGGATGGCAAGGCGCTTTTGCCTTGCCATCCTTCTTTCGCTAGCGGGCGACCCCGCTACACGAAACACACACATTCACATCGCAGTCCTCTCGAACCAACACTTATAGTAAACACCCCCAACCTTATGGGAGGATTGAATTTCGCTGGAAACAAGCTGGGAGAAAACTAACAGAACCCTGAGAGCTTTGATATTGTGCAGTTTGCGGACTCTAAACCGGACTAATAAGCCGCCATATACAGACCCAGCAGCACCAACGGGTTAACCACTACAGAAATAACCGCCAAGCAAATATTAGCCATGCGGTACTGACGGAACTTCACCAGACCCACCAGCGCGCACACCAGCGCAATACTGGACGCAAGGCCGCCAACCACCAACAAAAGAAGCAAAAGAGCAGTAGCGACATTAGCGTCCGCAAATGGGATAACCGCTAGAGCGCACAGCAACAAATTGACGCACTCCAACACCACACCCGTGGACAGAAGCTGCGCACTAGAAGACAAACGTGAAAAAGATCGAGCCATGTCTACCAGTCTACGGGGTCAATTGGCGTACTTCGCAGTCGCAACCGCTCTAACCACCAATCCTTCTGTAGCACAACACATATTCTCAGCCTCCAAAAACAATGTTTCACGTGAAACATGTACAGGAGCGAATACAACAAACGGGGCGCCCCTCACGAAGAGGGACACCCCGTCCGACACTCAACACCGCGGCATCAAAGCACCAGCGTCAAATATCTAAAAATCTACTTACGCAGCAGCAACGACGTCCAGGACAACGTTAGCAACAACGTCAGCGTGCAGGCGGACAGTCACCTTGTACTCACCGGTACGCTTGATAGCGGAACCCAGGTGGATGGTGCGCTTGTCAACGGAGCCAATGCCAGCAGCCTCAATAGCCTCAGCAATAGCCTCAGCCTTGACGGTACCAAACAGGCGGCCGTCAGCGCCAGCCTTGTGTGCAACGACAACCGGCTTAGTAGCCAGGGACGCAGCAATTGCCTGAGCCTCTTCCAGAGAAGCCTTAGCACGAGCCGCACGAGCGGCGCGGATGGACTCAACCTGCTTCTCGCCACCCTGGGTCCAGGTCACGGCGAAGCCGCGGGGCAGCAGGTAGTTACGTGCGTAACCGTCCTTAACGGTGACAACATCGCCAGCTGCACCGAGGCCGGAAACTTCCTGAGTCAGAATGATCTTAGCCATGTTACTGTCTCTCCTTCTCTTTAGCGGCCAGCGCCGGAGTAGGGCAGCAGTGCAACTTCGCGGGCGTTCTTAATAGCCTGAGCGATCTTGCGCTGCTCCTGAACGGTCACGCCAGTCACGCGGCGAGCGCGGATCTTGCCGCGGTCGGAGATGAACTTGCGCAGAAGTGCGACGTCCTTGTAGTCGATAACGGTGACGTCAGCAGCCTTGAGGGGGTTCTGCTTGGGTTTGGGCTTACGGATTTCAGCCTTAGCCATCGTGGTGCTCCTTAGAGTTGGGAGCCCGCGGCGGATAACCGCGGGATGGATTGATAAATTACTATTCGGAAAACGAAACCGGCTTAGAACGGAGGTTCGTCGTCGGCGCCGCTACCCCAGTCATAGTTACCACCAGACTGAGAACTCCACGGATCAGCAGCAGGAGCTGCCGGGGCCGCCGGAGCAGCCGGAGCGGAGTAGCCAGACTGGCCAGAGTAACCATTACCCTGAGCAACAGCAAAATTGTTCTGCTGAGGAGCGGAGAAACCGCCCTGAGCAGCAGCGTTGTACCCAGCGCCACCGCCAAAGCCACCCTGCGCACCGCCACCGAAGTTATTACCTCCGGCAGAACGCTGTGCGCGAGTCACCTGAGCAGTAGCAAAACGCAGAGTCGGGCCGATCTCCTCGACCTCAAGCTCAAACGAAGTACGACGCTCGCCTTCCTTGGTCTCGTACGAGCGAGACTTCAGACGGCCCTGCGCGATAACCTGAGTACCCTTCTTCAGAGTCTCTGCAACATTCTCAGCGTAACCACGCCACACCGACGCACGCAGGAACAGGGTCTCCCCATCCTCCCACTGGTTAGTCTGGCGGTTAAAAGTACGCGGAGTCGATGCGATCGTGAAATTAGCAACCGCCGCACCCGCAGGGGTGTAACGAAGCTCCGGATCGCCAGTCAGATTACCAATAACGGTAATAACGGTATCGCCTGCCATTTGATGCCTCCTCGATAAGAGTTACAAGTATGTTGAATCCAGTACAGCGCAACCCCCTGACATTTTTAGGGGGTCAGCCGACCGGAAAGAAACAACTACTTGCTGGAGATCTTCTGATCCTCCGGGCGGATGATCTTGGTACGCATGACGGACTCGTTCAGGTTCAGAACACGATCGAGCTCAGCTGCGGTCTCGGGGGTAGAGGTGAAGTTCACCACTGCGTAGATACCCTCAGACTTCTTCTGGATCTCGTATGCCAGGCGACGACGGCCCCAGATGTCGACGTTGTCGACGGAACCACCCTCGTTGGTCACGATCTCGAGGAACTTGGACAGCGACGGCTCAACCGCACGGTCCTCAACCTCGGGGCTGAGGATAACCATCAGTTCATATGCACGCATGATTAAACCCCTCCTTTGGGCTAAACGGCTATGGGATTTCCATAGCAGGAGATTCATTGTGCCCTACACGTGAAACACACCGGGCGGGGAACACGCATAGATTTCTTAACAATACACGAGAAAAAGCAGATAGAACAGTACCGCAGCGCGTGACCTCAACCATGCGATGCGGTACCAAAAACCGCAGAAGCTACGCCTCCCGACGCTGCTCCCACCACTGCACCAGACGAGCCTTCGCATCCTCCTCAGGAAGCGAACCCTCATCCAGACGCACATTCAACAAAAACGTATACGCCTCACCCACCACCGGGCCCGGCGCAATACCAAGAATCTGCATAATCTGACCGCCATCCAGATCCGGACGAATAGAATCCAGCTCCTCCTGAGCAGCCAACTCAGCAATACGACGCTCCAAATCGTCATACGCCTCAGCCAGCGAACGCGACAAACGACGATTACGAGTCGTCACATCAGAACGCGACACACGATGCAGACGCTCCAACTGATCACCCGCATCACGCACATAACGGCGCACCGCAGAATCAGTCCAACCCGATTCACGGTAACCATAGAACCGCATATGCAGCTCCACCAGACGAGCCACAGCCTTAATCGTGTCATTATCAAAACGCAGCGCACGCATACGCTTCTTTACCATCTTCGCGCCCACCACCTCATGGTGCAGGAACGAGACGGAGCCGTCCTTCTCAAACTTACGAGTCTTCGGCTTACCAATATCGTGCATCAACGCTGCAAAACGCAGAATAAAATCAGGAGCCGGACACGGGCCATCCTCGCCCGTCTCCTTCTCCATCGCCTGCTCCATCACCTTCAACGAATGCGCATACACATCCTTATGGTGATGCGCAGGATCCATCTCCATACGCAACGCAGGAAGCTCCGGCAACACATAATCCGCCAGACCCGTATCCACCAGCAGGTTCAAACCCACCCGCGGATAATCCGCCTCAATCAGCTTCACCAACTCATCACGCACACGCTCAGCCGAAATAATCTCAATACGGCCAGCCATCTCACGCATCGCCTCGAAAACCTCCGGGGCAACCTCAAGATTAAAACGCGCAGCAAAACGAGCCGCCCGCATCATACGCAGCGGGTCCTCAGAAAAAGACTCCTCCGGCGAGCGCGGAGTACGCAAAACACCCGCACGCAAATCCTCAACGCCACCAAACAAGTCAACAACCTCACCACTGGGCAGAGCCGCCGCCATCGCATTAATCGTGAAATCACGACGCACCAAATCAGCGCTCAAATCCGTGCCGAACTCAACCGTCGGCTTACGCGAATCCGAAACATACACCTCAGCACGGTACGTGGTCACCTCATACACTACGCCATTCTTACGCGCACTAATCGTGCCGTACTCCTTGCCGATATCCCACGTATGCTCACCCCATCCACGCAGAATCTGCTCGCTCTGCTCCGGAGTAGCATCCGTCGTCAAATCAAAATCGGTGAAGAGACCGTCCTCAACCCGCAGATTATCGCGGACAATACCGCCCACCAAGTACAGCTCAAAACCCGCCGCACGGTACAGTTCTCCCAGCTCGGCGGCATCCGGGTACTTCGACACAACATCAATAATCAGCGACATAATCCTTTAATCGTGCCAGAAAAACCACCCACGCGCCCACCCCACACCCACAACACCCCACCAAAGACAGCTATCTCACCCCAAACCGAGGCACCAAAACCTCAGCCTATCGGTTAAGGTAGAACCATGAGCATTCCCGTACCCCGCGCCCCCAAAACGCGCTTCACCGCGCCCGCGCGAGCGGTACCCGCCCCCGAAGAAGTCTCCGCAGGCGGGCTCATCATCAACTTCGACCGGCCCGAACAGCTACCCGTGGCCATCATCGCCCGCATCAACCGCAACGGACAACGCGAATGGTGCCTACCCAAAGGCCATATCGAACACGGCGAAACCACCGTCGAAGCCGCACAACGCGAAATCAGCGAAGAAACCGGAATCACCGGCTACCCCGTAGCCTCCCTCGGCACCATCGCCTACTGGTTCACCTCCAACGGCACGCGCATCCACAAAACCGTACACCACTACCTCTTCGCAGCAACCGGCGGCGAACTCAGCATCGACAACGACCCCGACCACGAAGCAATCGACGTCGCCTGGGTCCCCCTCGAAGAGCTCCCCACCCGCCTCTCATTCGCCAACGAACAACACATAGCCCGCAGCGCGCGCGAATACATCACCACCCAGCTCTAAACACCTGCTGTAGAGCCCAAAAACTAAAAGAAGCAATCACCCGCCGACACAGGAGAGACATACGTGGCACGTAACGACGCCCGCTCAAGCGCAATCATGGCAGCAGGCACCCTCGTCTCGCGCATCCTCGGATTCGTCAAGACCATCCTGCTCACCGTAGCCATCGGCTCACTCTCAACCGTCGGCGACGTCTTCGAAACCGCCAACACCCTACCCAACCTCATCTACGTCCTCGTAGCAGGCGGCGTCTTCAACGCAGTCCTCGTACCGCAAATCATCAAAGCCGCCAAAGCACAAGACGGCGGCGCACAATACATCTCCAAACTCGTCACCCTCACCGTCACCGCAATCGGCCTCATCACCCTCATCACCGTCGCCTGCGCCTGGCCCATCATCAGCATCATGGGCTCAGGATGGAGCCCCGAACAACGGCAGCTCGGCTTCATCTTCTCCCTCTGGTGCCTACCCCAAATCTTCTTCTACGGCCTCTACACCGTCATCGGACAGGTCCTCAACGCCAAAGACGCATTCGGCGCCTACATGTGGTCGCCCGTACTCAACAACGTCATCACCATCCTGTCGCTGATCCTGTTCATCTTCCTCTTCGGCGCACAAACCCCCAACCCCAACCCGATTCACACCGTAGACACCTGGACCAACGCACAGACCCTCGTGCTCGCTGGCTCCTCCACCTTCGGCGTCATCATGCAGGCACTCATCCTGTTCATCCCCCTACGCAAGCTCGGCCTGCGCCTCAAGCCCGACTTCGCATGGCGAGGCATCGGCCTGCGCGCAGCCTCCAAGCTCGCCGCCTGGACCCTTGCCTCCGGCATCATCTCCAACCTCGCGTTCCTCTACATGACCAAGGTCGCCGCAGGCATCGTCGGCCAGCGCGAACATTACGCCACCCTCGGCATACAAATCCCCGGCCTGCAGGCACTCAACTACGCCTCGATGCTGTACATGCTCCCGCACGGCGTCATCGGCATCTCCATCGCCACCGTGCTCTTCAACCGCATGAGCGCCTCCGCCATCGCCGACGACAGCGACAGCGTCATCTACGCACTCTCCCACGGTCTGCGCAACGCAGCCGTAGCCACCGTCTTCTGCATGGTCGCGCTCATGGTACTCGCAGGCCCCGTCGCCGTACTCTTCAGCGGCGGCGACCCTATCGCAGCAACCATCATCGCCAAGCTCATCGTCATCACCGCGCTCGGCACCCCCACCCTCACCATCAACTACCTCTACAGCCGCGTGCTCTACGCCCGCGAAGACGCGCGCACCCCCTTCCGCATCCAGGTGTACTCCGCCATCATCATGGTCATCATGAGCTTCGCAGCATCCCTGCTCGACGCACAGTACACCGTGTACATGCTCGCCTTCATCTACCCGGTACACAACATCCTGATCATGCTCATCAGCCACCACATGGTCCGCCGCCGCCTCGGCTACTACGGCCAGCGCGGCATCGTCAGCGCCTACGCCCGCACCACCCTCGCATCCCTCTTCGCCGGCGGCATCGCAGCCATCGCACTCTGGATGCTCGGCGGCTACCAGCTCGACGGATTCGCCTGGGCATCCAAGCTCACCGCAATCATCACCCTCGCCGTATGCGGCACCGTCATGGGCCTGGCATACCTCGCCGGTATACAAATCTTCCGCGTCAAGGAAGCCAACGCACTACTGGCACCCCTCACCTCCAAACTTGAGCGTTTCGCCCGCCGCTAAAGCAGTACACAACGCCCAACCCGGGTAGCTGCGCGTGCATCCACCGGAGCCAGCAGAGGACACAGGCAGCCACCCGGACACCACAAACTATCACTCAGCCCCAGCATCCTTCAATGCCGGGTAGAATCTAATAGTCAGGGCCCGCCATACGGCAGGCACCATGAAACCACCTCGGGAGAACACGTTGTCGCAACAGATTCCGGTCGGATCGGTCCTCGGAGGCCGCTACGAGATCACCGCACACATCATCATTACGGCAGAATCCGATATGGTGCTTGAAGGCACCGATCAGATTCTCAACCGTAAGGTCTCGGTCGTCGTCGCATCGCCCAGCCGCAGCGCACTGCTGGAAGTAAACTCCCGCGCGCTCGCAACCAACGCACGCGGCAACATCCAGATTCTCGACCTGGGCATCACCCCCGAAGGCAACCGCTACCTCGTCACCTCCCACACCCACCCCGACACCCTGCTGGACACCCTACTGGTCGAAAACCACGCACTCTCCAACGCAGAAGACGCGCTGGGCACCGAAATCTTCGGCGACTCCGAAAGCAGCAGCTCCCCCAACACCTACGAGAAGGTCTCTGCTTCCAGCGCCAACCAGGAGAGCATCACCGCCGCCAAGAACTGGAACGCATCCGACAGCTCAGCCGTCACCGCATACTCCGAACCCACCAGCATCTACGAAGATGACGAAGAAGAAGACGAAGAAGACGGCAGTCGCGGCACTTGGGCAGTCGCCCTGGCAGCAGTCCTGCTGCTCGTCATCGTCGCAGGCGGTATCCTCACCTCCCTGGGCGCAATCGGCTCCAACCAGGCAGCCGCACCGAACACCCCCAAGTCCTCTATCTCCGCCTCCGAATCAGCTGGGGCAAACGTCAGCGCATCGACACCCCCGACCGCTAAGGCGTCGAACGCACCGGCTAAGATCGCGTCCGTGGCCCGCTTCGCACCCTCGAACACCACGTTCATGAACGACATGGACGCCCTTATCCCGAACCTGACCGACGGTAATGCCAACACCGCATGGATTAGCTACGGCTTCGGCACCGCCAACTACGCCGGCACCATCAAGGAATTCGGTCTGGCACTGAACCTGCAGACCCCCACCGTCGTCTCCAAGCTGACCATCCAGCAGAACACCGGCACCGGCGGCTCCTTCACCGTCTACACCAACAGCTCCGCATCCCTGAACGGTGCTGTTGAGGTAGGCAAGGGCGCCTTCGAAGGCAAGGACGCAGTCGTCACCTTGGACACCTCCAAGCAGAGCGCAGAAAAGGGCGCTTACGTAATCATCGTGGTCAACGAGCTGCCCCGCCTCTCCCTGCCGATTGGAAGTTGGAGTTACGGTCTGCGCATCAACGAAATCAAGGTGGACTAATCAACCCATAACGCGACGCTGACAAAGCACTCACACCCCAGACATAAGGGCGGGGCTTCTGAACTCAACGGGTTCGGGAGCCCCGCCCTTTTTGATGTCCATTTATGACTCTTTATGGCAGGGTAGCTACTCAAAGATTCACAGTGCGCGGAGTATCTGGATAAGGGTCCCCCAAAATGGAATAATCGAGGATAAAGCCCTGTTATAGGGGCAGAACGAAAGACCTACAACGGAAAGACATATCCGATGACTGAGAATCTGGGAGGCCTCTTCGGAGGCGCCGCCCTGGGCAATCTGACCCTCGCGTCCGCACCCACCACCGAATCGGCACCGGCTGCCGAGGTTGAGGTCGACACAACCGTCCACAACGTCATTATTGTGGGCTCCGGCCCCGCTGGCTACACCGCTGCAATCTACGCGGCACGCGCCGAACTGAAGCCCGTCCTCTTCGCCAGCTCCCTGGCACCCGGCGGCTCCCTCATGAACACCACCGAGGTGGAGAACTTCCCCGGCTTCATTCAGGGTATCCAGGGCCCCGAGCTGATGGAAAATATCGGCCAGCAGGCCGAGCGTTTCGGGGCAGACATCCGCTACCAGGACGTAGAAAAGGTCGAACTCACCGGCGACGTGAAGAAGGTCTACACCGCAGACGGTGCCGTTCACCTGGCGAAGACCGTCATCATGACCACCGGTTCTCAGGTCCGTAAGCTCAACATCGAGGGCGAAGACCGACTCTCCGGTTACGGCGTCTCCTGGTGCGCAACATGCGATGGCTTCTTCTTCAAGGACAAGGAAATCGCAGTGGTCGGCGGCGGCGACTCCGCACTGGAGGAGGCGTTGTTCCTGACGACCTTCGCATCCAAGGTGTACCTGGTGCACCGCCGCGATTCTTTCCGCGCTTCGGAAATCATGCAGACCCGCGCATTCAACAACCCGAAGATTGAGGTTGTATGGGATTCGGCTGTCACCGCCGTTCACGGCGAGAGCAACCTCGAGTCAATCACCCTGACCAGCACCAAGGACGGTTCTGAGCGTCAGATGGCTGTTCAGGGCCTGTTCATCGCTATTGGCTCCGATCCTCGCGTGGAACTGGTACGTGACCAGCTGGAGATTACCGAGAACCACACCATCGCGGTTCAGGGTCGTTCTTCGAAGACTTCCGTTCCCGGTGTTTTCGCTGCCGGTGACGTGATTGACCCGACCTACCGCCAGGCAATTATTGCCGCTGGTTCCGGTGCTGTTGCCGCTCTGGACGCGCAGCACTACCTCGAAAACCTCTAAACTATTTGTATTACTCGCAGGGGAATCCGCCCCGTGTCAGAAAGGAGCACTCCGTGAGCAGTGCACAGCAGGCAACTGATGCCACTTTTGACGAACTGGTTCTGAAGAACGACAAGCCCGTTATCGTGGACTTCTGGGCTGAATGGTGCGGCCCCTGCCGTATGGTTGGCCCCGTGATTGACGAGATTGCTGGCGAGTACGCCGGTCAGGTCGACGTGGTCAAGGTGGATGTTGAAGCAAGCGGCGATACCGCCATGAAGTACGGCATCACCTCTATTCCCGCCATCTACCTTTTCAAGGGTGGCGAGGTCGTCAAGAAGACCGTAGGCGCTAAGACGAAGTCCGCTCTACTGGCCGAGTTCTCCGAGCACCTGGACTAATCTTTCGAGAAGTTAGAGAAAAACCCTTGGTGATGTTTCACGTGAAACATCACCAAGGGTTTTTGTATATACAACTTATTTCAGTTGCTAAATATTTTTTATGTGAAAATTTAGCCCGAGAAATCAGAATCCAAAACACGGATAATACGGTTCAAATCCTCAACATTCGCGAACTCGATGGTCATCTTACCCTTGCGGGCACCCAGTGAAATCTTCACCGAAGTATCGAGCTTGTCAGCAAAAGCCTCCGCAATATAATCCAGGCGCTCACGGTGCTTCTGAGGCTGAGGAGCCTTGCGCTCCTTCACCTCCGCAACGCCGGATGTATGGTTCACCAGCTCCTCAGTTGCGCGAACCGACAGCCCCTCATTCACAATCTTCTGCGCAAGAGTCTCAATCTGAGCCTGGTCCATCAGAGCCAGCAGGGCACGCGCGTGACCCGCGGAGAGAATACCTGCCGCAACGCGACGCTGCACCAGAGCCGGCAGCTTCAGCAGACGAATCGTGTTCGAAATCTGGGAGCGAGAACGACCAATACGCTTAGCCAGCTGCTCCTGAGTAGTGTCGAACTCCTCCATGAGCTGCTGGTATGCCGCCGCCTCTTCTATGGGGTTCAGCTGGCTGCGGTGCAGGTTCTCCAGCAGGGCGTCGCGGAGCAGATCACCGTCTTCAGTCTCACGAACAATCGCCGGGATGGTGCTCAGGCCAGCTGCCTGGGTTGCACGCCAGCGGCGCTCGCCCATGACCAACTCATACTTTTCGGCGCCGTTTTCGCGCGAGGGACGCACAACGATCGGCTGCAGGACACCAACCTCACGAACCGAGTGGATAAGCTCTTCCATATCCTGCTCATCAAAATCGGTTCGGGGCTGCTTGCGGTTCGGGTGGATATCGCGAACGTTCAGCTCAGCAAACTGGGCACCAGGAACCGGGACCAGGCGACTCTGTTCCTCAGAAGCGGACTGCGGGATGGAGACATCTTCACCAAAGAAGAAGTCCACCGGGCGGCGAGTCAGGGTGGTGTTGCGCAGTGCCGCACCCATATCCACACGAGACTTCTTCTTCGATGTTTCACGTGAAACATCCTGCGAGGAGGCGGGAGCTTCCACCTTCTCCTCTACCTTTTCATCTTCAGCAGGCTTAGCCTCGTGAGCCATTTCGAAGAGACCGTCGGTCATGGGCTCTTCAATCGGAGTGGACACCTTCTTGGGTGCAGTCTTTACAGCAGCAGTCTTTTCGGATGCCTTCGCCTCAGCATTACCAGAATTCTTCGTACTCTGAGGGATCAGTGCCCCCAGGCCACGACCCAAGCCGCGTCGCTTTTCAGCCATCGTTACTCCTTAGGACTCCCGGATGAGCCCGCTCATTTTTTCTTCTTCATCTAGTGTAAACGAAATAAGCACCCGAAAGCAGGAGTGAAAACTGCACTGCACATACTCCGAATTATTACCAATAATTAATTCTCTAAGGCTGTTTTCTCGTGTTTATCCCAGAAAATACCACACACAATGAGCCCTTTTGGATCATCAATAGACAATCCAAAAGGGCTCATTTCAAAAGATTTAGATTATGCGGATCGGCGCGAGAGCTCCTGTGCCGCCTCGCGGTAGGCGCGAGCGCCAGTCGACGAAGAATCGTAGGTGATGACGGTCTGCTGATAGCTGGGAGCTTCAGAGATACGAACCGAACGAGGAATCTTGCCCCCCAGAGTCTCCTCCGGGAAGTGCTCGCGCACTTCCTCTGCCACCTGGAATGCCAGGTTGGTACGAGCATCGTACATGGTCAGGAGGATTGTGCTGATGCGCAACTTGGAGTTCAGGTGCTTCTGAATCATCTGAATATTCTTCAGCAGCTGACTCAGGCCTTCCAGAGCGTAGTACTCGCACTGGATCGGAATCAGAATCTCTTCTGCCGCAACGAAGGCGTTGACGGTCAGCAGACCGAGGCTCGGCGGGCAGTCGATAAAGACATAGTCCAGTCGCTCCATGCCCTGCTTATCACGCCATTCAGTGTAGTCCATCAGAGCATTCTTGAGGCGAGTCTCGCGTGCCACCAGGGAGACCAGTTCAATCTCCGCGCCCGCAAGGTCGATATTGGCGGGGGCACAGAACAGGCCGGGCATATCGGGGCATTCCTGAACAATTTCAGAAAGCGGCTTATCCTCAATCAGGACGTTGTAGACACTGGGAACATCCACACCGTGCTCAATGCCCAGTGCGGTCGAGGCGTTACCCTGAGGGTCATTATCGATAACCAGGACGTTCAGTCCACCCTCCGCGAGCGCGGCCGCGAGGTTCACGGCGGTGCTGGTTTTACCCACACCGCCCTTCTGGTTCGACACGGTGAAGACACGCGTATGCACAGGCTTGGGGAGCGAATCTGCGGCAGATTTCTGAGCTTGAGGAGTCATCGGGTGCCTTCCATATTCCGGGTGGTGTGTCTACGGTGATGTTTCTTATGATGCCTCGCGTGCGGCAATACTCTGCGGTATTCGTGTGCGAGGAGGATTCAACCTCCATTCCCCCACCGTTCACTCATCTCAGCATGTTTCACGTGAAATGTACTCAGTGAGGTGATGAAGTCTGCAATGTTTCACGTGAAACATTGGTACTGTCTGACTGGTTTTGAAGGACTCAAGGTCCCCTGGTGAACTATCAGGCTTTGATGTAGAAGAGTCTAAGGTTTCAATCCTTCACTTAAGGGTACCCGGCATCAGGTCAATACTCCACGCGAGACATCATTCTATGTACTCTACAGATACAATTGCCGCGTACACCCGGCAAGCCAGCATACAAAAAATGGGCGGTACCACGTAAGCCAGCCTATTCACTAGCTCATTGCGGTACCGCCTATTTGAGACGAAACCTTTAGAGGCGAACTCGAACCACCGTCGTCGGCTCTTCCAGCAGGTCACCGCCGGCGGTGAGAATCTCAGTCTCACGCGCACCGTAGCGGTTCAGCTTCTTCTTTGCCTTAGTAATCTCCTCCGCGGCACTACGACCCTTCAGAGCCAGCAGCTCACCGGTGCCACGCAGAATCGGCAGAGTAATGTCCAGCAGGCCCACCAGGGCGGACACAGCACGCGCAGTCACTACATCAGCCTCAACAGCACCCACAGCCTGCTCGGCACGCGAGCGCAGCACGGTCACGTTCTCCAGACCCAAATCCTCAACAACCTCATTCAGCCAAATCACGCGGCGCTCCAGAGGTTCAATCAGAGTCAGCTTCAAATCCGGGCGGGCAATCGCCAGGCACAGACCGGGCAGGCCGGCACCAGAACCAACATCCGCAACCGACGCGTTCGGCGCAATGTATTCCTGCACCACGGCACAGTTCAGCACGTGGCGAGCCCACAGACGCGGAACCTCACGCGGGCCGATCAGGCCACGCTCAATACCGGTCGTCGCCAAGTGCTGCACGTAGCGCTCCGCCAAAGGCAGACGCTCACCGAACACAGCCTCCGCTGCGGCACGCTCGCTCTCGCTGAGAGCAACCATCGAAGTCTCCATACTAGACTCCTACCTCGGGAAGAGAAATCACCACGTGACGGCGAGGACCCTCACCCTCAGACTCGCTGTACAAGCCAGCAGCAGCCACCACATCGTGCACGACCTTACGCTCGTACGGGCTCAGCGGCTTCATGTGCTCATTACGACCGGTAGTGCGCACCTTCTCAATCGCGTCGGCAGCAATCTTCTCCAGATGCTCACGACGCTCAGCACGGTAGCCAGCAATGTCCAGGATCAGGCGGGAACGGGTGCCGTTACCCGCCAGGACGGAGAGGCGCACCAGCTCCTGCAGGGCCTCCAGAACCTCGCCGTGGCGACCAACCAGGTGGCGCAGTTCCTCATTGTCATCATCGTCATTAACAACCGACAGGTAGATGCGGTTATTGCGCACCTCAATATCAATGTCGCCGTCCATATCGACAATATCGAGGAGCTCTTCGAGGTAGTCAGCGGCAATATCGCCTTCCTCGTCGATGTCCTCAAAATCGTCTTCTTCGCCCTCAAAGGGCTCCTCTACCAGCTGCTCCTCAACGAGCCGCTCGTCCTCATATTCCATAGCTTCAGTCACAATAATCCTCGGGGTGTTCGGAGGGGTGTCCTAGGGGTAAAAAGTATCTCATACACGGCGCCGGGCCCGCGCCACACGTGGCGAGAACCCGGCCCGAATCACGGAAGAAAACTACTTCTTTCCGTTCTGCTTATTGCGTTGCTGCTTCTGGCGCTTCTTACCAACCGGCTGCTGACGCTGACCCGCAGCGGCACGCTCACGAGCCTCCTGCAGGTCCTTCTCGTGCTGCTCACGGGTCTTACCAATCGGAGGCAGGCCCTTCGCAGCACGGCGAGCGTTCAGCTCACGCTCCGCCTGAGAACCGGGGGTCGGGTTATTGCGGATAACCCACCACTGCTGGCCCAGCGACCAAAGGTTCGACACGGTCCAGTAGTACATAACACCCAGCGGGAAGTTAATACCGGAAACAGCGAAGATGATCGGGAAGATGTACATGATCATCTGCTGCTGACGGAACATCGGAGAGTTCAGAGCCGCCTCCGACATGTTCTTCACGCTCAACTGCTTCTGAATGTAGAACTGGGTCGCACTCATTAGAACAATCATGATGACCGCCTGAACAACGGTCGCGGTAGTATCGCCAGCGCCCGGGTGCAGCGTGGTTGCGAACAGCTGCGCACCAAAAATCTGCGAGTCGTTGAACTGGTGCACCAGATCAGCCGGTAGCATGAGCACGCTCTCGTTACTCTGCGCCGCGGTAGGAACGCCCATCAGCACCTGGTACAGACCGAAGAAAATCGGCATCTGAGCCAGAATCGGCAGGCAGGACGCGAAGGGGTTCGTACCGTGCTTACGGTACATTTCCATCTGCTCCTGAGCCATAGCCTGGCGGGAGAGCTGGTCCTTTTTGCCCTTGTACTTCTCCTGCAGCTTCGCCATATCGCCTTGCATCGCGGCCATACCGCGCATCGCCTTAATCTGCTTGACGAACAGCGGAATGGTCAGGGTACGCATCACCAGGGTCAGGAAGATAATGCACAGAACCCAAGTCAGACCGGAAGCCGGGTCCATGCCCAGCGAGGTGAAAAGAGTGTGGAACAGCCACAGGACCACTGAGACGATCCATTTAAACGGCCAAAGAATTAAATCAAAAATATTCACGCGGGAATACTCCTTAAGGACTCGGCTAAGTCATTGTGTGGGAGGCGCCGCCTACTCAGGGCGGGCGTCACCACCGGTGTAAGGGGTGTAAAGATGGGGGTGGTTGAGCAGAATAATTTTCGGTTCTGCTCCGGGAGCGAAAGCACGCTTCCCCTCCGGCACTGGGTCGATACCTCCGGTCGCCCAGGGAACACACCGCAGAATACGGCGCACCGTCAGGGAAAGCCCGCCCATCACACCGTGGGTGGTCAGCGCCTCCAGAGCGTAGGCTGAGCAGGTCGGGTAGTAGCGGCACACATCCCCGTAGAGGGGGGAGATGACCTTGCGGTAGGCCTTCATGCACGCGATCAGCAGGTTCTGCGGTAGAACGTAGAGAGCCTGCAGGAAAGTTTCAGGCCTCACAAATTCGTTAGGTGCTAGTGCCAGTAGCTCGTCGGGGCCCAGAGTCTCGGCAGAGGCGCTATAAGTGCCGCTGTGATGCGCGTGGAAGCGTTCTTCACAGCGGTCACGCTGGGAATGACTCACAGCTTCTCCTTGCTCTGAGGCAGGTCGAGCTTAGCGAACGCGATCTCGAGCGCCGATTCGTAGTCGCGGCGTAGCTGATCCCAGCTGGCGCTCGCGGAGGCGGGAAGTGCTCGCACAGCAATGGCGTAGCCTTCCGGATGCGAGGCGCAGGTGAGCGCGGCAAGTTCACGCAACCGGCGCTTGACCAGATTGCGTGTGACTGCGTTGCCCACCGCCTTCGACACAATGAAACCTACATGGGTTGTTTTTCCAGGATTTTTCGCCGTAGATACAACGATGTTCCGACGTCCTGTACGGATGCCGGAACGGAAGGCGTGGGAGAATTCAGCGCTGGTGCGCATACGGTGCCGTTGAGGCAGCACGTGTTCCCCTTTACGTAGTGTGGGAGATTCGGCTCTTGTGGTGAGCTGACCTCCGCGTGTATTTCACGCTTAATGATAGTTCGCCCCCCCCGGGAGCCCCCACGGGGGGGGGGCAAAAATGAGGGGTTTTGGGCCGAGCGGTTTGCGGGCCCAAACCCCCGGGGGCGCGACAAAAGCGCCGCGGGG
>NZ_JANCOC010000009.1:19357-104717 GCF_024294905.1 Rothia gullae
TCCCCCTTCCCGAGGGGGGGCTCAGCCGGCGGGGGGGGGGCGCGCCCCCCCCGGGTTTTACCCCGCTAAATAAACGGCCCCCCCCCCACCCCCCCCCCGGGGGGGGCGAACTATATGCCGTGATTAGGCCGAGAGCTTTGCGCGGCCCTTACCGCGGCGGCTCGACAGAATCGCGCGGCCTGCACGGGTACGCATACGCAGACGGAAGCCGTGCTTCTTAGCGCGACGGCGGTTGTTCGGCTGGAAAGTACGCTTGCTCATACTTTGTCTCCTTGATTTTTGCGGTTCGTGCCCTCACGGGTATCGAAACCGTACGCTTCTTGGTGCCCGGAGGTACCGCGACTATTCGCAGTAGGCGGTGCACACACAACAGCACAACTTTAGAAGAGTAGAGGGCGTAAATCAAGTTCTTGACGCTTTTTTCCGCGTGATTCCGGGCTCGTTTGTGGTGTAGAGGCGGTGATTGCGGCGAGTGTACAGACTGTGGGGACGCTACGTGATCTTGGGGCGTAAACCTGGGGATATTTACGACAGCAGGATATCCACCATGGTGCAGATCCCATCTAAACCCCCTACTATCGGCGAGTTATCCACACCCTTGAGCTTTTGGAGTTTTCCGCTAAATATCAGGGAAGAAGACCTGCTATGCACTTAAATCCATCGTTTATCCACTTCTGTAATTACAGGTTTTCCACCGTGTGGAAAACTCTTGTGGATAACTTTCCCTCCCTGTGTATTAAGCGGGTAGAATCTTAATGACCTCGCGGTGGTTTCCGGCATGATTTCTTTACTGCACCACCGCTTCACATCGAGTGAAAGTAAAGAATTCCATGACCGACTCCCTTCAGGCTCGCTGGGCGCATCTGCTCTCCATTCTTGCCGCTGATCCGGCGGTGACGGCACGTCAGCGCGGTTTCGTGAATCTTGCGCAACCTCAGGGATTGATGGGTTCTTCTCGCTTGATCATTGAGGTGCCAAATAAGCTCACCCGTGCGGTCTTTGAGGAGCAGATTAGCGCTTCGTTCCGTGCGGCCCTGCATGAGGCATTTGGCCCGTCGACCACCGCGCTTTTCGATGTGAATGAGTCGATGATTCCGGTTGAACCTGCAAGTCAGGAAGTTTTCCATGGTGAGCGTGAGGTTCCTGTTGAGCACCAGCCTGCTCCTTCGGTGGCGGCGGCTTCTGCGCGTCTAGAGGCGCCCCCCGGTTCGCGGGCTTTTGAGTACTACACCGAGCCGCATCCGGGTACTGACCACTACGAGATGCCCGCTGATGAGCAGGTCACCCGCCCCTCCCTGCAGGCTTTGGAGGCGGAGCGTGCCGGGTACCCCTCCGCACAGCAGCCGGCGGCTCCTGCGGCTCCTGTTGCGGGTGCGCCAGCGTCTCGCGAGTACCCGTCACCCACTTTTGTTCCGGACGCCCCGGTGGTACCGGAGACCCAGCGGGTGCATCCGTATGAAGACCCGGAAAACGCCCCGACTTGGGATAGCTCTGCCCGACTGAACCCGAACTACACCTTCGACACCTTCGTGATTGGTCAGTCCAACCGCTTTGCACACGCGAGCGCTTTCGCGGTGGCAGAGCAGCCCGGCATTGTCTACAACCCGCTGTTTATCTACGGCGGTTCGGGTCTGGGTAAGACCCACCTGCTGCACGCAATCGGCCACTACACCAAGTATCTGTACCCGAATTTGCGGGTGCGCTACGTGAATTCTGAGGAGTTCACGAATGACTTCATTAACTCGATTCGTGACGATGAGGGTTCGTCGTTCAAGCAGATTTACCGCAATGTTGACGTTCTTCTGATTGACGATATCCAGTTTTTGGCGGGTAAAGAGGCGACGATGGAGGAGTTCTTCCATACGTTTAACGCCCTGTACAACCACCAGAAGCAGATTGTGATTACTTCTGATTTGCCGCCGAAGCAGCTGACCGGTTTCGCTGAGCGTATGCGTTCGCGTTTCGGTTCGGGACTGAACGTGGATGTGCAGCCTCCGGAGCTGGAGACTCGTATCGCGATTCTGCGGAAGAAGGCTCAGAACGAGATTTTGCCGGTGCGCGATGACGTCATGGAATACATTGCTTCCCACGTCACGGCCAATATTCGCGAGTTGGAGGGCGCTCTGATTCGTGCGAGCGCTGCCGCCTCGATGAAGAAGCCGCCGGAGCCTATTACCCTGGCTGAGGCGGAGACCTATCTGAAGGATTTGCTCTCTGATACCGGGGGTGCGGAGATTACGTCGGCGCTGGTTTTGGCGACGGTGGCGAAGTATTTTGATGTGTCTATTGAGGATATGCAGTCGAAGTCTCGCACCCGTACGCTCACGAATGCGCGTCAGGTGGCGATGTATCTTCTGCGTGAGCTGACCGAGATGTCCCTGCCGCGTATTGGTAACGATTTGGGCGGCCGCGACCATACGACGGTGATGCACGCGGTGCGTAAGGTGAGCGCGCAGATGGCGGAGCGTCAGACGATTTTCAATCAGGTTACTGAGCTGACGAATTTGATCCGCCAGGAGCAGCGCGCCACCGGCTAGATGTGCTTTTGTCCCTGTCCCGTAGCTTATTTTGTGCCTCGACTAGGTGTTTTATAGGCTTCGGGGCAGGGATTTCACGCCGGGTTCAAGGATTTTAGCGACTCGAAAAGCTGGATTTTTGGGGTGTGGATAAGCTGTGCCTTAACTCATGCGTTCGTGTGGACGTTAAGTGCATGAATATTCAAAAGGTGTGGAATCAAGGAAATGTATAAATATCCATACACAATGCATCCTCAGTGTTGAGTGGATTCTTCCACTTAATGTCCACAGGCTACTTCCGCGTCATTGCAGGCAAGGAAGGGGTTTTCCACCGTTTCCACAAGCGTTAACAATACTACTGTACTTAAAGAAAAAATCCTCCCCATAACAAGTAGTTCTACTCGACCAACCGAGCTGGTTCAGGTTTTTCTGTGTGCCCCTACTGAAAACGTGGATTTTCGCGGATTTGGATCGATAGCTGCACGCTATCTCTTAGGTTGGATTAGAAGAAGAAACCAACACTGGACCATCACCTAATTCGAACCTGTTTTCGACTGGAGTTACTACGCCTTCTGCCTATCTTTGTAATTACAAAAATACAGCGGCTCTACATGCCTCATTTCACCCGATTTTTCGCTGCAGGATCAACCTTCGAGTCTTTGTGTAATTACAAAATCCGGTAGGATGGATAGACGCGCGCGCGGAAGATTTAGAGCGCATCAGAGTACGCGGTATATCCGGCTCTATCGTCCAAATCTTTACGTGCGCCCAAAACTACTATCTAATTCCGTGAAAGGCGCCTTCTCGATGAAATTCACCGTTGAACGCGATGTCCTTGCCGAGGCAGTCGGCTGGACGGCACGCTCACTTCCGTTGCGTCCCACCTCCCCCGTACTCAACGGTCTGCTGATTACCGCCTCCGCAGGTGAGGTCAGCATCGCAAGCTTCGATCACGAGACCAGCGCCCGTCAGGTCATTGCGGCCGATGTTGAAGCAGAAGGCGTTTGCCTGGTCCCCGGCAAGATCCTGGCAGAAATTTGCCGCTCCCTACCGAATGCACCCGTCGAGTTCACCGCAGATGAGTCCGTGATTCGTATTCACTGCCGTTCCGCTAACTTCCAGCTGGCTGGCATGCCAGTTGTGGACTACCCCGAGCTTCCTGAGCTTCCCGAAATTTCGGGTACCGTGGACGGCACCGAATTCGCTGAAGCCGTCAAGCAGGTTCAGATTGCGGTGTCCAAAGATGAGACCCTGCCGCTGCTGACCGGTATCCGCGTAGAAATCAATGGCGACACCATGACCCTGCTCGCTACCGACCGCTACCGCCTGGCAATGCGCGAAATCAAGTGGAACCCGACCAACCCTGACGTTCAGGCAGCTGTGCTGCTAAAGGCTAAGACCGTCTCTGAGGTCGGTAGCACCCTCTCCGGTTCCGGCAATCTGTCTATTGCCCTGCCCGCAGCGGGCGAGCTGATCGGCTTCGCAGCGGGTACCCGCCGCACCACCAGCGTTCTGATGGACGGTGACTACCCCAACATCCGTGCGCTGTTCCCCGAGCAGACCTCGATTCACGCGGTGGTTCGTACCTCCGACCTGGCTGAGGCTGCTCGCCGTATCTCCCTCGTGGCGGAGCGAAACACTCCCCTGCGTCTGAAGTTCACTCAGGGTTCGGTTGCTATTGATGCCGGCCGCGGTGATGAGGCTCAGGCTTCCGAGACTCTGCAGGCGCACCTGTCCGGTGATGACATCACCGTTGCGTACAACCCCGCCTACCTCTCGGATGGTTTGAAGGTTTTCGGCACTGAGTTTGTTCGTTTCTCCTTCACCGATGCGCCGAAGCCCGCCGTGATTTCCGGTCAGGACGAGCCTTTGGCTGAGGATGACCGCAACTACCGTTACCTGCTGATGCCGGTTCGCCTGCCGTCGAACTAGTTTCAGTGTTTGCCGCCCCGCACGTCTTTCGGTGCCCTATGCATCGTGGGTATGTGCGGGGTTGCGCTGTTTTTCTGCGCTCATCCGCGTGGAAAAACTTAATATTGTGACCTCTCGCTGTGTTCTCCAGCCCGGTGCATACCCTCCAGCCGGGTGCCGTGAAGCCCCCTAAAATAAGAACCCCCAGCTAAGAACCCCCAGCTAAGAACCCCCAGCTAAGAACCCGCGTATGAAACCCCCTGAAAGGAGCTGCTCCGGTGTATATTGACCATATTTCGTTGTTGGATTACCGCACCTACGCTCTGCTGAGCCTGCCTCTTTCGGCGGGAGTTACGGTGTTTCTGGGCTCTAACGGTGTGGGGAAAACCAATATTGTTGAGGCGATTGACTATGCGGCGTCGCTATCTTCGCACCGCGTGAGCCATGACGGGCCGCTGGTTCGGGCGGGTGCTTCGCGCGCCTATATTCGCACCCGTACGGTACGTGGTTCGCAGCAGACGGTGACTGAGTTTGAGATTGCTCCTGGGCAGAGTAATCGGGTGCGCATTAATCGTGCCGCGCCGGTGCGTGCCAAAGAGGCGCTGGGTATTGCCCGCACGGTGCTGTTCTCCCCGGAGGATCTTCAATTGGTGAAGGGGGACCCTGCTGGTCGTCGTCGTTTTGTGGACGATTTGGCAAGTTCTTTGCGTCCGGTGGTTTCCGGGTACCGTAGCGAGTATGAGCGGATTTTGCGGCAGCGTAATTCGTTGCTGAAATCCATGCAGCGTAAGGCGCGGGACGAGAATGCCTTGAGCACGCTCTCGGTATGGGATGAGCAGCTGTCGACTCTGGGTGCTCAGCTGCTTTCAGCGCGTTTTCGTCTGTTGCAGCGTTTTTTGCCGCAGCTTCGCCGCGCCTACGCGGGGCTGACGGACGGCTCTAAAGAGGTCGGTTTCAACTATGAGTCGACTGTTTTTTCGAGCATGGGTGAGCGCTCGATCGAGCATGCGGCGCTGATGCGCATTGAGGACCTCAAGGAGGCTTTGATGCGTGGTTTTGCGGAGCGCCGACGCGACGAGATTGAGCGTGGTGTGACCCTGGTGGGTCCGCACCGTGAGGATATTACCCTGCTGCTCGGTGGCATGCCGGTGAAGCATTTTGCCTCGCACGGCGAGAGCTGGTCTTTTGCTTTGGCACTGAAGTTGGCGTCCTGGTTTGTGCATGTTGAGGATGACTCCTCGGCGGGTTCTTCGCCGATTCTGATTCTTGATGATGTGTTTGCGGAGCTTGATTCTGCGCGCCGCCACCGTCTGGGTTCGATGGTTGCCGACGCGGAGCAGGTGCTGATTACTTGCGCGGTACTCAGCGATATTCCGGAGGAGCTGGGCGACTACCGTCTGGTGTCGGTGACGGCGGGGCACGCCGAGTATGTGCAGCCTGCCGGCGGCTCTGTCACTGACTCTGTGATGCAGTCGAACTCAATCGTTTCTGCGCTCGCGGAAGGTGGCGGCAATGAGTAACCCCGTCCACCCTCAAAACCATGTTTCACGTGAAACATTCGACGAATTCGCGGAACCGCAGTTTGCGGAGCCTCAAAACCCGCGCGAGGTTGACGGCGTGGGTGAGTTTTACCGTGACGAGGTGGATGCCCCCTCCGCCCTGCTGACCCGCATGCGAATGGCGGCTCAAGAACGCGGCGAGGCGCCCCTGAATGCCTTCTCCGCGAATAAAATTATGCGCGATTTTGGTGCGGTCATGTCCGGTGCCGTCTCGAAGAAGAAATCACGGCGAGCGCAGGGGTGGGACCCCCGTGTCATGGGCGGCTATAGCGGCCCCGGAGAGAGTTCTCGCGACCCCAAGCCCCTCGGGGGCATCGTCAGCGCTTTGATTCGTTCTCGCGGCTGGAAAGAGCCCGTGGCAGTCTCTAGCGTGCTGGCTCGCTGGGCTGAGCTCGTGGGTCCTGAAATCGCGGCACACACTCGCCCTACCAGCTTCGAAAACTCCATTGTTGAAGTCCAGTGCGACTCTACCGCCTGGACGACTCAGTTGCGCCTGATGCACGGGCATCTCATCGAACTTTTCCGCCGCGAACTGGGTGATGGTGTCGTGGCTCAGGTTCGCGTACTGGGCCCGAATAACGGACGCTGGAATCAGCGAGGCTATCGGCGTGCCACCGGCATGCGCGGTGTGCGCGACACCTACGGGTAGACTTCTGGGTGCCTTTGATTCTCGTCCACCTTCTGATTGAACGGTGTTAGGTTAAAATAAGCCTTTTCTGCACGCTATGAAAGCTATAGAAGCGCCGGCAACCCCCACGAGACTGTGAACTGTACCCCCTACCTAAAGAGGGGGTTGAGCCACTCTAAACCGCCTTTGCGGGCTTTTGAGCGGATGATAGCTCTCAAAAAGCTCAATAAATGACGCCCGTAGATGGTTTTATGCTCTCTTGCTCGGTAAAATAAAAGAGACAATGCCTAAAGTGTGCCCACCTATGGGCACCACCGGCAACGCGGGTTGTGTAGGCACTTTCTGGTGCCCTCTGTGAGGCGCTCTTGGTTGCCCGTAACTTTTCTTCGCCGGTTGCATCATCTACTCAAGGAGTTCTGCCTCGTGGCATCTGAACAGAATGCATCTGAACAGCAGCATGAATACGGTGCATCCGATATTACCGTGCTGGAAGGTCTGGAAGCGGTTCGCAAGCGCCCCGGCATGTACATTGGCTCGACCACTGAGCGCGGTCTGCACCACCTGGTCTACGAGGTCGTAGATAACTCGGTTGATGAAGCGCTCGCCGGCTACGCCTCCAAAATCGACGTGACCATCCAGGCTAACGGATCTGTCCGCGTGAAGGACGACGGGCGCGGTATTCCCGTGGATGAGCACCCCACCGAGCACAAGTCCACTGTTGAGGTCGTCATGACCGTGCTGCACGCGGGCGGTAAGTTTGGCGGCGGCGGTTACTCCGTTTCCGGTGGTCTGCATGGCGTGGGTATCTCTGTGGTGAACGCGCTGTCTACCCGTGTGATTACCGAGGTGCATCGCCAGGGCTACGCATGGCATATTTCTTTCTCCAACGGTGGTGTGCCGGATGGCCCCCTGCGCAAGGGTGAACCGTCCGATAAGACCGGTACTATTCAGACTTTCTACCCGGACCCGGAGATCTTCGAAACCGTCGAGTTCGACTTTGAGACTTTGCGCGCCCGTTTCCAGCAGATGGCGTTCCTGAACAAGGGTCTGACTATCACTCTGACCGATGAGCGTGAGAAGTTCGTCGGTGACGAGGTTGCTGAAGAGAACGATAAGAGGGAAAACATCCTCAACCGCGTGCACGCGAACGCTGATGGTTTCACGACCGTCACCTACCGTTACGACAACGGCCTGTTCGACTACGTACACTTCCTCAATGCAGGCGCGAAGACCATTGTGAACGAGGAGATTGTCTCCTTCGAAGCTGAAGACACTGAGCGCAACATGAGCCTGGAAGTGGCGATGCAGTGGACCGGCGCCTACAAGGAGTCCGTCTACTCGTACGCGAACACGATTAACACCCACGAGGGTGGTACTCACGAAGAGGGTTTCCGTGCTGCTCTGACCTCGCTGGTGAACCGTTACGCGCGTGAGAACAAGCTGCTGCGCGATAAGGACGATAACCTCACCGGTGAAGACGTGCGTGAGGGCCTGACCGCGGTGATTTCGATTAAGATTTCCGAGCCGCAGTTCGAGGGTCAGACCAAGACCAAGCTGGGTAACTCGGAGGCTAAGTCCTTCACCCAGCGTGAGGTGAACGATCACCTCGGTGACTGGTTCGGTCGTAACCCCGCGGTGGCGAAGGATATTGTGCGCCGCGCAATCACTGCCGCTCAGGCGCGTATTGCAGCACGTAAGGCACGCGAGACGACCCGCCGTAAGGGCCTGCTGGAGACCAGCTCTATGCCCGGTAAGCTCAAGGACTGCTCCTCGAAGGATCCGTCGATCTCTGAGATTTACCTGGTGGAGGGTGACTCCGCGGGTGGCTCGGCTGTTCAGGGTCGTGATCCGAACACTCAGGCTATTCTGCCGCTACGCGGTAAGATCTTGAACGTTGAGCGCGCTCGTCTGGACCGTGCCCTTTCTAACGCTGAAATTCAGGCGATGATTACCGCTTTCGGTACCGGCATTGGTGATGACTTCGATATTGAGAAGGCACGCTACCACAAGATTGTTCTGATGGCGGATGCGGATGTCGATGGCCAGCACATTACGACTCTGTTGCTGACTTTGCTCTTCCGCTTTATGCGTCCGCTGATTGAGGCGGGTTACGTGTACCTGGCTCAGCCGCCGCTGTACCGCATCAAGTGGTCGAACGCTCCGCACGACTACGTGTACTCGGATGCTGAGCGTGATGAGGCTCTGGCTCGTGGCGCGGCAAAGAACCTGCGCCTGCCCAAGGATAACGGTATTCAGCGTTACAAGGGTCTGGGCGAGATGGACTATACCGAGCTGTGGGATACCACCATGGACCCGGCTCGCCGCACCCTGCTGCAGGTGAAGATGGAAGACGCAGCGGCGGCGGACCAGATCTTCTCTGTTCTGATGGGCGAGGACGTTGAGGCTCGCCGTGAGTTTATCCAGCAGAACGCAAAGGACATTCGATTCCTCGATATCTAGCCTGAAACGGCATATGCCTCATGGGCAATATGCAGACTGGGGTATATGTTGATCGAGATGTGAAGTAATGAGAAAGTTATGAGCGAAGAACACCAGAATAAGACTACCAACGCTGACGATGTCAGTAATGGTGGCGCTGAAAGCGTAGACCACCACGGCCACATTGAACAGGTGGACCTGCAGACCGAAATGCAGCGTTCCTACCTGGACTACGCAATGGCGGTTATTATTGGCCGCGCCCTGCCGGATGTGCGTGATGGTCTGAAGCCCGTGCACCGCCGCGTGATCTACGCGATGTACGACGGCGGCTACCGCCCGGACCGATCCTTCAATAAGTGCGCCCGTGTGGTTGGCGACGTGATGGGTCAGTTCCACCCCCACGGCGATAGCGCTATCTACGACACCCTGGTGCGCCTGATTCAGAGCTGGATTATGCGTTACCCGCTGGCTCTGGGTCAGGGTAACTTCGGCTCCCCCGGTAACGACGGTGCTGCAGCCCCTCGATACACCGAGACCAAGATGGCTCCCATTGCCCTTGAGATGGTGCGTGACATCAATGAAGACACCGTTGATTTTCAGCCCAACTACGACGGCAAGTCCCTGGAGCCTACCGTTCTGCCTGCGCGCATCCCGAACCTGCTGGTCAACGGTTCTTCGGGTATTGCTGTGGGTATGGCGACCAATATTCCGCCGCATAACCTGCGTGAAGTTGCTGAGGGTGTGGAGTGGTTCCTGAAGAACCCGCACGCCACCAATGAGGAGCTACTGAACGCTCTGATGGCGCGCATTAAGGGCCCGGATTTCCCGACCGGTGCACAGATTTTGGGTACCAAGGGCATTGAGGATGCGTACCGTACTGGCCGTGGCTCTATCACCATGCGCGCGGTGGTCAATGTGGAGGAAATTCACGGTCGTACCTGCCTGGTGGTTACCGAGCTGCCGTACCAGGCGAACCCGGATAATCTGGCGATTAAGATTGCTGAGCTCATCAAGGACGGTAAGGTCACCGGCATTGCGGATCTGCGCGATGAGACTTCGGGTCGTACCGGTCAGCGTCTGGTGATTGTGCTCAAGCGTGATGCTTCCCCGAAGGTTGTGCTGAACAACCTGTACAAGCACACCCAGCTGCAGGAGAACTTCTCCGCGAATATGCTCGCCATTGTTGACGGTGTGCCGCGTACCCTGTCCCTGGACGCGTTTGTGCGTCACTGGGTGGATCACCAGATGGACGTTATCGTTCGTCGTACCCGTTACCGTCTGCGTCAGGCGGAGGAAGAGGCGCACATCCTGCGCGGCCTGCTGAAGGCTCTGGATGCTCTGGATGAGGTTATTGCCCTGATTCGCCGCTCCCCCACCGCTGATGAGGCGCGTAGCGGTCTGATGGAGTTCCTGCAGATTGATGAGGCTCAGGCTCAGGCAATTCTGAACATGCAGCTGCGTCGTCTGGCTGCTTTGGAGCGTCAGAAGATTCAGGATCGTCACGATGAGCTGATGCGCATGATCGCTGAGTACAACGCGATTATTGCTTCGGAGACTCGCCAGCGCGAGATTATTTCTGAGGAGCTGGGCGAGATTGTGAACCGCTACGGTGATGAGCGTCGCACCCAGATTATGTACGGCTACAACGGCGACATGTCCATGGAAGACCTCATTCCCGAGGAAGAGGTCGTGGTTACGATTACTCGCGGCGGCTACATTAAGCGCACCCGTAGTGATCAGTACCGTAGCCAGCACCGCGGTGGTAAGGGCATTAAGGGTGCCTCGCTGCGCGGTGATGACGTGGTGGAGCACTTCTTTGTGACCACTACGCACAGCTGGATTCTGTTCTTCACGAACTTGGGTCGTGTATACCGTGCGAAGGGTTATGAGCTGCAGGAAGCCGGTCGTGATGCGAAGGGTCAGCACATTGCAAACCTGCTGGAGTTCCAGGGCGGTGAGCATATTGCTCAGGTCATGGAGTTGAAGAGCTATGAGGATGCTGAGTACCTGGTGCTTGCTACTCGCGGCGGTATGGTGAAGAAGAGCCGCCTGAGCGATTACGATACGAACCGTACTGCCGGCCTGATTGCGATTAACCTGCGTGAGGGCGATGAGGTTGTTTCGGCGTTCACCGTTTCAGATAAGGACGATATTCTGCTGGTGTCGCGTAACGGTATGTCGTTGCGCTTCGACGCTGATGATGCGTCGTTGCGCCCGATGGGACGTTCCACTTCCGGTGTGACCGGTATGAAGTTCCGTGAGGGCGACGAGCTGATTTCTGCGAATGTGGTCACTGAGGGCTCCTTCGTCTTCGTGGTCACTGAGGGTGGTTACGCGAAGCGTACGAGCGTGGATGAGTACCGTGTGCAGGGCCGTAACGGCTTCGGCATTAAGGTTGCTAAGCTAGTTGAGGATCGTGGCGCCCTGGTGGGTGGCCTCATTGTGGATGAAGAGGACGAGGTGCTGGTGGTTATGGCCAGCGGTAAGGTTGTTCGTTCGAACGTGAATGAGGTTCCTGCGAAGGGACGCGATACTATGGGTGTTATCTTTGCAAAGCCCGGTAAGGGCGATTCTATTATTGGTGTTGCGCGCAACCAGGATCGTCAGCTGGATGATAGCGACGATGAAACCACTGAGAACACCGAGGCTTCGGAATCTTCTGAGGCGCCCGGTACGGACAACGAGGGTGAAGCGGCGGCGGCCGATCTCACCGCTACTGGAGGTAACTAATGAGTAGCACTCCCGCGAGCTCCTCTCCTGCGTCGGCACAGCGGTCGGCGTCGGCTGGTGCATCTAAGTCTTCGGGTGCGGCTAAGGCTGGCGCGCGTCGCTCGGCTCAGTCGCGGTCGGGCCAGGCTCGTCCTGGCGGTACCGTTAAGCGTCCTGCCAGCAAGCGTCCTGCTAGCAAGCGTCCTGTAAACGCTAAGCGTCCGACCGGTTCACGCCGTCAGTTGGTGCGTCCGGCGCCGCGTTCGAAGATTCGTCGCGCACGTTTGGTGGTTCAGAAGGTTGATACGTGGTCGGTGGCTAAGCTGATCTTCCTGCTGTCTATTGCTTTGGGTATTGTGACTGTGGTGGCGTCGGTGATTCTGTGGTTGTTCCTGCAGGCTTCTGGGGCGTTTGCCGGCGTGAACCAGCTGATTAGCTCGCTGGGTACCGGTTCGACCACTGTGGATATTTCGCAGATGATTTCGCTGGGTCAGGTTGCTTTGGTGACTACTATTTTTGCTGTGGTCAATACTGTGGTCTTTACTCTGCTGGGTATGATTGGCGCGATTCTGTACAACCTGGCTGCGAAGCTGGTTGGTGGCGTGACCTTGACTCTGAGCGATGAGTCCTAGTTTGTAGCTTTTTGAGATTTGTGTGCGGGCGGTTCTGTCTCTGTTGGAGGCGGTGCCGCCCGTTCTGCGTGCCCCAGCTCTGTATGATCGGGAACCCCCAACATTAAAGTGTGATGTAGAACATGCTTTTTTGATTTGGTGCTACCTTCAAATACCTGTATAGTTATATCTCGTTCTACGGAAGAAATTCCGCAGAGGGAGGGCGTATAGCTCAGACGGTTAGAGCGCTTCGCTGATAACGAAGAGGTCCCAAGTTCGATTCTTGGTACGCCCACTCCACACTATGAAAGGCAATAATGAAGAAATTATTGATTCTTGCTGTTCTTTCGTATGTCACTGTGATGGTTCTGAAAAAGTACCAGAGCAATGAAGTCGTCAAGGCTTGGAAAAATAACTAAACAGTGGTTTCCGCTGAGACGGGGGCGTGGCGCAATTGGTAGCGCATCTGCTTTGCAAGCAGAGGGTTAGGGGTTCGAGTCCCCTCGCCTCCACTTTCCGGTGATTATAGCAAGAGGGAAACGCCTGGCTCCATTCCGAACCCAGAAGCTAAGACTCTTCGCGCCGATGGTACTGCACTTTTGAGGGTGTGGGAGAGTAGGTCATCGCCGGTTTATTTTTGAAAAAGACCCCGTATCGAAAGATGCGGGGTCTTTTGTTATATACCGAAGCTGATATATGACAATCCGGGTACCTGTTCCATGTTGCATCTGCCCCCATGTTGTGTATGACCTATGTGTGCTTGCGGCCTTTGGGGTAGCTCTGTGAGCTTGGCGCGTGCTGGCAGGTGCAGCTGATTGAAACCCACATCTGCAGCGGAAAGGGTGCCGCTTGGGTGCGAATGGGGGGTAAATGAGGTCTGAATAATAAAGGTGAGTCACAAAAAGAAAGCTGGGAGGTTCCTGAAAGTGAACACTTGGTGAACACACTTCAGCCTATTGATGGATATAATCGGCTCTCTCCTCCACGCCTACACTCAAGCCACATAAAACAACTTAAGTATTCTGTCGGGTGTAGCTATTTTATCGCGGAATATCAGCGTTTTTACTACTGAAATATGGGCTCTTCAGTGAAACCCTCATGAAAATACGTAAATAGATGTGGGTTTATCTGTTATTTCGTGTTAATTCGGAATACTTTAGATTTCGCGAAAACCGACAGATAATTTTCTTGTGACTACAGAACTCATTATTCTCGTAATCGTGGTGCTTACCGCGCTCGCCTTCGACTTTACGAATGGCTTCCACGACACCGGTAACGCGATGGCAACCTCCATTGCAACCGGTGCGCTGAAGCCTAAGACAGCCGTGGCGCTTTCTGCGTCCCTGAACCTTGTGGGTGCGTTCCTCTCCGTTGAGGTGGCACGCTCGGTCGGTAGCGGTATCGTGAATCTGGACCGTATCGATGTGGCAACGGACGGTTCGGCGCTGATGCTCATTGTCTTTACCGGCCTGGTTGGCGGCATCCTCTGGAACGTTTTGACCTGGCTTCTGGGTCTTCCATCTTCCTCGTCGCACGCTCTGTTCGGTGGCCTGATTGGTTCGGCTATTGTCGCTATCGGCTTTGACGGCGTGCAGTGGATGGGTGTTCTGTCCAAGATTATTGTTCCCGCGGTCCTTTCCCCCGTCATTGCGGCTATTGTGGCGGCAACCGGCACTTGGCTGGTTTACCGTATTGCTGCTCCGGTTGCTGACGACCGTAAGCACGGTGGCTTCCGTAAGGGACAGGTTGCGACCGCATCCCTGATGTCCCTGGCGCACGGTACCAACGATGCGCAGAAGACCATGGGCGTGATCTTCCTTGCTCTGGTTGCTTCGGGCACTCTAAACAATGACGATGCGATCCCCCTGTGGGTGAAGGCATCCTGCGCTATTGCTATTGCTCTGGGTACTTACCTGGGTGGCTGGCGCATTATCCGCACCCTCGGTAAGGGCATTGTTGAGGTGGATACCCCTCAGGGTGTTGCTGCTGACGGTGCGTCCGCTGCGATTATTCTGACCTCTTCGCACTTCGGCATGGCACTGTCCACCACTCACGTGGCATCCGGTTCGATTCTGGGTAGCGGCCTGGGTCGTAAGGGTGCTGAGGTTCGCTGGTACGTTGCTGGCCGCATGGTGGTTGCTTGGCTGATTACTCTGCCGGCTGCCGCAATTGTGGGTGCTCTGACCTGGCTGATTGGTCACGGCCTGAATGCTCTGACCGGCACCCAGTTTGTTGGCGAAATGACCGTTTTTGCTCTGCTGGTAATCTTCTGCTTCCTGATGTGGCGTCATTCCCAGAAGGACAACATTGACGCTTCGAACGTGACTGGCGACTGGGATGAAAAGGAAGGCGCTGCAGTCACCAGCGCTGACGCATCCGCAGATCAGACTCTTGCTACTGAGAAGGCAGGTTCGTAGCCGTGCAATACGTGATTGACATTCTGGATAAGGTCATTCCGGTGCTTATCGCCGGTCTGTTCTTCGGCGCGGGCCTTCCGGCGCTGTATGCGCTGGGTCTGCGTCTGCTAGCTGGCCGTACCGAGTACACTGCGGACGGTAAGCTCGTTGAAATTGAGCCTCCGGGAACGGTGGCGAAGATTGCCGCGTCCTGCATTTTTGCTATTATCGTAGCAATTGTAATCATCGGTATTCTCTGGGTCGCTAAGGACTTTATCGACCACACTTTCGGCTGGAGTATCTTCGGCGTAACCGGTGGAGGCCACTAATCCCGTGAACACTAAATTGCACATGATGACTGCTTCGAAGGAGGGGCTCGATGCCTGATAAGAGCATAATCTCTCGAGTAATCGACTGGCTGAGCGTCGGGTATCCCAAGGATGTTCCGGTGCAGGACCGCGCGGCAGTGATGGCTATTTTGAAGATGCGTCTGACTGATGAGCAGCTGCAGGAAGTTGTTCGCCAGCTCATGCAATCCCGTGCTGCCCGCGGTGAAGCGTACGTGAGTGACCAGCGCATTAATGAGTACATTCGTCGAGTGGTGGATCATACCCCGACACCGCAGGATATTGACCGCGTCGCGAAGATTCTTGGTGCGCACGGCTTCCTGATTGCGGAGAACCATGTGAACGAGGATGCCGAGCCTACGGCTGGCGGTACCGAGTACGTGACCTACGACGATCCGACGACCGGCGAGATTCGTATTGCGGAGCTAGCGGCTGAGTCGGCTAATATTCCGGCTCCGAACGCTGCTGCGGCTGAGGAAGCGTAAATAATCTGCGCTGAGAGTTGAGAGCTCTCATGAAGCTTGTGACCTATGGGGTGGACTGAGGCCACCCCATAGGTTTTCTTTATGCCCTTGCGATGGATGCGCCGCGATTCTTCAGCAGGTGTAAGGGTGCGAGCGGTATTCTAGAGGGACTTCACTCCCCCAAACCGCCGGTGGGCTTTGCGCTCGCCCTCAATCTGGAGAATCTGTGTCTTCTTCACCTACCCCTGAACCCGAGAACTCTCACCTTGCTTCTACCAGGGAAGCCTCTCAGGGCTTTTCTGGGGTGGTATCCGTTGCCGCTGAGGACTCTGCTACTAAGACCCCCTCTATCCGTGTCGATGCCGCTAAAGAGGCTATCGCTGGGCAGGTGCGCCGCCTCGTGGTACCCCGCCGTTCCCTGCTTCTGACTGGCGGCGTGGTTGCTGCCGCCGGGGTGCTTGCCGCAATGCCGCAGATTGCGGCAAGCGGAGTGCTGGGCGAGGATGTGGCGGTGATGGTTTCAACCGAGAAGCTGTTGGCGCGCCGGGAGCGTCTGATTCGCGAAAATATCGATACCCGCTACCTGAAGATTGAGTCGCTGGGGCGTATCTATGTGGGTCAGGGGCGTCGTGAGCAGGATCTGCGTCTCGTGGGTTCTTTCTCCCTCACGGATACTGCGCAGGCCGATGTGGCGGCGGCTGCTACAGCGCTGACGAACCTGTCTGTTTACGGTTCTCTGCATCGGCTGAGCGTCACCTACGGCGGTGTGGATTTGGCGAATGATCCGCAGAATGTTGCCAGTACGGTGACGGGTGAGCCGGTGAGCCCACTGCGTGTGAACGAATCGGCGACCCTGAAGGAAGAGCAGTGGTTGAATGTGCTGAACGCTAATGCGATGTTGGGAACGACTGCGAGCTACGTCCAGGTGGGTTTGCTCGGGGATGAGCTGCGCCTGAATGCTGTGGTGGTTGATGAGAACTATGATTCCCTGATGAAGCGTTTCCGTGCGCTGGCTGAGCTGGATTTGAAGAATGAGCGGTTGCAGCAGATTCATCTGAATATTCAGTTGGCTCCGGAGAAGGCACTGAGCCTGCCCTCGGGTGCGCAGTCGAAGATTTCGGTGAGTGTTGCCGAGTCTTCGCGTGTGGCAACGGTTGCTGATGTGCTGTCGAAGGCTGCCACGAAGAAGGAACTGAAGACTTTGGTGTCGTTCTCGCTGGTGTGGAATGCTCGTGAGAAATATCCGTCGGCGAGCCAGTGGGATGGGTTCAAGTTGGGTTTCACGGCTCCTGAATCGAAGGAGGAGTCTGCGAAGGAGGCGCAACGTACCGCGATTCGCGAGTATCTGAAGGAGGTTAGTGGCCCCCTGCAGTCTTTGACGAAGCGTGAGGCGACAGTGCTGGGTGAGATTATTTCCTAAACCCCTCGGTGATGTGATGGGTCTAACTAAAAAAATGTGCCTGAGGATTTGGTGAAGTCGTAAAAGGTGTTATAGACTGGTAAAGCACCACGGGGGCGTGGCGCAATTGGTAGCGCATCTGCTTTGCAAGCAGAGGGTTAGGGGTTCGAGTCCCCTCGCCTCCACTTTCCGGTGATTATAGCAAGAGGGAAACGCCTGGCTCCATTCCGAACCCAGAAGCTAAGACTCTTCGCGCCGATGGTACTGCACTTTTGAGGGTGTGGGAGAGTAGGTCATCGCCGGTTTATTTTTGAACCGAGAACCCCATGTCGAAAGACATGGGGTTCTTTGTATATCCGGGTATGTCAGGGGAATATCCGGGGTGCCCCCACGGGGAGATTCAGCACTCTATCTGTAGCATCTGTAGCGCCTCCTCTCTCCCCTTTCTTTCCCCCCTCCCCCCCCCCAAAAAAAACAAACAATAGCCGCCCGTCAGAGTAAAACTCTAGCGGGCGGCTAACTCTCATAAAGTGCTCCCTCACGCCGCTAGCGGCGCGTCAGAACGTGTAGAGAAGAAAATGCGGGGAATAACGCTTATGCGTTCTTCCAGGGGTCCTCCACGGGACGAGCTGCGTTGTAGGCTGCGGCGCCTGCAGCACCCAGAGCAACCAGCAAACCCAGGAACGCCAGGCCCTTACGGGGGCGCTTGCCGCCGTTACGCTCAATGCGAGCCAGTTCCTTCTCAGCGGAGCGAACGGTCTTCGCGGTAGCCTTACGAGCCTTGTTCAGGGCCTTCTTATTGCCGGTCAGCTTCTCAGCGAACATCTCAGCGGTCTTGCCTTCCAACGCGGACTCAACAACAGCCAGAGAAGAGACAATAGCCTGAGCCTTAGCAGCCTTGCGTGCCTTACGCTTCTTGCAGCAGAACATGGGGGACCTCCATCGGTTGAAATGCGCCAGCGACCAGAAAACACCGCCGCGCGCGTAGTGTTCACCTCTCAGGATATTCAATTCCTGCCCAAAAAGCCCGCCCAACGGTGCGCCCGGGGCGAAAAAACATGTTAGATGGCGAATGAGCGCCGCCCCGTGCCACAATAGAGCCATGACTAATGCAACTGCTAAGGCAACTATCCACACTAACTACGGTGACATCGTCGTCGAGCTCTTCGGCAACCACGCACCGCTGACTGTTGAGAACTTCATCGGCCTCGCTGACGGCTCCCGTCAGTGGAAGCACCCCCGCACCGGTGAAATCATGAACACCCCCCTGTACAAGGACGTCGTGTTCCACCGCATCATCAAGGACTTCATGATTCAGGGTGGCGACCCCCTGGGTATGGGCGTTGGTGGCCCCGGCTACCAGTTCAAGGACGAGATTCACCCCGAGCTCTCCTTCTCCAAGCCCTACCTGCTGGCAATGGCTAACGCAGGCCCCGGCACCAACGGTTCTCAGTTCTTCATCACCACCGTTGAGACCCCCTGGCTGAACGGCCGCCACACCATCTTCGGTGAGGTTACCGACGAGGCATCCAAGAAGGTTGTTGACGCTATTGAGGGCGTTGAGACCGGCTTCCAGGACCGCCCGGTCAAGGACGTCGTCATCTCCTCGATTGACATCGAAAAGCTCTAATAAAACCCCATCAGAAGGCTCATACGAGCAGTCTGCTGAAGGTGTTGAGAAAACACGTATAGTTCAGGGGCCCGCCAGGATTTTTCCGGTGGGTCCCTGAACTTATATGCTCGCCGGAAGAATCCTGGCGGGCCGCCCCCCCCCTACTCAACCTTCGGATAATCCGGCACAAAAATCTTTGGAGGGTCAGTGGAGAACTTTCCCAACTATGCAGGCTACGGGCAGAGCCCCACGGTCTGTATCAACCATCCCGACCGTGTCAGCTACGCCCAGTGTGGGCGATGTAGTCGAACTGTCTGCGGCGAATGCCAGGTAGCGCTGGACGTGGGCATAGTCTGCCCCGACTGCTACCGTGACCTCAATGGAGGCGCCTTGAGCCCGACGCGTTCCTTCATCGCCCGGCACTGGCATATTACGTACACGCTCATTCTGATTAACATCGTGGTGTACGGTCTACAGCTAATCATCCCATTCCGTTGGATGCACAACCTCAGCATGATGTCGGGTCCCCGTGTTCACAGCGGTGAGTATTACCGCTTGATCACGCACGGGTTTGTGCACTCGCAAAATGACCCGATGCACCTGGTGTGGAATATGATTTACCTCTTCATCTTCGGTGTGTCCCTCGAGCGCATGATGGGGCGGTGGAAGTTCCTCTTCGTATATATGGCGGCTACCTTGGGTGCCGGCTTCAGCGTGTACCTCTTCGACTACTCTCGTGGTGCTGTGGGCGCATCAGGCGGTGTGTACGGCCTGTACGGTGCCTTCTTCGTGATTCTTCTTCTCAGGAGGCAGAAGGAAATGGCGCGCCTTTTTATTCTGCTCATTGGCATTGGTGTGGTGCAGAGCCTCTTCCACCCGAATATTTCCCATGCGGGACACTTTGGAGGCTTTGTCGGAGGCGCACTAGCAACCCTGCTGATTATCCCGTTCGTGAAGAAGCCCGAGTCCTCTCAGCCGCAGCAACAAAGCCCGCAGCAGTGGCTCAATGGAAGGTATTGAACCCGAAAACCCGCGGAAATCCGCCGCAGAAGAGGGTTATCCACAGAGGTTTTCCACACTGTGTATAACTACATTCGTGTAATTCCATGATTGTGAGTACATGTTAAAAACCTGTGGATACAGGCTAAAACAACCGAATTACATAAGATGAATTACACGAGTGTAAGAGTTTTCCCCAGATTTCTCCACAGATGTGGAAAACCTTAAATACCAGGGTGTGTGTAATTACAAAAAATCCGGTGCTACGCACCAACAAAAAAGTGCCCGGAAGAATCAACCTTCCGGGCACTTTCACGTATCGAGCCCCTCACTGGGCGAAGAAGCAGCGGGCGCGAGCCTAGTTAGCCTGAGCCTCCGCCTCCTCAACCTCCTCAGGGGTGAGTTCCACGCCGGTGTACAGGCGGAACTGCTCAGCAGCCTGCAGAGCAATCACCTCTCCGCCGTGAATAACTTCCTTACCTGCCGCGCGAGCCGCACGAACCAGCGGAGTCTCAACAGGCATCGCCACCACGTCAAAGACTACCTGCGCCTCAGCAATAGCCTCCTGCGGGTACGACAGCTCCTCGCTCTCCTCACCGCCAGCCATGCCAATCGGGGTCACATTCACCAGAATCGGCGCTCGCAGGTTGCCCACCTCCGGCGCCCAGGCGTACTCGTAACGCTCAGCCAGCGCGCGGCCAGTCTCCTCGTTACGGGCAATAATCATGCCCTGCGAGAAGCCCGCATCAAAGAACGCGCCAGCCACAGCTGCAGCCATACCGCCCGAACCGCGCAGCAGGAACGGCAGAGACGAATCCACATTATGCGAACGTAGCAGGGAAGCCACCGCAATCACATCCGTGTTGTACGCCTTCAAGAAACCGTCAGTGTTCACAATCGTGTTCACCGCACCAATAACCGCAGCCGAGTGGTCCATATCATCCATCAGCGGGATAACAGCCTGTTTGAACGGCATAGACACCGAGCAACCACGAATACCCAGAGCACGCACGCCGGCGATAGCACCCTCAATATCGGTGGTGGTCATCGCCTTGTACAGGTAATCCAGACCGTGCTTCTCGTACAGGTAATTGTGGAACTTAATACCGTGATTCGACGGGCGACCAGACAAGGAAATGCAGACCGTCGTATCGCGGTTCAGTGCCGGGCGAGCCATCTTAAGCTTCGCCGCCAGCGTCGAGAGTGTTCTGGATTAGCTTCTTCACCTTGTTGCGGCTCACCAGATCAGCGACCACAAAGTGGGTGTCGCCGGTGTCCACGGTGGGGACGGTCGCGTTGCCGTCGTTGAGGGACTTCACGTGCGCCTCAGCCTGCGGATCTTCCCATATGTTGACCCAGGTAGCGTGGTCGCCCAGCTCGCCCAGCTTAGAATCCAGAGCTTCGCAGTAGGGGCAACCGGGACGCCAATAAATGACGACGCCACCATCCTTCATGACCTCGCGTGCTTTCTGCTGATCAGACTGCTGACGTTCAAACATAGTTCCTCCATAGACGGGGTGCTCCGCGGTCTTCAGGAGGCACTGAAACCTACCTGAGGGCGTAGCTCAATAAGTTGACATATCAAGCATAGCCTGAGAATACAGGGGTGGGGGAGAGGTCCTCATAGGGCGAACGCCCACGCCGCACTCCCACAGCCCGTGCAGCACTCCCACAGAAGCCTTCATCCTGTGCTCCAGAAGCCTCCGCCCCAGAAGCCTCCGCCCCGTGCATTAACGGCATACGCCCCACATCAAGGTTGCCGGACCAATGATGCGGGGCGTATACAGTTCGCGAGAAAGCGCGAGTACTTGTGCTGAGTAAGAGTAAAAGAAGAGTGAAAACAGGCTACCAGGCGGTAACCGAAGCTGAGCAATATGCCGAGTGAGTTGGTGAATGAAAGAACCCAGGCGGGGCAGAACGCCCCATTATTCGAGAGAGATGTTGAGTGAAAGCCTGTATGCAAACCCAGAGAAATGGCACCCTACCCCATGAGGAGGCGAGGCAGGGTGCCAACCCAAAGGAGGCTGTCGCCTTACTTACCGAACTTCTCAGTCAGCTTGGAGACGTTGTCGGTCACGACCTCTTCAACCTTGGCAACGTGCTCGTCGGTGACGACCTCCTTGCCAGCCTTCTCGTTGATGACTTCCTGAGCCTTGTTGAGGCCCTGCTCAACGGTGCCCTTGATATCGAAGCCCACGGGGGCCTCCTTTCTGCGCTTTCGCGCTCTAAACCCTCACCTTGGGTGAGGTACCTGCCCGGGGCGGGCAGAAAACTGGAGTGTGATGCATTGGCGGACCAAACCTGCAAGCTGGGCTTGTATATGACGGTCGAACCCGGTGTAGATGCTATCCATATGCCGGACTATGTGCGTCGAAACTTTACAGCTCACGGATTGCGTCCGTCGATAAGTGTATATACCTGCGGGGGGAAGAAAAACCACTCTCGGAAAACGTGGCGCCACTTTTGACCAATGACCAAAAAATTATGGCTTATCAGTGTATTATTACGGGGGATAAGCGGAGGAAATTTGCAGAAACTCGCAGGAAACTTCCAGCTATGAATATTGTTCAAACCCCCGAAAAAACGCCCCTATGACACCCCACCGACTAATGACAGACCTCAGTGCCCAACCCTACAACACCGGAATATCCGTAGGAGCAGCGCCCACAGCCCAATCATGAGACGCTGCAAAACCAGCAACCATCGGCAAAAAACGAGGCGCCGCATAGCTGCGCACAGCATACGCAGTCGCCACCGCATCCGCGGCAGCCTCCAGCTGAGAGGTCGGAATCAACGCCATCACCGCGCCACCAAAACCGCCACCCACAATACGGGCACCCAGTGCGCCCCGATCCAGGCACACCTGCACCGCAGCATCAATCTCAGGGCGAGAAACACGCAACTCATCACGCATCGACACAAACGACTCCGTGAAAATACGACCCGCCTCCTCAAACGCCGCGCAACCCAGCTCATCAGCATGCTGCAGCAAATAGCTCGCACGACCCACCAGAGTCATATCGTGGAACGCATGACGCACCCAACCACGCGGGAATGAACACGGACGACCCGCATCCTCCAGGGCATCCAAGGCACGATTCACCGAAGAATCCACCAAATCAGCACGCCACGCCTTCGCCGCACGCGCATCCATACCCGCACACGACAAATCCTCCGGCAAAGCATCACGCAAAAAACGCAGACCCAAAGCATCAGCGCACGCCTCAGATGCCGCACGACGAGCCGCAAAACCGCCATCCGTTAGCTCATGCGGAGTGTTCGTATCAATCACCAAAAAACTCAGGCCATGCTGGGCAATATCCACCGCAACCGGCTCAATCGAAAAATCACGGAAATCAACCACCAGAGCCTGCTCCGGATGCGAACGCAACGACGCCGTCTGATCCAGGCCACCCGTATGCGCGCCAGCCACCTTATTCTCAGCTGTAATACACACCTGAGCCAGACGCGCACGCAACGCATCACCATCAGCCGGGGTAGCATCCGCCTCCGGGCACTCCTCACGCACCGGACACGAGAGCTCCAACAGTGCCAACCCCGTCGAACACTCCAAAGCCGCCGAAGACGACAAACCGCCACCCACCGGAACACGAGAATTAATCAGCAGATCAGCACCAAACTCATCGGGCAGCATGATATCCCTGCCACCCTCCTGATTCATCGCCCACGCAACACCCGCCACATACGTGAACCAGCCCTTGAGATGCCCCGGCTGAATATCGCGAATCACAACCGTGCGCTCGTCCCCCGGCATCTGCAACGACGAAGCACGCAATACACCATCACGACGCAACGCACCCGCAATATACGTGCGATACGGCAACGGCATCGGCAGACACGAGCCACCCAAAAAATCAATGTACTCGCCCAAAAGATTCAGACGCCCAGGCGCAGACCACACACCATCAGGCTCATAACCATACGCAGTAATAAACTCCTCACGCACACGCGCAATCTCCGCGCTATGGTCCGGAAGAGCCGCCCACTGGGCGGTAGCGGTCATCGACATGGAACACCTCTGATAAAGCCCAACAGGGCACTAAGATATAAACAACACCCCACCCGCACCAGATACCCAACAGGCAACAGCGCAAGTACGTGTCACATCTAGACTAAAGCAGACAACCGGCGAACATCGACTCAATCGCCAAACTGCACCAGTACCAGGGCGCAGCAAGTACCAGGGTGCGGCAGGTACCAGGTGCGGCAGGGGAGAACTATACTCAACACACGGAAAAGCCCCGCACCCCCACAAGGGGGGGGGGCACGGGGCACCATACACAACTAATAAACCAAAAGAGGAACAGGCGACTTACGCATCCTGCGTATAAGGCTCCTGCACCACCATCATCGAATCAATCGCAGAAAGCAGGTCCTGACGGTAACGGTTAAACGCATTCTCAATCAGAGGAACATCGCCACTCACCACAGCCTCCTGCGGAGAAATCAGCGGCAGAGTCTGATACTCCTCCACCAGGCTCAATGCAATATGGGTCAACAAACGAGCACGACGCAGCGCCTCCGCATGGCCCAAACCAAGAGCCTGGAACTCATGAGCCATAGCCACCACAGGCTTCAACTCACGAGGATGCAGAGCTAAGCTCAAACGCACCACCTCAGGGCACTCACGAATCGGGTACAGCAAAGAGAACAGAAGATCACCGCGGCGAATCATCGAAGCGCGAATAGCCTCCGGATTCGGCTCAGCCTCCTCAGACATCGACTTCGGGGCACGAGCCAGAATGTAATCCGCCAACAGAATGAGAAGCTGCTGCTTATTCTTCACGTGGTAGTACAGAGCGCCGGGAGCCACGTGAAGCTCCTGAGCGAGTCGGCGCATGGAAAGGTCCGCCAAACCGTAGGTCGCCAAGACCTCGTAGGCGGTATCTAGAATCTTTTCACGGGAAAGTACCACCCTTTCATTTTAGGGTGTTCAAATCTGTAACGTGAGCAAGATGCACCCCGCGGCAAACAAAAACTCCCCAAATACGCGGTACAAACCCAAAAATGAATGTTGATTCTCACCCACCCGGAGCGAACGGTTCGCGTTTCACGAGCACTTTTGCCACCAAAAACGCTCCAGCACACACGGAATAGGTAGCCGCCCACGCTCTCGGCATAAAATCACGTCTTAAACCACCCAAAATCGCCAAGACAGGTAAACCTCGCGGGCGCACGCCCCAAAATCAGGTGTTTAATATTCAGTATGAGCAACGCATTTTCTGAACTAATCGAGCGCGCCACCGCAGGCGAAGGCCTCAATCGCGAAGAAATCCACACCCTCCTCGTGGACGGTGACGGACAGGACTTCGCCCTCATCGAGGCAGCCTCCGTAGTGCGCCGTAACGAATTTCGTAACATGATTGCAATCCACACCGAAGATGAAGCACTCGCCGACGCCCTGGGCACTCGCTCTATCGCCGTGGACTCCTACGAAGTACTGGATATCTCCCGCGATATCGACTCCGAAGAACTCGCGGCAAGCATTGAACGTATTGCTGAATCCTCCGCAATCGGCGTGACCGTACTACTGCCCGAAAATGCAGTACCCATGATGCTGATGCGCGTGCTGTCCATCCTGCGCCTGGCAGCGCCCGCCAAGGTTATTCATCTGCCCGAAGGCTACGAACAGTCCCTGCGCTCGCTGACCTCACTCGCAATGCACGTGGTCAGCGCTATCACCATTACCGACGACATTGAGCAATGGCCGATGGTCAACGAGGTGCTCAAAGCACTGCGTCACGGCGGCATCGTCATTTCCGGCACCGGTGGACGCGACGCCCTCGCAGGCTACCTGCGTTACCTCTCCGACCTGGGCGTGGACCTCATGGGTCACCGCGATGCACGCGGCTCCGCCTGCGGCTCGGTTGACGGTGGCGGCTGCGGCTGTGGCTCGGGTGGCTGCGGTAGCCACGAGGAGTCGGCACCTTCCGCCGGTGGTTGCGGTTGCGGCTCGGGCGGATGCGGTTCCTCCGCTGAAGCTCCGGCTGAGGCTCACGGCCACTCCCACGGTGGTGGTGGTTGCTGCGGCGGCCACGACGAACCGAAGGAAGAAAAGGGAGGCTGCTGTGGCGGCCACGACGAGCCCGAACCGGTCGTGGAGGAAGCTCCCGCTGGCGGTTGCGGCTGCGGTGCTGGTGGATGCGGCTCTAAATAATCCGCTAGAAGTAGCTACCCCAAGCAATATATTCCAAATATAGAGTTTTCCCCTGAATAACCTGCTGAAAAGTGAGGATATTCAGGGGAAAACTCTATATTCCACATAAAGCATTAGGCTTAGAGGTAAACAACGCCACAATAAACGCTACAGAACCCCCTATCCGAAAAACGGAATGAGCCCCTCCGGTAGAGTAGAAAGACGTAGCCGACTAACCCTAGCCGCGCGAAAGGAACAACACCGGACCAATGCTTTACCTCTCCGTTATTGTCATCATCCTGATTGCGACCGTGTTCATGGTCAGCGTCGGTGACCGACTCAACCTCCCCTGGCCGGTCATGATGACCCTGCTCGGCACCGCCGCGCTCTTCATCCCCAACCGACCGGACCTTACTATCGACAGCGACATCATCCTGCCGATCTTCCTTCCGCCGCTACTGTGGGCCATCGGCGTTAAATTCTCCTGGGGCACCCTGCGCCGCCGCTGGAAATCCGTACTGCTCTACTCGGTCCTTCTCACCACCGTCTCCGCCCTGGCAATTGCCGGCGCAGCCATGTGGTGGGTCCCCGGCATGACCATCGCCGTCGCCCTTGCCGTCGGCGCAGCCGTATCCCCACCCGACCCCGTCGCCGTGGAAGCAGTCGCTGAGCCCGTCGGTATTCCCCGACGACTCATCGGCACCCTGCAGACCGAAGGTAGCTTCAACGACGCTATCGCAATCGTTCTCTTCCACGCCGCAATCCACTCCATGACCAGCAGCCACCACATCGAGCCGCTCTCCGTTGCCAAAGACTTCGTGCTCGGCTCAATCCTCGCGGTCATTGTTGGTTACATCTTCGGCTGGCTCGGCGGCTACGTTCGCCAGCGCGCCCACGACGTGGTCACCAGCAACGCCGTGACCCTCGTGATCCCCTTCGGTGCCTACCTCGCTGCTGAAAGCGTGCACGCCTCCGGCGTTATTGCCGTGGTCATCGGCGCTATCCAGTTCACCAGCACCAAATACATGGCGGCACTCGAAGCGGAAGAACGCCTCTCCTCCACCTCCTTCTGGCAGATTATTGAGCTGCTCATGACCGGTGTCGCCTTCGGCCTCATCGGCCTGCAGGCAAGTAGCATCATCACCACCGCCGACCCCTCCCGTACCGCAGGCCTCTTCGCTGACGGTGCCCTGGTCGCACTGGTCGCCATCCTGGTGCGCCTCATCTGGTTCACTATCGTCTGGCTGGCAGGACGCAAGAACCCCATCCACGAGGGCGCCCCCGAAAACTTCGCCGAAGTTATCGTCATGACCTGGTCCGGCATGCGAGGCCTCGTGACCCTGATTCTTGCCCTGTCCATCCCCGTGGTCAACGGCACCGAACAGGTCCGCCAGGACGCCATCGTCATGATGCTCTCCGTACTCTTCTTCACTCTCGTGCTACCCGGCCTGACCCTGCCCATGCTCGTAAAGGTCCTTGGCGTGCGGGCTAACCATGAAGAAGAAACCGCCGTACCCGAACTGCTCAAGATCGCGCAGAACGCCGCCCTTGAAGCACTGCAGGCAGAAGCGAAAGCAAGCACCGACCCTGAGACCTATGCCCGCGTGAAGGAAATGTGCTCCGCCATTACCCGCCGCGACGAAATCAGTGAGGCGTTACCCGAAGAATACAAACAGTACATGGAGAAACTTAAGGACAAGAGGAACGACTTCGTGCGCCTGCGCGATGCCGCCCTCGTCGCCGCGCAGAACGAGGTCATTGCCGCACAGGACCGCTACGACTCCCACGACGTGACCCGCGTGGTGCGTAAGCTGGACATCCTGGCGCAGGCTGAAAGCATCCGCGCCTCCGGCATGTTCATTCTGCCCGCCATGACCGCCGGCGCGGTCGCCATGGAACGCTACAACCTCTGGAAGAAGCACCAGGGCACCCTGAGCACCAGCGCAATCCCCGTGGTCGAGAACGCGCCCGCCTCGCCCCTGGTCACCAACGAGGTAACCCCCACATCCTAGCGGGTACCTGCACCGCGTGCATGAACGTTACATTTCTGCCCCTGCCTACGCCACCGAGATAAGCCCGTTGGTCTTTAACTCACACGCGATAGGCAGAGGCAGAAGCAGATTAAGTCTCAACTATCACCTAAAATGAGAATCAAACGTTAGCTCTCTCAAACTCACGAACACTTTGAAAGTAGACATGGATTTCAAGACTCTCTCGCCTGCGTACCTGACCTCCCTCTGCGTAATTTTTTGCGGCGCGCTCTTGATAGGAACCTCCAGCCCCTGGCTCCTGTGGCTCGGCTGGATCCTTCTGGTTCTTGCGTTGGGCCTGAACGTCCTTGCCTTTGTGCTGTCCGTGGGTAAGGCGAAGGGCGATCCGACCCCCGCACTGGTGACCAACCTGGACAGTTTCGAATCCTCCGTTGAGAACCGCATCCGCGAGCGCTCGGAGCACCGCCGTGAAGAGCGTGAAGCTGCTAAGCATGGGGCAATTGAGTACGAAGTTGCGGCGCAGGCTAACCAGGAAGTAGCTCCCGCTGAGGCGACCGAGCCCGCTGAAGCTGCCGAGGCTGTTGAGGTTCGTGAGGAAGAGCCCACCGAATCTCAGCCGATTGTTGATCGTGCCCCCGGCCGTACGAGCGTTCTGCCCTCGCGTCCCCGTTCGGGTCGTGCCCCCAAGCCCCGCTCCAACGCACGCTAGGTAGGTCGGTAGTGAATACGAAGTTTTTGCTTTCACCGGCATACCTGGTTTCTGTTGCCCTGATGCTTGCCGGCGCGGTGCTTTCCGGTGGTCGGTTCATGCTGATCGGCTGGATTCTGTGCATTGTGGGTGTCTGCTTGAACGCTATGACCCTGGTGGTGCTGACGAATCGTGAGCAGCTGTACACCATAGACGCGAATGCTACCCAAGGAAGCCGCCGAAGAGCCCGTTGAAGCACCCGTGCCGAAGATTAACTAAGGTTTAACCTCCTAAGACGTAAAGACCCCCGCAGAGATTATCTGACGTGAATAAAAGACCGTAACCGCCCCCGTACAGGGGAGTGGTTACGGTCTTTTGTTGTCCCTGAATGCTCACCTCGGCTAACGCTCGTCGAATACTTTTGTTTTTTGGGAGGGAGGGGTGAGCGAGCGCAGTGGGGTCTTTAGTGCTGAGTACCCAGCTTCTGCGCCGCGAAATCCGCGTACTCCTGCACGTGCGCGCGAGCCTGCTTGGTCAGCGCCTTATTCTCATCCAGGATGCGCGCCGACTGCGCCGCCATCAGCTCCAGGTACTGGCGGTCGCGGGTCTTCTTCCATGCGGTGCGTGCCGCCTCCAGCTCCGCGAAATCGTTGAGCGCCTGACGTTGCATCGTGTAGCGGACCCACATGAGCACCAGAATCAGCACCAGCGGAATGAGGCACGCCCAGCTCTGCCACAGCCCGTACAGTGCCGCCGCAATGGCACCCAAAACGATCAGCACCGGGGAGATTGAAACGATGGGGGAGTCTGGGCGGTTCTTCTGGTTCTTCACGAGTGATTCACGCGCCATAGCGCGGAAGGTGTCAGAGAAGCTGGACGGGTCGTACGACTGGGTAGAATCGGCCTGCGGGCTCTTCTGTGACTGATCCTTGCTGGACTGGTTCTTTGGGGGTTGAGCGGGGCACATAGAAACCTCACGGGGATACACGGGGAGTAACGGGAAAGCGGGGTGTTTCACGTGAAACGGGGGAGTAGGCGGCGAGTACGCGCGAGAGAAGCGGCGAGCATGAGGAAGCGGCTGGCGGCTCAGCGCTCGCCGCGCCTAAATGCCAGCCGGGGGGAGCTTTTACAGGGAAGCCTCAATAAACTCGTACGCCTTATCCACACAATCGGTGGTGACAGCCTTAACCTCATCGGGGGAGTAGCTGAACGACGCCGAACGGTCAGCGTAGCGGTGCATATTGATATCGTTCCACGAATCACCAATCGTATGCACCTCATAGGAGCTACCCGAATGCTCAGCCTGCAGGTACTCCACCAGATGCTGCAGGCCGGTGCCCTTCGTGCAGGCGGGCGGCACAATATCCAAGAAATCCTGATTCTTGTGGCAGTCCACCGAATCACCAAAACGCTCCAGAATCCAGGTGTGCGCCGCCTCGCGGACCTGGGCATCCGGAATCCACAGGGGTACACCCACGTACTCGTGGTTCTGCAGGTCATCAGCCGGTAGGGGAGTGAACTCCGGCAGAATATTTGTCGATGAACCCACCCGGTCGCAGAGGCTGTAATCGTTATCCAGGGTCGTAGCGAATAGTGCCACGCCGTCCACGGTGCTGAAATGCTCGTAGCACGCCTGCACAACACTCACCGGAAGAGGCTGATGGTAAATCACCCGGTACTCCCAGTTGGTAATCACTGCACCCGTGTACAGCACGTGGTAGTCAAAGCGGATGGCGGTTGGGCTCAACGCCAGCTGAGTGGCAAAAATGCTCTTGCCCGTGCACGAGACTGCCAGGTTACCCTCCGCCTGCCAGCGGGCAATCGCCTGCTCATTGGCAGGCTCTACGGCACGGTTAAATAGGATTGTGCCGTCCAGGTCGAAAGCCATCAACTTGGTCATAGAAACTCCTTCGCGGGAGGGCTGCATTGCCGCGAATTGTGCGCCGCAACCGATAGAAAACGGGGGTGCTGCCGGTACTTTTAAGTGTACCGACTGCACCCCCGCCGCTTGAGACAATCCCTTGAATCTCGCACTTTCACTGAAGGGTGAAAGGGCTCATCCCTCATATTTTTAGAGAGCCAGGAAGCCCAGGTACGAACCGAGGATACCCACGGCAAACAGGGCGAAAATCAACCAGATAGCGTTGACCTTCTTCTTCAACAACCACATGCACAGGAAGCACAGACCCAGCGACGCAAGGCCCGGCAGCAGATCGTTCAGCACCGACTGAACGGTCACATTCACCATATCGCCAGCCTGGTTCTTGTAGCTGGTCAGCGGCAACGGAATGTTTACGCTCGTCCAGCGGTACACCAGCGCACCCATCACGAACAGACCCATCACGGAAGCGCCCTGAGTGATCTTCTGCAGGGTGTTACCGCCCGCCTCAGTCACAATCTGGGTACCCTTCTCGTAACCGTACTTGAAGCCGTACCAGCGGGTCGCCCAGCGAATCGCGGTCAGACCAAAGAAGAACAGTAGCGGGCCCAGAATATTACCGGTCACCGCCAGAGAAGCACCCAGAGCAGCCAGCACAATACGTGCGGTACCCCAGTAAATCGGGTCGCCCACACCAGCCAGCGGGCCCATCAGACCCACCTTCACGTTGGTGATAGCGGCCTCGTCAATGTCCTTACCGGCTGCCTTCTCACGCTCCATCGCAGCTGTCACACCCATAATCGAGGATGCAACCCACGGCTGGGTGTTGAAGAACTCCAGGTGGCGGGTCAGCGCTTCCGCTTGGTCTTCCTTCTTGGTGTAGAAGCGCTTAATAGCCGGAATCATGGAAACCGCGAAACCGATGGATTGCATACGCTCAAAGTTGAACGAACCAAGCAGAAAAGTGGAGCGGATGTAGGTTTCGACCTTATCGCGCTGGGTGAGCTCGGGAACTTCAACGAGCTCGACGTTCTTGTTCTCAGTCATGATGATGCTCCTTACTCGAGCTCGTTATCGAGATCGTTTGCTGCGGCTGCCGGTGCTGCGACGGGTGCCTCGCTCTTGTGGAAAAGCGGGTTCAGCTGGGTGTACAGCAGACCCAGGCAAGCACCCACAATACCGATAGCAACCAGGTTGAACTGTGCCTGACCGGACAGGGTTGCGACGAGATCCTTCGCACCCTCGGTGCCAGCAATCGAAATCGACTGGGTTGCCGGGATAGCGGCGGCGGCAATGAAGCCAAGGAAGAAGAAGGGCATGAGAGCCTTCGAACGCATCATGTTGATGACCATTGCGAAACCGACCACGGTGATCATGCCACCTGCGATACGAAGACCAACGGTCACCTCGGCAGGAATCATGTTCAGCAGGCGGGTCAGCTCTTCGGAGCTAATCAGCGCCACAATAGCGGTCGGGATAGCCACACGCAGACCCTGCAGTGCCATACCGCTGATGTGCATCAACTCAATACCGCGGAAGTTCGCGGTCTTCGCGAAATTATCAGCCTGATGTTGGAAGAACACCGTAATGGTACGAACGAAAATGGTCAGAACCTGACCTGCTGCAGCCAGCGGCACAGCAATAGCAATACCGGTGGTGATGTCCTGGTGACCCTGAATCACAACAACAGCGGAGATGGTGGATGCCAGAGCCGAGTCGGGAGCCATTGCCGCACCGACGTTCATCCAGCCCAGGGCGATGAGCTCCAGTGCGCCACCGAGCATAATGCCGGTAGTCGGATCACCCAGCGCAAAACCCATCAGGGTGCAAGCGACCAGGGGGCGGTGGAACTGACGCTCGTCCACCACGGATGCGACGCCCGCAATGAACGCCACGAGAACAACGAGAATAAACGTCAGGGCGCTCATGCGTCCAGGCCTTTCTGCTTGAGAATCTTTTCCAAATCAACCGGGGAGTGGTTCGGCAGCTGCTGCACCGTCAGCTTCACACCGCGCTTAATGAGTTTGCGGTAGGCTTCCAGGTGTTCCTCGGAGGCGTACACTGCGTCCGAGAGCTGAACCATGCCGGTCTTGAAGGTGACGCCACCAACGTTCACTTCGTTGATCTTGACGCCTTCGTCGAGCAGTCGCACCACGTCAACGGGGGATTCTACGACGAACATGGTCTTCATGCCGGTGTACTTGGGGTTGTTGTACACGCGACCAGCCTTAGCGATGTCCAGGACGTTGGTCTTCACACTGGTCGGCGCGACCTGCAGCAGCAGGGACTTGCGCAGCTGATCGTGTGCCGCATTATCGGATGCCGCGATGAAGGTCTGCGGTGCGATATGCGGAACCCAGGTGCCTGCCACCTGACCGTGAATCAGGCGGGAGTCGATGCGGGTGAAGATAGCGTCCATGGTGCCGCCGGGAACCTGCTGAGCAGCCGGAACCTCGACCGCCTTGGTCTCTGCGGGCTTCGCCTCGGCGGGCTTGGCGGCTGCGGGCTGGTTCGCCTCCTGGAAAGAGCGAATACCCTTAGTGCCAGCCTTGTGCGCCTTGGCGACCAGGGACTTGAGGGTTGCGTTCTTACGGCCTGCGCCGGAGATGACCTCAATAAGCATCGGTACGTTGACACCGGAGACGACGTCGACGCCCTCGCGGGTGGCTGCGAACTGCGCACCGGCGTTGTAGGGGCTACCGCCGAAGAGGTCGACCAGCAACAGGGTTTCTTCTGCTTCGGACGCCTCAACGATGCGGGTGTACTCTTCGACGAGATCTTCGGGGCCCTGACCCGGCAGGAAGGTGACCGGGTGGACGTTTTCGAAGTTACCGAGGATCATGCCGGCGGTCTTCAGCAGAGCCGGAGCCGACTCGCCGTGTGCCGCCACAATGATAGTGACCATAGTGGTCCTCTCGTGTTCGTGACATGGTGTGTAGCGGCCCCGTGAAGGGCCTCATAATTCTCAGATAGTAACACGTTGTATTTGTGTTTTGTGGGTTTTTCTGACTTTGCACACTTTAGGTTCCTGTGATATTTTTCCAAGTGTTGGAATGTGGGTTTTTGATGTCAAAACACGTATTTATTGCCAGGGTGTAAAAAATTTAAACAGAACACCGAAAAAGGTTGCCGAAGTGGAGGATAAAGCGTTAGTTTTGTGAAATTTCAGGAATGACGGCATATTGTAAGCGGACTGATGAGGTGCTTGTTGCGGGATATTTGGGTTGCGACGGTGCAAGAAAATGATTTACAAAGAAAATACCCAACAAAAATGGGTGCGTGAGTCAAAAGATGTGGGATTTATACAAAACCAACATTTTCCTGCGCTCTGTCCACAGAATGGTATTTCTGGAATACGCCGCTATAAACCGTCATTTCAAAATTTAAATCGACGCGCTAACGCGCGAAGGAAAACCCGGAAAAACGACATTTTAGTGACAGGTTGTATATATAAATAGCAACCCACCTTTAATGGCCACGTTCCGCCCGGCAACACCCCTCTAGAATCCTCACTCCCAGATTCTTCACTCCCAAATTCCACCACCCGAGCCCCTCACTGGGGTTCCGGGGCACAGAAAAGCTAAGGTATAGAAAAAGCGACCGAGAACCCTCCCCGCTCGCTTTCTATCGAACATGCGCTACGCGTTAATGCCCCACATATCCCGCGCCAGACGCGCAATATGAATCGTCAAATACGTCAACTCATCACGAGTCAGGCTCTGCTTCAACTGCATCTGCAGCACCAGTAAAACCTTCTGCGCACACGCGTAGGCGCGCGGTGCATCCTCACGAAGAGCCGCCAACAAACTCGGCTGCGACACCTCATCAGCGTCCTCTGTACGATTCGCGGAGGCGCGGCTCGCACGCACAAATAGGTACCGCAGGTGCGTCACAAAACGTGCCGCACTCATCGAATCCAGGTCGATCTTCCGCTCGTAGCTTGCCTCAATAATTTCAAAAACCTGCGCGAAAACCTCGGTCATGCGGAATGCCTGAGACATATCCGCCGTCGCAAATTGCGCGTTGACCAGGTGCAACGCCAAAGGAATAGCCTCGTTCGGGTCCAACTCAACCTGCAGGCGCTCGCGAACCATTTCCAAAACTGCGCGGCCATACTCCACCTCGCGCGGGTAGAGAACGGTTACCTCCGGGGCGAGCGGATACTGCACCCGCACCCCGTCACGCGCACGAACCACCGCATAGTGCAGATGATCAGCCAGCGGAAGAATAAACGAGTTCGACAGCTCCAGTGCACCCTCGGTGCGCACCTTCGACTCCAAAATCGTGGCAATCGACAGAATCTCCGCCGGAATCTCAGATAGGGTCATACTCAAACGCTCACCCGACATGCCCTGCTCCGGCACAAACGTCTGCTCCACCGCAGACGGGTCAATCAGCTGACCCTTACGCTTACCAAAAGCAATGCCGCGACCAATCATCACGGACTCCTTGCCGTAATGATCCACCGTGAGGACAACATTATTGTTATAAATACGGCTAATGCGCATGCGTCGTCCTCCTTCACGGGTGTTGGTCGCCGGAACAGAAACGGCAAATTCAAAAGATACGCAAAGGTGATTGAGCGTTACCTAAGCTAGTACAAATTCTACCGAAAGTTTGAAGCTGTCATGAAGGGTTGACGCGCAAATGCGGGTAAAGCTGTGCCCCAACTGTGAGGCGGGCAAGCATTCCATAAGTTTGCGGCTGAAAACCGGCTCCCGCCTCACCGCGAACCCTAAATCGCGATACCCTTAATCACATGAGCAGCAAAGCAACCGAAATCGCAAAGAACCTTCCCGCACTAGAGCATCCGGACGGTAGCCCCATCCGCGCCCTCGTTGTTGACGATGAGGAGATGCTCAAGGAACTCGTCAGCATGGGTCTGAAAATGATCGGCTGGGATGTGCAGTCCGCCGGCGACGGACCCTCCGCGCTCGCGATTGCCCGCGATTGGCGCCCCGATGTACTCGTGCTGGATATTATGATGCCCGGCTTCGACGGTCTGGAGCTGCTCTCCCGTATCCGCAAGTTCTACCCCGAGGTTCCCTGCCTCTTCCTGACCGCTAAAGATTCGGTTGATAACCGTATCGAGGGCCTTGCCGCAGGCGCGGATGACTACGTGACTAAGCCCTTCTCCATGGAAGAGGTCATGATCCGTTTGCACCGCCTGATGCAGCGCTCCGGCGTTGCTGCCATTGACGATGCTGAGTTGGTTGTTGGCGACCTGGTGCTGAACCAAGACACCCGCGAGGTCACCCGCGGTGGCGAGCAGATTAACCTCACCGCAACCCAGTTCGACCTGCTGTGCTACCTCATGGAGAACGCGAAGCGCGTGGTCTCCAAGAGTCAGATTCTTGATAATGTCTGGAACTACGATTTTGGTGGTCAGGCAAATATTGTGGAGCTGTACATCTCGTACCTGCGCAAGAAGATTGATGTGGGTCGCGAACCGATGATTCACACCGTGCGCGGTGCCGGTTACGTGCTACGTCCCGCTGTCTAAGTTTATTCTCTGCTCTTCATATGGCGCGGTATAACACCCGGTTATACCGCACCATATCATTTATATTCAGTATTTCGAATATAGAAAGAAAGGATGCTCGTGGGATCCTACTCACCCGGTGGCCCCGCCTCCCCGGATAATGAAGCAACCCGCCCCCTGCGCGCGGGTACCCCCGCACGAGATGGTGCCGCACCCTCCTCGGGGAACTTCTTCGTGCGCCTACGCGCCGCCTGGAAGAGCATGAGGAACCCCGAGGCGTCCCCCGAAGAACTCGGGTATGTACCCCACCTGCGTTCACGCCTTATCGCCATCCTCGTGGCAGCCCTCGGCATCGCCTGCCTCATTATTGGCCTGTCCACCTACGTGACCCTGCAGAACTCCCTCTACCAGCAGGCGCAAAGCGACCTCAAAGAAACTAGTCACCGCGTAGGGCAGTCGACCTCTCGAGACGGCAAGCAAGAAGAAGTGGACTGCAGTGACCTGCAGAAGAGTAGCTTCCTTTTCGCACCCGGTCAGGCATCCGGAACCATCATTACCTGTGTTGAATCCGAAGGCGCTGTGGAAATCGCCAGCAAGCTCGGTAAGGACGGCACCATACAAACCCTCTCCGCCAACGATCAGGTAGCCCTCGGAACCATGGCACTGAACGCCACCAAAGAAGAAGTCCGAGAGGTCAAATTGGAATCCGGCCTGTACCTCATCAAAATCACCCCGAAGGCTAATAGCAGCACTGATGCCCAGGTGGTTGGTATTCCGCTCGCCAACGTACAGCAGACCCTCACCATCTTCGTGATTGTGGTAGCCCTCGGTTCCATCGCCGTGATGGTCGGTGCCGGCGTGGCGGGCTCCTATATTATTCGCGGTACCATGAAGCCCCTGGAGCGAGTCTCCGCGGTGGCAACCGATGTGGCGCACCTGGATCTGGAGGAGCACACCATCTCCTCGGCGGTGCGAGTGGAGTCGCGTGATTCCGACCCGCGCACCGAAGTGGGTGCCGTAGGCTACGCCCTCAATCAGCTGCTTGATAACGTGAACTCAGCCCTCGAGGTGCGCGAACGCACCGAACATCAGATTCGCGCCTTTATTGCGGACGCCTCCCATGAGCTGCGCACGCCTCTGGCTGCCATTAAGGGGTACTCCGATATGCTCCGTTGGACGGAGCCGCTCAGTGAATCCGGCCAATCCTCCCTGGCGCGTATCGACTCGCAGACTGAACGTATGTCCCGCCTCGTGGAGGATCTTTTGACCCTTGCCCGCCTGGACGAGGGGCGCGAACCCAAGATGGAGCAGGTTGACCTGACCGAGCTGGTACTTGAATGCACCTCCGACATGCAGGCGGCAGCGCGCACCCACGAATGGCACCTGAACCTGCCCGACGAGCCGGTTGAGGTTGTTGCCGATCGCTCCCAGATTCAGCGCGTGATCTTGAACCTGCTCTCGAATGCTCGCAAGCACACCGATGAGGGTACTCGAGTGACCGCTGGCCTGTCGGTGGATGCTGCACGCCGTGAAGCTGTGGTGACCGTGACCGATAACGGTCCGGGTATTGCCCCGGACTTCTTGCCGAAGATTTTTGACCGCTTCACCCGTGCCGATAAGGCGCGTTCCGGTTCGGTTGGAACCACCGGTCTGGGCCTGGCGATTGTGCAGGCGATTGTGCAGGCGCACGGTGGTTCGATTCAGGTGCAGAGCCAACCTGGACATACGGTCTTTACGGTGCGTCTGCCTTTGGAGGCGGCGCGCGCCTAGTGCGCTTGATTTGTGGTTCGCTGAGCGGCTTGCTTGACATGCCAAAACGCTAAATTGCTTATTGAGTGAACATTGAATCTACACTTCAAATTTATTACCTAGAGTGCAAATATGTGGTGAATCTAACCCTCCAGTAGTTGCTCCCGGTGAAACATTGCGCGTATTGTAAAAAGTATGGCTAATCTTGTTGAATCCCCCGCAAACATCACGGACAAGCGTTCCGCTCGCAAGGCAGAGAACCGCATCGCAATCGTTGAGGCAGCAGAATCCCTCATCCTCGAGGGTGGCTACGGTGCCCTCAACGCAGAAGGACTCGCAGAACGCGCAGGCGTCTCCCGCCGCACCATCTTCAACCACTTCGCCTCCGTAGACGACGTGCTGGTCACCCGCATAAACCAGTACTTCAACCGCATCTTCGAGGAATCCGACTTCACCGTCTCCGGTGAAAACGCAAGCATGGAAGCCGAAATGCTATCCATCGCCCGCAAGGTCTTCATGAGTAACACCCTCGAAGAGTACATCGCACCCTTCGTGCACCTGCTTTACGCCCTCGAAATGGACAGCCCTGCGAAGTTCGAAGAATACTCGCACGTCATCCTCGAGCGCACCTACGACATCTTCCTCGAACAGTACCTCGCGGCATACCCCGACCTGCCCTACCTACGCGTGGCAGTCTTCGCTTCCACCCTCTCCGAAACCATCGGTGAAGGTGTCTACTACTACCTCACCCACGCTGAAGAAATAACGGTCAAGGTTGCAGCAGAAGCCCCCGAAGCCCCCGAAGCACTCGCCATCGAAGCGATGCGCCAGTGTGTCCTCGAAGCACTCGACTACCTGGGCCGTCTGGTTCAGGGCGAATTCGCAAACTAAGCCTCATAGCGTTTAACACTCAAACACTCTCGCTTCGGGCACCTCACCTGCAGGTGCCCGGGGCGGGTGTTTTTTGCCTAAAATTAGGACACAGTGTTCACCGTACAGGGCAAACCACACGCCGCATTCACACGCACCCAGCAGCTCTCCAACGAGCTTGCCTAACGCTTCCCCCAGTGCCAACCGCGGCTCCGGCCAGATCATTCTCACGACCGGTGACGGCACCGCCCTCACCGAAGAGTAGAAGCAGGTTGACGCGGGTCGCGCAGAAATCGCCTCCAAGAAGGATGAGCTGGCTGAAGGCAAGAAGAAGCTGGACAAGCAGCGCAACCAGCTGCAGAAGACTGAGAGTGAGTTGCCTGCACAGCGTGAGCATCTGGAGCGTCAGCAGAAGCTCTACGACTTCACCTCCGGTTACCGTATGGTCTCTAAAGATTAGTCCACGGCGATTGCGACTGTCTCGTTTAAGAAGAAGATTTACGAGGTTCTGTCCGCCGAATTGCAGAAGGTCATGTCCGACATTGAGTTGGCGAACTTGCACGGGGCAACCGTCCAGTTCGACGCGAACCTGAGTGAATCCGCGCTTGGTGGTGGCTGCCGCGATCATTATGATTTCGGTGTTTGGCGGCTTCATCTTTGCTGATTCGACGATGATCCGCCTGATGGGCTTTGGTTTGGCGTTCGGTGTGCTCGTGGATGCGTTCATTGTGCGCATGACGCTGACCCCGGCGATTATGGCTCTGCTGGGCGATAAGGCGTGGTGGATGCCGAAGTGGGTGGACCGCCTCACTCCGAATATGGATGTTGAGGGAGCCGCGTTGAGTGAGAAGATGAGCGAGAATATTCAGCACGAGCGTGAGTCTGCTGTCGCCGACTCGGGTAGCAAGCTCGGGTCAGAGTAAAGTATTAGTGTGCGTTTGTGCGCTACGGCGCACTTTGAAGACTAATACGAGACGAAAGGGCAGGTGCAGGGCGATGAGGAACCGCGCGAGTATCCGACAGTGGATAGGAGGCGTTCTGAACCGTGTGCCTGCCCCTTTTCTTGTCTTTTTGGGAGGCGGTACGGGGGCGCTGTGCCGCGTGTACACTCCCGGTGGCGTGCTGGTGGCGAACCTGCTGGGTTCGTTTACGCTGGGCCTGCTGACGATGGTGTGGAACGCCTACGCGCGCCGTGATGGTGAGGAGCGGATTCATTCGTTCCGCCTGCTCTTTGGTGCCGGCATGATGGGCGGCTATACGACATATTCGTCGATTGCGGCGGTTTTAGCGCAGACGATTTTTCTGCCGTACACGGTACATACTCAATATATGGTGCTGGCTGTGGCGGTGCTGCTGGTGGGTGGTTTGGTTGCCGCTGCGGCGGGCATGCTGACGGGTTGTTTTGTGGCGTCCCGCCTGGTGCCCGCTCGTGATGTTGAGGAGGGCCGCTAATGTTTTTCGCTCTGATGGTTTTCCTATGCGGCGGTTTGGGTGCGATGACCCGCTTCTTCTTGGATAAGGCGATGTCGCCTCGCCTGCGCACGGAGTCGTCGATTATTAGCCCGGTGTTCGTGATTAACCTGGTGGGCTCGTTCCTGTACGGCCTGCTGATTATGCCGGTGTCTAATCCTCGCGCGCTGGGGGTGCACTATAACGCCACGGATCAGGTGGCGTTCTGGTGCACGGTGATTACGACCGGTCTGCTGGGTGGGTTTACGACGTTCTCAACCGCCATGGTGGAGGCGCTGACCGCCCGTTCTGAGGGCAAGATGGTGAAGTTCCTGATGCTGTGGCTGGTGCAGGTTGTGGGTGCGATGGTGGCAGCTCTGGCGGGTGCGTTGCTGTTTGTGTTGCTGTTTGGTCGGTATATTGCGCCGGTGTTCCCGCCGGATGTTCTGTACTGACGGTGCCGGCTGTGGTGGTTCTCATAGTGTGTTTGGGTGCGTGTACAGCTTTTTCACAGTTTCGCCTAGGGTGAGCCATAGGGCGGTCTTTTACACTGGTGGTGAACGATATGCGGCGGGCATGAATGGTCACCCGCTATATACCACCAAGAATACATGTTAGAACAGGCATATATGCAGGTGGGGTGTGTATAACTCACTCTCACGACCTAAGGAACACACGGCATGCAGGAACTGCTCAGTAAACACATGATTGGCACCTTCGCCATCGAGATTGCGGCGCTTACTGTCGTACTCTCTATCATCGGATTTATTGGTATGCGCCTGCGCGCCAAGAAGACCGGTCGAGCGCACAGCATCCGCCAGTACCTACTGACCGCGTCCTTTGCGCTATTCCTTGCTTCTATTCTTTCTCTGACGCTGACCCCGATTGGCTCTTCCAATAGCGTCACGAACCCCGAGCTGTACTATCCGCGTTTCTATGTGGGTTGGAGCTGGCAGCAGGCGTGGGATTTGACTGCCGGCATGGGTCTGCGCCGCTTCGCAACGACCGTGTATGCGCAGCTCTTCTTCAATGTTGCCTTGTTCATCCCCTTGGGCTTCTTTACTGCGGGTTGCCTGCGCTGGGGTCTGCGCGCCACGGCGCTGAGTGGCTTCGCGCTGTCGAGCTTCATTGAGTTGAGCCAGTTGACCGGTAACTGGGGTCTGGCGGGCTTCACCTACCGCACTTTTGATGTGGATGACATTGTGAATAACACTGCCGGTGCGGTCTTGGGTGCGGTCTGCATCTGGGTGGTGCGCGCGATTCAGAAGCGCCGCGCGGCTAGGCATGACCGGGCGCTGACAAGGGCTACCGCCGCGGCCTAGGAGCCCCTGAAAGTCCCCATGTCCCTTCCGCGAGGTAGACGCAACAAACCCCTCATTTTCATAACCTGACCGGTATTGTGCAGGTTATGAAAATGAGGGGTTTGTTGTTTTTTAGATGAAACCTCGCCGGATAAATCTATTCAGATAAACCCGGCTCGATGAAGCCCTAGACAGGGAAGTTCTCGGGCGGGAAGACTAGTCGTCCTCGGTCAGCCGGTTCACGACGCGGGTGCTGCGGTTGCCCTTCACCTCTTCGGGGAGCAGAATCGGCATGGAACCGGTCGGCGTGTAGGTTGCCGCGCGTGCCGCCGCGGTAGCGTGGGTGTCCTCAAACTCGGGGATGACCTCGGAGCTGGGGGCACGGTACAGGTGGCTATTAGCCCACCATGCGAAGAGCAGAACCACAATCGCTAGAGCGCTGGAGACGAACAGCCACGGGCTGACCTGACCCTCGTAGTAGAGCTTGAAGAACGCGCCACCCATGAAACCGCCGGCAATCGGGCCGCAGATCGGAACCCACGCGTAGAACCAGCGCGAAGCGCCCTTATCGTGGAGGGGCAGCAGGGCGTGCATGAGGCGCGGACCGAAGTCACGGGCGGGGTTCAGGGCGTAGCCGGTCTGACCGCCCAGGCCGATGACGAGCACTGCGACCATGAAGCCGAAGGCGAGGGGCTTGAGCACGTCGTTGAGGTTGAGAGAGAGCTCCACACCGCCGCTGATGGACGGCTTGAAGTTCACGCCGGTGTACAGTGCTGAGAAGACCAGCATGAACGTGCCAATCATTTCGGAGAGTGCATTGGTGAAGTAGTTGTGAATAGCGGGGACGGTGCCGAAAACGCCGAGCTTAATCTTCTTATCGGCGGTTGCTTTCCAGTGCGGCAGGTAGTTGAGGTAAACCAGTCCGGCGCCGACCATTGCGCCGATGACCTGGGCGATGATGTAGCCGGGAACCTTCTCCCAGGGGAACTCTCCGTAGGCTGCCAGACCGATGGACACGGCGGGGTTGAGGTGGCCACCGGAGTAGGCGTGGGAGGCGTAGACGCCGAAGGTGACGGCGAAGCCCCAACCGAAGGCGATGGTGAAGAAGTTGTCGCCGTGGCCTTTGGATCGGCGAAGTTCGACGTTGGCGATGACGCCGCAGCCGATGGTGCACATGATGAGCGTGCCGAGGAATTCGGCGAGGTAGGGGCTGATGGTGTACACGGGGTGTCCTTCAGGTAGTGAACTGCGGGTGCGCAGTGCCGAGCGTGAGGGAGGTGTGGTTTTGTGTGGGGTTGTGCCGCCCGAGTAGCGTGTTTAACCTTTGGCATCTATGGAACCCTGAATACCCTAGAAGGGCAATACTTTAGTGTTATTTCACCCTTAGACATAAGCGATTTTTCGGGTTTTTCATTTAAAAATAAATGTGGAAGATGAGGGGAAAACCGGTCATATTCCACACCTTGGACTCGCTCCTTCAAATCGCGGTTGAACCCATAGAGAAACTTACGAATAAACCCGTAATCAAACCAACACTCGCCCCCGCCATCAGCGCCCCCCCGCACCACCTGCCATCAGCACAGAATGCCCGAGCACCTCACGGGGTACCCGGGCAGTTTCTGTAATTTTTATGCGGCTCTTACTGTGGTTCTTGCGAACCGCGGTGGGCTGGCTGTTACGCCGCTACTCGGTTGTTACACGGCAGCTACACGGCTACTACTTGGCGCTCGCCCAGTCGAGAATCGCCTCGAAGAAGCGCTCGCATTCGCTCAGCTGCTCCAGCTCAATCCACTCGTTCGGAGTGTGCGCCTGGGCGATGTCGCCGGGGCCGCAAATGATGCTCTGCACGCCGGCACGCTGGAACTGGCCCGCCTCGGTGCCGTAGGTGACCTTCTGCGGTGCACCGTCGGCGCCCAGCCACTCGTTCGCCAAATGAATGAGTGGCGCGTCATCGGCGGTGCCCAGGCCCGGCACGGCGGCGAGTAGCTCATGCTTCACACCCACGCGGGAGGTGAGGCTACCGGGCTCCGCGCCAGCCAGCTTCTCGGCGCGTGCGGCGCGTGCCTGCAGATCGGGCAGGATTACCTCCGAAAGCTCGCGGTCAATACGCTCCACAAAGGACTCAGTGGTCACCTGCGGCAGGGTGCGCACATCGTACTCTACGACCGCCTGCTCAGCGACGATGTTGTACTGCAGGCCGCCGGTTGCCAGGTTCACGCTACCGGTGGAGTGGGGAATGATGAACGACTCGTCGAACGGGCCTTCTTCCTCCCACTGGTCCGCCATATCGGTGAAGAAGGTGATGAACTCGCCGGCTGCGGCGACCGCGTTCACGCCGTGGGTGGCAAGGGAACCGTGCTTGGCCACGCCGGTGAAGGTGACGCGACCGCGGTGCGCACCCTTGTGCGCGGAGATAATGCGCATGCTAGAAGGCTCACCAACAATCGCGTAGTCGGGGGCGAGGTCGCGCGCCACGAACTCCTCGATGAGGGAGGGGGCACCGATGCAACCGATTTCCTCATCGTAGGAGAACGCGAAGTGCAGGGGAGTGCGCAGCGTCGCCTCGGCAACGCGCGGCAGTAACCAGAGCGCAACGGCGAGGAACCCCTTCATATCGCAGACACCGCGGCCGTAGGCGCGGGTACCCTCCACGCGCAGGGTGAACGGGTCGGCGTCCCACGCCTGACCGGCGACGGGTACGACGTCCGTGTGACCGGAGAGGATAACGCCGCCGCGAGTGGTGCCGTCAGCGGCAGGGATGGTGACCAGCAGGTTGGCGCGGGTGCCGTCCTCGTTGTAGGTGCGCACGCCGCTGTAGCCGTAGCGAGCAAATTCGGCTTCGATGAGCTCAATAAGTTCCAGGTTGGAGGTTCCGGAGATGGTCGGGATCGCAATGAGCTTTTCGAGCCAGGGGAGGGATACGGGCTGGGTAGTTTGAGCCGTCATGACTGTTCCTTCTGTGCTGTGTTGGGTGCGCTGTGTTGCTGCGCGCTGTCGTGTGCCGCGTGCGCTTTATGTTCAGGGTACGCCGCGGGGCGGTATTCGTCGCCTCATGGTCGTCGAATACCGCCCCGTGACCCCTGCGCGGGGTTAGATGCTGTAGTTATTCACGTTCGAGTGGTCGCCCAGTGCGTGGAAGTTGCGCGAGTGGTAGACCAGCGGGGTACCTTCGCAGTCGTTTCGGATGAACTCTTCAACCTGCGCGGTGAAGACGATTGCGGGGCCAGCCTCAACGCGGCTGAGCGGGGTTGCGCGCAGTACGCGGCCTACACCGTGGACGAGGGGTTCGCCGGTGGAGACGAATTCCCAGGTGCTGGTGTCTGCGAAGCGGGGGTAGTCGTGGGTTGCGAAGTTCTTCGCGATGGTGACATTCTCAGCGTCGAGCATATGCACGAGGAAGGATGAAGCTGCAGCGATCTTTGCTGCGGAGCCGCTATTTGCCTTCAGTGAGAAGGCAATGATGGCGGGGTCTGCGGACACGGAGGTCAGCGAGGAGGCGGTGAAACCTGCGGGTGCGCCGTTTTCATCGGTTGCGGTGATGATGGCGACGCCTGCGGGCTGGTGGCCGAAGGCGAGCTTGAACTGCTCGGAGGTGTCGGCGAGGGGTGCCTGTGCTGCAATGGTTTCGGTCATGATCGACCCTTTCTTCTGCGGCTGCGTTTGAGGGTTCGTCCTGTGGTGTTTGCTCTGGGCGACCCTTTGTTAAGGGGAGATATGTTCAGAGTAAAGCTAATGGGTGGTGAACACCTTATTTATTGCCCTATGTTTCTTAGGCGAACCTTTCGTGACATTGAGCGTGAAATATTACGTCATAATCTTCGTCTTATGGGAGCTTCGAAGATGCACTCCGCTGATTATCTCGTTTCGGGGTCTGAGTAGCGGGTTGTGGGTACTGTCCCTCTCTTCTGCGGGGTTTCGCCGGGGTAAAGAAGCCTCTGGGGTATCCTTGATAGGTACTCGAAAGCGCGCCGCACCCCGTATTTGAGGGGTTTTTCGGTGCGTGAACTGTGGGGAGAAGAGGGTTAATGAGCTGGTTGGCAACTATTCCGCTGCTACTTTTTGCGGTTGTGTTGGCTTTCGGCCCAGGCTATGCGATGGGCTGGGCGTTGCGTGTTCCTGCACGTTTGCGCGTTTTTTATGCGCCGCTGCTGACGTTTGCCCTGGTGTCTGTCTCCGCGATTGTGCTGGGTAAAACCGGTATTCCGTGGAGTCTGATTTCTTTTGTGTCGGTCGCTGCCGTGTTGGTGGCTGCGGCTGCTGGTCTTATGTGGCTGGTGGGTCGCCGCTGGCCTGCGCTGACCTCCGCGGCCTGGTCGGGTAACGATATCCCGGTGGCCTGGCCCGTGATGGGTGCGGTGCTGGGCGGGTTCCTAGTGACGCATATGACCGAGGACATGGTGTATGGCCCGGAGGCTTTTTCGCAGAGCCTGGATAATTCCTTCCATATGAATGCGATTCGCTGGATTCAGGAGCACGGGGATGCCTCAAGCCTGACCCTTGGAGCAGTCGCTGCAGCGAACCAGGAGCCGACGTTCTACCCGGCGGGTTGGCACGATTTTGTGTCCCTGATTTATAGCACCACGGGTACGAGTATTGCGACCGCCACCATTGTGACCGTGCTACTGGCTGCCGGCATTTTGTGGCCCTGCTCGCTGGTGGCGCTGAGCCTGAGCATCCCGAAGCTGCGCCGCCTGCAGGCCCTAGCTATTCCGGCGATGATTTGCGGTTTTGCGGCTTTTCCGGGCCTGCTACTGCGCTGGGGTGTGCTCTTCCCGAACCTGCTGGGCTATGCCCTGCTACCTTCATTTGTGGCGCTCATGGTGTACCTGGTACAGGTGATGGTACGCCGCGAGTATTCGGCATCCCTATCGCTCGGTTTAGTCTCCCTGGTTGGTCTTGCGGGTCTGGCGCTGGTGCATCCGAATGCGGTGGTCTCTGCCGCAGCCTTTGCTGTACCCCTGCTACTGGCCGGGGTGACGTGGGTAGTGCGCTCGCGCGAGCTGACCTCTCGCCAGAAGTGGGTGGGTTCCATCCTGCTACTGGCTGTCCTGGTTGGTTGTGTAGGGGCCTGGCGTGTATTACGTCCCGCTGAGTTTGCAAGTAATACTTGGTCGCCGATTCTGACCGAGGGTGAGGCCCTCTATCAGTTCCTCTTCCTAGGCTTGGAGAACGCCAACCAGCTGGGTGATACTTTCAATCCTTCTCATGTAGTGGGTTTCCTGGCGTTATGGGGTGTCGGGTATCTGCTATACAAGCGTCGTAACCTGTGGCTGATTGCTAGCTGGGCACTGATTGGTTACCTGTGGATTATTGCGGCTACTGTGCCGCGCGGTGACTTTCGTTTGCTGATGGTGGGCCCCTGGTACACTGACCACTTCCGCTTGGCGGCGCTAATCGTATTCCCCTCAGCAGTTCTGGCTGGTATTGGATTGGGTGGTTTCGTGGAGGGGCTGCTCACCTGGATAGTCCGTCGCGTTCCACGTACGGCGCGTCTGAATGTGGCGACGACCGGAATGGGTGCTGCCGCGGTGTTGGTTTTGGTTCTTGCCGGTCTGACTTCGCGTGTTCCTTCGGTGCAGGAGACAACGTTGGCTGTGTCGAAGGAATATCAGGTAACGCCGTCTTCTGTGGTTGTGACCCAGGATGAGTTGAACGTCATTAATGAGATTCCGAAGATTGTCCCCAAGAGTGACACTATTGTGAATAATCCCTGGGACGGAAGCCCCTTTATATACGCATTGGCTGATCGTCACTTGACCAGTTACCACTTTGAGTTCCAGACCTCTCCGAAGTACGCGGCAATCATCAATAATTTGAAGGATGCCGCCACGAACCCCGAGGTGTGTCGTGAGGTAAAGCAATACCGTGCTTATTGGTACGTACATATGGAGAACCAGCTGAACTTCGGCCCTGGTGCCCAGAAGAATTACGATGCTCTGGTGGAGGCTAGCGCCACTGATTTGATGACACCGGTATATTCTTCGGGCTCTATTGTTCTGTACCGTATCACCGCGTGTGATAACTCTTAGCATGGGATTTCTATCTTCGCGGGTGTAGGTTTAAATAACGGGTGTAGGTTTAAATAATTGGGGGCGGCGTGTATAGCGTCGCCCCTTCGTTATCCTTTAAATCCTGTACCGTCTCTACTGATAAGATGGAATTTGGTATGCCCGCAGTGTATGCCGACATACACATACACGAAAGCAGGAAGGTATAAGCACTGCATGAACTCTGAGGTACTTTCGCAGACTCCTCGAACACTCATTATCATGCCAGCATGGAACGAGGAGGAGGTGATTGGCGGGACGATTGAGGAACTTTTCCGCATGATGCCTGAGGTCGACCTGGTGGTCGTCAATGATGGGTCCACCGACCGCACCTCTGAGATTGCGCGCGCTGCCGGCGCTTTCGTGATTGATCTTCCCTACAACATGGGTATCGGTGGCGCTTTGCGGACCGGCTACAAGTATGCTCGCCAGGCCGGTTATGATCGCGCAATTCAGGTTGATGCTGATGGCCAGCATGACCCGAAGGGTATCCGCACTGTGCTTTCTGGCCTGGAGGATGTCAACATCTCGATCGGTTCCCGCTTTGCTGAGGCGACGAACTATAAGGTTTCTGGTCCGCGTAAGTGGGCGATGGTGGTTCTGGCCCGTATGTTTACGATGATTTCAGGCGAGAAGTTCACCGACGCCACTTCCGGCTTCCGTGCGGCAGACCGCAAGGCGATTGAGCAGTATTGCGAGCATCTACCTGCTGAGTATCTGGGTGACTGTATTGATGCCTGCGTGATGGCGATTCGTTCTGGCTTGACTGTTAAGCAGGTGCCGGTTGAGATGCGTGAGCGTCAGGGTGGTACTCCTTCTTCAAGTCCGTGGAAGTCTGCGGTGTACCTGGTTCGTTCTTTCTTCTCGTTTGGCATGTCGATGACTCGCCAGAAAACGAATGTGGGGTCTAAGTAAATGAGTGCAAATATTTTCTTCCTTCTCATCGTGGTGGTGATGGAGGTTCTCGTTCTGGCACAGGTACGCAACCAGAAGATGAAGGAAAAGTATGCCGCACTGTGGCTTATTGTTGGCGTCATCATGATTGTGCTAGCGCTTTTCCCGAAGCTTTTGGATGCCCTCTCGCGTCTGGCGGGTATTGAGACCCCGGTCAACCTGCTGTTCCTACTGGCGATTATTATGCTGATGGGTATTAGCTTGCACTTGACCCTGGCTATCTCGAAGATTACGGATGATATGCGTACCCTCGCTGAAGAAGTTGCGATTATGAAAGCTCTTCAGCGTCAGCCGCAGGGCGCTTCCCGCGCTACGGAGCGAGAGCAGAAGAAGCCCTAAAGCCCCTGATTTTTATACGTTTCTACACGCTTGAGCTTGGAGTAATACCTCATGACCGTTGATATTCTGTTCCCCTACTACGGCGACGTCGCCATGATGAAGCAGGCTGTGCTGTCTGTGGTCGGTCAGACCAACCCGGACTGGCGCATGATTGTTATCGATGACGGCTACCCGGATGATTCGATTCCCGGCTGGTTCGAGTCGCTGAAGGATGAGCGCATCACTTACATGCGTAACGAGAAGAACTTGGGCGCGAACGGTAATTACCGTAAGTGCTTGACCTTCGTCGAGAATGACCTGGTCACCGTCATGGGTGCTGATGACGTTATGCTCCCCAACTATGTGCAGTGGCTGGTGGATTCGGCGGCGAAGCACCCTGAGGCATCCATTTTCCAGCCCGGCGTGGTCGTGATTGATGAGAACAACGGCCTGTCGAACACTCTGGTGGAGCAGACTAAGGCGTTCTACCGTCCCAAGGGTGAGGCTGTTCTGCAGGGTGAGGAGCTGGCTACCTCCCTGCTGCGCGGCGCGTGGTTCTACTTCCCGTCCTTGGGTTGGCGTAAGGACGCTATCGTGGGCACCGGCTTCCGTGAGGGCCTGAACGTTGTGCAGGATATGGCGCTGATTCTGGACATTACGATGCGTGGCGGCTCCCTGTACTACGACCCGCAGGTTGCGTTCATGTACCGTCGTCACGGTGGTTCTGACTCGTCTTGGCGTGCCCTGGAAGGTACCCGCTTTGATGAGGAGCGCCGTTACATGAACACCATTGCTGATGAGATGACTGCCCTGGGTTGGACGAAGGCTGCCCGCGTGGCCCGTATTCGTTTCTCTTCGCGTGCTCACGCGCTGACTCTGCTGCCGAAGGCGGCCCTGGCGAAGAAGTGGCAGGGTGTTAAGAACCTTGCCGAGCATGTGGTGAAGTAAACCTATATTTGTGTGCGGTGCGTCGTACATCCTGCGGTGGATGTGCGGCGCATCTGCGTATGTAATGATGGTTTGTGTTGGCGGCTATATTGGCGGCTAGGAATGAGGAGGACGCGGTGAGCGAGTCGGTACAGCACCCCGATAAGAGCGGGGTGGAGGAACACCCCTCTCGGGAGACCCAGTCTTCGGGTACGGTCACCCGCTACCAGTCCCTGGCGCTTTTGGGTTCGTCCCTGTTGGCGGCGGTCTCCACGCTGGTGGTGACCATGATTGCTCAGCGTGCCCTGAACGGTTCGGAGCTGACGGAGTTCCTGCTGTTCTGGGCGGCGCTTTTCACGGTGACGGGTATTATCACGGGTATTCAGCCGGAGATTACGCGCGCGGTGGGTACGGCGCGCACTCATGCTGTAGCTGACGGGGCTGCATCCGGCGGGGCTGCATCTGCTGAGGGTTCCGCGCCGCAGGGCGCTCGCGTGGTTACGGTGACCGCGGCTTTAGGTGCTATCGCTGGTGCGTTGGTGTTGGTGGGCTCCCCTCTGTGGGCGGGCCAGCAGATTCCGCATTCGGCGGCGGTGGGCGTGACCGTTATGGCGGTGGGCGTGTTCCTCTACGCCCTGCAGGCGACTATGAGCGGCGTGACCGCTGGTGAGGACCGCTGGTACCTTTTCGCGGCGGTGGGCGGTCTGGAATCTGCCGGGCGCCTCATCCTCATGCTTGCGGCGGCCCTACTCATTCCTTCCCTTGCCGGCCTTGAGGTGGCAACCGTTGTGCCGATGGGTCTGTGGCTCATCCTGGGGTTCGTGACCGTTTCGGGTCGCCGCCTGTGGGTTGCCCGCGCCGATGTGCCCGCGCGCCGCCTGAGCGCAAATATCCTCTGGTCGTTCCTGTCCTCTGCCGCCGCGGCGGTGCTGATGATGGGATTCCCGAACGTGTTGAAAGCGAGTGGCGCCGCGGAGAGCGAACCGGTCGTACTGGGCACCCTGATCCTGGCGATTTCCATTACCCGTTCACCGATTATGATTCCCCTGCAGGCGTTTCAGGGCGTGGCGGTTTCTGCTTTCTTGAAGCAGCGCCACCGCCCCGTAGCGGCGTTCATTAAGCCTGCCGCCGCAGTGGTGGCTGTGGGTGCTGTGGGCGCGTTGGCGGCGTACCTGATGGGTCCGTTGCTGTTCCGCCTGATTTACCCGCCTGCCGCAGGTGCAGAGTCCGCGTACGAGGCGGCAGCCTCCGGCACCACCCTGGGTGCGCTGGTCTTCGCCTCGGCACTGCTGGCGCTCATGACTCTCTCGGGCAATATGGCGCTCGCGGTGAACCAGCACCGCATCTACCTTGCCGGTTGGGTGGTTGCCGCGGCGGTGACCTTGAGCTTGGCGTTCATAATCCCCGCGCCGCTGGTGCCGCGCGCTATGGTGGCGTTGGCGGTCGGCCCGGTCTGCGGCTTCGTGGTGCATATGGTGGGTGTGTCTTTGGCATCCCGCGCGGAAGAAGCTCGCGCCAAATAAACTCACGCCGAGTAGCTTAAAAACCTCTGCTTAAAAACCTATGGGAGGGGCACGTATATCATGTACGTGCCCCTCCCATAGGTTTACCCGGTAGGCGGCTCACCGCTAGGGAATCAGCCACTTACGGACCGGCGGAATCCAGCGCAGTAGCCACACCAGAATCAGCGAAGAAGCCCACACCAGCAGCGCGTAGGGTGCCTCCAGGCGGTAATCCACCAGCGGCCAACCGTAGGCGGCGAGGCCCTGAATAATCAGCAGGTGAATCAGGTACACACCAAAAGTCAGAGCTGACAGCTTACGCAGACCCGTCTGAACCGCCTCCGGCAGGCGATTCAGCGGCAGAGACTTGAAGAATACAAAAACCGCCGAAGCCCAGAAAATCGTCGGAATAGACAGGTACTCGGTGGCCAAACCGCCCAGGCCCTGGTGGTTCAGTACCAGGTACGGGCCCACCAGAATATGTGTCAGGGAACCGGCAATACCCAGCACATAGATGACCAGACTCCACGGCAGGCTGAACTCCGTATTCGCCAGCGCATAACCTAAGAAGCAGAAGCCCACATACCCCACAATGGGTGCAGAGAACTCCGGCATAAACTGCGGATTAATCTTCTGCAGAGAAGCAGTCGCAATGGGCATCAGAAGCCCTAGAGCCGCCATCAGCCACGCCAGCTGCACCTTCTTCTCACCGGCACCGCGCAGGGCGTACGAGAAGATCGGCAACACCAGGTACACGCCGATGAGCGCCTCCAAATACCAGAGGGTCACACCCACCTTGTTCGGCGCCAACAGCACCGCCAGAATCTCCTCACCCGTAGGCAGGGGAGTGTGCTTAAACCAGCTGCGTGCAAAGAGATACACCTGACCCCACACCAGCAGCGGAATCAGAATCTTCGTGAAACGCTTCTTATAGAACGTACCGACACTCTCACGGTTCGTGAAATTCAGCAGGGTAATACCCGAGGCCATGAAGAAAAGCGGCACTGCGGCAACCGCGGTACCCGAAAGAATATTCTCGAGAACCCAGCCGGGCGAATCGTAATCCACCCGGTAGTTGAACCGCACATGCAACGCCACCACGAAGATAATGGCAAGAACATTAATAAGATCCAGGTACACCTTTCGCGCGGGCTTAGGGCGCGCGGCAGGCACCTGAGACTCAGGCTGAGCATCCGCAGGTTGAGAGGACACCACCTGCGCCGATGCAGGTTTGGAGGACATAAAAATCCGCTCCAATCAATGTGTGTGAGTGTGATGGGTACAAGCACCCGAATTCTAAAGGTTATAGACCCGCTTAACGTACGCACCGTACAGCAGACGGTACAGTGGCGTGCTGGTCTTCAACAGCAGACCGGCGGCACCAAACACCGGGCGGATGCGCAACGCAAGCAGCGCATCACGCACCGTAAAACCACGACGGCAACCCGCCAGCACAGCCGGTGCGCTCCCGCCGCCCACAATCAGCGCCTGCTGCGCGTTATTCAGGTACGCAAGAACCCGGGCAACGGTCAGCGCCTCCTGACCTGCGGGCAGATGATACGTGCTCGTACGCTGCAGAGACTTCTCAAAATACTCCAGCAGGCGGCGCGTCTCATCCAGGGGAGTAATACGGCTCCACGTCAGGCTTCCCGCGCTCACCGCGTAGGCGTACAGCGGCTCATCAATGACGGTCACGCTCTGCGCTCGCAGGTAGCAGTCCAACAGTGCGCACTCATCTTCAGCACGTTCAATCTGCGGGTATCGAACACCTTCAAATAGTTCACGGCGAATTATCTTATCCCAGGCGTAAGGAGACAGCTGGTCCTTGAGCAGGGCGAACGCCGCTTCCTGACCGGTCAGCATGCCGGGGGTGCCCTTGAGGCGCTGTGTGGTTGAACCGTTGGTTGCCACCATGTTGTGGGCGCAATTGACCACCTGCGCACCAGTACGCTCGGCGTGGTAGTGCAGGCGCTCCAGGAAGGTCGGGTAGAGAGCATCGTCAGAATCGGGGAAAGTCACCCACTCGCCCCGCGCCTCTTCCAGGCCCTGGTTACGCATCGCGGACAGGCCCTGATTCTTGGGGTTATTGAACACGCGCACGCGTTCATCCTGGTTCTGCTGCAGGTACTCGGCAATCAGCTGCGCCGAATTATCCGGGGAGCCGTCAATCATGACCAGAAGCTCAAAATTGGGGTCGGTCTGCGCCAGCACCGACTTAATCGCCGCAATGACGGTGGAGGCGGTGTTGTAGACCGGCATAATGATGCTCGTGCGAGGGGTGGCAGACATAGGGTGGGAACCTTTGAGAACGGGGCTAATAAGAACTGTGATGATAAAAACGCTGAGGTGTTACATGCCGTAGGCGCGGCGAACGTACGCGCCGTACAGGGTGCGGTACAGGGCGGGGGAGAGCTTCAACAGCAGGCTCGCCGCACCCACCACCGGGCTAGAACGTAGCGCCGGTATAACCCAACCCCACTCGATTTGGCGGCGGCATTCGCGGATTACCGCGTCCGAGTCGGCGCTATCGCTCATGAGCGCCTGCTGCGCATTATTCAGGTAGGTCACCGCAGAAGAAATCGCCATCGCTTGCTGACCCTCCTTCGAGGAGAGCAGGGGTGCACCCGCTTCACGCATGTAGCGGGTGTGACGGATGCTTTCCTCCACCGGGGTCACGCGGCCCCAGGTCAGGCCCTCAGAGCCCATGTGGTACAGGTACAGACAGTCCGGGATAACCTCAAGCTTCTGCGCCTGCATGAGGCACTCAAAGACCGCGAGGGCATCCTCGGCGCGGTGAATATCGGTTGCGAAACGTACCGAAGAGAAGAGCGAAGCACGGAAAATCTTATCGTGCACAAAACCCGTAAAACGGTTCAGCAGATAGTTGATGGCAATATCGCGACCCGTGTACGTGCCGGGTGCACCCTGCGGGCGGTCCATCGTGGAGCCGTCGGCGCGGGCAATGGTGTGACCGCAGGTTGCCACATCCGCGCCGTTACGCGCCGCCGCGGCGTGTAGGCGCTCCAGGAACTCGGGGCGGTACGTGTCATCAGAATCGATGAACGTAATCCACTCGCCGCGCGCCTCATCCAGACCCTGGTTACGTGCCGCAGACACGCCGGCGTTCTGCTCATTGTCGAACAGGCGGATGCGGGGATCGGGGGTGTTCTGTAGGAACTCGTGAATCACTTTCGAGGAGTGATCCGGGGAGCCGTCAACCACTACCAGCAGCTCAAAGTCGGGGTCGGTTTGCGCCAGAACGGACTCCATCGCGGCGACGACAGTGTCAGCCGTGTTGTAGACCGGCATGATGATGCTGGTGCGGGGTGACGGCATAGTACCTCTTCGAAATGCGGCGGATGGAACTACATACAGGTACATCATACGGTGGGGGTGGTGGGGAATCGAAATATTCCCCGCTGCCCTTTTATCTATATGACAAAACCTACCGATGAGATAATCTAGCGCATGCTACACTGCGCATTTTTGGTGACCAAGTGGAAGCGCCACAAAATGGGAACTTAGGTAACCCTATGGAAAACAGGCGGTGCGCTCCCTACACTGGAAGGGCACATTGACAAACCGCACGGACCGCCCACACCGCGGCCCCGCCCCTCCCAACGGGTATAGCACCGAAGGAGCCACCCATGAGCCGACGCACCGACGCGCCCGCCCGATCACCACGACGAGCCGCCCTCGCCAGCTGGATAGGCTCCGCCCTCGAATACTACGACTTTGCCGTCTACGGCACCGCCGCGGCAATCGTGCTCAACCGCATCTTCTTCCCCGAAGACACCGCCGCCATCGGCATCCTCAAGTCCATGGTGGTTGTGGGTGTCGCCTACGTTGTACGTCCTTTCGGTGCCATGATCGTTGGACCCCTCGGTGACCGCTACGGCCGCCGATTCGTCCTGATGCTCACGCTCTTCCTGATGGGCTTTGCCACCTTCGCAATCGGTTGCCTGCCGACCTACAGCGAGGCTGGTATCCTCGCCCCCACCCTGCTGGTCATCTGCCGCATGATTCAGGGCCTCTCCGCCGCCGGTGAGCAGGCAAGCTCCATCTCCATCTCCCTGGAGCACGCCAATGAGCATCAGCGCGCCTTTACGACCAGCTGGACCCTGCAAGGCACCCAGTTCGGCTCGCTACTGGCAACCGCCGTATTCATCCCCTTCGCCGCCCTGCCGGATGAGCACCTGCTCAGCTGGGGCTGGCGCGTGCCCTTCTGGCTCTCCGCCTTCGTGGTGGTGACCGCCTGGCTGATTCGGCGCACCCTCTCCGAGCCGCCCGCCTACCTGCAGCGCGAAAAGCTCAGCGAATCCCCGCTCATGCTGGTCTTCAAGCACCACAAGCGCGCCGTGCTCACCATCGCCGTGTGCGCCATGGTCAACACTGTGAACATGGTCTTCACGACCTTCGCGCTTTCCTTCGCCACCAAGGGTTACGGCCTTGACCGCAGCACGATGCTGCTGGTGCCGGTCGCCTCCAACACCCTCGGCCTGATTGCGATTCCGCTTGCTGCCATGCTTGCCGACCGGATCGGTCGTAAGCCTGTGTTCATTACCGGTGCGGTTGCTTCGTCCCTGGTGATGTTCCCGTACCTCGGGGCGATTACCGAGGGTAACTGGGTGGGTATCTTCGCCTATGGCGTGCTCATGCACGGTGCGCTGTACTCCATGGCGAACGGTGTGTGGCCCGCCTTCTATGCGGAGATGTTCCCGACCCGCGTGCGCGTGACCGGCCTGGCGCTGGGTACCCAGATTGGCTTCGCAATTTCTGGAGGCGTGGCACCCGCCGTGGCGACGAGCCTCGCCGGTGCCGACCTGCATAACGCGGTGTTGCCCGCCGTGTTCACGGTCGCCATGTGTGTGCTCGTGGCGTTGGGTGCGCTGACGGCTCGTGAGGGGTACAAGAAGTCCCTTGTGGAACTGGATGCATAACCCAAACAATATATTCTGTATATAGAATAAACACAGGTGGGGTTGGATAGATACCTATCCAACCCCACCTGTGTTTAACTTTCTAAGCCCCCTGCTGAGCCGCAATCAGCGCCTCAAAATGCGCCGCCATACGCTCAGCGTTTGGTTCCAGCCCGGTGAAGAGGCGGAACGCATCCACCGCCTGACCCACCGCCATGTAGCCACCCGTCAGTACCTCGCACCCGGCGGCACGCGCTGCGCGCACCAGCTGCGTCTGTTGCGGCAGGTAGATGACATCCGCAACCCACAGGCCCTTACGCAACACCCCGGCGCTCAGCACCGACTCGCTCAACGGCATACCCGGATGCACGTGCATACCCACCGGGGTTGCGTTCACCAAACCCTGAGCTTGTAGTAGAGCTTCAATGAGGCGCTCATCGTCGCTCAGCACCTCGATCCGGGTCTGCGGGAAGAGCCCACCCAGCTGCTCCGCAAGCCCCTGCGCCTTCGCCGCGTCACGCTCAAAGAGACTCAGGCGGCGCACCCCCAGGCGGCACAGCGCGTACGCCGTGGCGCTACCGGCACCACCAGCACCCAGCTGCACCACGTGCTCCAGGCGCGCCGGATCCTCCGCCACCTGCGGCAGGCCGCGCGTCAATCCCGCAATGAACCCGGAGTAGTCCGTGTTATCGCCGTAGAAGCTACCATCCTCACCAATTACCACGCAATTGACCGCGCCCAGGGCGCGTGCCGCATCCGAAAGTTCGTGCAGGTGCTCCATGACCGACTGCTTGCACGGGTGCGTGATATTGAAAGCGTTAAAGCCGAGCAGTGCCGCCGCATCCAGAAGCGCCGGGGCGGAGGCGCCATCGAGGTTCATGGCGTCCAGGTCGACGGGGCGGTACAGGTAGCGCACCCCGTGCGCGTCCGCTTCCGCCTCATGCATGGGAGGGGTCAGGGAGGAGGTGATGCCGTCACCAATGAGACCCACCAGGAAAGATTCAGTACGCAAACTCATAGTTTCACTGTACGTGTCCACCCCTCAAGATGCACCTACTTTCTTGAACCCGTACCAAATGCGTGCTGGATTTGGGAAGAAGATAAAAATAATTTCTACCCCTACAAGAGCGATATGTCTGACAGAAACACCTCGAAGGTATAAGCTTGGTATGAGTACTTGCGCGCTGGAGCGCGCACGTGAGACTACACAGACACCGTCACAGTGAAGTGATACCGATATTCGGAGGATAGATTGTCAATGACTGACAAGGCTATGGCACACTTCGCTGGCGCCGATGAATGGGTCGAGCAGTATTTCCTGAACAGCCCCGAAGACGAGCGTGAAGAATTCACCCCGGCAGAGTTAGAGGATTTGGCTCGCACCCACCGTGCGCTAGCTCGAATTCGCATGCCTAAGACCCCCCTTGTTGCCGCCCGCAACGACGAATACAACACCACCCTGTACGTCGCAACCGACGACATGCCGCATATTGTCAGCTCCCTGACCGCATGCCTGGCAGCGCACTTCGGTGGTTTCGTTACCATTTTTCACCCGACCTTCCTCGTAGAACGTGACCCGGAAGGCGCCATCCTGAGCATGCGCGGCACCGGCATGCGCGGCAACCTCGCCAGTGGTGATACCGCTACCCTCGGCGTGCCCTCCCTGAAGCTCAGTGAGAACGCCCCGGCGGGCACCACGGTCGCTATTGAATCCTGGATTGCAGTCCGCCTGACCCGCTACCTTACCGTGGAAGATCAGCGCCGCTGCGAGAAGGAAATCGAGCGCGTCCTCGCTGACGTGCGTGCCTGCCACACCGATCTGGATGCCATGGTCACCCGTGTTTTCGACATGGCTCAGGCAATGTACGATTTGCGCGGTGCCACCCTGGGTCACGGCGAGGAATCCTACGCCGCCAACCCGCGCGGTGTGGAGCCTGCCTCCCGTGTGGAGGTGGCACAGGACTTCCTGCGCTGGCTGACCCGCGGCAACTTCGTGTTCATGGGCGTCAAGGAGCGCATCCTGGATGGCACGTCGGGTGCTATCTCCCTAGTGGACCGCCCCGGCTCGGCGCTCGGTATTCTGCGTACTACCGAGGGCCGTAACCGTATCCAGCTTTCTGGCGAGACTCTGGAACGTGCACTGTTCCCCCGCCCCGTGTACATCACGAAGGCGAACTCCCGCTCCACGGTCGCCCGTAACGACTACCTGGACTACATTGGTGTGCGCCGCTTCGACCTGAACGGCCGCGTTATCGGTGAGTACGTCATTCTGGGTCTGTTTACCCGCCATGCGTACTCGCTGCCCGCTATTGAGACTCCGCTGGTGCGTGAGCGTATCGCCATGGTGCGCCGCCGCCTCGGCTACCACCCCGGTTCTTACTCTGACAAGGCGCTTCTGGGTGCCCTGGAAGACTACCCGCGCCTGGAACTGCTCCATGCCTCCGCTAATGACCTGACCGAAACTTTCGGCGGCATTATGGGCCTGGAGGAGCGTCGCAAGACCCGCCTGTTCCTGCGCGCAGACCAGTTCAACCGGTTTATTTCCGCTGTGGTGTACCTGCCGCGGGACCGCTACAACACGAACGTGTGTGCGCGAATCCAGCAGGTATTCCAACAGGAATTTGATCTTAGTGCTATCGACCATGAGGTGTACCTGTCCTCCTCATCGTTGGCGCGTCTATTTTTCCGCATTCGGCTCACCAACCCCAATGATGTGCCGAAGACGGATCATCAAGCTCTCGAAAAGCGACTGCAAGAAGCCGCCCGCTCCTGGGTGGAAGCAACCGCAGCTGCTATTGAGGCATGGAAACCCGGAGCGGAAGGCCGCCGACTCGCATCAGCCTGGGCAGATGCGACTAGTGCAGCCTACCGAGCCGATTACACAGTAGAACAAGCAATCGAGGATATCGTGATTCTTGAATCTCTCTCGGGCCAGAAGCCCGCCGCAATCAAGGTTGAAGCCGGCGAAGCCAACACCACCCGACTGAAGACCTACCTGTCCGCACCTCACACCCTCACCGAGCTTCTGCCGGTTATGCAGAATATGGGTCTGGTCGTTGTTGATCAGAAGCCCTACGAGTTCAAGCCTGAGGACGGCGAAGACTACGGCTACCTCTACGACTTTGGGGTTCAGTTCCCCGAGGGCGTGGATGCAAACGTTGTGGCTTCCCTTTACGAGGACGCCCTGAACGCCTACCTGCTCGGTGAGCGCGAGTCCGATACCCTGGACCGCCTGATCCTGGCTGAGGGCCTGACCTGGCAGGAAGTACGTCTGTTCCGTGCCCTGAACCACTACCTGATTCAGCTGGGCCTGGGCTACACTCCGTCCTTCATGTCGAACACCCTGCTCGCTAACCCGGCCATCACCAAGCACCTGGTCGAGTTCTTCGAGGTCAGCTTCGACCCGAACAACGGCCTGAACGACGAGCAGCGCAACGCACGCCGCGAGGAAATCGAAGCAGCACTGGCTGAGGAACTGAACCAGATTCCCACCCTGGACGCTGACCGCTACCTGCGCTCCCTCGGCAAGGTTATTCGCGCTATCCTGCGCACCAACGCATACCTTGCTGACCGCCCCGCACTCGCGTTCAAGGTCGCACCGCAGGAAATCGACTTCGCACCCCTGCCCCGCCCCAAGTTCGAGATCTTCGTCTACTCACCGCGCGTTGAGGGTGTTCACCTGCGCTTCGGTAGCGTTGCACGTGGTGGCCTGCGCTGGTCGGACCGACGCGACGACTTCCGTACCGAGGTTCTGGGTCTGGTCAAGGCACAGATGGTGAAGAACTCCGTCATTATCCCCACCGGTGCGAAGGGCGGCTTCTTCCCCAAGCAGCTGCCCGACCCCGCAGTGGATCGCGACGCATGGATCACCGAGGGTCGCGAGTCCTACAAGGTCTTCATCGGCTCCCTGCTGGACGTCACCGACAACCTCGCAGTTGGCAATGACGGCTCCGAGACTGTTGTCCGCCCTGAGGGTGTTGTAGCACGCGACGCTGACGACTACTACCTGGTGGTTGCAGCGGATAAGGGCACCGCAGCATTCTCCGACACCGCAAACGCAATCAGCCTCGAGCGCGGCTTCTGGCTGGGCGACGCCTTCGCATCCGGCGGCTCCGTCGGCTACGACCACAAGGCAATGGGCATCACCGCACGCGGTGCATGGGAGTCCGTCAAGCGTCACTTCGCTGAGCTCGGCCACGACGCTCAGACCGAGGAGTTCACCGCAGTCGGCATTGGCGACATGTCCGGTGACGTGTTCGGTAACGGTCTGCTCCGCTCCAAAGCAACCCGCCTGGTCGCAGCATTCGACCACCGCGATATCTTCCTGGACCCGAACCCGAACGCGGTAGTGTCCTTCAACGAGCGTCAGCGCCTGTACAACCTGCCCCGTTCCTCCTGGCAGGACTACAACCGCGACCTGATTTCCGCCGGTGGTGGCGTGTACTCTCGCGGCCTGAAGTCCATCGAGATTACCCCCGAGGTGCGCGAGGTACTGGACCTGGACGAGTCCGTCACCAAGCTGGCACCGGCCGAGCTGATTTCTGCCATCCTCAAGGCACCGGTCGACCTGATCTACAACGGCGGTATCGGCACCTACGTGAAGGCATCCACCGAGACCAATGCACAGGTAGGCGACAAGGCTAACGACGCACTGCGCGTAAACGGCAAGGACCTGCGCGCCAAGATTGTTGGCGAGGGCGGTAACCTCGGCTTCACCCAGCTGGGTCGTATTGAGGCTGCGCTCAACGGCGTCATCCTCAACACCGACGCAATCGACAACTCCGCAGGTGTGGAAACCAGTGACCGCGAGGTCAACATCAAGATTCTGGTAGACCGCCTCGTTGCACACGGCGAACTGCCCGTTGAAGAGCGTGCTTCCTTCATCGAGTCCCTGCAGGACGAGGTGGGCGGCAAGGTGCTCGGCACCAACGTTGAGCAGAACGTGCTGCTGCAGGGTGAGTTCCACGGTTCCTTCCTGGGCCTCAACCTGTACAAGCGCCTCATGCAAGACCTGGAAGAGCACGCCGGTCTGAACCGCGCCGTCGAGTTCCTGCCCACCGACGAGGAGCTGGATGCACGCCTGGAGAACACCGGTGAGCGTCTGACCCGCCCCGAGCTGTCCGTCTTGGCTGCGTACGTGAAGATTTACCTCACCCACGCACTGGAGCAGACCGACTTCGCGGACGACCCCTACCTGGAAGGCGTTCTGCGCAGCTACTTCCCGGCAGCACTGGTTGAGCGTTTTGGTCAGCACCTGGACTCGCACCCGCTGCGTAAGGAAATCATCTGCACCCGCGTCGCTAACGAGCTGGTCAACATCGGCGGTATCACCTTCGCATACCGCGTAATGGAGGAGTTCAACGTCGGTATCGATTCCGTCGCACGCGCCTTTATCGTCGCTCGCGAGCTCTTCGAGCTGGGCACCGCAGCTAAGCTGCACCGCGAACTGCCCCCGAAGACCCCGCTGGATGCATGGTTCACCGTTCTGCGCGACAACCAGCGTGTTCTGGACCGTGCAGTCCGCTGGTTCATCACCGAGCGTGGCGTGGTTGCTGGCAGCAGTATCTCTGAGCTGCTGGAGACCTTCGGGTCCGTCGTCGAGATGCGCCGTAACCTGCCCGCGTACCTCTCCGGCACCTCCCGTGAGCGTGTTCGTGCAAAGCGTGATGCAGGCGAGGCATGGGGCCTGCCCGAGGAACTCATCGTCATCTGGATTCGCGGCTTCGAGGGCTACGCCCTGCTGGACGTCATCCGTTCGGCACGCGACCACGACTTCGAGGCAACCTCGCTGGCACCGGTCTACTTCGCAACCTACAACCGCTTCACCGTGGACGAGCTGCTCGGCCTCATCTCCGACCTGCCCCGCAACGACCGCTGGGAGATCTTGGCACGTCAGGCACTGCGCGGCAGCCTCTACGAGACCGCAGCAGAGCTGGCACTGTCCGTGGCAGAGGGCGCCAAGGGCGACTTCTCCACTGTGGAAGGTGCACAGCAGGCTCTGGACACCTGGGTTGAGGAGCACCCGACCCGCGTCGGCAACATCGACCGCGTCCTGCAGGAGATTCGCGAAGCTGCTCCCGACGCATCCGGTCACCCGCGCCTGGCTGTAGTGTCTGTGGCACTGCGTACTCTCTCGAGCGCATCCTAATCAGCTAAGACCCTTACGAGTCGCCGCTTAAAGCATCCCGGTTCTCTCCAATCGGAGGGGCCGGGATGTTTTGTGCAGGGGGGAGGGCGCCGCAAACTCTGTGCAGAAAACCCTATCTGACAAAGATCGATATATTTTTACACTAAATGCAATGTAGGAATGTATTCTAAATCCCTACAAATATCAAGTAGAGGGGTAAGGAGACCAAAGGTTTTAGTTGATATATGCCGTATGTTGATTCACGGCGGCATCAGGCAACCCACCACGACGCCTACGACGAGATTCCGCACGCCTCGGAGCTTTCCTACAACCTGGGGGATCCGGTCGGCGGTATTATCGCTCAGTCTACCGCTCAGACTCGTGCCTTCACGCGCGGTTGGGCTGCCCTGAACACCGGCTCGAAGGATGTGACCGTGAAGGGTCCCGTCCGGTCTGGTGGATGCGGCAAACCGCCCGGTGCCCTCGAGCTTCACGCTGCGGGCGCATCAGGGTGTGGTGTACCGCCGTAAGGCGTAATTTACCGCTCGCGTAGCTCTTCTGAGCTCCGTGCGACACCGCTTATTTGCGCATATAACCTCATAAACAAACCCACCGGCAATATAGCCAAATGGCTATATGTACCGGTGGGTTAGTTATATGTGCTAGATGAGCTGGGGCAGCTTACTTAGCGGGGTAGGAGGGTACGTCGTAGCCGCCCATGCGCTCCAGAACGCGAATCACCTGGCAGGAGTAACCAAACTCGTTGTCGTACCAGACGTAGACAATTGCGGAGTCATCGGTCACCACGGTAGCCAGCGAGTCCACAACACCTGCGGTGCGGGAACCCACAAAGTCGGTGGAAACAGCCTCGGGGGAATCCGAGTAGCCCACCTGGCGGCGCAGCTCGCCGTCGATGGACTCGCGGCGGAACAGCTCGTTCAGTTCCTCAGCGGAACCTGCGGGCTTGGTCAGCTTCACGTTCAGGATTGCCATGGAGACGTCCGGGGTGGGAACGCGGATAGCGTTACCGGTCAGCTTGCCTTCCAGCTGCGGCAGAGCCTTAGAAACAGCCTTTGCCGCACCGGTCTCGGTGATGACCATGTTCAGCACAGCGGAGCGACCGCGGCGGTCACCCTTGTGGAAGTTATCGATCAGGTTCTGATCGTTGGTGAATGCGTGAACGGTCTCAACGTGGCCGCGCTCAACACCGTATGCGTCATCCAGAACCTTCAGTGCCGGAGTAATCGCGTTGGTGGTGCAGGATGCTGCGGAAACAATCTTGTCCTCAGCGGTGATGACGTTGTCGTTCACACCGAACACGATGTTCTTCATGTCGCCCTTACCGGGAGCGGTCAGCAGAACACGAGAAATGCCGGGGCAGTTCAGGTGCTGCTCAAGACCCGGAACGTCGCGCCAGCGGCCGGTGTTGTCCACCAGCAGAGCGTCCTTGATGCCGTACTCGGTGTAGTCGACAGTGGTCGGGTCAGAGGAGTAAATGAAGCGAACCGGAACACCGTTAGCGATGATGGTGCTGTTCTCTTCGTCCACCTCAATAACGCCCTTGAAGGGGCCGTGAACAGAGTCGCGCTCCAGCAGGGATGCACGCTTGACCAGGTCCTGGTCGCCGTTCTTACGCACCACAACAGCGCGCAGGTTCAGGCCAGAACCCAGCGGCGAGGAGGAGCGCTCCAGCAGAATACGAGCCAGCAGGCGACCAATACGACCGAAGCCGTACAGCACAACATCCTGCTCCTTGGGCTGGTCGCCCTGGCGGTTCACGGAGGAACCCAGCTGCTCGGGCAGCCACATGGACAGCTCGGGGGAGCCAGCCTGGTGGTGTGCCTTGTGCAGGGTAGCAATGTTGATCGAGCACGCGCCCAGGTTCAGTTCAACCAGAGCACGAACGAGCTCCAGGGAGTGCGCGGGGTTCAGGGGTGCACCATCAATCTGGGATACAAAATCGTGCAGCTTCAGCAGCTCAATGACAGACTTGTTGACCAGGCTGCGGCCGTGAATGCTCAGCACCACACCGTTCTCGCGGTGCAGCTTACCGATGAGGGGGATCAGCTCCTCTGCGGTAGCCTCACGGTTAACCCAGGTAGCGGTTGCAGTCGTCACGTATGACCTTCTTCCTAACTTCGTCGTTGGAGGGTAGGCGCGACGGTGCTGTCGCGTCAATACCATGCCGGGCGTTAAAGACCCGGCTTCGGTTTAAGTCTAACCTGTGTGAACCCCTCCGAAGCCTCAAAATTAGTGATATTGGGGCTAAAAGTCAGAAGAGGTAGAAGTCGGTTCCTGCACCCGCCCGGCAAGCCAACATAAGCCCTCAAAAGGAAAAGTAAAACCACTTTAAATACCCACAAAAACACACTTCATGCCCCGGAAAACATAGGTAGAATTGAAACCATGTTGACTGTAATCGGTGAAGCACTCGTAGACGTCGTCCACCAGCACGATGGAGAAACCCGCGCCTACCCCGGCGGATCGCCCATGAATGTAGCCGTCGGCGCACGCCGTCTCGGCCACCCCACCAACTTCGTCGGCCACTACGGCCCCGACGCCTACGGCAAGAGCATTGACGCGCACCTGGAAGCATCCCAGGTGACCCTGCCCTTCGAGCACAGTGCTGAACGCACCTCCGTCGCCCAGGCAACCATCGGTGCCGACGGCGCGGCAGAGTACGAATTCGACATCACCTGGTCCCTCGACTCCGTCGCCGAGAAGCTCACCGAACTGGCACGCACCTCCGATGCAGTGCACACCGGCTCCATCGCCGCCATGCTCGAACCCGGCGCGCACGTGGTCGCAGCAGCCTTCGAAGCCGCTCGCGACAGCGCCCTGCTCAGCTACGACCCGAACTGCCGCCCCACCCTCATTCACAACGTTGATGAGGGCCGCGCCTGGGCTGAAAAGTTCGTGTCCCTCTCCGCCGTCGTGAAGGCATCCGACGAGGATCTGCAGTGGCTCTACCCCGACCGCTCCCTCGACAACACCGCACGCGCATGGCTTGACCTCGGCGCCGAGCTGATGGTCATCACCCGCGGCGAGGACGGCCCCATCGCCTTCACCAAGAAGTACCCCGAGGGCATCAGCCAGCCCGCACACCGCGTTGAGGTTGCAGACACCGTCGGTGCCGGTGACTCCCTCATGGCGGCACTCATTGCGGGCCTGCTCGACCGCGGTATCGCCGGTGCTGAGGCACGCGCCAAGGTCGCTGCACTGACCGCCGAAGACATCGCTGACCTGCTGCGTTTCTCCGCAACCGCAGCTGGCATCACCGTCTCCCGCGCGGGCGCTAACCCGCCCACCCGCGAAGAACTTGACGCCGTGCTTAACGGCTAAATGATCTACGCCTCGCCGGCGGATAGCTCACTCTGTCCGCCGGCGTCGCCATATCCACCCGCACCCCAACGCTGAGGAACATCATGACCAACATCGGCACCGCACCCCTGCCCCGCGAACCCTACGAGGGCCTGCCCGAACTGCCCGAATTCACCCTGACCTCCACCGACATTCAGGACGGCGGCACCGCCCCCGAATGGATGCGCTCCGCCCTCTTCGGCGTGGCGGGCGGTCAGGACCGCTCCCCACAGGTGTCCTGGAGCGGATTCCCCGAGGGCACCAAGTCTTTCGTTCTGACCTGCTTCGACCCGGATGCGCCGGTCCCCAGCGGCTTCTGGCACTGGACTGTCTCCAATATTCCCGCGAACGTGACTAGCATTGACACTGGTGCGGAGGCACCCGCCGGCGCCCTGACGCACCGCAACGACGCCGGCGTGGCGGGCTTCCTGGGTGCTGCCCCTCCGGCGGGTCACGGCCCGCACCGCTACATCTTCTGCGTCACCGCCGTGGATGTGGAGAAGCTCGACATTGACGAGAACGCCAGCCCCGCCGTCGTGAACTTTAACCTGCTCGGCCACGGCCTGGGTCGTGCGTTCCTGACCGTCACCTACGCGGAACCGGCGGCTTAGCGGCACGCCGGCACAGTCTCACCAGCCCCGCACCCTGACCAGTACCGTACAATAACCAGCACCGATACACCCCACCACTGAAGGCATATCTGCATGATTAAACTCATCGCCAGCGACCTGGACGGCACCCTCATCGGGCACGATTTCCGGTTCCGTCCGCGTACCTTGCGCGCCCTTGAGGCCGCCCGCGCCGCCGGGATTGATATCGTCTTCGTCACCGGCCGCCCGAGCCGCTGGCTCACACCCCTGCGCGAGCAGACCGACTTCGACTCCTACGCCATCTGCTCCAACGGTGCCGTGGTGTACCACCTGGGCGCGAACGAGGTGGAAGAAATTAACGGTGCTGATCCCGCGGTGATTGCCCGTACTCACGAGCTGCTGGAGCCTATTTTCCCCGACGCCACCTACACCCTCGAAACGGTGGCCACCGTCTACGTTCAGGGCCCGCATGAGGGGGGTGAGGTGCTTGAGGGCGCCCGTGTGGTGGAGGTGAAAATCGCCGAGGCGCTCGAACGCATTGGTTCAACCCCGGTCATTAAGTACCTGATTCGTGTGCCCGGCATGGACCCGGATATTCTGCAGGCGCGCGTGCATCAGGCGGTCGGTTCGCTGGTGTCGGTGACCCGCGGCGTGGTCGGTGAGCCGCTCATCGAGATGGGCTCTAAGACCGTGAATAAGGGGCGGATTTTGGAGAAGTTCGCGGCACGCCACGGCATTGAGGCGCACGAGGTGATGGCGTTTGGTGACATGCCGAATGACGCGGAGATGCTCTGCTGGGCGGGGGAGGGCTTCGCCATGGCGTCGGGTCAGCCGGCGCTCATTGCGAAGGTGGGGCGCACCTGCCCGGCCTTCCAAGAGGACGGTGTGGCGCAGACGATTGAGGCGATGCTCGCCGAACGGTCCTAGCCGCCTAGCACTAGCTATCCAGCACGAGCCATCCGGTGCTAGCTATCCAGCGCTAGCGGCTGGGTGAGCCTCCGCAGACATAACGTAGACATAACTCAGACATAAACTTTTATGTCTACACATAAAAAATTTGAGTCTAGGCATAAAAATTTATGTCTAGACTCAAATTTTTGTGTCTGATTTGTGTCTAAGTAGGGTGGCAGTTGTGTGTAACGTCCAGAAGACGCAAAAGCGGCCCGGATGGAAACCAATCCATCCGGGCCGCTTTTTACATCCTACGCCTCAGGAGCACTATTCCCAACGGCGCAAGCGTAAGGAGCTCTAGTGTCCCTCAGTGCTCTTCTCGGGGTCGAAGGGCTCCAGCGGGTCGCCAGCAGCCTTCGTGTACTTCGCGATGAAGGTCATCAAGTGGAAAACGATCAGGGTCGTAGCGGTGCCCAGAGCAATACCTGCGAAGGACAGTTCCTCAAAGACCCAGGTGTAGTCCGCAATACCCACAATCAGCGCCACAGCGGCGGTGGTCAGGTTGATCTGGTTCGAGAAATCAACACGGTTCTCGCTCCAAATACGAACACCGAGCATACCGATCATGCCGTACAGCACGGTTGCGGCACCACCCAGAACACCCGCCGGGACGGTCGCAATAGCGGCACCGAATGCGGGGAACATGGACAGGCCGATCGCGAAGATAGCCGCCACCCAGTACGCCGCGGTGGAGTACACCTTAGTCGCAGCCATCACGCCGATGTTCTCAGCGTAGGTGGTGGTACCCGAACCGCCACCGAAACCGGCAATGGTGGTTGCCAGGCCGTCCGCCATGAGGGCGCGGCCGGAGTAGTCGTCCAGGTTGGTGTCAGTCATCAACGCAACGGACTTCACGTGGCCGATATTCTCAGCCACAAGCACCAGAATCACGGGGATGAACAGGCCGGCGAGCTCCCAGTGGAACTCGGGGGTCTGGAAGCGCGGCAGACCAATGATGCCCTGAGTCTCAACAGTCTTGTGGATGGTGGAGAAGTCCACCTCGCCGCGAATTACCGCGGTAATGTATCCGATAATGACGCCCAGCAGGATGGACAGACGACCAATGATGCCCTTGAACAGCACCGAAATCAGCACGATAGAGCACAGGGTCACCAGTGCGGTAATCGGTGCCTTCATGAAGTTGTCCTTAGCGCTGGGTGCCAGGTTGAAGCCAATCAGCGCCACGATTGAACCGGTCACAACCGGGGGCATGAGCTTGGTCAGCCAGCCGGTGCCAGCGAACTGAACAATCAGACCGACCAGGAACAGGGCGATACCTGCCATGACAATGCCGCCGAGCGAACCCGCCGGGCCGTGCGAGGAGCCCGCAGCGGCGAGGGGTGCAATGAACGCGAAGGAAGAACCCAGGTAGGAGGGGACGCGCCCGCGAGTAATGAGCAGGAACAGGACCGTGCCGATACCCGAGAAGAACAGGGTGGTTGCCGGCGGGAAACCGGTCAGTAGCGGCACGAGGAAGGTCGCGCCGAACATAGCAACCACGTGCTGCGCGCCGATACCGATGGTGATCGGCCATGCGAGGCGTTCGCTCGGTGCCACAACAGAACCGGGCTTGACGGTGCGGCCATCACCGTGAATCGACCAGTCAAAGCCGAGAAGTTTAGAGATGCTCAAAGGGAGCTCCTGAGGTGAATGTGGTGGTGTATAAAATTCCACATAATTCTACGCGTATGCGGGTGTGGGTCACAGCTAAACGGCTATAAATATGAGCAGGGATACGTTGAGTGGGGCATATATTCTCTTATAATGAGCCCCAAACCCCTAATATATAGCCCAGAATGCATCAATACCCCGTATATGTAGTTCTAGGCATATACGGGGTATTGATGCAAAGAGCGAATAAAAACACTCGCTACACACAGCTCAATGGCTTAGAGAGCGTCACGCAGGTTCTCCAGGTGATCGTAACGTGCCAGCTCATAACGCAGGTGACCCTCAGTCGGGGACTGAACCGGCAGGAACGTCGCCTCACGCAGGCGGCGAGCCGTCGGGGACTCAGCCACGTAACCTGCGCCTCCAACAACCTGCAGCTCAAAGTGAGTAGCAATGGTCGCAAAGTGAGACACACCCAGACGCAAGCTCAGCAGGTCACGACGCTCAGCACGCTCCGGCTCAGACGCCAGGCGAACCAGTTCCTCACGCAGGCTCTGGTACTCCGCCAGAATCAGCGGGAACTCAGGACGGAACACGCCCTGCGAGACGTCCAGGTGCTTAGCAGCCTCCTGCAGAGCACCAGCGGCAAGCCCCAGGCAGAACGACGACTGAACCAGCAGGAACGGCGCGGTCACATCGTGCAGGAATGCCTCAATATTGTCGCTGAGAACATCCTCGCTTGGAACGAAAACGTCCTCGAACTTTAGGGTGCCGGACTCGGTGCCGTTCAGCGCCAGCAGGTTGCGGTGGTAATCAATGCTCAAGCCCTCGACGTCCTGGCGGACCGTCACGATGTAGCGGTTCGGGTGGCTTTCCGGGGCGTTCTGCACAGCCACCGGAAGCACAATCACGCCGCCCGGGTACAGGTTCGACGCCCACGACACGGAACCGTTCAGCTTCAGACCGCCCTCAACGAGGGTACCCTCCACCTTGATCGGTGCCAGGCCCGAAGCCTCCTTGTACGCCGCCGCCATGGCGGTGGTGCCGCTGACGGTCGCATCCGCTAGGCCGGCGGGCAGTTCGCGGCCCACAGCGTCAAAGAACGCGATGGTGGAGCGGTGAGCCCACAGGGAGAACGCCGTGGAGGCGTCCTCGGTAGCAAGGTCGAAAGCCACCGAAACCTGGGGGACCAGGGAACCGCCATCGCGGCCCAGGGTAATCAGGCCGTCCTGAGCGATTTCGCGCAGGTTTTCGAAAGGGGAACGCTCGCCGCGGTCAACAGCATCTGCGTGGGTTCGGGCGAGTGCGAGCACCTGCTCGCGCTGGGGGTAATCGTAGAGGGGTTCGAGAGTGAACTCGGACATGGGGTTTCTCCTAAGCGGTGAGCATCGCGTCTATGCGTGCAGCTTGAACAGTCGGTCAATGGGGGTGCTGACGGCCTTGCGGGCGCGAATAACAGCTTCTTCGTCGGGTGCGTCGTAGAAGCAGAGGCACTTTGCGGTGTCTTCGCGAACGTAGGTGCGCAGGAAGGAAACTTCGGGAACTTCCGCGTACTTGGGGGAGTTCGCCTTCTTGCGGGTCAGGTACTGTTCCATAGTAATCTCTGCGGGGATGTCCCACTCAACCAGGTAGTCTGCGTCCTTCTTGAGCTTCTTGATGTCTTCGAGCTCTGCGCCGACCAGGCGGACTGCGTCGGGGCCTGCGACGGATGCGCGCTCACCGATTGCTGCGGCAAGGTCGGGGCCGAATGCGGTGTTCTCGGATTCGACGATGACGAAGACGATCTTGTGATCTGCGGAGACCTGGGTTTCGATGAGCTCGGCGCCGTTGGTCAGGGACGAGTTGACGGTCTCGATGAGTGCGGTTGCTTCGTCCTTGGACGGCTGTGCGGGGGTCAGTTCCACCAGGTAAAGTGCCATGATTTTCTCCTCGGCTAAGGGTTGAAAGGTTGTGCCGGAAGGTTTTCCGGCTCGTTCTGGATTCACCTTAGACCTGTGGTTGAGGGCTGTCTAGTAGATTTCTGTTCGTGGCTTAATGCGTCCTTTTTGACTCTATTTTCTGTCATGCGCGTTCATGCGGAGACATAAATCGTCACAGTTCCGCGCGCGGGAACCTGCCTACGGCCGCAGAATTTTCGCGCGGGTTATCGAACCCGATGGCGCATCTATCCGCGTCGTCCTGCTCGTGCCGCGAAGTCGTCGAGGGCGTGGTTGAGGGCGGGAACAGTCCACACTTTTTGCCCCTGAATTTTGACGCGTTCTTCACGCAGAATCTGTAGCTCCACCATGCGGTTGAGGAGGCGGTACACGCTGGCACGGGACCCCTGCGTGTGCTCCTCCATCATGTGTGCAGTGAAGGCGGGCTCGGTGCAGCACAGGTTGGCGAGGGAGTGCAGGAGAGAGGTTTTACGCTGGGCAATGGACAGCACCTCATCGCGCAGGGTTTCAATATCTTGCGCCAGGATTTCTGCGTTGGTGATTGCCTTCTGCGCGGCGTCGATGAAGAGCTCGATGATGGGCTCAGCATCGCCTGCACGGTAGTCGGTGAGCGCCTGAATGTATCCTTTGGTGTCGTGCAACAGACCTGAGGATATAGGAAGAATGATATGCGGGGTAACTCCTCGGGCTCGCAGGAGTGAGGAAACGAGTGCGCGACCGGTTCTGCCGTTGCCGTCAGTGAAGGGGTGGATTGTCTCAAATTGGGCGTGCGCAATCGCCGCCTGTGCGATGGGATTGATATCGCTGCGGTTCATGAAGTCTACGAGGTCTTCGAGGTCGGCGGGAACCCTCTCGTGGTGCGGTGCCACATAGTCTGCGGCCACGGGTGAATCACCCTTAATCCACACCCACTGGGTACGGATTACACCGGAGTCCTGCTGCAGGCCGCGAGTCAGTTCGCGGTGCATCGCCAGGATGTTGTCGATGCTAATGTTTTCTGCGGTGTCCAAAGCTGTGCGCATCGCGTAAACATTGCGTGCCACCAGCTGGGCGTTAATGCCCACTTTCGACCCGCTTGCACCCAGGACAGCCAGTGAGAGCCTGCGTGCGCTAACGGTGAGGTTTTCAATCTGTGAGCTGGAGGCGGATTCGCCGCGCAGAAGAACCGCGGAGAAGGGGATGCCGCCGATGTGGTGGAGCCGCTCATCGAAGCGGGTTATTGCGGTGGCGTTCTCTTGGAGGCGCGCTCGCAGTGCGGGGCTGAGTTCGACGTTGAGTGCGGCAATGGAGGCGGGTACGGCGCTGGAGAAGGTGCCGGAGTTGCGGCGCGTTGCGCGTCGGGAGGCGAGGGCATCGCGGTGAACCCAGGGGGTTTGCGGCTCCCATGTGAGAGCGGGCCAGGTGATGGCTGAGGGCATGGTTCCTCCTCCCTCCTCCTCTTCATCGGTGTCGTCTTGCTGGTCGTATGGGGGGTCTTAATAAGACAATACACTTCGATTTTCTTATTAAGGCGCTTAATAAGAAAATCCGCGCGGATTTTCTCATTAAGGAAAACGCCCCGAATACCCCTAAACCCGCCCCTCCTGAACCTCCCTTCAATATTCCGGCGCTCCGGCTGCCGGGGGCATACACCAGTGCGTACAGCAAGGGCCCCGAACCCTTGGTAATTCAAGGATTCGGGGCCCTAACCTATATACGCTCGCCTATACACGCTCACGCCGCCTGAAACAGCGAGTCAGCAGCGCAGGCAAGTAACTTTGTGGCTACTTCACGCCGCGCATCATCTTCTGAACCGGCTTGTGCACCAGGAACAGCAGCACACCGGTCGCGATGGTGATAATGCCCATCCAGGTGAAGTAGGGAACTTCAGTTTCCATGCTGTAGAACTGGGCCAGCCAGCCGGAAAGCACGGTACCCATTGCCACGGAGGTGAAGTACAGCGCCATCATGTTCACGCGGTGCGCCTTCGGTGCGAGCTTGGTCGCCAGCGAAATACCCACCGGGGAAATAATCAGCTCGGCGATAGTGCAGACGAACAGGATCAGCACAATCCAGCCGACGTTTACGCTCTGAACGCCCGCCTGAGCAAGGAAGATCCAGAACGCCAGGCCAATAATAATCAGCGCTGCGGAGAACTTCACGGTGGTCACCGGCTGACGCTCACCCCACTTGGTCCACAGGGCGGAGAACAGCATGCCGAAGATAATGATGAAGATCGGGTTGATGGAGTTGACCAGGTTCGGGCTCAGCTCCATGCCCAGAATGTTCCAGTTCAGGCGCTCATCCGAGTACACCGCCATGACGGTGAACTGCTGCTGGTACAGTGCCCAGAACACGGAGTTTGCAATCCACAGGGGGATGAATGCGGTGACGCGGGAACGCTCATCAGCGGTGACGTCCTTGGCGCTCAGCAGCTGAGCAAACAGGGCGATAGCGCCGATGAAGATAAAGCCCATGACCCAGTTCTTGAGGTTGTCTGCGGTCATCAGGCCGGTCGCCAGCAGGATACCGAGAACGACCACGATGCCGACCAGTGCCAGGTAGAAGTTACGCTTCTGGGTGCTGGTGAAGGGGGTTGCCACATGGTGTACGGAGGCGGGCAGGTTCTTGCGGGTCAGCGAGTACTGAATCAGGCCTGCAGCCATACCGACAGCGGCCAGTGCGAAGCCGAGGTGGAAACCGCCGACGCTCCAACCCCAACCGGTCAGGATAGGGCCAATCAGTGCACCGGTGTTCACGCCGATGTAGAAGATGGTGAAGCCTGCGTCACGGCGGTGGTCGTTATCTGCGTAGAGGGAGCCGACCAGCACGGAGGCGTTACTCTTCAAACCACCGGAGCCGATAGCGACCAGCAGCAGACCAAGCACCACGCCCGGCACGCCGGGGATGAGGGAGAGGGAGATGTGACCCGCCATGATGCCGATAGCGGAGTAGAAGAGGGTACGCTCGGGGCCGAGGAGGCGGTCACCGAGGATGCCGCCAAGAATTGCCATGAGGTACACGATTGCACCGTACGCACCGATAACACCGGTGGCGAGGGTCTGGTCGAGACCCAGGCCGCCCTTGTCGGCGGTGTAGTACAGGTAGTAGATCATGATGCCCTGCATGCCGTAGAAGGAGAAGCGCTCCCACATTTCTACGGTGAACAGGTTCGCGAGCATGCGCGGGTGGCCGAAGAAGGTCTTGGTTTCCTTGGGTTCGGCACCTGTGATGGTGTGAGACATGGTGGTAATTCTTTTCTGTGCAAGCCCGGGGTTCTGTGTGACCCGGGCAATATGTGTTTAAGTCTATACCCTTATGGGTGCATATGTATACATGTGATGTTCATATATTTCAAAGATTGAACTATCAACCAGTGCATGAAAAACCATTTCGATTTTTTCGTATGCACCATTTTCGAATCTCACAAACCCCCAAATACCGGGCTAGATGCGCCCCACACCCCCAAAGCGATAGAGTGGAACCACAACTATGCCCACCCGGCACCCCACCGTGCCGACCGGCTCGTCCTCATTCAATTCAAAGGAGAACCCCATGACTGCTGTACCCCAGGTCGACCCCCGCGACGTTCCCGCAGGCGCAACCATCATCGACGTGCGTGAAGACTACGAGTGGGAGGGCGGCCACGCCACCGGCGCCAAGCACATCACCCTCGGCACCATCGCTGAGCGTCTGGCAGAACTGCCCGCACCCGGCGAAGACTTCTACGTCATCTGTCACGGCGGCGGCCGTTCGAACCGCGCGGCAACCTTCCTGCGCGAGCACGGCTACGCCGCACACAACATTGCGGGCGGCACCAGCGCGTGGTTCGCTGCCGGTCTGCCGATGACCAGCGAAAACGGCGAAGCACCCGCAGTCGTTCACTAAACCAACGGTTCGCCTGCACGCCATACAATGGAGTCCGTGACTGAAACTTCCGCGGACCGTATTTTTACCCCGAACGCTCCCGCTTCTGCGTCCCCTCATGCCCTGCAGAGTATTCTGCAGAGCATCCCGTGGGATGCGCAGACGCGGGAGCTTGCCGTGCGCCCGCTGCCTTTCGCGGTGAACTGCGAGGAGGCATACCCGCTGCTGACCGGTGGCGCCGAGTATTCCTTCTGGCTGGATTCGGCGCGCGAGGAGTCGCCCATGTCGGTCGCCTCGTATGTGGGTGTGGTCCCGGTGCAACTGTCGCCCCTGCGCGTGGATTCGGTGCGTACGGCGGCTGAGTCTGGCGGGGAAGACCCCTTCGTCCAGCTGGAGGCGGCGCTCGCCTGCGCCCCGCGCGTGCACCCGGATACCGCGGCGGCAACCGGGCTGCCCGCGGGTTTGCGTGGCGGTTACGTGGGCTATTTCGGCTATGAGGCGCGTGCCGCTATGGGCATGGAGCACGACCACCCGGTGCCGGGCTATCTGCCGGCGCATGAGGCGCCGACCCCGGATTCTCTGTGGTTGCCGGCGGTCCGCTACCTGGTGCATGAGCATGCCCGCCCGGGGGCTGCGGCGTGTAGCTGGCTGGTGGGCGATGAGTTGTGGTGTGAGGCGGCGGAGCGGTTGCTGAGCGAGGCCCTGACTCCGGTGCTGAGCGTGGCGCTGACTCCGGCGGGGGAGCGCGCCTCCGAAAATACTCCTGACAACGCCCCTGATAGTGCCCCTGAGCTCGCCGAGCTGCTGCTCTTCCCGGCACCCGCCGCAGAAGCCTACATGGACGCCGTTCGTGCTAGTCAGCACGAAATTTACGAGGGTAACAGCTACGAGGTGTGCCTGACCGCGCAGACGAACGCACGCATCCAGAATCCGAGCCCGGAGCTTTTCTTTGAGCTGTACCGCCGCCAGCGCACCCACAATGCGGCACCCTATGCGGCGTATCTGCGGTGCGGTGATTTTTCGGTGCTTTCTTCTTCGCCGGAGCGTTTTTTGAGCGTGGATACGCACCGCAACGCCCAGACGAAGCCGATTAAGGGTACGGTGCCGCGCGGCGCCACCCCGGAAGAAGATGCCGCAGCGGCGGCATGGTTGCGTACCGATGAGAAGACCCGCGCCGAAAACCTCATGATCGTGGATTTGCTGCGTAATGACCTGTCCACGGTGTCTGACCCGGCGTCTGTGCGCGTGCCCGTGCTTATGGGCGTGGAGAGCTATTCGACGGTGCATCAGCTGGTGTCTACGGTCAGTTCGCGTCTGCGTGAGGGTGTGAGCGCGGTGGCTGCCGCGCGGGCGTGCTTCCCGGGTGGTTCGATGACGGGTGCGCCGAAGCCTTCGACCATGCAGATTATTGAGCGCCTGGAGGGTCGCGCTCGCGGCGTGTATTCGGGTGCTCTGGGCTTTGTGTCGGCGGATGGTTCGGCGAACCTGTCGATTGTAATTCGTACGCTCGTGGCGCACGATGAGGGCACGGTGACTCTTGCCGCCGGTGGCGCGGTGGTTGCTGATTCGGATCCTGCCGCCGAGTATGAGGAGATGCTGACGAAGTTGCGTGCTGCGTTGCCGCCGTCGGTGGGTCGCGTGGTGGAATAACCTAGCGCTGGAATAGTGCAGGGAATAGCCTGCGCCGCCTGCACGTGAGCCGCTACACTTGAACTATGACTAAGCTTTCTGAAAACCTCCCCATTGAAGAAGCCCGTGAACGCCTGCGCCAGCTGATTATGGAGCTGGCTGTGGTGCGCGGGCACGTGGTCCTCGCCTCCGGCAAGGAAGCCGACTACTATGTTGACCTGCGCCGCATCACCCTGCACCACGAGGCTTCTCGCCTGGTCGGTCAGGTCATGCTGGACCTGCTGGATAAGAACGGCATCGAGTTTGAGGCTGCTGGCGGTCTGACCATGGGTGCTGACCCGGTGGGTACCGCGATTATGCGTGCCGCTGGCGATCAGGACCGTGCGATTGACGCGTTTGTGGTGCGTAAGGCTCAGAAGTCTTACGGCATGGGCCGTCAGGTGGAGGGCCCGAGCGTTGAGGGTCGCCGCGTGGTTGCTGTTGAGGACACCTCCACGACCGGTGGTTCTGCGCTGACTGCTGTTGAGGCGCTGCGTAAGGCTGGCGCTGAGGTTGTGGCGGTTGCTGTGATTGTTGACCGTGCGACCGGCGCTAAGGAGCATGTGGAAGAGGTTGCGGGCGTTCCGTGCCTGTACGCGTACTCGAAGGATGAGCTGGGCCTGGACTAGTCTCTACTGGCTTGGACTAGGATTTCGTGAATTTTTAAGACGTTCCGCTGCGGCGGGTGAACCCGTGTCGCTGGCTACTGTGTGTGGCTGGTGGCGCGGGTTTTTGTCTGTAAGATGGCTCTGTGGGCGCCGGTCGTGGCGCTGGTTGTTGGCGTGAAGGTGGTTGTGATGGTTGAGAATCGTGAGGCGGCTGAGGCTGTACCTGCGGAGGCTGTGCCTGCGGAGGCGGCTGTAGCTGAGGCTGTTGAGGGCACTGAGCAGGGTACTGCTCGTTTTGAGGTGGGTGTGGGTCCGTGGGAGGGTCCGTGGCCTGAGGGGGACCATTGGGATGAGGAGCTGCTGCGTGAGGGTGACCGCCGTAACGTGGTGGATAAGTACCGTTACTGGTCGATGGACGCGATTATTGCTGACCTGGATACGCGCCGCCATGATTTTCATGTGGCGATTGAGAATTGGCAGCATGATTTGAATATTGGCACGGTGGTGCGTACTGCGAATGCGATGTTGGCGAAGGAGGTCCATATTATTGGGCGTCGCCGTTGGAATCGTCGTGGTGCGATGGTGACGGATCGTTATCAGCATGTGCGTCATCATCCGACGATTGAGGATTTTGTGGCGTGGGCGCAGGGTGAGGGTCTGGAGGTTATTGGTATTGATATTTTTCCGGATTCGGTGCCCCTGGAGACGTATGATCTGCCGAAGAAGTGTGTGCTGGTTTTTGGGCAGGAGGGCCCGGGTTTGTCGGAGGAGCTGCATGCGGCGGCTAGGGATACTCTGTCGATTGAGCAGTTTGGGTCGACGCGTTCGATGAATGCGGCGACGGCTGCGGGTATTGCGATGCATGCGTGGGTTCGCCGCCATGTGTTTGGCCAGATTCCGTCGTAGTTTGGCGGCTGTTTGTTAGGTGTTTAAAGGTTCCGGTGCGTTGCGTGTGCGTCGGAACCTTTTTTGTTGGGGGTTTTTATTGGGGATTGGGTGATTTTTTGTTTGGGTGGGGTGTTGAGTTTTTCACATGAATGTGGATACCCATGGGGTTTGGTTCGTTGTTTGTGGTGGGGTTGTGTGATGTTATCTGGATTTTTTGTCTTGTAAATGTAGTAAATAATATTTGAATATATCTAAAGTGGGTAAATCACATATTATCACATAAGTGATTTAGGTCACCAAATAAATAGTCTAGGTGTGCTAGTGTTAATTCAAGTCACAGGGAATATGAGAATCGCACTCTCAATTTCAGTTTGGGGCATGCGAGATTTCCTGGCTTCGGCTCGCTAATGGTTGCGGGTTGTGGGTATGAATGACCGCGGCGTCATTCTTTTGAAAGGAGATTCTGATGAGGATCTTTAATAAGTCTCTTGCTGTTGCGGCCTGTGTGGCTGCGGTGACTTTCGGGGCGGTAGCACCTCCGGCACATGCGGGTGTTACTTTCTATTCGGACGCAAATTTCCTTGGGTCCCGCATGTACACCTGGACTAACCCTCATCTGGGATGGATGAGCGACCGTGCATCTTCATTGCATTCTGATGGGTGCCGGTGGCGCTATTACGAAGACAGCTACTATGCGGGTCGCAGGTTTGAATCTTCTTCCGACCTCAACTATCTTCGCGGTCTAAGCCATGCGGGTCTCCATTGGGGTGAGACCTGGGATGACCGAATTAGCTCCGTTATGTATGTGTATTGCTAAGTGAATGGTGCTAGAGAGACAAGATGCTTTCCAGCTTTAAGTTTCTCGTCCACTCTGAAAGGAGGGTGTGATCTTGCATAAAAGTAGTGCATTCACAATCACTGCCCTAGTAGGCGCGCTTTTGCTATCTTCATGTGCTCAGGGAGGTGCCTCAAATTCTGAATATAAAGCCAAGCTCGATTACCCGAATAATTTGATTACTCTTCCCCTGGATGAGTATGACTATGACGATGCGTCAAGGGCTGTAATTAGTGAGGCGACCGCCCGTATCCTGCAAATATGTTACGTAGCTAAGGGATACTCTGATGCTGTCCCTGCGTTCTCTGGTGATCAGAACAGCAATATATATGGTGCCTGGAATGTTGAATATGCCAAGAAGTATGGATATTTCAATGAAGAAAAGGCTCGAGAGGGCGCGCAGACAGCAGAGAAAATACCGGCAGATATTAGGCAGCAATGTCGTAAAGAAAATGCCAATCAGCTGAAAGAAATTGAATACGAGAATGACAATGACTCTTTCGCTTACCGGCTTAGACAGGAAGCCTACGCGAGTGCGAAAAGTAATCCGGAATGGAATAAAGTTCGCTCTGAATGGTGGAGCTGCCTAGAGAGCAATGGGCTAACACCACGCAAGGGTGACCATGAGTGGACTAGTCAAGAGACGCTCAATATTGACCTAAGTTCTAAGAGTGAGGAGGAAAAAACTCAAGAAGCGATTCGCCTCGCAACGGTTGAAGCGGAATGTAACCAGAAGGTGGGTATGGCTCAGCGTTTGGGTGATATTGAAGCGTCCTATCAGGGGCCTCTCATTGAGAAGAATCAGGCGCAGCTCAACCAATTGAAAGAAGAGAAAGAAAAGCATGTGGCGAAGGCGCGTGAAATTATCGCAACTAGTCAATAACACATTCTGTTTGAACTGAACAGTACAACTAATAATTGTGATGGAGGAGCCCAATGTTTGTGGGCTCCTCCTGACTTTCCCGATTGAAAGGAGTCGGTAACAATGAAGAAATCTGCTGCTCTGTTCGCCTGCTTTGCTTTAGCTTTAAGTTCCTGCGCCGCTACGCCTAAAGATACTAGCCTCAAAGCCCAACTGGATTTTGAAAATAACTATATTACTCTTCCGCTCGACGAATACGACATGAGTGACCAGGCCGAAGATATAACGGTTAGGGCGTCATTGTTGATTCTTAAAGAGTGCTATGCGAAAAAAGGATACAATTTTGAAATCCTAGAAAACGGCTGGGTTTCTGGCAACGCCTCCCAGTACGGCTCCTGGAACGTGAAGCATGCGGCGAATCATTATACGTCCAGCAAAGTCAGAGAAGAGCAGTCTAGGATTTATGAGAGCATCCCTGAAGATGTCAAGGCCAGCTGCCGCGAAGAGCATCGGGAAGAACTGGATGCGCTCAAGTTTGATGAGGAAAAGTACCGCCCTGTCGGTCGTATCAGTGGCGAAGCGTACCAGCGTGCGCAGGGTGACCCTGAATGGAAGAAAGCCCGCTCAGATTGGTGGGACTGTCAGCGTGAGAAAGGGTTGACGCCTCGCACCGGGGACGGTGAATGGACGAGCAAAGAATCGGCCAATCTGAATGCTGATGATCCCAAAATGTTGGAGGAGAAGATCCGCCTGGCGATCATTGAAGCTCAATGTAGTGAGAAGGTGAGGCTGGCTCAGCGTTTGGGTGATCTTGAGGCGTCCTATCAGGGTCCTTTGATTGAGAAGAATCAGGCGTTGCTCAACCAGCTGAAAGAAGAGAAAGAAAAGCATGTGGCGAGGGCGCGTGAAATTATCGCCACCCACCAGTAGCCGCACCCGCTGAAGGGTAGAACGGGTGAACCAGCCGCAGAATGCTCACAAGTTACCCATAAGAAAATCCGCGCACAAGAATCCGTGCATACGAAAATTTCACAAGAAGGAGCCGGGGAGTGTCACCACTCCCCGGCCCTCACTTTATTCACTCTCAACCTCGCAGCCCATGCTGGCGCACCTACAGGCCCGCCAGCTCAAGGCCACTCAGCGTCAGGTTACTTAGCCCTTTAGCCCACCGGAACGTTAACGTTCACCAGCGAGTACAGATCCTTCGGATCATCCGGGCTAGCAACCAGGTCAATGAACTGCTGCAGGTCGGTGTCCTGCGTAGCCGCACGGGCATAACGCAGACCCGAGAAGTCAGCAATCGCGAAGCCCACCGAATCAAACAGGGTAATCTGCTCGTCCGACACGCGGCCCGGCTCCTCACCGGTCAGAACCTTCCAGAACTCCACCACGGGGAAGTCCGGGTCCTTCTGCTGAATCTCGCCCTCAATGCGGGTCTGCGGCGGGAACTCAACGAACACGGTGGAGCGGTCCAGAATTTCGCTTTCCAGCTCAGTCTTGCCGGGGCAGTCGCCACCAATAGCGTTCAGGTGCACGCCGGGCTTCACCTGGCGGTCCAGCAGAACCTTCGCCTGCTGCTTATCGGCGGTGCAGGTGGTAATAATGTCTGCACCCTCAACAGCCTCGTCCACGTCCTTAGCCAGGTGGATGCGGAAGCCCAGCGGCTCCAGGTTACGGCGGAACTTCTCCATCGCGTGCGGATCAACGTCGTAGACGGACAGGTCCTCAATGCCGAGCACCGCGCGCATACCCAGCGCCTGGAACTCAGACTGCGAGCCGGTACCAATCATCGCCATCTTCTTCGAATCCTTGCGTGCCAGGTGCTTAGCAACCATGGCGGACACGCCAGCGGTACGCAGCGCGGTCAGCAGGGTCATCTCAGCCAGGAACACCGGGTAGCCGTTGTCCACGTCAGCGAGCAGACCGAACGCGGTCACAGTCTGGAAGCCGCGTGCCGGGTTGGAGGGGTGGCCGTTCACGTACTTGAAGGAGTAGGTGATGTTGTCGGAGGTGGGCATCAGCTCAATCACACCGAAGGGGGTGTGGGAAGCGACGCGCGGGATCTTGTCGAAGCTCTGCCACTTCTTGAAGTCTTCTTCGAGGAAGTCGACCATGCCGGCAATGATGTTGCCTACGCCGTCCTTCTGAATCCACTTCGCCATCGAGGCGACATCAACAAATTCCACCGCGTGTGCGCTAGGACGTTCAGTCATGATTTTCTCCTTTGAATATCTGCACAAAACTTCTTTGTGCATCTGGTGGTCACTGCGGATATCTATTATCTCAAAATATATTGCAGGACACGCCGTATTAGAAATGCTGTAGATATGTACTTTGTTTTATGTATTACACGGATGTAATACGGAAGCGAACACGAAAAGACGTGCAGGGAGGGGGATCTAGAACTCCTGGAACCTACGGGCTAGGGTCTAGAACCCCCCTCATCGCCTTCACCGGGATTTCACTGGGATATCACGGAATCGGAGGCTACCGTCGGGTTAGTTGCCCTTCGGCTTGTCCTCGTCCTCAAGGTCCAGTTCACCCAGGTCAATGTGGGTACGAGGCTCCGAAATGAGCTTCTTCACCACAGGACGGGCAGCAATCACAGGCACGGAACCGGTGTAGCCTTCACGGACGCGAGCAATCTCGTTGACGCGCTCACGAACCGTGTACCAGCCGATAATCAGCAGCGGGATAACCACCAGCAGCGATGCCAGGGTGTAAGTACCCACCGGGTAATCCAGAGCCATCAGCACCAGCACAACAGCGAGGAACACCATCACAGCCCAGTCGCTGAAGCGACCGCCGGGTGCGCGGTAGTTGGGGCGCTTGTACTTGCCCTCACCGACCAACTTCAGGTACTTCTGGTGCGACATTGCGATAGCTGCCCAGCTAGCCATGGTGCCCACGGATGCGATGTTCAGCACGACCTCGAACGCCTGCTCGGGAACGAAGAAGTTCAGCACAACGCCGAAGAGGCCAACCACACCGGTCAGCAGAATACCTGCCACCGGAACGCCGGAGCGGGACACCTTGGTGGTGAACTTCGGTGCCGAACCTGCAACACCCATCGAGTGGAGGATACGGCCGGTGGAGTACAGGCCAGCGTTCAGTGAGGAAGCAGCCGCAGTAATAACGACCAGCTGCATAATCGGTGCGGTACCGTCAATGCCGATAGCGTCGAAGAAGGTCACGAACGGCGACTCTGCATCCTTGTATGCGGTGTAGGGCATGAGCAGGCAGAGCAGAACCACGGAACCAACGTAGAAGATCGCGATACGCCAGATCACGGTGTTGATAGCGCGGGGGATAACCTTCTCAACGTTCTTGGTTTCACCACTGGTGGTGCCGACCAGCTCAATACCGGCGTAGGCGAACACAACACCCTGAACCACGATAAGAGCGGGAAGAATACCGTTGGGGAAGAAGCCGTCATTGGCTGCAATAAGGCTCAGGCCGGGGGTGACGCCGTTGATGGGTTCACCGAAGATCAGGTACCAGATACCTACCGCCATGAAGGACAGCAGGGCAAGAATCTTAATGAGTGCGAACCAGAATTCCAGCTCACCGAAGAGCTTCACGGAGATGAGGTTCAAAGCAACGGTGACAACAACAACGATGAATGCGCTGAGCCACTGGGGAATATCTGCGAAGAACTGGTTGTATCGACCGAACCAGCTGATGTAGATAGCGATAGCGGTGGCGTCTGCAACGGCGGTCATTGCCCAGTTCAGCCAGTACAGCCATCCGGATACGAATGCGGCCTTTTCGCCGTAGAATTCGCGGGTGTAGGAGACGAAGGAACCCGAGGAGGGGCGGTGAAGGATCAGCTCGCCGAGGGCTCGAAGGATCAGGTAGCCGAAGAAGCCGATGACGGCGTAGATGACGGCGAGCATGGGGCCAGCGTCCTGCAGGCGGCTACCGGTGCCCAGGAATAGGCCGGTACCAATAGCGGAACCGATGGCAATCATCTGGAGCTGACGTGCGCCAAGCCCCTTGTGGAAGCCTTCCTGCTCGTGTGCGAACGGGTCGTCTGTGGGGGGCTTAGTGTACTGATCCGCTGCAGAAGTCTGCGGGTTCTTGTTCGGTAAGGTGCTCACGCTATACCTCCTTGGATAGTTATGTCTGAAGCACGTGCTGCACGAAATGTGGTTAGGAACACGTCTGCGGTTTGTAACGACTATAGCACGGCAATTTAGGTAAATATAACTCACATCACGTAATAATTTATATACATATAATGCATATCTTATGAATATATTTGGTTCATGTTGTATCGTGTGTTTTTCATTGTTTTGTGAAATAGATTAATTGAACCTCGAGTCCAAAAAATCAATTACCCCACCACCGTGCAGCACAAGAGCACCCACAACGGGGTGCTCTCACAACCTATTCAAAACGGGGACTTAGCCCTCCATCAGGTAATCAATCTTCGCCCGCAACGCGCGCTCACGACGATTCAACCACCACCAGCTCGGCCAACGCATCAACGACTTACGGCCCACCTGCACGACCGAGGGGAGCTTCGCCTCCGCAAGCGCCACATCAATCTCGTGGTCACTCGCGCCCTCATCACGCATTTTCTCCATCATCTCAAGGGATTTCGCCATATCGCCATGCCCCAAAACATGCCGACTCTTACGCTCCAGAACCTCATCCAACTGCGCGCGCACCGGTGCAATAGCCGCCGCATTCCGATGCTCACGCTCAGCACGACGCTGCTCCTGGCGGGCACGCTTCTCACGCTTCGCATCGAGCTGTTTCGGATTATTTTTAGCGCTCGCCTTGCTCATGGGAGGGTCCTTTCGTCGCGTCTGGGTGATGTGTACGCTGGCCTGCACGCACAGAAGACATCAAGTCATTAACACCTCTACTTTACCGCGGTATTTCGCGGAAATTTCGCTGCTGTAAACCCAAAAAAACCCACAAAAAATTAACGATAAATAAGTTGTATCTTGGTAAAATAGTGTGAGTAGGAGGCGTCTCGCGCGCCAACAAAATATGGTGAACCGGCCCAACATCGGTAACCGGTCGCATCTATCCAAGGAGTCAGCATATGGCTATTGCAACCCCCGAAGTTTACGCAGAAATGCTGCAGACCGCGAAGGAAAAGGGCTTCGCGTACCCCGCAGTGAACGTGACCTCCTCCCAGACCCTGAACGCTGCTATCCGCGGCTTCGCAGAGGCTGGCTCGGACGGCATCATCCAGGCATCCACCGGTGGTGCAGCATACTGGTCCGGCGCTTCCAAGAAGGACATGGTCGTTGGCTCCCTGGCCTTCGCAGCATACGCACGCGAAGTTGCTAAGCAGTACGATGTGAACATTGCACTGCACACCGACCACTGCCCCAAGGACAAGCTGGAAGGCTTCGTCCTGCCCCTGCTGGCAGAGTCCGAGAAGGCTGTTGCTCGCGGTGAAGACCCCATCTTCAACTCCCACATGTGGGACGGCTCCGCAATCGACCTGGACGAGAACCTGAAGATCGCTGCTGAGCTGATCGAGCGTACCTCCAAGGCAAAGCTCGTTCTCGAGGTTGAGATTGGTGCTGTTGGTGGCGAGGAAGACGGCGTTGAAGGCGCTATCGACGACTCCCTGTACACCACCGTTGCAGACGCAATCAAGACCGTTGAGGCAATCGGCCTGGGCGAGAAGGGCACCTACATGGCTGCTCTGACCTTCGGTAACGTTCACGGCGTGTACAAGCCCGGTAACGTTCACCTGCGCCCCGAGCTGCTCAAGGAAATCCAGACCGAGGTCGGCGCTAAGTACGGCAAGGGCGACAAGCCCTTCTACCTGGTCTTCCACGGCGGCTCCGGCTCCACCGAGCAGGAGATTGCAGACGCAGTGTCCTACGGTGTTATCAAGATGAACATCGACACCGACACCCAGTACGCATTCACCCGCCCCGTTGCTGGCCACATGTTCAGCAACTACGACGGTGTGCTGAAGGTTGACGGCGAGGTCGGCAACAAGAAGACCTACGACCCCCGCGTTTGGGGTGCAGCTGCAGAGGCAGGCATGGCCGCACGCGTGGTCGAGGCTTGCCAGCAGCTCGGTTCCGTCGGTACCTCCATCAAGTAAGGTACTGTTCGCCCGCCGCAGCTCCCGTAGGTGCTGCCGGGTGTGAACCTAAGCTTCATTAAACGAAAGCGGTGCCCGCTTCCTCATCAAGAGGAGGCGGGGAACGCGCTTTGGGATGTTGTTTATGACCCGGCGGGCCGGGCGCGCAATTCCGGCCGGGGGGGGGTTAAAT
>NZ_JANCOC010000009.1:104727-105660 GCF_024294905.1 Rothia gullae
GGGCGGCGGGGCGCACCCCCAACACCACTGCACGGCGCCCCCCCCCCCCCCCCCGGGGGGGGGGGGGGGGGCCCCCCCCCCCCGCAATAAAACCACCGGGGGCCCGGCCCCCCAACCCCGCGGGGGGGGCCACCGCTCTTTGCTATGTAGTTTAGAACCGGGCGAGCCGGGCGCTCATTGCCGGCAGGGGCGGGTTTACTTGCCGCCGCAGCCGCAACCACCGCATCCGCAGCCGCCGGACTTCACAGCCACCGAACCAGAGGTGGGGATACCGTCGCCGGTGTCGCCACCCATGAGGTTCACGCGGTTACCAATCTCGGGGCCGCCGACCGGCTGGGGTACCTTACCCGCCAGGGTCGCCGCGAAACCGGCGGGCTCCGCCAGGGGGCTCAGGTTCGGAATCATCGACGCCGCCGGGGAACCGGAGGGGCCGCACGCAGCCGCTGCCGCGTTCGCCTTCGGCTGGGCGACCAGGTGGGCGCGCGCAAAACGCTTAATCTGCTCGGCGGTCGGGTACGCGAAGGACACCTTCACCTCACCGTTGACCAACATGAGCGGCAGAACCTCGCGGCCGTTCATCTCAATCTGCTCCGCCACGGGTGCGCACTCTTCGAATGCGGACGGGTAGGAGTCGGTGGAGTACACCTCAATGTCCACGCCCGAATCCAGCGCCTCCTGCGCGGCGCCCAGGAACTCGGAGCGCTCCATATCCTGCGGATCCTCCGGGTTCTCGCCGGGGCCCGGAATAAATACTTCAAGAACGGTCTCAGCCGCTTCAGTCATCAGTTTCAGCCTTTTCTCTCTTATGGGCACCGGCTCGGGGGGGGGGGGGGGGGGGGGGGCCAGGCATTAAAAAAGTTTAAGGGCCCCCAAAACGGGGCAAAATTGGTAGTTTAATTTCCCCATGTGGGGATTTTTTGCAAAATTCGAAGC
>NZ_JANCOC010000010.1 GCF_024294905.1 Rothia gullae
TCTAATAATTTTCGGGGCGTTGTGTTTTGTCCTGGCGCGGGGATGGCCGCGGGGCCTTATATCCTCATATATACATAATCGCCGCGGCACCCCCCCGAACCTGGGGGGGGGGGGGGGGCATTCTCGTATTCAATTCATGGTTGCCGGGTAGCGTATGCGACGTACAGCAAACGATGTACAGCGACGGTTCGCTACACACTTCCTCCGCGCCTAGGCAGGGAACCCGCCCCTCACTAGAACACTACAGCACGACTAGAAAATCACAGCACGTCCAGACCGTCACAACGAATCTGAACCGGGCGCTCCCCCACGTTCTTCTTCAACGCCGCAATCGTTGCACGCGTAGCACGCAACTCACGGGTCACCTGCTGGGCAATGCCATACGAGAAGAACATCAGGGTACGCCAATCGCCCTGAACCGGCGCCTCCTCAGAATCCTCCTCAAGGGACTCCGACCAGGCAAAATACCCCTGATCTAGAGGGACCGGACCCACAATACGCAACTGCTCACGCACCCGCTCCGGCAGCGCAGAAGAGCCCAAGAACTCCTCCATGAAGGCGCGAACATCCGCCTCCGCACCGGTCACCGCAGCCGTACGAACCGCCGGAGGCAGACCCGTCTGAGCGCGCTCCTCCAGCTCCTCACGTGCAAACCACGCCGGATCCCAACGCACCAGCGCCTGCTCCACCGGCGACGGCGAAGCAGTCGTCACCACCGTGCCTTCAAGAGCCGCCGGACGCACCAACGCCGCCGCATTCAACCAGCGACGCAACGCCGCCTCCGGAGCACGCAACGAATCAAAACGAAGCATCTTATCGGCATCCAGAAGAAGCGCCGCCGCATAGCCGCCAAAAGCCACCGGCTCAGCGCCCGGAGTCGCCACCACCAACGCAGGCTCAGGACCAACCGACGCCCGCACATGGTCGCCCGCCGAAGAAATCACCGGAACATTCGGGAACGCACGACCCAGCTCCTCAGCAGTACGAGTCGCACCCGCCGCCGAATAACGCCAATGCGTAAAACCGCACTCAGAACAACGCCACTGCTGCGCCAAATGACCGCACCACGAACACGACGGAACCGACGAACCCGAAGCCACCGACAAAGGCCCACTACACTCGCCGCAACGCGCCGGCATGCGGCAACGCTCACACGAAAATGACGGAATATAACCGCTACGCGCCACCTGCACCAACACAGGACCACGCGCCAACGCCCGACGAGCATGCTCAAACGCCAGGTGAGGAATACGCGCCATCGCCGCCAACGGGTCACGCGCCAACTCAAACTCCGAACCCGTCGAAAAAATACGCGGCGAATAATCACGCACCAACGCACGCGGCGCACACACATGAGACGCCCAGCGGGTACGCACCAGACGCGCCGCCTCACTACTCATACTGAACCCGGCAAACAGCGCCGCAGTATTCTCAGCAGAAGCACGCAGAAGCAACACATCACGGGCATGACAATACGGGGCGCGCTGCTCCACCAGCGAAGAATCGCCGTCATCCCAGCACACCACCAGCCCCAGGTTCGCCACCGGCGCGTAGGCTGCCGCGCGGGTACCAATCACCACCGGCACTTGCCCCAGGCGAGCCTTCACAAAACCGTGATAGCGAGTATGCGGAGTCGAATCAGAACTCAAACGCACAAACGAATCAGCCGGCAGACGCTCGGCGAGCGCCGCCTCCAGAAGATCCAGGTTCTTAGCGGTCGGAACCACCGCAATAGCGCCGCGACCACTCACAGCAGCAGCCGCGAGTGCGGTCGCCAAAACATCCGCCCACGTGTGCTCCAGGTGGCCGGGAAGAACGGTCATCACGGCGCGGGTCGCGGCACCGGCGGCAACATCCTCAATGAACTCCGCACCGTTCTCATAATCGGAGAAGACGGAGGCGGCATCGGGCACGTCCGGGTTCAGCGCCGGCGGGTCCAGTACGAAGGGCGCGGGTGCGCCGGGGGTGGCAAGCCACGCATACGGGTCGGTAGCGCTGGCAGTAGCGGTACTGGAGGCAGTGGAGGTAGCGGAGGCGGTAGAAGGCTCAGAATCCGCGTGCTCCGAATCCACGCTCTCGGGTTCCGCATTCTCGGGAGCATCGGAAGTGCTTACCGGGGCAGAATCACCCAAATACGCCGACTCGTAACCCGGCAGAAGAGGCGCGTACTTCTTATCTAGAGCGGCAATACGCGGCGGCACCGCCAGACGCAAAACATTCGCCACCGTGGAGGCGTAACGGTCAGCAAGCGCCTCGGCAAGCGCAAAAATTTCGGGTGCAACAGCCGGTACACGCGACAGCACCGACTTGAGCGGCAGCAGCGAGGTGCGCGTCCAATCGGTCGTGGCGGCGCGCTCCTCAATGTAACCGGTCAGCTCATGACCGTTGAACAGCACACGCACGCGGGCGCCGGGCACCGCATCCTCACTCAGCTCAGCGGGCACGCGGTAATCAAACGTGCGGTCCACCTGCGGCAGGGTGCTATCCACGCGCACACGCGCCACAGGGTTCGGCACGCCGCTCGCCTCCAACTCGGCGGCAACGTTCACCGGCTCTGGGGCAGCCGGAATCAGGGCATCACGAAGAGCAGGAAATCCCTGCAACAGGTCTAGCTGTTGCAGGGATTCCTGCTGAGCACCTAACGGTGCCGAAGAGTTCGATTCAGAACTGCTCTGAGTCACCCGAATCAGCGTGCTCCTCTACCCTGACAGATATTAGGAGGAGGACACTGCCGAACGCAGTGCATCCACGCGGTTCAGGCGCTCCCAGGTGAATTCCGGCTCGGTACGACCGAAGTGGCCGTGAGCTGCGGTCTTCTTGTAAATCGGGCGGCGCAGATCCAGTTCGTTAATGATTGCCAGCGGGCGCAGGTCGAAGACCTCACGCACAGCCTTCTCAATCTTGATCGGGTCGACCTTCTCGGTGCCGAAGGTTTCAACGTACAGACCGACCGGCGCTGCCTGGCCGATAGCGTACGCAACCTGAACCTCGGCGCGGTCGGCAAGACCGGCACCCACAATGTTCTTCGCAACCCAACGCATTGCGTACGCTGCGGAACGGTCCACCTTCGACGGGTCCTTACCGGAGAACGCGCCACCACCGTGACGAGCCGAACCGCCGTAGGTGTCCACAATGATCTTGCGGCCGGTCAGGCCCGCGTCACCCACGGGACCACCCTGAACGAAGCGGCCAGCGGGGTTCACAATGAACTTAGCGTTGGAGGAATCCAGCTCGACGCTACCCAGAACCGGTGCGATAACGTGCTTCTCAATGTCTGCACGCAGGTCAGCCAGGTCGTAGCTTGCGGTGTGCTGGCTCGAAACAACGACGGTGTCCACGGAGACAGGCACGTTGTTCGAATCGTAGCCGAGGGTCACCTGAGTCTTGCCGTCGGGACGCAGCTCGGTCAGCAGGCCGTCCTTACGGACCTTGGTCAGACGCTCAGAGAGGCGGTGCGCCAGCCAAATCGGGGCGGGCATCAGCACGTTCGTCTCGTTCGAAGCGTAACCGAACATGATGCCCTGGTCGCCCGCACCCTGGCGGTCGTACTCGTCAGCAGCAATGCCCTGACGAACCTCGAGGGACTCGTACACGCCGGCGTTAATGTCCGGGGACTGCTCACCAATGGACACGGACACGCCGCAGAACTCGCCGTCGAAGCCGCGGGTAGAGGAATCGTAGCCGATACCCAGAATGGTCTCGCGCACGATGGAGGGGATTTCGACGTAGCTGGAGGTAGTCACCTCACCAGCAACATGCACTTGACCGGTGGTCACCATGGTCTCCACAGCAACGTTCGCTGCGGGATCCTGGGCGATGATGCCGTCAAGGATGGCGTCAGAAATCTGGTCACAAATCTTATCGGGATGGCCTTCAGTCACCGACTCGCTGGTGAATAGGCGCAGATGGTTATTACTCACGGTTTCCACTCTACTGGTTGAGAGCACGCAAAGATAGCGCGCTCGTAATGATGACGGTTTCCTTCAATTATGACACGTTTGTTAAGCGCTATTACGAGGCGAGGTGCTACATTCACACCCCGGGCGGGCCTTCACTCAGCGTCAGCAGGCACTTAGGCCAGCGCCAGCCAGAGGATTAGGCCAGCGCCGCCAGAATCTTCTGAGCCAACGCCGGACCAATACCCGGCACCGCCGTCAGCTCCTCGGCGCTCGCCTGCTTAATCTGAGCCACCGACCCGAAATGCTTAATCAGTGCGGAACGCTTCACTTCACCCAGGCCGGGCACCTCATCCAGGGCGGAGGCGACCATCGCCTTACCGCGCTTAGACCGGTGAAAAGTAATGGCGAAACGGTGCGCCTCATCGCGGAGGCGCTGGACCAGGTACAGCGCCTGCGAGGTGCGCGGCAGCACGACCGGGTAGTCGTCGTCCGGTAGCCACAGCTCCTCCAGGCGCTTAGCGATGCCAACAACGTACACATCCGTGATGCCCAGGTCGCTCAGCGCGGCGGATGCGGCAGCTACCTGAGGCGGGCCGCCGTCCACGAGCACCAGGTTCGGCGGGTAGGCGAACTTCGCCGGCTCGGGCGTGGAGGCATCAATCTCGCCGGAGTGTACGGGCGCAGCTTCACGTTCCGCCTGCTGCGCCAGGTGCCTCTTGAAACGGCGGGTAATGACGTCGTACATGCTGGCGGTATCGTCACGCGCGGCGTCACCGGTAATGCTGTAGGTGCGGTAGGCGTTCTTCGCGGGCATGCCGTCCTCAAAGACGACCATGGACGCGACCACGTTCGTGCCCTGCACATGCGAAATGTCGTAGCACTCGATGCGCAGCAGCGGGTCCGGCAGTTCCAGCGCCTCCTGCAACTCCACGAGGGAGGCGCTGCGGGTGGTCAAATCACCGGCACGGCGGCTCTTGTGCAGGGTCAGCGACTGGCGCGCGTTCTCGGCGACCGTCTTCATGAGTTCTGCCTTGTCGCCGCGCTGCGGGACGCTAATCTCCACGGGACCGCCACGCACCTCCGCCAGCCAGGACGCCAGCTGCTCCTTATTCTCGGGCTCCACCGGCACGAGCACGGAACGCGGAATATCGTAGCTGTTCAGACTCTTCTCGGCATCCTTCTGGGAGGCGAGGCTCGCCGCAATATCGCTGTACACCTGCGCGATGAGCTGCTCGATGAGCTGCGCGTCGGTGCTGTCGTTGACCTTCTCCACAATCCAGCCGCGCTGGCCGCGAATCCTGCCGCCGCGCACGAAGAACACCTGAACGGACGCCTCCAGGTCGTCCTCGGCGTAGGCGAACAGGTCAGCATCCACGGTCGAGCCAAGCACCACGGCGTTACGCTCAAACGCCTTAGTCAGCGCAGCAATATCGTCGCGAAGAATCGCGGCACGCTCAAAGTCCATATCAGCTGCGGCGGCTTTCATTTCCGCGGTCAGCTGCGCGATATGCTTCTCAGCGCCACCACCCATAAAACGGGTCAGCCCGCGCGCCAACTCGCGGTGCTCCTCGGCGCTAATCTTGCCTACGCACGGAGCCGCGCACTTATCGATATAACCAAGCAGGCACGGCCGGCCACTATTCTTCGCGCGGTTAAACACGCCGTTCGTGCAGGTGCGCACCGGAAACACGCGCAGCAGCGCATCCAGGGTTTCACGAATCGCCCACGCTTGCGAATACGGACCAAAATAGCGCACGCCCTTACGGCGCTCACCGCGGGTCACCATGGCGCGCGGGTACACATCATTGACGGTAATCGCCAGGTACGGGTACGACTTATCGTCGCGGAACGCAATGTTGAACCGCGGCGAAAACTCCTTAATCCAGGTGTATTCGAGCTGCAGTGATTCCATTTCGCTCGCCACCACGGTCCACTCCACGCTCGCCGCCGTATGCACCATTGCGTAGGTCTTCGGGCTCAGCGTCTGCGGCGACGCAAAATAGCTGTTGAGGCGGTTGCGCAGGTTCTTCGCCTTACCCACGTAGATGACGCGGCCGTCGGCATCGCGGAAACGGTAAACGCCCGGACCGGTGGGGATTTCGCCGGGGGCGGGGCGGTAGCTGGAAGGCTCTGCCATGGGTACTTTCTCCTCGCTCTACTGGGCTTGACGGTGCTTCTCTACGGGGGTCGGCGCGGGCTTTCTGCTGGGTTGCCGCTGCTGGGCTATCGGGGTTATCCCAGGCTCGCGCATACGACAAACCGCGCATCCTACACCCATCTCCCCCAAAGCGCGTGGGGCGGTGCGTGAATGCGCGGTTTAAGTCTACGCGGTATAGGCGGGGCGTGCCCTAACCTGCGTCACGTGCGGCTGAGGGCGAAACGTTGTACTCGTGCTTTCGCGCCTGACCGGACAGCTGAGCGATCTCATCCATGATCGTGTCGGTGGTGACGCGGCGCTGCTTGCCGGTCATCTTCTCGCCGGTTTTCTCAAAGTAGAGCGGCTTACCCACACGAATCGTGAAGCGGCGCGGGTAAATCATGTTCGAGCCGGGCTTCTGCAGGCGGTCGGTACCAATCAGACCAACCGGTACCACGGGTGCGCCGGTCATGTGCGCCAGCCACGCCACACCGATCTTGCCTCGGTACAGGTAGCCGTCGCGGGAGCGGGTGCCCTCGGGGTAAATGCCGAAGACCTTACCCTTCTGCAGCTTCTCCAGGGCAATGTCGAGTGCCTTAAGCGATTCGGAACGGTCGGAGCGGTTCACGGGAATGATGTCCACGGCTTCGAAGAATGCCTTCATCATCTTGCCGCGCGGGCCGGGGGTGTTCACGTACTCAGCCTTGGCGAGGAACGCCACGCGGCGCGGCATCATGGCAGAAATAATGATGGAGTCCAGGAAGGACAGGTGGTTGGAGGCGACAATCACCGGGCCGGTGGCGGGGAAGTTTTCGAGTCCGGTCACTCGGGCGCGGAAGACGGTGCGCAGGATTCCGGTGACTGCTTTCTGGGTGGATTTATAGAGAAGCACGTGAACTCTCCTGATGTGCCGATAGATTGTGGGCTGCGGCGACGGTCCGCCGTGGATGCGAGGTGAGTGACCCCTTCTGAATATACGCCGCCAAAGAGCACAAAATCTGCACTGCGGTAACCTGTGCCGCAAAAAAATTTGTACTGTGTTTAGTAGCGTCGGGTTTTATTATTCCACACCCGAGTGTAGGAACGTGAGGGATGCCGCGCTCCCCTTCCACATGCTGGGATGCGCCTCCTGCCCAGGTTCCTGTGAGAGCCCCGGTAGACGCTCGAGTAGGGGCCTAAGCAAAAGCCCCGATTGAGGGAGTCTGCACAGCTTCCATCCCGGCGCCTCCTCCCCTGTTACAGGCGGGGAGGTAGCGCGGAAGCTAAGGGTTCAACCTCAACGTAATATTTCAGGTTTTCCGCCTTAGATTACTGGTTTCCCCGCCAAATAGCCATGTCACATTATGACGCTGCGTCAGTAAAGTTTCTTAAATACGCATTTAATATGCAAAAATGAGAGCAGGGTGGGCTGTCGCACCTCCCTCAAGGACGATTCACCCTGAACATAGTGAGCCGCCCCTCCAGCGGATGTGCGTCGGGACCACTCCACCTACAAATTCCACGCACACTGGAGACATACACTATGGCTACAAAACCCGTCTCGCGTGCGGAGGCAGCAAAGATTGCCCGCCGCTCAGACACGGTCGGTGCCTATGCCGGAAAAGGCTGGGTACAGGCTGTTGCGTTTGTGATGCTCCTGGGCTTCACCATCATGGCAGTCCTCGCAATGCGCACCTACGCACTCTCCATGCCGCTTCCCGACAAAATCGTCGGCAACGACGGCAAAACCATCGCAACCCAAGAACAGATCCTGCACGGTCAGGAACTGTTCCAGGGACGCGGCCTGCAGCAGTACGGATCCGTACTCGGTCACGGTGCCTACCTCGGCCCCGACTACACTGCAGAATACCTGCGCCTGACCACCGACGCCGCAGTCAAGGAATACCGTGAACAGGGTAAGCAGGAACCCCGCGAACTGGTCAAGAACGAGTGGCGCAAGGAGAACAAGTACGACGAGCAGAGCAAGACCGTCACCTGGTCCGCTGGTCAGACCAAGGGCTACCAGCTGATGCTCAAGCACTACCGCGAAACCCTGATGAAGGGCGACACCTCGCAGGGCCTGTTCCCCAACGCCATTAAGAACGACGAAGAACTGCACGACATCGTTGCATTCTTCGGCTGGACCGCATGGGCATCGGCGGCAGACCGTCCCGACCAGCCCTACTCCTACACCAACAACTGGCCCTCCGAACCCAACGTGGACAATAAGCCCACCGCGGATCTGATGGTCTGGTCGGCACTCTCCCTGATTGCCCTCATCGGTGGTACCGGTCTGATGTTCGCCATCTACGGCCGCTGGTCCCGCGCTATCGGCTGGCACGCGGAAGAGGCACCCGTCCTCGACTTCCGTCAGCCTGACGAAGTTCGACTGACCCCCTCGCAGAAGGCAGCCTGCCTGCTCTTCGCAACGATCCTGGTGCTGTTCCTACTGCAGGCTCTGGTGGGTGCGCTCACCGAGCATTACCGTGAAGAACTCACCGGATTCTTCGGTGTCGACATGGGCCAGTTGCTGCCCTACACGGTATCTCGAACCTGGCACCTTCAGCTCTCCCTCTTCTGGACCGCAGGCGCGTTCCTGGCGGGCGGTATCTTCATCGCCCCGCTGATTACCCGCCGCGAGCCCAAGAAGCAGGGCCTGCTCACCTACGTTCTCATCGGCGCCGTGGTCTTCGTGGTTCTCGGCTCGCTGCTGAACGAATGGTTCTCCCAGAAGGGCCTCATCCCCAAGGAATTCACCGGCTTCTTCTCGCAGCAGTGGGAGTTCTTGGACCTGCCGCGATTCTTCCAGATCCTGCTCACCGCGGGTATGTTCATCTGGATCGTCATCGTCTGGCGTACCCTCTCCGCTCGCCTGAAGGGCTCGAAGAAGACCTCCCTGCCGTGGCTGTTCCTCTTCTCCGGCCTCGCCATCCCCATGTTCTACGCAGTCGGCCTGCTCGCAGGTCAGCGTACTCACGTGACCGTCGCCGAATTCTGGCGATTCTGGGTGGTTCACCTCTGGGTGGAGGACTTCCTCGAACTGTTCACCACCGTCATGGTGGCGTACATCTTCGTGCTACTCGGCGTGGTCCGCGAGCGCATCGCAATCTCCATCATCATGATGGACGCCGTGCTCTACTCCGTCGGTGGTGTGATTGGTACTCTGCACCACACCTACTTCGTCGGTACCCCCTCCGAGCAGATGGCATTCGGTGCGTTCTTCTCGGCTGCTGAGGTTATCCCGCTGACCTTCCTGACCGTTGAGGCGTGGGGCTTCATGCAGCTGGGTGCTCGCCAGTACTCCAACCGCACCAAGCCTTTCCCGCACCGTTGGGCTGTTATGTTCCTGATTGCTGTGGGCTTCTGGAACTTCCTCGGCGCGGGCGTGTTCGGCTTCCTGATTAACCTGCCGATCGTGTCCTACTTCGAGATTGGTACGGCACTGACCGCAAACCACGCACACGCATCCATGATGGGTGTGTACGGTATGCTCGCGATCGCGTTCGCGGTGTTTGGTCTGCGCTACCTGATCCCTGAGGACAAGTGGCCTGAGAAGGGTCTGAAGTTCTCCTTCTGGACTCTGAACATTGGTCTGCTGTGGATGTCCTTCATCTCGCTGCTGCCGCTGGGTATTGCTCAGCTGTACAAGTCCGTCGGTGAAGGCTACTACGAGGCTCGTTCCTTCGCATTCATTCACGACGGTGCTTCCGCCGTGATGGGTTGGATGCGTATGCCCGGTGACGTGATCTTCCTGGTCGGCATTATCCCGCTGATTAAGCTGGCACTGCTGGGTATCAAGGAGATCTTCTCCAAGAACGCTAAGGAAACCGTCCTGGAACTGCCCGAACCGCCGCTGTACGAGGTGGTTGAGGACGCTCGCATCGCAGAGTTCGCCGGCGCTAAGGCTGCCGAGGAGCTGCCCGAGCAGACCAGCCCCTACCGTAGCGATCGTCGAGGCTAACCATGCCTGAGCAGATTGCTGGAGTTTCTTTCCTCGTGTTGCTGGCCTGCGTGTACGCGCTCGGCCTGGTCGCCGTGGGTTGGGGCTTCGATATTCTCGCCAAGCGCACCAGCCAGCGTATGGTGGCGGCGCGAACCTTCGGGTTCACCTACCACGAAGAGAGCGACGCGTGGCTCTGCCCCGAGGACCAGTGGCTGTGGGCGACCGCATTCGACTCGGATAACCGAGTGATGCGTTACCGTGCCAAGCCCAGCGTGTGTAACACCTGCCCGATTAAGGACAGCTGCACCGTCTCGGCGAATGGCCGCGAGCTCACTCGCGAAGTGGATGAATGGCCCTACTCCGAGTCGGGTCGTTTCCACCGCGGGCTGGCGGTTGCTGTCTCGCTGCTGGGCGTGGTCATCCTGATTGGTGCCGCTATCGTCTGGCACTCCCCGCTGGAGCTTCTGGTGGAGGGTGCCGCCGCGGTGGTCTGCCTGTCGCTGACCTACCCGCTGGCTGTGAAGCTCATGCGTTCCCCCGCGAACTTCGAGAACGATCCGAAGCATATTCACGCATCCACCGCTGATGAATCGGTGAACGTGAAGATGGATCGTTTCGCGGCGAAGTGGGGTGGCGTGTCGAACGAGCGTAAGCGCCGTACCGAGCAGACCCGCAAGCAGATGATTGCGGAGGCAACCCTGCCGGTTCGTACCTCTGTCCTCGACCCGGACCGCCCCGCATGGAGAGGTACCGGCGCCTCGGTTAAGCGACTGCACAAGACCACGAATGAGGTCCTGCAGGAGCAGAACCTGGCTGAGGTTGAGGCTGCTGAAAAGCTGGCAGAGCAGATGGCGAAGAAGTAGCGCTGCACAAGTTTTTCCGTTCCGGCGGCTGACCGGTCGATTGGTCCCGTCTGTTAGCTTCGGCAGCCACCCTGCGTGGGATTCTCTTTTATTCCTCTTTTGAGTTTTCCATGCGGGGTGCCGCTAAAGCACCGACCACCGTATGCCGCCGGGACGGAAAATTCCCCTCCCTAAACTCCCCCAAACATAGCCCGGTTACCGGGCACCCCTATTACCTGCACCGTACGAGGCGCGGGCAGGTGGGCACACATACCGTCCTCCCCCAATACTTGTGAAGGAAAACCATGGATCCCGTCACTCTGGCAACTATCCTCATCCCAGTTGCCGTCATTGTTCTTTTTATTCTGATTCGTATGTTCCGTGTCATCCCCGAATACGAGCGCGGCATCTCTTTCCGCTTCGGTCACCTGCGTTCGGAACTGGAGCCCGGCTTGAACGTCGTCTTCCCCTTCGTTGACTCCCTGCAGCGCGTTGATATGCGTGTCATCACCCTGACCATTCCCCCGCAGGAAGTTATCACCAAGGACAACGTTCCCGCCCGCGTGAACGCCGTGGTCCTCTTCCGCGTGACCAACGCCAAGAACGCGGTGCTTGAGGTTGAGAACTACCCGATTGCCACCAGCCAGATCGCGCAGACCACCCTGCGTTCCCTGCTCGGTCGCGTTGACCTGGACACCCTGCTCGCACACCGCGAGGACCTGAACGAGGACCTGCGTTCCATCATCGGTTCGCGTACCGAGCCGTGGGGTATTCAGGTGGAGCTCGTCGAAATTAAGGACGTTGAGATTCCCGAGGCTATGCAGCGCGCCATGGCTCGCGAGGCTGAGGCTGAGCGTGAGCGCCGCGCAAAAATCATTTCGGCACGCGGTGAGCTGGAGGCCTCCAGCGAGCTGAAGGAAGCATCCGACATTCTGAGCCAGTCCCCCGCTTCCCTGCAGCTGCGTTACCTGCAGACCCTGCTGGAGCTGGGTGCCGACCAGAACTCGACCGTGGTCTTCCCGCTGCCCATGGACGTGATCGGTCCGCTCATGGGTGCGCTCAAGGGCGAGAGCAAGTAGGCGATTCTCCCCTTCCCTGCCGCACTAGCCGCAACGGCTAATCCGCAATTGTTAGACATATAGAAATATCCCGTGCAGATGAGAGTATCTGCACGGGATATTTCTATGCCGAATATTCTTCGCGAAAGCTAGAAGGAAGGCGTTTGGCCCGCCGCGGGGGTTGGATGAGGTGGTTGCGGCGGGCCAAACTGGTCGGTTACACACCGTAGAGGTGCGGGCGCGGCAGGTACATCAGCTAGTTGGTTGAGGGCCGGAATCCTGCCGCAAACGGTTTTCACCGACGCCTTAAGCATAACCGGCACAACCCCCGAACCAGCGGTAGCTTGAGTGAAGCATCAATCACCCATCTCACACCATGCCGGGGCGGTATTCAGCCGCAAAAACGGCACCTAACGCACCGGTACCTAAAGCATCGGCACCTAACGCACCGGTGAGCTGGCTGCGGTGCAACCCCTCACGCAATGCCCATCAGCTAGCGCAGCACCAGCCATCTAGCGCAGCGCCCGGCAAACTAACGCAATGCTCGGTGCGCCTGATCAAAGAACTCACGCTCGTACACGCACGCCGACAGGTACGCCCGCGCCGCACGCACACGCTGAGCCGGTGAGGCCGCCTCAAACGCACGCTCTACCTCCGCGAGGCTACGGGCCACATCCGCGGCAAAATCCTCACCACCGTACATGCTCAACCACTCCGCGTACGGGTGGTCCGCGTGATTCTGTGAGGAGAGCACAGCGCCCACCTCTTCGTACAGCCAGTAGCAGGGCAGAATCGCCGCGGCACCGACCACGTAATCATCACCGGCGGCGGAGGCACGCAGGAAATTCGTGTACCCCATCGTAATCGGCGAGGCGCCACTGAGACGCGCACGGTTCGCCAACCAGCCCTCGTGCAGCTGCGATTCGGCAGCAATCGCCTCGTGCGCACCGGCTGCCCAGTGCACCTGCGCCGCAGCGGTATCAGCACGCGCCGAGAGAGTCGCGAGCGCACGCGAATAATCACGCAGGTAGAGGGCGTCCTGGTCCAGGTAGAAGGCGAACAGGTCCTCGTCGAGGGTGCCTTCACCGAGGGCACGCACGAAGGACAGGTCCAGAATCTGGTGCCAGGTTTCGCCACCGGCTGCCCAGAGGGCGGCGGTCCACGGACCGGCGGGCTTTACGACGGCTTTACCAGCGGGCACAGGGCTGACCGGCAGCAGACGCTCCGGGCTGGTGCCGTCAAGAGTATTGCCCTCAGAGTCGGTGGTGGCGAGCAGGTGATGCCACGGGTACGAGGAAGCGGCAGCCTCCAGGCGGCGGGCACGGGCGGCGTGGTCCACCGGACCGTGGCCCTCACCGGAGCCGACCTGCAGACCGGCACCTGCGGCAATGGCTTCGTGGAGCCAGCGGGTGCTCCACTGCAGGGCGCGGTGGGTGTCTTCGCTAGTCAGAACGCTCTGCTCTGCGGTGTGCCCTGCGGCTTCGGTGTGCTGCAGCAGTTCCACGCCCAGGCGGGTTGCCAGCGAAGAGGACAGGGAGCATCCGGTGCCGTGCGTATTGCGGCTGTCCAGGCGCGGGGTGCGCACGTGCGCGCAGGTGCCGTCCGGGAAGACCGCGGTGTTACCGGCGTCCTGACCACACAGGTGGCCGCCCTTCACAATCACGGTAGTTCCGGTCGCCGCCGCAAGGTTCGCAGCCTGCTCGTGCGCCTCATCAAAAGTCTGGGCGGGCTCCTTCTGGCAGAGCACGGCGAGCTCCGGGATGTTCGGGGTAATCACATCCACGAGCGGCACGAGATCGCGCAGCGCCTGCTCCGCTTCTGCCTGCAACAGGCGGTCACCGCTGGAAGCAATCATGACCGGGTCGAGCACGACCACGGGCACGGGGTGCTCGCTCAGCCAGGTGCGGACGGTACGGATCGTGTCTACGTCACCGAGCATGCCAATTTTCACGGCGTCAACCGTGACGTCATCAAAAACGGCGGCAAGCTGCGCGGTCAAAAATTCCAGGGGTGGGGTGAATACTTCACGAACACCGCACGTGTTTTGGGCGACCAGTGAGGTGGTCACGCACATGCCGTAACCGCCGGATGCGGCAATAGACTTGAGGTCCGCCTGGATGCCTGCACCGCCGGAGGGGTCAGTTCCCGCAATGGAGAGAACCCTCGGCACCCGAGCTGTCTGCGGTGCCCCGGATGCTCCGGAGGCGCTCGCGCCGGGTACAGGGCTGGTGGGGGTGGTGGGTGCGCACGCGGGCGCAGTAGGCTGCTCTGCCATCATCGATAATCCCTTCGCTAGTTCGAACTAGAGCAGGTTCAATGGGTGATTCTCTCAGCCTTGAGTGTTCTCACGCCGTTTCGTGCGTCCACTGTACCGTAGCCCTTCGCTGTGCCGTAACCCTTCGTTGGGCGGTCAGTTGGGCGGGTTAGCGGGTCGCGGGCGTCTCAAGGCACCCCATATCGCTCTGCCAGGTTATCACAATGATTCTCCGTAGCTGAAAGTTTTGCGGGTGACAAGTGAATCTCTCCAAAATTTTTGTTTGAGTCCTGCGTTGTTGCAAGGGCGCCCCACCGCCGATTTCAGCGCACCCTTGTACGGAAACCACCCGTTAAACAAGTAGTGCCCGGCACCGCTTCACACGGTACCGGACACTATCAGCCGGACTTATCCTCCGGGCTTAGGTCAGGGCGAAAATCTCTGCCGGTGAACCCTCCGCAATGATCCTACCCTCGTGCAGCAGGACCGCGCGGTCAGCCAGCGAGGCGATACGCGCATCGTGCGAAATGATTAGCACCGCACGGTTCGCCAGCACGGCGCTCAGGGACTCGGTTGCGTCCGCGAGTTCCAGCTGAGTGGTGGACTCGTCCAGAATCACGGCGTGCGGGTCAGCAAGCACAATACGTGCCAGCGCCAGCTGCTGAATTTGATCGCGGGTTAGCGGCGAATCCGCGCCGCTGACGACAGTATCCATGCCCTGCGGCAGGTCGCGCCACCAGTGGGCGCCGATAGCGTCCAGTGCCTCGCCCATCTGCTCGACGGTTGCATCCGGAACGACCACCGTAAAGTTATCGGCGAGGGTGCCGAAGAAGACGTGTGCTTCCTGGGTGCAGACCAGCAGGCGCGGGCGACCATCAGCGGCGGCATCGGTCGGGAAGTCGCCGTGACCAACCGGGCGACCCATCACGGTGATGGTGCCTTCCAGGGCGGTCAGCGAACCACCAATCAGACGCGCCAGGGTAGTCTTACCCGAACCGGAACGACCCACCAGGGCGAGCGCCTCACCGCGGCGAATCTTCAGGTTGATGCCTTCCAGAACGAGGGCGTCCGGCGAATAGCCGTAGGAGACATCGGTGCAGTCAATGGCGTACTCCGGGTTCTTCACGGCTTCATCCGAAACCTTGGAGAACGCTTCGGCACGGTGCTGTGCACGCGCCTCACGCTGCTTTTTCGCCAGGGAGACCACGCCGAACACGCGGCCCATATTCACGAGCATAATGCGCAGGCTGCTGACGTGGTGGTTCAGCATGTCGGCGAGAATTCGCAGGCTGAAAACCATGACCGAGGCGGTCGCTACGGCGCCCCAGCTTGCCCAGCCGAGAGCCACGCAGGCGGCGCCCCAGAGCATACACAGAATCGTGGGGATCCAGGCGTTGATAGCGTCCACTGTGAAGTACAGCTGACGGATGCGCACCATGCCCAGCTGCGCAGCGAACTGGCGCTTGTTCTCACCGGCGAAGGCGTCTTCGCGGGCGGTATGAACACCCAGCTCACGGATTGTGGAGGTGCCGCGGATGTTCTCGGTCAGCACGCTGTTGAGGTCGCTCACGCGCTCCTGGGCGGTCTGGTTGCGTGCCGCCATGAGCGGCAGCATCTTCGACATGATGAGGGCAAGACCGGCAATCATGGGTAGCATGATTAGACCCATTGCCGGGCTCACAACCGCTAGCGAGATGGTGGAGATAATGAAGTACAGCACCACGTAGATTGCGCCGAGCAGGTCCTCGCTGACGGACTTGGCCGCCGAGGACAGGTCGTCGGTCACGCGGGTGAGCAGGTCGCCGCTGCCGGCTTCTTCCACGGTGCGTGCGTCCAGGTCGAGGGTGCCGTCGAGGGTGTCTTGGTTGGCGTCACGGGTGACGAGCGCGCCCAGTCGCGCCGCACTGTACGAGGAGACCATGAGGGTTATCGCCTGCACGATGAAAGCCGCCAGGATAATCAGAATCGGCTGCCACGGGTAGCTGGAGAACTTGCCCACCACCACATCGTCCACGGTGGCGCCAATCTGCAGGGGCACCACCGCACCCATGAGGGTGCTGACCATGTAGATGATGAAGGTGTAGAGGGCTCGCCCCTTATGCGCTGCGAGGTAGTTCCACATGCGGCGTGCCACGTAGGCGGGGGCTTCGATGGGGAGTTGCTTTGCCATGCTAGTTCACCTCCTTATTCTGAGTGGTTTCGGTCTGAGCAGTTTCAGGCTGAGCGATTTCCGGGTAGCCGTCGCGTTCCATGCGGCGGGTCGTCTCCGCGGTCGTGGAGACAACGTAGACCTGCTCCAAATCCTGCAGCAGGCCGGGGTAACCGACGGGCAGGCGGTCGCTACCGACCTGGGTTTCCATCGCATCGTAGATGTAGCGCTGGCTGGGTTCGTCCACGGAGTTCAGTGGCTCGGTCAGGATGAGCACCTGCGCGTCCTGTGCAAGTGCGCGGGCGAGTGCCAGACGCTGACGCTGACCACCGGAGAGGTTCGCACCTTCGCTGGTGATGCGGGCGGCGAAGTAGTCTTCGGGGTTGCGTCCGCCCAGTCGGTAGGCGATTTCGCGGGAGTCGGTAATCTTCAGCAGCTCCTCATCCTTTGCCTGTGCCAGCTCCTCGTCGGGGTTCGGCACAGTGCCCAGGCGCAGGTGCTCCTGCAGGGTTCCGGCGAAAATCATGGGGTTGGGTTCGCTCAGCAGCACGCGGCGGCCGGTTGCGTCCTTGAGGTCCTCTCCCCCGCGACGTAGGGTGCGGGCGAGCGCCTCGGCGTAGTCTTGCGCGGTGAGGTTGTAGTCGCGCGGGTTGACGTACACCATGCGCGGATTGCTTGCACCGGCGGGGGCAACGGGTACGGGCACCTCGAGGGTGCTCGCCTCGACTGCCTGTTCGGCGTGTGCCAGCTGCGCCATTTCTTCGTCGGTGCGCGGGCTCTTCAGCACGCCCTGGCGTACGCCCGCGTGACCTTCGAGGCGGGCGACCTTGGCGAGCGCGATCTTGGCGTATCGCCATGCGGTGAGGAAGTTCTGGGTAATCCAGATGGGGCCGCCCATCATCGCGATAATGGAGGCGACGGTCACCAGGGACGCGGCGGGCGTGTCGGATACCCAGCGGCCGTTTTCGACGTGGCCGGTGAGGGCGAAGCCGATGCCGAGCAGGGTCACGGCGCCGCCGAGCAGCGCGCGGATGAGGTACATCCAGCGGTGCGTCTTTTCGTAGCGCATGTAGCTGTCGAAGACTTCGTCGGTGCCGCGGTGGTAGCGTTCACGCATCTGCTCTTCGGCGCCAAGGCCGGCGATGGTGCGCAGACCGGTGGCGATGTCAGAGGCACGTGAGGAGGCTTCGCCGTCCTTTTCGCGGTATTCGCCAATCTTGGATTCGAGGAAGGTCGAGTACCAGGCGATAACGCTAACCACGATGAGCGTGCCGATGAGGGTGACGACCGCGGTGACGGGGTTAATGAGCCAGAGCTGCACGGCACCGAGGGTCGCAACAATCATGGCGTTGACGAATAGCGGTAGCGAGAAGTAAACATCCGTAATGCGGCGTACGTCTTTGTTCATGATGGTAACCGCTTCGCCCGCGTCAACGCTTGTGCGGGTGCGTCCCATGAGCCGGTTGATGTAGATGCGCCAGTCGCGGCTAAGTTCCGCGCTGAGGGTCATGGAGGTGCCCCAGCCGAAGAACTCGTTGATCACGATGAAGGTAATGGCTGCGACGACCACCCAGAACATGGGCCAGGCGTCGGGGGCTTTGCCGGCGATGTGCTGGTTAATGAACTGGCCCACCATGACGGGAATCAGGATTGCGCCGATACCCCCGGCGGTTTCTCCGAGGACGGGGATTGCCCAGCGGTGCCAGGGGTATTTGTATCCGGGTGCGGTGACGCGCAGGGCAAGGCGCTTTTTGAGGGCTTCCTCTTCTGCCTTGCGCTGTTCGCTACCGGTTACTTCCTGTGCAGCTTTTTTCTGCGCAGTTTTCTTCTGCACAGTTTTCTTCTGCACAGTTTTCTTCTGCACAGTTTTCTTCTGAGCGGCTTTTTCCTGCGTGGTTTTGTTATGCATGGATTCTTCATGCGTAGCTTCTTCACGCGCGGCGTTTTCTTGTGCCTTGTCAGCGTTGTATTCAGTCATTCAACGTCTCTCCTTTCTCTTACCCTATTCCTTTATCAATGTGGCACGCAACACTATTTGCGTCATAGATGGGCGTGTCGTCATTTATGCAACGTATTTTGGGGTTTGCATCAGCCGCTCAACATGCACCGACATCAATCGGCGGATTCTGCATCTACGCGGTAATCTATGCGGCATGGAGGCCTATGTTTTCGATCTTCTGAGCACCAGGTTTTTGCACCACTGCACTTTTAGTGCTTTGTTCTACACTACACGAATTTGGGGAATTCCCGCGTTAACGCGACACCGTGCCTCCCGAACGGCCTATAAATGCCCCGCGAAGAAACCGCGAAGAAACCGCGAACGCTGTGCAAAGATGCAGCGAACACCCCGCAAACACTTCACGAGTACCCGTTTGCTCCCTTGTAGTAACGATGTAGTAACGATAACGCCCCCGCACCCGCGCTATTCCCGATAGACTGGAATCCTCATGAGTATTTTGAATTTTCTTTCTCCCACGCTGGGCGAGAATCCCGGTGACTACAATCGACGCGATTTTAAGGGCAACCCCCTCACCGCGGAAGAAATATATGAGGCATTCACCGAGTGGATTTCGACCCGCGGCATGACCCTGTACCCCGCCCAGGACGAGGCCGTTCTGAGCATTGCCGCCGGACATAACGTGGTGCTGGCAACCCCGACCGGTTCCGGTAAGTCCACTGTGGCTGTTGCCGCGCATTTTACGGGCCTGGCGACCGGCCAGCGCTCCTACTACACCGCCCCCATTAAGGCGCTGGTGTCTGAGAAGTTCTTTGACCTGATCAATATTTTTGGTGCCGAGAACGTGGGCATGATTACCGGCGACTCCGCCATTAATACGGAGGCGCCCATTATCTGCTGCACCGCGGAAATTCTCGCCAATATTGCCCTGCGCGAGGGTAAGGATGCGGATCTGTGCCAGGTCATCATGGACGAGTTCCACTTCTACTCTGACCCGCAGCGCGGTTGGGCGTGGCAGCTTCCCCTGCTGGAGCTTCCGCAGGCGCAGTTTTTGCTGATGAGCGCGACCCTGGGCGATACGACTCGCTTCCAGGAAGAGATGACAGCGCTGACCGGTCGTGAGAGTGACCTGGTGGCGCACTCTGAGCGTCCTATTCCGCTGCATTTCTACTACTCCACCACCCCGGTTCAGGAGACGGTGCAGGAGCTCGTGCAGACCAAGCAGACTCCGGTCTACATTGTGCACTTCTCGCAGAAGGCGGCGCTGGAGCAGGCGAACGCACTGCTGTCGGTGGCTATTGCCTCTAAGGAAGATAAGGAACGCATCGCCGAGCTGATTGCGAAGTTCCGTTTCGGCCCGGGCTTCGGTAAGGCACTGAATAAGCTGGTGCGTGCCGGCATCGGTATTCACCACGCGGGCATGCTGCCCAAGTACCGCCGCCTCGTGGAGCAACTGGCTCAGGAGGGTCTGCTCAAGGTCATTTGCGGTACCGACACCCTGGGTGTGGGTATTAACGTGCCGATTCGTACCGTGCTGATTACGGCGCTGTCGAAGTTTGATGGTGCCCGCAGCCGCCGTCTGCGTGCCCGCGAGTTCCACCAGATTGCTGGACGCGCCGGCCGCGCCGGTTTTGATACCGCCGGCACCGTGGTGGTTCAGGCACCCGAGCATGATATTGAGAACGCTCGCCTGCTGGCGAAGGCTCAGGCGAAGTTCGGTGACGACACCAAGCGTATTAACCAGTCGCTGTCCTCCAAGCGTAAGAAGGCGCCGGAAGGCTTCGTTGGCTGGTCCGAGAAGACCTTCGACCAGCTGGTAGAGGCAGCCCCGGAGCCGCTGACCTCCTCCTTCGACATCACCCATTCGATGCTGCTGAACCTGATGCACCGCCCGGAGAACCCGGTCGTTGCCGCGTACCGCATCATTCAGGAGAACCACGAGAGCCCCGCGCGCCGCCGCGAGCTGCTGCGTAAGGCAATCGGCATCTACAAGGAACTACTGACCGGCGGCGTGATTGAGCGAACCAATACCCCGGACGAGCACGGCTCCTACCTGCGCCTGACCGAGGATTTGCAGGATAACTTTGCCCTGAACCAGCCGCTGTCCGCTTTTGCGGTCGCCGCGCTGGAGCTGCTCGACCCCGAATCGCCCAGCTACGCGCTGGACGCGCTCTCCCTCATCGAGGCGACCCTGGATTCGCCGAACCAGGTGCTGTACGCGCAGGAACGCAAGGCGAAGAACGAACTGTCGGCACAGTTGAAGGCGGACGGTGTGGACTACACCGAACGCATGAACGAGCTGGACAAGGTCACATACCCCCAGCCCCTGGCGGAGCTCATCGATCAGGCGTACACGACCTACAAGCAGTCCGCACCCTGGGTGGCTCGTTTTGAGCCGCGCCCCAAGTCGATCGTGCGTGACATGTACGAACGCGCGATGGGCTTCAACGACTTTGTGCAGTACTACTCGCTGGAACGTGCAGAGGGTGTGCTTCTGCGCTACCTCTCTGACGCATACAAGGCACTACGCCACACGATCCCCGATTCTGCCGTGACCGACGAGCTCGACGACATCATCGAGTGGCTCGGCGAGCTGGTACGCCAGACCGACTCCTCACTGGTGGACGAGTGGGAGAAGCTGGCTGCCGGCGAAGACACCGCGACCATTGCAGCCGAGCACGCCTCCATCGAGGAGGAAGAACCTCCCGCCGTGACGAAAAACCTGCGCGCCTTCCGCGTGATGGTACGCAACGCCCTCTTCCGCCGTGTGGAGCTCTTCGCTGACGAGCGTGACCGTGCCCTGGGCACCCTCGACGAGTGGTGCGGCTGGGATACCGACCGCTGGGCGGATGCCATGGACGACTACTTCGACACCTACGATGACATCTACACGGACGCCGACGCGCGCTCACCTCGCCTGGTCAGCATGGATGAGGACACCGCCGCCCACCCGGGCGTATGGAAGGTTCAGCAGAGCTTCGCCGACCCCGAAGATAACTTTGACTTCGGTATTCGTGCCGAGGTTGATCTGGCGGCATCCGATGAGGCGGGGTACCCGGTGCTGAAGATTCTGAGCGTGGGCGAGTTCTAAGACTCCGATTGAGACTCCGGTTGAGGCTCCGATTGAGACTCCCCCCGAGGCTCTGCCCAGATGTTGCCCATAGTGGGCTAGAATACAGAGTATCTATCTATTTGTATGAAAGAAGGTTCACCGTTGACCGTTTCTTCGCTTCCCAAGGTTGAGTACCGCAAGGGTTCGGTCGTCAAGCACGACGGCTACGAGATTACCGACCACTGGTTCCAGGTTCCCCTGACCCACGGTCTGATTTTCTCCAAGGGCAAGGATGCCGCTCTCTCCTCCCGTTTCGCGGACCAGACCATCACCGTGTTCGCCCGCGAGGTTGTGAACACCAACGAGACTCTGACCGTTTCTGCTGATAAGCGTCCTTACATTGTGTACCTGCAGGGCGGCCCCGGTTTCGGTTCGCCGAAGACCGGCTCCATTAGCGGCTGGATTGCTGAGCTGGCGAAGACTCACCGCGTGATTCTTCTGGATCAGCGCGGTACCGGCATGTCTTCCCCGCTATCTGCTCGCAACATCACTGCTGTGGGTGACGCGCAGGTTCAGGCTGAGTACACTGAGCTGTTCCGTGCGGACTCCATCATCGCTGACGCGGAGGCTGTCCGCGAGGTGCTGCTAGCTGACCGTGCCGACAAGCGCTGGTCCACCATTGGTCAGTCCTTCGGTGGCTTCCTGACCCTGTCCTACCTGTCGTTCGCACCGCAGTCGCTGCGTGACTGCCGCATCACCGCGGGCCTGGCGCCGATTCGTACCTCCGTGGACAACGTCTACCAGCACACCTTCGACCGCATGAAGGAACGTGTTGAGGAGTACTACAGCTGGTTCCCCGAGGACGCTGAGCTCGCTACCCGCATTGCTGAGCACCTGCGCACCCACAAGGAGTACCTGCCCACCGGTGAGCGTCTGACCGATCACCGCTTCCAGATGGCCGGCCATTTCCTGGGTGGCCGCTGGCGCGAGCGCGGTCTGCACTACTTCCTGGAGACTGCTTTCGCTGAGGGTAACGACCACCTGTCTGATCAGTTCCTGACCGCTATGGGTGCCGAGGTGACCTTCCAGGCGAACCCGCTGTACGCCCTGATGCACGAGACCATTTACGCTGACGGCCCCGCTGACGGCGTTCTGCCCGGCATCTCCGGCTACGAGCTGTCCCCCTCCCCCGCGCCGACCAACTGGTCTGCTGCTCGCGTGGCGGCTTCCCGCCCCGAGTTCGCACCGGATGCGGACCGTCTGCTCTTTACCGGCGAGCACATCTTCCCCTGGTACTACGAGGAGGATCCCTCGCTGCGTCCGCTGGCTGAGGTTGCACACCTGCTGGCTGAGAAGAAGGACTGGGGTCGCCTGTACGACCACGCACAGCTGCACAAGAACGAGGTTCCCGTGGTGGCTGCGGCATACAACCCGGACGTGTACGTGGACTTTGAGCACTCCATGGAGACCGCTCGCTGGGTCGGCAACACTCAGGTGTGGACCTCGAAGACCCACCACCACGACGGTTTCGGTTCTGACTCGCTGACCATTCTGGGCCACCTGAAGAACATGCTGGCTGAAGTTCACAACCAGTAATTCTTCTGAAATATCTCTGATATAGCTAAAGCCCCTCACTCCGGTTAATCCGGTGTGAGGGGCTTTAGTGTTAGCGCTTAGCCTGATGAGGCCGCATACTCAGTAGCTCAAAATACTACTTCGAGGAGGAAGCGTGCGCATCCTGTGCGGTGCGGGCACGCATCACGAGGGCATGGTATTCGTCTTCCTTCTCGATCAGCTCTTCACGCAGCTTGGCGGGAATGGCGTTGAGCTTCTCGGTTTCCTGCTGCCAGCGGGCGGTGACGTCCGCACGCTCGGCGGCGGGTGCATCCTCGGGCAGTGCCAGGTACTTCTCGGAGAGCGCCTGAACACGCTGAATGGTCTGCAGCGCGCGGCCCTTGGGGCTAAGCAGCGAGGCAAGCACGGTAATGATCAGGACGCCCACGATGACCATCAGTGACATTTCGGTGCTGATCTCAACCACATGCACGGGCTCACCGTGGTTGATGAACGGCAGGTTGTTCTCGTGCATTGCGTGCAGGATGAGCTTCACACCAATGAACGCGAGGATGGTCGCCAGGCCGTAGGAGAGGTAGACGAGGCGGTCCAGCAGGCCGTCAATGAGGAAGTACAGCTGACGCAGACCCATGAGGGAGAACGCGGTCGCGGTGAACACAATGTAGACGGACTGGGTGAGGCCGAAGATCGCGGGGATCGAGTCGAGCGCGAAGAGCAGGTCGGAACCGGCGATAGCGACCATGACGAGCATCATAGGGGTCATGACGCGCTTGCCGTTTTCGATGGTGAAGAGCTTGTCGCCGTCGAAGTGGTCGCTGGTCTTCAGGTACTTCATGGCGAGGCGGACCATGATGTTATCGGCTTCGTCGTCGCCGTCGCCTTCGGTGATTTCGTCCTTGAGCAGGTTACCTGCGGTCATGAGCAGGACCAGGCCAAAGATGTAGAACACCCAGGCGAAGGAATTGATGATTGCCGCGCCGGCAAAGATGAAGGAGCCGCGCGCCAGGATCGCGAAGACGATGCCGAAGAGTAGGACCTTCTGCTGATTCTCACGGGCGACACGGAAGGTGCCCATAATGATCATGAAGACGAAAAGGTTATCGACCGAGAGAGCTTCTTCGGTGATGTAGCCTGCGAAGAATTCGGTGGCGGCGGAGGGGCCGTTCGTCACGAAAATATACAGACCGAACAGCAGCGCGATACCGATGTAAATGCTCGACCAGATGGCCGCTTCCTTGACGGAGGGTTCGTGCGCCTTACGAACGTGGAACACGAAGTCGAAGGCCAACAGACCCGCGATGATGAGAATAGTAACCAACCATTGCAACCCGGTAACTTCCATGGGGAGCCTTTCTTGTGGTGTGCGTACAGGACCACAAGTCTCTCCCGCCGGCCTCAGTGGAGGTCGGCTCGATTCACCGGTTAGGCGCCTTCGGCTAACGTGCTGACGATGAGTCGATTGGTGGGATACTCCCTTGCTCGGTGAACGATTATACAGCAGGTTGAGGTTTTCGCACAGGAGCCCCTCCGGAGGGTTTTTCAGGAGCTAGGCACGCCAAAACGCCGCATCCGGCAGGGTTATCCCATCGGATGCAGCGTTTCTGCGTGATAAATACGCGCTTGCCAGTTAGTGCTGTCTAGCTGGCGCCGCTATGAGTTGGCGCTGTCTAGTTGGCAACGGTGAAGCGGCGGCCCGCGTGCTTGGGCTCTTCTGCCTCATCAATCGGGGCGACATCAAATCCTCGGCGCTAACGAACTCGCCTGCGGAGGTGTCCAGCGCGGTGTTGTACTTGCCGGTGCGCTCACCCGGTGCGGTTTCGAACGTCGGGGAGAGCATGGTCCAGTTCAAGCCCTCGGATGCGCGGTACTCGTCAAGAATCTGGGCGAATGCCTTCGCCTCGGGCTTGTAATCTTCCGGGAAGCCTTCGCCATCAACGAAGCGGTTGCCGTTGCCGTCCTCGAGGAAGCCAGCGCCACCAACGACCAGCCGCCGACCTGGGTGAAGTCCGGGCCGTGTACCGTCTTGCAATCATCAGCCGAAGCATCGAATGCGGGTACCGTCGTGGAAGCGGCAATAGCGGGCACAGCCCAGAGCGCGCCGCGAGTGAGGTTGCGGCGGGTAACGGAACGAGCTCCCGTAGTGTGTGCGCCTGAAGAGTTATTAGGTACAGTTACAGATTTTTCTTTATCGTTCGGAAGCATCAAGGTGTTATTTGACACGTAAAAGACTTTGCCAGTGTACGGCCTGTATCTGCACTCAGTAGAACTTCACCAGCAATGAGTTACCTCATGGCGAAAAACCCACGTCGGCTCCCTAAACACCGGGCTTAGAACACCGGGTTTAGGCGTGACCCGCCTCCTTCATCAGACGCAGCTCCTTCTTCAAATCGGCAAGCTCATCACGCAGACGCGCCGCCAACTCAAATTGCAGGTTCTCCGCCGCCACACGCATCTGTTCATTCATCTGCTCAATCAAATCCAGCAAATCCTCAGCGGGTGCCGCAGCCAGACCGTCGGCACGAACGCGCGCCTCCGCACGAGCGAGAAGCTCCTCCGACTCCGGGGTACTCGTGGCAATCTTCGAGGAGGTTGCAGAACCGGTCTTCGCGCCCGCGCTCACCGTGCGGGCACCCTTCTTACCGCTCTTACGCTGCTGCAGAAGCTCGCGGGTGTCCTCTTCCTCGCGGGCGAGAACATCCGTAATATCCGCAATCTTCTTACGCAGCGGCTGCGGGTCAATGCCGTGCTCACGGTTGTACGCCTGCTGAATCTCGCGGCGGCGGTTCGTCTCATCAATCGCCACGCGCATAGAATCCGTTATCTTATCCGCGTACATATGCACCTGACCGGACACGTTACGCGCCGCACGACCAATCGTCTGAATCAGCGAAGTGGTCGAACGCAGGAAGCCTTCCTTATCGGCATCCAGAATCGCAACCAGGGACACCTCAGGCAAGTCAAGGCCCTCACGCAGCAGGTTAATACCAACCAGCACATCAAAGGTGCCGAGGCGCAGCTCACGCAGAAGCTCCACACGGCGCAGAGTATCAACGTCAGAGTGCAGGTACTGCACCTTCACGCTGTGCTGCAGCAGGTACTCGGTCAGATCCTCCGCCATGCGCTTGGTGAGGGTCGTGACCAGCACACGCTCATCACGCTCAACGCGCACACGAATCTCCTCAAGCAAATCATCAATCTGCCCCTTGGTCGGCTTGACCACAATCTCCGGGTCAATCAGGCCGGTCGGGCGAATAATCTGCTCCACATAACCATCAGCCTGCAACAACTCATACTTACCGGGGGTCGCCGAAAGGTAAATCGTCTGACCGATACGCTCCAGGAACTCCTCCCACTTCAGCGGGCGGTTATCCATCGCCGACGGCAGACGGAAACCGTGCTCCACCAGGGTGCGCTTACGGGACATATCACCCTCATACATGGCACCAATCTGCGGGACCGTCACGTGCGACTCATCAATAATCAGCAAGAAATCATCCGGGAAATAATCCAGCAGACAGTTCGGGGCGCTACCGGGGGCGCGACCGTCAATATGGCGCGAGTAGTTCTCAATGCCATTGCAGAAGCCCATCTGCTCCATCATTTCCAGGTCGTAGGTGGTGCGCATGCGCAGACGCTGCGCCTCCAGCAGCTTGCCCTGAGACTCGAGGGTCTGCAGGCGCTCGCGCAGCTCATCCTCAATGGAGGTAATAGCCTTCGCCATGCGCTCCGGGCCAGCAACGTAGTGGCTTGCGGGGAAGACATACATTTCTTCTTCCTCGCGAATTACCTCACCGGTCAGCGGGTGCAGGGTGTAAATCGCCTCAATCTCATCACCGAAGAACTCAATACGGATCGCGTTCTCCTCGTACATGGGGATGATTTCGACGGTATCGCCGCGCACACGGAACGTGCCGCGGTGAAAGTCCATGTCGTTACGCGCGTACTGCATCGCCACGAACTGGCGCAGCAGCTCGTCGCGGTCAATCTCCTCACCGCGACGCAGAGTCACCATCTGCTCAATGTACTCCTCGGGCGTGCCCAGACCATAAATGCAGGACACGGTCGCAACCACCACCACGTCGCGGCGAGTCAGCAGGGAGTTCGTCGCCGAGTGACGCAGACGCTCCACCTCCTCATTGATGGAGGAGTCCTTCTCAATGAACGTATCGGTCTGCGGCACGTACGCCTCAGGCTGGTAGTAGTCGTAGTATGAGACGAAATACTCCACCGCATTATTCGGCAGCAGCTCGCGCAGCTCATTCGCCAGCTGCGCCGCCAGAGTCTTATTCTGCACGAGCACCAGAGTCGGACGCTGCACCGCCTCAATCAGCCAGGCTGCGGTCGCGGACTTACCGGTACCGGTAGCACCCATCAGCACAATGTCCTTCTCACCGTTTTGCACACGCTCGGTGAGCTCGGCGATAGCCTTCGGCTGATCACCGGCAGGCTGGAAGGGGCTGACCACTTCAAAGGGGGCAACAACGCGGTTAATTTCGGGTGCGTAACTCATGTATCCATCCTAGGGGAAAGCCGCCCAATGCGCCTCAGGATTGGTCACTCTTTTCTGCTGGCGCAATATAATCACGCGCATGGGTCCATCACGACCGGGTCCATCACAACCACCGGCATAGCGACCCGTGCAGCTGCCGGCATGGTCAGTGCCGGGCGAATCAGTATAGGGCTAAAATCCACCCGCCCACACGGGTTGCACACCCGGGATTCGTCAAAGTACCCGTCAAAGTGCCCAAGTTCATAAAAGAGGTGGCGCAAAAGATAAGGGGTATTCGACTGGTTCATCTGCGCTACCGGGCAGGAGGCGAGCGGGAGCATTCTCCCGCACGATAACGGTGCTCTTAGGAACAGTGCTCTTAGGGGTGGCCGCTCTCCCCATAGCCACCATCGCTCACGGGCACCGCGCTGCAGAAGATAAGCGTCAACACATAAAGACTTATGAGGGGCGCTCCGCACTCACCCCCTTTGCCTCTTTGATGTGGCTCACATATGTTTAGAGCACACACACGCAGACAGAACGGGACCACAAGAGCGCACGGAAGGACTCCATGAGCACGACCACGGAGACAGCTTCACAGGCAACCCCGAACGAATCCACAGAAGCAAACCCGAAGGCGAACCCCACCGGCGCACCGGTTGCCACCTTAGCTGCCAAAACCGAGCATCGCCGCAGCCTCTTCGCGTCCTCGTACCCGCTGATTCTGCTCATCGCCCTCGCCATTCTGCTGGGCGTCACCTACCTCTCGCTCATCACCGGCAGGTACCCGCTCGAATTGGATGAGCTCTTCCGCATTCTCGGTAAAAACTGGTTCGGCATGGACCTGAAAGTCTACAAGCCCGCCGAAAACATGCTGTTGACCGTACGTATTCCGCGTCTGCTCGCCGCGGGGCTCATCGGTGCTGCCCTCGCCATTGCGGGTGCTACCTTCCAGGCGGTCTTCCGTAACCCGTTAGTCTCCCCGTACCTGCTGGGTGTTTCGCAGGGTGCGTCGGTGGGTGCAGCCTCCGCCATTCTGCTGGGTGTAGGCACGAGCCTCGCCATTCAGGGTTCTGCCCTGGCCGGTGGTCTAGCCGCCGTGCTACTGACCGTGAGCATTCCCCGCCTGCTCAAGAATCAGTCCACGCTCATGCTGGTGCTCTCCGGCGTGATTGTGGGTGGCTTTGGCACCGCCGCGCTGGGTGCGTTGAAGTTCATTGCGAACCCTGAAACTCAGCTGGCACAGATCGTGTTCTGGCAGATGGGCTCCCTGCAGGACGTACGCGCGGAAGCACTCACCCAGTTTGCGCTGGTGGCGGCGCCCTGCATCCTGCTGCTCCTGGCAATGCGTTGGCGCATCAATATCCTCTCGCTCGGTGACGATGAAGCGCGCACCCTCGGCATTAACCTGACCCGCACCCGCGGTATCACCATTCTGCTGGCAACCCTGGTGACCGCGACCAGCGTGTGTATTGGCGGCCCGATTTCTTGGGTTGGCCTGGTCATTCCGCACCTGTGCCGCCTGCTGGTCGGTAGTGACACGACCAAGCTCATGCCGCTGTCCATTCTGATGGGTGCTTCGTTCATGATGTTCGTCGATACCCTGGCGCGTAGCCTCACCAGCGCGGAGGTGCCTCTGAGCGTACTGACCGGCTTCATTGGCACGCCCCTGTACGTGGCGTTGCTGTTGCTTGGAAAGGTTCGGGTGAAGTAATGTCGCCTTCCATTCCCGATGCTCAGCACCGCACGGACGCGAGCGCTGAGGTTCTGCTACACCTTGACGATGCCGGATTCCGTTACGGCCACCGGGGCGGGCACATCAAGCGCCGCCGCACGGATCACCGCGCTGGTCTGCACCGTTCCGGGCACCACTCCAGCCGCTGGATTTTCCGCAATGTGAACCTGCAGGTGCGACGCGGTGAGGTCCTCGCCATTCTGGGTCGCAACGGTGTGGGTAAGTCCACCCTGTTGAACTGCCTGATCGGTTTGCATTCGCTCACCGAGGGCAGCATTCACCTGGGCGGTGAGCCGCTGGATTCTTTGACCGCGACTGAGCGTGCCCGCCGCATCGCCTACCTTCCGCAGATGGAGGGTCGCGGCATCTCCTACACCGTGACCGAGTACCTGCTGATGGGTCGCGCACCCTATATCGGGTTGTTCTCTTCACCCTCGCGCCGTGACCGTGAGCAGGTTCATACCGTGATGGAGGAGCTGGGGCTGCTCGACCTGGCACACTCCCCATTGGATGAGCTGTCCGGCGGTCAGCGTCAGCAGGTGGGTATTGCCCGAACCTTGGTGCAAGACGCCCCGCTCATCGTTCTGGACGAGCCGACGAGCGCCCTGGACGTGGCGAATCAGGCGAAGGTGCTGCGGAAGATTCGGCAGCTCCGCGATGCCGGGTACGGGGTCATCTTCACGACCCACAACCCGGATCATGCCCTCATGTTGGATGCGACCGTCGCCCTGCTTAGCGCACACGATATGCCCGATACCGTGCCAAACGCAACGCCGGAGGTACCTGCAGATGTGCCAGCTCAACTTTTGACGGGCCGCGCCTCCAAGGTGCTCACGAGCGAGGTTCTCTCACGCACCTTCAATACCGGCCTGACGGTGACTTACTCCCCCGCGCTGGGTCGTTCCAGCGTACACATTACCACTCTCGGCTCATAGGTTCCCTCTCACACATTCTTAGGAGTTCTCATGGCTTCTTCCCGCTTCACCTCAGCTCTTGCCCTTTCCTCAGCTGCGTTGATGCTGGTGCTCTCTGGTTGCGGCGCATCGAATACCGCATCGTCTTCGTCTGCTGCTTCGGCTTCTTCGTCAGTTAGCGCGTCGGCTTCTTCATCTGCGAGCGCTCAGAATGGCTACAACGGGGCTGCGGCCACCGACCACACCAGCTTCTTCGTGAAGGATAAAGGTGACGGCACTAAGGTCATTAAGGATGTTGACGGTCAGGAAGTGACGGTTCCTGTCACTCCGGAGCGTGTAGCAAACCTGTGGCATGCGAATAATCAGGTGATTCTCACTCTCGGCGGAGCCCCGAAGCTTAGTGCAACTACTCACTATGTGACGACGATTCCGTGGTTCCGTCAGATATACCCGGACATTACGAAGGTTCCGGCCCCGATTGCCGCCAATAACGACCTCAATATGGAGGCTCTACTGGCCACTAAGCCCGATGTGGTGTTGGTGTCGAGTGAGAAGCAGGCTGAGGCTGTGCGTCAGGCGGGGCTGACCGCCGTACGTGTGGGCTTTAGCGATATGAACGGCCTGATGCAGACGGTGAATCTGACGGCGGAAGTTCTAGGTACTCAGGGCGCCTATGAGCGTGCTCAGAAGTACAACGCATACATGCAGAAGAACCTGAAGCTGATTGAGGAACGTCTGAAGGACCTGCCCGATAGCGAGCACCCGAAGGTGATGCATATCGGTAGCGGCACGAAGGTTCAGAATGTCTCTGGTAGCGGCATCGTGATTGATGAGTGGATTAAGATTGCTGGCGGTCAGAATGTTGCTGCTGATCAGAAGGGCATGAAGGACGTGTCTATGGAGCAGATTACAGCGTACGCTCCTGAAGTGATCATTATTGGCGGTGACGCGTCCGCGAAGGGTGTTCAGACGATTCAATCTGATGCGGCGTGGAAGGACGTTCCTGCGGTGAAGAACAACAAGGTGATTCGTAACCCGTACGGCACGTTCAACTGGGATCGCTATTCCACTGAGGAAGCTTTGCAGGTGCTGTGGGCTGCGAAGACTCTGCATCCTCAGAAGTTCACCGATATTGACATGGTGAAGGAAACCCAGGAGTTCTACTCCACTTTCTTTGGCTATTCCTTGAGCACTGATGATGCTCAGCGCATCCTCGCCGGTGAGGCCCCTGAAGGCTACACCGCTTAGACCTTGTTCTGGGCGCCTCTCCTCTGCCGGTAGGGACCCTGCCGGTGGGGAGAGCCTCCTCAGAGTTTCACACATATTTGAAAGATATACGATGACTACTTTTCGTTCTGGTATTGCACTGACGGCAGCTTTGATGCTGGCGGCGCTGACAGGTTGCGGTGCATCGAATACTGCTTCCTCCTCTCCGAGTACCTCTGCGTCCTCGAGCGTATCTGCGGCATCCTCGTCTGTCGCATCCTCTCAGGCGTGGAAGGATTTGGTTTCTGCCACCGGTGTTGAGATTACTTACAGTGCGGACGGTTCGCGTGTGCTGACCGATAACAGCGGTCAGAAAGTTGAGCTACCCGCTACCGTCGATCGCATCGCAAACCTGTGGGATGCGAACAACCAGGTGATGCTGTTGCTCGGCTCTTCCAATCATATTGTGGCGACCACTCAGCAGATTTCGAAGATGCCTTGGTATAAGAAGGTTCAGCCGAAGATTACTCAAGCATCCACTCCTGTCTCCGGCACCGATTTGAACGTTGAGGAGCTGCTGAAGTCTAAGCCGGACGTCGTGGTGTCCATTGACAAGACTCAGGTTGAAAAGGCGCGAGCTGCGGGCCTGACCACTGTACAGCTGGGCTTCCAGGATTTCGCGGGTCTGAAGAAGAACGTGGTCATGACCGCGGAGGTACTCGGTACCGATCAGGCTCGTTCGCAGGCTATCAAGTACATTACCTACCTTGAGAAGAACCTGAAGTTCGTGATCGAACGCACTGCTTCCTTGAGCGATGACCAGCGCCCGAAGGTGTTGCACATTGCCGGCGGTTCCGACGTGACGAAGGTCGACGGTTCCGATTCGATTATTGGTGAATGGATGAAAGCAACCGGCGCGAAGAACTCGATTGACGGCGTGGCCAACTACAAGAACATCTCGCTGGAGCAGATTATCGCCTCTGCACCGGATGCCATTATCGTGGGCAATTCTGACGCGCAGCAGGGCATTGACTCCATCAAGGCTGACGCTGCGTGGAAGGATATTCCAGCCGTCAAGAATGACAAGCTGTACCGAAACCCTGTAGGCACCTTCAAGTGGGACCGCTACTCCACGGAGGAGGCCCTGCAGCTACTGTGGGCAGGCAAGACCCTGCATCCCGAACTGTTTACCGACGTTGATTTGGTCAAGGAAACCCGCGAGTTCTACTCAACCTTCTACGGCTACCAGCTGACCGAGGATGAGGCGCAGCGCATCTTAGCTGGGCAGAACCCGGCATCCTAATCCCCCGGGCTCGCTTTAGATTTCCGGCGGTGGTTTGGGCGGCACACAAGAGATGCGGTAGAGGTGCCCTTTGTCTTGTGAGGGGCGTGTCCCTAGCACGCCTGCCCCACCCAGGCCGCCGCCGGGTTATTCACCTATCCGTTGTACACCGCAGAAAGACACACCATGAAAATCACGAAGTTCCACACCGGCGTTGCTCTAACCACTTCCCTGCTGCTGGCTGCTCTGACCGGTTGCGGCGCCGCGAACACCGCCTCCTCCTCGGGTTCGGCTTCGAGCTCGACCTCAGTCTCGGCTTCGAGTAATTCTGCGAAGAAGCACACCAGCTTCTTCGTGAAGGACAACGGTAACGGCACTAAGGTCATTAAGGACATTGATGGCAAGGAGGTCACCGTCCCCACAACCCCTGAGCACATCGCTGACCTGTGGCACGCAAACAACCAGGTGGTTCTGTTGCTCGGCGGGGCTGAGAAGCTGGTGTCCACCACGACTAACGTGAAGTCTCTGGCATGGTTCAAGCAGGTCTACCCCGGCATTGAGAAGGTTGACGCGCCGGTGAAGGGCACCGACGTGAACATGGAGCAGTTGCTCGCCGACAAGCCGGAGGTGCTGCTCGCCTCCTCGAAGGAGCAGATTGCGAAGGCAGCTGAGGCGGGTATCCCGGCGGTGCACGTTGAGTTCCAGAACTTCGCGGACCTGAAGCGCACCGTTGAGCTGACCGCCGAGGTTATTGGCACCGATGAGGCGATTGAGCGTGCTGAGAAGTACCTGGCGTACCTGGAGAAGAACGAGAACCTCATCAAGGAGCGTCTGCAGGGCGTCACCGAGTCCCCGAAGGTGCTGCACGTTGCGGGCGGTTCTGACCTGACGAAGGTGGACGGCTCAAATTCCCTGATTGGCGAGTGGATGAAGCTTTCGGGTGCGAAGAACTCTCTGGACGGCGTGGAGAACTTGAAGAACATTTCTCTGGAGCAGATTATTGCCTCGCAGCCGGAGTACATCATCATTGGCGGCGCGGATGCGCAGAAGGGCGTTGACGCGATTAAGGCCGACGCCGCGTGGGCTGACGTTCCGGCGGTGAAGAACAGCAAGATTATTAAGAACCCGGTCGGCACCTTCAACTGGGACCGCTACTCGGCTGAGGAGGCTCTGCAGATTCTGTGGGCGGCGAAGCTGTTCCACCCCGAGAAGTTCTCCGACGTTGACCTGGTGAAGGAGACCCGCGAGTTCTACTCGACCTTCTACGGCTACAACCTGACTGAGGATGAGGCGCAGCGCATCATCAATGGTCAGGGCCCCGCAACTAACTAACGTGATGGCAGCTCACCTGGCGACCGGCTAGCTCGTTAAACACGTACCGCCCGGAACCGTGCTCCCAGCACAATTCCGGGCGGTATTTTATTGGTTTGTAGCCGTGGGGCGCCGCAGTGCTAGTTGACTGCAGGGTTAGTTGACGGCAGCGTTAGCGCACTTCCACGGTGGCTCCAGCGAGGCTCATCAGCGCCCGGTTCGTCAGCGGAAGGTACCCGTTCAGGGCGCTCAAAATCAGCTGCATGATGCGCTCTTCATCCTCCACGCTCAGCCCGCGCGGAATACCCACACCCGGCACGCAGATGCGCTGCTTATACAGGTCAATCACCGCGCACACGGTGCGGTTCGGCACGCCCAACACCGGCAGCATGCCTCGGTGATTGATGGTGCGCAGGCCCTTACCGACCACGGCGGCGGTGCGGATATCCGGGCGGGCACTCCTCGCGAACCGGGAGGCGCCCGCACCGTTCGCAAAAGCGGCAGGGTCGGGAATACTATTCGGCACCGCACTCTTCTCGTTCAGCACAGACAGGAGCGGCTCCCCCACCGCGGCGGTGACCGCCACGTAGCGTACCTGCCGGTCCATAGCGTTGAGGAAGTCCAGTTCCACGTACTCCTCCACGCGGTAGTTATCGACCAGGCCGGCTTCACCCGATCCGGTTTCCTCCACGGTTCGGGTGATGACTTCTTCATCGTAGAAGCTTGCCACGCACACCTGCGAGGCGCCGCGTTCAATGCGGGCGCGGCATTGGTAGTCGTCGTCGAGCAGCCAGAGGGACAGATCGTAGCCATCAGGCACATCGCGCACACCGGTCGCAAGCAGCACTTCGCCGCCGCCCAGGGAGAACGGTTCCCAGCCAGCCGGTTCAAAAGCGTTGAGGGCACCGTCCAGGGCTGGGTTGCAGGATCCGAGGCTCGGCGCTTGATCAGCCGGGGTGAACGCCTCAGTGGAGGGCATGGCGATAGTCAGCCCGCGCATCCTGCCAGCAAGGCAGAGCTCAACCGCCATGAGCAGGTGACCCGCACCTTCACGGCTCAGAGCTGGGCTCTGAACCAGGTGCGCCACGCCGGAGTTGTCCAGGCTGAGGTGTTCGCCAACTCCGCGGGCGGCGTTCGAGTAGCGGTTATGCAGCCGCACCAGCTCGTCAATGGGCAGGGCGCGGCCCACGGCGCCGAACGCCTTGGCGATAGCGTGAACGTGTTCGGGGAAGACGCGGCAGAGCCTGCCGAGCTGACGGGCAAACTCTGCCGGACGCTGCGTGAGCACGCCCAGCAGGGTGCCAAGGTTCTGCTGGCGGTAGGCGTTGAGTAGCTGGGCGACGGTGGCGGGTTCAAGCTGCTCGATAGCGCCCCTCTTGGGGAGGCGGGATCCCTGGCGGTTGAGGGTTGCGGTGGCGTCGCGGCTGCCCGCGGACTGCTCTGATGAGTTTTTGCCTGCTTGTGCGTCTACTTGTTGATAGTAGGTTCCCAACTGCGTCACGTTTTCACGACCTTGAGCTCTTCAGAGCGTTCGTTAGCTGATTCTTCGTAAGGTGACGGGCGGGGCTCAGCGCCTACCGGCAGATGGTTCGTGCACACACTCGACCGTCTGCCGGATCTTATAGTACCGGCATACAGCTGTGCCTCATTCCTTGAGCAACTAAGCTATATCAAGACGTCAGCATCAGGACCTCAGCGCTGAGATAGTACCCAGTTCTCCGCGCTGAGATGTCAGCGTTGAGCCCTGCCCGTCGGTGCGGGCGCACGCGTTCCCTCGTGGAGGCGCCGGGCTGGGTTACCGCTGGTGACGAACCCCTTGCCCGTGCCGTGGAGGGGCATGTGCGTTCCGCAACGTTTTTTAGGCTATCAGCTTTAGCGGGCAATTACTAGGGCTAGAGTAACTATTAACTAAGGTTAAACTATCTTTTGGGTTTTGATGACTTTACACAGGCGCTCTAGCCCGGAAATCTAGGACCGTGAATCTAGGGGCCGGGAAGCTAGACCGGCAAATCCACCCACTGCGTATCCCCCCAAGCCACACTCGCCACACCGGAACTCAAGCTCACCACCAGTTCCTCGGCACGCGCCAGTTCCTCCGGGCGGTCAAACACGCCCAGGGAAATCGTGGCACCCTCCGCACCGTACTCGGTACCCAGCACGTTCAGACCGGCAGCACGGATCTCGTTCTCCAGGCGGCCAGCATCCGCATGCGAACTGGGCACCTGACCCACACGCAAACGCTCACGCGAATCGAATAGCGCACCATCCAGGGTCTGCACCACCGAATCAGTGTAGGCACGCACCAGACCGCCCGCGCCAAGCTTAATGCCACCGAAGTAACGCACGACCACCGCAACCACATCCGACAGGTCGGTGGTGCCGTCCTCGCGGGTCTGACGCGCCAGCAGCGCCTGCATCATCGGCACACCGGCGGTACCGGCGGGCTCACCATCATCGGAGGAACGCTGAATATCGCGGTCAGCACCAATAATGAACGCCGAACACACGTGGCGGGCATCGTGGTAGGTCTTGCGCACCGAGTCAATGTAGGCGCGCGCCTCCTCAACGGTGCTCACGCGCTTGATGTGACCAATAAATTCGCTACGCTTAATTTCGAGGAGACTCTCATAGGGCTCATCGCCGCGCGGTACAAGGTATCGGTTGGCGCGAGTTTCTTCCTGCATGTGTCCTCCTCTAATCAGTACCTATCTATTGTGGCACAGCCCCTCAGGAGCACCGTCCATGTCCCAGCCTTCTTTCCCCGCCTCCACTGTCCTGCGCCGTTACGCCCTCACCGGCGGCATCGGCAGCGGCAAGAGCACCATCGCATCCCTCTTCGTTGAGCATGGCGCGTTCCTGGTGGATGCGGACGCTATCTCCCGCTCCCTCATGGAGCCCGGCGAGGCGGTGCTCACCCGCACGGTCGCGGAGTTCGGTGAGCATCTGCTCGAGGCGGACGGCCGCCTTAACCGCCCCGCCCTGGCGCGTATCGTGTTCAATGATGAGCAGGCACGCCTGCGTCTAAACGCGATTGTGCATCCCGCTATTCGTGAGCGTGCCGCACAGCTGGTGGAGCAGGCGCAGTCCCAACCCGGTTTCAGCGGCGTGGTGTTGGAGGATATTCCTCTGCTCGTGGAGACCGGCGACCCGTCCGCCTTTGAAGGCGTGGTCGTGGTGCGCACTCCCCTGGCGACTCGCCTGCAACGCCTCGTATCTTCGCGCGGCATGAGTGAGGAGGATGCGCGCGCCCGCATCGCCGCGCAGGCTACCGACGAGCAGCGTGAGGCAGTCGCAGCCTGGATTATTGATAATGGCGGCTCGCTGGAGGAAACCGCCGAGCAGGTGTACGCCGTCTGGGAACAGATGACCACCGTCTAAAATCCTCCTCAGCAACACCGGGCACACGCCCCCGGAGTCCAACGAGCTCGTCCCAACCCCGGCTCACTCCAGTCTGAGGCTCACTCCAGTCTGACTCACCCCGGCCCAAATAACGCAAAGAACCCCTCACCTCCCAAACGGGAGATGAGGGGGTTCCTCAGCTCTAGGCACCCCACGCGGGGCTTACCTATCGGCTATTACGCCTGATGAGTGCTCATCTGAGCGGCAGATTAGTTGCCGGTCAGCTTCTTGCGGAGCTCAGCCAGTGCCTCATCCGATGCGAGGGTACCTGCGGAAGCGGGCTCCTCGGAGGAGTAAGAGGTCGGTGCGGGCTCAGCTGCTGCGGGAGCTGCTGCTGCAGCCTCTGCGTCAGCTTCGAGAGCCTTAGCAACCTGAACCTTGTGAGCCTCGAAGCGAGCCTGTGCCTCTGCGTACTGTGCTTCCCAAGCCTCGCGCTGTGCGTCGAAGCCTTCCAGCCACTCGTTAGCCTCGGGGTCGAAGCCCTCGGGGTACTTGTAGTTGCCAGCCTCGTCGTACTCTGCAGCCATACCGTACAGAGCGGGGTCAAACTCGGTAGCGTTGGGGTCAACGCCCTCGTTTGCCTGCTTGAGGGACAGGGAGATGCGGCGGCGATCCATGTCGATGTCGATGATCTTAACGAAGACCTCTTCACCAACGGAGACGACCTGCTCAGCCAGGTCAACGTGGCGGGTTGCCAGCTCGGAGATGTGGACGAGGCCCTCGATGCCGTCCTCAACGCGCACGAATGCACCGAAGGGAACGAGCTTGGTGACCTTGCCGGGAACAATCTGACCCAGAGCGTGGGTGCGAGCAAATGCCTGCCACGGATCTTCCTGGGTTGCCTTGAGGGACAGGGACACGCGCTCGCGGTCCAGGTCCACCTCGAGAACCTCGACGGTAACGGGCTGGCCAACCTCGACAACCTCGGACGGGTGGTCGATGTGCTTCCAGGACAGCTCGGACACGTGAACCAGACCGTCCACGCCACCCAGGTCCACGAATGCACCGAAGTTGACGATGGAGGAGACAACGCCCTCGCGGACCTGACCCTTCTCCAGCTCGTTGAGGAAGGAGGAGCGAACAGCGGACTGAGTCTCTTCCAGGTATGCACGGCGGGACAGAACAACGTTGTTGCGGTTCTTGTCCAGCTCGATGATCTTAGCTTCGATCTGCTGACCGATGTAAGGTGCGAGGTCGCGAACGCGGCGCATCTCAACGAGAGATGCGGGCAGGAAGCCACGCAGACCGATGTCGAGGATAAGGCCACCCTTGACAACCTCGATAACGGTACCGGTAACGACGCCGTCGTTTTCCTTGACCTTCTCGATGTCGCCCCATGCACGCTCGTACTGTGCGCGCTTCTTGGAGAGGATCAGGCGACCTTCCTTGTCCTCCTTGGTGAGGACGAGTGCCTCAACCTCGGAGCCGAGCTCGACAACCTCAGAGGGGTCGATGTCGTGCTTGATGGACAGCTCGCGGGAGGGGATGACGCCTTCGGTCTTGTAACCGATGTCGAGCAGAACCTCATCGTGGTCGATCTTAACGACCTGGCCGGAGACGAGATCGCCGTCGTTGAAGACCTTAATGGTCTTCTCGACTGCCTCGAGGAATGCCTGCTCGTCGCCGATGTCGTTGATTGCGACCTGAGGGATGTTGGTGCTCATGTAGTGAGGGCTCCAATTGGATTTCTAATAGGTCGACGCTGCCGGTTCACCGCTCAACACCTCCGGGTGGAGGCGCCGACCGGCTCACTTTTTCACCCCGGCGCGCACGGTATAGGGCCGTTAACGCCTTTGAATGAGGTGAGGAAACGTCGAGCTGACGGATACTTACAATGTGTACCACCCGCCGGAAGCAGATGCTCTAAGCAGGGTGTGCGAGCGGTCTGCGCCCGTTTTCTCCCCGTTTTCTTAAGGAGAAAAAGAGCATAGAAAACCCGTACGTTGGTACACGCGATTAATAGTGTACGGGAATCCCGGGCGTGTCGTCAATGGTTACGCGCCCGGGATTCCCGTACTTATTTGCGGTTTTGTTTGCTTGTGAAGTTGAGGGACGGCGTTCGTCCTCGTTCCTACAGGGGCACCCGCCCTCGCCTCGCTTCGGGCACCCTGATGTCACTACGGACGACACCGCCCCTCCACGTAAGGCCCCAAGCTGGAGCGCAGGGTAGCTATACCCTCCGGAAGCGACATCAGGGTACCCTCTCGGGTGCTCTCCGCAGCAAAGCAAGGAGAGAGCGGAGCGCCCGAGAGGGTGGGTTCCCCTGCAGGAGCGGAGGAAGGGTATAGCGTACCCACCTACCCAGCCCCTGTAGGAACGAGGACGATAACCACCTTTCCAAGCAGAAACTGAGGAAACGCGCCTAGTGGCCCGCCTCCTGCCAGGACTTGCCCCAGCCGACCTGCACATCCAGAGGAACACGCAGGGAGGCGGCACCGCTCATCTCCTCGACGAGCACGCGTTCGGCGGCTTCACGCTCACCGGCGGCGACTTCGAGGATGATTTCGTCGTGTACCTGCAGCAGCATTCGGGTCTTCAGGCCCTCTTCGCGCAGGCGGCGGTGAATGTTGATCATGGCGATCTTGATGATGTCCGCGGCAGTGCCCTGAATCGGGGCGTTGAGAGCGGCTCGTTCGGCGGCTTCACGGCGTAAACGGTTGGGCGAGTCCAGGTCGGGCAGCACGCGGCGGCGACCGAAAATGGTTTCGGTGTAGCCGTCCTGGTGTGCCTGCTTGAGCACGCCGCGTAGGAATCGTCCCACGCGTCCGAAGCGTTTGAAGTAGTTGGTGCGCAGTTCGCCTGCTTCGTCGGAGCTGATGTTCAGCTGCTTGGCGAGGCCGAATCGGGACAGGCCGTATGCCAGGCCGTAGGACATTGCCTTGACTTTGGAGCGCTGCTCGGGGGTGACTTCTTCGGGGGCGACGCCGAAGACTTCGGAGCCGACGTAACGGTGCAGATCCTCCCCCGCTTCGTAGGCTGCGATGAGCTTCTCGTCGGCGGCGAGGTGCACCATGATGCGCATTTCGATCTGCGAGTAGTCGGCGGTGAGCAGACCCTCGTACTCCACACCGTCGACGGGTGCGGGCGCGACGATGAATGCGCCACGGATGCGGCGGCCTTCTTCGGTGCGGATCGGGATGTTCTGCAGGTTCGGCGCAGTCGAGGAGAGGCGGCCGGTGGAGGCGGCTCCCTGCTGGAAGGTGGTGTGCACGCGTCCGTCGTCGGCGGCTGCTTTCTGCAGGCCTTCGACGGTCTGTACGAGTTTGATGTTGTCGCGGTAGGCGGCGAGCGCACCGAGGAATGCGGCACCGTCGGACTCCGGGGAGATTTTGGTGAGCAGTTCGGTGACGGATTCGGCGTCGGTGGAGTAGCCGGACTTGATTTTGCGGGTGTGTGGCAGGGCGAGCTTGTCGAAAAGCACGGTCTGCAACTGTTTGACGGAGGCGAGGTTGAGGGGTTCTTCACCGTCGTCGGTTTGGACGGTGTCGCCGATGATGGTGCGTGCGGCGTCCTGCGCCTGGTTAGCGCGTGCGGAGAAGGTGTCGTGCAGTTCGGTCAGGAGAGCGTCGGAGACCGCGATGCCTGCCTGTTCCATGTCTGCGAGGACGTAGAGTAGCGGCAGTTCGATTTCTTCGTAGACCTTCAGCTGGCCGTGCTCTTCCATTTCGTAGTGCAGCAGGCGTGCGAGTTCGTGGATGATGCGGCTAATTTGCGTGAAGTAGCTCAGGTTGTCGACGGGTTCGGCTTCGCCGGGCAGACTAAAGAGGGAGGGTTCTGCCTCGTCTTCTTCGGGTTGGAAGACGAGCTGCGCGTAGGGGTCCTTGGGGATCCAGAGGTAGCGTTCGGCGAGGTCTTCCATGCGTTCGGAGAAGAGTTTGCGGGTTGCGGTGGGGATGAAGCCGCACATGTAGGAGGACAGGGCGGGGTCTTCGACGGCGCCGGCGAGTTCGTAGCCGTAGGCGCGCAGGAGTTTGCGCTGCACTTTGAGGTCCATGACGATTTTGCGGGCTACTTCGTCGGAGAGCCAGGCGGCGAGGGCGGCGTCGAGTTCCGGGTCGATGGTGCGGGTATCGATCCAGAGGCTGGTGCTTTTGCTGGTGAGGAGCACGCCGAGCAGTTCGGGGTTTTCTTCGGCGGCGCGGATTTTGGTTTTGGTGACCTTGACGGCGGGTGCGTTGCCGATGGCGGGGCGCGCTACGGGCAGGTTGGTGACCGGGTAGAGGGTCACGGCACCTTCGAGGCGTTCGGGTACGGCGATGGGCGCACCCTGTTCGTCGTTGCCGTAGTTTTCTTCGGCTGCGGCGGCACAGAAGGCGCGGAATGCTGCTGCGTCTGCGTTTTTGGTGGGTGCGCTGGTATTGATGGGTGCGTAGACGGGGCCGGTGGGTGCCTTCTTGGTGGCCCCCTCCTCCCCTGCTTCAGCGGTGGAGCTTGCAGAGCCTGCGGTTCCGGCGGCACGTACGATGGGGCCGAGGGTGTCGGCGGCACGCTTTCGGATGGTGCGGAACTCTACTTCGTCGAAGAAGGTGTTGAGTGCATCCAGGTCGGGGGTGAATGCGGTGTCTTCGAGAGTGACGTTCAGGTCGAGGTCGTTGACGAGCTGGTTGAGGCGGCGGTTGCGCACGACGTTGCCGATGTTTTCGCGTAGCGCTTCGCCCTTCTTGCCGCCGATCTTGTCGCTGTTTTCGATGACGGCGTCGAGGGAGCCGTATTCACCGAGCCATTTGGCGGCGAAGCCGGGGCCCACGCCGGGTACGCCGGGCAGGTTGTCCGCCTGTTCGCCAGTGAGAGCAGCAAGGTCGGGGTACATGTGCGGGGGTACTTTGGTTTTCTTTTCGACGGCGGCGGGGTCCATGCGCTGAATACCCTTGGAGGGGCCGGTGGTGACCGGGTAGAGCAGGGTAACGTCGTCGGTGACGAGTTGGAAGATGTCGCGGTCGCCAGAGAGGATGAGGACCTTGTAGCCTGCTTCGGTGCCGCGGCGGGTGAGGGTTGCGACGATGTCATCGGCTTCGTAGTTTTCGTAGGTGAGCGCGGGGATGTTGAGCGCGCCAAGCATCTTTTTGATGAGGTCAATCTGGCCGTTGAAGGCTTCGGGGATGGCGTTGCGGCCGCCCTTATATTCGCCGTATTCGGCGGTGCGGAAGGTGCCTCCGGGCAGGTCGAAGGCTACGGCAATGTGGCTGGGCTGGTTGTCTTTGATGATGCTCAGCAGGGTGGAAAGGAAGGCGTGGACGGCTTCGGTGTGCTGGCCGTCGCTGCGCACAAAGATGTGCTGCCCGGTCTTTTCGGCCATGGTGTAGATGCCGAAGAAGGAGCGTAGGGCGAGGGAGTGTCCGTCAATGAGCAGGATGGTTTTGTTCTCTGTAGTCACTCCTCTAGTGTATCGAGTCTGAGTTTTCTTGGTGGTTGGCTTCGTGGCTGCTGGTTTTGTGGTGGCTGCAGGTTAGCCCTGTGGGGAGGCGCCCGCGCTGTGTTAGGTATCGGCGCCGTGTTGGGTGCCGGTGCTGTGCCATATAGCGGAATAACGGGGTGTTTGGAAAGAGTTTTACCTCATATTTAGGTGCCGGTGGGGTGCGTTTGGTGAGTTTTCCCTCAAAAATTGTGTCCCAAGTCACTATATGAGGTGGATAATAATACGGTTTCCAGATAATATATAACCTTATTATCGCCTCCAGCGTAGGAACCCCCACACCCCGTGTATTCATAGGCAGAACTCTACCCAGAATTCACCGGCAGGATTCACCGGACCGTGAGGGCTCATCCCGCGCTTAACACACTTAACACACAACGATCCCTCATTTAGGAAACTATGAAGGCACTCAAAAAATTACCCCTTCTCGTATGGATTCTCATCGCGATCACATCGGGTGTACTCATCGGCTTGCTGACCCCCGGAATGATTAGCGGCATCAATGACGCAACCGGCGCATCCATCGCCACCGACCTCATTGTGCAGATCTTCGTCTCCTTCTCCACCGTGTTCAGCGCCTTCCTGAGCTTCGCGATTCCGCTGATTATTATCGGCTTCATCGTGCCCGGCATTGGTTCCCTCGCGCAGGGTGCGGGCAAGATGCTCGGCATCACCGTGGGTCTGGCGTACATCTCCAGCATCCTTGCTGGCTTCCTGGCGCTGACCTGCGCACTGCTGCTCTACCCCATCATTCTGCAGGGCCAGCAGCTCGCCTCCTTCGATAACCCCGAGAACGCACTGTCCAAGGGTTACGTCTCCTTCGAGCTGACCCCGATTATGGGTGTGCTGAGCGCACTGATTCTCTCCTTCATCCTGGGCCTGGGTATTACCGCGCTGAAGACCCGTGCGATGCTGAACCTCTTCGAGGACTTCCAGGTCATCGTTGAGAAGATGCTCGGCTACGTGATTATCCCCCTGTTGCCGGTGCATATTGTGGGCGTATTCGCGAATATGACCCTCGCCGGTCAGGTGGCGAAGATCCTCTCCGTCTTCGGTCTTGTGTTCGTCATGGTGATTATTCTGCACTGGGTCACCCTGGCTCTGCAGTACTCGGTGGCTGGCGCTATTTCTCGCCGCAACCCCATCCAGATGATCAAGACCATGCTCCCGGCATACTTCACCGCAATCGGTACCCAGTCTTCGGCTGCGACCATCCCGGTGACCGTGCGTTCGGCGAAGAATGCTGGCATCTCCCCCCGCGTGGTGGACTTCGCGATTCCGCTGTGCGCAACCATTCACCTCTCCGGATCCATGATCACCATTACCTCCTGCTCGGTGGCGGTGCTGTTCATGACCGGTCAGCACCCCGACTTCGGTAGCCTAATCCCCATGATTCTGGTGCTCGGCGTGATGATGGTTGCCGCTCCCGGCGTTCCCGGCGGTGGCGTGATGACCGCAATTGGTCTGCTGCAGTCGATGCTTGGTTTCGATGCCTCCATGATTGCCCTGATGATTGCCCTGTACCTGGCTCAGGACTCCTTCGGCACCGCAACCAATGTGACCGGTGACGCGACCATCGCAGCCCTGACCGAGCGTATCTCCAAGGCAAGCGGCGTGAACCCCGATAAGGAAATCCGCGACGAGGACATCGAAAAGGCAGAAGCTATTTCCGCCTAATCCTCTCCGCTTCCATAGCGTTTTTCAGCCCCGCCTCCCCCTGCAGGAGGCGGGGCTGACCCGTACCCGGAAGCACTCGCAAAAAGCTATCCCGCCCAAAGCAGCAAAAACCGAGGAGTACACTGGAAGTCATGACTGAAAACAACACACAGCACGCACCCGTCCGCGCGGCAGCACCCACCACCCTCACCGCAGAAGAAATCAAGGCGCAGCTGACCGAAAGCGGCATCCCCGAGCACCTGCACCCCTACTTCCCCCGCGGTCTGGGCGAGCTCATCCCCGCCATGGGCATTAAGTTCCAGGAACTCACCGCAGAACGCACCGTCGCGACCATGCCCGTAGCCGGTAACACCCAGCCCATCGGCCTGCTGCACGGCGGTGCTAACGTGGTCCTTGCCGAGACCCTCGGATCGCTCTCCGCGGGTGTACACGGCGGCGAAAACCTCGTAGCAGTCGGCGTGGACATCAACGCAACCCACGTGCGCCCGGCAGTCTCCGGCGTGGTTACCGCAACCTGCACCGCCGTCAAGCTCGGACGCACCCTGTGCATCCACTCCATCGACATTGTGGATGAGCGCGGCCGCACCACCTGCACCGCACGCATCACCAACATGCTAATCCCTCGCCCCACTGCATAATCTACCGCAGCATAAAGTCCTACAACCTGAGCAAGTAGCCTAAAATCGTAGAAGCACGGGGTACACGGCACCCTGCCAACATCCCACCAGAAGGTAAGACCAGAAGGAGCACTATGACCCGCGAGCGCACCCCCTATTTCAAGCGTTACCCGAAGATTGTGCGCGCCAAGCGCATTGTCCTGCCCATCGCAATCGGTGTGATGCTGGTGTGCCTGGTGACCGCCATCAACAACCCCGGCAGCTTCTGGTGGCTGGGCGTGATGCTCGGTACCGGCGGAATGCTCTGGGCTGGTTCCCCCACGGACCGCCCGATCAGCGGCCCGAACAATAACGACGACGATTTGAACCGCTACCTGCGCTAAGCCCGTCTGACGCTGCACCTCTTGCAGCGTTGGGTTGCCTGCAGTACCGGCGTAGAAACGCTCCGACTGCCCCGGCAGGGTGCGAGCTTCAGAAGTTAAACGTTAACGCCCCGTCCCTCAGCTTCATTGTGAGGGATGGGGCGTTAGTGTGTCATGAAAAGGTGCTGGTCAGATTCTGACCAGTTGAAGGCGCATACGGGCGAATCCTAGTCTTCGCCGTAGCGTACGTTCGCACCTATACCGATATGTACTGTGTACGTCTCGTATTTAGGAGAGCTGCTTGATGATGGTGTCGGAAACTTCGCGCATGGACAGGCGACGGTCCATGGAGGTCTTCTGAATCCAACGGAAGGCTTCCGGCTCGGTCAGGTTCATCTTGGTGATGAGCAGCGACTTTGCGCGGTCAACCAGCTTACGGGTCTCGAACTGGTCGCGGATGGTACCAACTTCCTTCTCGAGGGCGCGAATCTGCTCGTAGCGGCTGATTGCCACCTCGATTGCGGGAACCAGGTCGTTCGGGGAGAAAGGCTTGACGACATACGCCATAGCGCCTGCCTCAACGGCACGGTCAACGAGTTCCTTCTGGCTGAAGGCGGTCAGCAGAACGACGGGAGCAATATGCTCCTTCGCGATTTCTTCAGCTGCGGTGATGCCGTCCATAATCGGCATCTTCACATCCATGAGGACGAGGTCGGGGCGGTGCTTCTGCGCTAGCTCGACGGCGGTCTTGCCGTTATCGGTTTCTGCAACAACATCGAAACCCTGGTCCTTCAGAATTTCAACGATGTCGAGGCGAATCAGTGCTTCGTCTTCTGCTACGACGACAGTGCGGGACGGGGCCTGCTCCTCTGCCTGATTTTGAGTGGTCAGCTCTGACATTACTCTTCTCCTTTATCAAATTTGAATCACTTAAAGTCTACAGGAGGGAATAAATGTTCATCTACTTTCTCGCCTTGTCCTGGGTGTGTTATATGCATCCTATGTGCATGTAGGAAGAGTTTTCTGACGCCATTTTGTGGCCCTCCATCAGATTTTGCATCTTAACGCATATTTTTGTTCTATGTTGCTCATAACCACAAAGAAAAACCCTCACAACATATACATACACGGTGAAATTCACAGCCACAACACAGACCCGAAAATGACTCTGACATACACCATCGCCCCTCGGGTTAGACACAACAGTAAGAAACAAAGTATTTATATCGAAACCCCATCACGCGCCACAGAAAGTCGATACACTGAATAGATATTCTCCTCGACTTCTCCGGCACTCACACTTGACCACCCATACTCGATACCCGGAGAGGATTCATGTCAATCACCCGTCAAGCACGTACCCTGTACTCAGACTTCGTCGAGTACAAGGAACTCGATTGCGCCCCGCTGACTTCCATTCACCCCGGAATTCTCGTCGCTTTCGACTCCACCGCGCTTGCAAGCCTCTACAACTACCCAACCCACGTCAGCGACGAAATTCTCCGCATCTACTCGCAGCTGCGCGGACACGCATTCCTCCCCCACCAGGCACTCAAAGAATTCTGAGCAGCACTCGACGGTGCCTCCCCCGTACCCGCCGCCGCAGACCGCGTCCGCTCAGCGCTAGCATCCTTCAAAGAAACCCTGCCCGAAGAACGCAACTCCACCTGGAGCGCACTGCGTTCAGTCACGCACCAGCTGGACCACTCCATCGCGCAGATCATGAGGATCCTCGAACCCACTACCGACACCGGACCCATCAACGTGGCACACCGCGAAGATGACACAATCCTGCCGCTGCTGAACCGCATCTTCACCGGACACGTGGGTGCCGCGCCCAGCCCCGAACGCCACGAACAGCAGTGGCGCGAAGCCCTCGCACAGGGCCACCCACTGCTCGCTAACGCCAACTTTGACGCCGACTTCGCGCTCTGGAAACAATGCGTTGCCGAAGCAACCACCCGCGTGAAAGGCACCGACTGCATCTTCGTCACCGGTGGTGTGCGCGACACCTGGCTGCGCAACGGTCAGCAGGTACGCGCCACATCGGGCGGCGAACCCGTGCGTCAACTCGCGAACCGTCAGCTGCTGCGTGAATACGCTAAGGCAACCGGAGGCGGCGTGTTCCGCATCTACACCGTTGAGGAGATCCTGCGGCTCGCCTCCAACCAGTACGGCGTGACCGTCAGCGACGCTACCTATAATGCGATTCGCGCGGAACAGCCCGTAGCTCTGTAAATTCACCGTGGACAGTCACCGTTGAGAATAATCCCACCACCATTAACCGCGAAAAGCCACATGTGTTTCGAAAAGCCACGTCTTTGGTGGCTTCTCGAAACACATGTGGCTTTTCAGCGGCTAGCTAGTTCTCGCGGCTGGCGCGGTACAGCTCCGCGGCACGCTGCTCCAAGGAATCGTCATCACCCAGAAGCAGATAGCACAAGTACAGGGTGAAGGCGGCGCTGCGGTCAGCGGCGAGCGCGATGGCTCCTTCGCCGGGCTGGGTGCTGAAAGCGATAGCGTCGTGTGCCTGAGGCAGGGCGGCAATCAGGTGCGCGGCGGTTTCGTAGCCATCCTGGTCGCCAAGCAGGGTGACGTGATGCGGCTCCGGGTTCTCGACAGCAGCGCCGGCTTCCGCACGAGCAGCGGAAAAGTTAGCCTTGAGGACGTCCTCAACACGGCTCATTAGCTCATCATCGGGCAGGGTGCGGTCATCTGCGGCAAACGCAACGTGGATGCCGTTCAGAGTCTCGTAGGGGTGCTCACCCGCGAAGTATCCGGCGGCGAGCGCGTAGCCGGTGAGTAGCTGCGCCTCAGGGGCGGTGAAGGTGCCGCGCGCCTCACGCAGGGTGGGCAGCAGAAGCTCAGTCAGGAGGGGGTGCAGGGACTCGGGGGCGTTCGAGATAGCCTCCTGCAGGTAGTCTTCCGCCTCCGCGGTAGGCTCGGTGTTGAGCAGGGTCAGGAAAGCCTCATCGGTACCCGCCCAGCAGCGGGCAATCAGTACGAGGGTCGCAATGAGTGCGAGAAGTTCACGGTAGTTACCCGAACGGTCAGCGCCGAAGGACTCGGCAACAACGCGTGCCAGTATGCGTGCGGCAATGTTCTCGAGGACGAACTCGTCGTAGGCGTTGTCGCCGGGCCAGTTTGCGGGGTCGGGCAGGTAGGTTTCGTCCAGGTATCGCAGCACGGGTTCGAGGGGCACGGGAGCATCCGCAGCGAGGTCGGGGCGGCACTGCTCAACCCAGCTATTCACGATAGCCTCATCAGCGATGCCGGTAGCCTCAGCCAGCTGGGCGCGTGAAAGGCTGTACGGCGCAACGAGCTTGCCGAGGTCATCGCACGCGCCGTTGGAGCGATAGGTGGGCCGGTAGTTGGGGGCGGGAAGAGTTCCGGGGAGGTTGGTGGCTGCCATGGTAGCTCCTTCGCTGAGGTTCGGGGTGAACTGGGTTGTATGGTGTGCGATGCTCAGACCTGTTTGAGGGTCCTGTGCGTCCTTTCTACTCATCTTCTAAATTCAGAATATCCCAGAGCCCCGCATCGTGTGCTGCCCGTCGTCATTACCCGCCCACTAACCGCGAAAAGCCACATGTGTTTCGAAAAGCAACATGTTTGGTGGCTTTTCGAAACACATGTGGCTTCTGGAGACTGCTAAGAAGTGCCCGCCCGCAGGAATTCAAAGAATATATTCCCTCTCCCCCGCACCTAGTTCGACAATTTTTCGCTTACCCCGGGGTAAATCAAAAAATCTCAGCTGCCCTAAATCTCCAACATACATTTGAGACACAGGGTCACTGCACGACCACCAACCCATCTGCCCCGGTGCAGGCCCACGCGGGATGGGGCAGATTCTTCTCATGAGGAGAAAAACTCATGGAGTTTATCAACAAGTACGCACCGATCCTCATCCCCCTGTTCACCGCAATCGCGGGGCTCTTGACGGCCTGGTTCAAGACCCGGACTGCCCGCGCCGAAGCCAAGAAGGCTGAGGCGAGCGCCAACACCGGGGGTACCACGCAGAAGCTCAGCGTCGGCACCATCAACGGCAATGGCAACCGCGTGCACAACACCCACCAGCAGGTAGGCAACGGTTCCGCAGCCATTAGCGGCGACGGCAACCACACCACCATCGACAACAGCCAGCACACGCACAACCATGCATCCTCCAAGGATGCGCAGGCAAGTGATGACGATGCCTTCGGCAACATCGCACTTGCTGTTGGTGGCGGCCTCCTTATCGCGGGTGCATTCATCATCAGCTGGCCCACTATCAGCTGGACCCTCGCAGCCTGCTGGGCTACTTGTCTCGCCCTCGTCTGTTGGCAGGTAAAGCTGCTTAGCACCAAGAGTGTTAGCTCCTCCGCGCACGCCATTCTGAATGTGCTCTACCCTGCTTCCCTGCTGGCGATTGTTGGTGGCGCTTGGTTCACTCTCCTCGGGGCGGGTAAGTACAACATTGCCACCATCTACACCACCATCAGCGGACACTACGAGTCTCACCCTCAGGGTGGCATGGTTGTGCGTTTCATTGAGGCAGTTACTGCGTCATACGGCGCTGCAGGGTTCACCCTGATTATGCTCAATCTGCTTACTGTGGCCTTCCTGGCTGCGGCTTTGTTCCAGTGTTTCAAGTACTCGGTTAAGGCGCTGAACGCACTCTACCGCGGCATTCTCATTCGCCCTTCTGTTCAGGAGGCAAGCATGAGCTTCTTCCTTGCTGTTGTGAGCCTGGTAGCATGCCAGCCTGCACTTGCTGAGCTGATTGTTTCACAGTTCAACAAGTAGCATCCGGTAGGTAAGGTACCGAGCCGTATTCACTCAACTTATCCACATCCCTCTCGCTGAGAAGCCACATGTGTTTCGAAAAGCCACCAAAAACGTGGCTTTTCGAAACACATGTGGCTTTTCGGCGTAATAGCTAAACGTAACACTTGAACATAAATACTCTCATTTGATGCAATTAAAGCATGATTACTAGAGAAGAACTATCAACGATGATACGCACCCGCACCGAACTCATCACCTCAGCTACCCACACGCGAATCACCCTAAGCCACGCTCTCAACCGCGGCGAACTCACCCGCGTCTCAAAAGGGCACCTTCTCCCCACCCAAACCTGGAACAACCTACACCCCAACGACCAGCACTACGTGTGCATCCTCGCTCACCTCAACGAATACCCCGCCAACATCCTCGCCGCACAAAGCGCAGCCATCGCCTGGGGTGTCTCCTCCCTCAGCCCACCACGTCACGTTCAAGTACGAGGAGCCGGAGGCGGCCGCCGAGAAAACATCCAGCGCATCCAAGACACCCTCACCGCGGACAGCCCCATCGTGTACACGCCCGAGGGGATCCCCACCGTCACACCGCTAACAGCTATCACCACCTGCGTGAAAACCCTACCCTTTCGCGACGGGCTCATACTGGCCGAAAGTGCCCTTCAGCGCTTCGCTCCGGAACCGGATATGCTCACTTACGAAGAGCTCAAGAAAGAACTCTCATCTGCATCTGGCCGCGGGTGCCGAACCGCCCGCCTCGTCGGACATGAGCTCAGCCCACACTCAGAATCCGTTGCTGAAACCTGCATGCGGTTACTTCTCGATGACCAGGGAATCCGATACAAGCAGCAAGAAACCATCATCTGCGAAGGTCATGCCTATCGAGTGGACTTTCTGCTACACGCCACTAGCCTCCACGGCAGGCCCGTCATTCTGGAGGTAGACGGCAACGTCAAATACAACGCTAAAGAGGACCTGGTTCGGGAGAAAACCCGACAGGATCGGCTACTCCACGCCGGGTATGCCGTCGTCCGTGTTTCTGCCAAGGATGCTATTTACCGTCCGAGGCGGGCCTTGCAGGTGCTGCGTACTGCTGGGGTACCCCAAATTTAACCGCGAAAAGCCACATGTGTTTCGAAAAGCCACGTCTTTGGTGGCTTCTCGAAACACATGTGGCTTCTCGGCGGAGTATGAGGATGTTAGTCCAGCAGCGCGTCCACGAATGCTTCCGGGTCGAACGGCGCCAGGTCGTCCGGGCCTTCACCCAGGCCGATGAGCTTGACGGGAACGCCGAGCTCCTCCTGAATAGCGACCACGATGCCGCCCTTTGCGGTGCCGTCGAGCTTGGTCAGCACGATACCGGTGACGTCCACGATATCGCCGAAGACCTTCGCCTGAACCATACCGTTCTGGCCGGTGGTCGCGTCAATGACGAGCAGAACCTCGGTGACCGGCGCTTCCTTCTCGATAACACGCTTGATCTTGCCAAGCTGATCCATCAGACCGGACTTGTTCTGCAGGCGGCCCGCGGTGTCCACGAGCACGGTGTCAACGCCCTGCTCCTTGCCAGCCTTCACGGCATCAAACGCGACGGATGCGGGGTCGGCGCCTTCCTTCTCAGAACGCACGGTCTTCACACCCACGCGGTCACCCCAGGTGGTCAGCTGCTCAGACGCGGCCGCACGGAACGTATCCGCGGCACCCAGGAGCAGGGTCTGACCGTCAGCGACCATCACGCGGGCAATCTTGCCGACCGTGGTGGTCTTACCGACGCCGTTCACGCCAACGACCAGCACCACGCCGGGGTTGCCGTCGCTGCCAGCGGTCTTCAGTTCGCGGTCCATATCGGGGCGAACAATCTTCACAAGCTCTTCGCGGAGCATCTTCTTCACGGCGGCGGGGTTGCTCGTACCCTCAACGCGCACGCGCTGCTGCAGCGCCTCCACCAGGCGGGTGGTCGGCTCGGAGCCGAGGTCGGCGAGCAGCAGGGTTTCCTCAACTTCGTCCCATACGTCCTGGTCGATGCGGTCGCGGGAGAGCAGAGCCAGCAGGCCCTTGCCAAGCATATTGTTGGAGCGTGCCAGGCGGGCGCGCAGGCGCACCAGGCGACCCGCGGACGGGTCGGGCATATCAAGTTCAATAGCGCGAGGTGCCGAGCTTTCGGGTTCTTCCGCCGATCCGCCGGAGGCTTCTGCCGCCTCCTGACGCAAAGACTGCAGGTTCGCGGTCTTCTTGGGTCGGCGCAGAACGGCGAAAAGTACACCGGCGATAACCAGTACACCCAGCACGATTGCGCAGATTATCATCATCGTTTCATTCACACTACTAGCTTACCGGTTTGGGCGGTTTGGCTAGTCAAGGTTACGCGCATGCCCGGCTGTCGGCGGAGTAGACTGGAGACTGTTAAGTTTTTTAGCCGAGCACATGGTTGGTGGTTACGGGTGGAGCCTGTAACTGCCGCACGGCACCGCACGATTTCGAGGATGAGCATGAGGAACCCTGCCACAACACCGCCTGTTTTTGACCCGCACACGATTGATCCGAACCGTGTGCCGACCGGTTTGAAGGTGCTGATTGCTGCGTCGTTCATGATTGCGGTGGGTTTTGGTTTGGTGGCACCGGTGCTACCGAACTATGCGCAGAATTTTAATGCGACGGTCACGATGGCGACGATGGTGGTTTCTGCGTTGGCGATTACGCGCCTGATTTTTGCACCGTCGGCGGGTCAGCTGATTACCCGGTGGGGTGAGCGTCCGGTGTACACGATTGGCATGCTGATCGTGTCGGCGACGTCGTTTATGATTGCGTTCGCTTGGGATTATTGGGTGCTGTTGGGTTCGCGCGCGGTTGCGGGTATCGGTTCGGTCATGTTCACGGTCTCTGCGATGGGTCTGCTGGTGCGTTTGTCCCCGGCGCATATGCGTGGCCGTATTTCAGGCTACTATGCGACGGCGTTCCTGTTGGGTAATCTACTGGGCCCGGTGATTGCGAGCGCGCTGGCACCGTTTGGTATGCGTGCGACGTTCATTATGTATGGTTTTTCGTTGCTGACGGCGGGCCTGATTGTGTGGTTTTTGATGCCGTCGCAGGCGGCGCTGGAGGCGGAGCGTGACGCGATTATGGAGGCGGCGCTGCTGGCTGAGGGTAAGGGTACCGGAGTGTTGCCGTCAGCGGCGCCCTCCCCCGCTGGTGCATCCGGTAAGGGCGCTAAGCCTGAGTCTTCTTCGGGTAAGAGTGACCTGCCTGCGATGACGGTTCGTGACGCGTTGAAGTTCTCGAATTACCGTTCTGCTTTGGTTTCGAACTGGGCGATTGGCTGGTCGGTGTTTGGTGTGCAGTCGTCGATTATTCCGTTGGCGGCGGCGTATTTGGCGACTGGTGGCGATATGTCGAATTCGGTGGCGGCTACCCTGTTAGCGTCTTTGGCGATGGCGACAAACTCGTTTGGTAATGCGTTGACGCAGACGTTCTCGGGTCGTTTTTCGGATCGTTTTGGTCGCCGTGTGATGGCGTTTTCGGGTCTGCTGTTGGCGGGTTCTGCGGTGACGTTTATGGGTTTCGCGCCGGTGGCGTGGGTGTTTGTATCGTTGACGGCGTGTCTGGGTATTGGTGCGGCGTTTATGGGTCCGTCGATTCAGGCTGCGGTGTCTGATGTGATTGGTACTCGCCGTAGTGGTGGCCAGGTGTTGGCTGTGTATCAGATGTGTAGTGATTTTGGTATGATTTTGGGTCCGCTGGTGGCTGGTTTGATTGCAGATACGTGGGGTTTTGTTCCGGCGTTCATTGTCAGTGGTTTGTTGTTGGTGGCGGCAGCGTTTACGTGGGCGCCGTTCCGTAAGGCGCGCTGGCCGAAGGATATTGCGGACGCGGACTATACGGGCCGCTAAAGCTCCCTCTAACGTGGAAAGCCGGTGCCCGGTTCCTGCTATTGGCAGGACCGGGCACCGGCTTTTTACCATTTGATATTTAGGGAACGAGCACAATATGCCTAGTAATGAGCATATTACCCCACAGCACAATCACCCATCCTGCAGACATAAGAATGCTCAAAACCACCAGGGCTGGGCGGTACCATCGGCTCTTCGGCAGATAGGAAGCAACCAATAGAGAGAGCGGGAACAGCGGCAGCAGAATACGCACGGTGGATGAGATCGGGAGCCAGAAGACGAAGAGGTACCCGGCGTAGCTAGCCGTCCACAACCACATCGCCGGGTGGATGAGAGTTCGGCTCAACTTATTGGAAATCCACCAGTAGAAACCCACTATCAACGCGGCAAAGAGTAGCGCAAGAACAACCTTAGGGACCGCACCCGAGAGATCTCGATAGATATGGTTTACCCATTGAATGAAGTATTGGTGTCCATCACTAGGCTTACGGTTACTCCATCCCAGCTCCGTTGCGAGATACGCATCGTGACGTCCCGTATAAAGAGCTGCATACAAAGGATGCGCAAATGCGAAAGAGCATACCAGCAAGGCACCAAGGAGCTGACCGAAGCGCCCACGGAATGCTGCCCAGGCATCGGATAGCGCAGAGTGCGATGCATCCTCGATACGACGGCGACGGTAGTCGTTCACCGTACACCACAGCCACCACAGACCCACGAACGCACCCAGCGGTACACCAACCGGGCGGGACAGCGCCGCTAGAAGCGCCACAGGCAGAAGCAATACATACCGACCCCGGAGTACACACCATACGCTCAAAGCAAGTAGCAGAGTCGAAAGAGCCTCCGCATAACCGGTTACAAAGATTGGGCTAGCCGGGCTCAACGCGTACACAGCCAAACCCCACAATGCGAGCCGGCTGCGAGATTCATCCCCCACCAACGCACGAGTATCAAAAACACCGCGAGCATGCCAGTTCAGCGAGCCAATGAAGAGACGATAAAGCACCACAGCCAGCACAAACCCAGCAAAAAGGCTCACAACCAAGGAAGCGATAGGGAACCTAATGCCGAATATGTTTGATATTCCACCGCCAAGAAGAGGTTGCAGAGGGTAAAAGGCCCAGTTGTTAAAATCGACCGAACCATTGGTACGAATAGGTAGCTCATGCGGATACCAGTTGGCGTAGATACGACCGTAGAAGGTGGCATCCCAAACATTCAGATAACCCGGGAAATCTATATCTAGGGGTGTTTCAGGCGTAGGATGACGCTTATGCTGGGCATAAGCTAATGCAAAAAATCCCAAGTGGAAGATACAAGCCACAGCCCATATCAGCAACGCCGCCGCCCACGTACGGCGAGCAGGTAACAACTTTTGTTCAGAAGAAGCGTCAGCTTCAGAAGATTTATAACCCCGATCCTCAAGAACAGGGACAGGACCAGTCAGAAAACCAGAAAAAAGCTTAGAAAAGACAGCGGACGGAGCAATTCGTCCAAGATATTTGCTCATAGTATTCTCAATGTGTCAGTGTGGGTGATAATTGGCATCTCAATCATTTCAGCTCTCCATCAAGACAGACAGCATGCACTATACAGCCGGATATACAGTGCATTTTAGTGAAATGTCCCCCATAGAATACCAGCCACTACTCCCCCAGGCACGTATAACAAACTCTCCACATGTAATCTACCCATAGATTTACATCACAGGGCACCTGGTGGCTTGTTAAAAGACCGCAGAAAAGCCGGTGCCTGCGAGGGAGCAGACACCGGCTTCACAACCAGAGAAAACCTTTATCGGGTCACAGGCACCTTGGAGAATTCACGCACGGTACCTTCGGGGTCGCCGGAGCGAACCAGTGCTTCACCGATGAGAATCGCATCGGCACCGGCGCTGGCGTAGGCCCGCACGTCTTCGATGCCGGCGACACCAGACTCAGCAACCTTGATGACAGATTTGGGCAGGTGCGCTGCGAGGGATGCGTAGTGTTCGTTGTTGACTTCGAGGGTCTTGAGATTACGCACGTTGATGCCGACGATTTTGGCGCCGATGCGCTGGGCGACCTCGATTTCTTCGGGAGTGTGGGTCTCGACGAGGGCGTTCATGCCAAGCGACTCGGTGAGCTCCAGGAACTCGCGCAGGGTCTGCTCGTCAAGGGCCGCCACAATCAGTAACACCAGGTCAGCACCGTGTGCGCGTGCCTCCCAAATCTGGTACTCGTCGACGGTGAAGTCCTTGCGCAAGACGGGGATGTTCACAGCGGCGCGCACAGCGTCCAGGTCGGCGAGAGAGCCGTTGAAGCGGCGCTGTTCGGTGAGTACCGAGATCGCTGCGGCGCCACCTGCCTCGTAGCGTGCGGCGAGCGCGGCGGGGTCGGGGATTTCGCCGAGCGCACCCTTGGACGGTGAGGAGCGCTTCACCTCAGAGATAATGCGTGCGGTCGTGCCGTTGCCGCCGCCGGGTACCTCACCGCGTAGGGAGGCGAGTGCGTCGCGGGCAGGTGCAGCTGCGAGGGCGCGCTTCTTCATTTCTTCGAGGGAAACCTGCTGTACGCGGGCGGCGAGGTCTTCGCGGACGCCGACAATGATCTCGTCGAGAACGGTGCTCATGGTGTCTCCTTGGGTTACTTGGTGGCGTTGACGGCTGCGTCTGCGTCCAGGGGCGCCAGGCCGGAGGCGGTCAGCACGGCGCGCAGCGGGGCGGCGGACTTGTTGACGGTTTCGAGGGTTTCGGAGTCCGGGTTGGAGTCCATGACGAGTCCTGCACCTGCCTGTACATAGGCGGTGCCTTCCTTGAGGACGGCGGTGCGGATGGCGATTGCCATGTCCATGTTGCCGGCGAAGTCGAAGTAGCCGCATACGCCTCCGTAGACGCCGCGGCGGGTGGGTTCGTATTCGTCGATGAGCTGCATGGCACGCGGCTTGGGCGCGCCGGAGAGGGTGCCCGCCGGGAAGGCGACACGCAGCACGTCGTAGGCGCTGAACTGCGGGTCGAGTTCGGCGCTGACGGCGGAGGAAATGTGCATGATGTGGCTGAAACGCTCAATGATCATGAACTGGTCGACGGATACGGTGCCGGGCTTGGCGATGCGTGAGAGGTCGTTGCGTGCCAGGTCGACGAGCATGAGGTGTTCGGAGCGTTCCTTTTCGTCGGCGAGCAGTTCCTCGGCGAGTGCGAGGTCTTCTTCGCGGGTTGCACCGCGCGGTCGGGAACCGGCAATGGGGTGGGTGCTGGCGATGCCGTCCTTGAGGGTGACGAGCGCCTCCGGGGAGGAACCAACGACGTGGAAGGGGATGCCGTTGCTGTCTTCAAAGTTGAAGAGGTACATGTACGGCGAGGGGTTGGACTGGCGCAGTACACGGTACACGTCGAGGGGCTTGGCGTTGGTTTCGGCTTCGAATCGGCGTGAGAGCACGATCTGGAAGACGTCGCCGTCGATGATGTTCTTCTTGGAGCGGTCGATGGCGTCCTTGAAGCCCTGTTCGCTCCAGGTGAGGGTGACGTCTTCGCGGACCTTACGGTCAACGTCTGCCACGCCGGAGAGAGTGGAGGTGGTTGCGGCGGCGCCGCGCTGCAGGCGGCGGAGCATGCTGTGCAGGCGCGCGACGGCATCCTCGTAGGCGCCGTCAACGTTTTCGCTGGTACCGTTGAAGTTGATGGCGTTGGCGACGAGCAGGACGGTGCCGTCCTTGTTGTCATGGATTGCCATGTCGGAGACCATGTTGAGCGCGAATTCGGGCAGGTTCACGTCGTCGGCGGGCGGGAAGGGCAGGTGCTCCCAGTGGCGTACGACATCCCAGCCGAGGTAGCCGACCAGGCCGGAGGTGAGCGGCGGCAGGGTCGGGTCGGGTTCGGTGTAGAGCATCTGCAGGGTCTTTGCGATGGCTTCTACGGGGTCGCCGTCGACGGGTGCGCCGGCGGGGGTGCGGCCCTGCCAGTGGACTGCGCCGTCAACGGTGGTAAGGGTGGAGCGGGAGGATGCGCCGATGAAGGAGTAGCGGTCCCAGGCTGCGGATTCGCCTTCTGCGGAGATTTTGGCGGATTCGAGCAGGAAGGTGCCGTGGGCTGCTTCGACGGGTTCGCCCTGGTCGTTTTGGAGTACAAGGGATCGGTAGATGCCGATGGGGGTGAGTGAGTCGGCGAGGATTTTGATGTGTACGGGAATGACGCGGGTGCCGGCTGCGCGAGCGCGGAATTCTTCGAGGCTGGGGGTGATGGTGCCCAAATCCTGCATTGCTGTACTCCTTGGTGTTGGGTTGGGAGCGCGTCGGTGCGCTGTGTCCCTTAGCTGCCGCGCGGGGTTTTTACCGGTGCATGCGGTTTTACCGGTACATGGGGGTACCGGGACATATGTGCCGGTGTGTATCTCTCTGGCGCATACCTGCCAGATTCAGATACACCCGATAATGCCTGATAAATCCCGGTAAGCCTGGTGCGCGGGTTGTTTCAGTTTAACCGGTGCTACGGCCCAGTTTCACGGTGAAGATCCAATAGTTCTCTTCGTAAAACTGAGCCGCGTACCGTTCAGCCGTGTTAGTTGCTGAACTGCTTGAGGGTTGCTGCGGTCTGCAGTGCCGCTGCGGTCGCCTCGTAGCCCTTGTCTTCGTTGGAGCCTTCCAGACCTGCGCGGTCGAGTGCCTGCTGCTCGTTGTCGCAGGTGAGCACACCGAAGCCGATGGGGCGGCCGGTCAGCACGGACACGTCGGTCAGGCCGTTGGTTGCGCCCTGGCAGACGTAGTCGAAGTGGGGGTGCCGCCGCGGATGACCACGCCGAGCGCGACGATTGCGTCGAACTTCTCAGCGAGGCGGGTTGCTGCGACGGGCAGCTCGAAGGTGCCGGGAACGCGCACGAGGGTCGGCTCGATACCTGCGTCGCGTGCTGCACGCTGCGCGCCGTCGATAAGGCCGTCCATGACCTGGGTGTGCCAGCTTGCCGCTACGATTGCGAGCTTGAAGCCCTTGTAGTCTTCGGGGTTGAGGGTGGTGTCTGCTGCGCCTACGCCGCTCATTGTGTTCTCCTTGTGGGGTTTGGGTTATTGAAAAGTTTAGTTTGTAGGGGTGCCGCTACGCGCTTTTGAGTACGTGGCGCATACGCTCACGCTTAGTCTGCAGGTAGTGTGCGTTCTCGACTCGGGCGGGAATTTCGTCCGGGATGAGTTCAGTAACCTGCAGGCCGAGGCTTTCGAGCGCCTCCTGCTTGGCGGGGTTGTTGGTCACGAGCCTCAGCTCGTTCACACCGAGTTCCTGCAGGATCAGTGCCGTCTGCGAGTAGTCGCGCATGTCGCCGTCCAGGCCAAGCGCCAGGTTCGCGTCGAGGGTGTCGAGCCCGGCATCCTGCAGCGCGTAGGCGCGGAGCTTGTTAACCAGGCCGATGCCGCGTCCTTCGTGGTTGCGCATGTAGATGAGGTACCCGCCGGTGCGGCCAATGATGCGCAGGCCGTTCTCCAGCTGGGGTCCGCAATCGCATCGGAAGGAACCGAAAATGTCGCCGGTGGCGCATTCGGAGTGGATGCGCACCGCGGGCGCTCCCCCGTCCTCGGCGGGTACGGGGGTACCGTCACGGTCGAGGGCTCGGGCGCTGATGTGCTCGGCACCGTCTGCGAATCGCCAGGCGCGCAAACCGAACAGGCCCTGCGGGGTGGGTACGGCGACCTCTTCGGTGCTTTCGACCAGCAGCGGGCTGGGGTTGGGCACCATGTCGAGGGGGCTGACTCGGTAGCCTTCAGCGAGCTGGGAGGCGATGCGCAGGGATTCGGTGCTGAGCTCTTCAGCCTGTGCCTCAACCGGCTCGGCCAGGGTGCCCGGCTCTGCCAAGGTGACAGCCGCGGGGTTGCTCAGCTCTGCGGGGCTGCCCGGCGTTGCCTGGGTGTTAGGGGTTTCGCTCATGCGTTCGCCTACGCCTTAGCTACGTACTTGATGAGGTCTTCGATAGAGATCATGGGCAGGTTGTGCTCGGTTGCGAAGGCGCGCAGTGCGTCGAAACGCATCATGGAGCCGTCGTCATTCACGACCTCGGCGATAACGCCCACGCCAGACAGGCCCGCCGCGAGGGAGAGTTCCACTGCGGCTTCGGTGTGGCCGGGGCGTTCCGCCACGCCGCCGTCAACGGCGCGCAGCGGGAAGATGTGGCCGGGGCGGGTGATGTCCGCCGGGGTCGAGGATGCATCCGCGAGGATCTGCACGGTGCGTGCGCGATCTGCCGCGGAGATGCCGGTGCTCACGCCGGATGCCGCATCGCAGGAGACGGTGTATGCGGTGCCCTTGGGGTCCTCGTTGTTGGTGACCATGGGCGGCAGGTTCATCTCGTCGGCACGCTTGTTGCTCAGGGGTGCGCAGACCACGCCGGAGGTGTAGCGGATCATGAAGCCCATCAGCTCGGGGGTTGCGTGCTCGGCGGCGAAGATGATGTCGCCTTCGTTTTCGCGGTCTTCGTCGTCGACGACGACCACGGCGCGACCTGCGGCGATAGCGTCCACTGCGGTCTGCACGCTGTCGAGGACGCTTGCGGCATCGGCGCGACGAGTCGCAACCTGCTCAGAGGAAGATGCCTGGGGCACGCCTGCGAACGCGGTCAGACGCTGCACGTACTTAGCGAGCGCATCGGTCTCAAGGTTCACGCTGTCGCCGACCTTGAGGGCGCCGAGGTTGGTTGCCTTCAGGGTTTCGGGGATCAGGCCGACCTCGAACCATGCGGGGGTTTCACCGGGCTCAGAAACGGCAGTGACGGTCAGGGACACGCCAGAAACAGCGATGGAGCCCTTCTCAGCAAGCAGGGGTGCCAGTTCAGTGGGCAGGTTGAAACGCAGGGTGCTCCACGCCTCGTGCGCGGTGACGGATGCGAGGGTACCCACCGCATCCACGTGGCCCTGCACAACGTGACCGTCGAGGCGGCCACCGGCGGGCAGGCAGCGCTCCAGGTTGACGGTGTCACCGGGGTTCAGGTTGCCGAGGTTGGTGCGGCGCAGAGTCTCACCCATCGCGTAGGCGCGGAACTGGCCGGGCTGCAGCTGGTCGAGGTCTATAGCGGTGAGGCATACACCGTTGACGGCGAGGGATCCGCCGTGTTCGAGGTCGGCGACAATGTCACCGGCATTGAGGGTCAGGTAGGCTGCGTCGCTACCTTCGATGGGGGTGATGGATTCTACGGTGCCGAGGGCGCCAATGATTCCGGTAAACATGTGTGCTTTTCCTTTTCTCGCCGTGTCCGCCGGGGCGTCGTCGTTGAGGGCGACGGGCGGCGATGGTTTGTTCGTTGGTATAACTATACGTATTTTTCGAATATTCCCCGTGACGGGGAGTTTTTGTGCCAGCATGCGAACCAGCCGGCATGAATTAGCCGGTGCAAACTCGCCAGTGCGAACCAGCCGGCACAAACTAGCCGGACGCAGGCGGGGGTTCCTTGAGGTACTATCCCCCCGCCCGCGCTCAACCCAGGCGGAGGCTAGTCCAGCCGCTACTAGTCCAGTCTCCGTCTAGTCCAGCCTCAGTTCGGGCGCGTGGCAGGCATCCAGCTTCGGCAGGGTACGCCGCTGCCCGGGGGCCTGCGCCGTTCCGCGAGGTGCCGGCACCAGGTGCGTTGCGGTGTCATTGCCCAGCACGCGCACCGCCGGGAACATACCCAGGTCGTCCAATTGCAGGCGCGGCGCCTGCGCGAGGGTGTCCACGAGCAGACCGTACACGGCGCTCTTACCCTGTCCCATAATCATGGGGGCGCGGTACCAGACCATCTCGTCGATGAGGTCTTCACCGGCGAAGAGGCCGACCATGCCGGGGCCGCCCTCAATCATGAGGTGCCGCACCCCGCAGGCGTACAGCTCATCGAGCAATTCACGCGGGTCGTGGGTGAAGACCTGCAGGAAATTCTGCGGGTCCATCTCCACACCTTCGGGCGGGTTGAAGCCGCGCACGCGGTAGTTCTCGGTAATCTCGGTTTTGCCCATGACCACGCGCAGCGGCTGCTTCTCGAAGCGTTCCCCGTTGGCGTCGCGCGCGTCCAGGGTCGGGTCGTCCATGAGGGTGGTGCGGGTACCGATCATGACGGCGTCGGCGCGGTGACGAATCAGGTGCCCGTCAATGCGCGCGGCGGGGCCGGTAATCCACTTGCTCGTACCATCAACTGCCGCAATGAACCCGTCCAGGGTGGAGGCGCTCTTTGCGGTAATGAAGGGGCGGCGTTCGGCGGCGGCAATGAACCAGCGCTCGTTCAGCAGGTAGGATGCGTTCGCGAACTCCTCCATGGCGTGCACGGTGACGCCCTGCGAGCTCAGGTAGGCGGCGCCTCCGGCTGCGTTTTCGGTGTCGTCGCTGTAGGCGTAGTAGAGTTCGCTGATGCCCGCCTCGGCGACGGCGTGGGAGCAGGGGCCAGTGCGTCCGGTGTGGTTGCAGGGCTCGAGGCTCACGTACATGCGGGCGCCGGTGAGGTCAGTTCCCGCAGCCCGGGCGGCGGCGAGGGCGTCGGCTTCGGCGTGCGGGGTGCCTGCGCCTCGGTGGTAGCCCACGTGCAGCAGATGCCCGTGCGCGTCAGTGATGACGGCGCCGACGAGGGGGTTCGCGCCGCGGATACCCTGGCGTGCCGCCTGCAGTGCCAGGGTCATGGCCTCTGCGTGGCTGAGCTCCTGCTCGGGGCTGGGCAGCTGAAGGGTGCGTGCGGCGGGCAACCCGGCGAGGTGACCGTACTCCGCGGCGGAATAGTCCGCATCGTTGCGCGGCGAAGATACGCTCGGGGTAACGGTTACGGGCAGGTGCGCGCTCGCCAGCACCTGTAGCGAGGGGTTCTGCGGCATTTATGCACGGCCCTTCTGCACGTCGGTTACCTCAACGGTCACGTCGGGGAACTGGGTCTGCACCTGGGTCTTCTGCGCCTCCATGTTGCGGGTGCGCCACCAGACGAAGAAGCCGACCAGGGTGAAGCATCCGTAGAACACGTACATGAAGGAGGTCGCGTAGTAGCCTGCGCTCCACAGCAGAGGCACGCCGACCAGGTCGACGGCAACCCAGATGAGCCAGAATTCAACCCAGCCGCGCGCCATGCCGTAGGTGGCGAGCAGCGAGCCGGTGAAGATCCAGGCGTCGGACCAGACCGGTTCGTAGGAGCCGAGGGCACGGAAGATGGGGGTGAGCAGCAGGGTACCCGCGACCATGGCGACAACCAGACCTGCACGTTCGGTGTTGGTAGCCCACTTGGGAATTACCGCGACACCTTCGGAGGCGTCACCACCGGCGGCGCGGGTGGTGCGCCAACGATGCCAGCCCCAGATGGACACGGCAATAAACATAATCTGGCGGCCTGCCTGGCCGAGCATGGTGACGGGGTGCGGGCTGCCGACGAGGGCGCCCAGGAAGACGGTGAGGAGCAGCAGGTTGCCGAGAATGCCGACGGGCCACGCCCATACTTTGCGTCGCATGCCGCCGAGCGCCGATGCCAGGCCGAATGCGTTTCCGAGAACTTCGCGCACGAGGAGGGACTGGTCCCCCACGTGAATTTGTGCGTCGAAGAGCCACCGCAAGATGTCCATTGTTTCTTTCCTCTCTGAGTTGGACCGTGTGTCGGATGCGCTGTGGGCGCATCTGCGGCGGCTCCGGGGAGAGGAACAGAAAAGGGCGGCTACCGCGGGCATCTTATGGGGTGCCCGGTATCCGTGGTGAGGCGGGAGCGGCGAATCAGCCAACCGTGGCTGACATCAGCCGGTTGCGGTCGAGGGGAATAACGTACCGGCACCTACGAAAGGTGCCTCTCCCCTGTTTCATAGAAAGTGTTTCATAGAAAGCTGCCTCGCAGAAAACCGCTGTGCTCTCGAGTAACAGTTTTCCCAAGCAACAGTTTTTGCGAGCAACAGTTTTCTCAAGTAACTGCTTCGGTGAACCCTGCACGCAATCCCGGTTTTCGGGAGGTGCGGCGGAGTGCGCTCCTGCCTTTTTCTGCTCGTGCTACCTTCCATCCAGACTGTACTGTCGGCACCGGATTTTCACCGGTTCGGCCTCTCTTGCGGGCGGGCTTCTCTAGCGGAGTCTTGGCATCCTGTGCGGATGCGAAGATTCGTACGATTTTGCCTGCTTGCGAGAGCGGTTCGCGGGCTGTGACCGCCGGTTCGGAATTTCACCGACCCCGGAGCACGATGTTGATACTGATTATGCCACAGCGCATACCGGGGGTTTAATTTGTTTTCTCTGGGATAACTTCCGTGACAAGATGACGTTTTATGACCGCATTTTTGTCTGATGCGTGGGAGCTCGTCTTTGCGGTTTGTCTTCAAAAGTCGTCTTTCCGGTACCGTTTGGGGGGCTCCACTGAGTACCTTTCGAGACTGCAATGTGTACATCTTCTACTCAGCTTGGCCGTAGGGCGTTTTTGAGAGGTTTGGCAGTCTGCTGAGGGGGTGTTTTATTACGGTTTTGTAACGATGGAGAGCACCAAACAGACCAAAGAGTGACGGAGCCTTCTGAGAGGTTACCCAGAACACATTGAACACCCATCAATACCTTTATGACAAGGAATTATAACAATAAGGTTAAATTATTGATTTAAGTTTTAATCTAGGGGTTATTTAAGGTTATTCTTATCTGCAGGAGCTCCCATCACCGATAAACCGATTCCGTTGAGAGCGACATGATTCGGACCAACCGAGCACTCACATCAAAAGCTTCTGCCATTTGAAGCTGGAAGACTACTCCATTGACTGCATTCTTTGGATAGTTTTCGACACAGCATCTGCGCGCACTAAACTGCGCGGTTTAAGCGGCATTAGATGCTGAGCTACTTCACCATCGGGAGGCAACCATACCGAATTGCTTTCTCAACGGAACCGGCGTGGGAGCCCCGTCGAAATACTTCCGGAAGAACGCGCAGCATGCGCCTTTATACACCTATGCAGGGGGCGTTGTGCGTATCGAACGGTCATAAGCTCCCGTTCTTCTGTCGTCGCCTACCGTGGTGCGCGATGGGGGTTACGGGAACCTTGCGGGATGGTTGATCCCGCGCGCTCTGCATTGTCTTGTGGAGTGTGGTGTGTTTGGGTGGCGTATTCGCAGTGCCGGAGCGGATACGCCACCCGTTTTTAACGTGAGGGCGTACCGGACACGCGAAGCGGGGGCTCCGTCCTCAAGGCGGCTGGGTTCTTTGAAGTTAAGGCGCCGCAGAGGGGACACTCCCCCGCAAGCGTGAACCAGTACCCCCCCCCAAACGCATCCAAAACATAACGCTCCCCCACCTACACGCAGTAGATTGAGGGAGCGTTATATCTATATAAGGCTAGAAGCCCTGAAGGATTAATCCTCTACGGAGCGGAATGCTACAACCGCGTTGTGGCCGCCGAAACCGAAGGAGTTCGACAGTGCCACAATCTCGCCGGCGGGCAGCTCGCGTGCCTCGGTCACCACGTCCAGGTCAATCTGGGGGTCCTTGTTGTCCAGGTTGATGGTGCAGGGTGCGGTGCGGTGGTGCAGCGCCAGTACGGTGAGTACGGCTTCGAGTGCGCCCGCGCCGCCGAGCAGGTGGCCGGTCATGGACTTGGTTGCAGAGACGGCAATGTTTTTGGTGTGCTCGCCGAAGGTTTCGTGCATTGCGGTTGCTTCGGGCAGGTCACCGGCGGGGGTGCTGGTGGCGTGCGCGTTAATGTGCACGACGGTCTTCGGATCGATGTTGCCGTCTTCGAGGGCTTCGCGCAGTGCGCGGGTTGCGCCGAGTGCTGCGGGGTCCGGTGCGGTGATGTGGTAGGAGTCGGAGGATACGCCGGTGCCTGCCAGTTCCGCGTAGACGCGTGCGCCGCGTGCCTTGGCGTGCTCTTCGGATTCGAGGATGAGCGCTGCTGCGCCTTCACCCATGACAAAGCCGTCGCGGTCAACGTCGTAGGGTCGGGATGCCTTTTCGGGTTCGTCGTTGCGGGAGGAGAGTGCCTGCATCTTGGCGAATGCTGCCATGGGAAGCGGGTGGATTGCTGCTTCGGCACCGCCGACGATGACGACGTCTGCCTTGCCGCTGCGGATCATTTCAGCACCGAGCTGCATGGCTTCGGTGGAGGATGCGCATGCGGAGACGACGGTCTGTGCTGCGGCGCGTGCCTTGAGGTTCATGGAGACGGCTGCTGCGTTGCCGTTGGGCATGAGCATCGGAACGGTCATGGGGAGGACGCGGCGGGGGCCCTTTTCGCGTAGGGTGTCCCATGCGTCGAGGAGGGTCCACACGCCACCGATACCGGTACCGAAGGCTACGCCGGTGCGTTCGGGGTCGACTTCTTCTGCGGAGTCGGCGTCGGGGCCGGAGAATCCTGCGTCTTCCCATGCTTCGCGTGCGGCGATGAGGGCGAGCTGACCCGAGGGATCCAGGCGCTTTGCTTCTACCTTGGTGAGGCGGCCGGATTCGAGGGCGGGCACAGCGAGCTGGCCTGCAATGTATACGGGCAGGTCGTATTCCTTGACCCAGGGGCGGTCGAGGGTGGATACACCAGATACGCCCTTGGTTGCGTTTTCCCAGGTGGTGGGGACGTCGCCGCCAATGGGGGTGGTCGCGCCGAGGCCGGTCACCAGCACTTTTCGAGACATTGTGGCACTTTCTCTTCGGTGGTCGAGTTGGTGGTTTATCCGGTGGTGTGTGGATAAAAACCTGTTGGGCCCGGGGTTTACAGTGGGCGTTTTCACGCCGTGGAGAGTGGAGTCATCGCACCCTGTGTGTTCCCGGGAGTGTGTTGGGTTGGTTGAGTGAATAGCGATGCGGCGCGGGCCGGTGAGAGCCTGCGCCGCCTCGTTATTGGTTATAGCTTAGGCAGCGTTCGCGATGAACTCGACTGCGTCGCCAACGGTCTTGAGGTTCTGGACCTCTTCGTCCGGGATGGTCACCTCGAACTTCTCCTCAGCGTTCACGACGATGGTCATCATCGAGATGGAGTCGATGTCCAGGTCCTCGGTGAAGAACTTGTCCAGCTGAACGTCCTCAACCTCAATGCCGGTCTCTTCGTTAACGATCTCTGCCAGACCTGCGAGGATCTCTTCCTTGTTAGCCATTCAGGGGCTCCTTTGTTTTTTCGATGGTCATCGCACCCGCCGGGTGGGGGTACGCGTGCATTACCGAGTTTATCGTGTCTGCGTGGTGTACGCATGGGTCAACTCGGAGTTTGTGGGGATGCTTTCCCGCTTTATTTTCTTTCTCGCACACCGGCGCTGTGCCGGTCGTGAGGGGCGGGGAGCATCGGGCTCCGGTGGTTTTCCTTAGGGAAGGACGACCACCTGAGCCGCGAATGCCAGTCCGGCACCGAAACCGATCTGCAGGGCGAACTTGCCGGAGAGTTCCGGGTTCTCCTTGAGCAGGCGGTGCGCGGCGAGGGGGACGGATGCGGCGGAGGTGTTACCGGCATCGACGATGTCGCGTGCCACTGCCACCGTGTCGGGAAGCTTGAGGGTCTTGACCATCTGGTCAATGATGCGGGCATTTGCCTGGTGCGGGATGAGTGCGCCGAGCTCGTCGGGGGTGATGCCGGCGGTTTCGAGTGCCTGCTTGGCGACCTTCGCCATTTCCCATACTGCCCAGCGGAAGACGGAGGGGCCGTCCTGACGCAGGGTGGGCCAGAGCTTTTCGCCTTCTTCGACGGGGTTTGCGGCGAAGTCGCGGTTGCGGATGTCCAGCAGGGAGTGGGTCATGCCGACGGTGCCCCAGCGGGAGCCGTCCGAACCCCATACGGTCGGGGCGATGCCGGGTTCGTCGGAGACGCCTACGACTGCTGCGCCTGCGCCGTCGCCGAGCAGGAAGGAGATGGTGCGTTCGGTGTTGTCGATGAAGTCGGAGAGCTTCTCAACGCCGATGACCAGCACGTGCTTTGCGGTACCCGCGCGGACGAGGGCGTCTGCCTGGGCGATGCCGTAGCAGAAACCTGCACACGCTGCGGAGATGTCGTATGCGGGGCACTTGGAGCCGATTGCGTCGGCGACCAGCGTTGCCAGGGAGGGGGTTGCGTAGGGGTGCGAGATGGTCGAGATGATGACCGCCTCAATGTCCTCACCGGTTACACCGGATGCTTCGAGGGCGTCCTTTGCAGCGCTGATGGCAAGGTCTGCTACCGACTGGTTTTCGCTGGCGCGGTGGCGGGTTGCGATGCCGGTGCGCTGCTTGATCCACTCGTCGGAGGAGTTGATTGCCTCAACGATGTCATCGTTGGGGACGATGACATCGCCGCGGGCTGCGCCGTAACCGAGGATGCGGGAGTAGCGGTTGATTTCGTACTGCTTGAGGGTAGTCACGTATTCAATCCTTAGTGCTGATGCTCGCAAGACACTGTGTGCCTCGCAGGTCTAAAGTGCATGTCTAGTGTGAAGGGTTCCCAGCGCGGGGAGGGCGGGGTGCTCTCCCCCGGTGTTTAGCCCTTCAGCGAGGCGAGGTCCTCGGGAGTGTTGATGGAGGTGCCGGGCACGCCGCGCATCGCGCGCTTTGCCAGGCCGACCAGGGTGCCTGCGGGAGCGACCTCGATAATGCCGGCAGCCTCACGCTCGAGCAGGGTTGCCATACACAGGTCCCAGCGGACGGGGCTGGTGACCTGAGAGACGAGGGTCTTGACGAACTCTTCACCGGATGCCACGGCGGAACCGTCGCGGTTGGTCAGCAGTGCAGAGGTCGGGTCGGAGATCTGCAGGGATGCGGTGAACTCTTCCAGTGCGGGCACGGCGGGTGCCATTGCCTCGGTGTGGAATGCGCCAGCGACCTTCAGGGGGATGACGCGAGCGCGCGCGGGCGGGTTCGCGGCGAATGCCTCGATGGCGGGGATGGGGCCTGCGGCTACAATCTGGCCGCCGCCGTTGGAGTTTGCTGCGACGAGGCCTGCTGCGTCGATGGCTTCGCGGACGTTTTCTTCAACACCGCCGAGTACTGCAGCCATGCCGGTCGGGGAGGCGGCTGCCGCCTCCGCCATGCCGTTCGCGCGCACGCGCACGAAACGCATTGCATCTTCGTCGCTGAGTACGCCTGCGAGGGCTACTGCGGTGATTTCGCCGACGGAGTGGCCCGCGAAGATGAGTTCTTCACCGTCGAGTTCGCGCAGTGCGAGGCGACCGGTGACGATGCCTGCAGCCACGATGAGGGGCTGGGCGATTGCGGTGTCCTTGATGGTTTCTTCTTCGGCTTCGGTGCCGTAGTGAATCAGGTCGACGTCTGCCGCTTCGGAGAGTCGTTCCAGGTGCTCACGCACACCTTCAATCTCGAGCCAGGGGCTCAGGAAGCCCTTCTTCTGGGAGCCCTGTCCGGGGCAAACGAGTGCGCGCATGCGGTGCGACCTTTCTGGTTTTTAATACTCGTACGCGGTGCCGTTATAGAGACGAAGACCACGGTTAGTCTGTTACCTATGCTACCTTGTTCAGCCGCCTTGCATAAACATCACTGTGCAGAAACTTTGGGCTGCGCGGGATATTTAGGCAGACATTGAACAGTGTATAGCTTAGATTGAACTTGTCCATTCGTACAACCCGAACGGACAAGGTTCAAATAGAGAGACAGCTAACTTTCGGGTTGCCACCCCTATGCTCGCGGATGCGCCCGCGCGTACGTCTCCGCCAGACGCTTCATCGACACGTGCGTGTAAATCTGCGTGGTCGCCAACGACGAATGACCCAGCAGCTCCTGCACCGAACGAATATCGGCACCACCATCCACCAGGTGAGTCGCCGCCGAATGACGCAAAACGTGCGCACCCGACGCCTGAGTATTCTCCACCGTGCGCAGCAGGCGGGTCAGGTCCTCACGAATCTGACGGGCATTCGCACGCCCGCCCCGAGGGCCAATAAACAGCGCCGTCACACCCTGCGCACCCTCCGGAATCCACTGCGGACGACCATAGGACACCCAACGATTCAGCGCCCTAAGCGCCGGGGTACCCAACGGCACCACGCGCTCCTTATTACCCTTACCCAGCACGCGCACCGTCTTATTCGCCCGGTCCACGCTCTGCAAATCCAGGCCGGTCAGCTCAGAAATACGCATACCCGAGGCGTACAGCACCTCAACCACAGCTTCCAGGCGCAGCAGGCGCGCATCACGAGAATCCTGCGCCCGACGCTCCTGCAGGGTGGTCAGCAGCTGGTTCATCTGCTCACGGCTCAGCACCGGCGGCAGGTGGTTTTCCCGCTTGGGGGTGCGCATACCGCGGGTGGGATTGGCGTACACCAGTTCCTCCTCCTGAGCCCAGGTGAAGAACGTGCGCAGGGTCGAACCGCGGCGCGCCACCGTAGAACGAGCCGCCTGCCGCAGATGCAACGAGCCCAACCACTCACGAATCAGGGACGCATCAATGCTGTCCAGATGCCGCACGCCGCGGCGCGCCATGTAGCCGAAGAAGCCCTCCAAATCGGAGATATACGAACGGATTGTCTCTTCGGAACGGTGCTTCTCGTAGCGCAAAAAACGCTCAAAACGGTCCAGGACGGGGCGGAACACCTCACCGGAAACACCCAGTGCCGATTCGGGCAGCGCAGAATCGGGCAGGGCAGAATCTGGACCCTCAGCTTGGGTTTCGGGATAATCGGCAGCAAGGCTGCGGGTGTAGGTCACCGGCAGGGTCGTGGAGGGAGCCTCGTCCCGGTATTCTTCCTGGTTCTCAGCTCGGTTTTCTGCCTGATTTTCAGCTCGGTTTTCAGGCTGGCGGGCGGCGGTCATGCGTCCCTCCTTTCGGGTTTTGGTCTTTCGACATTCTCTCCGCGCGTCTGCCGATAGCGTGGCGGCGGGGGTAGGCTCCGCGCCAGTACGCGCAAGCCTACCCCCAATTGTAGAGAGGTTCCACGCTCTCCACGTGCTGCCCTGTCATGACCGGCCGCCCCGTCATGACCGACCGCCACAACCCGCTACTACCTGGGCGTTCTGCAGGGGTTTCAGCGCGGGCGTTCAGCTGGGGTTTTCAGCGGGAGTGTTCAGCGGGGGCTCTTCTACACCGCGACAGCCGGGCGGACCTTCCGCCAGCTTGTTCCACGGCTCTCCGCCAGACCGCAGCGACCCAGGTGGAACAGGTCAGCCATCACGTCGCGAGCACCCAATCCAAGAGCTGCGGCAATCTCGTCCACGCCACGGTAGGTACGCGGGCTCAAGTCGTCCCACACCCTGCCCTGTCGTTCGGTCAGCTCGTCCAGCGCGCTGGAGGATGCAGCCTGATCCCATTCGCTCTCGTGCTCGGTGCCCAGTTCGAAACCCGCGGCGGCATCGTATTCGAGGATGTCCGCGGCCTCGGTGAGTGTTTGCGCTAGTCCATCGCGTAGCAGACGGTTCGTACCCACCGAGTTCGGCGAATTAATCTGCCCCGGAACCGCCCAGAGGGTACGACCAATCTCCATCGCGTGACGAGCCGTGTTCAGGGCACCGGAACGCCAGCGCGCCTCCACCACAATGGTGTGCCGCGCCAACGCCGCAATCAGACGGTTACGCTCCAGAAAACGCCAACGCGTGGGGGTATTGCCCACGCTCACCTCGCTCATAATGAGCCCACGGTCAACAATCATGTTCAACGCATCCGAGTTCTGTGCCGGGTACAACCGGTCCAGCCCACCCGCCATGAAAGCGATGGTCGGCAGGTCGCTACTCTGCTGGGTCAGCGCCGCCCGATGCGCCGCAATATCGATGCCCATCGCACCGCCAGAAATCACCGTGTACCCGCGGCGTGCCAGCTCGGCGGCGAGGTGGGTCGTCGCCTCCGTACCGTAGATGCTCGGGTCACGCGAACCGACCAGCGCCACGCTCGGGGCAGACGCCACATCCAGCAGGTGCCGCGAATCGCCTCGGCACCACAGCCCGTACGGTCGGTCGGGCCCTAAATCGTTCAGCTGCGGCGGCCACAGCGGATCGGCGGGAGTGACCAGCCACGCCCCGCAGGTTGCCGCCATGTGCGCCTCCGCGTTCAGGGTGCGTTCCATACGGCGGTTCCAGCGCAGGCGGCGGGTCGCGAGCGCCTTGCCGAACTTATCGCGACTCATCTGATGCTCACCCGGCGTGTAGTAGCCATTCGCGCTACAGAACAGGGCGGACTCCCCTTCCGCGGGTGCGCCCACCGAGCGCAGAAAATCGCTGAGTTGCGTATCCGGTTCGCCGTGCTCCCAGGTGTGCTCATCCGGGATGTGCCCGGTCATCAGGTAGTGTAGGGTCAGCGGCGCTCCCAGGGTTGCGAGGGATTCGACCACGAGCTCATCGGCGGGTTCGGCGTAGCGCATCAGCTGAGCGGTGCAGCAGCGGATGTACTCGCGGCACGCCGCCTCAACCTCCTGAGCGCTGAGGGCTGGATTGAACAGGGGCGATGGATTGAGCAGGGGTGCTGGATTGAGCAGGGGCGCAGGGTCAGAACTGCTGGAGGCTGTGCCCACCGGAGCTTCGGGGTACACACCCTGATGCTCCGGCTGGTTCATCTCTTCCAGGTGTTTCTCTTCCAAGTACACAGGGTCATCTAAGTACACCGGGTTCAGGCAGGAGGCGAGGAAACCCGGCAACCGCGCCGCGTTATAGGGGCTCGGCGAGGGTTCCTGCCCTAGCGACAGAATATGCGCCACCCTCTCACGCACCAGAGCGTGCGCATCCAGGGTGCGGCCTGGCAGGCGGATCTGCAGTTCCTCCTGCACAAAATCCTCCGCCGCGCGCTCTTCTGAAACATGCTCTCCCTGCGCGCGCTCTTCCGGCGCTGTTTCTTTCAGCCCATTTTCTTTCAATTCGGCCTCATCAGCTCGTTTTCTGAGCTTCTTCTCACTCATGACGTTCTTCTCCTCTCTTGAGTGATTCGTTCTATAAACCGGCTCGCTATTTCAGCTGACCCTATTTCAGCTGGCACGCTATTTCAGCTGGCACATTATTTCAATTGCCCCTGCTGCCGCAGAAAAAGCGCCACATCCAGGTGCTCCCGGCTCGGGTAGGCGGCACCCTCCAAATCGGCAAGAGTCCAGGCGATACGCAACACCCGGTCGTAGCCGCGAGCCGTCAGCGTTCCGCGGTCCACGGCGGCATTCAGCTCGCCGGTGAGCTTCGCATCCAGACGCAGCGGGCCGCGCAGAATCTTGCCGTTCATCTCCGCATTCGTCTTCAACCCGTACGGCTCCAGGCGCTCACGCTGAGCCTGCCGCGCCGCCATGACGCGCTCACGAATCTGTGCCGAACTCTCGTTCACCTGACCGCCCGCAAGCTCCGTGGAAGACACCTTCGGAACCGTCACATTCACGTCAATACGGTCCACCAGCGGGCCGGACAGCCGCCCAAAATAAGCGCGACGCTCACGCGGAGCACACGTACACTCCGTACCGGTGCCCACGTTCATGCCGCAAGGGCACGGGTTCGCCGCCAGGATCAGCTGAAACCGCGCCGGATATGTCGCCGACGCGCTCGAACGGTCCAGGGTCACGGTTCCCGACTCCAGGGGCTGACGGAGCGAATCGAGCACCGTGCGTTTGAACTCCGGCGCCTCGTCCAGAAAGAGCACGCCGCGGTGCGCTTTAGACACGCAGCCCGGGCGGGGAATGCCGCTACCACCGCCCAGAATCGCCGGCGCGGAGGCACTATGATGCGGCGCCTCAAACGGCGGCTGACGCACCAGCTCGCTCAGGTGCTCCCCCGCCGAGCAGAGGGAACGGATCGCGGTCACCTCCATCGCGGCATCGTTGTCGAGGGTCGGGAGGATGCTCGGCAAGCGCTCCGCCAACATGGTTTTACCGGAACCGGGCGGGCCAGTCAGCAGCATGTGATGACCGCCCGCAGCGGCAATTTCCAGGGCGAAACGACCCTGCGACTGACCGGCAACATCGCTCATATCCGAGGGAATTTCAGCCGATTTCGCCACCGGGGCGCTCGCCTCCGTCTGCGGGGCGGGTGGGTAGGTCAGCTTCTTGCTCTCAGCGCCGAGAGCGGCAAAAACCTCCGCCAGGCAGCGGAAACCGCTCACCTGCGCGCCGGGAATAAGCGCCGCCTCCTCAGCATTTTCGGCGGGCACAATCACGCGGTGGTGTCCGGCATCCACGGCGGCTTTGACCGCCGGCAGGATGCCCGGCACAGGGCGTAGCGTTCCGTCCAGTCCCAGCTCCCCCAGGAAGACGCTATCACCGCTGGGGTGCAGTTTCTTCTCCGCCTGCAATGCCGCAACCACAATGGCTAGGTCGAACGCCGAGCCTCGTTTGGGTAGGGTCGCGGGGGTCAGGTTCACGGTGAGCCGGTGCTGAGTGAGGGTTATGCCGGTGTTCTTCGCCGCGGAGCGCACACGCTCTTTAGACTCGTTGAGGGCGGTATCGGGCAGACCCAGCAGTACGAAGCCGGGCAAGCCCTGCGAGATGTCAGCCTCGACGTCAACAATATGCCCACGCAAGCCCACGAGCGCCACGGAATAGGTGCGTGCGAATCCCATTACGCCACCGCCTTCAGATGCTCGAAGGTGAAGGTTTCACAGGTTCCGGTCACCCCAATTGCGTCAATGCGAAAGCGCGGAAAATCCAGGTTCTCACGCAGCCTGCACCAGAGAATCGCCAGCAATCGCGTGCGGCGCGCCTTATCGCGGTCAATGGAAGCGAACGGGTGCCCAAAGTCTTCGCTGCTGCGGGTCTTGACCTCAACGAAAACCAGTTCGTCCTCGGGGTCAATGGCGATTAGGTCGAGCTCGCCGCGGATCTGTTCGTGTTCCAGCCCCGCGGGCGGTCGCCAATTCCTCTCCAGGATGCGGTAGCCGTTCGCTTCCAGGATGCGGGCGGTCAGCTCCTCACCCCACCTGCCGACGCTGTGGGCGCGAGGCGGGGTTCTGACGAGCAGGGGCCTGTTGGGTGCGCTTAGGGTTGTGGCGCGGGCTGTTGTCATGGGTCTCTCCCCCGGTAGATAGCGGTAGTGCTTCTACTGTGCCCGCCGCGCGCGTGCCCGAAGACGGTTAACGAAAAACTGTGGATAACCTCGGCTCCTAGAAGGAATTAGAGGTTATCCACAGCCATTTATTTAAAATTTTGGGGTATATTTTTCAAAAACGCCGCTCGGGTGCCGATTCAACGCGTCATATTTGCGCGAGTTCATCGCACAGTTTCATAACGCAGCTTCATCACGCGGTTTCAACACCTGATTCTGCGGCTCGGCAGCTCGGCAGCGCACGCTTACCCCCGGCAAGGCGGTAAATCAGGCGTGCGCTAGGCGTTAAAGTCCGGCATTTCCGGCACGGTGAACTCCTGGTTGGGCAGGCGCTCCTCCACGTTCACGTCACGCACCGAGTAGGCGTGCACCTTCTTCACAAAGCGGTTGGAGCGAAATACATCCCACACCCACACGTCGCTCATGCTCACCTCAAAGTAGAGGGTGCCGTCCTGCACGTGCGGGGTGACGTCCACCTGGTTCGCCAGGTAGAAGCGTCGGTCGGTTTCTACCGCGTAGCTAAAGAGCGACATGACGTCTTTGTATTCGCGATAGAGCGCCATTTGGGCGTCTGTCTCGTAGTTTTCGAGGTCTTCTGCGCTCACTACTCTTCCTTTTCTGGGCTTTATTAGTACTAATTCAGCGGTGACATGTTAGGCTTTCGCAGGCTTCCGAGGCGCGGTTTTCAGGAGCACCGCACACTCTAGCCGCGCTGTGCCACAGCAGCCTCAATCTGCTCGGCGGTCGCCGGAAGTGACCATGAGAGTCGATGCTGCGGGCTGGGGCCCTGCACGCTAATCGCCTCGCGGTGAGCGGTGGATCCGTAGCCCTTGTTCTTCGCCCAGCCGTACCCCGGATAGAGGGTATCCAGCTGAACCATCAGCTCGTCACGTTCCACTTTCGCAACCACCGATGCGGCGGCGATGGAGGCACACTTGTAATCGCCCTTAATGACCATGGTCACCGGTATCTGCGCGGGCTCACCTGCACCTTCCCACGCCTGGGCGAGCAGTACGTTGTAGTGTGCCTGTGCCGGGTCCGGTGCCAGCACGCTGAACAGGTCCTCCTGCGGAGGGGTGAACCAGTCGTGCTTACCGTCCAGCAGGGCGGTGTCGGCACGGTATCCGCAGCGCGCCAGCTCAGCGAGCGCACGCTGGGCGGCAAGCCTCAGCGAGAGGGTCATGCCGAGCCGATCAATATCTGCCGGTTCCACGTGCCCAACCGCCACGGCGCACCACTGGCGGATTTCGGGAACCAAGGATTCGCGGCGTGCCGGTGAGAGCGCCTTGGAGTCGATTAGCCCACCCACCTCGAGGGTGGCGTCCGGGGTGAGGATTGCAACGCCCACGGTGACCGGACCCGCCATAGAACCGCGGCCTACCTCGTCGATTCCGGCAACCGTGCGGGCGCCGGAGGCGAAAAGCTGCTGCTCGTACTCAAGGTCGGCGGCGGGCGGGGTTGTCTTCGCGGGCTTAGCTTGAGTGGGTTTCGTTGCGCTCTTCTGGGCGCTCACCATCATTACCACGCTCGCTTATTCGCTCGGGGTGGAGGTCGGTGCGGGAATCGAGGAGAACACCGAGCTCTGATCCTGCAGCAGACCAAAGTGGTTCAGCGGCCACGCCACCACGAACACGTTACCCTGCACGTCGCCCTTGGAGATGAACGCGGTGCCGTCGCTAATGTGGTAGCGGGAGTCGGCGGAGTTGCTGCGGTGGTCACCCATCACGAAGTACTTGCCGGCGGGCACGGTCACCTTGAAGGGAACCTCCGAAGGGTTGTTGCCGGGGTACAGGTACGGTTCGGTAATCTCTACGCCGTTGACCTTGACCTTGCCGTTGCCGTCGCTTTCGACTACGTCACCGGGAGTACCGATAACGCGCTTGACCAGGAAGTTCGAGGAGGTATCCGGCAGAATACCCGCGAAGGACAGGGCGTCCTTGAGCGGGCTGCTGGTCTTCTGGGTGGAGGGAATCCAGCCCTGAGAGTCCTTGAAGACGATGACGTCGCCGCGCTTAGGCTCGCTAAAGTAGGAGCCCGCCACGTTAATGAACACGCGGTCGTTGACCTGCAGGGTCTGCTCCATGGAACCGGAGGGAATGTAGAAGCCGCGCAGCAGGAAAGTCTTAACCAGAAATGCGATGACCAGCGCGTAGAGGATGACGGTGCCGCCCTCACGTGCCTGCACCCAAAGCCATTCACCGAGGCGGCCTTCTTCCTGCGCCTGGGAGTAGGTCAGCTCCGCCTGTTCGGCGCGCTTTGCCTTGCGGCGTTCCTTGGGGGTCATTTCGGAGAAGTCCTTGGTAGTTTCCATGTCTACGGCACTCTCCTCATCGGCGGATTCTTCACGCTCGGCATTCTTCGCTGCAGCGCTCTTTTCTGCGGCGCTCTTCTTCGCATCCTTCGCGGAAGAAGTCGCGGCGGCGCTGTTTGCGGTTGCATCTGCGGAGGCGGCGCTCGCCTCGGCGCTAGCTACCACCTCGCGGGTGCGCTCAGAAGTGCTCTTAGTATCGCTTTCGGTCGCCTCAGTAGCGCCCGCGGATGCCGCCCAGGGGGCCGCCTTCTCAGTGCCCGCATTCTCTGCGGCATTCTGCTCGGCAGCCGCCTTCTCAGCTACAGTCTTTTCGGCGGCGAGACGCGCGAAGTATTCTTCCATTTCGCGGCGCTCGCGGCGACTTTGAGGCTGGTATCCCTCAGAGAAGGGGCTGGTGTTCGCAGTGTTCTTGTCGTCTGCCATGCTGGAGTGAGCCTTTCGTTTGAGAGATACCTAGCTCGAGTGAAACGGTACCTAGCTATTGTATCGAGAGTGCTTGCGCTCTTGGGCTTTTATTTTCTGAGAGCGACAAGGTTCTCAGAAAGCGGGGTCTCAGAATATGCAAAAACCGCTCCTCTCCCGCAAAATGCGGTTGGGGAGCGGTTTGCAACAGAATTCTGTATCTATAAAGATTAGAACTCGCGCTTCTCGCGGATACGAGCAGCCTTACCGTGGCGGTCGCGCATGTAGTACAGCTTTGCACGACGGACGTCACCGCGGGTCACCAGCTCGATCTTCTCAATGGAGGGAGAGTGAACCGGGAAGGTACGCTCCACACCAACGCCGAAGGAAACCTTGCGGACGGTGAAAGTCTCGCGAACGCCTGCACCCTGGCGGCCAACGACGAAGCCCTTGAAGACCTGGATACGGTGGTTCTTACCTTCAACGATCTTAACGTGAACGTTCAGGGTGTCACCGGGGCCGAATGCGGGGATGTCGTCACGGAGGGACTTCTTGTCGAGGAAGTCAAGAGTCTGCATAGTTGTAGATCTCCAGAGCCATCTGCCGCAGGTCAAATAGACTCAGATTGCTCTGCCCCACTGCGGGACAGAAAACTTCATGCTTCGGACAGGATTGGTGCCCGAAGGTTGACATCGTTGGTCGCTCTTCCCCCTGCGGCAGGGGCGTGCCCGATATCAACACAATGCTCCATTATCCCAATGCACCCGCGTTTATGCAAGCATCCGGGGAGCACTTTTAGAAGGGAGGTTCGTCACTCTGCACTCCCTCACTCTGGGATGCGCCGTTCTGCGCTCCATCGTTCTGTACAAGGGCACCCGGAGCGATCACGCCCGGCGCCTCCGCGTTCTGCTGGGGTACGTGCGCAGGGGAATACTGCTGCGTGTACTGAGGCGCCTCCTGCAACGGCGCGCCCGAGTGCGGCATACCCTGCTGAGATGCACCCTGCAGGGAACCCTCGTTGACCATGCGCTTCTCCACGGTGCGGGCAAAGGTGCTCGTACCGTAGTTCAGGTCGTGACCGATGCCGAAGGCATCCACCTCTACGGTAGTGCCCTGCGTGCCGTCTTCGCGGTTCCAGCGGCTAATGCGCTGGCGGCCACTCACGACCAGTGGCTGCCCCTTCTCAATGGAGGTGGCAATGTTCTGGGCAAGGCGGCGGTAAGCTTTCACGGTGTACCAGTTGGTGGCACCTTCTTTCCAGGTGCCGGTGGCATCCTGCCAACGCGGGGTGCTGGCGAGGCGAAAGTTCACGACGGGCACCCCGTTGGGCAGGGTGCTCAGTGCCGGGTCGGAGGCGGTGAATCCTCGGATCAGGATGGTGTCGCTCATGGTTTCTCCTTAGAAACTAGTGGATGGGTTCCTTCACCTTGCCAGGGCTGACCCGCTCCTGCACCCGGTGGTTACCGCTTCTGTGGATAACTTCGCGTTTTGCGGTTTTGGGCACCGCCTGTGGATAGAGTTTTTAAACTTTTTAGCCCGTTTTTTCAAAAATCGCCCGCGGGCAACACGCTTCCTGCAGAAATATGACGGCTACGCCCCATTCGACATCATGATAGGTATCTCAGCCTCGGGGCGGCTATTTTTACCCTCAAGTTACCTAGTTCTATCCCGCGCGCTCTATCCTTGATGATGCGGTGCACTCAGCCGCTTCCCGATCTACCCCTGGAGTTTCCGTGAGCAAAAAGCCCATCAACAGCAACGACCTGCCCACGCTGCAGGATCTTCAGCGGATTCAACGCAACCTGCCCAAGCTGCCCGATTCGATGGACCCGCAGAAGAAGCGCCTCATATACGGTCTGCTCGCTGTGTTTGCCGTGATCGTACTGATTATTGGTCTGGTCTACGTGAGTAAGAACGGTGTGGACGGGCTACTCGGTTCGGATAAGACGACCTCCGCCACCGATAATGAAGAGACCAACGTTCAGACCGAAACCCTCGCCGAGGTCAAAAACCCGTACAATGCGGTTGATCCCGCGACTGCGCTCGCACCGGATCTGGCGACCGCGAAGAGCGAGCTGGCGTCCCTGCAGGTGAAGGAACGCGCGTCGAAGGCTGGCTACTCTCGTGATCAGTTCGGTCCCGCCTGGGATGACGTTGACGGCAACAAGTGCAACACTCGCGACGACATTCTGCGCCGCGACCTGACCAATGTTCGTTTCAAGGTCAGGACCCACGCATGCACCTTGATTAGTGGCACTCTGGATGACCCGTACACCGGCAAAACCATAGAGTTCAAGCGCGGCAAGAAGACCTCCTCGGCTGTGCAGATCGACCACGTAATTGCTCTTTCGAACGCATGGCAGACCGGCGCGCAGGATTTGACCGCAGAGCAGCGCCGCCAGCTGGCGAACGACCCGGAGAACCTGCTCGCTGCAGACGGCCCGGCGAACCAGCAGAAGTCCGATGCAGACGCCGCCGACTGGCTGCCGAGCAACACCGCTTACCGCTGCACCTACGTGGCACGCCAGGTACACGTGAAGGCGAAGTACAAGCTATGGGTGACCGCGGACGAGAAGAAAGTTATGGAACGCGTCCTCAACTCTTGCAAGGACACCAACCCAACCAAGAAATAGCCCCGGCCAAGAATTGATTCCCGCAAAGAAGTAATCCCAGCCTAGAAATAGCCGCCCGGCACCTCGCGGCCCACCAACGTAAAAAGCATAAAGAAAACCGCCCCGCACCCTGAGTTTAGGGTGCGGGGCGGTTTTTACATGTGGCGCCCCAGGAGGGAATCGAACCCCCGACCAAGAGATTAGAAGGCTCCTGCTCTATCCTCTGAGCTACTGAGGCCTTCCTCTAGGGTACATGAGAATTTATGCTTCCCATGCACCACACCTCTCACGCAGGGGCCGGTCCGCTGGCGGTGCATCCGGCTGGCGCGCTAGGAGCCTACCTTGGGGGCTTCCCGTTCTGCCGTCTTCACCTCGCGGCGGCGTGCACGGCGGCTAGATGCGCCGGGGAACAGCTGCCACCACAGGCGGATGGTGGTGCGGCGAATCTGCGTGGGGTGCAGGCTCACGTACACCAGGCGGCGGGTTGCCGGGTCGAGGGCGACCAGGTAGATGATATACCCCAGGCAGATGACGGTTGCGATGAGTCGACCCATGTCCTGGTTGAAATCGCGCAGGTAGGGCGAGACGTTTAACTGGTCGCTCACACCGTACGCCATGAAGAACAGCGTGGTGATGAAGTACCACATGAGCTGAAAATGCGAACGCAGGCCGGTTGCGGCGAGCATCGGGATTGCCCAGAGCAGGTACCAGGGCTGAATCATGGGGCTGCACAGGAGCATGAACAAAATCGCGAGGCCGGCGTGACGAACAATGTTGCGGTCGCGTCCGACGAATGCCATTGCCATGGCGCCGAGCATGCCGATGCCCTTGCCAACGGTTTCGATGAGCTTGCGGATGACCTCGAAGGCGTCGCCCTGAACGAACAGGGATGCTGTACCGATGATCAGGCCGAAGGGGGTGTACCAGATGTACTGGCCGCCGGTGGTGGACAGTGCCTTGATCCAGCCGAATTCCAGTCCGGTCACCCAGCCCATGAGCGCCATTTCGGCAAGCAGTAGCACACCGGAAAGCGCCCAGAAGATGAACTTGCGCGGCCAGGAGGCTTCCTTACCCGCCCAGAGCAGACCCACGAATGGCAGCACCACGAGGGCGAGCGGCTTGACAGCAACGCCGAGGGCTACGAAGGTCACGCCGAGCGGGCCGCCCCACCAGGTGTCGCGGTAGCGCTTGGCGTAGTAGAGGCCGCCGAGCATGAACATGGTCATGAGCGAGTCGTTGTGGCCGCTGGCGATGAACGATGCGATGAACAGCGGGTTCGGGCCGATCTGCCAGAGGGTGCGGACCTGGTTGAAGCCGTGTGCCTTGGCGAGTTTTGCCACGTAGAAGAGGATGCCGATGACCGCGAGCACCGAGAGCAGGCGGAAGTAGAAGAGGGAGAGGTCAATGTTCTCCCCCGCTAGGCGCACAATCCACTCTTCGAGCTTGAGGGAGACCGGGCCGTACGGGGGCGGAGATTCCGCCCACATGGGGTCCGCACCGTTCTGCATGAAGTTCGAGATTTCGGAGACACCGTGCTTGTACGGGTTGAGGCCGTGCGCCATAACCATGCCCTGCCCGTAGTAGGAGAACATGTCGCGGCTGTAGATGGTGAAGGCGAAGACCTGCGGCAGGGACCAGCTGGTGATGACGGCAATCATCCAACGCATGGTGTTGGGTTCGTTCCAGTCGCCCATTTTCTGGTAGATGCGTAGCCATTCGCGGCACATGATCATGGCGCCGAGGGCGAGCATGATAATGCCGGTGATGACCCATGCGGCTTCGAATCGGATGGCTCGGATAATGTCGTAGCGCCAGAAGCTGGAGCTGTCGGCGAGCCAGCCGACGGCGTAGGAGCCGAGGGTGACCATGATGGAGCCGATGGTGCCGATAATCAGCGTGCGCAGACGGTGATTATTGACGTAGTCCAAGAGTTTGGGTGAGAGGGGTGCGTCGTGTGCGCCGGGGGTGGTGAGCCGGTGTGCTAGCTCTTTTGGTGCGCGCATAACTCCCTTTCTATCTGCGTCGTTGTTCTGGTTTTTATCATACCGGAGCCCTTGGATGCACTTGCGAGAATCACTGTTGCGAAGGCACTTGTGGACGTTCCTCACGGGCACGCAGAGTGGCGCTATTCTCCCCCGCTGCCGCCGTTTGCGCATCCTCTCGTGCCCTTCTAGCGCCCTCTTGTGCCTTTTTGTGACGTGCTGTCCGCCGGGCCGACGGCGTTTGGGGGTAGAGTGGGAGGGTGAGTATTTCTAGTGAACGTATTGTATGGATTGACTGCGAGATGACCGGCCTGGACGTGGAGAACGACGCTCTCGTCGAGGTGGGCGTTCTGGTCACGGATGCCGATTTGAACATTCTGGGTTCTGGCGTTGAGTTCGTCATCAAGCCCGGTGATGAGTCTCCTGCCGGTGCGCTGGAGAACATGAATGACTTTGTGCGTTCGATGCATGAGGCGTCGGGTCTGCTACCCGATATTGAGCACGGTGTGTCGATGGAATACGCGCAGGAGCAGGTGCTTCGATACATCAAGAAGTATGTTCCGGTGGCGGGCAAGGCGCAGCTGGGCGGCAACTCGGTGGGCATGGATAAGCGTTTCTTGGAGCGCTACATGCCCGAGGTCATGGCGCACCTTCACTACCGGGTGATTGATGTGTCGACCATTAAGGAGCTGGCGTCGCGCTGGTACCCGGCGGCTCGTCATAGCGCCCCGGCGAAGACCGGTAACCACCGTGCACTGGGTGATATCAAGGACTCGATTGATGAGTTGAAGTATTACCGTCGCGCTATTTTTGTGCCGCAGGGCCCGGATGCGATTGTTTCGGCGCAGATTGCGCGTAAGGTGGAGGCTGAGCGTACCGCACGCGAGGCAGCTGAGAGCGAGGCTGAGGCCTCCGTGTCTGAGGCGGCAGAGGCATCCGAGGCTTAAGCACAGCATGTAACGAGCATCACGGCTTTTCAACTTGGCAGGTTTCTAAATCTCCTGTACAGTGGTATCCGTTGCATATCGCAAGGGAAACCAAGCGAAGCACATGGTGGTCGTAGCTCAGTTGGCAGAGCGCCTGGTTGTGGTCCAGGAGGTCGCGGGTTCAACCCCCGTCGATCACCCCGATGGAAAGGGTCGTTATGGTTATCCGTAACGGCCCTTTCGCTTTACCCCCTCCTGTTCGGTTGACCCGCATACGGTGTACCGGAACAGAGCTTTTACACCCGCACTTTAAACCAGCGAGCGGGAACAGGGCGCACCGCATCTTCACGAGGTACATCTTCACGAGGCAGACACACCCGGCAAGTTCCCATTCAACAGTTCCCGTTCAACACAAGCAAAGGATAATTCCGTGGCTATTCGCCCCATCGTTATTCACGGCAACCCCGTTCTGCACCGCCCCGCGGCACCCGTCACCGAGTTTAATGATGAGCTCAAGGAACTCGTGGCTGACATGTACGAGACCATGGACGCATCCAACGGCGTGGGCCTGGCGGCACCGCAGATTGGTGTGGGCCTGCGCATCTTCACCTACAAGATGGAGAATGAGGACGGCGTTCCCCCGCGCGGCTGCATCATCAACCCGGTACTGACCCTGGGCAAGATTTCTACCGCTGACCCGGACCCCTACGAGGAAGAAGAGGGCTGTCTGTCCTTCCCCGGTTACGGCTTCCCCCTCAAGCGCGCCGAGTGGGTGACTGTGAACGGTCTTGACGAGCACGGCAACCCCGTCCAGTTTGAGGCGACCGGCTGGTTCGCACGTTGCATGCAGCACGAAACTGACCACCTGGACGGCAAGCTGTACGTGAACCGCCTGAACAAGAAGTGGACCGGCAAGATGAAGAAGGTCGTGAAGAAGGAAGGCTGGACCGTTGACGGTAACTCGTGGATGCCCGGCGTGGATCCGGATCCGTTCGGCCACTAATCACGAGCTCTTCTAATGGTCAGAAACCTCCCGAGAATTTAAAACGAAGACCGCGAATGCACTCTAAAAGCGCATTCGCGGTCTTCGTTTTCCATTAGCCGATGATGTTTTCCGTCAGCTAACGGTAGCGTGAAACGGGTCATCCTATGAGCCGGGTTCTGTCTAAAACGCCGCCCGAAGGAGCGTTTTGAGGCAATCATCTATCTAGAACGTACGTTGCCGCACGTCTCAAGCAGTCTACCCGAATACGCGCCCCACCTCCGTGAAGGAAGCTGACGGGGATCGGGCGCACTACCCTACCATGGCGTATTCTGTTTGACCTTGCTCCGAATGGGGTTTACCTAGCCGAGCACGTCACCGCGCCCGCTGGTGGTCTCTTACACCACCCTTTCACCCTTACCGCGGCGAACCGCGGCGGTTTACTTTCTGTGGCACTAGCCTGCGGGTTACCCCGAGTGGATGTTATCCACCATCCTGTGCTGCGGAGCCCGGACTTTCCTCGAAACACGTATGCCTCGCGATTGCCCGGACGGCCCGTTTCACCCAACCCATTATACGCACAACCTTGGAGGTGGCTATGTCCCGGGCTCCCTCACGGGTGCACAGGGGCGTGTTGGGGGCACACCGGCGTCTCGCGGGTACACTGGAGAGATGCTGATTCTTCTTCCCCCCTCCGAAGGTAAAACCTCCGCCCCCACTGGTAACGCGCCCGTATGCTTTGCTGACCTCTCGTTCCCTGAGCTTACGGCTGAGCGTGAGAGCGTTCTGGAGGAGCTGGCGCAGGTAAGCGCCAGCGTAGACGCTCTGGCGGAGCTCAAGGTGGGTTCCTCTCTTAAAGCAGAGGTGGAACGCAATACGCGCCTGCTGACCGAACCAGCACAGCCCGCGATCCGCACCTACACTGGCGTGCTCTTTGAAGCACTGGATTATGCAAGCTTCTCCCCCGCCGAACGCGATGCCGCGCACTGGTCGCTACTAATTTCTTCGGCGCTGTGGGGTATTCTGCGCCCCGAGGACGCGATCCCCGCCTACCGCCTGTCGATGGGCATAAAGCTGGGTTCGGTGGGTGCGCTCGCCTCCTTCTGGAAGGGCGCGTTAGGTACCGCTCTGGAGGCGACCGCGAAGGACCAGCTGATTCTGGATTGCCGTTCTGCAGCCTACGCGAAGTCGTGGGTGACTTCCCCGTCACAGACTCTGGCGGTTCGTGTGGAGCGTGTGGCGGCTGATGGGTCGCGTAAGGTCGTCTCGCATATGGCGAAGCATTACCGTGGCCTGTTTGCGCGCTACCTGATTCAGTCGGGTTTGGCGGCTCGTCCTATTGGTGGTTCCACAGCGGGTATTGCCGAATTTTTGGAGGCGGTCAGCGAGGACTGGTCGGTGGAGTGCACTCTGCCGACGGCGCGTAAGGCGGGTGTTTTGACTCTGCTAGTGCATGAGCAGTAGGTTGCCCAATTATTTGTTTTCGCTTATTTTTTACATCATATTGAAGATTTTTTAACTATTTTTCTAGGGGCTTAAACCTGTATTTCCCCCTGTAAAACCACTTTCCCACATTTGCGGCGCTTTCGATGCTCAGCACATGGTGAGCTGGTGACTCTGATCGGCGCATTCCAGGCTCGCGCTACGTAAGGTCGTTTAGACCGCTCGCGTTCGCGGGGTGCCCCCCTCCCAGAAGTAATGCCCTGCCTTTACGTTCTTTTGAGAATCCTTGATGAAAGATTCCTGTCGGACGCGTACAGGCCGGGCTTTACTGTGTCTATTTCTTGGCTCTTGGCAGCTCTTCAGCCGCTACTTTGAGCGTTTACTGTTCAGTCAGGCTGGTCCATGTGACGGCGGGTTCGGTGCTTGCCGAGTGCGCCTCCTGACCGGTTGCCACGCCAGTGGAGACGGTGAAGTCCCACGGGTCGGTGTTCAGCGTGGACAGCTTCGTTTCGATGGTGAAGCCGCGCTCAGCGAGCAGGGCGCGCAGGCGGTTTGCCGCCGACTGCAACCACAGGGATTCGCTGGCTGCGTGGGAACAATCAATCAGAGCGATGTTGCTGCCGTCAACTCGTGCAGTTTCACGGAATTCACTGGCGGGGTGGTGGCGCAGGTCGGCGGTGATGTACACCTGCGCGTCGGTGGCACGCACGGCGCCGAAGAGAGAGTCACCGGCACCGCCGCAGAGGGCGACGCGGCGGATTGGCTGGTCGGCGCGTCCGGCGATGCGCAGGCCACCGGCGGTTGCGGGCAGCACCGCAGCGAGGCGTTCTGCCAGTTCCTTGAGGGTGATTTCTTCAGGTAGGGTGCCGAGGCGACCGGTGCCTACCGTGTGTTCCTGTTCGTCGAGTACCTGGGTTTGTGCTTCGGTAAGCGGTTCACAATCAATCAGGCCGATAGCCTCACAGAGTGCTTCATTCACGCCTTCAACGGCGGCATCTGCGTTGGTGTGCGCGCCGAGCAGGCCGCATCCACCTTCGATGAGGGTGTGCAGAACGTTGCCCTTATAGTCGCTGTCAGGGATGAACTTTGCGCCGCGTAGCAGTAGCGGGTGGTGGGTGATGAGTAGTTGCGCGCCTTCGGCTACGGCTTCTTCGGCGGTGGCGGTGAGGGCATCCACCGCAAAGAGGACGGTGCTCACTTTAGCGGCGCCACGTCCGGCGACGAGGCCGGAGGCGTCCCATCCGGCGGCGAGTTGCGGCGGGAAGAGCGTGTGGAAGGCGTCGACGACTTCTGCGAGGGTGGGGGTTTCTAGTTTTTCAGTCATACCTCTATTGTGGCAGGTAACGCGGCGGGGCAGGTGGCGCAGTGGGGATGTGGGTGGTTTACGCCAAAGCCTGCGGTAGCGCAGGAATATTGTGCGGCCCTACGGTGTTCTTTAGGTAGTGTGGTTCTCTAAGTGTTAGTTCGAGACCCAATATTCGAGGAGGAATCATGACTGATGTTGTTCTTGCCGGCGGCTGTTTCTGGTGCCTGGATGCGGTGTACCGCCAGTTCCGCGGGATTGAGGCGAGCGTCTGCGGCTACACGGGCGGCGATACTCCCGACCCTGATTATCGTTCGGTGTGTTCGGGTGCGACCGGGCATCAGGAGGCGCTGAAGCTCAGCTTTGACCCGCAGGTCATTGGCCTGGATACGGTGCTGGATATTTTCTTCACTAGCCACGATCCGACCAGCTGGGATCGTCAGGGTGCGGATACCGGTTCACAGTACCGTTCGGTGCTTTTCTACGCGGATGAGCAGCAGCGTGAGGCGTTTGAGCGTGCGGTGGCGCGTGCTCAGCAGCTGTACTCCTCCCCCATTGTTACGCAGATTAAGCCCCTGGGTGTGTTCTATGAGGCTGAGGATTATCACCAGAACTATTACGCGTTGAATCCGGCGCAGGGTTATTGTGCGTTTGTGGTGAGCCCGAAGGTGGCTCAGGCGCGCCGTAATTTTGCGCAGCTGCTCCGTTAGCTGCTCCGTCAGTCGGTGCGTCCGGTTAAGTTGAGGCGTATTACATTGTTCACCCCGTAGCTGTCTTTTGTTGTGTGGCAGCTACGGGGTATCTTCATATGCGCCCGGCTATTTGTTGTTCGCCGGTGCTTTACGGTTGCTCTAAGGTGCGACGGATATGATGGGGGGGGTCGACTCACTCCTCCTTGTCCGTTGACTTCACCAAAAGACTGCTGATGACTAGCTCCGCTTCTAAGCCCATCGCCTTGAGCCGTCGCACCGCGCTGGGTGCGGGCGGTGTTGGTCTTGTTGCCGTGTTGTCTGCGTGTGCGCGTACGGTGTTGTCTGCGTGTGCGCGTACGGTGTTGTCTGCGTGTGCGCGTACGGTGCATCCGCCAGTTGATATTGCTTATTCTGAATCGGCGAGTGCGAGCCCGTCTGCTTCGCCGGCGTTGCCGTCTGCGAATACGTCGTATAAGGGTAAGGTCCCGTTCGATAACTTTGAGAAGAACGGCGAGTACATTCCTGCCGCTGCGAGAAGAAGGCACAGAACTTGCCCAAACCGATCATGCCGGAGAAGGCGCAGGAGCTGAGTATTGACGGTATTTATGCGCTGATTGGCTAGAGGCATCTGATGGAAGGCGATAACCGCAATAAGTCCCTGGTTGGGGCAGAAGGTTCGCAGGGCCAGGCGATGAGAATCGTTGTGGAGTATAAGGAGGGTGCTTGGTTTATGAGCATTCAGGAGGATAAGGATGCTGATAAGAGCACGGAGTCTGCGAGCCCCTCAGCGTCCTAGGGCACTGATTGCAACTTTTTAACCTTTTCTTCGCAAAATAATGCAGATGGAAACATTTGATACATATTTGCGTACTTTAGGTTATGATGGGGTTGTCAACTCACTCGATCTCCTTTGTTGACTTCCTTTGAAAGGCTGATTATGACGAGCCCTTCCCCTACCTCTGCTGGTATGTCCCGCCGCGTGGCACTGGGTGCGACCGGTGCCGGCGTACTGGTTGCATTGACTGCGTGCGCTAGCGATATTCGCCCGCTGGCTGATAGTTCCCCCTCCGGTGAGGCTTCCGCGAGTGCGTCCGAAAGCGCATCCACGAGCGCCTCGGCTAGTGCTTCCGCGTCTGCCTCTTCCGGCAAGTCCTACAAGGGCTTCGTGAAGTTCGATAACTTCGAGAAGAACGGCGAGTACGTTCCTGCTACGGCTGAGAAGAAGGCACAGAATGTGCCCAAGCCTCTCGTTCCGGAGAAGATGAACGAGCAGAGCGTTGATGGTATTTATGCGTTCATTGGCTACTGGCTGGCGAGCTTTAACTATGCGCTAATGACCGGTAATACTGAGCCGATGAACAAGGCTGACCCTGCAGATGTGTATGTGAAGGGCCTGCAGGAATTTACGTTCATGTACGAGAGCGATTTGGGATGGATGTACGGTACGGATACCCCGATTACTCTTGAGCTGATTTCTAGCGCGCCGCAGAAGCCTTCCGGTAGCAGCACCCGTTACAGCTGGGCGACCTACATGAACTACAGCCCTGATGCAAAGATTCATCGTGAGGGTCAGTCTGATATACCTTTTAAGACGGACTCTAGCCCGAACGGCAAGCTGATGAAGGCTGCTGTGGAATACAAGGACGGTAAGTGGTTTATGCTCACCGGCAATGAGGACTCTTCTTCGTCTGGTTCTTCCTCGAGCTCTTTTGCTGTCTAGGCCCCACCTAAACGGTTCAGGCCTAACGGTTTGAGATAGGCTTCTCCCCCCGCCCGCGGTAATACACCATAGGCGGGGCCTCTTTGTCCCGAAACTGTGCCGAAACTTCGCCAAGATTCTGCTGGAACTCTGCGGAAACACAGGGAACGCAGGGAACACTCAGGCGGAAACCCTGCGGATGGCCGGGGTCGGCGGAGGGTGCCTCGGGTACGCTTAACGTATATACATTGAGGTACTACATGTGGTCTTTACCTACAGGTTGTGAGCTTCGTGCTGACGGTTTTTGGGGGATGAAGGATCCGACGAAGGACTTCCGATGACTACTTTCTTCACTCGATGTACCACCCTGGGTGTTACTGTTGCTGGCGCGCTTTCTGCGTTGACTGCGTGCGCTAGCGATATTCGTCCGCTGGCCGATAGTACCGGCTCGGCTTCTCCGTCGGAGGCTGCGACCGCCTCCGAAACTGCTTCCGCTTCAGCGTCTGCGAGTGCTTCTCCTTCGGCATCTGAGAGTGCTTCTGCTGCTTCGGGTCTTCGCTCTTCGGGCGGGAAGTATAAGGGCATCATCACTTTCGAGAATTATGTGGAGAACGGCAAATATGTTGTAGCGACCGCTACGAATCCGGCTGATAACGTGCCGAGGCCTGCCCCTCCGGAAAATATCAATGAGCACAGCATTGATGGTGCGTACGCTTTCTTGAGTTTCTGGCTGGCGAGATTGAACCATTTGATGATCTCGGGTGACCCGGGCCCGATTGAGACGGTTTACTATAAGGGCTACAGCTGGGAGAAGTACCAGAGCACAATCAAGCTGTATGCGTCGCACTGGTTGGGTGTACGGTACAGAAACTCCGTATATTGTTGATCTGCTGGCTGATGCTCCTCGGGAGGTGCCCGGCAGCAATAACGTTGCCTTCATTTGGGAGGGCCTCGCCCATATGGACCCCAAGATGATGCGGCAGTATAGGAGTCAGCCTGAGAAAGCGACGAGTACCGATGAGTCGAAGAAGAAGGTGGCGAGGTTCCGACTGGAGTACAAGGACGGCCAGTGGGAGCTGTCTAGCGCCGCGTAGTTGCCGCTTTGCAGGGGGTCGTTCCGTAGTGACTTCTCGTGCCCTAAGACCCCGCGCCTGGTGAAACGATGAGTGTGGGGTCTTATTTTTCTGAACATTCAAGGTGGTCGCGGGGCTATTTGGTGGCTCTCGGGTAACCTTAAAAATATATACATTGACGTACTGATAGGTCTGTACGGGGTGCGTATGCCTGCCGCGGTGTGTGGCGTTGTTTGCTCTGTATTGGCTCCAACGAAGGGCTTCCGATGACTACCTTCTTCACTCGACGTACTCTCCTGGGGGTTGGTGCGACCGGTGTTCTTGCGGCGCTGACTGCGTGCGCTAGCGATATTCGCCCGCTGTCGCAGAGTTCCGGCGGTTCCTCTGGCTCGGCTTCCGATGCTGCTTCTGGCGTGGCTTCCTCTTCTGCGAGTGCCTCGGCGTCGCCTTCTCCGACGGATGGTCACACTCCCGGCTCGTATGTTGGTCCGGTTAAGTTCAATAACTATGAACGGAACGGCACCTACATTTCTGCGAATGCGGATGCGCCGGCGCAGAACGTTCCGAAGCCTCTGGTCCCGGAGAAGATGAAGGAAAACAGCTCCGAAGGCGCCTACGCTCTGATGGGTTATTGGCTTGCCTCCCAGAATTATCTGATTCTGACCGGCGATGTTAAGCCGCTGATGAAGGCGGATCCGGCGAAGGCTTTTTTGAGGAACTCTAGGACCATAATTAGGCTCTATGAGTCGGGTCTGGGTTGGATTTACGGTTCGGATCAGCCGTACAAGATTGAGATTGCGGAGAATGAGCTTCAGCCGGTTGCTGATAAGCCGGACCGTTATGAGTGGCTTGTGACCGTCGCGTATGATCCTGCCGCTAAGTACCACATTGAGGGTGAGCCTGATGCAACTATCGTTGAGGAGGAAAAGACGATTCCCCGCACGACGAAGTTCATCATGGAGTATAAAGAAGGCATGTGGCGCATGCTTTTGAACAACAATAGTTAGTTTCCCTCATCTTCTGATACGCACTACTTAAGGATTTTTCATGGCAACTTTTCTTTCTCGACGTGCCGCACTAGCTGCTGCTACCGGTGCCGGCGCGGCTGTAGCGCTGACTGCTTGCGCTAGCGATATTCGTCCGCTGGCTGATAGCTCCGCTTCCGGTGAGGCTTCGGCGAGTGCCAGCGCTTCTGAATCTGCGAGCGCATCCGCCTCGGCATCTGCTTCAGCGACTGAGTCTGCTAAGAAGTCGTACAAGGGCACGGTGAAGCTCGACAAGTACGAGAAGAACGGCGAGTACGTTCCTGCCACGGCTGAGAAGAAGGCGCAGAACGTACCTAAGCCTATTGCTCCGGAGAAGATGAATGAGGCGACCATTGAGGGCATGTACGAGTTCCTCTGCTACTGGGTGGCAAGCTTCAACTACATGTTCATGACGGGCGATTACGAGCCGCTCAAGAAGGCTGACCCTGCCGGTGAGTTTGCGAACGATCACAACAATGTTGTTCTTGTGTACTCCATTGCCAAGGGCTGGGTGTACGACACGGATGCACCGGTTACCGTTCAGCTTCTGACTGATGCCCCGAAGAAAGCCGCTGGTGGCCGCAACCGTTACGATTGGATCGGACGCTTCATCCAGGACCCCAAGGCGAAGCTCCGCGTTGAGGGCCAGGCCCCCATTCCCCTAGCCGAGGAAGGATCTTCCAAGAGCGAAGTAACTAACTTTACGATGGACTACAAGGACGGCTCCTGGTTCATGGTCAGTGAGGAAGATTCCTCCGATGTGGATTCTTCCAAAAAGAGTGAGTCTAAGGCCTAGAACACCAACGCCTCTTGCAGGCGGTCACTTTTATATTTAGAGGAAGAGATACAGGGGAAGCTCCCGCATGTAGTTGAGGCTGCCTGCGGGAGCTTCCTTTTTTTGGTTTGTATGGCCTGCGTTGGGCAGTCAGCCCTGCTGGAGAAAGTAACGTAGCAAATTCGATCAAGCCTACGGCAAGCAGTTCTTCTCCGACATAGAAAGCAATGATGTACCTCACAGGGTCCCGTGTGTTTCATCATCTACCGCCACTTTTACGGCGTTGGAGACGCACACAACATTGGGCTGACCACTCCCCTGCGATATTCTGGAATTAGTTTATTTCCGGCACACACTTTATTCACCTCAGAAAGAGCCCCATGTCTACCATGTATACCCGCCGCACCGCCCTGACCGCACTGGGTCTGGGAACCGCTGCACTTCTTGCCGCATGTTCCTCGAAGTCTTCCGAATCTTCGGCGACCGCGAGCGCGTCCACTACCGACTCTTCGACCGCAAGCACTACCGCGTCCGTCTCCCCCACCGCGGAGGCAACCGCCACCGTTGAGGCTGGCCCCAGCATGAAGGGCAAGGTCGTTCTTGCCGACTACTCCTCCACCGGCACTTTTGAGCCCGGCACCAAGGAGCACAAGGCTGTAAACGTTGCGATTCCCTTGGAGCCGGCGAAGCTGCGTGAGAACAGTGTTGAGGGTCTGCACGCGTTCATTGCATACTGGCAGGCTACCTTGAACTACCTGCTGCTGACCGGTGACGATGTACGCTTCACGAACATTGACCACACCGGCGACTACTCGACTGTGGCTGAGTTCTTCCAGAGCATGTACGCTTCGGAGAGCGGCTGGGTGGTCGGTTCGGAGCATCCGATGATTCTGTCGCTGACTGCTGATCGCCCGACCAAGGACACCCGCACCGGCTACTACACTTGGGCAACCGAGATGGTGATTGATGGTGCTGAGGGTTCTGGCGTGTACAGCAAGACTAATAATCGTGTGCAGCCGCTGACCGAGGTGTTCAAGTACCCGGGTAAGCCGGTGGCTGGCCAGATTGTGGCGCACTACCAGGACGGCACTTGGCGTATGGTGCGTCGTGCTCCGGGTACTGCGTCTGCTTCGCCGGTTTCGTCGTGAGCCCGAGCGGTTCGGCTGAGTGTGCTGCGTCTGCGGAGGTGACCGTTGCAGGTTCTGCTGAGGGTTCGGCGGAGGCTACTACTGCTTCCGCTGAGGCGTCGGCACAGTAGAGTCCGGATCCCCTATATCGCCTGAGAAGCCACATGTGTTTCGAGAGGCCACCATAAACGTGGCTTTTCGAAACACATGTGGCTTTTCGCCTTTACTCTTTCTTGAAAAGACAGGTATAAACAAAAAGCCTGGCTTCCGAAGAAACCAGGCTTTTTCCTAGTGTGACCCCAACCGGATGTGAACAGGTGACGGAGGGGCATGATGCCGAGCGCGCGAGGAAATCCATCATGCCCCGCAGTGCCGCGACGTAAGGAGCGGTGCCGTGAGAGGCTCACGGCGGCACCATAGAATCTAAAAGATCATCCGACAGATACAGATATAAACAAAGAAGCTCCCCAATCTTTCGACTGGAGAGCTTCTTTCCTAGTGTGACCCCAACCGGATTTGAACCGGTGTTGCCGCCGTGAGAGGGCGGAGTACTAGGCCGCTATACGATGGGGCCATGAGACTTGCATCTCTTTTACCAGGTCTCCCTAGCAACACATATAACTATACAGAGGTTCCCGGGAACAGCCAAATCGAAAAGCGGTGAATTGAGTCACATATTTTACACCGAGTGCAAGACCCACCGTATAGACTCTTGTCCAGCTAAACAGCCCCCCCCCCCGGCAGCCATCCGGCAACTCCCCAACACCCACCTCCCCACCCACGCCTGCCCCATTCAGGCACGACGGCATCACGGCATCAAGGGCACAAAAATGCGCCCCGCACAGTGTACGGGGCGCATCCGCTCAAACTAGAGCAAGAAACTATGCCTTGCGGCGGCGCACCATCAGAGCAGCACCCGCAATCAGAGCCACCGAAGCGAAAGCAACCAGCGGCATCACAGCGTTAGCACCGGTGTTAGCCAAAGGGCCACGCGAAGAGCCAGCGTCGCTCTTAGCAACCGAGGAACCACCGTTGGAAGAATCGGACTTATCATCCTTCACAGCATCCGGAACAGACTTGGAGTCAGACTTAGAGTCCTGTGCACCGGTCTTAGCGTCAGACTTCTTATCTTCTGCCTTCTTGTCCTCAGCCTTCTTGTCCTCAGCCTTCTTGTCCTCAGCCTTCTTGTCCTCAGCCTTCTTGTCCTCAGCCTTCGGGTCAGCAGGCTTCGGGTCAGCAGGCTTCGGGTCAGCAGGCTTCGGGTCA
>NZ_JANCOC010000011.1:0-4344 GCF_024294905.1 Rothia gullae
GGGGACTGAAGACTCGTGGAGTTGACTGGTACTAATAGGCCGAAGGCTTACTTTTCAGGATAATTGTGTGTTTGCGTTCACTGTATGGTTTTTGGATAACAATCCAATAGGCAATAAAAAGAGCCCGCTTACGCGGGTTCTTTTGCTTTAACAGCTAAAGCTAGAAAGGGGCAGACCCGTATGGGTCTGCCCCTTTTTTGTGCCCTCAGGCCCTTGTCTATGATGCTTCGTTTACAAGGAGAATGCTCTTCACAGACACACTGGGATAGAGTAGAACCATGCACTACTCTATGTTTTCCCACGCACCAGAGCCAGTCGATCAGCAGCGCCAACACAACGGCGAAGAACGAACGGTAGCATTCTACGTAGAGAGCACACTGGAGCCTCACGAAACCTGGGCGACACTGACCGAATACATTCACCTCTGGTGGCCCAGGCAGCTCCTACAGAGCGAGGAAAGCCATATCGACCTCTCCACCGAGCTACTGCTCGAAGAGACCGCAGACGGGGATATTATTCCTGTCGCACGCATTATCCAATGCGAGAACGAAGACGTCCTCACCATCGCACCCTACCCGGGTACACGCCTGGGGCGGCTCATGGGCATAGCTGAAGAATCAGAAGAAACCCTGAGCTTCATCCTAGATGCTCTAGCCCCGGAGACTGCAGAAGGACCGTTATCCCTGCTCGAAATCAGTAGCGGTACCTACACGGGTCGTGAGGACGAGGAGCTGGGCATCTACGAGGAACAGGAAGAAGCAGCTGCCCTCCTCATGGGCGCCTACAGCCGCTTTATCGGAGCTGAACTCCAGCGAGAAGAACTATAGGAGCCTTCGGATAAAAGAGGTTCTCAACCCCTGTAGAGTGGTATGTCATGAGCGCACAGGACCAGAACACCCCGCAGCAGAAGGACGCACGCCCCATCTGGACACGACTGCACGCTAAAGCCACTGCAGAAGCGGTGCAACCCCAGCATTACACCACTCAGCACTACAGCAAGGCTGACATGCTAAAGTAGAGCAATATCTGGTTCCGCAAACAGGGTGTGCCCCTCATCATTCCTGCCCGTCAACGTGCTCTCGATGCGTTCCCACTCTCCGTGCCGTGGATCCTGTGGGCTGGTATCATGCATATCTGCTATATCTTCCTGCGCGATATTCTCCTCTTTGTCGTAGAGGACGTGAAAGGTTCCCTACCGAACTACATCAAAGCTCTCACGAGCGATAGCACCCTCAATAACAAAGTACTCCCAGTGCTCGTACTCGGCGGGATTTTCCTCGTCATGCCGGTCATCTCCGGTGTGTTGATTACTCTTACCCATGTGCTGATGGTTCGCACCCCGCGGTGGGTTCAAATCACCACGGGTATTCTTACCGTACTTTTTGCCGGAATGCTCTTTACCGCCGGTGTCTTTGCGTCCAACACCCTCGACGGCCTCGACTTCGTCTACGACGGCGGCCAAGTATTCCCGCTCATCGTTATCGGAATCTACCTCGCCATCTTCCTGGGCGTAGATACCGTAATCGGTTGGTCCCTCAAGCACGCCATCCACCAGCTCGCCTCCCTGCCGCCCATGATTGCGAAAGTACTACCCGTACTCATGGTGTCCGTGCTCTTTATCTTCGTGAACGCAGACCTCTGGAAGCTTGCCAACGGACTCAGCTTCCCGCGCACCTGGGCGGTTCTGGGCCTCATGGGGCTACTCGCCGTGTTTCGTGGTCGTCACACAACCTCCCTGGAACGCACAGCGCGCCTGCTGGGGCGCTCGAGAGGCGACGACATCGCACGCTTTAGCGACAATGACTATGAGCATGCCGCAGCACTCGAAGGCGGAATCTGGCACACCGCCCAAGACTGGGTCGAAGAGAAGAAAATCCTCCCTCAAAATCGCGCCCTGGAGCAACCTCATCATCCCGATGATCGGGCAGATCATTCAGGCGACCTTCTTTATGCTGCTCGTCTTCGGATTCTTCATGGGTTTCTCGTCCATCGCCATTAGCGACACCACCATCGAATCCTGGATGAGCATCAAACCCGAACACCTCAAAATCCTCGGCGTAGACACCAACATCAACGCCGTCGTCATTAAGGTGTCTATGATTGTTGCCGTGTTCTCCGGGCTCAGCTTCGTTGCAACCACCAGTAGCGACGAAAAATACGCCCGAAGCTTCCTCAAGCCCATGATTGAGCGGATCAAGCACATCCTGATCATTCGCGATATCTACCTGGGCCTACTCACCATGCCCAAAAATGAAGTGCTCATACCCCTCGAAGAGGAGAAGAGCACTGAAAAATCGACTGACAAAGCATAAGGAGGCAAGTCAGGGGGGGATAAAAGCTAGTGAGTCGACAGGTTCATCGTCAGCAGGTTGAACACCAGGTACGCCATTAGAAGAGCCGTCGCACTATCCAAAACACGCCACGCTGAAGGGCGCGCAAAGAGCGGACGCAACAGGCGCGAACCATAGCCCAACATCAAAAACCAGATTAGGCTACCGCAGCAGCAGCCTAGGTAGTACCACCAACGGCCCGGATCGCCCTGGGCGTTCGCCAGTGAACCCAAAAGAATCGTCGTATCCAACCACGCCAGCGGATTCAAATACGTCACCGCCGCCGTGGTCAGCAGAGCCGCCTTCAACGACTGAGAACCCCCCTCCGCATCATCAACCACAATCGAGTGCGGAGTAAACACGCGGCGGCCAGCCTCAAAACCAAACCACGCCAAAAACGCCGCACCCACGTAGCGGAACACTTCAATAAACCACGGCGCCGCATCCAACAGGGCACCCAGGCCCACAACTCCCAAGCTAATCATCAGAGCATCCGACAGAATACAGAAAATAATAATCGGGGTAATATGCCGACCCAAAATACCCTGACGCAGCACAAAAGTTCCCTGGGCGCCAATAGCCGCTACCAAAGAAATCGTGGTGGTAGCACCCAGAAATAGTAGGGACAGGGAGGCGGACATTGTGAAACTTTCTATGTTGATTAAACGGGGTATAAGACCGCGTACGCAGTGGCGGGTAACGGCTCTCTTACTACCAGCTTGCCAGGCAAAAGCTCGTGATGCAGGATGTAGCCTGCGTTAGCTGAAGTGTAAAGTGCCATAGACGAGAATACGGGAAAAAGGACCCTAAATCTATCTAAATATTTTCACACTGCGTAAGATATTCTTATGACACGTTTCAGTACCGACCAGCTCAGCACCTTCGCAACCGTCGTCGAATACGGCACCTTCGACGCGGCAGCAGATATCCTACGAGTGAGCCCCTCCGCCATCTCCCAGCGCATCAAAGCCATGGAACAGATCGCCGGAAAGGTCCTGCTACGCCGAAGCAACCCCGTCACCCCCACCGACGCCGGACAAAGCGTACTGCGCATCGCCCGACAAAGCGAATTCCTGCAGCAAGAAATGGAACGCGAACTCATGGGCGCCGGCGGCTTCCAGAGCGTCTCCGTTGCCGTCAACGCCGACTCACTCGCCACCTGGTTCCTCGACGCCGTAGGAACCCTCAGCCGCGAAGACAGCATCTTCTGCGACCTGCGACGAGAAGGCGAATTCCACTCCTCCGCCATGCTCCGATCCGGAGAAGTTATGGCAGTCATCACCTCCAAACCCGAAAAAATCCCCGGCTGCTCCGTCGAAACCCTCGGCGTGGCACGCTACTGGTGCGTTGCCACCCCTGACTACGTGCAGCGGTACCTACCCGGCTGGCCCAAGATCATGAGTCGCGAAGAGCTCAATCGTGCCCCCGTTGTCGAATACGACCGTAAAGACTTTGTGCAGGATGTGGCACGAGCCCTCATTGAAAAAGAGGTAGGTCTAGAGGCTGAAGAAACCTTCACCCAAAGCCCCACCATCTACATTCCCTCATCTCCGGACTATGCGCGAGCCGTCAGTTCCGGTATTGCCTGGGGTCTCATACCTGAGGCGCAATGCGCCGAAGAACTCGAAAGCGGGCACCTCGTGAAACTTGCCGCGACCCCGGTAGAATTCCCCCTCTACTGGCAGCGGTGGAACATCAACTCGCCCGTTATGGAGACCGTAACCCGCCGCGTCCACGAAGCGGCGCGAGGCGACCTGGTCTACTAAAAAGTTCCTTAATTCAAGATCCTGAGATTAACCTAATTATTAAAAATATATCTGACTAGACTATATTCTTATATAAGAATACAAAAACCAGGTAATAAAACCCTATAACACCCCACCACACATACAGAGGCGGGGGGCCCCCCCCCCCCCCCCCCCCCCCCCCCACCCCCCCAAAGGAAATAAAAAAAACGCCACACAAAAGCCCCAAACCAACCAACACCCACGGAACCAACCACAACCCCCCCCCC
>NZ_JANCOC010000011.1:4354-71794 GCF_024294905.1 Rothia gullae
CCTTAATAAAAAAAAAATAAAAAAAAATTATCTTCATAAAAATTTTTTTAAAAAAAAAAAAAAAAAACCCATTAAAAAACACAAAAAACCCCCCCCCCCCCCACCCCCCCCCCCCCCCCCCCCCGGGCCCCCCCGCCTCTCTATAAGCTCTAACGTCTAAGTCATAACGCCTAAACTCTAGCGCCAACGAGTCATCATCAGCATGCTCACCATCATGGCGCCCACACCAACACTCACATTCCACATACCCAAATCAGGAATCGGGAACAGGCCCTGCGTAATGTAGAAAACAATAATCCACAGAATGCCCACCGCCAACAGCGAGAACATAATCACGCGGTACCACAACGGAGTCTGCTCCTTCAGCTGCGTGCCGCTCTCCATCTCACGAGCAATCTCACGCAGACGCAGCTCGCTCGCATCCTCCACCTCAGACTTAGCAGACTTCTGAGACTTCTTCTTGGACGATACCTTAGCCGAGTTGGTCGACATACTTCCTCCGCTTATTGTTGTATGGGTAACCTAAAAATATATGTTCACACCTATCTTTGCAGACTTACGGGATGATTTCACCTTCTCCGTGCGTTGAAAGATAAGGAACGCCACCCGGCACCCAAGAACATACACAACCCAAAGGACAAAGGAGAACGCATGAGCCAAGGAACGGCACCCACCGCAGAACGCCGCCCCCGCACTGTGTTGCACTGGATCATCCAGATTACAGGCGAACTCCTTATCACCGTCGGCCTCCTTCTACTGCTCTTCGTCGCATGGCAGCTCTGGTGGACCAACATCGACGCCGACCGCACCCAATCCCAAGCCGTCAGTACCCTGGTCCAGGAATTCAACTCCACCCCCGCCGAGCCCCTCCCCAACTGGGATCCCAATACCCCTCCCGCCGGTCTGAGCGAACCCGGCCACGGTGAAGTCTTCGGCATCGTCTACATCCCCAAGTTCGGATCCGACTACCAGCGCCCCGCCACCCAGGGCACCAGCTCCGACGTACTCGACTCCCTCGGACTCGGCCACTACGAAGGAAGTGCCATGCCCGGACAGGTCGGCAACTTCTCCCTCGCAGGCCACCGCCAAACCCGCGGTAAAGTCCTCAACGACATTGACCTGCTCACCGAAGGCGACCACATCTACGTGCGCACCAAAGACGGCTACTACACCTACACCGTCTACAGCCACGAAATCGTGCAGCCCGACCAGGTAGAAGTCATCGAACCCGTCCCCGGACAGCCCGGCGTAGCACCCACCGAGCGCCTCCTAACGCTCACCACCTGCCACCCGCGCTACGGCGACACCGAACGATACATTGTCCACGCCCGCCTCGAATCCTGGCGGCCCGCCGCAGCCGGAGCGCCCGCAGAAATTGCCGCCTCCGTAGCAGGATCCTAAATCAGAGAGGAAAAGCAAGATGTACGCATGGATTTTCCGCCACCTCCCCGGCCCCCTGTGGGTTCGCATCATCATCGCCATCGTGCTGATACTCGCCGTAGTCTACCTGCTTATGGAATTCGTCTTCCCCCACTTCGCAGAGTACGGCCCCTTCAACCTGAACGTCACCATCAACCATTAGCGCTAAGGACGTGCCATGACCCGCATCCTTGTCATTGACAACTACGACAGCTTCGTCTTCACCCTCGTCGGATACATCCAGCAGCTCGGCGCTGAAACCACCGTCATCCGTAACGACGAATACGAACTCGACGCCGTCATCAAGCTCGCCGAAGAACACGACGGCGTGCTCGTCTCCCCGGGCCCCGGCGCCCCCGCAGAAGCAGGCGTCATCATTGACACCATCCGCTGGGCAGCCGAAGCGAAGAAGCCGCTATTGGGCGTATGTCTCGGCCACCAGGCCATCGCAGAAGCATTCGGCGGAACCGTCACCCACGCCCCCGAACTCATGCACGGCAAGACCTCCCGCCTCGTGCATGAGAACGTCTCCGTGTTCAATGACGTGCCCAACCCCTTCACCGCGACCCGTTACCATTCCCTGGCAGTCGTACCCGAAACCATGCCCGAGGTCCTGGAAACCACCTCCACCACCGACAACGGCATCATCATGGGTCTGCGCCACCGCGAAGCCCCCATGCACGGAGTGCAGTTCCACCCCGAATCGGTCTTGACCGAAAGCGGATACCTCATGCTAGGCAACTGGCTCGAAGAAACCGGCCTGCAGGGAGCCGCAGAGTGCGCTAAGAGCCTCTCACCCCTCATGGCTTAGTAATTTTAGCCTTAGACGCCCTCAATGGCTTATATCGCCTTCAGAAGCCCCGTAGCAGACACGCTACAGGGAAACTGGAGGCGATATCTCTACCCCCCCACACTTCCTAACCCAAACCCAGGTACACAAAAAGGGGCGGCACCCCACACCCAACGGTGTGGAGCGCCGCCCCTTTTGATAGCCGCTAGAACCCCTTAGCGGGCATTAGAGTTTGCTTTGTTCGCATTGGTATTCGCGTCAGTACCTTGAATCGTACGGGTACCCGCAGTAGCGGACGCAGCCGGTGCCGGAGTAGCCGTAGCGGTAGAACGCTGCTTGTTAGTGGTCGCACCAGAATTCTGATTGCCAGTCGTTGCCGCAGTAGTCGGAGCGGTCGTCTGAGTCGGAGTAGCAGCCACACGGATCGTCACCGTGCTGTTTTGAGCCACCAGAGTACCCGCCGCAGAGCTCTGCGAAAGCACAGTGCCCGCAGGACGCTCGTTAGTCTGAACAGTCTCAATGTTAGTGTTCAGCAGAACATCCTGAGCGGTCAGAGCAGCAATCGCCTGATCCTTGGTCAGACCCACTAGCGAGGGGACCTTCACCTTACCGGAAGACAGGACAATGTTCACGGTGCTACCAGCCTCAACGGTCTGAACACCCTTATCATCGGTCGAGCCCTTCTCCGGGGAAAGCTCCACAACCATACCCGCAGGAACGGAAGCGCTCTCCACAGTGGAGACACGACCATCCACCAGACCTAAGTCCTTCAGAGTGTTACGGACATACGCCTCACTCTGACCTTGCAGGTTACCGGGCAGCTTGACCTTCTCCGGACCGTTCGAAACAGTCACAATAACGGTCGAGCCCTTATCAACCGTAGAACCGACACTCGGTTCAACGTTGATAACGTCGCCCTTTTTGATGTTGTCTGAGTAGCCCTGACGGTACTCCACCACGAAGCCTCGGTTACGCAGCTGGTTATCGGCATCATCGCGGGAAGTATTCACCACAGCCGGAACTTGAACCTGCGGAACCTCATTGAGCTTGTTTTGATAGTACAGAACCGAGCCGACACTGAAAACCAGCAGAGCAGCAATCAAAGTGCCCACGAGGAAGCGAACCCACGCATGCTTACGCGGTGAAGACTCATCGTACTCCGCGTACTCCTCATCCTCGTACAGTTCCTCATCGTCTTCGTACTCGAAGAAGCCGTTGAGGCCACCGTCCTCCACCGAAGCCTCAGTAATCGAGGTGGTGTACGAAGCGTAATCCCCATCTAAAGAGGCGGTAGCTACCTCAGGTATGAAAGCAGTAGTCATCGCTGCATCCTGCACCACGGTCTCTTCACCCGGGCGAACAACCGACACCATAGCCTGAGCGAACTCAGCAGCACTCTGGTAACGCTCATCCGGGTTCTTCGCCAGGCCCTTCAAAATGACCTCATCTAGACCAGCCGGAGCCTCAAGCGGGGTGAACTTGCTTGGAGGTTCAGGGGTATCCGAAAGATGCTTAGCCGCCAAATCAACATTCGACTCAGCATCGAACGGAGAACGACCAGCAATTATCTCGTAGATAACACAAGCAGCAGAGTACAGATCACTACGGGCGTCAACATCCTTGCCGCTCACCTGCTCCGGGGACATGTAGCGTGCGCTACCCATCACCACATTAGCCTTGGTCAGTGCCTCGCCAGCTTCCTCAATGGCACGGGAAATACCGAAATCCATGACCTTAACCTGGCCGGGCTGACCCTTAGCGATGTCCTCGCTGGTACGCTCCAGCACCATAATATTTGCCGGCTTAATATCGCGGTGAATGATGCCCATGGAGTGGCTGTACTGCAAAGCGCCCAGAAGCTGCTTGGAATAACCCAAAGCATCACGAACCGGCAGGTGGCCGCCACGAGACAGGATAGAACGCAGAGTATGACCCTCCACGTACTCCATCACGATATAAGGAATCGCGGCGCTATCTTCCGAAGAAGACTCTTCACCATCGTTCTGCGAGGGGTTATACGAACCGGTGTCGTATACCGCAACAATCGCAGGATTGTTCAGAGACGCGACAGCCTCCGCCTCACGCTTAAAGCGTGCGCGGAACGTATCGTCCTGGGCCTGCTCCGGGCGCAGAATCTTAAGCGCAACCTTGCGGCCGAGGCGAGTATCCTCAGCAGCATAAACGGTTGCCATTGCACCGGTACCGATTACCTCAAGTACCTTGTAACGGTTATCAACCGTGTCGGGAACCGACAGGTCCATAAGTTCTCCTGGATTACTAAGACTAAAACTAAATCAAAATGTAGGGGCTAACGCGCCGAGACGGAAGCAGAAGCCGACGCAGACCGTGAAGCGGAAGCGCTTGCACTAGATCCCCTACCCGAACTGGAAGAGGCCACATACATGTCTACATTACTACCAACCGTAACCTTGGTGCCAGATGAGGGGGTAGTACGAAGCACCGTACCGGGGGCCGCAGTGTCCGAATCCTCATAATGCAGAGAAACATTCACACCCAAAGCGGCAACAGCCTTCGACGCCTCATCAACGTTCTTACCCTCAAGGTTCGACGGCAAAGTCACCGACTTCGGACCGGTCGAATAGCGAACAGTCACGCTATTACCCTGCTCCAAAATACCCGTCGGAGAAACCGAAATCACCGTGTTCTCCGGCTGAGTAGACTCAACACCCTCAGTCTTGGGGGACAGGCCAAGGTTCTTCAGCTCGTTCACCGCATCCTGCAACTCACGGCCCTCGTAGTTGATTGAATTGACGGTCACCTTCTGCTTCGTAGTACGAGCAGAAGCAGAGTCAGTCGGCTCCACCGTAGAAACAGTACCCGTATTCGTCGGAGCAGCAGAAGCCGAAGTGCTCGGAACCGGATCAGCTGAACCTCTATTATTAGAGGAAAGAACCGCCCAAATACCGCCAGTAATCAGCACAACCGCCAACAGCAGCGCAACCCACATCCACACGTTCGATCCACGCTTAGCCGGAGGGGCAACAGCAGCCTTCACACGGCCCGAAGCCGGACGCATGGTCTGCTCACTCGTACGAGGAATAGGAGCCGTCGTCGGCTCCGGCGAAAAACGACCACCAGAACCAAAACGCGGAGTAGCAGAAGCTCTAATCGGCTCCGCCGCCACATCCATCGCAGTCATAGCGACAGTAGCGTCGTCAGTATTCTCCTCAGCCAAGAACTGCGCCAGCGGAGGAACAGCCTTCACCGCTGCCTTCAGATCGCGGCGACGAATCGCATCCACCGCAGACGCCAGAGCGGTCGCATCCTTAGGACGCTGAGCCGGATCCTTAGCCAACAAACACATAATCAGCGCGCGAGCAACAGCCGGAATGGTCTCCGGAAGCGGCGGCGGCGGATCATTCACCTGAGCCAAAGCAATCGCAATCTGCGACTCACCCGTAAACGGACGACGACCCACCAGACACTCATAACCAATAATGCCCAAAGAGTACATATCCGAAGACGCGGTAGCCGCCTGACCGGTTGCCTGCTCCGGAGCCAAATACTGGGCAGTGCCCATCACCTGGCCGGTAGCCGTCAACGGCACCTGATTAGCCAGACGAGCAATACCGAAATCAGTCACCTTCACGCGATCGTCCGGGGTGATGATAAGGTTACCCGGCTTCACGTCACGATGCACCAGACCCTGCGAATGAGCCGCAGCCAACGCGCGAGCAGTCTGAGCAATGAAGTTCAGAATACGGTCCGGCGGCAAGGTAGTCTCGTGCTCAATGATGCTCGAGAGCGGATTACCTGGCACCAGCTCCATCACCAGGTACGCGGAGTTGTCCTCCTCGCCGTAGTCGAAAACATTCGCCACGCCGGGGTGGTTCAACAGCGCCGTATTGCGGGCCTCAGCCCGGAAACGCTCCAAGAACCCCGGGTCACCGGTGTACTCCTCCTTGAGGATCTTGACCGCAACGATGCGACCAAGCACCTTGTCACGGGCCTTCCACACCTCACCCATACCGCCAATCGCGATACGTTCGGTCAGGGTGTAGCGCCCGCCCAAAGTGATATCAGCCGTAGGCCTCACTTGTTCAACACCGCCTCAAAGAGTTGCTTACTAGTACTGGTTGCCAACTGGGCACCGGTTGCCGCGTCAATATCCTCATAAACCACAGCAATCGCAATCTGAGGATCATCAGCCGGAGCAAAACCGGTAAACCAAGAATTATTCAAACCTGCCGTCGTCTCCGCGGTACCGGTCTTACCCGCCACCTTCACACCGGGGACACCAGCATTGCGTGCAATACCATTATCAACCGAATTGACCATCCACCGCTTGACCTGGTTAGCAATTTCAGGACTAGTGGACGTACGCAGCTTCTCAGGAGAGAACTCCTGCAAAGTGCTCAGGTTGCTGGTCTTCACCGAACGAATCAGATTCGGCTTCATCTGCACACCGCCATTCGCAATCGCCGCAGAAGTCATCGCCACTTGCAGCGGAGTAGTCTTCACGTCATACTGACCAATCGCCGACTGAGCCAACTGGCTCTGCGTCAGATTTGACGGGAAAGAAGACTTAGAAACCGTCAACGGAATCTTCAAATCCTGGCCGTAACCAAAATTCTCTGCAGTTTTCGCGATACGCTCCTGACCCAAATCCATCGCAATCTGCGCAAAAGGCGTATTACAGGACTGAGCCAAAGCCCACTCAATCGTCGCCTGAGTGCGGGTTCCACACTGACCGCCTGTATAGTTCGGCAGGCTAATGTTCGTGCCCGGCAACGGCAACTGTGCGGGGTTCGCAATCACCGAAGATGCGTTGTACTTGCCGGACTCCAGCGCCGCCACCGCATCAATAATCTTGAACGTCGAACCCGGCGAATAAGTATTACCGGCAATCGCACGGTTGAACAGGGGGCTGTCCTCATCAGAAGTCAGTGCCTGATAATTCGCCAAAACCGAAGAGCTCGTATGAGCCGACAGAAGATTCGGATCATACGACGGCGAAGAAGCCATCGCCAGAATCTCACCGGTCTTCGGGTTCATCGCCACCACAGCGCCCTTACGGCCCTGCAGAGCGCTATACGCAATATCCTGAAGCTTCGAATTAATCGTCAGCTCCACGCTAGCGCCCTGAGCGGAAGAACCAGTGAAAAGCTGCGCCACACGATCGTAGAACTGGCTATCACTCGTGCCGGCAAGCTCCTTATCCATAGCAGCTTCCAAACCAGTTGCGCCATAAATCGTGGAGAAGTAACCCGTCAGAGCCGCGTACTTGAGCGGGTGGTTATACACACGCTGGTAGTTGTACTCATCATCAGACTTCACCGACGAAGCGATCTCCGTACCATCAACCACGATTGAGCCACGTGCCGAACCGTAATTATCGTAGAGAGCTCGGGAATTCCACTGATTATTCATCAGAGTCTTCGAATCGAAGAACTGAATATAGCTGAGGGTGCCCATCAGCAGGACAAACACGCACGCGGCAGACATCCACATGCGGCGAATAGCCCTATCCATTCTTCTCACCTCCAGAATCCTTAGCCGTAATACGCGCCAGAACGCTAGTAGCACCCTCCGGCTCGTAGCTAGTGTCCGCATGGTCAATACCCTGCGGAGCATCATAACCAGCCACCAGGTGAGGTGCGCGGGCACTATGAGAAATAGACAACCACAGTGCCACAATAATCCAGTTAGCCACCAAAGAGGAGCCACCGGCAGACATGAAAGGAGTCGTCAGGCCAGTCAGCGGAATCAGACGAGTCACACCGCCAATCACCACGAACAGCTGCAGAACCATGACCGTAGACAGACCGGCAGCCAACAGCTTGCCGAAACCATCACGAGTACCCAACGCCGCACGGTAACCACGCGAAACCAGGAGCATGAAAATCATCAGGATGGCACCCAGACCCACCAGGCCCAGTTCCTCACCCAACGAGGAAATAATCATGTCCGAGTTAGCGTACGGAACAAGGTTTGCGCGGCCCTGGCCCCAACCGCGGCCAAAAAGACCGCCATAAGCCAGACCGAAAACGCCCTGCAGAATCTGACCCGAACCGCCAGGAGACGCCTGGTAAATCTCCGGATCAAAAGCATGCACCCACGCATAAATACGGGCGTGAACATGCGAGACATAGTGGTACGCAAAATAGCCACCCACAGCCATGCCGACACCCGCAACTACCAGCCAAGAAACTCTGCCGGTCGAAAGGTACAGCATCGCCATGAACAGACCAAAGAACATAATTGCCGAACCAAGGTCCTTCTGGAACACCAGAACACCCAAGCTCACAATCCACGCCAAGAACACCGGCGCCAAATCACGCAGACGCGGCAGATTGATAGGACCAATACGGCGGCCAGCCACCAAAATCAGGTCACGGTGCGTCGCCAAATAGCCGGCGAAGAAGATCGCCAAAGTAATCTTCGCGACCTCACCTGGCTGGAACGTACGGTTACCGATATGAATCCAAATACGAGCACCATTGAGCTCCATACCCAGACCCGGCACCAGCGGCATGATGAGCAGAACCATCGACAGCACTAAGGAGGTGTACGTGACCTTACGTAGCACACGGTAATCCCTGAGCACAAACACGATAATCGCGCACAGCACCATAGACATGCCGGTCCACATCAGCTGACCATCACCCACCGGAGCCGCAATCTGCGGATCCAGACGATAAATCATGGTCAAACCAATACCGTTCAGCGCCACCACCAGCGGCAGAATAAACGGATCAGCGTAACGGGCACGGAACTGCATGACCAAGTGAATCAGAAGAGCGCCAGCCCCCAGCACCACCGTGCATGGCAGCCATTGGCTCTTCGACGTATCAAAAGCATGCTCCGGATTAATCAGGTACATGCCGAAGGAGCTGATACACACCGCCAAAACCAGCAGGAAAAGCTCCGTGAAACGGCGTGCACGAGGCGCATCCGGCTCACGGTGGAACAAGAAGAACTTATTAGCCATTAGATGCACCACCCTCGGAGGCCTGCCAAGAAGCCTGCCCAGGCGCTACAGGAGGCACGGAAGCTGAATCGGTGCTCGGAACCGCAGAAGCAGACGGCGACACAGACGCCGAAGCAGAAGCAGCGGCCTGCTCCGCCTTCTCGCGAGACTGATTCGCCTGAGTCTTCAAACGAGATACAATCTGATGCGCATCCTCCAGGTCCTTCGCCGTAATCGCATTACGCAACAAAGAACGAGTATGATCGCTCAGCTCACTCGTCTGAATATCGGTATTCTCCACCACGTGAGAAAGGCGAATCGGACCCAACGCATGTGGAATACCGTTGTACACCGCAACCGTGCCGTCACTCTCACCCACATAGTAGCTACGCTCCACATAGTGCAGACCAGTCCACGCAACCAGCGTCAAAATAGCCGCAACCAGCAGAGTAACGAACAAGCGAATCGACCAAGACCGCGGGCGCGAACGCTCCACAGTATCCTCAGCAATCAGCTCCTCCAGCTCAGCCGGCAGAGCCGCCTCATCAGACTCAACCTTCAAAGGCATGCGCTGAGCCACCGTCGCACGGTGCTCCAGGGTGCGAGAAGTAACTGCCGGAATCATGCCGGTCTCAGTAGCTACCGAAGCGGCACCAACCAGCTGATGCGGGCGGGAACCCAACTCGCTACGTAAAATTGCAGCGTTCGTAAGAGCCGCATCCACGGCGTTATCGTATCTACCAATATGATGATGAACCGCCCCAGAACCGCTATGCAACAGCGTTCCAGAGAAGTCACGAGCACGACGGAAACGGCGCAATGACTGACGACGATGCTCCTCAGAGCCCTCATCATGATGCACACCCAAAATAGCCTCAGCAGCCTCAGTCGTGGTAGCAACCTCGGGAAGTTTCTGAGTATTCGTGCTGACTTCCTGCCCCGCCACAATCGAATCAGGCAGAGCAGACTCAGGCAGGCTCGAAGGACCCACCGGCTCATCCACCGGCAGAACCTCACGGTCAATCACCTGCAAGGACACAACCGTGACGTTATCCGGTGCGCCGCGCTCCAACGTCAGCGCAACCAGAGTGTCAGCAATCTCAGACAGGTCATCGGTAGAACGCATCACCTGCTCAATCTCCGAGAGATATACCACTGCATCCAAGCCATCCGAAGAGAGCACCCAGCGCTCGCCGGGAACAGCGTCCAGAGTCTTCAACTCCAACTCAGGGGACGCATCAACATCACCCAGAACACGCATAATCACGTTCTTATGCGGGTGGTTCTCCGCCTCCTGCGGGGTAATACGACCCTCATTGAGCAGGCGCTGCACAAATGTATGATCAGTAGAAATCTGCTCAAACTCGCCATCAGCACCAGGACGCAGACGATATGCCCGCGAATCACCAATATGGGCGAACTCAATGCAATCACCATCAATCAGCAAGGCAGTACAGGTCGTACCCATACCCGCCAGCTGAGGGTCATTAGCAGCCAGCTCATTAATAATCAGGTTCGCGCTCTGAATCTCATCAGCCAGATAAACGCTACCGGTACCATCCTCAAAGTCAGGATGGTCAAGCGGAGTCAGATTCAGAACCGTCGTAGCAGACGCAACATCGCCACCCACGTGGCCGCCCATGCCATCAGCAACGACAGCAAGGAAACGACCACCGTAGCCGGAGTCATCATTCTTCGAGCGTTTCAGACCCGTATCAGAGCGGGCCTCAAAACGAAAAGCAATCTTCATACACTAGCCCCTCAACTGCATGGTGGTACCGCCAACGCGGAAATCATCACCGGGCTCAATCGGGGTCGCACGAGTCAGACGCTCACCATTGACGAACGTACCATTAGTAGAATTCAAATCCTCAAGGAACCAACGGGAACCCTGAGGGAACAGGCGCGCATGGCGGCCCGAGGCGTAATCATCCTGCAGGGACACCTCAATGTCATTAGCGCGGCCAAGAGTAATCGGGTGATTACCCAACTGCATCATCGCGCCAGCCTGCGCACCGGCAGTAATCACAAGCTGCGAAGGGCGAGTTGGCGGAGGCGCAATATGGGTAGCCTCCGGAACCGCATCAACCGGTGCCGCACGATAGTTCTTACCCAAACCAAGGTCACGGCGAGCTGCCGAAACCACCAGGAAAACAAAGAACCAAATCAGAGCCAGAAAAGCGTAACGAAGGATAGTAACGGTCAATTCAGACGCCATTAACGGACACCTCCGGTCAAACTATGGAAGATGATGCGGGTATTACCCATGCGAAGCAGCGAACCGTTCGCCAGCACCACCGGCGCACGCAGAGGCACACCATTAATCAACGTGCCGTTGGTAGAACCCATATCGGTGGCGACCACCGCACCACCCTGCATCGAAAGCTGCAGGTGACGGCGAGAAACACCCTTATCGTCCAGACGAAAATCGGCATCAGAACCGCGGCCCAACACAAACGGCAGGTGGTTCACCGGGTGCATGCGTCCCTCAATCTCCAAGAAGAAACGGGGAGCACCCGCCGCGGGGGGCGCTATAGGCATATTCAGGCGAGCCGCAGGAGCCTGCTGAGGCGCAGGCTGAGCAGCCGGCTTCGTAATGCGGGTCGGCAAAGAAGACTCACGCGGCGGACGCACCGGCGCGTAGTTAGTGGCACCGCGCAGAGAGGGGGACGCCGGAGCCTCCGGTACAGAGAACGGCTCGAAGGTCACAACAACCTCAAACTCGCCCTCAGAGAGAGAATCAAGAACGTTGAACGTCACGCGAACCGCACCAATGAGGGTGTAACCCTGCGCGCGGGCGTGCGAAATCGCCAAATCGCACAGCTCAACAGCGAACGGGTTGCCCCACTCGCGTACGCGAGGGAAATCAACCGGTGCGAAACGGAGAGTATAGACATTAGGAGCCATAGTGCGGCCACTGCCGTCCACGTAGGACTCGTCATCCATCATAATGCGGACGCGGTTAGCGACATCCGCCTTCGCAAAGGTGCCGAAGCCCTTGGAAAGGCCGACAGTTCGGCCGATGCCTTGCTCCAGCTTGCCCAGCTTGTCGAAAAACTTCATGCCGCCTCCTTCTCAACGACCATTCCGAGCAACAGACCGCGCACACGGTCTTTATCCGAAAGGCTCAGTTTAACGAGCGTGTCTGTGCGTTAGCTGTGTGCTCTGTGAATGAACATACCCGATTCTATTTTAGGTGATGCACTTGCCATCGCTCTGGAACCCCGTCATTTAGCGGGGAATTGGTTATGGATATGAAAAAATCCCCGGTTCTTTTGAACCGGGGATCGTTGGTGCGCGAGGGGGGAGTTGAACCCCCACGCCCTCACGGGCACACGGACCTGAACCGTGCGCGTCTGCCTATTCCGCCACTCGCGCATGTGTCTTACGGTGTATCACCGCAGGCAACACATAAAACTATACGGGCTGCGCGCGGCGCTGTCCAATCGAGATTGTGTGACCTTTGTTACTTGGTGGTGGGGGTGTCAGAAAGCGCCTCCGAGGCACTATCGGGGGCACTATCAGTCACTCCGCCGGAAGCATCCACATCGGATGCAACCGCAGAACCCTGCGCCGTACGCTCGTGTTCAGCACGCTCCCGGTCAATACGCTCCAAACGCGCACGCAACAACCATGCCACCGGACCCACATACGGCAGGCACAGCACCAGCAGAAGCCACTTCAGCTTCTGCACCTCCGAAAAATGCGGGTTCCGATGAATCGTCACCAAGCACAATAGCGCCAAGGCAATACCAGCCAGAAACACGACCGTGACCACCAGCTCCAGTACGGCACGCCAATCCATAAACCCTCCTAATATCCTTCCTAAGCATACAGACCCATTAGGAGCTCGCAGACCCTCAGAATAGTCCGAGAGGCGTTCAGAGCCTACCGCAGCAAGGACGCCCTCCACCATTCACCTCAGGTACGCAAAAGGGCCCGCCCCGCAACACAGCAGGACGGGCCCTCCACAAAGCCTTACGCAGAAACCAGCGTGTAGCTCACAAACTAGTGGCTAACCTTCTTAACCTTCTTCGCCGCACGCCGCTCAGCAGTCTTCGCATCATACTCAGCCCAGAACTCACGAGTAGTCACCGCATCGGTACCATCCCACGCCGCAAGATTCTTCAACTCAGGCATATCTGAAGCCTTGAAAATCGGCTCCAAACCAGCCTTACGCTGAGCCTCATAGTTCTTCAACACCGCAACAACCTGCGGAGTCATCAACAGAACCGCCGTCAAGTTCACAATCACCATGCCGGCATTCAACATATCCGCGGTAGTCCACACCAGATCCAGCGAAGAAATCGCACCGAAGAACACGAACACCAGAACCAGCACACGGAAAATATTCATCGGTAGCTTACGCTCAGTCACGAAACGCATATTCGACTCGCCGTAGTAGTAGTTACCAATCACAGTCGAGAACGCAAACATGAAAATAGCGATAGTCAGGAAGTGAACAGCCCAATCGCCCAGCTGCATAGCCAGCGCCGACTGAGTCAGCGACGCACCACGAGAACGATCACCATAGGTCGGGTTCGACAGAAGAACAATAAACGCAGTCACAGTACACGCCATCATGGTGTCAAAGTAAACACCCAAAGTCTGCACGTAACCCTGCTTAGCCGGGTGAGAAATAGTAGCGGTCGCACCAGCGTTCGGAGCAGTACCCATACCCGCCTCATTAGTCAGCAGGCCACGCTTCATACCCCAAATCACGGCACCCATCACGCCACCGGTCACAAACTCCTTAATGCCAAAAGCACCCTGGAAGATTATCAGCAGCATATGCGGAACCTCGGTAATGTTCAGCAGAACAACCAGCAGACCCAACAGCAGATACAGCACCGCCATAATCGGCACCAACCACTCAGTCACAGAAGAAATCGCGCGAATACCACCGAAAATAATAGCCGCAGTCAGCGCCACCATAATCAGACCAATAGTGATGCGGAAACCCATAGAGTTAGTACCCGAAACATCAATATTGAACGAGTTCGCCGCAGCATCCACCACGGCATTCGTCTGAACCGCCACAAACACAAACGCGTAAGTGATCACAATGAACGCCACAAAGATGTAACCCATCCACGGAGCATTCAGGCCGCGCTTCATGTAGTACGCCGGACCACCAATATAGGAATCCTTACCGCGCTCCTTATACAGCTGACCCAGAAGGGACTCCGCGAAAGCAGAAGCCGCACCAACAGCGGCAATAACCCACATCCAGAACACAGCCCCCGGGCCGCCCATAGCAATAGCCAAAGCAACACCCGCAACAGTACCGGTACCCACACGAGAAGCCGCTGAAACAGTAAACGCACGGAACGAAGAAATGCTCTTCTTGCCGTCAGCCTCACGAGCAACCGGGTCACCCAGGACACGGACCATTTCCTTAATGGAACGCCACTGCACACCGCGAGTACGGATCGTAATGTACAAACCAGCCGCAATCAGAGCGTAGTAGAGGAAATTACTCCACATCCAGTTCTGCACGGCATCCACGGAGGAAGTCAGCCCCGCAGTATGCGTATTAATGTCCCCGATGATATTCAGAAGAAAATCCACTTGGCACTCCAATCTTGAAAGCAAAAAGCCCGCACGCTCAAACCCGGAAGACGGACAACGTGGGGCTACATTGCTGGGTGGTGCGGACTCACGCCGCGTAACGGAGGCACATACGCTCCGTATAATTAGTCACCTCATTGTGGGGTGCGCAACCCTCACAGAGCAACTTAAAAAGGGGCCCAAACCAAAATGTAACGAATACTTAATATATGGGCAGAGTAAATATAGGCTCCGCGGAGGTGTTGACGGTACCGGCAGGGCGGGCACAAAAAGCCCGGCACAAGGCACAAAACCTCGCACCGGGCATAGCGAATAAGCGGGGATATCGGCCGGGCTATGAACGTTCAGGCTTCACAAACGGGAACGACAACACCCCACGAATCTGAGTCTGAGCCAACAACATCACCAGACGGTCCACACCCAGACCCAAACCACCCGTCGGCGGCATACCCGTCTCCAAAGCGTACAGGAACTCCTCATCCACCTCCATCGCCTCCAAGTCACCCGAAGCCGCCTTCAACGACTGCTCCGTCAAACGCTCACGCTGCACCAGCGGGTCCGTCAGCTCAGAATAAGCACAGCCCATCTCCATGCCGTTAATCACCAAATCCCAACGCTCCGCCAAACCCGGAACACTACGATGCGGCGCCGCAAGCGGACTCGTCTCCGCCGGGAAGTCCGTATAGAACGTCGGCTCCACCGTATGCGCCTCAACCAGCTCACCATACAGCTCCTCAACGACGGCACCCGGACCCATACCCTCGTGAACACGCACACCGTGCTGCTGCGCCAAAGCCAGCAACTCCTCAAAATCTGTCTGCACATCCACGGGGCGACCCAGCGCCTCCGACAGAGCATCACACACCGACACCACACGCCACGGATTCGACACATCAGATACCGTGCGCTCGTTCGAAGCCTTACGACCCAGCGGCAAAGACACCGAACCAAATACCGCCTGAGCGGCATCTTTAATCAGACGCTCCGTCAACTCGCGCATCTGCACATAATCCGCATACGGACGATACGCCTCAAGCACCGTAAACTCCGGATTATGGGTCGCATCGGCACCCTCATTACGGAAATCACGACCCAGCTCATACACTGGACCGCTGCCGCCCACCACCAGACGCTTCAGGTACAGCTCCGGCGCAATACGCAGCGTCAAATCCTCACCGTACGCATTGATATATGTGCGGAACGGGCGCGCGCTCGCACCACCATGCACAGTATGCAGAATCGGGGTCTCCACCTCAAGGAAACCCTCCGCATCCAGTCGGGCACGCAGTGCCTTAATGACCGCGGTACGCAGACGCAGATTCTGCATCTGATCCGGATGCACCAACAGATCCGTGGAACGGCGACGCAGACGTGCCTCCGGGTCAGTAAAGGAGTCAAAGGGGATGGGGTGCAGGCTCTTCGACGCTATGCGCCAGGAGGTAGCAATCAGCGATTGGGTGCCATTACGGCTCACCCCGTAGGTGCCCTGCACGGTGATGATGTCACCAATATCCAGGTTGCGGGAGGCGAGGCTCAGTGGACGCTCGCCCACCAGGCTGCGTTCCATGACGGCCTGCAGAGTTTCACCCCCTTCAATCAGCGTTGCAAAGAGGACTCCACCGTGGTTGCGAAGCGCGCGAAGACGCCCCGAAACCATGAATTCCGAATCTGGAATATTTTCAGAAGAGAATATACGCAGGGCATCCTTCACGCCCAGTACAGGAGCACTGGTACTGCCCAAAGAACTACTCAGCGGATAAGGCTCCATACCCGCTGCACGCAGCGCCTCCAGATGGCGCAGACGGTGCTGAGTCTGATCGCTACGCGGCACCTCAGGAAGCTTTTCCACAGTAGCGAGGTGCATCTGGTGAAGAGCCTCCAGCTCATCTACAGAAAGAACCAGCTCCTGATCCTGCAAACGGCGCGCCGACAAATTCGGCAAAAAGCCCTCTGCCATACCCGATGCAAGCACAACATTCGCCATCGCCAACGTCGGCTCCGTCGCCAAAAAACGAGGAACCCACAGCGGGGCAAACTTTAGATTGAAACGATACAGGCGGCGCAACTGCAGAAAACGATCCAGCACACCCAAAGAGCGGGAAGCAAAACGGTTCCACGCTGATGCACCCACCTGATCAGCAGCCTCAAAAATATGGCCAAACATCGCAAAATTCAGCGACACCCGCCGCACACCCAAAGACGTCGCCTGCTCCATCAGCGACGCCACCATAAACTCCACCACACCATTAGGCGCATCAGGGGAGCGGCGCATAACATCCAGCGATAGCCCCGTAGGACCCCACGGGACGAACGACAGCAGAGCCACCATCTGACCAGCCTCATCATGAGCCGACACCAGAACAGACGAAGAATCCGCCGGATCATTCACACGATTCAGAGCCATCGAGAAGCCGCGCTCCACACGCCCATGACGCCACGCTGAAATATTCTCCGCAACCTGCTGACACTGCTGCTCATCCAGCTCCGCAAAGCGACGCATCTGCGCCGTGTACCCGCCGCGACGCACACGCTGAACCGTCTGACGCACCGGTAGCATCGACGTGTCATTGAGCGTGAAACGGTCCGCCTCAAGGACCGCCTCTTCACCCATCTGAATAATCGACAAACCCGCACGGTTATAGGCGCGCGCACCCGCCTCACTCACGCTCAGCGCCGCAGGAACCCAACCATAGCTACGCGCCTGCAGCATCCACTGTTCGATCGCGGCATCCCATGAATCAGGGTCACCCACCGGGTCGCTCGACGCCAAACACACCGAACCCACCGAACGGTATGTAATTGCCGCCCTCTGATCCGGAGAGAAAATCACCTGCTTATCGCGACGCGTCGCAAAATAGGAGAGCGAATCATTGGCACCGTACTGCTGTAGCAGAGCGCGAATCTTCAGCTCCTTCTCGCCGGTCCATGCATCCGGGGCACGGTAACCGCGCGCCAATAGGTACAGTGCCGCAACCAGCGAGGCACCGTAACCGAAAGAAGCCAAGAAAGCGACCACATCGGCAGACCACACGCCAGGATGGGTACGCTCAATACCCATGCCGTGCATCAGCAACTCCCACGGGGTCACCGAACGCAACGGCTCCCACACGCCAATACGGCAGAGGTACCAGAGCACCAGGGTAGTCAGCAGGATGCCGCCAACAGCCGTCGACGCCGCACTCACCCACGAGAGGCGACCAATACGCGCCGGGAACGCCGAACGAATTGAGAAAAGGAAAGGCACCAGCGCACACGCAAACACGATGGAGAGTGTATCGACCGTTGAGGAGAAAATACGGTCCTTCGGCATAATCCCCGCGGGAAACACCAGCGTGAAGGCGCTATGGGTTGCAATCAGCGCGCCAAGCACCTGAAAAACTATGGCTGCAATGAGAGCAGCGCGCTTGCGCACAATCAGCCCGGACACCAGCACAATCATCGTAATGGCGCTGGGTAGCGTGTGTGTGGAGGGAATATTCAGCAGGTCAGCGGTGACTTCCCACCAAGTGAAGCTGCGACCGTGCCGCAGAGGAGAAATAATCCACGCGAACGTGGTCAGTAGCGCGGCAAAAGAATACACCCCAATCACCACGCGTGCTGATATCTCTGCATACCTTGAAGGAGGTGCAGGCGCCTGCCCTGCTCGTGCTGTACGGCGACGTGAGGTAGTGCGGTGAGACATCATTATCAGCGGGGATTAGGGTGTAGGGAAGGTGCTAGACCTGAGAGGTTCTGGCTAGGCTTCAGCCTTCGGGTCATGGTAGGTGCCCTCGAAGACGTCGGGGATGCCGTTGTCGTCAGCATCCACGCTTTCCTTCTCAGCCAGGGCACGGTAGTGCTTGTTACGGCGAGACAGGATAGCCGCGCCCACAATGGCAGCCAGAACAGAGCCGACGAGAATCGCAATCTTGGCGTCTTCGGTGTGCGCCGAGCCGTGCGGGAAGGACAGCTCAGCGACCAGCAGGGACACGGTGAAGCCGATACCTCCAGTTGCAGCCAGACCGACCACGTCAATCCAAGCGACGTCCGGGTCGAGGTTAGCGTTCTTGAAGCGAGTCACAAGCCAGGTGGTGCCGAAAATACCAAAGGTCTTACCGGCAACCAGTGCGACCATAATGCCGACCGCCACCGAGTCGGTGAGGGCGCGTCCGAGGCCTTCAAAACCGCCCACAGCCACACCCGCGCTGAAGAACGCGAAAATCGGCACGCAGATGCCGGTAGAGAGGGGACGGAAGCGGTGCTCCAGCACCTCTGCAAGACCGTGTTCAGCCTGTGCCGCCTCAGAGCGAGCGGACATCTTCACGGGCACCAGGAAGCCGAGAACCACACCAGAAATAGTCGCGTGAATACCGGACTCGAGGAAGAGTGCCCAGGTGATAATACCCAGGGGTAGAAGCAGCAGCCAGGCAGCCAGCGGCTTCAGGTGCAGCATGGTCTCACCGCGGTAGGCAATAAATGCGAATAGAGCGAGGGGAATCAGCGCGAAGAGCAGGTACTCGCCGTGGAAGTTATTGGTGTAGAAGATCGCGATAATGCAGATTGCAATCAGGTCGTCGACCACAGCCAGGGTCAGCAGGAAGACACGCATTGCCGAGGGGAGGAAAGTACCCACGGCGGCGAGAACAGACACCGCGAACGCAATATCGGTTGCGGTGGGGATAGCCCAACCGTGCAGAGCGGTGGGGCTGGTGAAGTTCAGCGCCGTGTAGATAATAGCGGGCACCGCAACGCCACCGAAAGCAGCCGCAATCGGCACAATAGCGGTGGACGGCGACTTGAGGTCACCAATCACGAATTCCTTCTTCAGCTCCAGGCCGGTGAGAAAGAAGAAAACGACGAGCAGACCGTCTGCTGCCCAGGTTCCGATGCTCATCTGCAGGTGGTTGAAGCCGGGGATGACCGGGCCAACAACGGTGTCTCGAAGACCAAAATAGAGGGTGGATGCGGGGGTGTTAGCGAGTACTACTGCCAGCACCGTCGCAATCAACAGCACGGTACCGCCGACGGATTCTGCACGCAGAATATCGGCTACGCGGCGTGAGTTGCTATATGAGCCGCGGCTGAGGGTATCTGGATTGGTGTGAGTCATTCTCTCCTCTTTCTGCCGCGATATTATGCGGCATCTAAGGCTCTTAAGTTTACTCCGCACTGTATGAGTATTCGAGTAGCTTCTGGCGGCTTTTAGCGCCTGGACGGTGCCCCATGGTGTGCTTTCATGGCGTATATACATAAACGTTCCGCCTTCTCCACTGCGTGTGGGGAGGGCGGAACGTTTAATATTTTTTGCAGATATTCTGCGTGGTCGACTAGGTGTCTAGCCGCCTGAATGCAAGATTAGGAACCAGCGATTGCGGGTGCGCCGGACTCCTGGCCGTGGTCGTGTGCCAGCTCGCGTGCAACGTAGTTCTCCAGGTCGAAGAGGTTGCCGTTTGCGCGCTTCACGATGGTCACCAGGGTCTCCATGGTTGCAACTTCCTCAACCTGCTCCTTCAGGAACCAGAGGATGAACTGCTCGCCCAGTGCGTAGTTCTCAGCGCGTGCCGCGGAGAACAGAGCCTCGATCTGACCGGTGACAACCTTCTCCTGTGCCAGGGACATGTCAACGATTTCCTGAACGTTCTCGAAGTCGTTCTTGACAGTGGGAACAGCGGGGATCTCGACCTTGTGGCCGCGGTCCAGCTTGTACTGAACCATCATGAGTGCGTGTTCGCGCTCTTCGAGGGACTGCTGGTAGAAGAACTTAGCCAGCTGGGGCAGGTCCTCGCCGTCGAGCCAGATAGCCATGGACAGGTACTGGTGAGATGCTGCGAACTCGTGGCCGATCTGCTCGTTCAGAAGGTCGTAGAAAGACTTAGACATATGGTTTCTCCTTATATGGGGGGTTGCTTTTGGGTGCCGGGATGGCGCGGTGCAACCTGTTGATATTTATCGTAAGGGGTGGGATGCGTCATGTACAGAGAGAAAAGGCTAATCGGTGAATCAGATAAGGTATCCCTGACATATTGTCACCATAACCCTTAGTGTGGATGCCCTGAATACTTTCTTTGGGTTGTGTGGTATTGGGTGTTTTTCCTTGAGATTTCGCGGTTTAACAGGGATAGACAGTGGGTTTAAAAACCACAAACCTACGACTCAAGGTAAACATAGAGACGCCATGTTGGGTGCCTGCGCACGGGGCTAGAGGGCGCAAAAAAATCTTAAAAATCTCTCGAAAATGCGGCGAAACTGATGTGGCCAGAACCCCGATGCGCCCCAATCGCCTCCGTAAAGGTTGTTCTGCACACGCCCTTAAAGAGATAAGGCACGTTCCCGGCGGGGAATGTGCCTTATCTCTGGTTCTCTCAACTCTCACCCGGGGTGGAGGAGGTTAGTGTGTAGGGTAATGCCCACGCTTCAGCGCATCAATCGAGATGACGTTTGAAGGAGTATCACCCAGAACAGCCTTACCGATCTCGGCAAGCTGCTCAACCTGTTCGGGAGTGAGGTGATCGAAAATCTGGTGGCGTACTTCGCCAACGTGGCTGGGGGCGACTTCATGGATCTTCTGCTCACCTGCCGGGAGCAGATGGCAGATGCTCACACGTCGGTCTTCAGCACTGAGGGAGCGGTGGACGTATCCATCCTTCTCCAAACGCGCTACAACTCGTGAGAGGCGTGCGGGAAGAGTGTTCGTAGTGATTGCCAGCTCGGTCATGGTGAGGGAATGATCCTTGGACTCGGAAAGCATTGCGAGCACCATGTATTCAACGAAGCTGATACCAGCCTCGGTCTGTAGCTGGTTTTCCATCTTGCGGGTAAGGTTGAAGATGATGAAGCTAATAAAGAGCCAGCCTTCTCGTTCTTGCGAGGAGAGCCAGTGAGTGGACTCGCTATGCGAGGTGTTCTCCGGCTGTTGCGCAGACGTGGTTGGTGTGGACACGGGATTGGTTCCTCTTTTATCAGATATGGAGCTCTCTTATTAATGAGAGAAGTGGCGTGTTGGCACCCATTGTAGCGAAAGGCCTGACTAGGTGACTCAAAATTTGTACGGTCAAGTAATGCTTGACACTTTGGTGCTAATTTATTGAGGGGCGCCAGGCGTATCTTTTTGCACGCAGTGACTGCAAATACCCGGGGTAAGTAAGTGGCATGCGACATATTTAAAAAGATTTCTGGTGCAAGTATAGACAAGACCGTACCAAGAAGCAACCCCGCGTATAATGCTAACTTCCGCGGAATATCAAGGTTTTTTTGGGTGGCGGAAGAAAATTCTTAGGTTGGCAAAGAGTGTTCCGAGGTCGAAAGAAAAATAACGAAACGATAACAAAAATTTTAAAAAATCTCGGTTTTGGCTTTGCAGCCGTAATGAAACCGTGTACACTGATTACATAACGGGGTCGACGGAAGCCTCTGAGGCGAGACCGGAAGCTCGCTTCGATAGGTTCGACTCTCTATTTATCGGTGATTGTCGTCGGTGTACGAGTAACTCGTATTTCTACCGACGGATGTGCGGTGCGGATGCAGTTCGTGGTTGGGTTGCATTCCGTACCGTATCTTTTTAACTCTAAATTCTATTAACTCACTCTAAGAGCATCCAACGGTTGGGTGCTCTTTTTCTTTGCCCTCATATCGGCGCCGCAAGAGCGCTGCACGAGCCGGGGCAGGGTTGGGGGAGGAAGAGTCGTAAACACCTGTGCTGTGTATCTGCCCTGTGTAGCTGTGGGGTGTAGCTGCGCGGTGCGGTTTGTGTTGTGTGGTGGTGCCGTGTGTCCGCGGTATTGTTGTGCCGTATCGCGTCAGGAGTGATATCCACAGGGGTTATCCATAGTGTGGAGAACTTACACCCATGTGATTTGGTGAAGCAGAGTCAAGGCTTGCCACGGGTACAATTTAAGAGCTCTGCAGAAAAATTCTTGTAATTACAGGCTTTCACAGCCGTTAAAACCGAGGGTAAGTTCTTAAACAGAAGACCTTTTCACCTATAAATCCGCGGAATCCGAAAATTTCCACAGCTGTGGATAACCCTGTGCACTTAATCCACCGCCTCCGGCGTAAGGAGGCACGTAAGAGCACTCGGCAGCCCTGTTGGCACTCAATATTTTGGCTAATAGAAGGAAAAACGCCCCGAATGAGGGTGAAAATTCTGCAGTTTATCCCCCCGCGCATCCCCAAAATGGGATGTTATCCACAGTAGTTATCCACAGTGTGGAGAACTTACAGCATTGTTATTCACATGAGCGCATACCCCGGTATTTCAAGGCATAATAGGGTATCGAACCTGAAAATCCTGTTGATACACAGGGGTATCCACAGGTGTGGGGAAAAATCTTTGCCTAAAATCCACAGGGTTGAGCGAGATCTTACATAAATGTGACGCTCCCCAACTCATGAAAAGTAAAGTAAACGCTACGCTGGTAATCTTTAATACGAGCCAAGTTTTCTAATGAAAGGCATCATCATGGCTGAAAAGTACACTCTCCCCGAGCTCCCCTACGACTACGCGGTGCTCGAGCCCCACATCTCCGCAAAGATTATGGAGTTGCACCACGACAAGCACCACGCAGCATACGTTGCAGGCGCTAACGCAGCTCTCGAGCAGCTTGAAGAGGCACGCGAGAAGGGTGCATACGGCAACGTCTCCAAGCTCTCCAAGGACCTGGCGTTCAACCTGGGTGGCCACACCAACCACTCCATCTTCTGGAACAACCTGTCCCCCGAGGGTGGCGACAAGCCCACCGGCGAGCTGGCAGCAGCAATCGACGAATTCTTCGGCTCCTTCGACAAGTTCCGTGAGCACTTCACCAACGTTGCACTCACCATTCAGGGCTCCGGCTGGGCAATCCTCGCCTGGGACACCGTTGGCAAGCGCCTCATTATCGAGCAGCTTTACGATCAGCAGGGCAATATCTCCGTTGCGCTGATCCCCGTTCTGCAGCTGGACATGTGGGAGCACGCATTCTACCTGGACTACCAGAACGTCAAGGGCGAGTACGTCAAGGCATTCTGGAACATTGTGAACTGGGCTGACGTTCAGGCTCGCTTCGAGCGCGCAGTGTCCCAGACCAAGGACCTGGTCCTTTAATCTAGGTTTTCGTCAGCGCGGTGAAGTAGCCGCGGTGAGGTAATTGAAATGGGTGCCCGGCGCCTCCACAATCGGAGGTGCCGGGCACCCATTTGTTTATCCCTGAACCACGTGGCGCGTTAGAGAACGCGAGACTCTAGGCGGCTACAGTGTGGTATACCGAGCCGCGGCGTCCCGAACGAGCTTTTTGCTCTACTAAACCTCGTTGGATTAGCTTGGGTAACGCATACCGTACCTGCCGTGCAGTCAACTGGGTACTTTTCACAATATCGGCGACTGTAGCTGGTCCGCGGGTCAAAGCAGCGTATACCTGGGATTCCGTGGGGGATAGATTTTCCGGTATCTCAGCAAACTGAGGAGTAGAGGATACCCCCATTGTGCTCGTAGGCTGTGTGTCATCGGCAGGGCGGTAGATAATGACGCGCACCTGTATACCATCGTCGATAATACGCGCCTTACGCAACCCAGCATCAACCAGGGTCTGTTGCGCAGCTAGGATACCGCCGCCTTCGCCTTCGATTAGTCGGTGACCGTCGCTGAGACGAATATTCTGGCAGATAGCATAGAGCGCCTCGTTTACAGCCGCGGGGCGATGCACGAGGCCTACCTGACTCGGTAGGATACCCCAAAAACCGCCGGGGCTGATGATTTCAATACGGCTGCGTTTGATAAAAATCTGTATGAATTTTCCGGATGCATCCCGTTCATAGCTCCGGTGGACGAGTGCGTTGGCTACAAACTCACGGAGAGCTACCAAGGGGATTTCTGGCTGATCGATGAGCCCGGCACCATTGGGAGCTGTGACGGTGCGGTTCTTAATGTTGCGTATGAGCCATGCAAGGGTATCTTCAAGCATGGCGGGAATAGGGCCTTCGCTTCGAAAACGGTCATCATTGCGGGTTGTTCCGCTTGTAGATACTATGCCGATAATACTCGCCCCGGAATAAAACTGCTGAGGGTAGTCACCCAGAGCGCACACCCCAGCCAAGGTTAAATGATTATCTGCCGCTAGTACGTTGCGTTTATACAAAATTTCTTGGTCAGAGTTCTGGCGTAAACGGGCTGAGGAGAGACGTACCTGGCGCAGGAAGTCCTGGGTGTAGGACTTGTCTAAATCATCATTGTCTTCATTAATGTCTAAATCATTAATGGACGTATTAGGAATGCTTTGTAGGTCATTGTGCGGTTTGTGACGTTGGGCGTACATCAGACTTAGTGCGTAACTATCCATTGGGTAGTCACCATCCTCAAGCCGTTGATACGCTACATTGCCTTTGAAACAGGGACGTTCCTGAACCGGCAACCCTGGAACAGACACAATAAGTAGCTGATGGTCGTCCAGGACCATGTCACTGGTTTCTACTGCAATTTTTGGTTTGAGATTCTGTGCAGCATCAATAATTTTTGCTCGTAAGTCTTCGACGTCATAGACACCTACTGGAGTGAAATCTTGGGATTCATCCACACCGCATATGATGATGCCTCCGTCTGGACGATTAGCAAAGCTACAGATAGTTTCGGCAATGGAGGAGGGGTAACCCATGTGGGCTGACTTAACTTCCACAGTCAGGCTGTCCCTGCCTAGAAGTCGTAGCTCATTGAGTGTTTGTGTTAGTTCTTCAGGCGTATACATGTACATATTGTAATTCCTGGAGCGACATTTTGGGCCTCATCGCGGAATGTTAGTTACAAATGAGGGCGATTTTTGTGACAAATATGTAACTATTGGCGATAATTTGTCATGTAAATAGGCGGTGGTCTGCGAACTTAGGCGAATGTATGTGGCTGTTGCTATGGCGGGTGCCCCGCGCCGCCCCCTTAGGAGGTGCCGGGCACCCGGCGCTTTAGAGAATTAGTCGAGATGCACCTGTAGTTTTAAGCGCGATAACGGGGGTATCAGGCGTGAAATTTATGAATATAGAGATTTCGAGTGACAAAATGTAACTTTCCAGCAGATTTTGTCACTCAAAATGTAAAGTTCACACAGGAGTACATGCATGATTATTACGTCACTTCGTCCTGGGTGGTGCTGGTTTCCTGTCCCGGAGATACGGTAAACCCTAGAGTGCCAGCGTACGGTCAATGCGGATGCGTCGGCAGAAATCCTCATCATGGCTCACCAGGATGAGCGCGCCGGTATAGGCTTCGAGCGCCTGCACCAGCCAATCCACCGAAGAAATATCGAGGTTATTCGTCGGCTCATCCAGCATGAGTAGCTGCGGCATCGGATCTGCCAGAAGCACCTGCGCCACCGCTGCGCGGAAACGCTCACCACCAGAGAGCTCACCGGTCTTATGGTGCACGCTCTCGCGGCGGAAAAGCAGGCGCGCCAACTGGTCACGCAGGTGCTGTTCGCTCACGCCGGGGTTAGCCCGCTGCACGCTCTGCAGGAGGGTGAGCTGCGGGTCGAGGGTGATGCGCTGCGGAATGTACGCCCCCTCGAGGCAATAGTCGACCCGGTAGGCGGGCTGCACGGGGGAGTGGTACTCCGGGTCTTTTGCGTGGGCAATTGCCTCAAGGAGGGTGGTCTTGCCGCTGCCGTTCGCACCGGTGATGCGCAGATGCTCGGGACCGCTGAGAATCAGGTGTTCTGGGCGTTCCGCCGGTGTTCCCTGCTGGCTCTCACTATCAGTCTCAGTGGGTGAAAAATGCAGAGAATCAACCTTAGTGGGTTGCTGAGCGGTAAATGTTTCACGTGAAACCTGGTGGGTAGTATCTCTGCTCAGCTCCAGTATCTTGCGCCCCGCGGGTAGGGGCTGCTGGCTCAATTCGGCGTAGATCTTCTCCTGCACGCGCACCTCATCCTGAGCCTTCTGATATGCCTCCTGAGCCTGCTCCTGCTTGCCGATGCGCAGAACTCGAAGCTTCACAGCCGCCTGCCGTGAGGCGTCCTTGGCGAGGGCGAGAATCGTGTCCGGCTGGTCGTCCTTCCAGACCTGCGCCATGTTCTTCGAGATAATCTCCTGCGCCTGCACCCACTCACGATGCGCCGAACGCACCCGGTTCTTCGCCTCACTCACGCGACGCTGAGCCGCCTGCTGCTCGGTGTCCAGTGCCTGCCGGTAGGTGCTGTAGTTACCCTCGAAGAGGCGCAGATGCGCCAGCCCCTGGCGATTGGCGTGAAGCTCCGCAATCACATTTACACGCTCCAGCAGGTCGCGGTCATGGCTAATAATGAGCGCCGGGCAGGGCAGTGCCTCCAACGCGGTGAAGAGCTGAGCCTTCGCCGCGGAGTCCAGGTTGTTCGTCGGCTCATCGAGCAGAATGAACTCGGGGTCAGAAATCATCAGTGAGGCAAGCGCGGCAATGACCGCCTCGCCACCGGAGAAACTGCGCATGCTGCGGGCAAAGAGTGCGCGAACCGCCTGCGGGTCGTCACGGTTAACCAGGGCCGCCGGGGTGAATCCGTAGGTCGCAAGAGCCGCGAGGGTGCGCTCCTCAACGTCCCAACTGTCCCCGATAATCTCATAGAGTTCGGGGGAATACTCGCCGGACTCCATTGCCTGCAGCGCCCGCAGAATCTCAGAGATTCCGCAGAGCTTAGCGAGAGTCTGCTTTCGGTCCAGACCCAAATCCTGAGGTAGATATGCCATGCGTGCCGGCGCCGCCAAAGAACCGGAATCCGGGGTTAAATCTCCCAAAATCAACCTCATAAGGGTGGTTTTTCCGCGGCCATTGTCACCAATGAGCCCGGTCAGAGGTGCCGAAAACACTGCCGAAAGATCCGCAAAAAGCGGAGGCTGGCTCGGGTGTGCAAAGTGTAGATGAGCGATACTAACGTGCGCCGCTGCATGGGAAACCATGTGGGAAGCCGCGTGGGAACGGGCATCGCGGGAAGATGTGGAATGGGGAAGGGTCGCCTGCGGCTGAAGTACGTGTGTCATACGAGCTCCTTGAATCGACGCGAATCATGGATACGAGTCATGGATGCTCGGGTGCCCTCAAGCTCCGACGGTGCTGCGTTGCGGCAGTGTGTCGGCGGTTTGGCTACCTGCACTGAGTGCGCAGCGGTAAGAGGCTCGCCCCAAAAAGGGCGCGAAAAAACCCGAGCGTAACGGTGGATGTATCTGTGCCCGGGTGCGTGCGCGCTAATAAAGACACACAGAAAAATGGAAGTGTGCAGGGGAATATGCCTGCACAAATAGCTGCGTGAGTGCGCGAAAAATTCTGTGAGGTCCGGGCTTATGCTCGGTGGGTCATTTCTTTGATGCCTCCTAGATTCCGAATACCGCCCCGGTCGCGCCTTGGGTGGCTTCGGTCAAACGATACGTTCAGCTCCGCCAACTACCCCCCCACGGTGGGGTAACACGGATAGAGAGCTGAGGACTCCAGCATAGGGAGCGTACGGGTGCTGAGTCAAACACCCTCCCGCAAAACCGCCTGCCAAGTGCCGATATCCCCTAGACAACGCAAAAGGAAGGGCGACACCAATCGGTGCCGCCCCTCCTTTTAGGCATTAAATCTGCGCGCGTACAACACGCGAAACACCATTACGCCTCGTGGCGCTCACGGTACATACCCAGCGGGCCCGCATCCGCGTACGCCTGAGCGTCGTTGTAACGGTACAGGCGCGGCGGGCGGTGACGGGTACCCTCCACGCGGCGGCCGGTGTCAATAATCGACTTCGACGCTGCAATCTGGCGGCGGAAGTTCGCCGGATCCAGGGTGCGACCCAGAATCGCCTCGTACACCTCACGCAGCTGCGCCAGGGTGAACTCCTCACCCAAGAAAGAGTGCGCAATACGCGAGTACTCGACCTTGTTCTGCAGGCGGTAGAGCGCATACTCAATGATTTCGTTGTGGTCGAAGGCGAGCTCGGGCAGCTCATCCACCGGGAACCAGCGGATGTTCTCGTGTACGCGAGTGTTCGCGACCTCGGTGGCGGGAATCGACGCCCAGTACACCACGGAAACCACGCGCTCGTGATCAGTGCCGGGTGCCGGTTCAGGCTCGCCCACAACGCGGGCGGCGCGCGCCTCGGGGGTGCGCAGAACGTCACCGAATGCGTAGAGCTGCTCCAGGTAGCCGGGCTGCAGGTTGGTTGCGCGCTTCAGGGTCGAAGCCGCCGCCTCCTCGAGGGAAAGATTCGGGTTGAGCGGACCGCCAGGAAGCGCCCACTGGCCCTTATAGGGCTCGCGGAGGCGGCGAACCAGCGGTAGCCACAGGGTCGGGTGGGTTTCGTTTTCCTTGGGGCGCAGTGCCAGAATAACGGTCGAGACGGCGAGGGATACAGAGGTGTGGTCCACGTCGTTGTGCTCTTCAGCGGCGACTGCGCCGGGAAGAGGCTGGGATGCGATGCTCATTCAGACCTCCTGTGCGAATGGGTATCGATAGGTGTGCATACTCTACCCATTTTAAGGGGTTAATAGGGTAAAAATGCACGCAAGGCACCCGCTGACCCGAAAACCGGTACCATCCGCGTCGTGTCAAGGGGAAAAGTTCAGGTACCGGACACGCCAAAGCACCCCTCCTGCCTGTCCAATAGAACAGGCAGGAGAGGCGCTTTAGCGTCTACTTATGCAACATCTAACTATGCAGTTTTAGGTGCATATCAGGGGTGCAGACTAGTCGATCTGCAGCTCGCCCATAGCGTCCCAGCCGTCGCCGTCAACCAGGCGAGAAATAATCTTCGGGGTTGCAGTCAGCAGCGGACGCATGTCCTTCAGAGCCTGCTGGAAGTGGTCAGAGTTCACGTGCGGGCCAGCTGCATCGTCGTTGAAAGCCTCGAGCAGAACGAACTCGTTCGGGTCCTCAACACTGCGGGACCACTCGAAGAACTTATTGCCTTCCTCGGCGCGGGTTGCCTCGGTGAAAGCGCGGGTCTTCTCAATCCACTGGTCAGCGTATTCGGGCTTGACGGGGAACTTTACAGCAATGAAAATCATCGGAACTCCTTGGTTGAAGAGTAGATACGTACCCTTCCAGTTTAAGCCCCGGGTGCTCGCCGGCGCTGAAGAATAGGGTTTGAGGTAGCGGTTTTAGCTTGTGGCTTTAACCGCTGTGTCGAGTGGCTTTTGTGGTTTAACGAGCCGCCGCCTTGAGTACCTGCAGGGCGCGTTCGAGTGCCGCACGGTCTGCCGCGATGGCTGCAGCCCTCTGCGGGCTGGCGGAGTCGCCTCCGAATGCCGCGTTGTAGTACATGCCATCACCCAGAAGCAGCACGGTGCGGGCAATCTGTTCATCACCCAGCTCAGCGAGAACGAGCGCATGCCAGCCATCCTGTACGCGACTCATGGTCTGCTGGGCGAGCTCATTATTGTTCTGCGCCAGGCGGCTGAGGGCAATGAGGGCACGGTCGAACGGGGTGTTATCCGGCGTGGAGGAATTGATGTAGTAGGCGCTTGCCCCCTCGGGTGCCTGCTCCATTGCCGCGAAGTCCTCTTCAGCCAGGGTGAGGGTGCGTTCTGCGAGCGCTTCAAGGAGCGCCTTCTTGGATGAGAAGTGGTAGAGTAGCCCGCCCTTGGAAACCTTGGCGGGGGTGGCGACGGCGTTGAGGGTTGCGGCGCGTTCTCCCGAGCGAATCAGCAGGTCGACGTAGGTGTCGAGGATGTGTTCGCGGGAGTTGTTGGCGCGCTGTTTGCGGTGGTTGGGGGTGGTCATGGGTACCAGTCTAACCGCTTGAAACTATACCGTCCAGTTGGTATAGTTAATCTTCGTTTATGGCCCCGTCCGGACCCCTAAAACCTCACTAAAAGACCTAGCCCAAAAGACAGGCCGAGCTGATGCCGCCGCGTCCGCCGCATCAGCCGACACCTTATAGACGCACGAAAACAACCCATGACGAATCACAATCCGCACACCACGGCTCTGCCCATTCACGCCCCCGACCAGAAGACCAAGCGCTGGGCGGCACTCGGTGTGCTCATGCTCCCGGTGCTCCTGGTCTCCATCGACAACACAGTGCTTGCCTTCGCGGTGCCCGCAATCGCTAAGGCGCTGAGCCCCTCCTCCGCGGAGCAGCTGTGGATCGTTGACTCCTACTCCCTGGTGCTCTCCGCCCTGCTCGTGCCCATGGGCGCTATCGGTGACCGCATCGGTCGCCGCAAGCTGCTGCTCATCGGCTCGACCGGCTTCGCGGCAATCTCTGCGCTCGCGGCATTCGCGCCCTCCGCGCTGATGCTCGTGGTTGCCCGCGCCCTGCTTGGCATTTTTGGCGCCATGCTCATGCCGGCAACCCTGTCGATTATTCGCAATATCTTTGTGGATGCGACCGAGCGCCGCATCGCTATTGCCGTGTGGGCTTCGGGCTTCTCGGCGGGTGCGGCGCTGGGCCCGATTGTGGGTGGTTTCCTGCTGGAGCACTTCGACTGGGGTTCGGTGTTCCTGCTCGCTGTGCCGATTCTGATTCCTCTGCTGATTCTCGCCCCGATTATGGTTCCCGAGTCGAAGGACCCGAACCCCAGCCCGGTGGATCCGCTGAGCATCCTGCTGATTATGACCGGCATGACCGGCATTACCTTCGGTCTGACTCACACCTCCGAAACCGGGTTCGATGCGGTGGCTATCAGCACCATCCTTGCCGGCCTGTGCTTCATCGTCCTGTTCGTGCTGCGTCAGCTCAACCGCGAGAAGAACGATATTCAGCCCATGCTGGATGTGCGCCTCTTCCGCAACACCGTGTTCACCGGCGCGATTACCGCAAACCTCATCTCCATGATGGTGGACGTTGGCTTCATCTACTTCGCCTCCCAGCACCTGCAGTTGGTCTCCGGTCTGCCGCCCATGTACGCCGGTATGCTGCTGATTCCCGGTACCCTGGCGATCATTATCGCCGGTCTGGTGATTGCGCGCGTGGCGGTGCACTTCCACCCGGCGCAGGTGGTGTCTTTCGGTCTGGCGCTCCACGCTGCCGCGTTCGCGGTGCTCGCCTTCCTGGGTGCGCACAACGACTTGGTGATTATCCTGATCTTCATTGTGCTCGGTACCGGCATCGGTATTGCGCAGACCATTTCGAACGACCTGATGCTCTCCAGCGTGCCGCCGCGTAAGGCTGGTGCGGCATCCGCGATCTCGGAGACCTCCTACGAGACAGGTACGGTGCTCGGCACCGTCATCATTGGTGGCATGCTCACCGCCGTCTACCGCGCAAATGTGGTTGTACCCGACGGCCTGGATGAGACTCTCGCCGACCACGCCCACGAAACCCTCGGCGGTGCCGTGTCCGTCGCCAGCCATGTAGGTGGCGAGCAGGCGAACCAGCTGCTCTCCTCCGCATTCGCTGCCTTCGACTCGGGCGTGGTGCTGAGCTCCGCATTCAGTGCCGTGCTCATGGGTGTTATGGCTGTCATCAGCTACCTCATGATTCGTAAGGCACCGCGCGAAATGAAGCCCGCAGAACACTAATACAGCGCACTAAACCTCATAGATAAGCTCCGTCTCCCGTTGCTCTTGAGCGCCGGGAGGCGGGGCTATTTTTACGCACCCACCTGCGCATTTAAAGGTTCAGCACAGGTGCCGGTGGTACGGTAAAAACAGTAGGCTCACGCCCGAAAAAGTCGCCCGAAAAAGACAGAGGAACCAACGGCTCCACACACTCAAGGAGGAACGCCACCATGGGACTCAAAGACTGGATTGCACCCTTCATTACACTGCTGATTGGTGCCAGCACCATCTTCATCTCCTACAAGAACTACCAGGCGCAGGCGGCGGCAAAACCCTCCGAACTGGCGCGACTGGAACTGTGGAGCAAGCTCCTCACCGAAGCCGGCTTGGACCTCAACGCCCTACCCGACCCCGAAAAGCTCACCTCCGACCAGCGCGTCGTCCTCGAAAACTACCGGGTCTTCCTCAAGCGTGCGTCCCTCGAATCGAAGCTGCGTAAAGTTGGCATCGACAGCAACCGTATCTTCAGCCTGCTCATGAAGCGTGCGCACTCTTCCGTGAAGCCTACGCCCATCCCCATTGGCGACTCGATTAGCTACTACCGCCTGATTCTACGTGCCCTGCTGTACATTTGGGTTCCGCTGGCCGTGATTTTCATCGGCGTGCCCATCATCGTGGTCACCATCGCCTACCTGATTGGCCTGTTCACGAACCACCGCGGCAATCTGTCTGACTTTGCACTCTCCCCGCTCGCCGTGGTGCTCCTGATTGTTGGTGCGGTCGCCGTCGGTGCCCTCGTGTACCTGCAGAACCGCATTATCTCCGCCATTATCGCGAACAATGTGTACTTTTACTTCTGGGATATTTACGGCTCCAAGAAGGGCGCTCGCGACTCCAAGGACGCCTACAGCGAGCGCCTGGCGGCTAAAACCTACGCCGACCAGCTGTTCCTCGGTCAGCAGGAGTTCGCTCACCAGTTCCGCGAGAACATGTACATGGCGGGTATTCAGGAGATTGATGAGTACCCGCGCGTGCTCAGCGACAGCGTGATGCTGCCGCGCAACTACCGGGTTGCGGAAACCACCGAGGGTGAGGACCGTATCGACCGCTTCGTGAACTGGGTGCGCTCCAAGATTGGTTTTGAGCGCCTGGAACCGCGCATCATCTACAGGCTCGAACATAAGGACGCGCACAAGGATGCGAAGAAGGAATCCGCGCACGGTGAGCCGGTAGCTACTGAGCAGGGTGTTTCTGAGCAGCCTGTAGAGACTCTGGCTCAGGATAAGCAGGAGGATGCGCAGAAGGCTCCGGAGGCGCCCGCCTCTGCGGAGTCCGCCTCGGATGAGCCCATCGTCGCGGAGGTGCCCGTTGACGCGCCTGCCGATCATCCTACTGACGTGCTTGCTGGGGATCTAGCTGATGCACCTACCGAGCCCGTCACCGGAAATGCCACCGAACCTTCTGCCGCAATTGCCGTATCTGGGGCAGACGACCCCACGGAGGTGTTCACCCGCATCCCGCACGATGCCGCCAGTGAGGAACCTGGCGCTGAGAAGCCCAAAAACTAAATAGCCGCCCGGAGCGCAGGAAATCCCCGGAGCACCAGAATCCGGCATGAGAAAAGGGTCGCAGCCTACGAATCGCCATTGAATCGTAAGCGTACGACCCTTTTCCTTTCCCTTCAAGGAAGAGCAGAATCGGAGGTACCGCCCGACCAAGAAGAGCTAAATGATGCGCCCCTCCACCAGTAGAGGTTGCCTGGCAGAAGAACCCGCAAGAGCGGGTCGGCAGAGCGCCCGGCAGAGGAGGCATCACGCTTGAGGAACCGCCCCTCACCCCACCAAAGAACAGGTTGAGCCCGCCAAAGAATGGGTTGAGGCAACAGAAAACCCCGAGCTGGCGTATCTCCTGTATCTTCAGAAAATCCTGTATCTTCAGACGATCTTGTCTCTTCAGAAAATAACTACATCTCGGGGTAGGGGGGAGGACGATTCGCGCTCCGGGTGGCACCTACCCTCTCCCACCCGGAGACGAATCGTGGGGATGTTCGCAGTGTAATGAAGACATCCCACCGAAATCCCTAACGAAAGTTCGGGGTTTCTGTATGAGCGGTATATGAGCCTACCGCAGTCTATGCCGTAACCTCGGGGTTACGGGAGATAACAACCTTCACCACGTTGTGCTCGGCAGCGTGGGTGAACAGGTCGTAGGCTTCCTCGAACTGGTCGAAAGTGAAGCGGTGGGTTGCCATTGCCTTAGCGTTCAGGCGACCGGAGCGGACCATGTTCAGCAGGTTGCCGACGGTGTTGCAGTTGACCAGACCCATGTTGATGCGAACGTTAGAGATCCACATGGTGTTCAGGGGCAGCTCAACAGGCTTGCCGTGCACGCCGGCGTTAGCGATGTTGCCGTAGGGGCGAACAATCTTGGTGCAGGTATTGAAGGTCTGCGGAATACCCACAGCCTCAATTGCCACGTCCACGCCCAGACCGTCGGGGGAGAGGGCCTTAATCTTCTCGATGAAGTCTGGGTCGCCCGCATTGACCTTATCGGTTGCGCCCAGCTCCAGTGCCTTGTTCATGCGGTTGTCGTCGAAGTCGACGGTGATGACTCGGCCGGCACCGCAGAGGTTAGCGGTCATAATCGCGCCCAGCCCCACGGGGCCTGCACCCACGACAGCGACGGTGTCACCGGGCTTGGTGTTGCCGTTCAGAATACCAATCTCGAAGCCGGTGGGCAGTGCGTCGGTGAGGAAGAGGACGTCCTCATCGGTCAGGCCCTCCGGAACCAGGTGGACCGAGGTCTCTGCGTAGGGAACACGCACGTACTCTGCTTGGGTGCCGTCAATCATGTAACCGAAAATCCAGCCGACACCACCAACGGTCTGGCAGTGCGAAGGCTGGTTTGCCTTACAGTAGGAGCACTTACCGCAGCTGGTCACGGCGGGAATGATGATGCGGTCGCCGACTTTCAGATCAGTCACCGCGGAGCCAACCTCGGTAATGGTACCGACAGCCTCGTGGCCCAGGATGCGTCCGTGGTCCACCTCGGGGCAGTCACCCTTTAGGATGTGCAGGTCAGTACCGCAAATGGTGGTGGTGTCGACACGGGCGATAACGTCCGTGGGCTCAAGAATGGTGGGGTTCGGGACTTCCTCCCAGGCACTCTTCTGGTCGGGGCCGTGGTATACATATGCCTTCATGATGACTCCTTCTTTGAAGCTCTAATGAGGGTGCAGTGACTGCTTTATCACTACATGTATCAACCCATAAGAAATATTTGATAGGTTGTATTTTCATTAAACCCGACGTGTTGAATTATGCGCTTTTATTACGCGGAGTGTATCTTTTGGTTCTTTAAACATGAACATGATTCACTTTGGGTATTTAAGACCTGTGAAAAACGCACGAGGCGCACCCCCTAAACAGGGATGCGCCTCGTGCGTTTACTCGTGCGTTTAATCGAGGAAAGTTGTATTGAACCCGGGTTGAGCTGGGTTTAATTCTTCAGCTGGGCACGCGCTCGCGAACGAACCGCCGTCACCGCCCACACCAGCACAAAAGCCGCCACCATCGACAGCACAATCGTGCCACCGGTCGGCAGGTTAAACGCCCACGACAGGTACAAGCCAACAATCGAACAGATACCGCCAAACACCGGCGAGAACACCATCATCGACCCCAGACGGCGGCACGCCAGGCGGGCAGCCGACGCCGGAATCACCAGAAGCGCCAACACCAGCACATTACCGAGCGTCTGCAAACCCATCACCACAGAAATGGTCACCAGAACGTACAGCACAATGTCCAGGGCAAGCACCGGCAGGCCCATCGCGCGGGCACTCTCACGGTCCAGGCTGACCGTCACAATCTGGCGGTGGAACAGCCACAACACCAGCAGAATAACGGCACCCATAATCGCGGCCTGGGTAATGTCCTCATTCGAAACACCCACGATCGAGCCGAACAAGAAATCCTGCACCGACCCCGAATAGCCCGGAGCCAACGAAATAATCACAATACCCAACGCAAAAGACGCCGCGAAGAAAATACCAATCACAGAATCCTCGCGTAGCCGCTGATTCTGGCTAAAAATAGCCACCAGAATAGCCGTCATCACGCCCGCAGTTAGACCGCCCATGACCAGGTTGCCGCCCAGCACGAACGCCACCGCAAGACCCGGAAACACCGAGTGCGCTACCGCATCGCCAATGAAGACCATGCCGCGCATCAGCACGTGGCAGCCCACCACACCGGTAACCACCGACGCGAGCAGCACCGCCGCCAGGGCGCGCGGAAGGAACGCCAGAGACGGGTTGAACAGGTCGGCAAGAAAATCGATAGGAGTAATCAACGGGCACCCCCGGTAGAAGCAGTATGGGTGGGGGAGAGAGAAGAGTCAGAAGCGCAGGAATCCGGCAGCTCGTGGCCGTACTCATCTAACGCACCACCGGCACAAATGAAGCCCGTGCGGGCGTGGCCCTGCGCCTCCTCAATATCGTGACCGTGCAACCACGTATGCAGCTGATCCAAGCTAAAGGAGTCCGCCGGACCATCCAGGTGAATATTGCCGCGCACACCGCACAGACGCGAGCAGGACTCACGCGCCGCCAGCATGTCGTGCGTAGACATCAGAATCGTGATACCCTCACCAGCCAACTCACGGTACAGGCGAGTCAGGGTGGTCTGGGTCGGCGCGTCTACACCCGTAAACGGCTCATCCAACAGCAGCAGGGAGGGGTTCGCCGCCAAAGCGCGCGCCAAAAGAACCCTCTGACGCTGACCACCGGAAAGCTCCGCAATGGAAGCATCCTGCAGGTGCAGAACATCGGTGCGTTCCATTGCCGAAAAAACCTGCACCCAATCCTTCTTCGCCGGGCGGCGGAAGAACCCAATCTCACGCACGCGACCGGTCATCACCGTATCCTTAATGGTCAGCGGAAAATCCCACTGAAACTGGTGCTTCTGCGGCACATAACCAATATGCGCACGGGCCACACGCGGCGACTCACCCAGCACCCGAACCTGACCGGACGCCGGGCGAATCAGACCCAAAATGGTGCGCAGCAGCGTGGTCTTACCGGCACCATTAGCACCAATCAGACCCGCAAACTCGCCGCGCTCCAGGGTCAGGGACAGATCCTTGAGGATGGAACGGCGCGCGTAGCCGGCGTACAGGTTCGAAATTTCAAGAACAGGTTCAGTACCCGCTGTTACCGATGCGCTCACGAACGGTCACCGCGCACTTCATCCAGAGCCTCACGCTGTGCGGAGGAGCGGCGACGGAACGAAAGGAACGCGCCCACGGCAATCACGGCTGCCACGCCTGCGGCAATAGCACCCCAGGGGATAGTGAACTCTGCCTTGTAACCGCTCTGGTCACTCGCTGCGGCGGCAGAAGAAGAACCGGACGCCTGAGAAGTAGAAGAAGCCGAACCCGAGGATGCAGAACCCGAGGAACCGCGGGCCTGCGCCTCCATCGCGTACAGGGCATCAGCGCTCGCAGAATCACCCACCGCAAACTTCAGGTAGCGAGTATCAGACACGGTCGAACCGTCAGACAGCTCAGCGCTTGCGGTGACCTTCAGCAGGTACTCTCCGGGGGCGGTGAACACCCAGTTCGCGTGGGTGTGAGTGTTCTTCTCCACCCATAGCTTCTGCGGCTCACTCTTGGTCGAGGACCACAGCACCTGCGGTGCCGAGAAGTTGCCGTTCTCCAGGTACAGGCTGAACGTGCCGGGGCCGCTCACCTGCTCCAGGGTCAGGTTCACGCCGCGGTTCAGCTTGGACACCAGATACGGATCCTGAGTGGTCCAACCCGGCCAGATCACGCCCTTAGCTTCGGTCTGCGGAATCACGTACACCTTAGAGCCGGCGGGCGCACCCACGAAGGAGTAGCGCGGGTCGTTCGGCACCTCAAGGATCGCCTGATCGCTACCGCGGTAGATGACCTCGTCCATGCTGCGCCATACGGGGGTTTCGCGGTGGTCGTCGTGGAGCATGAGCTCAAACTTGCCGTTGTTGAAACGAGGGCCCATATCCACGTGACCGGCAGAAATTTCGGTGCGGCCGGATGCGACCGGCTGCTCCGCAGACAGGGTCTGGGTGAGGGCACGCTCGCCGCGGCTGAGGTTGCTGTCGCTCGGCTGAGCCGATGCGCTCTCAGTGGTTGCCGGGGTGGTCTCCGCGTGTGCTACACCCTGGGGTGCGAGCATGAGGCTGACGCCCAGAGCCAGGGCGGGCAGCGCGCGGCTACGTGAGGAGCGGGAGGGGGTGGTTGGGTTCATCATGAGGACTTCCTTGGATCCTGACCGAAACGGTGTGTGAAAGATTATCTATATGCTGATGCGGCTATATGAACTTGTGGGGAGCCTAAAACCGGGTTATGAAGTGCTTGCCTCCGAGCAGCTAGCATCCGAAGAATCGCCGCCAGAACTAGCCCCCGAGCACAGCGCAATCGTGTGAGCATTCGCCAGCATCATCTGCGCGTAGTGAGGAGCCTGCGCATCCAGGGTATCCGAATAGAGCACCCCGGTACGCACCTGAGCCTCCCGAGCCAGCTCCGTCAGAACTGGTGAACGCATCGCCGTGGACTTATCCAGATAAATCGCTGGAACCTTCAAATCCTCGACCGTGCGACGCAGACGCTGACGCTGCTGAATGCTCGGCTCGCCGCTGGCGCTGGCACTCACAAAACCGGCAATGTGCAACCCGTAGGTGCTCGCCAGGTAGCGGTAGCCGTCGTGCGTGGTGACCAGGTTGCGTGCCGACTCCGGCAGGCCTCCGTAGACCTGACGCAGCTGAGCGTCCAGGGAGTCAAGCTCCTTCATGACCTGCTCGGTGCGGGTCGCGTACTCGCTCGCACCCCCCGGGTCGGCGGAGGTGAGTGCGTCACGGATGACCTGCACGCTTGCTTTCGTGTTCGGCACCGAATGCCAAATGTGCGGGTCGATTTCGCCGTGCACGTGCTTGCCCAGAACGGCCTGCGCCAGCAGATACACTTGACCGCGATGCTCCGAAGCACCCGAACGCAGGAAACGGTAGCTGCCGCCGGCGGGCACCTCCTGCAGAGTGCGGGAGGGAACCGCGACCACGGTGCGGTTCAGTTCGTACTCTACGGCGCCCTGGGAGGAATCCGCGCGAAGCACGAGCCTGCCGTCGCCGGTGCGTGCCGTAATATCGGCGTGACCTGCGGAAAGAACCTTGATGTCTGAGGCTGAAACGTTCTGTTCCTTCGCCAGACGGTCCACCAGCTGTTGCGGGTCACGACCGACCGCGCAGTACAGGGTGCCGCGCGAAGAACGCACCGACTCCGGCGCATTGACCGCTGTGGCGCTCAGCTCGATGGCGTACTCGCCGGCATCACTAAACGCCCACGATAGGTGCGTATGCGCCTGCAACGGAAGCTCCAGCGAACCCATATCGCCGGTACGGATCGCGGTGTCCCCCTCACGGGTGAGGTTCACGCCGCGCGCATGCGAATCGCACAGCATCTCCACCGCGCCGAAGGTCTGCGTAATGAACGCCGCCAACTGCGCATTCGACGAATCGGTAGAGGTGCGCGCCCGCACGCTCTGCACTTCAAAGCGCATGCCTGCATCCGAAGAGTCAACGGGGGCGGACTCATTCTGCCCGCCCTCTTCAACGCGCAAACCCAGCCAGATGGAGTCCAGGGAGGCATCCTCAACAATGGCTTCCAGCTTGCCGCCGTACTGCTCAATCTTCTCTGCAACCGCCACGGACACAACACCTGCGGGCAGGTTCGCCTCAACCATTTTGCTGAGCTTACGCTGCTCCAGAAGCAGACCGTTCGTCAGAGCGCAGCGGGCGTAGGCGACATCGCGGATATCGCGCAGGCTAGGCTCATACGAGTGCGGATCAGCACCGGCAGGCACCAGGGAGTGCACGCTGGCGCGGTCGCCGGCAATCTGCTGCGCCAAGTCCGCCAGGATTGGGGTCGTGGCGACCACGCGCATCCGGTCGGAGGAGGCGTTCACGGTGCTGGCGCATCCGCTCAAGGCGAAGGCACCAGCCCCCACCCCCGCACCCACCACGATACGGGAGGCGAGGGTGAGGGCAGTTCGCCGACTATAAGCGTGTGCGCGGTTGCCGGTATGCCCGCTATGCGGTGTCACCGCTGCGGCCCTTTCGACGTGCCGAACGCAGAATCATGGCACCGAGTGCCAACGCCAGAATGGAGGTGCTGACCACGAACGGGTCGATAACCACACCGGTGTTCGGCAACTTACCTGCCGCGGCTGCCTTCTGGGCGTTGGCGAGTTCCTGACTGGTCAGGGCGCAATCCTCACCGGAGGCGGTCTTACCGACGATGCGCACCTTGGATCCGTCGGGTTTGGTGACGATGCCGGTGGCTTCGTCGACGGTGCCGTTGACGGGGTTCTTTGCAGTGCTCTTCCCGCCGCCGTCCTGCTTGGCTTCTGCCCCACCCTGCACGTTGTTGCTTGCCGGGGCGTTATCGGGGTTGCCGACGGTGAAGTGCAGAACCGATTCGCTACTGACCTGCTGGCCATTTTTCAGGCGTGCCGTCCAGCCGATGGTCACGGTGTAGCGACCCTCAGCGGTGAACACCCAGTTGCTGTGCTGGTGGGTGTTTGCGGGCACCTGGAAGGAGCCGCCGCTACGCGAATTGAAGACCTGCTGACCGGCGGAACCGAAGTTGCCGGAGAGGAAGGTGAACATCGTGCCGGGGCCCTCAAAACCGTTGAGACTCATGGTGACGGGGCCGTCGAGCTGCTTAAGCAGTTCGGGGTCCTGGGTGCTCCAGCCGAGCCAGGGCACGCCCTGCTGCTGGGTTGCACCGATCATGTGCACGGGGGTGCCTGCCGGGGCGATGTTCTCCATGCCTGCGGGCAAGTTGATCTTCGCGGCGTCGTTGAGTACGAACTCGAGAGCGCCGGGGGAGACGTGGCGGGCGGGGCTGGTGCGGTCGTCCTTCACGCTACTGGTGAGGTTGCCGCCGTTGAGGATCGGGCCTACGTCGAAGTGGCCGTGGGTGACTTCTTCACGGCCGCTGTGCTCGGCGGTGTTGACCACGGCGAGGGTGGGGATGCTGGTCGGTGCCTGGGCTGCCTGGTTGCTCTGCTTGTTGTCCTTCTGAGCGTCCTTGCTGTCCTTGGCATCTTCGGCGGGAACCTCGGTGGGGATGCACTGCTGGTTCATGCTGCCGGGCAGGCCGGAGGACAGCACACCGTTGCCGGTAATGCCGCCGCCGTTGCTGGGTGCGCTGATGTTCTGGGCGTTGGAGCCCTTCACACTGGATCCCTTCGCGCTGGTGGCATTGCCGTCCTTGTTTTCACCCTTGGCAGAGCCGTTATTGGTGTTGTTGGTGCCGATAATAGCGGTTACACCGGATCCGCCCTGGGATGCCTGCTCACCATTCGCTGCCGCCTTTGCGCCGTTCGGGTCGGTCACCTGCGCGGCGTTCTGACCGTTCACGGATCCATCCACGCGGCGAATACCGGTGGATGCGCTCGCCTGTGCAGAAGCGCTCGCCTCAGCACTTGCGGAGGTAGATGCACTGGGGCTGCTGGTGGCGCTCTCGGTGGCGGTGGTGCTTGCCTCGCTCGTGGCGTCCTTGGTTGCTTCCTTTGCGGCATTCTGCTCGTTCAGGAGCTTGAAGCCGTCCTCAGCGTTAGTGCCCACGGCGATGGTGTAGGTCGCCTCGGAGCTGACCGGGGTGCCGTCGGCAAGGGTTGCGGTGGCGCGGAACGTCAGCTGGTAGATGCCTGCGCGGGTGAATGCCCAACTGAGGTGCTCGTGGCCGCCAGCGGTGATGGTGTGCGGTGCGAGCTGGTCGTTGGTGCTGAAGACGCGCGGGTTGTCGCGGCCGGATTCGGTGAAGACTTCGGCACGGCCGCCTTCGGGTACGCTGCTGCGCACGAGTTCAAGGTTGATGGTGTTGTTCTTGAGCGCGCCGGGGCGGATTCCTTCCGCACCGAGACCGGGGTAGAGCAGGCCGCGGGTGCGGGTGGAGGGAATGTAGAAGATGTCGGTGCCTTCGGGGGCAATGTAGTCGTAGCCTGCTACGACGTTGGTGTGTGCATCCTCGACGTCGGGCAGGTGGAAGACGGTGCGGGCGGGGTTGAATCGTCCCTGCTTGCCGGGGGCGGTGTCTGCGAGGGTGCCGAGGGTAAACTGGTTGCCGTCGAGGAAGGCGTTGAGCATTTCGGTGTGTACGCCCGCGATGACATAGTCACCTTCGTAGTTGACGTAACCGCGCGACTCGGTGCCTGCCTGGGTGCCGGTCTGGTTTTCCTGCGCCTGTGCGGCGGTGAAGGTGCCGACCTGGGGGAGGGCGAGGGGTGCCCCGAGTGCGAGCGTGCATCCGAGGGTGGTTGCGCTGAGTAGGCTCAGGGGTTTGGTGCGTCCTTGCATGGTGGCTCCTTGGATGACTGCTCGTTGGCTAGCGCGTTGCCCGATGTTTTCGGGGCTTACCCGGTGCTGGGTCCGGCGGCCTGTTGCCGTTTTCTCCCCTGCGTCCGGGGTGCGCTCTGCCGTGTTTTTCTCTTTGTGGATGTATGCGGTGTGCGTTTTTGGGCGGACCTCGGCGCACACGTGTTTCTGAGAATCACTATACTCAGTTATGCTCTAAATGACAATTATTTGCAAAAGAGCTACTCTAAGAAATAGAAAAAATGAGAAAGGTTGTCATGAACTCTCGGAAACAGACCCAACGACGGGTCACCACACACACCCCCGCACTCTTCATCCCCGGCGGTAAGCCCGCCCTTCGCCGTGCAGCCGCATTCCTCTCCGCCGCAGCGCTGCTCGCGCTCGCCGGCGCTGCCCCCTCCCTGCCCGCCGTAGCAGGCCCCGACGACGGCAAAATCGTCACCACCAAGGGCCACGTTGACGCCCCCAAGGCATACTGGGACGAGCAGAACGGCACCTTCGTCCTCATGAACGAGGCGAACCCCTACAAGACCGGCGCAGACACCTACGAACTGGACAAGACCGTCAACTGGGTCGGCAAGGGCTACAGCGGCCGTGACGGCAAGTCGCAGTACACCATGACCCTGGGCGACTCGCCCTCCCTGGCATTCCTCGGCGAACCCGGCCAGACCCTCTACATGGCACCGCACCTGACCTACGGCAACCAGGACCCCATCTGGGCTGGCCTGGGCGCATCCACGAAGGTACCCACTGAGCGTTTCCGTGACGGCGTGTTCGCTACCGACATTCTCTCCGTTGAAGGCCCCGGCCGCATGGAGCTCTTCCGCTACAATCCGGACGACGCCCCCGCCGACGTGTACCGCATGCTCTCCAGCAGCTCCACCGGCTGGCACTCCTGGCTGCTCGACAAGGGTAGCCATACCCACAACACCACGACCTTCACCCGCCCCGGCCGCTACGTGGTCACCTACCGCACCGTGGCGCGCTCCACTGACGGCCGCATCATTAGCTCCAAGCCGTCGAAGCTGGTCTGGCAGGTTGGCGGCATGCAGCCCGTGCTCGGTGACGGCACCCCCACCGCCGTGCCCACTGTTGATCGCTACAACGCGGCACCCGTCGGTGACCTGGATGCCGCAAAGTACGTGCTGTCCGTGGCACCGCACCGCCTGGATGCCGACCCGGCAAAGAATAAGGATGCTGACGACAAACTCAGCGATATCACCTTCACCGCCGCGAACAAGAACCTCAAGGGCACCTTGACCCTGTACAACAACGGCTACTTCCTGACCGACCTGCCGGTCGTGAACGGTACCGCCACCTGGTCTGAAATGCTCGGTAGCGAGGGTTCCCAGCTGCAGGCTGTCTTCACCCCCGACACCTCCGACGCAAACAGTGCGGAGGCGTCCCGCTGGATCTCGCACAAGCTCACCTACGAACCCGGCAAGGCTGAGAGCGTGTACAGCGATGACGGTAACGGCTCCTGGCCCGAAGAAATCCCAGATCAGGCGAACACCGTACTCAGCACCCAGCAGTACACGCCGACCAGCATGGACTACGACGTGACCGTCACCCCGAACGGCAACGGCTTCAGCACCGTTGAGGTCCGCTTCAAGGACCCGAAGGTGCGCGGCTTCCTGCGCGGCGGCTTCTACGCCCAGGACGACCCGGTCTACCCGTACCTCGACCTGGAAGGCTCCGTTCAGGATGGTGTGGCACGCTTTACCTTCCGTGACGAGTCGTTCTACAAGGGCACGGCGCTGCGCGTGAAGATGCTGACCCACCCGGATATGAATGCTTCCGCCTCCACCACTGAGGTTGCGGCGAAGTACGAGCCGGGCACCAAGTACACTGCGCACGGTGCTTTGGCTCCCGATAGCGCACCCATTAACGATGCGTCGAAGCCTGCTCCGGTGGATCCGTCGCCGAGCGCTGAGCCTACCGCCGCGCCCTCTGCTGAGCCTTCTGCTAAGCCGAGTGAGGCTCCGACCGCTGAGCCCAGCACCGTTCCGTCGGTGTCCCCCAGCGAGGTTCCGACCGTGCCTGCGGTGCCGACCGCCTCCGCAGAGCCGAGCGTACCTGCTCCGGCACCCTCCACTCCGGCACCGTCTAGCCCTGCGCCCGCGAACCCGACCCCGAGTGCACCTGCTCCGACTAGCTCGGCACCGTCTGCGCAGCCGTCCACCCCCGGAACCCCGGGTCACCAGTGCGTGCCCGGCCAGATTGACGGCCGCGCCAAGATTTCGCACGGCCACCTGGACATCCAGGCGACCCTGAAGGACCGCCAGCTGTCCGTGGGTCTGCGTGACGACAGCGGCATCATTGACGCTGATTCGACGGTGCGCCCGCTCGATTCGGTCGTGTGGACCATCAGCGAGAACGCCCGCCGTGTACGCACCGAACGCATGGCTGACGAGAAGCTGAACTTCATGGGCCCGGTCGGCACCGCCTTCTATGGCCTGCCGCAGACCCAGCAGAGCGGCCTGCCCTGGCCCGGCTACAACACGCAGGACATCGACTACTCGCAGTTGCGCGGCCCCGTGCGCCTGCACGTGGTGCCGAAGGTTATGCCTGAGGGTGCGCGTTTCGGCATGTTCACTGAGTCGCTGAACGGTGCGGATGTGCTGCTGGATTCGACGACCGGCAAGACCACAATCGACATCGATTACGCGACGCACGCGCACGCGAACTGGGTGTTCTCTGAGCCCGGCCAGTACATGTTCGATGTGCACTATTCTGCGACCCTGGCTGATGGTACTGAGGTGAGCAGTCCGGTGCAGCAGCTTGCGGTTGCTGTGGGTAAGAAGGCGTCGGATGCGTGCTCGTTTGAGACTGCCGTGCCGATGGACCCGAACGCGGCTGCGGACGACTTCAGTGGTGTGCGCCGTGTGGATTCGGCAACCCCGGGCGGTACCGCTGGTGCTAACCAGCCCGGCTCCGCACAGTCTGGTGCCGCACAGGGTGGTCAGTCCGGTCAGGCTGGTGCTTCCGGTGCTACCGGTAACGTGAACGCGCAGGGCTCCTCTGGGGGTTCGGCTGGTGGTTCTGCTGGCGGCTCTTTGGGTCAGTCCGGTGTGTCTGCCGCGTCGGGTGGCGTGAGCTCCCAGCAGGGCGGCCTGGCGCGTACTGGTTTCGGTGCGGTGTCTGTGGCTCTGGGCGGTACGCTGGTGCTCGGTGCCGGCACTGCGATGGTGCTGCGTTCTCGCCGCCGCGCCTCCTAGTGCTTGCCGCGTGAGGATGCGCTGATACGATAAAGCCCCCGCGGCTGAGAGGATGACTCTCGGCCGCGGGGGCTTTCTCTATTCGGTGCTCCAGAAGTTATCTGGACGATTCAGATGCGTAGTGCTCACTAAAGATATGGTTGAGGGGCGCTCGCAGGCACGGCGGCTACCGCGTGAACGAACGCCCCTCCATCAGCGACGGCTAATCATGGAACCAAATAAACCGGTTTACTTATCCATCTCGTAGACCCAGCCGCCAGCGTTGCAGTAACGCTTACCGTCCTTCTCAGTGATGTAGTAACCAGGCTCGTGGTTCTCGCACTTCTGGATAACTTCGCGAGCCTGCTGCTCAGACTTCTGGAGGTTTGCGGAACGAATCTGGAAGAAAGCAAACGTAGCAAGGTACGCCACCAGAACCAGCACGAGAGCAGCAATCGCCATGCCCTTACCCTTGCCGGTGCCATTCTTGACCATGACCAGAGCGATTACGGCGAAAATAATGGTCGGGATGGTCAGGAACGAACCAATGACAAAGATGCCCGTCAGGGCGGAAATAATGCCCAGAACCAGTGCGGTTACTGCCGCCCACTTCTTCTTTTTCGGTGCCTCGACGGGCGTGCCGTATGCGGGCTGTGCGGCGGGTGCCTGCTGGGTGAACTGCGGCTGCTGCGGTGCAACCGGCTGCGGGGTGTTTTCAGACATGAAAGCCCTCGTTTCGTATGTGGTTGGTGAATATCCGGAGGCGCACCACCCGCAGGTGGCGTACCTTTCCCAAGGATACTCTATGTGCTTGAACGCTCTGACAAGTTGAATTGTCGAGTACTTTGATGGTCTATGGGTTAGATGGCTAAAAAGTTAACTCGGTGCAAGGCTCGGGTGAAGGCTGGGCGACCATTCACCGGCAGGTGGGATTGGGCCCGTATCCGCCCGATTTTCTCGGCTTCGGAAGGGGAGTACCCCGGCTAATGGTGTGGTGCAGGTTCGGGCGAATGTGTCTGCTGAGTTTAAGGATTCGCGTGCTTTTAAGGAGTGGGTGAACCGTATTGATTCTGAGACGTCGAAGGCTATTTCTGACAGGGAGGTTCGTTCGACGGCGTACCCGATTCAGCGTTTGCGGTCGATTGAGTTGCGGGTTCCTTCTCGTGTGGTGAATCAGAGTGTTTTGCCGGTGACGGTGGTTCCGGTGTGGCCCAGTGGTGCGGATGAGTTGAATCCGTTGATGGTTTTGCCGCGTACGGGTGAGTTTTCGACGCTGGTTCAGGCGATTTCTCCGGATGCGCAGTTGATTAGTTTTTCGGATGGTTGTTCGGGGCACGTGTTGGTGTCTGAGGATCAGCGGGTGGTGACGGCACTGTCGGTGACGTCTAAGTGCCGCCTGAACGCGCAGATTGGTAATTTCACGAACCTGTCCAGTGGCGACTTCGCGATTATCACGCGCTAACGGTGGTGCTCAGGTGAGTAGCCGCTGGTACACAGAAAGCCCCTGGGTTGAGAGGATGGTATCTCAGCCCAGGGGCTTTCTCTATAGGGTGCTACATGTCAACGTCGGCGAGGCCAGTGACTTCCTTTAAACCTTTGAAATAAGAAATTGTCATACCCCTCTTATCAAGCGCGTCCACCTGAGCCACATCATCCGGATTATCCATATCAGGCCAACGTTCGTTCTCAATCCTAAACCGCACAATCGCCAAGAGCCGGTAATTTTTATGAGTCGTCGGACCAAAAGCAGCAATCTGCTTACCCGACTTCGTATAAAAACCCACCATATCCTGGTCTTCAACATCCACAGTCTCGTAATAGGTAACGCTATCAATCGCACCTATCGGGTAGACCGTTGGGTTAGCTGACCAGACACGCTGCTCGATACCTTCAGGAGAAAGCTTCACATAAGCGACATGCACATAACGCAAAAAGGAAATGAACATAGCCGATACTAATAAAATCACTATTTCAGTCGCTATATCTAATGATTCAGGACCGTATATGTGGGCTACAAACGAAAGACAGGGGAAGGCGGGGGTAAATATCATCAAGAGAGCTTCGGCCTGATTAGCTCGTCGGATATAAATACCCTCACGCCGCCGCTTTTTATCTTTCCATCGCTGCACCTCGTAATTGATGATGACGTAGAATGTCGCAACTGTTGTAGGTAAAGCGACGGCACCCCAGAAGACAGTCAGGAAACTACGCATGACGGGTTCTCGTTTCGTGTGGTTGGTGAATATCCGGAAGCGCGCCACCGGCAGGTGGCGTACCTTCCCCAAGGATACTCTATGCAGATAAAAGCTATGATAAGCAGAAATATAGAGCAATATGATGCTCTATGGGCTAATCGACTAGAAAGTTAACTAGGCGCAAGGCTCGGGTGAAGACTAGGCGACCATTCATCAACGGGTGGGATTGGACCCGTATCCACCTGAGTTTCTTGGCTGACCCTAGATATACAGAAGACCCCTGGGCTGAGAGACAATCCTCAGCCCAGGGGCTTTCTCTATGCGGTGCTACATCTGAATGACACTATTTAGATGAGGCATCAAGGATGCGCTGCAGATGCTCCGGAATCGGCAGGTATCCTTCCCTACCAACAAGCGAGCCAATCTCATACTTGCGGGCGTAGCAGAGGATTTTGATAAGGGTATCCATCTCCTCATAGTCACCGAACTCTACGAAAAGTTCCGGTATATATTTAGGTGGCCAAACACCGTAACGCTCACGGAAGAGAATCATCTGGTAGATATAGGTAATGTCAAAGAGGACAGGGCTGACCCCCAGCCAGCGTTTACCCATTTGGCTACTATTGATGACAAGATAGCCACCTCTGTTGTTGACCTGCATGTTTATTTTGGTGATGCTACTGTAGTCGAACTCGCGGGTCTTTAACCGCCAGTTCCGCCATTTCACGGAGGTTTCATTCTGCTGGACATAGAAAACATGAGAATTTATGGCTAAGAACCAGAAGAATAAACCAATAATATTCATGAAAATATATGCAGGAATATAGTCCAATGGGTGTTCAGCCGGAAAAGTTAGAGGAAATAAAATGCAGATTATCACAACAAAAGAATCTGCAACCAGGACAGCCAAAAGCGGCTTTTTCTGCCGCTGACCCAAAGGAATATAACCTTTAGGTCGCACCAAACCAATTGAACCATTAGTTACAGTTGCAGATATAAATCTATTCAACATATACTTACTTCTCACCCTTAGAATTTTGATAACCAGCTATAAATTCAGAAAAAGATTTATCCGAGTTATTAACTACTTCTTCTCGATGATCTTTAATATAAGAAGCCATATCTTTCAATTCATCCTTTCCCTTTAAAAATACATTATCTCGACCTATTTCCATCATAATTTGATCCAACTCCTGCTTTTTCTGGTCTAACCGGGCTTTATTTTTCTCTGGGTTACGAACATACGTAATCCGAGACAAACTCGTATCATGGCTCATGCCAAGCTGTGCAATGGTGCGCGGGTCTTTAACGGAAGACCCCTCATGATATTTACTCCTCCCTGAAATACCTACCTTGAAACCATTAGCGCCGCTCCAAATTATATCGGTTAGACCTATTTCTCCCTTTTTCCCCCAGGTCTCAATGAGATCCTGGCTAGTCTTCAAAACAGCGGGAGTTAAGGTATCAAAAGCACTCTGAATTAGAGGACGCGGCTCATCAACCTTACTCTTTTTGATCAAGTTACTCACTTTTTCAGAGGTAACATCAAATACATTAGTAATCTTTTCATTATTTATCTTTTGAACATAAGGGGTTATCTTATTCTTTACTTTTCGCGCACTATCATATGTTTTTTGATATGTTTTTTCCATCGTCGAAATGAGGGTTGGAGATGCCTTTTTAGCTAACGAACCAGCGAGTGCACGGGGAGCAGCATTGGACAAACCTCCAAAGATACCACCACTGACGGTAGAAACCACATGCTCGCGAATAGAATACTGCCCCTTATCACCAATCTTGCCGTTCACAGCATCATGGGCAAGGTTCTCAAAACCACCCACAAAGTTGGCTACAACCTCGGGAATTCCATGCACGCTCGCCCTGGTCGCGAATACCTGCGCACCCTTCGACCATCCACTGGTTACAGCTTGCTCTAGAGCACCAACAGCTTTGGTGCGGCCCAGGGCAACCATCATATTACGACCCTGCCCTGCAATACCACCACCGATAGCACCAAAAGCTCCACCAATTGCCGCATCAATTCCAACACGGCCCCAGTTCACACGGCCATTCTCATCTCGGTTACTTGAGATTGAGGAAGCCGCGGCAAGAGATGCGCCAGCAACAACTCCAGCGACAATAAGAGCCACAGGTCCGAGGGACAGGAAAGCAACGGCAGATGCAACTATACCTACCACGGTAAGACCTGCCTGAATCCAATTTGAATTACGATTCAGCCATCCATTCACACCCCTATCAGCACAGGACTCGCGATACTTCTCATACTCCTCCACCGACACTGGCGACAAACCCCACGGATCCACCAACAAAACCGGGTTACCACCCACCAACGAGAACCGGTCAGCACCCCAACCAGCACCCACCGGTGCGCTCAGGGGATTAGGCGCCGTAAAACGAGCCACACGCGAATCCACCACGCGGGCACCCAACACCTCAAAACCAGAAGAACCCAACACCACACCCGAAGCCGCAGAAACACCAACCAACAAATCCGGCAACACAGGCACACCACCAGTAGCAGAAGCGCCCTGAGCAGACGGCACAGCAGGCGCCACAACACCCAAAGAAGCCCAACCATACGGATCCAACAAACCAGCACCAGAACCAGCACCAGGAACCAGTGAGCCCACAGAAGGCAACGACGAACCAGCCACACCCAGCACACGCGGAACAAACAAATTCTCATCCCACACCAGCGGGTGCATCACCGAAGCATCAAAACCAGCCACAGAACCAGCATTAGCGCCGGTTGAGGGTATACCAAACTCGGGTACACCAACAGACGCACCACCAGCAGCAAGCACACGACCATCAGCAGAAGCACACAACAGCGAGAAGCACACAGCAGAATCGTCAGCAGAACCCCACGAGGCCACCGAGCTCACAAACCCAGCCGCACCATAAGTCAGCGACGAGCCGGAACCATCCGAAGAAACCTGCAGAAGACGCGAATCATTACCGTCATACGAGAACACGCTCGTCGAAACCGGCACCAAAGTAACGCCCTCAAGTTCCACAGACTCCGGGCACTGGCCCAGCCACACCTGAGCATCCTCAACAGCAGAAGCAAACTCAGTGCGCAGACCATCAGCGTCGTAAGCGTAGGACAGCTCATAGCCGCCAGTCTCGTCCATGTACGCGGTGCGGAAAGACTCCGGAATCTGAGTACCAAACTCACGGCGCTGACGGACCAGACGACCCAAACGGTCATAAGACTCGACGGTCACCACGGGAGCACCAAACGCATCAACACCCCAGAAGATAGTCAGGAAAATGCGCATGACGGGTTCTCGTTCCGTGTGGTTGGTGAATATCCGGAAGCGCGCCACCCGCAGGTGACGTACCTTCCCCAAGGATACTCTATGTGCTTGAAAGCTCTGATAAGCAGAAATATAAAGCAATATGATGCTCTATGGGCTAATCGACCAGAAGGTTAACTCGGTGCGAGGCTCGGGTGAAGACTAGGCGACCATTCACCAGCAGGTGGTGACGGTGCTCAGGTGAGTAGCCGCTGGTATGCAGAAAGCCCCTGGGCTGAGCGTTAATCTCTCAGCCCAGGGGCTTTCTCTATGCGGTGCTACATATCAACGTCGGCGAGGCCGGTGACTTTCTCCTTTTCCCTGAAGTACGGGACTGTATCAGGGCCACTATCTAGAGCATCCACCCGAGCAATATCACTCGGATTATTCATATCAGGCCAGCGGTCATTATCAATCCTGAACCGCACAATCGCCATCAGACGATAATTCTTGTGAATAATCGGAGAGAAAGCAGCAATCAACTTCCCAGACTTGCTATAGAAAGAGACGAGGTCCTGACTATCTACAGCAAGTGCCTTATAGTATTCGATTCCGTCAATAGCGTTGACCGGGTACACGGTTGTACGCGCCGACCACATACGCTGCTCAATACCTTCAGGGGAAATCTTCACATAGGCAACATGGACATACCAGGCGTACAGCATGAACATAATTGACATAAGTATCCCACCCAGTTCATACCAAAAACCTGGAGACCCCTCCTCAACAAGATGGAGAAAGAAACCAAGACACGGGAACCCAGGGGTAAATATTGTTAGAAGAGCCTCGGCCTGATTAACTCGTCGGATATACGCGCCTTGGCGGCGGCGTGCTATATCCTTCCAGCGCTGAATCTCATAGTTGGTAATGATGTAGAGTGTCCCGGGTACCGAGATGAAGGCCAGGATGCCCCAGATAATAATCAGGAAAGTGCGCATGACGGGTTCTCGTTTCGTGTGGTTGGTGAATATCCGGAAGTGGGCCACCGGCAGGTGGCGTACCGTCCCCAAGGATACCCCGGTGCGTGAATCATCCTAGACTGTGCGCTTTGGCGCACAAGGCTCCTCAACCCGCGGGGTTCCACAGTTTAGCTGGCTGCAGGTTCAGCCTCCGGGTCCTCCTCGTCATCCTTCTCGGGGATAGCGACGCCCATGGTCAGGTACCTCTTCACCAGCAGGTACGAGGCAATCACCGGCACCACATACACCAGCGACAACCCGCTACCGGACTGCACAACATCAACGGCAAGACGGACCGCCGCCAAACATCCACCCAAACCCACCAGGGCTACGCAGAAGCCACGCAACACGCCATACCCGGCAGTACCCTCCTCAAAAGTCGCCGCCCACAGCTTGAACAGGGTGCGGGGCACAAAAATCAGGAAAACCGGCACCAGGCACAGCACCACCGAAACACCCACAGGCTCATAACCGGCAACAGCGAAAGAAGCCACCGGAATAACCAGGCAGAAGAACACCATCAGGGCACTCACACCCAACACCACGGTGCGCACATACCGGTTGATGCGCTCCATACGGTGCAGGTTAGGGACCTCGTCGCTCGGCTGCGCAGCATTGTAGAAGAACAGCAGAAGAACCAGCGCAGACGCCGCCACATACCAAGGCGCGAAATTGATGCCGTCCACCTGCGGGGTGGAGGCAACCTGCGGGACACCCGCCAGGGAGAGAGCGGCGAGCAGAGCAATCGCGGCAACGCAGAACGTGCCCACCGTCAGCAGAAAGTAATGGTACGCGCCGCCGTTCTTTGAATCGTGCACACTGTGCTTGTGCGTGCCGTCAATCATCACGACGGAAAACAGCATCGTGGAGATAGCCAGGATACTCCACGCGTACTCGCCCGTCATGACGGGGACAAACAGGAGGAGCACGGATGCAGAGAACAGAATCCACAGGAGTACTCGCTGCAGTGTGGGTGAGGACGCGATGGCCTCTCCAATAAAGCCGATAATAAATTCGCCGATAAAGCTCACGGTGGGATCCTTTCTGCGGGGGAGGGGTTACTCTTTGATCTCTTCAAAGCGGAGGACGCTGAAGTCGAATTCATCGTTTCGGGTCAGCAGAGACTTATATGCCCTGTATTTCTTGCCCGTCTTGAAGTTCTGGAGGTAGGGGTAGATACGTTCCCCATCGGGAGCGTGCCGCATTGTGATGGTTCCGCACTCTTCCGTCTCAAAGACACCGAAGATTGCGTAAGGGTCCTCGTGCTCAATAATTTCAACCGACTCGATAGTGCATATTTCAGAGTCATTATTCGAGTTGTAATGAGTCATGAAATATAAAAAACCAAATACGGCGATAACCCCTACACAAAATATGATGGCTTCACGGTCATACCAAATCTCTCTTCCTTTTCTTCGAAACATTATTTTTCACGGTGAATCACCTCTTCCCAGCGTAGAAATATACAGCTTCACTAACTCATTCTTTTCCGCGGCGCGCCTCCTCACGCGCCTGCTGACGCTCCAGCCTGCGCGCCTCATTACGAGCAGCCCTACGGCGGCGCTTCTGACGCTCACTCTTCGTCTGCCCAACAACATACTTCGTTTCACACAAGTCATAAAACTGGGCATAAATATCACGCGAGGAACCATACATCCCCACCACACTCATCACATCCAGGCCGTCCTCCTCCGCCCAGCGTCCGTGATCGTCACGGTACAGCACCTGCGCCATGAGGATGGTCGCGTCGAACTGGTAGGGGTCGAAGCTACAGGTGCGTTTACCCATTTCGGTGCTGCCGAAGCGTAGGAACCCGTTTTTGCCGTTGTTTTCCACGTGGGCGAAGGTGATGGAAGGGTAGGTGAAGGTTCGTTCTTTCCATCGCCAGTTTCGCCATCGTACACAGTCTTCGCATAGTTCGAGGTAGAAGGCGTAGCAGTGGTTTAGAGGTATGGCACCCAGCAGGCCTATGCCTAAGACACCAATCAGGAAAGCGGCAATGACCACCCCCGCTTGTGACTCATCCGCGAGGCCTTCGTGTGTCCCTGTCGAAAAGAGAAATATCGGCGCACCAACAAACCCAAGGATAGATACAAGCCAGAAGAAAATAAACGCCGCAATGGGTCTTTTCTGCCTTTTGTTTAGGGTGGGTTTGCCGAGCTTAATGCGGTAGCCCGGTATTAGGGCGACGATGAGTCCCCCGAGGAGTCCATCTTCAACAGCGCTCATGGTGTGTACGTCCTTGTGCGGTAGTGGTTGGTGAATCGTGCTCGCTACGGCGAGGTGGCGGGCACATCCTTAGCCTATCGCACCCAATCTGGACGGGAGGTTAACTCGACGCAATGCTCCGGTGAAGACTCGGCAACCACTCCGCAGATAACGCGAATCCGTGCTCAACCACCCAATTTCCTCGGCTACTCTGAGAACGAACCCTCACCCTCCGCGCCGTTGCTGGGAGGTTGCCGGTCACCGATAGATAGAAAGGCTGGTGAGCGACCATGATCAACACCATCATGATTTTCATATGGGGCGCACTTGACTCCCTGCTGATTTACAAGGTCCTCCGCACCGTAGTCACATACGAATTCAACCGACACCGCGAAAAGAAGCTACGCGCCGAAGCTGTATACGTCATGCGAACGAACCGCTACGAAATCCTTCTATACGCCCTAGTAATTCTCCCGTTCTCAATAGGAGCCTTCCTCATTCACCTATGGAAAGACGTAGGGTTCCACTTCGCATTCGACTTTATTGGCCTCGGCATGATCGGCTTTTTTATGTTCTTCTTCTGGAACGCCGCCGGTACCTACACTAAAATCTCGCCCGAAGGAATCGAAAGGGGAGAGCCGTGCAACGATACGGTCTTTTTCCCGCTCAACGCGATTAACACGGTCTCATACGACAACAACACCGACCGTGAATATGCAGACTCCCTCCATTTCTACACAAAGTCCGGCAAGCTGGTCGCAGAATTCTGCCCCGTTTTCGGCAGCTACCCCCTCCTCGCAATGACCCGATTCAGGATCGAAAACGAGCGCTGGCCAGACATGAGCAACCCTGACGACATTGCCCAGATTGATACCTGGGCGAACCGCCGCTCTACCCTCCGGTACTTCAGCTACGGCAAGATTTCGGGCCTCGCCGAAGTAGACATGTAGCCCGCGATTCAGCCCGTATTGAGTGCGTGCCCGGCGTGTTTCTCAACCAATATTTCCGCAATTTTTCTGCCGGAAAAACGTGGACTAGCCCGCACAGGCAACCACCTACCGCCCCACCGTGCGCCGCACCCCCTACAACCGCTACTACTCCGACCGTTACGGCCGTCGCACCCGCATCGTCATCAGCGACTACTACGGCAGCTCCTACAGCCACTACTACTATTACGGCGGCTAAAAGAATACCAAGCCCAATCAACATATACTGGAAGACGGCGCTACACTCACGTAGCGCCGTCTTCCCGTTAGATGCCGCAGGCATCACCCGCACCACGGTGCGGAAAATACACCACAGATAGAGAGAACCCATGAAGAACGTAACCCGCCGATCCGCCCTCGGCCTGGTTGTAGCCGCCGGTGGCGCAACCCTCCTGGCAGCGTGCGGTGCTCAGCCCCAGGCAACCAGCGGCAACGCATCCGGTAGCGCATCTGCTTCCGCATCCGCATCTAAGAGTGTACGTAGCGACTACTCTGGCGTTGCAGTCCTGGAGGGCTACACCTCCAAACCTGCTGACTACCAGCCTGGAACTCGCACTGAGCCCTCTAAGAATGCACCCGTGCCCGTGAAGCCTGCCGTCGTCAATGAGAACAGCGTGGAGGGCCTGTATCAGTCCATCGCGTTCTTTGGCGCAGCCATGGAATACTACATGCGCACCGGTAAGACTGAGCCGCTGCGTGAATGTGCACTCGATAAGTCCGAGCTGAAGAACCTGATTGAGCCGGAAGAGGGCACCATTAGTGAGAAGCTGATTAAGGGTGAAGCCTGGATGCACGACGCGGCTGTCACCATCACCATGCTTTCCGCTCAGCCCGAACGTGAGGGTGACACCTACAACTGGGATATCCGCCTGACCTCGGATCCTGGCGAGTTCATTGCAAGTAAGGATCGCGTGCAGGAAGCGCCCTCTGAATCGGAACGTAAGGCCGAGGTGGAGCGCACCCTGCACGGTGTTTACGAGAACGGTGCGTGGAAGCTGACCGGTATGCGTGTTTATTCCTCTTCGTCCTCGGCTTCTGCTTCCTAAAAACTTCAGCCTAGAAGCGTGTAGCTTCTACATCTAAAAGGCGCCCGCCCCGTGGCTAGAAACCACGAGGCGGGCGCCTTTCTTGTATACGCAATAAAGCATATACCCTTATCGGGGTGCTACCAGATGCGCACGCGCTCCTCTGGAGCCAGGTACAGTGCATCGCCCTCAGAGACACCAAACGCCTCATAGAACTCATCAATATTGCGCACCACACCGTTCACACGGAACTCATCCGGCGAATGCGGATCCACCGAAATCATCACCTCAGCATGCTGCCGGCGGGACTTCGTGCACCAGCCGCGAGCATTCGAGAAGAAGAAACGCTGAATACCGGTCATACCGTCAATCACCGGCGCGTCAGCCAGCGACTCAATGCCCTGCTTCTTCAAAGCCAGACGGTACGCCTTCAACGCAATCGACATGCCAGCCAGGTCGCCAATGTTCTCGCCCAAAGTCAGCTCACCGTTCACGTGGAACTTCGGGTCCAGACCCACCGGAACGTACGCGTTGTACTGCTCCACCAGCGCGGAGGTGCGCTCCTTGAACTTCGCGTAATCCTCCTCAGTCCACCAGCTCTCCAGCTTGCCGTCACCGTCATAGCGGGAACCCTGATCGTCAAAACCGTGACCAATTTCGTGGCCAATAATCATGCCGATATTGCCGTAGTTTGCCGCATCGTCAGCATCCGGGTTGAAGTACGGCGGCTGCAGAATCGCTGCCGGGAACACAATCTCATTCGCCGGCGGCATGTAGTACGCGTTCACGGTCTGCGGAGTCATCAGCCACTCCGACTTATCCACCGGCTGACCCTTACGGGCAATCAGCCAGTCAGCATCAAACGCACCGGTACGGCGCAGGTTCTCAAACAGGTCACCGGGCACCAGCTCCAGTGCGGAGAAGTCACGCCACTTATCGGGGTAACCGATCTTGGTGACGAATTTCGACAGCTTCTCCAGCGCTTTCTGACGGGTTGCCTCAGTCATCCAGTCCAGCGACTCAATAGACTCGCGGTACGCCTCCAGGAGGTTGCCGACCAGAACCAGCATCTTCTCCTTATGCGAAGGCGGGAAGTGCACAGCCACGTACTCCTGGCCAATCTCTTCACCCAGAGCCTTCTCGACTGCGCCCACGCCGCGCTTCCAGCGCTCACGAATCTGCTGAGTACCGGAAAGGGTCTTGCCGTAGAAGTTGAAGCTCTCCTGAACCAGTTCGTCGTACATGAACGGCGCACGCGAACGCAGAACAGTCCACACAGCCCACAGCTTCCAGCTCATCAGCGGGATGGAGGTGAACAGCTTAGCAGCACCCTCAAAGAAGGACGGCTGAGCCACAATAACCTGACCCAGGGTCTCCGGGTCAGCACCCAGAGCCAGCAGCCACTGCGAGAACGGGAAGCCGGGGAACTTCTCCTCCAGCTCGGTCGCCTGGTACGGGTTGTAGGTTGCCTCCGCGTCGCGGTTCTCCACAACGTTCCAGTGCAGACGAGCCAGCTCCGACTCGTGGGTGAACACCAGCTGAGCCGCCTGCGCCGGGGTGAGGCCGAAGCCCTCAGCCAGACCGGTCAGCTCAAACACGCGGGCAATATGCTCAACGTACGCCGCGCACGCCTGCTCGTGCTTCTCTTCACGGTAGTAGGATTCATCCGGCAGACCCAGACCCGACTGATACAGGAAGAACGTGTAATTCTTCGGGTCCTTCGGGTCGTTGCTGGTGTACCAGGCGAACAGCTGCGGCAGACCCGCACGAGATAGCAGCGCCAGGGTCACAGCCAGGTGGGAGGGGGTTGCCGAGTTCAAGATCGGGGCGATTTCCTTCAGCAGCGGCTCCAGGCCGTCCGCCTCAATCTTCTCAACGTCCATGAAGGAGTTGTAGAGTGCTCCAATACGGGACTCCGGCTGCTCCTTCGCGATCTTCTCCACCAGCTCACGCACGTGCTTCTCTGCGTTATCGCGGAGGGTGTACAGGCCGCCGTCCTTGGGGTGGTCCGCCGGGATTTCGTGGGTTGCCAGCCACTTACCGTTGACGTGGCGGAAGAAATCGTCGCCCGGCTTGACGGTTTCATCCACCCATTCTTTAGTGATTCCAGAGTTAGTAGTCATGGTTCCATTCTATGTTCTTACGCCCCCAAGCCACAGGATGCCCGGCACGGCACCAGATGCTGGCTCACCGGTACAGGCGCTTCTCAGGGGCATTTTGCCGCTCCTCAGCGGGCTACGCGGGTGCCAGAGAAGGCGGTAGTACTTCCAGGATGCAGAAACCCGCCGGCACGGTTATACAACCGTACAGGCGGGTTCGCATCTACTCCCGAACTGTTAAGCAGTTCAGGAAAGAAGAATCGCTATTTGCTTAAGCCTGAGCTGCCAGCTTCTCTGCACGCTCAGCCATCAGGCGCTTCTCAGCACCATTAACCAGCCAGAGGAACAGAACCGCCAGACCCGAGCAGACAATCATAAAGACAAATGCGGTGCTCCAACCCCAGTGGTCAACAATAATGCCGATACCGGCAGAAGCCAGAGTTGCACCCAGCGCGTAACCGAACAGGCCGGTGAAGCCCGCAGCGGTACCCGCAACATGCGAGGGGGACAGGTCAATAGCCTGCAGACCAATCAGCATGACCGGGCCGTAAATCAGGCCACCAATCAGAGCCAACGCAACGTAAGCAATCCACAGGGGTGCGTCCGAAGAGGGTAGCCAGTACAGCAGAATCGCGCCAACGGTCGCAATCAGGAACAGGATGCCCGCGGGGGAGCGGCGACCCTTGAACATGCGGTCAGAAACGTAACCGCACAGGACGGTGCCACCAATACCAGCAAGCTCCAGGATCGAGAAGCCCGCAATACCACCCTCAAGGGATGCGTGGCGCACATCGTGTAGGTACTTCGGTGCCCACACCAGCACGCCGTAACGCAGGGTGTACACGAACACGTTTGCCAGAGCCAGGTACACCATGGTCGAGTTGGTCAGTACGTGCTTACGGATGGTGGTCCAAGTGGACTCTGCACGATCCTCAGCGGTGGACTCAACCTTGTGCGGGTCGTTGCGGTACACGTCAACGGTGGGCAGACCCTCAGCCTCGGGGTTGTCACGAATCAGCAGCCACGCCACGAACGCCAGAACGAAGCTGATAACAGCCGGGAACCAGAAGGCAACTTCCCAGGTCTTGCCGAACATGGAGAAGCCCCATGCAACCAGCAGACCGGACAGCGCACCACCAACGTTGTGAGCGGTGTTCCACCAGGAAACCTTCGTGCCGCGCTCGCTGGTGGAGAACCAGTTCACGAGCACACGACCCGAGGGGGGCCAACCCATGCCCTGGAAGATGCCGTTGAAGACCATGATGGTCGCCATGATGGAGGCGATAGCGGCACCGTAGCCTGCCGCACCCGCGCCTTCACCCATGTAACCGGTCATTGCCAGCAGGATGTTTGCAACACCCGAGAGCACCAGACCGATGGGCAGGAACAAACGCGCGTTCGAGCGGTCAGAAATCATTGCGGTGAAGAACTTGCTGAAGCCGTAAGCGAGCAGTAGTGCCGTGGATAGTGCACCAATTGCTGCGTTGCTGAAGCCAAGTTCCTTGGTCAGAATCGGGGTGACCAGCGGGACGTTGTTACGAATCAGGTAGAAGGTCGCGTAACCGATGAAGATACCCATGAAGACCTGCAGGCGCATGCGTGGGTACTTCGCATTAACTTCTGCTTCGCTGAGCTGGGGCTTGGGTGCCGGAATGGCGAGCCAGCGGGGTGCAGAACCCTTCTTCTTCTTTGATGAAGTGGTAGTAGTCATGCTGGAATTCTAAAAACGGCGGCTTATAAAAATGCTAATCTGATGGGAATATTTTCAGTGGAATGTTCACTAGGGTGAACGGATATTCAGAATGAATATTCTACTAATACTGTTTTTGCCCCGGAATTACAGGGAAGTGCCAAATCTGTGTGATGTGCATCTGTCTACTGGGCAACAGTGCCACAAACACTGCAATGAATATAAACACTTTCCTTGTTGAGTAAATGCATATTATGGTCAGATTGCAAGTAAATTTAGAGTAATTTATACCCTAAGTTCAAAAAAGAAAACCACTTGGACTTCACTAAATCGGCGCCCCACAAACACCCCGGCAGGCGCCCGCTCAACCCAAAACCGCGCAGCCAAGGGCAAGGCTAACAAGCGCAGAAAACCCGCCCGTACGGTGCAGAAGAAAAACCGTACGGGCGGGCCTGTTATCTATCCCCAAAAGCTCGGCATACAGCCGGTACGCATACCGGCGCAAAGCCGAACAGCCACCACCTGCCGCAGGTTACCGCGAGCAAACCATCATCCGGTCAACCCGCAGCAGGCAGCGGAACCAATAGGCGCCTCCTAGAGGGATGCGCGAATCGCCTTGGTGGCGTCCACCAGGTGATGCAGAGACTGCTTTGTCTCCTCGTAATCACGAGTCTTCAGACCACAGTCAGGGTTCACCCACAGGTCAGCAATGGTGCCGTAACCAATCGCAGCCTTCAGCAGGGACTCAATCTCATCCTGCGAAGGAACACGCGGGGAGTGGATATCCCACACGCCCGGGCCCAGACCGGAAACGAAGCTCTCCGGAATATCAGCCAGCAGCTCCATGTGCGAACGAGCCGCCTCAATGCTGGTCACGTCAGCGTTCAGAGCGTTAATCGAGTCGATAATCTCGTTGAACTCCGAGTAGCACAGGTGGGTGTGAATCTGAGTGGAATCCTTCACCGCGCTGGTTGCCAGGCGGAAGGAATTCACCGACCAGTCCAGGTACTGCGGCTGCTCATCGCGGCGCAGGGGCAGCAGCTCGCGCAGAGCCGGCTCGTCCACCTGAATGATGCGGATGCCCGCCTGCTCCAGGTCGGCAATCTCGTCGGCAAGAGCCAGAGCCACCTGGTTAGCAGTCTCGCGGCGCGGCTGGTCGTCACGCACGAAGGACCATGCCAGAATCGTCACCGGGCCGGTGAGCATGCCCTTGACCGGCTTGTCGCTCAGCGACTGTGCGTGGGAGCTCCACGGCACGGTGAACGCCTCACCGCGCAGACCCTCACCGTGACGCTTCACGTCACCGAACAGGATCGAGGGGCGGGTGCAACGCGAACCGTAGGACTGAACCCAGCCGTGGCGGGTGGTTGCGAAACCGTCGAAGTTCTCAGCGAAGTACTGAACCATGTCGTTACGCTCAGCCTCACCGTGAACCAGCACGTCCAGGCCCAGCTCCTCCTGCAGCTTGATGACCGAGGCGATCTCGTCACGCAGGAAGCCGTTCAGCTCCTCAGCGGAAATCTTGCCCGCACGAGCCTCCGCACGGCGACGGCGAATCTCAGCGGTCTGCGGGAAAGAACCGATGGTGGTGGTCGGCAGCTTCGGCAGGTTCAGGTCAGCCTGAGCCGCGCGGCGAACGTCAATAGTCGGGCGGTCGAAGTCCTCGGGAGTCACAGCTGCGGCGCGGGCACGAATCTCGTCGTTGTGCTTGCGCGGGTCAGCGGCGAAGCGAGCAAGCGCCTCATCAGCAGCCTTCAGCTCCGGCTCAACAGCAGCCTCACCCTCAGCCAGGCCACGAGCCAACAGAGCAATCTCAGCGACCTTCTGATCAGCGAACGCCAGGCCGTCCACGGGAACCTCGGCGGGGTCTTCCAGAGCCAGGTCGTGCGGCACATGCTGCAGGGAGGTCGAGGAAGCCACAGACACGGCACCCTCGGATGCGCCGGGCAGCGCCTCCAGAGCCTTCAGTGCGGCACGAACATCAGCACGCCACACGTTGCGGCCGTTCACAACACCGGCAACCAGGTGCACACCCGCGGCAGAGACAGACTCCAGGTCAGCCTTCGAGTACACGCCATGCACCAGGTCAAGATGCAGAGCCTCAACACCAGTACCCAGCAGTGCCGGCAGGTTCTCACGCAGGGAACCGTAGGGGCTGGTCACCAGAATCTGCGGGCGCTTCTCGCCAGCAGCCAGGGCACGGTAGGTGCGCTCGGCAAGCTGCGCAACCTTCGGGTTGTCGGCACGGTCCACGGTCAGGCCCGGCTCGTCCAGCTGAACCCACTCAACACCGCGCTCAGCCAGCTGCTCCAGCACCTGAGCGTATGCGGCAACGAACTCATCCAGGCGGTCGATGGGTGCGAAGTCCTCAGCGGAACCATGCTCAGCCTTAGCACCCAGCAGCAGGGTCAGCGGGCCAACAATCTGCGGGCGAACCTTCACACCAGCCTGCTTTGCTACCTCGAGCTGCTCGTCAATAGCCTCAAGATTCAGCTTCATCTCGGTACCGGCACCAATCTCAGGCACCAGGTAGTGGTAGTTGGTGTCGAACCACTTAGTCATCTCCAGAGGAGGCAGGGTCTCGGTACCGCGCGCCAGTGCGAAGTAGCCGGGCAGATCCAGCAGATTGCGTGCGTCCTTAGCCTCAGCCAGACGCTCGGGAACCAGGGTGAACAGGCGAACCACATCAAGCACTTGGTCGTAGTAGGAGAAGGTCGCCGGAATCGAGTAGTTATCAGCCTTCAGACCCGCAGTGGTCACGCGCTCGAAGTAGGTGCGCTGCACGTCAGCGGCGGTGTCCTGCAGCTCCTGCAGGGTTGCCTTGCCCTTCCAGAAAGCCTCCTGAGCCTTCTTCAGTTCGCGGAAGCGGCCCACGCGGGGGTAGCCAACAATGGTTGCGGCGGGGAATGCGGTGTTCGACATAATAATTTTTCCTTTACTGGGGATAGATGTGGGGGTCGTTGCCGGCGTTTTACCACCCGACTGTTGGTGGTGAAACGGAGAGCTCAACAACTCCCGGAATATTTGTGGGGGAGAAAGTGGAAACGCATCCGACAAGGAGCGTTATGGGTTGAAGCGGGGTTTTTAGGCGTATTCCAGTTCGCTCAGCGACTGAGAGAATCGGTTACTGTACCGCGGCAAATCCAGCTGATCCAGAACGTCCAGAACCGCCGCATGCTCGTTGAAGGTGAAGAAGTGCAGACCCGGTGCGCCCGCGTCCATCACGGTGCGGCACTGGTTCAACGCGTACTCAACACCGATGCGGTGCAGCTCAGCGCTACTGGTTGCTGTCTCAAGGCGGTAGGCAAGATCTGCCGGAACCGGCATGCCCGCCATCTGGCAAAGATTCTGCAACCGCTTCAGGGAGGTTACCGGCATGATGCCCGGAATAATCGGAATATCCACGCCTGCCAGGTGCGCCGAATCGACCAGGGCACTGTAGCGTTCATCCTCAAAGAACACCTGAGTGATCGCGAAGTCCGCGCCGGCACGCTGCTTGGATAGCAGAATCTCAATATCCTGTAGCAGGGATGCGGACTCGGGGTGCTTCTGCGGGTATGCCGCCACACCAATCGACACCTTGCCAGCCGCCAGGTGGGCGAAATCTTCACGCTCAACGCGGCGAATGAGCTCTACCAGGTAGCGGGCGAAAGGAAGTTCAGAAACCTGACCTTCCTGAATATCACCGCGAAGAGCCAGGAAACCGCGCACACCCAGACCCAGAATCAGGCGGACTGCACGCTCCAGCTCGTGTACCGAATGGCCTGCGCAAATCAGGTGAGCCAGCGGGGTGAGGGACGTTTCATGCACTAGGTGGTCGAGTAGTGCGAGGGTCTTCTGGCGGCGCTTCGCGTCACCGGCGTAGGTGACCGACACGTAGTCGGGGTTGGTGCCCTCAAGCTCGGCAATGGTGTGGAGTAGCGACTCGCAGCTTGCATGTGAGCGGGGTGGGAATAGCTCAAAAGAAAGAGCCGGGTGAACTGTCGTCATAACCTTCCTTCGTGTTCACCCGATAGATACGCACCGGGAGGGTGCGTGAATTCTTCTGCAGGATGCGCTGTACCGGTTTGCGGGTACGGCTCATCGTGGGGTGCCGAAGGATATTCTTCTCTATCGGTTCTGGCGGGAGCACCTTGTCCGTACCCTGCACCGTGACGGTGGGGGATACTGGTGAGGTTGCTGCGACGTCTACGAGCCAGATCTCTCGGTCGCTCTTGATAGATAACGCTTTCACTTTACCCACCGCCTCCGAGGGCGTGCAAGGGATGCGGCGGTTGATGTCCTAATATTTCTGGACATGACATTGGGGAGAAATATGAACTTAATATGACCGACTGTGACAACCGGCTGCGACAGCCCGGACGCGACAGGGAGGCAAATCAAGCGACCATCCGTGCTAAGCTGACCCGCCTACAGTGTTCGGCACGCCTCCCGGACGTACAGTTAACGTATGGAACGTATTGAATCTCCCGTCTACCGCAGGCTCGGCAACTCCGGCCTCGTCGTACCCAGTGTAGGCATCGGCTGCAACAACCTCGGCCGCCCCGGCACCCCCACCCGCACCCAAGAAGGCACCAACGAAGTCATCGCCGCCGCAGTCGACGCCGGTATCAGCTTCTTCGACATCGCCGACCTCTACGGCGCCGAACCCGGCCTCTCCGAAACCATGTTCGGCACCGCCCTCACCCAGCTCGGCCTCGACCGCGACGAACTGACCATCGTCACCAAATTCGGTCTGCCCGTCGGCGACCTCAACGGCAACGACCGCAACGCCCGCGGATCCCGCCGCTACATCATGCGCGCCGTTGAAGGGTCCCTCCGCCGCCTCGGCACCGACTACATCGACCTGTACTTCTACCACAGCCCCGACCCTAACACCCCCATCGAAGAAACCCTCAGCGCCCTCGACCAGCTCGTACGCGACGGTAAGGTCCGCTACCTGGGCCACTCCAACTTCTCCGGCTGGCAGCTCGCCCACGCCGAACACTGCGCCCGTGAACTCGGCACCGAACGGTTCATCGCCGCAGAAAACCACTACAACCTGCTCGACCGCCGCGCAGAACTCGAAATCCTGCCCGCCGCACGGCACTTCGGCATGGGTGTGCTGCCGTACTTCCCGCTCGCTAACGGCCTGCTGACCGGCAAGTACCGCCGCGACAACATTCCCGCCGGTTCGCGCCTGTCCCACTCCAAGAAGAACGTGCTCGAAGCCGCCAACTGGGACCAGCTCGAAGCCTTCCACAGCTTCTGCACCGAACGCGGCATCACCGAAGTGCAGGCGGCGTTCTCCTGGCTCGCACAGCAGTCGCCGGTCACCTCCGTCATTGCCGGGGCGACCAGCGCTGAGCAGGTGCGCGCCAACGCACAGGCGGCATGCCTGCGCTTCGACGCTGAGGACCTCGCCGCCCTGGACGCAATCTTCCCGGCACCCGAGAAGATCGCGCTGTTCTAAACTCCGGCTCCCTCTCAAATGGACACTCAAGCAGACGCACGTGTCGGCCGTAAAATATGCTGAAAAATAGGCGCGGGGAGAAATAAATATCACCCGCCGAACGTTTTCGCTAGGATTAGGTGAGGTGTGTCTAACCTGACGCACCTCACCTTACCTATGTACCCACCCCTGCCGCCTGGAAGCAGCCCGGCAGGACCACCCGCCACCGGCACATCAAAGGACACCATGAGCGCACAGAGCACCGCCTCCACCCTGCCCCCTCTGGGCACCGGGAAGCACAGCCGATACCTCGGCATCATCGCACTCATCGCCACCTTCGGCGGTCTGCTCTTCGGCTACGACACCGGAGTGATCAACGGCGCGCTCGAACCCATGAGCCGCGAACTCGGCATGGACTCCACCACCCAAGGCTGGGTCACCGGATCGCTCGCCTTCGCCGCCGCTATCGGTGCGCTCGGGTGCGGCCGCATCTCTGACCGGTTCGGCCGCCGAACCACCATCATTGGGCTCTCCACCATCTTCTTCATTGGTGCCCTAATCTGTGTCTTTGCACCCAACGTCGCCGTGCTCATCACCGGGCGCACCCTGCTCGGCCTGGCGGTCGGCGGCGCCTCCGCCGTAGTGCCCGTGTTCCTCGCAGAGCTCGCACCTTACGAAATTCGAGGCTCCCTCTCCGGCCGCAACGAGCTCATGGTCGTGGGCGGTCAGCTTGCCGCGTTCATCGTGAACGCCCTCATCGGCAACGTATGGGGCGAACACGACGGCGTGTGGCGCTGGATGTTCGCCATCTGCACCCTGCCCGCCATCGGCCTGTTCGTCGGTATGCTGCGTGTGCCCGAGTCGCCGCGCTGGCTGCTGCGCGTCGGCAAGCGTGAGCAGGCGCTTGAGGTGATGAAGCGCATCCGCTCCACCGAACGTGCCGAAGCTGAAATCGCCGACATTGAACGCACCCTGCAGGCGGAGGCAACCACCCAGAACAATGCGGCGGGTAAGGAAAGCGTGGGCGTGCGCGGCTGGTTCGTGCGCATCCTGCTCGTCGGTATTCTGGTCGGTGCGGGCCAGCAGCTGACCGGCATCAACTCGATCATGTACTACGGCATTAAGGTGCTCAAGGAAGCCGGTTTCAGCGAATCCGCGGCGCTCATCGCGAACATTGCGCCGGGTACGATTGCGGTGCTCGGCTCCATCCTGTCGCTGCGCCTGATGGAGCGTGTGCCGCGCCGCGTCATGGTCATTACCGGCTATAGTTCAACCGCGTTTTTCCACGTGCTGATTGCGGGCGCATCCATGCTGCTGCCCGCCGATAACGCGGCGCGTCCCTGGATTCTGCTGGTGCTCATCGTCTGTTTTGTGGGCGCGATGCAGACCTGCCTGAACGTGTCGACGTGGGTGATTATGAGTGAGCTGTTCCCGCTACGTGTGCGTGCGGCGGGTATGGGTATTTCGGCGTTTAGCGGCTGGATGATGAATGGTGTGCTGTCGCTGGCGTTCCCCGTGATTCTGGGCGCGGTCGGTCTGACCGGCTCCTTCATCGGCTTTGCCGTGGTGAACGTGGTCATTGCGCTGCTGATGTTCCGCAACCTGCCGGAGACTCGCGGTGTGAGCCTGGAGCAGGTGGAGCGCGGCGTGATCGACGGCAGCATCTACCCCTCCGCAGGCAAGCGTTAGATTCGGTGGTTTTTAGGCATGAATGAGGCGGGGGGGGGGGGGGGGGGGGGGGGGGGGGGGGGGGGCGGCGGGGGCGGGGGGGGGGGGGGGGGGGGGGCCCGGGGGGGGCGGCGGGGGGGGGGGGGGGGGGGGGGG
>NZ_JANCOC010000012.1:0-16349 GCF_024294905.1 Rothia gullae
GGTAGGAGCCGGGGCAAAACCTGGCACCTGAAGCGGGGGTGGAGTTGAAATATGGCCCCCCCCCCGGGGCCGGTGGGCGCCCCGGGGGGCCTTTTGGTTTTGTGTCACGGGGGCGGCGGCCGCGGGGGGCGGCGCGGGTGGGGGGGCGCACATCCCCAGGATTTTAGGTTTTCTAAGGAGGCGTGCCTTTGGCAGGCTACAACCCGCTGAGTTATTTCTCATTCGGTAAAAAGAAGGATAGTTCGGAGGCTGCTGAGAGCCGCCAGCAGCTTGAGCGTAGCTCCGCACGTTCTTCTGCACACGCAGATAGCTTATCCATCACCGCGAAGGATTCTGCTCAGTCTTCGGTAGATACTGACGCTGAGCAGGAGCCTCTGCTGAAGGTGGTTAAGGGCTCCCCCACTGAGGAGGAGATTGCCGCCCTCACTGCTGTGGTTTCGATGATGCGGGCGAATGCCGCGCAGAAGGAGCAGAACTCGCTGGTGGGTGCTGCTTCGCGCATCCTGAACCGCGGTCAGCGTCTGGGTGCTTCGTTGCGTCCCGGTCCCGGTTCGTGGAGGCGCGCTCGCCCCATGTAGCGTGGGCTGATAGCTCTGCTTCTTATATTCCCGTCACGCCGGTTGGTGTGGCGGGAATATATTGTTTTGCCTCAAATTCAAGATTTATATTGCGCTATTGAACATCTAATGCGCTGATTCTTGCGGTTTTGTCATATTAGAAACGATAAAGCGATGATGATGCGTCCTGATGCTACGATGTATATATCGTCACATAAGTATTAATAATTGGCAGGGACTATGGCAAAGATGCTGAATAAAAACCATAGGCCCCCGCCGGATGTCTATATCGCGCTTCTGTTGCCAACGCTACGGCGCTTGTCGAAGACTGTGCCTCGCACCGCCGCCTATGTTAGTGAGCAGTTGCGGCAGCAGACTAAGGCGTTGGGGTCAAAGAAGAACCTACCGGCTCTTGAATCCACTGATTTTGCGGTGGCTGTGCGAACCACCTTGAAAATCTTGGTGGCATTTCGTTATGCCCGGCTGATGCCTCGTATGACCCCATGGGAGAAGAGGAAGTACCTGCTCACTCCCCTGGGTGCCGAGCTGACCTGCACCCCGCATCTACACGGTTCGGTGCCGCCGCGTGTGGTGAACCAGGTGCAGGCGTTGTGTGCGCAGAGTTTGACGGCGAAGAGCATGAAGAAGCTGAAGAAGCAGGCGAACGCACTACTGGAGAATGCGCAGGAGGAGCATCATCTCATTTTTGGCGCTCCTGACACTGGTGCTCTTAATGCTCTGCCGCCTTTCTCAGACGCTGATCATGCTCAGTCGAACCCCGCTGCTTATGATGCAACCGATGCTGGCTACCCTATACCCGCCCTGAATTCCGCTGGGCCTGCGAATTCTTGGCCTGCTGGTCAGTCTCCGCTGGATATTATTTTGCGTGCCAGCGATTCGCCGGTGATTCACGCTCAGGCCGAGTTTGCGGAGCATTTTACGCAGGATTTGATTCAGCATATTCACGCGGTGACTCCGGAATATTTTGAGCAGATTGTTGCCGATATTTTTACGGCTCTCGGTTTTAGTACCGAGGTAACCGGCGGTGCTGACGATAAGGGTGTTGACGTTATTGCCCGCTATTCTGATGGCCTGGATTTCGCGCCGATCTATATTCAGGTGAAGCATTATTGCGGAACCATGAAGGTCACCCCCAATGAGGTTCAGAAGCTTGCCGGTGCGGTACTTTTACACGGCGGTTTGCAGGGTGTTTTGGTGACCTGCGGTGCTTTTGCGCATCCGGTGCCTGAGTATTTGCAGGGCTTGCCGGGCGCACGCAATATTGCTCTGGTTGATCAGCACCACTTGGTGGAGCTGATGATTCGCCATCGTGTGGGTGTGCTTGATGGTGAGGGCGAGTGCGGTTATCACATTGATGAGGAGTATTTTGCTCGCGGCTTCGGGTAACCGGGGAGGCTTGGGGTAAGTATTTCCCTCTGGTTGTCTCCGTTCTTCGCGCATTTCCTACGTCATTTCACTTAATGTATTTTCACTTTTCCTTGAGGATATTTTTCATGTATCGGCTGGTTTTAGAAATCTAGGTTATTTCTTGAACCAGCCGATACAATGAGAGGGTAATGCGTTATATACGCTCGCATTATTTCACGAAGTGTATATACCCATGACGGTATAAGCACTTCACCATAATTTATAGCGTTCTTTCTGAAGTGTTCGTCATAGAAGACGGTACGTGAGCGGAACGGGCTGAGAAATCTGCCTTCCCGTTTCTCTTCACGTACTTCTCTTCACGAGGGGTTGCCAAAGTGGGTTACCAAAGTGTCGACCCAAAAATAAAGATGGTGTCGCCCAGTATTGTGTGAATATTTTCCCGCTTGAATGACTGCACTTTATGAAGAATGTCCGCACGATAATAACACCAGATAAGGAGCCCGGCGTGGCTTTTGTGAATAAAACAATGCTCCATATCGACCATTCCGAATTGCACTCTCTGCAGCAGGAAACCTCATGGGAGGCCCTACCCGAGGAAGCACGCGCTCTCAGCGTTGCGGCGGCTTTCTCCCTGCTCCGCCATTTTGAGCGCGCTCAGGACCGTGGCGAGAAGGTTTTCTTCCCCGACATGTACACCCCCGTAGGTGTGGATCTGGGTTTCAACATGACTCAGCGTTTCATTGCGGTCGGTGACAATGTTCTCTTCCGTGAGGCACTCAATAAGCTGATTGCGGCGCTGGTCAACGCTGACTATCTTGAGGTGTCCCTCAGCCAGCTACATCCGGGCAACCTGCGCTACACCCTCAGCGAGGCTGGCCGTGAACTTTTGGGCACCCCGAAGGAACAGCAGGGGCAGGCTCTTCTGCCGGTTCTGCCCCTCCTCAGTGGCGTGTACCTCTACTACCTGAAGCATTTCTACCCGGCTCTGCTCTCGCACATTACGGTGCGTGAGCTTCTGCCCATCGTCCTGAGTGTTACCCCGGCCTACCCCGCGGCGGCTCCCGTAAAGATTCGTGAGCTGGTGCTGCGCGAGTGCGGTTTTGTGCAGGGCTGGTACGGCCTGTCGTACCTGGAGCAGCGCATTGTTGAGCCGGTGATTGCTCAGGCGCTGAGCCTGCTGACTCGTGAGGGCTACCTGCGCACCAAGACAATCCACGAGCACACGGATTCTCCGCTGACTCTGTACTCGCTGTCGCTTTCGGCGAAGGAACTGGTGGCACGCCACGAGGAAACCGGTGTGCCAGCGAGCGAGCTAAGCTCCGTGCTGGCCCTGGTGAAGGATGAGGGCGCCTCCATTACGGCTGAGGATCTTGCCGCAACTGATGCTCTACTGACTCATATGGGCATTCTTCTGCTCGGCACCCTCAACGACCACGGCGCCGATGTGGAGCTGAGCCTTCCGAGCCTGGAGCAGGTCTTTGACCGCAACGAGCGTATTCAGCATGCGTCCTCGAACCCCTATTTTGTGCAGATTGACGCGCAGGATTACCTCTACGATGTGCTGATTGCCCACCACTACCTCTCCGAGCGTGAGACCGTCTACTCGTTGGGTTCTGCTTTCGCGCCGGCTCTGGCACAGATGGTTGAGCCGAGTGTTCAGAAGCTGGTGGCTTCGGCTCTGCTGGATCCTGCGGCGGTGGATGCTCTGCCGTACCCGCATCAGCTGCTGCATCCAATTCTGAAGATTGTTGAGGAGAACCCGCGTATCTCCTACTACGACATTTACGATGAGTTGAAGCTCGCCTTGGATATCCCGTACCTGCAGGGTGAGGTCGCTCCGCACCGTTATAAGCTGACCCCGCGTCTGCGTAACCGCTATTCGGTGGCGATGCACGTGCTCAAGGGCAAACGCTACCTGAACGCTCTGCGTGAGGGTACGGGTCGTACCTCCCGCAAGAACCCGGAGCGTTACGAGCTGAGCGAGGCGGGTAAGGAGCTGCTCAAGCGTTTCCCGGAGGGTGCTCCGGAGGCGGTGACCGCCCGCATGGCGCCGCTGCCGCCGCAGTCGCTCAAGCACAAGCTGCCTCAGGATATTGTGGCTGAGTTGCAGGCTCGTGAGGAGGCTCTTCAGGCTGCTAAGGAGGCGCGCGCGGCGGAGCGTCAGGCTCGCCTGGCGGCTCGTGAGGGTGCTTCGCGTGAGCCGTTGGCTCCGGTACCGGGTACTTCTCCGGCGTTGTTGGCGCGTCCGGCTGGTTCACCGGTGGCAACTATTGCCCAGCCGGCTACTACCCAGGCACCCGCTGAGGGTCTGGCGGCGGTCGCTGAGGCTACCGCCAAGTCTGCTGTACCCGTTCCTGCTGTTTCTGTGCCCACTTCTACTGTTTCTGCGCCCGTTGCAGCTCCCGTTCAGCCGGTTGTTTCCGCTCCCGTTGTTTCGGCCGCTGAGCCTTCGACCGCGCTGCAGGTGGCTGCCACTCAGGTGCGTGAGGCCCTGAAGCGTTACCGTCAGGTCTTCCGCCGCGAGGCGCTGGCTCCGGCGCTGGCTCAGGTATCTGAGGCGCGTTTCCGTAGCATTGGTTTCGATCTGTTCCTGATGCGCGGCTACACGGTAGAGGCTCTGGAGGCTCAGGGCGTGGACGGCGTGGCAACCCCCGCCACCGGCGAAAAAGAACGCGCATTCTACGTGCGTACTCTGCGCCCGGTAGCTGGCGGTGTTCTGTCCGCAAGCGTTCAGCCGCAGGATATTACCGCGTTCTTCCTTGCGATTCACGCCCGCGGCGGTCAGCTCGGCACCTTCATCACGAACGCACCGTTCAGCGATGAGGCGTACGACGAGTTCATCCGCTGCTCGACCAAGTACCCGAACATTCTGGTGGATTTGGTCTCCGGCGATGAGCTACAGGACCGCCTCATTGCCCACCGCCTCGGTGTGGTCGAGGACACGAACGGCCTGTTGGAACTCAACGGCGAATACTTCGCCAGCTAGCAGCTTGTAGCCATCTTGAAGGCGCCCCGGTCTTCCCTCTCCTACCCGTTCAGGAAGGAAAGCCGGGGCGTTTTCACGCCTGAGCCCCGGTGAGTTGTCCACACGTGAGCTGTTTTCCTCACGTTCGGTGCTACTCAAACCGTAATGTTGCCGGTTTAAGCGACCCATATCACCGAAAATCGTGGTTGAAGGCACACCCCTGGGTTAGGATATGAACATGAGCACTTACCAGGAACTTCCCAGCATCTACCGATTGAAGCGCTCGCTGACCGACGTCGATCAGATTGCTAACGAATATTTTGAAAAGGTTCTCGACCTGAACCCCGTCCATGCGACCGAGCTTGGTCGCAAAGGCGTAGAGACTCTGTACCCCGACTACTCGCCCGCCGGCGAGAAGGCTTTTACCCGCCTTGCGAAGAAGACTTTGAAGAAGGTCAATAACGTCCTGCCTATTGATGACGTTGACCTGGTCACTCTGGATGCTCTGCAGGAGCGCCTGAGCCTGTACCGCAAGCAGCACAAGGCTGGCTTTGGTGGCTGGCAGATGAACAATATTGCCTCCGTCCCGCAGGAAGTGCGTTCGGTCTTCGACCTGATGAAACGCAACACCCAGCAGGACTGGGAGCACATTATCGGTCGTATGCACCGCGTGACCGAGGCGCTGGAGGGCTACATCCAGACTCTTGAGGCGGCTCGTGAAGAGGGAAAGGTCGCCCCGCGCCGCCAGGTGGATATTGTCATAGAGCAGACCGCCGCATACTACGCTCCCGGTGGTTTCTTTGACGAGCTTGCCACTGAGGTCGCCGAGGCTGTCCCCTCGCTGAAGGATGAGGCTACCGCAGGTGCCCAGGCTGCGAAGGAAGGCTACCGCCGCCTCAACAGCTACCTGGTGGAGAAGCTGCAACCGGTCGCTCCCTCCCGCGACGCTGTGGGCCGTAAGGCGTACAGCCTGCACTCCCGTTCGTTCCTGGGTACCACCATTGACCTGGACGAAACCTACGCCTGGGGCGTGAAGGAGCTGGAGAGCATTATCGCTCGTCAGCGTGAGGTTGCCGAGGAGATTGAGCCGGGCGCAAGCGTTGAGCGTGCGAAGCAGTTGCTCGATGAAGATCCGGCACGTCAGCTGCACGGCACCGATGAGCTGAAGACTTGGATGCAGAAGCTCGCTGACGCCGCGGTGGAGAACCTGGCGGGTAGCCACTTTGAAATTGGCGGCCCCATGCGCCGCATTGAATGCTGCATTGCACCCACGAACGAGGGCGGTATTTACTACACCGGCCCCTCCCCCGATTTCTCGCGTCCGGGCCGCATGTGGTGGTCGGTTCCCGAAGGTGAGGACACGTTCACTACCTGGCGTGAAACCTCCACCGTGTACCACGAGGGCGTTCCGGGTCATCACCTGCAGATTGCTATTGCTACGGCCCTGCAGGGCACCATGAACTCCTGGCGCACGAACATGCTGTGGGTTTCCGGTCACGGTGAGGGCTGGGCGCTGTACGCCGAGCGCCTCATGGAGGAACTGGGCTACCTGAAGGATCCGGGTGACCGCATGGGCATGCTGAACGCTCAGCGTATGCGCGCCGCCCGCGTGGTCTTCGATATTGGTGTTCACTGCGAGATGCAGATTCCCGCGGAGTGGGCTGAGCAGCTGGACGTTGAGCCGGGCACCATCTGGACTTCTGATCTGGGTTACGAGTTCTTGAAGCTGAACCTGGACGAGTCCGAGGGTCACCTGCGTTTCGAGTTCCTGCGTTACCTGGGTTGGCCGGGTCAGGCGCCGAGCTACAAGATTGGCGAGCGCCTCTGGCTGGAGCTGCGCGACCAGGCTCTGCGCCGCGGCGATGACATGCGGGCGTTCCATACGCGTGCGCTTCTGCTCGGTTCGGTGGGTCTGGATACTCTGCGCCGCGCCCTGACCGATGAGATGATGCTTCCTCTGGATACTGAGGATGACGACGATGAGGACGATGACGAGTAGCCTCTAGTCTGCTCGCTCCTCGTTGAGTGAATCTCTGGAGCCTCTGAACTAGAGTCTTGAGAATAGGAACTCTATAGACGAAGCCCCCGCTTCAGCTTTGACTGAGGCGGGGGCTTCGCTGTGTTTTCGTGTCGTCTGAAGGCTATGTCTTCTGGAATCTATGCCTTCTGGGGACTATATCTTCTGGGGGCTATCCGAAGTTTGCGGCGCCGGGGTGGGTCGTGCCGAATCCCAGGCCGGTGGAATCGTTCAAGTCCACCAGGTGCGGGGCAAAGCGGCACCAGTAGTCGGTGAGCGCGCCGTTCGATTCGCGGATGCCCAAGCCTACGGTGCGTCCGTCGACCACCCACACGCCGAGGATGGGGTGGCTGACCGGATTGATAATGCCTTCGTAGCGCGGTGCCGGAATGTACTCCTGGTAGATGAATTCGCTTTCGGGAGCGTTGGCGAAGAAGTCGTCGTCTTCGGGCTTAATGAAGACGTCGTAGTCGGGGGCGTAGATTTCTACGCCGTCGCCTTCACGTCCGAAGAGGGGCTTGCGAACCCAGTTGCGCATGCCGCCGCGGTGGCCCGCGTAGGTGGGTACAAGGTTCGGGTGGCCGGGGTATTTATCCCAGAGCGCGGCGAGCAGCAGCTTATTGGAGAGGAACATCTTCCACGCAGGCTCGATCCAGCGGTCCATGGCACCGTGGTAGGCGAAGAGGAGCTTGTCGTAGCCTGCTTCGCTGTCGGTGACCAGGTCCTCCCAGGGGTAGAGCTTGAAGAGGTTGGTGATGGCGCGTCCGTAGGCGTCTTCCCAGCTCTTGGTGTCGTTGTTGAAGATGACTTCGTCGATGGGAATCATATGGGTTTTGATGCCCGCCTGCTGTGCCGAGTAGGCGATGAGCCAGAGGTTGTTGTAGTCCTCGTTGTTCTCGTCAATCTCGGGGGACACGTGCGCCAGGTGCAGTACGGGCTGCACACCCGCGGTGATTTCGGGGGTGAAGATGTGGCGCCATCGGTTGGTGAAGGCTTCGCCGATTTCACCCCAGTGGGCATAGCCGCGGGTGTCGAGGCGCTGGTCTTTCGCCCAGGTTTTCTGGCTGACTGCCGCTTCCACGATGCCGGTGGGGGTGTCGGCGTTGTATTCGAGCAGTTTCATGGGGTCGCCAGGCACACCGGAGTAGCTAAAGTCGAAGCGTCCGTAGAAGTCGGCGTCGCGTCGGTTCCAGGATTCTACGGCGAGGTTGAACGCTGCCTGGGGCAGGCCGAGGGTGCCGACCGCTCCAGAGGCAATGTACTCGACGGTTTCCAGGCACATGCGGTGCATTTCTTCCGCCTGGGCGCGCACAGAGTCCATTTCTTGCGGGCTGAAAATGTAGGCGGCGTATTCGTTCCAATAGTGGTCGGTGTCGTGGGGGCCGTCCACGCTGTAGGTGAGGCCTTCCTCAATGATGACGTTCTCCCAGTCGGGTCGGCCGACGGGAAATTCTTCGCGGTGCATGAGGGGCTAGGCTCCTTCGAAGTAGTGAACGGAAATAGTGAGCGGTGTTGTTACGTCACCGCAAGTGTGGCTGTTCAAGTGAGGAAAATGCGGGCGGGACCGCTCAGTCCCTGCCCGCATTCAATGTGATGGCTTATGGCTTAGCCGCCGGAGCGGCCGCCACCGGACTTCGAGCCGCCACCGAAACCGCCCTTGCTGCCGGATTTCGAGGAAGAGCCAGACTTGGACGAGGAGCCAGACTTGGAGGTGTTCGACTTGCTGTAGGAGCCGGTGCTGCCGCTATTGCTGGTACCCTGCTTACCGCTGGAGACCGAGCCGGTGGTCTTATTACGCACCAAGGAGGTCTTACCGGAGTTGTTGGTACTGGTCACCTTGCCGGAGGAAACGGTGGAGGATTTCTTCGCGGTGCGGTAGGAATCTTCGAAGCTGCCGCCCTTGGAGGACACGCCGCTGTAGACGGTGCCGTTGCTGGGGCGGGTGGGGCTACCTCCGGAAAGCTTGGACCCTACAGGAGGAATGTAGTGGGATCCGGAAGAATTAGCGGCACTTTGGCGGCCCAGGTAGTACCAGAGGAACGCATTCGAATTATTGGTGGTGGTTGAACCGGAAGACCCAGAAGAACCCGAGGAGCTGGAGGAGCTAGAGGAACCCGACGAGCTAGAGGAACCCGACGAGCTCGACGAGCCCGAGGAATCGCTACTGGATGAGTCGGTCGGCTCCTGAACGCCTGCCTTCTCACATTCGCTATCTTCCACGCGCAGGCCGGTCTTCGCGTCCTGGCAGACGCGGGCGTACTCTTCACCCTGCGACAGGAACGCGTTCTCTTCCTGGTGCATGGAGTTGTAGGCGAAGATGCCACCGCCAACCAGCAGCACGCCGGCGCCAGCTACGGCAATCATCTTGGCGATGCCGGGGCGGGTCGCACCCAAGTTCAGGGTCTGCTGGGCTGAGGTCTGTGCGGCTCGGGTAACGAAATCTGCAACCGCTTCCATGCGCTTGCGGGGCTTCTTCGGGCCGTTAGGGGTGGTGGTTCCGCCGGGGTATTGGGGAGCAGAACTCATGCATCTCTCCTTGAAAGGTGGTGCGTGGCGTAACGCTCAACACGTACATGAAGCTGAGTGGGTACAGCATCATCCGGCGACTTTCACCGGACTATCGGTGTGTTTCCAGCATATCAACCCCTAGCTTTCGGATTATCCCACTGACGGCAAAATCTCAGCAAGCTTCCCCGCATGTTGCGCAGTTGTTTCCTTTCTATTTGCTTTTGCGGCGATTCCTCATTAACTATCAGCCGATTTAACCGCCTAGGGGGGGGTAGCTGGCGGCACCGGCGGCGGCACCGACGGCGGCGTTGCTGGTTGGGCAGCTGGGTTGGGCTGTGTTGCTAGTTGGGCAGCTGGATGTACAGCCGAAAGGTGCCACCGGAAGGTCACGGTTCGTCACACATCCTCTACATTGCACCGGATTGAAACACTTCTTCACACAAACTCGCGCCGGAGCGCGTAAAAGTTTTAGAGTATGCCACATGTCTACACCGCATGCATCATCTCGTTCACGTCTGCCCAAGTGGGCTACTTCTTTCGGCAACCAAATCATTGCCTCCCTCATTCTGGGTATTGTTCTCGGCGCGCTCGCCCTCGCACTGGGTGGGGACGCGAAGAGCAACCCCAACTGGCTCATGGTGACCTTAGATACCATCGGCTCCTCCTACGTCACTCTGCTGAAGGCGGCCGTTGTTCCGCTGATTTTCACCGCCGTGGTCGCCTCCATCTCTAACCTGTCGCAGGTGACGAACGCGGCACGCCTGGCGGTTAACACGCTCATCTGGTTTGCGATTACCGCGTTCTTCGCGGTGCTCATTGGTATTGCGATAGGCATGATCGTTCAGCCGGGCGTGGGTGCGCAGGTGCAGGGCAAGGCATACACCGGATCGACCGGTTCGTGGACCGCATTCCTGACCGGTCTGATCCCGGTGAACTTCCTGGGCCTGGGTGTCAGCGCTAAGTCCGGTGATTCCGGCATCACCGCCTCGGCGTCCTTTAATGTACTGCAGATTCTGGTCATTTCCGGTGCGGTCGGCATTGCCGCACTGAAGGTCGGCGAGGCTGCCAAGCCGTTCATTGACGTGGTCAAGAGCGCCCTGGCGATTATTCAGAAGATTCTGTGGTGGATTATTCGCCTGGCACCGCTGGGTACCGTGGGCCTGATTGCTAAGGCTGTGTTCGCGTACGGTTGGGCGTCGATGGGTTCGCTGGTCGCGTTCGTTATCGCACTCTACATTGGCCTGCTACTGGTCTTCCTCGTGGTCTACCCGATTATTGTTCGCGCGAACGGCCTGTCGGTCCGCCAGTACTTCTCGGGCGTGTGGCCGGCGCTCCAGCTGGGCTTCGTGTCCCGCTCTTCGATGGGTTCGATGCCGATGACCCAGACCGTTGCCGAACGCAACCTGGGTGTTCCCCGCGCCTACGCATCCTTCGCGGTTCCGCTGGGTGCGACCACCAAGATGGACGGCTGCGCTTCGGTTTACCCGGCTCTTGCCGCGATTTTCGTGGCTCAGTTCTACGGTATCCAGCTGGACTTCACCCAGTATCTGCTGATTGTGATGGTGTCCGTGCTCGGTTCGGCTGCGACTGCCGGCACGACCGGCGCTATCGTGATGCTGACTCTGACCCTGTCCACTCTGGGTCTTCCCCTGGACGGCGTGGGTCTACTCCTGGCGATTGACCCGATTGTTGACATGGGTCGTACCGCTCTGAACGTTGCCGGTCAGGCTCTGGTTCCCGCGATTGTGGCTCGCCGCGAGGGGATCTTGGATGAGGAGCTCTACAACGCTCCCCGTTCTGAGGGCGGCTTCGTGGCTCAGAAATTCTACGATGAGCGCATCGTCGGCGAGGCGCAGCGACTTCACAAGGTGGAGAACGCGGCACACCGCTAATTAGACGAAGGCTCACGCACACGGCGCTAGGCAGTACCGCTTAGCGCCGTGTAGCTTCTCCGCCACCCATGCCCCCCCCCAGCATGGGCTAAATACATTTGTCAAACGTCATAAAAATGTCACTATTGATTCTTTTTTCTTTAAGGTTTGAGAAGAGTTATGATTTTGAACGGCGTGTTCCGTCTCCTACGTGGTTGAGGGGGATGGTACACGCTCTTTTTATGCCCGCCGGTTTTATACCCTCCACGCTCGGCGCTCCAGTCCTCCCGCAGATCACGCCCCCAGATTGCGCCAAGGACCTGTATTCAACACTGACGCACCGGCAGAGGGTTCCACCCAGTGACCCTCAATCTGCACCCCAGAGTAAAACCCGAAAGTAAAACTCGCTGGCAACGCTTAAAATAGAACCCATGACTACCAGTGCTTCATCGACCCGACTGATTCTTGCCTCCGCATCCCCGGCGCGCCGCAAGCTCCTAGAAGACTCCCGCATCGCGTTCATGGTGCGCGTCTCCTCCGTAGATGAGGACGCCGCACTCGCTACCGCCAACGATCAGGCGCGAGCGCAGGGACGGGCGGGGCTCACCCCGGCTGAAACCGCTTCCCTGCTGGCACAGCTGAAGGCACAGGCAGTTGCCGCCGAACTCGCCGCCGAGGGTGTGCGCGACGCGCTGATTCTGGGCTGCGATTCGGTCTTCGAGTTTGAGGGTGTTGCCTACGGCAAGCCTCACACCGCTCAGGCGGCACGCGAGCGCATCAGCGCAATGAGCGGCAACTACGGTGTGCTGCATACCGGTCACGCGCTCGTGGATCTGCGCGGTCTTGAGCCAGGTGCCGAGCTGCCCGCTGCTTCTGAGCTGCCCACCGTTTCTGAGTTGCGCAGCGCCACCGTCCACTTTGATACGCTCAGCCCCGAAGAAATCGAGGCGTACATTGCTACCGGTGAGCCGCTCTGGGTAGCCGGTTCCTTCACCCTGGACGGTTACGGTTCGGCGTTTATTCGCGGTATTGAGGGTGAGTTCCACACGGTGGTGGGCCTGTCCATCCACGCGCTACGCGATATGCTGCGCCGCCGCGAGGTCGCGGTGACCGAGTTGTGGCTGTCGCCCCAAGATGAAGATTAGATCCAGCGCAATCGTATAAATCTGTCTCAAAGCGCACCCTGAAATACACATTATTGAACACCAATCGATAAGATAGAACAGTATGATGCGCGTTATATTCGCCAATCCTGCCGAAGTATCCTTGGAGCAGGAGATTAAAGGAGAGCTTTAAGTGACTCAGCACCAGGCAGAAGCCGCCAAGAAATTTACTGCAGTCCCCGGCCGTCACACCGGCCCGGTCAGCAAGATTCTGATCGCTAACCGCGGCGAAATTGCTGTCCGCGTGATTCGTGCAGCCCGCGATGAGGGTCTGCAGACCGTCGCCGTCTACGCTGACCCCGACCGCGACTCCCAGCATGTGAAGCTTGCCGATGAAGCCTACGCTCTCGGGGGCGCCACCGCGGCACAGTCCTACCTGGTCATGGACAAGCTCATTGAAATCGCTCGCCGCTCCGGCGCTGACGCTGTACACCCCGGCTACGGTTTCCTTTCTGAGAACGCGCAGTTCGCGCAGAAGTGCATTGACGCTGGCCTGACCTGGATTGGTCCCTCCCCCGAGTCCATTACCCAGCTGGGCGATAAGGTGGCGGCACGCCACATCGCGCAGAAGGTGGGCGCTCCCCTGGTGCCCGGCACCAAGGACCCGGTCAAGTCCGCCGATGAGGTTGTCGCTTTCGCGGATGAGCACGGTCTGCCCATCGCGGTGAAGGCCGCATTTGGTGGTGGTGGCCGCGGCATTAAGGTGGCACGCGACCGCGAGAGCATTGTTGAGATGTACGAGTCCGCTGTTCGCGAGGCTACCGCAGCGTTCGGTCGTGGTGAGTGCTTCATCGAGCGTTTCTTGGATTCTCCCCGCCACGTTGAGACCCAGTGCTTGGCGGATGCGCACGGCAACGTCGTGGTGGTTTCCACCCGTGACTGCTCCCTGCAACGCCGTAACCAGAAACTCGTTGAGGAGGCGCCCGCACCCTACCTGAGCGATGAGCAGAACGAGCGCCTGTACGAGGCGTCCCGCGCGATCCTGCGTGAGGCTGGCTACCAGGGTGCTGGCACCTGTGAGTTCCTGGTCGGTACCGACGGTACTATCTCCTTCCTTGAGGTCAACACTCGACTGCAGGTGGAGCACCCGGTCTCCGAGGAGATTTCCGGTCTGGACCTGGTTCGTGAGCAGTTCCGTATTGCCCGCGGCGAGAAGATTGAGGAGAAGGACCCGGTTCTGCGCGGTCACTCCTTCGAGTTCCGTATTAACGGTGAGGATGCGGGCCGTTCCTTCATGCCCGCCCCCGGCACGATCGAGAAGATGTCCGTGCCCACAGGCCCCGGTGTTCGCTGGGATTCTGGCTTCGTGGCTGGCGACGTTATCGGCGGTAACTTCGACTCCATGCTGGCTAAGCTCATTGTTACTGGCGCGGATCGTGAGCAGGCTCTGCAGCGTGCCCGCCGTGCCCTGGCTGAGCTGACCATTGAGGGTATGCCCACCGTCATTCCGTTCCACCGCGTCGTGCTGGATGATCCCGCTTTCGCGCCGGCTGAAGGCGGCGAGTTCAAGGTGCACACCCGCTGGATTGAGACCGAGTTTAACAACACCATCCCCATGTACTCCGGCGCGCCCGGTAGCGTGGATTCGGATGAGGACGAGCGCACCACCGTGGTCGTTGAGGTTAACGGCAAGCGTATGGAGGTGTCCCTGCCTAATCTGAGCGGTGGCGCGAAGCCTGCCGCTAAGCCCGCCGCCAAGACCCGCAAGTCCCGTTCGGCACGTAGCGCGGCGAAGGGTGGCGGCGACGAGCTGACCAGCCCCATGCAGGGCACCATCGTGAAGGTGGTGGCTTCTGACGGCGACACCGTCGCTGAGGGCGACCTGATTCTGGTGCTGGAGGCGATGAAGATGGAGCAGCCCATTACCGCCCACAAGGCGGGTAAGGTTTCGGGCCTGTCAGCTAAGGCCGGTGATACCGTCACTTCCGGTGCGGTGCTGGCGACCATCAAATAACGCTTCGCCTCGATACTGAGGTCTCACGACTGTGAGCGCTATAGACTATACGAATCCCCCGGAAGGGTATGAGGTGATGTCTCGTATCTTTCCGGGGGATTTTCTATGTCCGCTCTTGTCTGCTTCTGTGGGGTTTGCGTGACCCCCTATTGAGATTACGTCCAGATAGTGGCTGTATTTGTTGGGTCTTTTCTGAACAGAGTTATAATGTTGCATTTTAGAGGAGCCTTTCAGATTCCTACGCCCGCCGCACCCACCCGGTGCGGTCACGGCACCCGATACGCGCCTACGGCACACCCGCCTCACGCGCTGACCGGGAACGGACGCCCCGGCTCCACCTGTACACACAGTTCACCATTTCGGGAGTTTTCCTTATGAGCACCTCTGCACCCGACACGAAAGCGTCTGCTGCATCGGTGAAGAATACGACTCCTCGCAGTCGAGTTATTCTCGCCTCGCTCGTTGGTACCACCATCGAGTTCTACGATTTCTACATTTATGCCACCGCAGCAGTGGCTGTGTTCCCCGTGCTGTTCTTCCCCGCGAAGGACGCAACCACCGAGCTTCTGGCTTCCTTCGCGACCTTCGGCGTCGCCTTCATTGCCCGTCCCCTCGGTTCCATCATCTTCGGTCACTTCGGTGACAAGATTGGTCGTAAAGCAACCCTCGTTGGTGCGCTACTGACCATGGGTCTGGCGACCTTCATCATCGGCCTGCTGCCCACCTACCACCAGATTGGTCTGTGGGCACCGACCATGCTGACCATTATGCGTTTCTGCCAGGGCCTGGGCCTGGGCGGCGAATGGTCCGGCGCGGCACTGCTTGCCAGCGAATACGCTGAGGAAGGTAAGCGTGCACGCGCCGCCATGTGGCCTCAGCTCGGTGCGCCCATCGGCTTCGTCTTCGCCAACGGCTTCATGCTTCTGCTGACCAGCTGGATTTCTTTCAACTCCGCAACCGACGGCAAGAACCTTGCTCACCCCTTCCTCATCTGGGGTTGGCGTATTCCGTTCCTGCTGTCCATTGTGATGGTCGCCGTTGGCCTGTACGTTCGTTTCAAGCTGGAGGAGACCCCCGTCTTCGCCAAGGCTGCCGCTAACAACGAGAAGGTTAAGACCCCGCTTGTTGAGGCGTTCAAGGTCGCCTGGTGGCCCATGATTCAGGGCACCTTCATCATGGTGGCGTGCTACGTGCTGTTCTATCTGATGACCGCATGGGTTCTCTCCTACGGTATCGGCAAGGCCGATAAGGGCGGTCTGGCTATCCCCTACCGCGAGTTCCTGATTATTCAGCTGATTTCCATTACTGGCTTCGCGATCTTCATCCCGATTTCGGGTTGGCTGGCTGATAAGTACGGCCGCCGCACCCAGCAGCTGTGGACCACCGTCGCGATGGCGGTCTTCGGCCTGTCCTTCGGGCTGTTCATCTCCCCCTCCGTTGTTGGTACCGGCGCGAACGCAAACGCCGCAGTGGTTACCCTCTTCATCTTTATCGGTATGTGCCTGATGGGTCTGTCCTTCGGTTCCATGTCCGCATACCTGCCGGAGCTGTACCCCACCAACGTGCGTTACACCGCCAGCGGTATCGCCTACAACGTGGCGTCCATCCTCGGTGCGGCGCTGACCCCGTTTGTGGCTGTTTGGCTGAACACCTCCTACGGTGTGGGTGCCGTGGGCGGCTACCTGGCGTTCGCCTCGATCCTGAGCGTTGTCTTCATCCTGCTCACTCACGAGACCCGTGACGTGGACATGAACGCTGTCAGTACCACGAAGTAAAGCTTCGAGTAGCTAACGCGTCTCTACGGCAAAGCGGTGGGGGGCCCCCGGAATTTTTTTTATTAAGGGGGCCCCCCCCCCGTTTCGGGGTTTGGGGGGTAGTACGCGCGCCGGGGGCCCCCCGCGCCCGCCCCAACAGCGTGGGGGGGA
>NZ_JANCOC010000012.1:16359-69496 GCF_024294905.1 Rothia gullae
CCCCCCCCCGGGTCGGGGCACTGCCCGGGGGCCATCCCCCCAATAAAAGGTGCCTGTTCCAACCCGGGCCCCCCCGCAAACGGGGGGGGGCCCCCGTAAATTTTTAAAATCCCGGCGCCCCCCACCGCTTTTACGCTTTTCAGGGATACTGCGCCGGGCGGGGAACGCCCGGCTCAGCACCTAACAGGTTGGTGCCTACAGGCCGCGAGTGTGCAGCTTGCGAGCAGCCTCAGCAATAGAGCCAGAGAGCGAGGGGTAGACCGTGAAAGTATCCGCCAGGTCATCCACCGCGAGCTTCTTCTCCACCGCCAGAGCAATGGGGTAAATCAGCTCGGAAGCACGCTGACCAACTACCACGCCGCCAATGACGGTGCCGGAGTGACGGCGAGCAAAAATCTTCACGAAGCCATCGCGCATCGCCATCATCTTCGCACGCGGGTTGGTACTCAACTGCAGGGTCACTGCATCGCCACGGTACGCGCCCTCAGCGATATCCTTCTCGCTCACACCCACGGTCGCAATCTCCGGGGAGGTGAAGATGTTCGCGGCCACCTTATCGGTACGCAACGGGCGCACCGCATCACCGAGAATGTGCGCCATAGCAATACGGCCCTGCATCGCAGCCACAGAAGCCAGCGGGTACACGCCCGTACAGTCACCAGCAGCGTAAATGCTGTTCACGCTCGTACGGGACACACCGTCCACCTTAATATGACCGCTCGGGGTCTGCTCAACACCGATATTTTCCAGACCCAAATCTTCAGTGTTCGGAATCGAACCAATAGCAACCAGACAGTGAGTGCCAGAAACCTTACGACCATCCGACAGAGTCACTATAACGCCGGAGCCATCCTCAGTACGCTCAACAGCTGCCGCACGGGAACGCGGCATCACTCGCACGCCGCGACGCTCAAAGACGTCTTCCAGCACGCGAGCTGCGTCCTCGTCTTCACCGGGGAGAACACGGTCACGTGAAGACACCAGGGTCACCTTAGAACCCAGACCGTTATACGCCGAAGCGAACTCCGCACCGGTCACACCCGAACCAATCACAATCAGCTCCTCGGGAACCTCGGAGAGGTTGTACAGCTGAGTCCAGGTCAGGATGCGCTCGCCGTCAGGCATACCGGTCGCCATTTCACGCGGATGCGTACCCACCGACAGCAGCACAAAGTCCGCCTGCAGGGGGTAGACCAGACCAGCTTCATCGGTCACCTGAACGGTGTGGCGGTCCAGGAGCTTACCGGTACCGTGAATAATCTTCACGCCCCCAGAAGCCAGAGCGCGCTTAATGTCGGCGGACTGCTGCTGGGCCAGGTCGCGGACACGGCGGTTCACGCGATCCATATCGACCTGAAGCTGCGGCGCCTTACCCTTCGTGTTCTCAATGCCCAGGCTACCCGCCTCGGAGAAGCGGGTCATCATATCTGCCGTAGCAATCAGGGTTTTAGAAGGCACAACGTCAGTCAGAACAGCGGAGCCACCAATGGCCTTACGCTCAATCAGAGTCACGTCCGCGTTGGATGCGGCAGCCACCATCGCTGCCTCGTAACCGCCGGGGCCACCACCAATAATTACAATTCGCTGAGATGCATAGTTCACCGTTGAAGTCATGCCTTAATTGTGAGCTATGCCGCCCCTACGGGGCAAACGCACTCGCCGTGCAGATATGCCACATTGTGGCAACCTGCACGGCGAGCATTCTCTTGGGGTGCCGGTTATACAGGGTGCCGGCTATACAGGGCGCCCCCCTGTTCTTCCAGCCTCTCCCCTATTCTTCTGACTTCTACTCCTCGAGAGCCTGCGGTTTCTCGGCATAAATCGAGTTGATGAACTTCTCAGCCCACTGCAGCATCGCACCGTCCACCAGGTCCTTACCACCAACCGGCATGGTCTTCGGGCGCGGAACAAGCGTCAGCCAGGTGTCCATACCCTTCGGCTGGGCGTGCGTGGAACCCGGGTACACGCGCTTCAGACGCATCTGGCGGGACTCCGGTAGCGACGTAGCGGTTACCACGCGAACCTTCGGGCCCAACACCACCAGCTCATGAATACCGGCGGCACGGGCGTGCATACGCACCGTCGCCACGGCAAGCAGGTTCTCTACCGCCTCCGGCAGCTCGCCGTAACGATCAACCAGTTCCTCGCGTGCCTCCGCGATCTTCTCTTCGGTATCGGCGGCAGCAATCTGACGATACGCCTGCAAGCGCAGACGCTCAGAATCAATGTAGGTGTGCGGAATATGCGCATTGACGGGCAGGTCAATCTTCGTTTCGACCTCGCGCTCTTCCTTCTCGCCGCGATAGTTTGCCACGGCCTCGCCGACCAGGCGCAGGTACAGGTCAAAACCGACACCGGCAATATGGCCGGATTGTTCGCCGCCGAGCAGGTTACCGGCACCGCGAATCTCCAGGTCCTTCATGGCGAGTTGCAGGCCCGCACCCAGCTCGTTATGGGTTGCCACAGCTTTCAGACGCTCGTGCGCAATCTCGCCGAGGGTCTTATCCACCGGGTACAGGAAGTAGGCGTAGGCGCGCTCGCGGCCACGACCTACGCGTCCACGCAGCTGGTGTAGCTGGCTCAAACCGTAGTTCTGGGCGTGGTCGACAATGAGGGTGTTCGCATTCGAAATATCCAGGCCGGTCTCCACGATGGTGGTGCACACCAGCACGTCAAAGCGGCGCTCCCAGAAGTCCACAATAATCTGCTCCAGGCGCGATTCACTCATGCGGCCGTGGGCGGTGGCGATGCGCGCCTCCGGCACGAGCTTGCCGATTTCGGCGGCAACATCGTCGATGTCAGCCACGCGGTTGTGCACGAAAAACACCTGTCCTTCACGCATGAGCTCACGGCGAATTGCGGCGGTAATCTGGCTATCGGTTCGCGGACCAACGAAGGTCAGCACGGGGTGGCGTTCTTCCGGTGCGGTGGCAAGGGTGGATGTCTCGCGAATACCGGTTAGCGACATTTCCAGGGTGCGTGGAATCGGGGTAGCACTCATGGCGAGCACGTCCACGTTGGTGCGCATCTGCTTGAGCTTTTCCTTGTGCTCCACACCAAAGCGCTGTTCCTCGTCAATGATGACCAGGCCCAGGTCCTTGAACACCACGCTGTCCGAGAGGATGCGGTGGGTACCAATCACCACATCCACCGTGCCGGAGGCGATTTCTTCTGTAATCTGGCGGGTTTCCTTCGCCTTCTGGAAGCGGGAGAGTACGCGAATCTTCACGGGGAATCCCGAGAAGCGCTCACTGAACGTCTCGTAGTGTTGCTGGGCGAGCAGGGTCGTGGGTACGAGCACCGCGACCTGTTTGCCGTCCTGCACCGCCTTGAATGCGGCACGTACGGCGACCTCGGTTTTGCCGAAGCCCACGTCGCCGGAGATGAGGCGGTCCATGGGGATTTCTCTCTCCATGTCCTCCTTTACCTCGTGGATGGCGGTGAGCTGGTCGGGAGTCTCGTTGTAGGGGAATGACTCTTCCAGCTCTCGCTGCCAGGGGGTATCTGTGGCGAAGGCGTGACCGCGCGATGCCTGGCGTGCCGAGTAGAGTTTCACCAGGTCGGCGGCGATTTCCTTGACTGCCTTGCGAGCGCGGGACTTGGTCTTAGCCCAGTCGCTACCACCCATCTTGGACAGGCTCGGGTTCTCGCCACCCACGTAGTTGGAGATCAGGTCCAGCTGATCGGAGGGCACGAAGAGACGGTCGGGCGCGCCACCGCGCTTAGCGGGGGCGTACTCGATGACCAGGTATTCCTTCATGGGCTGCACGCCGTTGACCGGGGATGCACCCGCAACAGGGCGGGAGGTCATTTCAACGAACCTGCCGATGCCGTGGCGTTCGTGCACCACATAGTCGCCGGGGTTCAGCGCGAGCGGGTCAACCGCGTTGCGGCGGCGGCGTGTCTTGAATTTCTGTCCAGCGGCGCCTCGGGGTGCGTAGGTGCCGCGGCGGCCGAGCAGTTCGGCTTCGGTGAAGACGGCGAGCTTCGCCTCCTCAACGAGGAAGCCTGCGGAGGCGGGTGCCTCGCAGACCTCGACGATGCCGTGTTCGAGCTTGCCCGCGGGGTCGGCTTCGAGGCTGGTTCGGCGGGCTGTGGGTACGGCGGGTGCTCCTTCGCCGGAGTGGAAGAGGTCAATGAGGCGATCTGTGGAGCCGCGGCCGTTGGTGAGGGCGAGAACGGTCCACTGTTGGCGGATGAGGTCGCCAACCTGGCTGAGCATGCGTTCGACGGAGCCATTGAATGCGGTTGCGGGGGTAGCGTTGACGGTGTAGGTGTCGATGCCGTCTTCGATGGCGTCGACAATGCTCTGATTCTGGAGTGCCCCGGCGGCGTCTTCGAGCAGGTCTGCGTCGGTGACGAGTTCGGTGATTTCCCACCAGCTGAGTTTGGCTTCGAGTGCCTGTGCGGTGGTTTGGTCGATGGTGCGGAATCCGCTGTCGCTCATGCGGAGCTGGCCGAGGTCGATGGGTGCTACTGCGTCGGCTTCTGCGGAGGTGTCCCATGCGGCGGCGAGGAATTCTTCGTTGGTGGCAACGAGGTCTTCGGCGCGGGCGCGCACGCGCTCGGGTTCGACGTTAATGATCATGGACCCTGCCGGCAGTAGTTCGGTGAGGGTGTTCATGGATTCGATGAGTAGCGGGGTAAGGGATTCCATGCCTTCGACGTAGATTCCGCCGGCAATCTTCTCAAGCATGGTTGCGGCTGCCGGGTAGTCGGCTTTCAGGCGTGCGGCGCGGCTCATGACTTCGGGGGTGATGAGCAGTTCGCGGCAGGGCAGCAGGGTGAGTTCGGTGAGCTCTTCTCCCCCGCTGAGGGTACGCTGGTCGGCGACGGAGAAGTGGCGCATTTCGTCGAGTTCGTCGCCGAAGAATTCGAGGCGGACGGGGGTGGTTGCGGTGGGCGGGAAGACGTCGATAATGCCGCCGCGTACGGCGTATTCGCCTCGCTTGGCAACCAGGTCTACGCGGGAGTATGCGGCGTCGTTGAGGCCTCGTACTACGTCTTTGAAGGGGTATTCTTCGCCGCGAACCAGATGTACGGGTTCGAGCTTTTCGATGCCGGTAACGATGGGCTGGATGACGGCACGCACCGGTGCGATAACGACTTGGGGGCGTTTAGTAGCTTCCCCGGTTATGGCGCGTAGTACCTGCAGGCGGCGGCCTACGGTGTCGGAGCGCGGTGAGAGGCGTTCGTGGGGCAGGGTTTCCCAGGCGGGGAAGAGCGCGATGTCGGCAGCGGGCAGGTAGGAGCGCAGGGTTGCAGCGAGGTCTTCTGCTTGGCGGTCGGTGGGGGCGATGATGAGGCTGAGCGCTTCGGGGGTGGTTGCACGTACGGCGGCGGAGATGTCGGCAATGAGCGCGGCGTGTGTTCCTCCGACGGCGCCGATGAGGGTGCGTGCGTTACGTTCAGCGGGCTTCGCGGAGGCAGCGGTGCGGATTGCGGCCCAGCTGCTGAGTTGGTTGAGGGTTTTCAGGAGGGGGTGCAGGGGCGCCTCGAGGGGCTGGGCGGTAGCTTTTCGGGTGGTGCTCACGGGTTCTCCTGAATCTGCTGTCCTCGGTTCCGGCGGTTTGGCTGGTGGAGGGTGTCAACGGGTGGTCGGTGTGAGGTGGTGTCGGGCGGGGTGCCTGGGTGTTTTATTTTGAGGAATTTTATGTGCACTTTTTGGTGATGTGCGCGGCTTTTCTATTGTAGGTCTACTCTGCTTTTTATGGCATTTTTCTTTCGTGGGCTTCTTTGGCTGTAGATATAGCTTTTTGCACTCGATTGTCGCTTTCATCTGCGATATATGAGTATGGTTTCTTCTGTGTCATTTTCTTGTGCCACAACACCGATTTTATGGGGCGCAAATCACACCCTCACCCGCGTCTTTGCACTTAGTGCATCATTATTTTCACAACTCAATCCTGTAGCCTAATCAATAACACTTACAGAAAAACCGCACCGTATCTTCCTTCCGGAATCTGAAATACCCTAAACACCAACCTTAAGGTTTTCAGTTTTTACGACGGCTTTTCTAGTGCAATAATTCGCTGTTTCTTTCGATGTTTCTTCCGGAACGTCGCATCAGAAAGACACAAAAGACAACCACATACACGAACAATCCCACTGAAAAGCCCTATGCCCATTCATGGTCTGCTAAGAAGTAGGCTGCTTTCGCACTCGCTTTTGGTACTGCTTTTACTGCGGCACCCCTTACTCCTACTACTCCCGCCTCGGCTGCTACCGGCACCCATGATGGTTCCAGCAGCGATAAGGCGGTTGCTTCCTGCTACAAGGTCAGCAGGTTAATCCTTCTGCCTCTTCTGGCACTTATTGGCTGTACACCCCGCAGATGAGCGGCCCGTCGATTAGTGCGGCGTGGGCATCGGCTCTGCTAATTCTGCTGTCAGTTGTGATCTTTGCGGTGGCGGGTGCCGCCTACGGCTACATGACCAATAGCAAGTACACTTCTAAGGCATCGCTGGTGGTTGATTCCGCCGGCACGGGTAGCGCTAACTCCGCGAAGGTGGATATTGCGACCGAGTCTCGCGTTACGTCCTCTCATGAGGTTGCGCAGAACGCCGCAAAGTCTCTGATTGCTAACCGCGATACCCTCTCTCTGAGGCTCAGCTGACCAGCCACCTGATGAGCTCCGTCAAGGTGACTGGCACCTCCCAGACTGCTGCGCTGGCTTACGGTCGTGACCGCACCGTGCGTCACGTTGGTTACGCTGACCGCCTGAAAGATGCTGGCATCCCGGTTCACGAGCTAGGCTCCTCTTCCGAGGCGAATGAAGCGTTCATGCTGCTGCGCACCATTGGTGCTCCCGATGGCGATGTGAAGAGCGCTGGCGCATCCGACATTGTCATTCTGCCCGGTACTGACCGCGGCATTGAGCACCTGCACCAGATGCTGCAGCGTATTCTGCCCACCAAGTACGCACGTTTCGCCGTTTACGCTTCGGTCTGTGACACTCTAATCCGCTACACTCCCGAGACACTGCCACAGTCACGCGACGCCGGCTGAGAAGAGCGAAACTCCTCTGGTGATTAGCCTGAGCGCCGCTACTCCCCTGTCGACCCAGCTGCGTTTCATTCAGGCTGGCGGCGTGGCTCTGGTTCCGGTGACTACGGCTACTTCTCTGCGTGGCAGAATTATGACCGCGTGTGAGTTAGCTTTAAGCAGCCCGATGTTGAATCTTCTCTCGCTGATGAGAAGACCTATTGGGCGTATTACCCGACCACTCGAAATATTAAGAACGCTATTCGTAATCTGTTCTTGGCATTTCGTATTTTCCCGAAGGAACGTCCGGATGCGGTTGTTTCTGCTGGTGCAGGTGTTGCTGTTCCTGTCTTTGTTGTAGCTAAACTCTTTGGCGTAAAGACTCTTTATATTGAGTGTTATGACCGCCCGACTCTGCCGACAATGACCGGCAAGATGTTGTACACCTTTGCTGATCAAATTATTGTTCAGAGCGAGGAACAGCAGAAGAATTTCCCTGATTCTTGTGTGATTCATCCCATTTTCTAAGAGTAATGAATTTATCCTGAAAATAGCGTCCTCGCGTGTGCTGAGGGCGTTATTTTCAGGGTATAGCATTTATTAAACATACAGATACGCATAATTCGTGCGCTCCAGTGTTGACTCACCATCCAAGCGAACTAACCACTCGCCAGAGAAGCGTATGCGGAGATTTCTGCCGCACAGCTGAGCGAGGAACTGCAGGATCTGCTCACTGGCAAGACCCACCGTAAGGATTCCTTCTGGGGTCGCCTGAAGCAGGTTGCTCGCTCACACCGTGTGGGTAAGGCTGAGATGGCTCGCATCGATGCGATGGCTCCCAGCGCCTAAAAGTTTTAGCTTTCTAAACCCCGCATCCTTAGTGATGCGATGCGGGAGCCGCCCGAAGGTGTTTCCCTCATTTTTAGACCGGCATGCGAATCCTCCAACCGCCCTGTGAGAGGCTGTGAATGTTTTCCCTTGTTCACGGCATATTCTCAGGTGGATTCGCGTCTTTACATTGGTTGCGAAACCCCGCACACCGTATCCTTAGAAGGGATAATGCGCGGGGTTTTCGCGCACTACGAAAGGAACAATTATGGCAGTTCAGGAATCGACCGTTATCAACGCAAACGTTGAGCAGGTTATCGAGGCATTCTCCAGCGAGGACTTCGCACGCTTCGTCTGCTCCGAGGTTGGCGTTGAGTTCGGTAGCTTCTCCGTTTCCGGTGACACCTCCGCTGAGTTCACCGCAACCACCGAACGTACCGTGCCCGCTGAGCGCATGCCGGACATCGCTCGTAAGTTCGTCAGCAACGGCGTTGCTATGACCCAGGTGGACACCGTAAGCGCACCGGCTGCTGACGGCTCCCGCACCGTTTCTACCGAGGTCAAGGTCAACGGCATTCCCGTGTCCGCTCAGGCTACTCAGAAGCTGACCCCCGAGGGTGAGCAGACCCGCCTGGACGTCAACGGTGAAGTCTCCTGCTCCATCCCGCTGGTGGGCAAGAAGATTGCAGCCGCTGCTGAGCCTCAGGTTGGCCGTGTGCTGAAGGTTCTGGGCACCTCCGCTGAGAAGTGGCTGGCACAGCGCTAAAGCTTATGAGACGCTCACCTTTAAGGTGTAGCTGATATACCGCCAATATACAGAGGGTCCCCGTCGCAAGTAATTACGGCGGGGATCTTTTGTGTCTTTATGAGTCTCTATTGAGCTCTAGCACCCCTATGAGGGCGTAGGAACCTTAGGAGGCGACGATCGCCTCGGAATATTCGCGTTCGCCAAGCAGTTCGGCGAAACGGCGCATCTCTAAGCGCAGGTCGTGCTCTGCTTCGAGCAGGTCAACGACCTTGCGCAGCTTGGTGCTGAAGGTGTGCTCGGTGTAGGGGAAGTAGCGTACTTCCACTCCGACCTCTGGGAAGCGTGCTTCCAGGGCGTTACCCTTGTCGGTGCCCTTCCAGTCGTCGCCCTTGAAGAAGACGTTGAAGGGCTTCTGCTTCCAGGTTTCGAGCTTGTCGGGGGTATTTTCGACGTGTACTTCGTCCACGTAGTCGATGTGGCTGACGATGGCGGCACACTCTTTGATGGAAATGACGGGGAGGCGGCCCTTGGCCACTTCCAGAACGCCATCGTGTACGACGCCTGCAATGAGGTAGTCGCAGTTTTCCTTAGCCTTGCGGAGAATCTCGAGGTGGCCGTAGTGGAAAAGGTCGTAGGCGCCTGGGGCATAGCCAATAATCATGGGGCTTCCTTGTGGTTGGTAGCGGTGATGGGTATTCCGGTGTGGTTGAAGTACCAGAGGGTGAGAAATATATCCGCGGTCTAGGGTGAGAGCCTAAGAATAAGTAAAGAATGTGCAATATTGAGAAAATATTTTCCACTACTGTCCTATTTCTTCTCGCTGTCACCTCAGAGTGGGCGGGTCCGAAAAGAGTTTCTCGAGGGTGCTGGTTGGGCACCCTTTGTCCTTTTATTTTACTATTCACTTTTTAGAGAAAAAGGAAAAGATATAAATATGAGGCGGATACAGTCTAGTATCCACCTCATATTTTCATCATATTGTTTTAAATCAAATAAATCTTATGTCAAGAAAGAGTAGGGAGTAGATTATCGGACTGAGTCACGTTCGGTACTCACCGCTAAAAGTCCATCGAAAAACATTAAACTTACATGCAATATATTGTCGACGGCTCCATTCGATATTTTCGATTGGCATTCAAATATTGGCTACTGACCGAACATTCCAATCTACCCGCTCAGTAAAGAATTAGTTCTTCACGGCTGCTTCCTTAGTAGCTTCCTCAACCGCAACCCATGAAAGCATCGCACACTTCACGCGCGCCATGAACTTCGAAACGCCGGAGAAAGCCGCCATATCGCCATACTCCTCTTCGTCCAGGGTCACCTTACCGCGCGAGCGCAGCATCTCACGGAACGCGTCCACGTAGCTCTGCAGCTCGGAGATGGTCATTCCGGGAGCCATTTCAGAGAGCACGGAGGCGGCAGCCATGGAGATGGAGCAGCCGTCGCCTTCCCAGGAGACCGACTCAATGGTCTTCTCGCCATCCTTCAGCTCGTCAGAGAGCACCACGCGCAGGTTGATTTCGTCGCCGCAGGTGGGGTTGTACTGGTGGTTATCGGCGCTTGCATGGCCGGCGGGTACCTCTACGAGGTGCTCGCCGCTGCGCTGCTTAGAATGCTCCAGAATAATTTCCTGGTACAGGGATTCAAGAGACACGGTGATCTTCTTCCGTCAGTTGGTATGTCTGAAAAATTGGGGCGTTAGTTTCTAACGCGTCTGTGTTAAAAGCCGAAGTAGGGGCGCACCTCGGCGAGTGCCTTCAGGAAAGCGTCCACATCTTCGGTGGTGTTGTAGATGTAGGTGGAGGCGCGGGTCGAGGCGGTCACACCGGCGCAGCGGTGCAGCGGCTGGGCGCAGTGGTGACCCACGCGCACGGCGATGCCCTGGGTGTCGAGCAGCTGACCCACATCGTGCGGGTGTACGCCCTCGATAGCGAGGGCGACCAGGCTGGCACGCTTGGTGGGGTCGGTGGGGCCGAGCAGCCGCACACCGTCGATCTTCTGAACTCCCTCAACCAGGCGGGTGCCCAGTTCGTGTTCCCACGCCTCAACGTTCTCCATGCCCAAGTGCTGCAGGTAGCGCACAGCCGCAGCGAAGGCGACCGCCTGCGAGACGCGCTGGGTACCTGCCTCAAACTTGATGGGGGCGGGCATATACTCGGCGTCCTGCAGACCCACGCGGGTAATCATGGAGCCACCGGTCAGGAAGGGCGGCAAAGCTTTGAGCAGTTCGGCACGACCGTAGAGGGCACCGATACCGGTGGGCGCCAGCATCTTGTGACCAGAGAAGGCCGCGAAGTCGACATCCAGGGCGTGGAAGTCTACGGGCATGTGCGGTACGGACTGGCAGGCATCCAGCACGACGAGCGCGCCGTGCTTGCGCGCCATAGCGACCATGTGGGGCACATCGGTAATCGCGCCGGTCACGTTCGAGACGTGGGTAAACGCCACGATGCGGGTCTTCTCGTTGATGATGCCCTCGGCTGCCGCGTAGTCGAGCTGACCGTCCTCGGTGGAGGGGATATGGCGCAGAGTTGCGCCGGTACGCTGAGCAAGGATCTGCCAGGGAATGAGGTTCGCGTGATGCTCAATCTCCGTGGTGACGATTTCATCGCCGGGCTTGAGTGCGAAACGCTCGGCGGCGGGACCACCGATGCCCTGGGAGGCATTGCCGATGGAGTAGGCAACCAGGTTCAGCGCCTCGGTGGCGTTGGAGGTCCACACGATTTCTTCGTCAGTGGCACCGACGAAGTTCGCAACGGTGATACGCGCATCCTCAAACAGGTCGGTTGCTTCGACCGCGAGGGTGTGGGCCCCGCGGTGTACGGCGGAGTTAGCGTGCAGGTAGAAGTCGCGTTCTGCGTCGAGAACCTGAAGGGGTTTCTGACTGGTCGCCCCCGAATCCAGGTAGACCAAGGGATGCCCGTTCACCTCAGTGTTGAGGATCGGGAAGTCCTGGCGAAGCTGGCGCACAATCTCGTCACTCAGCGGGGTGTTGGCGGGGGTGGAATATTCAGCCACGGGTACCTTCTTCTCTCGCTCATACGCTCCACGGGTCGGGTATTTTCCCGTCGTGGAGCGTATAACGTCATTCTTTTCTAGCTTATTCCCTCACCGAGCTCTTGCATAGTTAGGTAGAGCCTAGTTCACGCATCGGCCCGCATCATGCCTTACCCCAGTTCAGCGTTTACCCGGCACAGCTCATAGGGCTAGGAGCCTGCTCCGTGGTAGCGCTGCTGGGTTGCCAGCAGGCCTTCCTTCACGAGCATCATGGTTGCATCCGCTGCGTTTGAGATGAGGAAGGGCAGGTCCTTCGCTTCGATGCTGCTGAAGGGCTTGAGCACGAAGTCTGCGGTGTCCATGCGTCCGGGAGGACGACCGATGCCGGTGCGCACACGGTAGTAGTCCTTAGTGCCCAGTGCCTTAGTGATATCGCGCAGACCGTTATGGCCGCCCTCTCCCCCACCGATCTTGACCTTAATGGTGTCAAAGGGGATATCGAGTTCGTCATGCACAACGATGATGTGGTCGGGGTCGATGCCGTAGAACTTGGCGATGGCACTGACCGGGCCGCCGGAGGTGTTCATGTAACCGAGGGACTTCATGAGGATGACCTTGGGCCCGCCAAAGCCGAGGCGCCCCTCCACCACAACCGCGGAGGCCTTGGAATGCTTCTTGAAGCTGCCGCCAACTTCCTTGGCGAGCTCTTCCAGAACCATCTGACCAATATTGTGGCGGGTTTTAGCGTAGTTGGGGCCGGGGTTTCCTAGACCCACGATGAGCCAGGTATCAGACATCTCTTCGTGTACCTTTCTGAGTTCGGAAGGGGCTGCTCCCGCTTCTTGTCTGCGGGGTATGCAAACGGCCCGCACCCCGTATGAGGATGCGAGCCGTTCCCAGCCCGGCTTATGCCGGTCTATAAGCGTTGAAATCCGCTACTTACGCAACGAACACCAGGTCGATGTGCTGCAGTTCGGGGCGGATGGGGTGGCGCTGGATGTCCTGAACGCGAGCCTTGATGGTCTCACCCTCAACCTCGATAACCAGCACTGCATCTGCGTTACGAACTGCCAGGGTGGTCTCGTGACCGGGCAGGGTCAGGTGCTTGGGCTCTGCACCGTTGCCGTAAACAACAGCGGGGATGTTGCCTGCAACGCGTGCACGGCGTGCGTAGCCCTTACCGAAGTCAACGCGGGGCTCTGCAACAATCTTGAATTCAGCCATGGGATTCTCCATTTCTGTAGTCTATACATAACGCGCCAAGAGAAACGGCGCGGATGAAGAATCCGTACGCCACCTCGTCGATAACGGCTACCGTATTTTACGGTTGCCCTCGCCTTGGCCAAGACAATATTGTACAGGTTCCCGGCTCTTCTTCAAGGGCCGGGAACCTGTGATATGGCGCTTTTCACGCCTTTTATGCTGAATAGCATCAGCACGAGTGCTGAGAGGGTGGCGGATGTCCGCTCCTCTCGCAACGGTACTAATCCTTAGAGTACGAACCTTGGAACGCTGATTTTAGGAGGCGTTCTCGTTCAGAATCGATACAAGGTGGTCGATCCTTCGAGCAAGTACCTGGGAATACAAATTCTCAGCCATAAATCTACGAGCCCGCACTGAGGCAGCTGCCAATTCCCCAGGAGCGCGAAGAATCCCATCAATCTTTTGAGCCAGTTGCTGAACATCGCCCTGAGGAACAGACCAAGCCATTTTTTGAGAGACCAGAAAGTCTAGCGTTTCATTCGAGAATCCAATAATGGGAACTCCCTGCCCAAGGGTTTCATAATATGTCATCGAGGGGTCACCCTGCAGATGAGGCATAACCATCAAATCAATATTCTCTTGAACAAAAGGCTCCCATTCATCCTTATAGGACATGAAACCTTTATACACAATATTAGGGGCTCCCTTTTTAAGAATTTCCTGCCTATCCGGCCCATCTCCAATGAGATAGAAAACAATTTCAGGATTTAGGTTATATACAGCCCATGATATATCAGCTATATACTTTGAGCCCTTCAACGGCGACATACTTCCTGAAAATGCAATTGATTTCAAGGATTTATTGAAATCCTTCTTTTTAGCAACATTGTCAACTCGATGATCAAAATACAAGAATGAGTTCTTGGAAAGGTTGCCATATGATTCAAATACCGCAGGACCATTACACTGAATGCCCGCGGATTTACGCATCATTTTTCGGGTCACAAGCTCCCCCTTCCAGAGACCAAGATATGCCCGAAGAGTGTCCATCACTCCAATCTTTCCGTTTCGCGATGATTCAGCGCGGAAGATAGCGTAACGAATCCGTCGCGTAACTTCGGCAACATACACAACTTTACAAGGCATGGACAGGAAACGCTCTGCACCCTTTTTACCAAGAACTAGGGCAACAACGTTACCCTTGGCATTCTGCAGATACTTATCTGCAGATTCCTTTCTGAAGTTAATATCACCCTTCGAGAACCTCCTACAGGTCGAAGGATTTAGGTATTTTTGAAAATCAATAACGCCCCCTTCAGTAACCACAGTAAACTTTACCTCAGGATAGTTTTTTTCAAGAAAATCCTTATACGCTTTATATCCTAAGAAGCTACGTTCATAGATATAAAAACCATCAGAATCTTCAAAAGCATTTCCGGGATCAACAAAAACAATCTCACCCAGACTATCAACAGCCATAGTCTCCTCCGCTATGAATGAATACAGTTGTACAGGTGTTAGATTACATTAAATCAACGATTTATGTATACCTGAATAAATCTATATTCGTACACTTTCGTACACTCTATTACTAATACCTCTTCAAATTTAGAGTTAATCGTTTACCGATTTTACAAATCATAACTAATACTCTCGAATTTGAGGGGCTAATCAGTGAACACTCTGTATTTACTGCTTCAGATAGCTCTCCAATGCGGCGCGGTGATCGCGCGGGGTGAAGCCTGCAGCAATCAGCTTGGACAGGTCCATTGCCGAGTTCGTCGGACGGTGAGCGAAGAGCTCAGCGTTGGCGAAGTATTCCTCGGTGGTGGTGTCGCTAACTCGTGCCGGGTCATGGCCGGTACCTTCGTACACTGCACGAGCAAACTGTGCCCAGTTGATGACTTCACCGGTGTTCGACACGTTGTAAGTGCCGTACTCCGCGCCGGAGAAGAGCAGGTGCAGGGCAGCAGCAGCCAGGTCTTGGGTGAAGGTCGGGCGGCCCCACTGGTCGGCGACCACGGACGGATCAATGCCACGCTCAGCCAGGGATGCCATGGTACCCACAAAGTTCTTGCCGGCGCCAACAACCCAGCTGGTGCGCAGGGTGTAGTGCTTACGCCATGCGGCAGCGGCAACCTCACCGGCAGCCTTGGAAGCGCCGTAGACGCTCAGCGGTGCCAAGGGGTAATCCTCCGGATATTCTTCACCCAGAGGCAGGGAACCGTCAAAGACGTAGTCGGTGGATACGTGAACCAGCGGCAGGTTAGCTTCTTCACAGATGGAGGCAAGAGCGCTCACGCCCAGAGCGTTAGCTGCCCAGGCGTCGCGGCGACCCTCGGGGGTTTCTGCCTGATCCACTGCGGTGTACGCTGCAGCGTTGATGACCGCGCGGAAGGAGCGCCAGCGGAATGCGTCGCGCCATTGCTCGGGCTTGCCCAGGTCGAGGCGGTTGCGATCCACAGCAAGGAAGGGTACGTTCTGCTCGGTGAGCTGGCGAACCAGCTCGGTGCCGAGCTGACCGCTAGCGCCAATAATCAGAATCGGGTCGGCTTCCAGGGGCTTGATCTCGTTCAGACGCGGGTGGTTACGGTCCTTCTCGGAGAGCTCTACCTTGGCCAGATCGATAGGCCAGTCGATTGCGACGGTCTCATCGGCAAGGTTCAGGAAGCTATAGCCGGATACTGCATCCGCCGACCAGTGGTCGTTCACCAGGTAGGTGTAGGCGGTGTTCTCTTCCAGGGTCTGGAAGGAGTTACCCACGCCGCGGGGCACGAAGATTGCGGTGTCCGGACCCAGCTCCACGGTGACAACCTTACCGAAGGATTCGCCGGCACGCAGGTCAACCCAGGCGCCGAAGATACGGCCGGTCGCAACAGAAACGTACTTATCCCACGGCTCGGCGTGAATACCACGGGTGGTACCTACCGAAGCGTTGAACGAAATGTTGTTCTGCACCGGGTTGAAGTCGGGCAGACCGGCTGCAACCATCTTCTCGCGCTGCCAGTTTTCCTTGAACCAGCCGCGGTTATCGCCGTGAACCGGCAGGTCAATAATGAGCAGGCCGGGAATCTCGGTTTCAGTAACCTTCAATTCCTTAGTCATTACTGGCCAGCCTTTGCGTACTTCGCCTCAACCTCAGCCTTCAGGGGCTCCCACCAGCCGCGGTTGTCGGTGTACCACTTAATGGTGTCGGCAAGACCGGATTCGAAGTCGGTGAACTTCGGCTCCCAGCCGAGCTCTGCACGCAGGCGGCTACCGTCGATTGCGTAGCGCAGGTCGTGACCGGGGCGGTCAACCACATGCTCGAAGTCGTTCTCGTCCTTGCCCATCAGTCGCAGGATGGTGCGCAGAACGGTGATGTTGTTCTCTTCACCATCTGCACCGATGAGGTAGGTTTCACCAATCTTGCCCTGCTCCAGGATGCGTAGCACAGCAGAAGAGTGGTCGGATGCGTGAATCCAGTCACGAACGTTCAGGCCCTCGCCGTACAGCTTCGGGGTCAGACCCGAGAGGATGTTAGTGATCTGGCGGGGAATGAACTTCTCGATGTGCTGGTAGGGGCCGTAGTTGTTGGAGCAGTTAGAGATGGTTGCTTCAATACCGAAGGAGCGGACCCATGCGCGCACGAGCAGGTCGGATCCTGCCTTAGTGGAGGAGTAAGGGGAAGAGGGGTTGTAGGGAGTGGTTTCGGTAAACTTTGCCGGATCGTCCAGCTCAAGGTCACCGAAGACCTCGTCGGTGGAGATATGGTGGTAGCGAGTGCCGTGCTTACGGACTGCTTCCAGGAGGCTGAAAGTACCGATGAGGTTAGTGTGGATGAACGGTTCGGGGTTGGACAGGGAGTTGTCGTTGTGAGATTCCGCAGCATAGTGAACGATAGCGTCTGCCTTACCGACCAGTTCGTCAGCCAGCTCGCGGTCGGCGATGTCGCCTACGACGATCTTGAAGCGGGATTCAGGAAGACCTTCCAAAGACGCAGCATTTGCGGCGTAGGTCATTTTATCCAGCACGGTAATAGTGTGATCAGTGTTATCGATGAGGTGGTGAACAAAGTTCGAACCAATAAAACCGGCACCGCCGGTAACAAGAATGTGAGCCATACGGTAGATTTTACCTGGCTAAACAGTGATTTTTATGCCTCAGCAAAGAGATAAACATGACACAATAAGAAGTTATGAAGGGAATTATTCTTGCCGGCGGTACCGGAAGCCGTTTGCACCCTATCACTCAGGGTATTAGTAAGCAGCTCACTCCGGTGTATGACAAGCCGATGATTTACTACCCGCTGTCCACTCTCATGCTGGCGGGTATCCGCGATATTCTGATTATTACCACTCCTACCGATCAGGAGCAATTCCAGCGACTGCTCGGTGACGGTTCCCGTTTCGGTATTAATCTCGAATACAAGGTGCAGCCTTCCCCGGACGGTCTGGCACAGGCATTTATTCTGGGTGCCGACTTTATTGGTAATGACCCTGTAGCACTCGTGCTCGGTGACAACATCTTCTACGGCCCCGGTCTGGGCACTCAGCTTGCCACCTACGAGCAGAAGGACGGCGCGACCGTATTCGCTTACCAGGTTGCTGATCCTCGCGCTTACGGTGTGGTGGAGTTCGACGAGAATCTCAACGCGCTATCTATTGAAGAGAAGCCCGAGAATCCCAAGAGTGACTACGCTATTCCGGGCCTGTACTTCTACGACTCGAAGGTTGTAGAGTATGCACGTCAGATTAAGCCTTCCCCTCGTGGTGAGTTGGAAATCACTGACCTCAACCGTGTCTACCTGGAACAGGGTAAACTGAAGGTTGAGGTTCTGCCTCGCGGTACCGCGTGGCTCGATACCGGAACCTTTGATTCACTCGCTGATGCCACTAACTTCATCCGTACTGTTCAGAGCCGTCAGGGTCTGTCAGTTGGTTGCCCGGAGGAAATTGCGTGGCGCCACGGTTGGCTCTCCAATGAGCAGTTGCGCGACATCGCTACCCCCCTCGTCAAGAGCGGTTACGGTAGCTACCTGCTCGGATTGCTCCGCTAATAAACACCGGGGGATTTTCATATCCCTTCACCGCCTGCAACAACACTCCACGTTGCAGGTACACTAACTCAAACTTTCTGGAGTATTCTCACTACCATGACCATTTTGGAATTTTTCCGCACCACGAGGGCTAACCTCTGGCTGCTGATCATTGGCATCGTTGTCGGTGCCGTAGCGGGCTTCGGCTATGCCTCTCTCCAGCCGAAGGTCTACGCTGCATCGTCCTCGGGCTACGTGACCGTGGGCGAGTCCGGTACGGTGGATGTTCTCTCGGGCTCCACAGCCGCTAAGGAGCGTGCTCGCTCCTACGCAGCTATCGTCTCCTCTGAGGCCGTGGCACAGAAGATTAAGCAGAACAACCCCGAACTGTCCCTGACCACCGGTCAAATTCGCGGTAGCCTCACCGCAGCCGCAGGTGAAAACGCTGCGCTGATTACCGTGAGTGCTAAGGCTTCTTCCCCGAAGAACGCACAGCTACTCGCTAACGGTGCTTTGCAGGCTACTGCCGACTACATCAAGGAGATTGAGCAGAACTCCGGTAACGCTCAGGCTCTGGTAAATGGCGACAGTACTGCTGCTTCTCCCGCTGGCGGCAACACCGTTCGTGTGATTCCTCTGAACAACGCAAGCGTTAACCCGCCGCTGGTAGCTCCGAATTACCAGCAGAACACCCTTATCGGCGCTGGTACCGGTTTGGTTCTGGTCTACGCCGCAATATTCCTGCGCCGTGCATTGGACCAGCGCATCCGTACCCGTGACGACGCGACCAAAGCAACTGGAGCAAGCGTCCTCGGTGTTCTGCCCGTCAGTGACGACCTGAACGAAGACAACATCGTTAAGGGTGACACCGACGACCACATCGCCCAGGAGTCCATCCGCCAGCTGCGCACCAACCTGCGCTTCGTGAACGTTGACACTCCTCCGCGTTCGTTCATCGTCACCTCCGCAGTGCCTGGTGAAGGTAAGTCGACCGTGTCGCTGTCGCTGGCTCGCGCAATGGCTGATGCGGGTTCGCCCGTCATCCTCATTGACGCCGATCTGCGCCGCCCGACCGTGGCTAAGAAGCTGAAGCTCGACGCTAAGGTCGGTCTGACCCAGGTTCTGGCTGGTCAGGTTGAGATTGCTAACGCCGTCCACCAGTTAGACGAATCTAACCTCTTTGTCCTACCTGCGGGCCGTATCCCCCCAAACCCCTCCGAACTTCTGGGCTCGGATAAGATGCGCCAGCTAATTAACGAGCTCTCCGAAGAGTTCATCGTGGTCGTCGACGTTCCGCCGCTGCTGCCCGTGACCGACGCTTCGCTGCTCTCCCGCTCCGTGGATGGCGTGATTCTCGTTGGTTCTATCGGCCGAAGCCACCGTGAGCAGATGACTGAAGCTTCCAACATCCTGAAGAAGGTCAATGCGAACCTCCTCGGTATGGTTCTGAACCAAGCACCCCGTAAGGGTCTGGGTAACTCCTACTACGGCTTCGGTTACGCAAGCGCCTACGTTGGTTATGCAACCTACTACGGTGACGGCAAGGAAGGCGACAAGAAGTCGTCAAAGAAGTCCTCGACCAAGAAGTAAGTAACAACGTAATAAGCGCCCTAAACCATAGGGAGCGACTTAGGGCGGGATGGGCAGTATTTTCTGCCCGTCCCGCCTTATACTTATCTGGTATACATGTGCACCGAAAGGCTATTGTGACCACTCACTCACCCAATACCCCGGAGCCGCAGACTACTCCGCTCGCGGCACGGATTCGGCTTGCGCACGCCTACTTCCAGCGTATTGCCGACATGCACTCCATCGATATTCTGCATGTCAAAGGCTACGCTTTCTCCCAGGAAATTTACCGCAAAGGTAGGTACAGCTCCGACGCTGACTTGCTTGTCCGGCCCTCTCACGTGGACCGTTTTGTAGAGATTCTTCTGGCAGATGGATGGCGTATTCAAGCACACTTCGAGACAGGCTCTGTGTTCGAGCACGCGATGACGCTCTACCACGCTTCATGGGGCCTGACTGATATCCATCGTTTCTTCCCCGGTCTAGGACGCCACGGCGATTATGAGAAGGCGTTTAAGCGCGTCTGGGCGGCGCGCAAGACCCGTATGATTGCTCACCGTCCCTGCACTATCCCCAGCGATTTGGATGCGCGTCTTCTCGTGGTGCTTCACCGCGCCCGCGCGGCATCACGATACAGCGCAGATATCAACTATCTGGTCTCTCTGCTCTCCTATAGCGATTGGCAGCGCCTACGAGCCCGCGCCGAGGAGCTTGACTCGTCCCTGGCATATAGTGCGGCCATGGGCGGTCTGGAGCAGTACCGTAACGACCGCGACTACCTACTGTGGCTGTCAGTCTCCCAGGATGTGCCCCACTACATCCAGTGGATGGGACGCCTGCAGTCGGCGACCACCCTGCACGATAAGCTACGCACCCTCAAAAATATTTTCTTTGTCAATAAGGACCATTTGGCGATGCAACTTGGACGCGCCCCCACGAAGGCTGAAATACGTGCCAAGTTCTTTGAACGCTTCGGAATCAAGGTGAACAAATGAGCAATCCAGTAGATTCCCGTCAGACCGTATACGGCATCCCCGAGAATATCGCGTACGTTCATTCTGAAGAGTTCGCTAAGTACTCCCCCACGGCAACTTATCTCGCGAATCTTGCCAACGGTGAGCTGTCTGTTCTTCAGGATTCAGCCTCCATTATTTGGAGTATTTTTGAGGACCCGATGCCGTTGCAGGACGCTATCGACGTGCTCTGCGAAATGTATGAACAGCCAATAGAGACTATGGGACCGCAGATTGAGGGTTTTATTCCTGAACTGCTCTCCAAGGGGCTCCTAGAGGCCCGCTAGGCTTCCCAGAAGACACAAAGAAGGGGGGGGGTAGAACTTATAGTTCTACCCCCCCGCCTTCTTCTATGAGCAGTCTAGCTCTTTTAGTCTTCGGGCAAAGCCTGCACGTACATCTTCAGACGGCTGATGAAACGAGCCTCCGAAAAACTGTCAACGTGCTCACGGATGTAGTCGGCATTCCAGTCGTCCGGGTTGAAAGCCTTAAGAGCTTCCACCAGCTGCTCCACGGTCGGCTGGTTGATGAACATACCGGTCTTACCTTCCTGAATGGTATCCAGGAAGCCGCCCGCACGGTAGGCAATCACGGCCTTGCCGCTAGCACCCGCTTCCAGCGGAGTAATACCGAAGTCCTCATAAGAGATAGCCAGCAGTGCCAGGCAGTGACGGTACGCGTAACGAAGCTGCGCGTCCGAAACACCCGAAGCAATACGAACGGTCGGGCCCGCAAGCGCTTCCAGGCGTTCCTTCTCCGGACCGCGGCCAATCACCAGTAGCTTCTTACCCAACTCATTGCAGGCTTCAACAGCCTTATCAACATTCTTGTAGGGCAGCAGGCGAGAAACAATCAGGAAATAATCGTCCGATTCGGTGAACTCTTCCAGACCCGGAATAGGCTCAACCGGTGCGGTGGTGTCTACCGAGTGCGGCGGGAAGAAAATCGGAACATCCTTCTTGCCGTACACCCGCTCAATGCGCTTCTTAATCACGCTCGCGTTCGCCACGTACACCGCCGAGCGGTGAGCCGCCCAGTGATCCCACAGCATCAGACCGGGACGCAGGGTCTTCAGCAGCAGAGGTACGGGGCCGGTGCTCTTCTCACCCAAGTACTGATCGCTCAGGTACAGCCAACGCGCCGGCGAATGGCAGTAGATGAACTTACGGCCGGCGAAGTTGAAGCCGTGCGCCCAACCGGTCGTCGACACCACAGCACGCTCAGCCGGCACCTTCAAGAAAGAAGAAGCAAACGGCAGAATCGGTAGCGCCATGCGGTGGTTACGACGCAGATAACCAATCTTGTTCAAAGGACTCGTGATAATCTTCGCGTCCTTGAACTCGGGAAAAGTGCCCTCCGGGTCGTACAGAGTCGTGTAAATCGGTGCTTCCGGGAACGCACGGTGCATTGCCAGGACAACACGCTCCGCACCGCCGCGCTGAGTCAGGTAGTCGTGGGCAATCGCAATCTCTTCAGTAGCCTCAGGCTTAACCAGCGGCACGTAACGGCGCGCCAGGCGGCCAAGCTTCTTGAGGGTCTTCGGGATATCCGCGAGCACCGCGTCGGGGTTCTTCAGCCCGGTAAACGGAACGGAGGTCAAGAGCTGAGTGAGTGACATTTTCTTTTCCTCCTAGAAAACTTTCTGAGCTCGCTCAGGATAGTGAATACCGGCGTAAGATGCAGCCTCAACCTGCAAAGCCACAAGCTTCTCAGCCGCCTTAGCAGGCAGCTTGAGCAGAATCTTATCGCTCGCATCGCCAAGAGCCTTAATGGTCTTCTCGGTGGTAAAACGAGCGAGGGTCTTGACCAAGAAACCCCAGGGACCGGTCGGGTTCGGGGCAGGGTGCGCCGCATCGCCGTGCTTACGCACGAAGATGGTGCGGGCAGAACCCGAGTGCAGGGCACGCAGGGCACGCACTGCAGTGGTGGTAGCCTCAGCATAGTGCTTGACCTCAACCTCATCAGAGATGATGATACGGCCACCAGCGTCATGGACCATTTTGCCCATGTCTACGTCTTCCCACCCGTAGAGACGGTACCCAGGGTCGTATCCGCCAGTACGGTCAAAGTACTCCGCAGAGATAGAAGAGTTGCCGTTCCAGTACAGCCAACGGCCTTCTTCAGCTACGCTGAGGGCTCCCTCTTTGAAGCGGGCATCGCGGAAGTTACCGTACACACGAGAATAGGGAGTGTCCGGGTACACGTTCTTCAAGGTACCAATCACACCGTCATAATCCCGGTGCAGGCGAATCTGCGCCTCGACATAGTCAGCAGCAGGCTCAAGATCGTCATCGCAACGGATGAGGATATCCGCATCAGCCGCACGGTGACCAGCGTTCAACGCACTGACGCGCCCACGATTCTCCTCGAAAACAATCTTGGTCAAGTTCAGCTTGCCTTCCGCAATGTAGCGGTCAAGCACAGCTTCACTGTTGTCAATATCGCCGTCGAGGACCACAATAACCTGGAAGTCCTTCTCGGTCTGGGCGGCAAGCGCATCCAGCGGGTAGTGCAGAATATCTGCACCACCGCGAGAGGGAATGATAACCGCAGCCTTGTAACGGTGGGTAGTCGTCATAATTTTCCTTCGGGTTTGAGCGAGAGGATATACGTTGGGGATGATCTATAGGGTTAGAAGCACCTTAGCGGATAAAACGCTCCAGAATCTCACCAACACGAACCTTACCTGCTTCGGGCGAGTAGTTCTCCTGCCAACTCCAGAACAGCTCGGAGGTCCGCTCCGCCAGTGCATCCGTATCTTCTCGAAGCTCAGTACCCAGGCTCTTAATAGCCTGCGCAAGAGCTACCGGCTGGTCAGCAGGCACAACGTACGGGTACGATGCGCCGCCCAGCACCTCCGACAGAGCACCAGCGTCACTGACGATTACAGGGACGCGTGTGCTCATCGCTTCAGCGACCACCAGGCCAAAGGACTCGGGGGCAATCGAAGGTACAACGAGCATGTCGATGTCACCGAAAAGACGGTCCGGGGTAGTCCAGCCCAAACGAGTGCTGAAGGTGGCGACACGAGCTAGCGCCTCCTCAACCTCAGCTCGTTCTTCGTCAGATGCGAAGACAGGCTCGCCGCCAATCACCAGGTCGTATTCAATGCCGTTAGAGTTCAAGGAACTCATCGCCTGGCACAGGGTCGCAATGCCCTTAGACGGAGTCAAACGCCCCAGGTAACCGATGCGGAGGCGGCGCTCCCCCACACGGTGATCCAGCTCGGTGGATACGCCGCTAACCCAGTTTGCGAAAACCTCACTGCCAGGGCAGGCACGCGCCACATAGCGGCTCGGAACCAAGGTGACAGATGCCTTACGACGGGCAAAGGGTACGAGCTTCGCGTTCACGCCGGTAGGAAGCTGGTGCAGGTGCACGATGCGGTTCTTACGACCGCCCGTTGCCGCTGCGGGAACCATACCGTTACACCACAGCAGAACATCCTTGTGGCGAGCGTGCCAGCTACGCAGAGCTACCATGTACTGAGCGCGGTTCTTAGCTGGCAGTACCACACGCGCAAAACCTTCATCCGCAGCAGCATCTACAAGCTGCTTCGGCTCGGAAGGCCCCACAATAGTGACCTTGTAGCCAAGACTACGGGCTGCGCGGGCGATATTCAGAAGCATAATCTCACCGCCACCCATGTCACCGTTATTGGTGGCGATGTAAAGTTCTTTCATCGTTGTACTTTCCTCGCCTGCTGACGGATAGAAGCGACGTTATAGGAATAGTTGGGATTCGAAGAGGATCGATTAGCTACAGGCGCTACAGTAATGTTTGTGTCCTCGGTGATTACTTCCGGCACAACTGCAACGGTTTTCTCCTGTCCCTGCAAGGAGTCTGGCTGGTTCTTCGCCAGGGTAGCCAGCGTGGCTTCAATACGGCCGCGGTCTGAGGCATCCAGCTTATCATCAGGGTTTAGGTACAGCAGTGCCAGGCCCACCGTAATAGCCCAAGGTACAGTCAAGATAACCTCACCTAGACGTTCCGAGGTAATAAGAATAATCACCATCGTTGCTTCCGCAATCACGATTCTGGGTACACGCGGTTGTTTCCAAAAGAAAGTCACACTAACCATGAGACTCACAATGACAATCATGTATACCCAACCCCCCTCCTGCACTAGCGTCATGTAGGAGTTGTGGAAGTAGAAGTATCGGTTCTGGATAGGGACCTGTGCAGTACCCAGCCCGCCACCGTACCAAGGGACCACATCGATCATACGATACATTGCCTCGTCAATTCGCTGACGCAGAAGATCGCTACCGAGTCGGTCGGCGAAGGCACCGGCACGCGCGAAGTTGTCCTCTAGGAAGTTCACTCCTAGGTAGAATAGGTACGCCAAAATAGCTTTACCTAAAAGGTTCAGCCGATGAGAAAAATACAGCCACAAGATGGCAAATGCGTAGGCCGCAAGGGAGGTTCGGGAACCAGTCAACCACAGCATTCCGGAAGTAATACAAATAGCAATGACTCGGTGTTTCGTTTTCTGGACCATAGCCACAAATAGAAAACCGAAAAGCGCATAGTACAAACCCGACTGGTTCTTATCGTTCAACCAACCGGTTAGCACACCACCATATGTATCCGGAGCAATACGCGTGTAGAACCCAATGAAGTTAAACAGCAGGCCAAAGGCCACGCCGAACAGCAGAGATCGCACGTCAATCTTCTTCTGCGCAATCTGTAGCGCAAGTAGCACCACAATTGCCATACGAACCGCACGGCGAATAGCATACTCAATAGGGAAGTTGTTAAAAGCTAGTGTCTCAAAGAGTGCCCAGCCGATTGCCAATAACAGGATTGCGAAGAACAGGCTGTTGTGCGGATTCTCAATCTTCGCGGGACGAGTCAGGTTGACGAGTACTAGGACCATCACCACGACGGTACCCACAGGGAGAGCGAAGAACGCCGTGGTAATACCGATAAAAATCAGTCCAAACCCTGCCCAGAAGTCAAGCATTGACAGTTTCGAAACACTACTAGCAAGGTATTTCGCTTCAGCCTTCGCTACCTGTCCAAAACGAGTAGCATTGCTCGAAGAGGTACCTGCGGAAGCTGGATACTTAGTTCCAGATGCAGGTTGAGAGTGAGCTACAGTCATTTCTTCTCCAAAGTACGAGCGTATATCTCAGTAGTTTGAGCAGCCATCTGCTCATTCGAACTCCAGGTGAAAGGCTCAGCCTCACCCTTCTGCAGCTGCGCACGCATAGCCTGCAGAACATCCTGAGTCAGGGTTGCGCTCTGGCGGTCCACCAGCTCGTCGGCACCCAAAATCTCCGGGTTACCACCCACAGCGGTAGCGACCGTCTTCAGACCAGCAGCCTTAGCATCCAGCAGAGTGTAGGAACAGTTCTCCCACACCGACAGCTGAACAATCATGTCGCTACGGCCCATCGCCTCAATCGGGTTAACAAAGTCGCTGAAGGTCACCGAATCACCCAGGTTCAGACGCTGAGCCTGAGCCCTCAACTCGGACGCCAAATCACCAGAGCCCGCAATCTCAAGATGAGCCTGCGGGTAATCAGCACGAAGGTGCGCAAAAGCATCCAGTAGCACGTCAATACCCTTCTCAGGGGACAGACGGGACAGCGAGAGAATACGCGGACCTCTCTCTACGGGAACACGCTGCTGCTCAACAGCCGCGTGTACCTCGGGGATATCCACGCCGTTGTACACCAGCTCCACGCCACGAGCGCCCCACTTGACACGCATCTGATCAGCGGTAGAACGAGAAACAGCAATCGCCTGATCGGTACCCCACAGACGCACACGATGCACGGTCTCCATAAGCTTAGAACGCCAGGAGCTACCGTGGTACACCGAGTCATTACCGGCAATACCGTGCTCAGTGGTCAGAAGCTTCGGCACGCAGGTGCCACGCTTGATAACGCTACGGATGCGTAGAGCGTTGACTACAGCGGTGGCGACAACATCCGCATACGCCAGGTGGCTGTGTACAATATCCGGGCGGATCTGCTCAACAGCCTTCTGCAAAGAAGCAAAGGAAGTCTTAAAACCGTAGTCGGGACCGAACTCAGCTTTGATGACGGTGACGCCCAGTTCCTCGAGGCGGCTCGTGAGCTTACCCTCGGGCGCGAGAACCACCATGTTAAAGCCGGGGAGCCCGGCACGCACCATATCGACAACGTGCCGAGCTACTCCCCCAAAATCGGGAACCGGAACAACCCATAGAGCCGTTGGTGTAGAGGTCATACCTTAGTCAACTTTCGAGTGAGGAAAGAACGGAAGGATGCAGAAACCTTAGTTTCAATGGAAATATGCACCAGGTAGGCGAAGCAAATCACCAAAACCAATGCGATGATGCGTGAACCCCATGGACCGGCTACCGGGTAGAACAGGTCCAGCAACATATAGCCAACCATTGCGTGCCCCAGGTACAGGGGGTAGGAGATACGACCCAGGAAGTTCAGCGGACCCCTCGAAAGTACCGGAACGTTCTTCAGATATACAACGATGAAGAACACCAGACTAATCAGTGCCACACCGATTCCATGAGCAAAATCATGCATCAGCGCCGCGTTGAGGGAAGCCAGAATCGCAAAGTAGGGAATATGCCGGGTGAACTTTCGATCATGGCTGTACATGAAGAACACCATGCCCAAGCTAAAGAGCGAAGAATGTTCCGCAACCGCAGCCCACACAATCATCTTCGGAGCTCCGCCGAGAGAAGCCTCCGGGTGGAAAAGCAGACACAGAGCCGTACCGATAACCGACCAGGTGAGCAGAATCGTAGTCAGCTCCCCACGGTAAATCTTTCCCTTCCGGATAATCAGGTACAGGGCAACCATCACATAGAACTGCAGTTCCACTGCCAGCGTCCAGTACACCTGATCTACGTTATCCACACGCAGGAAGCGTTGCAGCATCGTCGTGTTAATCAGGGTCTGCGGAATCGTAATATGGCGTCCGGGGTTTCCGTAGATGAAATACACCAGAGCCGACACAGCCAGTGCAAACCAATAGGTCGGGTAGATACGAGAAAAACGCGAAATCGCGAACTTCAGCGCCGACCCGCTCTTGATGGCGCTGAGCAGGATCACGAAACCAGAAATGATGAAAAAGAGCTGGACACCCAACTCGCCAAGGGCGATGTCATAGGGCGAAGGAGCAGTCCGCGGATAGTTCTCCGTAGCGGGAACACCCAGGTGATAAATCACCACGGTAATGGCAGCCAGGCCACGAAACCCGTCCAGCTCCCGGAAACGCCCGGGAGTGATGAAGTCCTGATCTAGAACTTCACCCTCCCGAGCTTTTACGGTCTGAGACTTGGCCATAGATGCCGGTCCTACAGCCACTTCTCGAGGCGGTCCAGTGCAGTGAAGAAGCCTTCACCGTTGTTGATGTGGCCCTGCCAAATTTCGGGAATGAAGGATGCCTTCGGTGCCAGCTCACGCAGCTGCTTGCCCAGGGATGCCCAGTCAACATCGCCTTCGCCGACCTGAACGCCCTCACCGTCAACGCCGGTGCCGTCCACCAGGTGCAGGTGGATGGACAGCGGTGCCAGCTGCTCAACAGCCTCCGACAGCGGAATGTTCAGGAAGTTGCAAGCAAGCATGGTGTGGGAGATGTCCAGGCAGAGCGCGGTGTCGAACGCACGCGAGAACTCTGCTGTGTCCTTCGGATCCAGGAACAGGTTGTGGTACTGCTGACCACCCATCAGCCAGGGGTACGGGGGCAGAGTCTGAGCCGCCAGGCGAACGCCGGATGCATCCAGACGCTTCAGCGCCTCACCGATGCGCTCGTATTTCTCAGCACGTGCTGATGCGGGGATGTGCTTGTCCTTGGTGAAGCCACCCATGGTCACGACCATGACCGGATCCTCATCTACGGTGAAGTAGCGGGTCAAATCACGGGTGATGTCAATGGTACGCTGAACCTCAGCGATGGAGCGCTCCCACACCTCGGGGTCCTTGGACGCGAGGTCCACCAGGAAGTCCCCTGCAAACAGGTCGGGCAGGTGAGTGGTGAAGCCCATGTCCAGCTTGGAGTCAAAGACATCGTCGATGTTGATCTCGAGGTCCTTGTAGGAGAAATGGAACTCCAGGAAGTCCGGCTTTGCCTCTTCGATCAGCGGCTTGTAGTCGTGGTAGCGAACCGGCAGACCCCAGGGGCGGTCGAACTTGAAGTCGCGGCGGGTCACCAGATCGTCCTTCAGGTCGCCCTCGAAGAAGAACGAGCCTTCTTCAACGTCGCGCTGCATGGTGCGGCCCAGCAGCTGCGGCAGGTAGTTCGGCTGCAGACCGCGGCCGGGGGACTTCACAGCAACATCAGCCTCGGTTACAACCTCGCCCTTAGCAATGTGGCGGGTCGCCACCAGGGACTTTGCCAGGTTCACGCGGTTCATCAGCTCACCGGTGGACACCTCGCGAGGAGCAGCAGAACCAATAGCAGTCTCAACCTCACGGATCTGCTGAACCATTGCCTTGAATTCCTCAGGCAGCAGGGAGACGGTGTGGTCGTTACCCTCGAGGGTCTTGTCGGTGGTGAAGTGCTTCTCAATAATCTTCGCGCCGCGAGCAACAGCAGCAATCGGCACGTGGTATCCACGCTCGTGGCCGGAGTAACCAACCAGGCACTGACCGATCTCAGCCAAGCGGTCCATATACGCCAGGTTGACATCCTTGAAGGGTGCCGGGTACGCAGACTGGCACTGTAGCAGAGCGTAGGATGCGCCAGCGTTACGCAGCAGAGCCACGGACTCGCGGATTTCCTCTTCACGGCTCATACCGGTGGACACCAGCATGGGCAGGCCGCGGGAAGCCACGTCGCGCAGCAGCTCGTGGTTGGTCAGGTCAGCAGAAGCAATCTTCATGCCCTGGATACCGTAGTCAACCAGTGCCTGAACGGAGGGTGCGTCCCAGGGGGTGCACATGATGTCCATGTCATGCTGCTTGACGTGGTCGAAGACCTCGTACATCTGGTCAACGGTCAGGGAGAATCGGGACAGCAGATCCAGGGTGTACTGAACGCCCAGGTCCTCACCTGCGGTTGCTGCGCCGCGCTGGCGGTACAGAGCATCCATGTCGCGCAGCTGGAACTTCACAGCGTCCGCGCCGGACTCAACAGCCAGGTCCACCAGTTCCTTAGCGAAGTCAACGCTACCCTGGTGGTTGTTACCAATCTCAGCGATGATGAAAGAGGGGGAATCCTCGCTGATGGTGTGCTTACCGATGCGCAGGACGTCCTGCTCATCCATTGCCAGTGCCACGAGGTGACCGCGCTCGTCGGTCAGCGGCACATGGTTGATACCCTTCGCGAAGTATGCGCGCAAGGTCTCGGGGTCAGCATCAGCCGGTGCGGTCTGCGGGGTGGCGTTTGCGGCGTCCAGGGCGCTGGTCTCCAGGGATGCGGTCGGGTTAGCAATCAGCCAACGACGGAAGTCACCGTCAGAGAGCGAACCGCGCAGAATACCGGATTCATTCACCAGGAAGATGATGCGCTGGCCGTTAGCAGAAATCTTCTGCAGTGCGTTGAGAATCGGGTCTTCAGCGAAGACCACGTATGGGGCAATATTGCGTTCAATAATCACGATTTTGACCTTTTTATTTGAATGTTTAGTTGAATGCCTGAGTGCAGGTCAAGCCGGGAACGGCAGACGAGGTACTGCCGCGGGTAAAGGTTACTTGCCTTCGGCCAGGATCTGAGTGAGCTGGTGCTCTGCCACGGAGAAGTCAATCGGTGCGTCAATGTCGACGCCCTCAACCTCGTCCAGCATGAACAAATCAATGGTACCGCCGGGGTAGCCCGCCAGGCGGTTGTGGTGGTCCATGTACACGTGGGTCTTGGTGATGTACATCGAGCCGTTCTCACGGTAGCGGAAGGTTTCCTTGGTCAGCTCCTGGCGGCGCGGGCGAGCCATAATCTCGAACGCCGCAGTGGGCTCACCGTCAGCGTGCCAAGTCCAGATGAACGGACCAATCGGAATCACACCGACCATGGAGTCCTTACCGTTCTCCGCGAACTGGCGGACCGCACGAGCCAGGGTACCGGGCAGACGCACCGGGCTGGTTGCCTGCAACAGCATGACAGCCTCGGGTTCCCAACCGTTTTCGGTGTAGAACTCGATGGCGTGCTCGATGACCGGTTCAGTTGCGGTGGTGTCTTCAGCCAGGTGTGCAGGGCGCATGAACGGCACCTCAGCACCGTACTCGCGGGCGATATCAGCCAGCTCAGCATCATCGGTGGAGACGACAACACGCAGCTCGTGCTCGCCGGCTACTTCTTCCTTAGCAGCCAGTGCCTGCTCGATGGTCCATGCGACCAGCGGCTTACCCGCGATGGGGCGCAGGTTCTTACGCGGAATGCCCTTTGAGCCACCGCGCACGGGGATGACGCAGAGAATACGCATTATGCCTCCAAGGTTTCAATTATTAGTTCAGCGATACGCTGTGCCGGTTCCTTCTTCGGCTGAACCGGTGCCGGGGTCGGTTCCTGACCCCACTGGTTCATGCCGTAGCGGTTCCAGAATTCCACGAGCCATGCCGGCGGTGCCGGGTGATAAACCCACGCCGGGATTCCGCGGATTGCAGCCTCCAGAACACCGGTAGAGAAGATGGACACCACCGGGTTCGGCACCTCGTTCAGCGGGGTACCGGAGCGGTCAATGCGGATGCCTTCCTTCTCCCACAGTTGGTGGGTCAGCACCGACAGCTTGTCCTTCTCGCTCGGGTGCGGGCGGTAGCTTCCGCCGAACTTCTTCAAGAAAGAGTGGGAAGCGTACGCGAAGGATGCGCGCGGCAGTTCCGCACCGTGCATCTGTCCTAGGAAGATCGGTTCCAGGTCGTTCTGCTTCTGTGCCTCAGCACCGGCAGCCTTCTGCGCCGCGAGGTAGAGCAGCTGCGAACCCACCGCGTGAGTGGCGACGTCACGGCGACCCGATACCCAGAATTCCGCATCAGCTTCGCTGAAAGCCAGCAGGGTGCATCCGACCGGCAGGGGCGGCGCCTGAGGCACCAACAGGCCGTGCTGAACCACCCAGTACTCAGCGCCAATTGCACGAGAGAACTCGTAGGCTACCGCACCGCGTGCCAGGTAGTGGCCCAGGGAGAGAACTACGCGCACACCGGGCAGGAGCTCCTGCAACTGGTCTCCTGTCGCTTCCTGCTCGCTCCAGGCATCGCGGTCGTAACGTTCAGTGGTGTACTGGCCGTTAAGGTACTCCGAAGCGTCCTCAGGGACCCACAGGGCCACACCCACGTTTTCGAGGTACTTGAGAGGCTCCAATAGGGAGTTACGGCTCGTCGGCGAGAACGAATCGAGCACGATGAGCACGCGGGGTACGGCACCGCGGGTGTACAGCACGCCGCCGACGGGACCTTCCTGTTCAGCCGCGCCTCCGCGCAGACGTCCCACAAGAGCGCGAGCCTCGCTCTTAGCCCAGCGCAGGGTGTTTTGGCGCTTCTGCCAGGCAGCCCATGCGTCAATATCAACGGGATAGGTTAGGCCCATAGCTGCTCCAAAATCTTGACACGCTGATCGAAGGTGTGCTCGGCCAGAGTACGCTTCTGACCGGCTTCACGAATCTGACGAGCCCATTTCGGCTCACGGAAAATACGGGTACAAATCTCGATGAGCTCATCAATGCTCTCGTAGACCAGAACCTCTTCACCAGGAATGTAGTAGCGATCCACATCGGCACGGTCAATCACCTGCAGAGCGCCCACGCCGGGAGCCTCAAAGGTGCGCATGGTGAAACCATCCTGGTTATTGTGGATGTTCAGCGTTGCCGGGGAAGACGCCATAATGCCGTACGCCTCAGAGCGGTCAATATCGCGGCCTGCGGGCACACCGGAATCATTGAACTGCTTAGTGCGCAGAATGTCGTAGGGGTGACGCGACCAAGCACGACCGTAGGCACGCACCGGCAGGCCAGCTGCGACCAGCGCCTGCAGGGTCTCCTCACGGTTGGGGTACTTAGCGCCCACAAAGTTGATGGAGTCCTCGCGCATGGGGACAACAGGGCAGTGAGTGTCGTAGGCGTTGGGCATGTCGAGCACTTCGAAGCCCTGCTCACGCAGGTGCTGCGCGTCCAGCGGGCTGTAGCTTGCCAGCGAGCCCAGGTGGTGCAGGTCCTCTTCGGTGTAGCTCATGCGGCGCATTTCGTCGTAGAGCCAGGTACCGTAGCGAACGCCGGAAGTCTCCAGCAGATCCCACCATTCACGGGAGAGCATATCGCCCTTAATGACCAGCACAATATCGGGGCGGAATTCGTTGAAAGCATCAATCGCCTTACGAGTAGCCTGAGCAGCGAAGCTTTCAGGGCGGTACCTCTCGGGCAGCTCATGGGCAAGCTTGTTGAGGATACGCTCGGGCAGAGTACCCGGCGCATCATAAATGTGGGTGCGCACTTCGTATCCATGCACTTCCAGGGATGCCTGAATTGCCTTCCAGTACCCGTGGAATGCAGGTGAGAGCAGTAGAAGTTTAGGCTGAGTCATATGAGGATTGAATCCTGTCGGCGTTTGCTATAAGAACCCGCAGGGGTAGAACCGTGCGGTGCTATGTGTTGGAGTGAAGAGGAACGTAAAGTTTCACCTGCAACTTGAGGCAAAACATATCTATTGAAATTTTACATTGAAAGCAGGAGACGACACACTCGAGTGCGCTGTGTCGCCTCCTACGTTCTATGTGAGCCTTCTTATGAAGAAGGCAACAAATTATGTGGAACCATCACGGTAAATTTCGGTGGTTTCTCGCCTAGTTCTCGTGGCGCTCTGCCTTGGCGATACGCTCCAGCTCGGTGGCGAGGAATCCACGAGCGTCCACGTCCTTATTGCGCAGGCCGCGCACCGAGTTCACCAGGAGGTTCGCGTAGCTGGTAGCGCGCAGAGCAACAGCAAGCTTCTTCTCCCAGCCCCACTTATCCGCATAAATGAAGCGAGCGGTGGTCACCCACTGTACACGGCGCTCGGAGGGCGAAGATCCGCCTCCCCCGTGGGTGACAGTCACAGAAGGAATCAGGTAACGGTCCACACCAGCGTTCGAGAGGCGGTACTGGAAATCCACCTCTTCGCTGTTCATGTAGAAACGCTCATCCATACCACCAATGCGGTTGAAGGTCGCGCGAGGAACGACCATGCACGCACCCATAACCCAGTCGACCTTCGCATCCGAGGTGCCGGTGCATGCCTCAACATCGTGGCCAACCCCGCGGTGCCACCAGTTAGTCGGCTTGAAACGAGCCAGCGGAGTGAACCATTCCCACGCGATATGTGCTACGGTGGGGAACTTTCGTGCGACCCACTGCTGCTTACCGTCGTGGCCAATGATCTGCGGGCTAGCCAGGATTTCGCCGTGGCGTTCCACGGCTGCGAGCATGCGCGAGACGAAGTTGTTATCTAGCTCCAGGTCACTGTTGAGGATGAAAACCCATTCACCGGTTGCGGCGGCAACACCGGAGTTCACAGCCTTGCCGAAACCACCGTTAACAGGGCGGCGAACCACGGTCACGCCCTCAACTTCGGGGAAGGGGGTGGGCGAAACGTCATCCGAGACGACGATTTCAATATCGGCGGGGTCAATACCCTGCTGAGCACGCAGAGTGTCGATAACGGCAAGAACCGGCTCCGGCTCACCGTAGAAAGGAATAACCGCAGATATGCAGGGATGGAAGGTCATGTATTACAATCTTTCTTAAGTGAGAGGGATGATAGAAACCACCGTAAATGTGGGCGCTATCGTCTCTAGGATTATACAACTTCACTACTTTTTCAGCTGCGCTTTTCAATTACCTATGCAGTCGATAAATGCTCACCCACTATCAACTCGCTGTCTTACACATCCGAAAGGGGACTTTCTCGTGGCTTCTGATGCCCAAGCCATCAATGAGTCAGAAAGGCTCGCCGTATACACTGTTCAGCAACCCGCTTTCAAACGTGCTATCAATACGGCTTACAACTCTATTCACCATAAGTATCTGGCGAAATATATTAACCTGCTACGTCGCGGCGAAAAATTTATTCTCCTTTCCTACCCTATCTATCGGGGAGGTAATTGGCTGTATCTATGGGCCCACGCGGCTTCTCTGCGCCATCGCGGTACTGACAAAGCATCTTTGCTTTATAGTCCCGGAATGGAGGCATGGACCGCGGAGTTCCCGAAGCTTGCCTCCATTACGGCTTCTTCGTCAGAGTATACGTTCTTTACCCGCCGTAGCGGCTACTTCCCGAGGGATATTGAGAAGGATATCAGCGAAGAAGATTTGCACTTTTTTATTCGCGAGTACCTTCTTTCTTCAGAGTCCTTCAGCAAACGCCTTGCAAAAATGCAGAACGTAGTGGATGAAAATTCTCTCGTCATTAACATTCGCCGTGGCGATTACTATTCTGTGCCTCAAATTAATGAGGTGTTCGGAATTGATACGGTGACCTATGTGGAGCAAGCACTGAAGAAACTTCAGGATACCGTGACTCCTTCAAAGATTATTTTTGTATCAGATGATCTTCAGTGGTGCGATGAAAACCTCTCACACCTGAACTCAGTAGCACCCTGTATCTTTGAAAAGCAGGGTTCCGGCATGTTCGACGATCTGGCCCTTGTGGCCAGCGCCCCTTACCTGATTCTGACCAACACAACTTTCGGTTATTGGGGCGCCTATATCGGTGAGTTACTGGCCCAAAAGCTCGTCCTTTCCCCTGGTATTCATCAAGTTATTCCTGAGGGCCGCCCAAAGATGCACCGTACTCATTGGGTTGCGGTGCATCACCCTGAAGGTAAGAACTGGATTTCGGGGGAGCCCCTATGATTAGTACTCTAAAGTCCATTAAGCACCAACTGTATCTGCGCAAGGTTAACCATGATAAGAAACATGAAGCTCTCGCGCTACGTAAAAGTGCTGGGTTCAAAGAGCGTTACGCATCACTCAACAAAACATTTACCCACACGGATCTCCCCTGCGGTCCCTTTATCTGGGGTATAACCATGGTGAAGAACGAGGCGGATATCGTTGAACAGACGATTCGACACCTGCTCGATCAAGGTGTGGATCATATCTTAGCAGCTGATAATGGCTCTTCTGATGGAACCTATGAACTATTGCTCGAGCTTAGTAAAACCCTCCCCGTGCACGTTATTCAGGACCATGAGCTAGCCTACTACCAGTCAGAAAAAATGACCTGGCTTGCCGACCGGGTGATGGAAGCGGGCGCTGAATGGATTATCCCTTTCGACGCTGATGAATTTTGGTACGGTGTTTCTGCTCCACTATCGGAAGTCCTACGCTCGCAAAAGAGTCACACTATCGAACTGACGAAGCTGTACAACGTTTTTCCCAGTATTGAAGGATCTTCTCTCAGGATTGACCCAACTCCCTATTGGGATCTGAAAGTCTGTTTCTCTCGCTGGGAGAATGCAATTATCAAAATGGGAAACCATGAGGTTATTGCACCGGGTAAGCAGAAGCTTAATGAAGTTGCTATCATCCACTATCCTTGGCGTTCAATGGAACAATTTACCCGCAAGCTACGTCAAGGGGCAAAGGCGTTGGAGGTAACCGATCTGCCTGAAGATAGGGGCTACCATTGGAGGCGTAATGGTGATATAACCATTGAAAGTGCTACCCCCCTGTGGGAAGCACTTTTGCGCGGCGAAGTTGACCATGAAACCATCACTTGGCATCCAACCGGCCCTCTTACGCCTATTGACTCTTTGCCTCAAGAGTTTAAAGAAATCGTTCATTTACTCAAAGAGAAGACGGCTACAGGTATTTAACACAAATCTTTCTAGATGGTAAAAATACAATATAAAAAGAGGGGGCTCTCGTCATGACGAGAGCCCCCTCTTTTTATATATGCAAGCTATGAGACTAATCCGGCAACTGGCCCAGCTTCACCAGGTTAGCGAACTCTGCATTTGCTCGCTGCACCTCAGCGAAGGTGCCTTGATTAGCAATTCGGCCGTTGGAGAGGTAAACCAACTGATCAACGTTGCGAACCGTTGATAGACGGTGAGCCACGATAATTACCGTAATGTCCTTAGAAATACGTTCGATAGTCTTCGTAATCTTGTGTTCGGTCTCGTTATCCAATGCGCTGGTTGCTTCATCCAAAATCAACACACTCGGGTTACGGTACAGAGCGCGGGCGATACCCAGGCGTTGCTTCTGACCACCTGACAAACGGGTCGCGTTGTAACCAATCATAGTTTCCAGGCCATTCTCCAGGGAGTTGATGACCTCGGTCAGAGCAGCCACTTCGAGGCAGTACTTGACGCGTTCCACATCAATTTCCTCAGGCTTTAAGCCGAACGCTACAGCCTCCAACACAGTGGAATCTGCGATAAAGACATCCTGAGGTACATAGCCGATATGCTGATGCCAGGAACGCAAATCCTTCAGAATCGACTCGCCGTTCTGCAGCACCTGACCACGGGTCGGCGCAAAGAGACCCAGAATAAGGTCAATCAGAGTAGTTTTACCTGAACCAGACCCACCTACAAATGCAATTGAGGAGCCCATCGGGATGTCAAGGACGATGTCCTTCAGCACAGGCTTATCACCGTCAGGGTACTGGAAGGTCAGATTATCAATCTGAATACTAACCGGCTCAATGCTCTTGTTGATGTAGTCGTAATCCTTCGGGACGACCGGTGCGGAGGGTAACTTGAACATACGCTCCTCAGGAGTAAGGTGTTCAAACTCTTCCAGCAGTTTCTCGCTGGCATATTCACCTGCACGGATGCTACCAAGAGAGGCAACCATACGGGTGTAGTTAGGCAAAATACGAATGCAGGCACCAGCAAAGAGAAGCAAGTAGCCAGTGCTATCAGCACCTTGCGTAGCGCTCATAAAGGCCAAGAGAGCAGCAATACCAACAATGAAGATGATTTCCAAGGTGTACTTCGGGAAATCGGAGAGGAAAGCACTACGCATCGACGCATTCACAGAGTCAATTCGCTTTTCCTGGTAACGATATGTGTAGCGTTCAGTCACACCGTACATGCGGATTTCACGGAAGCCTACTACAGCTTCGATAGCTGCGTCCAGTGCACCCTTAGTCGCGTTCAGTACGATGGCGCCCTGTTCGCGATTCTTGCGCTTGAGCAAAGCCTGTAGCACGAACGAAGCCAGGCCGAAGTAAATAAAGGCGAGAAGAGCGGGCACCGGCATAATGACTAGTAGCATTACCATCAACACAATAATTGACAGTAGGTCACCGATAAAGCCAAGCACACCGTTGACGAAGGTGCCGTAGGCCTGACCCACCACATCATTAACGGAATTCAAAACCGGGGCGGTACCGCGCTTACGGTGGTCCAGGTAGGGCTCGCGCATGTAGCGGTTTAGCAGAGTCACTGAAACTGCGCTCTGCTGGGTGGCGATGAAGCCGAGGCTCCAGCGACGAATAATTAGGGAAAAGACACCCTTGAAAACAAATGCTGCGACGAGAGCCACACCGAAGATAACGATTAGGGTGGGAGTATCCGGATCACCGAAGAAGTTAGAAACTTTCAGGATGAAGCCTTCACGTGGGGTTCCCATGGCGAGGTTCACCAGAGGAAGCACGAGAGCCACACCAAGCATCTCAAAAAGCGATACCGCAAAGAGACCCAAAATGTTTAGTACCAGGAGCCTAAACTTTTTGCCCGGGAAAAAAATCCGAATTTTAGAGTAGATACTCTTCACAATAAGACCTATACCTTCTGTGAATATTTTTTCACAATAAATCGATGAGCCGGACGCTCAATAAAATAATGAGCCAGAAGCGCAAGAATGCTCGCGATGATAAGAGAAATTACGACATACAGCAGACCCGTCATACCACCGTGAGCGGAGGCAGCCAAAGGTACCGATCGCACGTATGCCAGCACCATCTCATGCACCAGGTAAAAAGCGAAGCTCGCCTCACCAGCAATAACGGCAGCCTTCCAGAACAGGTTCTTTTCACGAGGCATGGCAGAACGCCGAATATCCCAGAGAGCCAGTACAAGAATCACCCCCCCCCAAACCGGTGCCAGCAACAGGCCATGAGCCGTCTGAAGCAAGTAGAACTTTGAGCTGACATACATGGCCCCAAGAGCCAGAGTAATCATCGCCAAACAGTGGTAGCCACGAATCACGGGAGTTCGGTAACCATCACGCACCATGAGAGCAAAGAGGCCCAGAGCCAGGCCGAGTGCGAACTCGCCTGAACGCAGAAGCGGGTTGGCATACACCACCACGTCCATGAAGTTCGACTGGGCGGCCAGAATGTAGGAGACCGTTGCCATCAGGAGGAACCAACCACCCAGTAGAGCAGCTTTCACACGGTAGCGCATACCATCCAAACGGTTCAGCACGAACGGGGTCATGAGGTAGAAGAACGCCTCGCAGGAGAGAGACCAGCTCACCGCGTTATTCGAGAAAATAACCTCCCAAGAGGGCACCCACGCTTGCAGCAGAACTAGGTTCAGCAAAGCGCTTAGCGGGTTGAGGTCTCCAGCAGCGTTAGACACCCCAAACAGCAGAAGACCCATCAACGCCACGCAGTAGAAGAAGAAGTGCAGGGGGTATACCCTCGCAAAGCGACGAAGGTAGAAACTCTTTGCACCGGCATTCTTGTTGTACGACCATGCCAGCACGAATCCAGAAAGAATAAAGAAGAGCGAAACGCCCACGTAACCGAGACGCGCGCCCGGAATCCAGTTAGCCCACTGCGTACCGTGGATAACGTGGTAACCGAACACGAGAAGTGCTGCGGGACCGCGCACCGCGGTCAGCGAATCTAGCATAATCTTGGAGGAGGGTCGTGCGGGCATCGCCATTAGGCATCTCCCTTGGGGATTGACCCGTCTTCATTCCAGTAGTTCCATTGCAGGAACTTACCATGAACGATCGGGCCTTCCGCTACGAACTTGATTCGCTCATCGGGGTAGCCATGCGAAATGTTCTCCCATACCTCAGCAATTTCAGCATCGCTGAGCTTGCTACCCGCCTCCCAGTGAGGTGCAAAGTAGCTTAGGTCCTCACCAGTACGACGAGAGGTCTCAGTTCCCACACGTACCTTACGGGCAATCTGAGCAATACCTCGGTACTGCAGGTGGACAATCTCAAGTCGTTGCTCAGCTTTTCCGAGACGGCACACATCATGGTTACCAGGGACTACCACGGCAAAGGGGTGAGAGCGGAAAGCACACTTGCCTGGGAAGGGGTAGGAGGTATCCATCACTAACTCAGTGTCCACGATATTCTCGGGTAATTCCACAGTGGGCACAGTATGGTGGAATCCTGCGTAGTAGATACCCATGTTATCGGGTGCATTGCGCAGGAAATCACCAAGCTTCTTATCCTCCGCATACCAGAATTCGTCACCGTCAAAAGGAATAATCCAGCGAGCACCACTACGCCAAGCCAAGTGCGAAAGATAGGTGATCTTCTCAGATTGGATATGACGATCGCAATTATCTTCAGCAAAGATAAGGCGTGAATCTTCCTGAGCCCGCTGACGCAGGTATTCACGGGTGCCGTCAGTTGACAGATTATCTGCAATAATAATCCGATCAATGCCCTGGGCAAAGAAATGATCAAGCACATAGGGAATAATGTCGAGTTCATTCTTAACGACAGAAACAGCCCATATCTCCCGATGCCGTCCTACAAAGTGCGGAGCAGGAAGATTATGGACTTTCATCATTCGGATAGCTTCAAGCTGATCCCGCCACAGTTTAGGGGTGTTCCGCCTCTTAAAAGAGAAACTAAGCTGTCCCAATTCTGAGCGAATTTTTGAGAGAAGGTTCATGATTCCTTTCTCGACCCGCACGACAAGAACACGTACAGGCTCGAAGATATGAGGAGTGATAGACGAATGCCTAGGCATAATTCTAACATGTAGGGTTTCCTAAATTTTGGAGAATTTTCTGTACTTTAGGTCATCTTCCATCGGAAAATACTCAAGAGTTAGACTGACTTTAAGCATATCTATGCGGTATTTCCCACGCACAGGAAAAGGAACCGTTGAAGGTGCAAGTAACTCGGTATGATAGATACTATTCATTCAACCAATCCGACCCTTCCGGCTTCCCTGTTCACTGTTGGGTACGTCAGTTAGAAAAGGCTTTTTGATGGGCATCTTCAATATCAAGTCCCTCAAGGACAAGTACGCGTGGGGCTCCTCCGAGGACAAAACCAACTCCGCAGAAACCACCGAGGAACATCCGGCGACCGTTGCTTCTTCCTCCGCAAATATTGCCGACGGAGTCCGCTCCCTCATTAAGAGCAACCCCGAACTAGCGGGTAAGAACCGCCGCGGGGTTGCCGGCCGTACCATCACCCCCGACGGTTCACTCCGCGAAGCCATCGGAGACTACGAAGTCCGTTCCCCCTCCGAGGTAGCCGCTCAGGAAGTCACTCCCGAAGAAGAGCTCAGTTCTGACGGCACCGCAACCGTCTCCGTACAGCCCCTCACACACACCGATATCAAGGCTACCCCCGGTGACATTCTCGACATAGGCGGCAAGCCCGCAGGCCCCGGCATCATCCGCGTGGGCCAGCATAACGTGCCCACCGTTGATGCCGAAGAACTCGCCAACCCTGAAGAAGCCGACAGCCAGAGCACAGGAAACGCACAGTCCTCCCCCGCTACTAACTCCAGCGGCGAACGCACCCCGCTCTTCAAATTCTCCTCCAAGACTCTCAACCGTACCGACAGCACCGGCAAAGACGACCCCTTCGAAGCACTCTTCGTGTGCACCGGCAACATTGCCCGCAGCGCATCCGGTGAGGTGATCTCCAAGCACCTTGCCGCAGAATACAATCTGGAAGACAAATGGATTTTTACCAGCGCGGGCACCGGCGCACTCGTCGGTCACGGCGTCTACGAGCATGTAGCCAACGAGCTTATTGAGCGTGGCTACAACCCCGAAGGTTTCACCTCCCGCCAGCTCAACGGTCAGATTATCGAGAACGCCACCATCATCCTGGTCGCTGAGAAGGTACACGCCGACTGGATCGTGCGCGAGTGGCCCCAGCACCACGCCAAGATCAAGCTACTCAAGCAGGTTGCACGAATCCGCAAGGATGCACGCCGCGCCGAGCCTCTCTCTTATCTCTACTCGCACGGCGCCCGCCCGCTTGATAGCGACAAGCTGGAAGACCCCTACCGCCGCGGCCCCGCAGCAGCAAAGGTTGCAGTGGATGAGGTGGAGCAGTCCCTCCGCGTAATTCTGCCTTGGCTCGCACAGGCACACCGCTAAGCACGCGGCGCTAAATACAGCACTAACCCGGCAGAAACAGATATCTATTCCTGCCGGGTTAGCTTTAGCCTCATACAACAGAAAGTCCCCCACCGACCTAACGGTCAGCGGGGGACTTTCCGCATGCTTTAAGAAAGCTTAGTGATCGAAAATCTCGGTCACAGAGCCCTCATCGAAGACCTCACGAATAGCGCGAGCAATCAGCGGAGCAATGGAGAGAATAGTCAGGTTATCAAACTGCTTCTCTTCCGACACGGGCAGGGTATTGGTCACAATGACCTCCACAGCACCGCACTGAGACAGACGCTCAGCAGCCGGATCGGACAGAACCGGGTGGGTTGCTGCGATGATAACTTCCTTTGCGCCCTTGTCCATGAGGACCTTCACAGCGCCAGCAATGGTGCCGCCGGTGTCAATCATGTCGTCAATCAGCACGCAGGTACGGCCCTCAATGTCACCCACAACAGTCTTAGAAACAGCCTGGTTGGGGACGTTGATATCGCGGGTCTTATGCACGAACGCCAGCGGTGCGCCGTCCAGCAGATCAGCCCAGTGCTCCGCTACACGCACACGACCGGTGTCCGGGGATACGACGGTCACGTTCGACAGATCTGCAACGCGCTCACGGATGTGCTTAGCCAGCACCGGAATCGCGAAGAGGTGGTCGACCGGGCCATCGAAGAAGCCCTGAATCTGCGAAGTGTGCAGATCCACGCACATCAGGCGGTCAGCACCCGCGGTCTTGTACAGGTCCGAAATCAGACGTGCCGAGATGGGCTCGCGACCCTTGTGCTTCTTGTCCTGACGAGCGTAGGGGTAGAAAGGAGACACCACGGTAATGGAACGAGCGGATGCACGCTTGAGCGCATCGATCATAATGATCTGCTCCATGAGCCATTCGTTGATGGGTGCCGGGTGCGACTGAATCACGAAAGCGTCCGCACCGCGCACCGACTCCTCAAAGCGAACGTAGGTCTCGCCGTTGGCGAAGGTGTATGCGGAGGTGGGCAGCAGGTCGTGATCAAGCGCCTGTGCAATCTCCTCGGCAAGCTTAGGGTGTGCTCGACCAGAGACCACTACAAGCTTACGCTCACCGGGATTGGTAATCTCGCTACTCATGGTGTTGTTCTTTCCTCGAATTAGGATTCTGCCGGATCCTGAGCGCCAGCAGCCTTAGCAGCCTCGGCGGGTTCGGTACCAGCACGGTTCTTCAGAACCCAGCCATCGATAGTGCGCTGGGAGGTCTCAGAGTAGGCGAGGGCGCCCGCAGGAACATCCTTACGAATCAGCGCGCCCGCGCCGGAGTATGCACCATTACCGACAGTAACAGGTGCAACGTAAATGCCTGCAGCACCCATACGGGCGTGCGCGCCAATAACGGAGCGGCTCTTCACCAGGCCGTTGTAGTTCGCGAAAATCGAGCCAGCACCAATGTTGGCGCCCTCACCGATGGTGGCGTCGCCAACGTAGGACAGGTGCGGAATCTTTGCGCCATCGCCGATCTGCGAATTCTTAGCCTCGCAGAAGGTGCCAAGCTTAGCGTCCTTGCCCAGGGTGGTACCGGGGCGCAGGTATGCGAAGGGACCAACATTTGCGCCTTCACCAATGACAGCGCCGTGACCGTGCGCGCGGATGACGGTAGCGTCAGCCTCAACGGTCATGTCGGTCAGGGTGGTGTCCGGACCAATGGTAGCGCCGGTAGCGACGGTGGTAGAACCGTGCAACTGCACACCGGGCAACAGGGTTACGTCGTTCTCAATGGTGACGGTGACGTCAATCCAAGTGTTCTCAGGATCAACGATGGTCACGCCGTTACGCATGTGAGCCTCAAGGATGCGGTTGTTCAGCATACGACCCAGCTGAGCCAGCTGCACGCGGTCGTTAGCGCCCTCAACCTCCCAGCGGTCCTCAATAGCCAGAGCGGAGGTACGGTAGCCCTTAGAACGAGCGATGGACAGAACGTCGGTAATGTACTTCTCGCCCTGGGCGTTGTTGGTGGTCACTTCGAGCAGTGCCTCGCGCAGAACAGCGGCGTCAAAAGCGTAAATACCGGAGTTAATTTCGGTAATTTCGAGCTCTTCGGGGGAAGCGTCCTTCGCCTCAACAATGGCGGTCACTTCGCCAGCCTGGTTACGGACAATACGACCGTAGGCGCCGGGCTCATCGATGTGAGTGGTCAGGACGGTTACAGAGTTCTTGTCTTCCTCGTGGAAAGCAATCAGTTCGCGCAGAGTCTCGGGGCGTAGCAGAGGAACATCGCCGTAGGTCACCAAGACGGTGCCGGAGACGGATGCCTGCGCATCCAGAGCGTTCAGACCGACCTCAACAGCGCGGCCGGTACCCGGAATCTCATCCTGATCAACGATGGTTACCTCAGGGTCAAACGCAAGCACATGCTCAGCGACCTTATCGCGCTGGTGGCGTACCACAACAGCGAGGCGCTCAGGGTTCAAATCACGTGCAACAGCGACAGCATGCTCAACCATGGAACGACCACCAATGCCGTGCATGACCTTGGGAGTAGAGGACTTCATGCGCGTACCAGCGCCTGCAGCGAGAACAATCACTGCAGAGGGTGCCAGTTCAGTATTCACTGGGAAGACTCCTTAGACGAGGTTGTAAGAGTGAGGAGTGGGCGCGGACCGCTAACTCTCTATCAACGGTGCCGTTGAGTGCTTACGCTCCGCCACTAGGACTCGAACCTAGACAAACGGCTCCAAAGGCCGCTGTGCTGCCATTACACCATGGCGGATTATCCTTACATTTACGACAAGCCCCCGCTAGCGGGTCCTCATCGTCATTGACCGCCATTTTGGGGACAGAACAGCGCAATGCAGGAAGTACTTTCCTCAGTTTATCAAATATCTGTGCTCAACTTAGCCGCGCACCCCGCAATCCCCACAGCTTTTCTCAGCACCGCCAAGTACCCCCTCATCAAAGCTTGGAGCGCTACTTGAACTGAAGGATCACCCTGTACCCTAGAAGGCGTGGCACATCTACTTGGCGGCGAATCGCTGCACCTCGAATTCCCTACCCGAACCATCTTTGAGGGCATCACGGTCGGTCTGAACGAAGGCGACCGCATCGGCATTGTCGGTCGCAACGGCGACGGCAAGTCCACCCTCATGAAAATCCTTGCCGGCCGGCTCGAACCGGACTTCGGCCGCGTCACCGTGCGCGGCGGCACCCGCATCGGTTACCTTGAGCAGTCCGATGTTCTCGACAACGACCACACGGTTGGCTACGCGATTGTGGGCAACACCCCCGAATACGAGTGGGCCTCGCAGTCCCGTATCCGCGATGTTATCTCGGGCCTGGTCTCCGATCTGCCCTGGGATGCACCCGTCTCTTCGCTCTCCGGCGGTCAGCGTCGACGCGTAGCGCTCGCCTCCCTGCTCGCGCAGGAGTGGGACGTGCTGATGCTCGACGAGCCCACCAACCACCTGGACGTTGAAGCCATCACCTGGCTCGCTAACCACCTGAAGTCCCGCTGGTCCAAGAACGCTGGCGGACTCATGGTCGTCACCCACGACCGCTGGTTCCTCGACGAAATCTGCACCGACACCTGGGAAGTGCACGACCGCATCGTCGAGCCCTTCGAGGGCGGCTACGCGGCATACATCTTGCAGCGCGTGGAACGTGACCGTCAGGCAGCCGCAGCGGAGGCGAAGCGTCAGAACCTGATGCGCAAGGAGCTCGCTTGGCTACGTCGCGGTGCGCCCGCGCGCACCTCTAAGCCGAAGTTCCGCATCGATGCGGCCAACGCCCTGATTGCGGACGTTCCGCCCGTGCGCGACACCGTGGAGCTGAAGAAGATGGCGGTCTCCCGCCTCGGCAAGGACGTGGTGGACCTCGAGAACGTTTCCGTCACCTACGACGACCCCTCGATGCCCGGCGGCAAGCGTCCCGTGCTGAAGAAGGTCACCTGGCGTATTGCCCCCGGTGAGCGCACCGGAATCCTGGGCGTAAACGGTGCGGGTAAGTCCACTTTGCTCTCTCTGGTGACCGGCGACCTGAAGCCGACCGAGGGACGCGTCAAGCACGGTAAGACCGTGAAGATTGCGACCCTGACTCAGCAGCTCGATGAGCTCAACGAGGTTGCTAACGACCGCGTCTCTGATGTGATTGGCCGCAAGAAGCGTAGCTACATTGCCGATGGTAAGGAGCTATCCCCCTCGCAGATGCTGGAGCGTCTGGGCTTTACGAGTGCGCAGCTGTCCACTCCGGTCAAGGACCTTTCGGGTGGTCAGAAGCGTCGCCTGCAGCTCATGCTGATTCTGCTGGATGAACCGAACGTGCTGATTCTCGACGAGCCGTCCAACGACCTGGATACCGATATGCTCGCCGCAATGGAGGACCTGCTGGACACCTGGCCGGGCACCCTGCTGGTGGTCAGCCACGACCGTTACCTTATGGAGCGCGTGACCGATCAGCAGTACGCCGTGATTGACGGTTCGTTCCGTCACCTGCCCGGAGGTGTGGACGAGTATTTGGCGCTCTCTGCAGCCGGTGCTGGCGGTTCTGCTGCCGGTAGCGCGCAGGCACGTGCCGTCTCCTCGGCGCAGGCTTCTGCTGAGCCGGATACCCCGAAGGTCTCCGGTGCCGAGCTGCGTGCGGCACAGAAGGAGTCCGGTGCGATTGAGCGTCGCCTCGCCAAACTCTCTACAGAGCAGGAGAAGCTATCCGAACAGATGAGCGCGCACGATGCCTCGGACTACGCCGGTTTGGCGGCGCTCGGCGAGCAGCAGCAGGCACTTCAGGATGAGATTGACGAGCTAGAAATGCGCTGGCTCGAACTCTCCGAACTGCTGGGCTAAAGTCTACTGATATGAAGAACGTCGGTTCTAGATTTGATCTAGAACCGACGTTTGCGCATATATGTTCTCCGTTACAGCGGCTACTAACGGTGAATAGATTCGAAAAGCTTTTCCCAATGCCGAACAACATATTCGGGCGAGAAAGTGCGAGACTTTTCACGACACAACGCAGACTTTTCAGCCCGCAACTGAGCATCACTCATCGCCAGACGCATTTGCTCTTGCAGAGCTTCAACGCTGGGCTCTGCTGCAAGATACCCCACTTCAGGCACCATCTCTTGAAGTGCGCTGGAAGAAGGATAGGAGATCAGAGGAGTTCCTACCTGCATAGCCTCTAAGAACGACATCGGAAGACCTTCAAATTCTGACGCCATCACAGCCAAAGAACTCTGAGCGAACGTCTCGAGTACTTCCTTCGTGTTGAGCGTACCTCCAATCTCAACGCGGTGAGCAATTTCCGGATCAATCTGAGCTAGCTTCTCTTTCAAAGCTAGAACCTCTTCTTCTGAACCGCTTCCGTTATAGCGCAACGTCCACTCAGGAAAGTCCTCAGCACATGCGATGAAGCTTTCAAGGATACGACCCAACCCCTTCTCAGGACCGTATCGTCCAATGTACTGAATAACCGGTTTCTTCCCAGTCTGGCGTACCTTCTCACGAATTTCTTCTGAAAAACGCTCAATAGGGTTATGAACAGCCTCTACAGGGCGGTTCAACCACTGAGCGAACAGCTTAGCGTCTCCCTCAGATAGCGTTATAAACGAGTCATAGGATGTAGCCACCTTCCGGAGAGTCTTTTCCTCATCCAAACGATAGGTACTGTTGTAGCCACTGTGAAATTCGTGGACGTACCCGATGCCCTTTTTAGAATCGGATTGAGCGTACTTCGCCATGTAATCTGCAGTCTTCGCCATAGACGTCAAAACAACAGTGTCCTTGCCGAAGGACCGCAGGTAGCGGCGGGTCCGGAAAGTGTTATAGCAATCCCACAGGACCGTAAAACACTTTTTAACCGCCAAAGCAGCTCCCAGAGGGCCGGGATTGGTGTACACCAGTCGGTTATGGGTTGTCTTATTCACCAAAGGACCCGAATTAACCACAAAATCCGGCTCAATAGCGTCCGGATGACCGGAGGTATTGTCGAAGAGCGCCAGATAACTGACGTTGTAGCCAGCCTCTTTAAAAGCGCGTCCCAGCAGCTTATTCACGGTACTAATACCGCCCAGAATACTAAAACGGTCCTGGGCAATAACAATATTTTTAACCTTCATCGTATTCTCCCTTTCAGCCAGAGAACGGTAGAAGTCAGTGAGTGATAGAACTGTTATCTATAGGGCCAGATATAGGCGTGGTATTCAGGCACTCAGCGCGCTCACGGCGTGGTGGCCCTCAGCGCGGAGAGAGGCAGCAAGAGCCTCCGCCCGAGCCTGCGAAGAGGTCAGCAGAAGCACCGTCGGACCGGAACCGGACACCAGGGACGCGTACACGCCCTCGCTCTCGCGCAGGTTCAGGGTCTGTTCCAGCTGCGGGGCGCACGAAAGTGCGGGTGCCTGCAGGTCGTTACGCAGTAACGGCGCCAAGGAGGCGAGCGCCGCCTCCGAACCGTCATAAGAGTTCAGGGTTTTCAGAAGCTTTACGGGTTGCACCAGCTCAGCGGAGGCGGGATACTCACCAGCTGCACGGCCCACATCCAGCTGCTTGAACACGCTGGGGGTGGAGAGACCAAACTGCGCGGCAACAATCACCAGGTGCAGAGGTTCCCAAGGCGCCGCAACATTCTGCAGCTCGGTACCGGTCCCCTGCCCCAGTGCGAGGGTCTGCCCGAGCGCAGCATGCACACTAAAGGGAATATCGGCGCCCAGCTGCGCGGCAAGACGTTCATAATCCGTCTGGGTCAGGAGCGCCCCGGTGCGGCCGGTTGTATGCAGGTAGCGGTCCGTAGCAATGAGGGCGGCAGCTGCATCCGCGGAGCCGCCTGCCATACCGCCTGCCACGGGTACAGCCTTCGCAATATGCAGGTGCAGCGCCGGGGCAGATTCGATACCGTGCTCCGCAAGAATCAGCGCAGCGGCACGATACACAAGATTCCGCTCATCCATCGGCACAGCGACAGGGTCGAACTGCCCCGCCTGCATCTGCTGATCCACCAGGGAGCCGGGCACAATATCCATGCTCAAGCTCAGCCCCGGTATCTGCCCCTCAGAGACCGTGATGGTCTCCATCAAAGAGACCGCCGCAAAAAGCGTAGTCAACGGGTGGTAGCCGTCCGGACGAACATCCCCCACGGCAAGATACAGGTTGACCTTACCTGGAGCATCAACCGAAATAGCGACCTGGGAGGCGGTACTCATCAGCGTATACACCTTTCGCGCGGGAACCCGCGTGAGAACGTTAGTGAAAAATTCAGAGCGGGAAGAAGCTACTCCGTTACAGGCTCAGCCGGGACAGTCAGCGAAGCCTCAGCAATGCGGATAAAACCGTGAATATCCAGCTTCTCGCCGCGCTCCGTCGGAGCGATACCGGCAGCCACCAAAATCTGCTCCGCACGCGCACCCGAGCCCGCCCAGGAGCTCAACGCAGCGCGCAGAGTCTTACGGCGCTGAGCGAAAGCGGCGTCCACAATCGTGAACACCAGGTCGCGGTCAACGGTGGAGAGAGGCTCCTCGCGCATACGGAAACCCACCAGGCCCGAGTTAATCTTTGGTGCAGGCCAGAACACGTTCTTACCAATCACGCCCGCCTTATACACCTCGGCATACCAATTAGCCTTCACCGAGGGCACACCGTAAATCTTCGAACCCGGGGTCGCCGAAAGACGGTCGGCGACCTCGTCCTGAACCATCACCAAGGCGTGACGGATGCTCGGGAACTGCGCAAATAGGTGCAGAAGCACCGGAACCGCCACGTTATACGGCAGGTTCGCCACCAGAGCATCCGGAGTGCGAGGCAGCTCGGTGACCTTCAGAGCGTCCATGAGCACCACATCAATATCGTCCGCCTTCTCGGGGCGGAACTTCTCAATCGTGTGCGGAAGCTGCTGCGCCAGCGGCGGGTCAATCTCAACCGCAACCATATCCTTCGCAGCATCCAGGATGCCGAGGGTCAACGAGCCCAGGCCCGGACCGACCTCCAACACCGTCTCCTCCGGTGAAATCCCTGCCGCATTGACAATACGACGAATCGTATTCGGATCAATCACAAAGTTCTGCCCAAGAGTCTTCGTCGGACGAATACCAAGCATCTCGGCAAGCTCGCGAATCTCAGCAGGGCCGAGCAGGGGCAGATCGTTCACAGCGTTCCTTCACATAGGTGGATGGTGGGGAGGTTACAGTTTAGATTACCGCGAGAAACGCTGCTTTACCTCATCAATAGTGGCGTCCAGGGCGTTCTTTGCATTCGCCAAACGCATCTTCGGAGCCAACGCAATACGCAGACGATCCAAAGGGCTCTTGCCCTTCTGCGTCTCAGTCACTATTGTAAGGTGGCTCTTACCGCCCAGGATGACGCTACTACCCTCCCAACCGCACAGGCCCGGCTGCACAAAACGCACATCCAAGCCCCACGCCTCATACAGGGGATAATCATCAGCCACAGTACCCGGAGCCTTATGCTCAAAATGCTTCACTAGCTGCTCAGCACCCGAACGGGACAGCAGGTAGAGGCCAGCACAGTCCAAACGGCGAGGGCCGTACATTTTCCCCATACGGTACTTGCCGTACACGAACGGAGAGAGAAGAGAAAGACGGATATACCGCATGTGCGGATTCATGACACCAGCATGGAAAGAATAACCATCAGAGAGATTAACAAGCTGCACCTCGGGATAACGCTCAATAATCCGCTGAACTACGCGATCTGCATCAGCGGAGATGATAGCGTCGTCCTCAGCAAAAACGCCCCAGTCAGCATCGCTTGCCAGAAAATCGCGCCACATATTTAAGTGGCTGAGCATGCATCCCTTTTCAGTTGCCGAAGGGGCATAACCCCAGCGCTTACGAAAGGCCTCACTATCAAAATCTGCATCGGTCAGATGGTTATCCCGGTTATCTACCGCAGGGTATCGCTGAAAATCCCGAGCAGGAGCCCCAACAGAGAAAAAAGAGTCAAAACGATTCGCGCCGTCCAGACCCAGGACATATTTCAGGAATTTTGCCATGCTTTCTCCCCTTTTCTATGGCTTCTATGGCACGCCCATACAGCCTTTATATAAAACGACGTGAGCTCTGTATGAGTTGCCGAAGTGTTGACCGAACAACAACATATACGAGATGCGCTAAGTACACGCGCGTACTATGAAATATTGCCTAGTCACTGAGCGAATAATATATAGAACAGCCTATCATTCAAGCGAAGATAACCCCAATAATTAGCACACTTCTTCCTGTTATATCCCGCACTTTGCATACCGCCTCACATGCAAATACTGAAGGCGCCCGCAAAAAAGTTCCTCCCCACCACACATGTGGCGAAGAGGGAGTTTCGCAAAGAAGCTTTACTTACTTCACCTTGCCCAGGTGCTGCTTTACCTCATCGAAGGTTGCGTATAGAGCATTCCTTACATTCTTCAGACGCGTCTTCAGAGCCAACGCAATACGCAGGCGATCCAAAGGGTTCTCGCCCTTCTTCTCAGTCAGCATTTTAAGGTGGCTCTTACCGGTTTCCAGGATGACGCTGCTACCCTCCCAGCCGCACAGGCCGGGCTGCACCAAATATACGCCCACTCCCCACTCTCGATAGAGAGCAAAATCGTCAGCGACAACGCCCAGAGCCGGTTCACCAAAACACTCTACGAGTCGTTCAGCTCCAGAACGCGAAAGAAGGTACAAGCCGGTGCCGTGCAGACGCTTCGAACCATACGTGCTACCTATGCGGTACTTGCCGTACACAAAGGGAGCGAACAGTGAAAGACGGGGGTAATCAACCTGCGGGTTGAGCTTGCCAGCTTCAGAAGCGTAACTATCGCACAGGTTAACCATCTGCACGTGAGGATACTTTTCGATAATCCTCTCCACTACAGGCTGCAGGTCAGGGGAAATGAGGGTATCGTCCTCAGCAATCAAAGCCCAGTCGGCATCTGAAGCGAGGAAGTCCTTCCACATGTAGTAGTGGCTCAACGTACAACCCTTCTCGGCAGGACTTGGTTCTTTACCGTAACGAGTCAAGAACGGCTTACTATCGAATTCTGCATCAGTGACATGATCATCGCGATTATCTACCCCAGAATAACGCTTAAAATCTTGAGCGGGCGCCCCCACCGAGAAGAACGAATCAAACCGGTTAGCGCCATCCAGGCCCAGAACATACTTCAGAATCTTTGCCATAGTATCCTCCTAAAACACCAGCCATGGGGTGCTATGCATAAACTCTTGTCGGGATGTTCGTAGCACCAATTATTGAGGCACTATACGCACCTAAATACTGCAAACCAAATCATGGTATAGCTGTCTGAGTGAGTTGTTTATAGTCGTTACAGTCTAGCACGCAGGCACGCAGGCACGCACCGCGAGGCTACCCAGAATAGCTATCCGCTACAGGCTGTACGCGCCTACCACTGACCGTAAACCCGCTCCGAATTCTCACGAATACGGCGGCAGAGCGCCTCCAACCCATCACCGCGATGAGCCGCCATAAAACGCACCGTATAGTTCGTCATGTAGGACGCATTCGGGCGACCACGGAACGGATGCGGAGTCAAGAACGGGGCATCCGTCTCAGCCAGCATCAGCTCCGGACGAGCCATCGCCAACGACTCCTGAATACCCTTCGAATTCTTGAAAGTCACCGTGCCGGCAAAACTCATATACCAGCCGCGCTCATTGCAGATTGCCGCAAGCTCCGGGCCACCCGAATAGCAGTGGAACACGGTACGTTCCGGCGCACCCTCTTCATCCAGGATGCGTACAACGTCCTCGTGCGCGTCACGGTCATGAATCTGCAGCGTCAGGTTGTGCTTCTTCGCAATGCGAATATGCTCGCGGAAGCTGTAGTGCTGCGCATCCATGCCTTCCTCACCTGTGCGGAAATAGTCCAGGCCGGTCTCACCAATAGCGCGCACACGGTCAGCGGTGGCGAGCTCGTCGAGGGTGGCGAGCGCCGCCTCCAACTGTCCGGCTGCAGCCAGCTCGGGGGCGGTGTTGGGGTGAATCGCAATAGCGGCAAGGACACGCTCATCAGCCTGCGCGGCGGCGACCGCGTACAGGGAGGAGGGGATATCGCATCCGACCTGCACGATGGCGGCGATGCCGAGCTTCTCACCGGCGTCGAGTGCGTCGCGGGCGCTGATTTCTACTTCGCCGTCGAGCAGGTCCATGTGGGTGTGGTTATCCACGATGGGGTACGGCAGCGGCTCAGGGGCAGGCGGGAAGACTAGGTTGCGGCTACGGCCGTTCTCGCCGGTGGTAGAGCGGCGGCGGGTTCCCTCTCCGCCTTCGGCATCGCTGATGCCGGTGTAGAGTTCCGCCTTATAGGGTGCGGGTACTTCACCGGGCACCGGCTCCCAGCCTTTAGGGAGGACGGTCGTTTGGAGTGCCGTGGGGGTGGGCAGGGTGTAGTTCGCCAGTGCGGCGAGGGAGTTCAAGTACTCCTGGGTGATTTCAGGACCGGGATGGCTCTGACACATTGATAAATCCTCGGGATAAAACTGCGGGGTAAAGCTGGGGGGGGGGGGGGGGTAAAAAAGGGGGGGTTTTTTGGGGATTTGGGGGGGGGCCCCCGTGGCCCGGGGGTACAGGGCCCGGTGGGGGGGGCCGGATTCTCCCGCCCCCCG
>NZ_JANCOC010000013.1 GCF_024294905.1 Rothia gullae
CTTCGGGTCAGCAGGCTTCGGGTCAGCAGGCTTCGGGTCAGCAGGCTTCGGGTCAACCGGCTTCGGGTCAGCAGGCTTCACACCGGTCACCGTCGGGTAACCCGCAAAGTCCAGCGAAGTCGGGGTGATACCCACAGGAGCTGCGCTCGCGTCGGTGTCCTTCACGCCAACCTTGAACTTCAGAATCGAGTTAGCCTTCAGCTGCTGAACCGATGCGGGAACGTCGTTACCCTGGCGGTCCTTGGTGGGCAGGGTGGTGTACTCGCTGGCGGTGGTGATTTCGCCGGTGGTGCCGTTGAGCACGTAGGGCAGGGTCACCTTCTCGTCGCGGTCCTTCTTATCGAGGACGAGCACGGAGCCGTCCTTGAGCAGGGTCACGTCGTTCGCGGCTGCGCCGTTCATCTCGACCTCGCCGATGACCTCGTCAGCGCGGCCGTCGAAGACAGCCACCTTGCCGGTACCGAAGTCGGTTACGTACACCAGGTCGCGGTCCTCATCGTGCTCCAGAGCGAGTGCCTGGGTGCCGAACTTGACGAACTTCTTGAACTTGCCGGTAGTCAGGTCGTACACGGAGATACCGGAGTTGACACCCTTCACACCCTGGGAAGAGACGTAAATCTCATTCAGCGAGTGGTCCACGGCAACGTCGGAGGGGCGAACCTCAACGGTGGAATCCTCACCCTGAGTCTGGATGGTCTTCTCAACCTTGAAGGTCTTAGTATCCACAACGAAGAGCTTGCCGCCGGTGCGCTCGGGCACGTACAGCTTGCCGTTATCGAGGAACAGGTTCATGCTCACGTAGCGGGTGCCGCCGTCGGGTGCGCCTTCGAGCTGAATCTTCTCAACCTGCTTGGTCTTCAGGTCGATAGCGGATACGAAGAAGCGACCGGTCACGAACGCCTTACCGGACTCGTGGTCAACCAGAACGGAGCGGGGGTGCTCAATCCAGTTCGGATCGTCTTTCTTCACACCCTCGTTAGTCCAGATGAGCTTGAGGGTCTGCTGGTCGTACACTGCCACGGAGTTGTCGATGGTGTTGGTAACCCAGACAGTGCCGTCCACGTCATCAACGGTGACGCCGTACGCGGAGGTGTAACCGTACTGGCCCTTGTCGTTCTTCTTCACGGGCAGCTCGGCGAAAGCCTCGGTCTGCAGGGTGTCTGCATCCACGCGTGCCAGGGAGGAAGCGAGGCCGCCGCGTGCACCCACGGTGGGTACGAACAGCTTGTGATTCTTCTTGGAGTAGCCAACCTGGAACTGGCCAGGCAGACCCTGAATCATCTTTGCAACGCTACCATTTGCATCCACGGTGCGGTGTGCCTCGGTGGAGGGGGCGGTGGTGTCGGTTGCCTTGGTCTTGGTGGCGGTTGCCGGGTATCCCTGGAACTCGCGGGTTTCGGGGGTGACCTGCTTGACCTCGGAGTTGTTACCTGCGGTTGCGGTGACCTTGAACTTCAGGATGGAGTTCGCCTGAATCTCGGAGGTCTTGGCGGGCACGTCGTTGCCCTGCTTGTCCTTAGAAGGCTTGCTGGTGACCTGGCTGGAGGTGCTGACAGCGCCGGTGGTGCCGTCGAGGACGTAGGGCACGGTTGCGGTTGCGCCAGCCTGCTTGTCCACAGCGATAACGGAGCCGTTGGGCAGTACGACCAGGTCGTTTGCCTTGCCGCCGTTCATGGCGACCTCGGCAATCAGCTTGTCTGCTGCGCCGCCGTCAATCACGCCGACCTTGCCGGTGCCGAAGTCGGTCACGTACACCAGGTCGTTGGCCTCATCGTTATCGAGCGAGAGCGCCTGGGTGCCGAAGGGGATGAACTTCTTGAACTCGTGGGTGGTCGCATCGTACACGGATACACCGGAGTTCGCGCCCTTCACGCCCTGCGAAGAGACGTAAATTTCGTTCTGCGAGTGGTCAATAGCCACGTCGGAGGGGCGAACCTCGCCGTCCTTATCGCCCTTCACAGAGATGGTCTTCTCGACCTTGAAGGTCTTGGTGTCGATTACGAAGAGCTTGCCGCCGGTGCGTTCGGGCACGTACAGCTTGCCGCCGTCCACCAGAATGTTCATGCTGATGTAGCGGGTACCGCCATCGGGTGCGCCCTCAAGCTGAATCTTCTCGACCTTCTTGGTCTTCAGATCGATAGCCGAGACAAAGAAGCGACCGGTCACGAAAGCCTTACCCGACTCGTGATCGACACGCACCTCGCGGGGGTGCTCGATCCAGTTCGGGTCGTCCTTGCTCAGACCCGCATTAGTCCACAGCTGCTTCATGGTCGCCTGATCGTATACGGCAACGGAGTTATCGCGGGTGCTGGTCACCCACACGGTACCTTCCTCGTCATCGACGGTGATGCCGTACGCACCCTCGTAGGAGTAGCCCGAGTCCTCCTTGATAATGGGCAGCTCGGCAACTGCCTCAATCTTCAGGGAGTTTGCGTCAATGCGAGCAATCGTAGAAACGTGCTCGTTGCGGTCTGCAGTGCCAGCAACCCAAATCTTGTTGGTCTTCTTGGAGTATGCGACCTGGTACTGACCGGGCAGGCCCTGGGTGATCTTTGCCATCACCTTGTCGGTGATGGTGCGAGCGTCAGTGCTCTGGCTTGCTGCCCGGGTGGATTCTGCCGCGAACGATGCGGGGATGGTGGCAACGCCGGAAATTGCCAGTGCCAGCGATCCAACGGCGAGGCCCTTGAATGCCTTGCTTGATGCGAGCTTCATATGTATGTCCTTTTTTCGTGGGTGGTGTGTAAAGGTGCGTCTCCCCAACACCGACGGGTGGTGAGGTGCCGCGCTTTCCCTGCTCTTTGGTCTGGGTTTCGTGGGCCCACGAGGAAGGAAACTAGTCTTCACACAGTATTGAGTAAGGCAACCATTAACTTACCTTCTAGGTAATATTTACTTAGCGCACAGGATTTTGCAAGATTTCAGGTATATATGATGCAAAATTTCATATGCCAGGCACAGCCTGTCACTAAAACTCCCGGAGGTGCGGCAATACGGGACGTGACAAAACCCCCGCCTCCAGCAAAAGCCAGAAGACGGGGTTCCATACACCCCAACACACGGTGCCGGGGGGGGAATAAAAATTAGGAGACATACGAGAAATCAGCGAACAGCAGGTTCTGCAGCTTGTAGCGGCAAATGAAACGAGTCAGCTCCATGCAAATAGTCGGTGCGGTCGGATTGAAAACACCCGAGGCATCCAGCACGATATCGTTCGCACCAGCCCACGCAACGTAACGGTGCAGAGTACCGGCACCGAGCACGTCGCGGAAACGAGAACCAGCAGCCTCGTTCATTCCAGTCAGCTGAACCTCCGCGTTGTACTGGAACAGCACAGCCGCCAGCTCCTCGTGAGAAACCGGTGCGGTCGGGTCAATCTTGTCGCCACCAGTGAGCGGCTCGGTAATCTTGCGGTCACGAGCCCAGTGCAGCCCGTTCACGGTCGGGCGGTCTGCCGCATCCGCAAAGGGCGCAATATCTGAGTTTTTGCTTACGCTAGTGTGACTAGCAGTGTGGTTTAGCAGAGCAATAAGCTCCTCACGGGTCACAGGGCGCTCCGGCTCAAACGCGCCAGACTGCGGGTTCGGCATCAGCCACTTCTTCTGGTTTGCCATGCGGATATCCTCAGCGAACGGGTGGCTATCCGGAATATCCTTGAAAGAAGTTTTCAGGATCTTAGTCTCAGTCATGGGGATTCGCGCAGCAATCTGGTGGGTAATCTCCTGACCCTACGGGTCGGAGCGAATATCCAGCAGCAGGGCCTGATCAACACCCTCACCCTGCATCAGCTCGATGGGGAACTGGTAGCTACCGCTGAAGCTGTCAGCATCACCGTCAAATTAGGGGGTGAGCGGCCAGGAGCGCAGGGTTTCGAAAGAGTCGTTACGAATGTAGCCGTGGCGTACGGTCAGAGGGGTGCCTACGCTGAGGAATTCACGCAGACCTTGTGCAGTGTAGTTCACGGTCATACCGGTTTCAGTGATGGTGGCACACTCAATAACGAGGCGCGGGCCTTTAGTTTCCTCGGTTGCCGGGACAAGGTTTGCCGGAAGTTGGTATGGGATCTAGAGGGGCACAGGGTTTTCTTTGTATCAAGATGCGGAGTCTGTGGGTTTCTTATGTTTTATATGTGACACGCCGTTTCAAATCCTTTTCAAAGAGTTATAGTTATTGGTACCCTATCACTGTTCCTATATCCTCAACAAAGGAGTTACCCATGGAGGCCAAGGAATTCTCATACGAGAAGGCTCTCCTCTTTTTCGCCAAGTCTAAGTACGCCGACCTTTTCGGCGTAGCACTGGTTATCGCCATCGCAATCGCCTCAGGATACCTGAGCACCAACCTCGCCAAATACGTCGACTGGGGCCCGATCACGAACTTCATTCCCCTCGGCGTGATTTCCGTGATTAACGTGGGTATTTCAATGATGTCTACCCGCCTGACCGGCCGCCTCTCAAACATCGGCAACGTGCTCGGCATTATTAACACGGCGCTGTCTGGCGCGATTGACTACATTCTGGGCAATAAGGCAGCAATCATCACCTACCCGGTGACCTTTATCGTGTACACTTTCGCGATTCGTAGGTGGCAGAACTCCGAACGCGGCAAGGCGTTGGAACCGCCGACCGGCACGAAGGGGCAGCTGATTATTGGCGGTATTGTGGCCGGTTCGTTCGCGTTCTCCCTGATTGCGAACTATGTCGGTTACGGCGGCAAGACCTCGTTCCTGTTCTGGATTACGACCGTAGTGTTTGGCCTGTCCCTGTCAGCAAACATTCTGAACGCGCTCAAGCTCACGATGCAGTGGCAATTCTGGTTCCTGTACAACACCGTACAGTGCATAAAGGCGCTGACCCAGGGCAACTTCGCGAACGTCGGCAAGTACATCTTCTACATCATCAACAGCGTGGCAGCACTGCTGCTGTGGACCCGAAATGGTACCGCGCCCAAGGGCACCGTGGCGGTGGCGTAAGGGGCGGTTCCCTAGTTTTCTAGGGCTAACCTTTCTACCAGCTAACGCTAATACATGAGGAGGCCCCTCGACCTGCAGTTTACTGCTGCGGGTCGAGGGGCTTTACCTATGCCCCGCGAGTGCGGGGAATACGTTGAGCCTCTTTCATTATTGCCCTTAATATAGGGCTCATCCCCACTCACGCAGGGAACACTTCCGTGTCGATAGCGTCCGCATCTTCCAGTAGGGCTCATCCCCGCCTGTGCGGGGAGCACTCATCAACCAGCAAGCCATCGCCAGTGCCCTGGGACTCATCCCCGCCCCTGTGCGGGGAGCACCGTCTTCTGTGATCCGCCGCATCATGGTTCCCAGGCTCATCCCCGCCTGTGCGGGGAACAGAACACATGCGCCGGTGCCCGGCAACCTTTGAGAACTTCTAGCCGATTCTTCCTCCAATGGGGTGACTGCTTATTAGATGAGGCCGTTCTTAGCATCCCACCCGGTGCGCTTCTTGCTACGCATCACCACGGTATGCCCTCTGCACGGTTTTTAAAGCTACCTCTGTGGCCTCCTCGCGGGTAAGACCACCCTGTGAGTACTCGGCGGACTTCACGGCGCTCAGGAAGCCGTCAGCGCCTCCCGAGATGGAGCACACGATAAGACCGGAGCCCTCGCCGGTAGCGTAGTCCTCAATGTGGGCTACTCCCGGCACGTTCGCACCCTCACCTCGGCTCTTCTGCGACAAGGAGAGCCCCGCCCACGCCAAGATGTCTTCCTCGCGCCAGAGGCGGCCCTCCTCGAAGTCCTTGCCGCGGTTGTAGGTCACCGCCGGAGCCGGGAAGTTCCCTGCGTTGAGTGCGTGGTAGATGTTGGCTCGGGTGTACCCGGTAGCCGCGGCTACTGCCGGGATGTCGTAGAGCTTGCCGTGCTGTCCAGGCTTCGTGGTGCGGGTGGTCATGTGTTCAAAATCCTTTCGTTAGCTACCGGCTGGCCGGATAGTCAGCTCGGCTCGGTAGAGGTCCTCAGCCCCCCCCTCAACGGGGGTGAGCCCTGTGATGGTGATTCGTTTGCGCGTCTCGTAGTAGGCCGAGTCGCGGTTGATGGAGCGGGAGCCCCAGGTAAGCGTGTCGGGCAGCTCCACCCCAGATCGGTTGTAGATGCGCAGCGCCCGGTCAGCGGCTGCTACTTCGTCCACGTTACCAGTTGGTTGCATATGTAACGCGTTGCACGTTTCTCACGGGTGCCCCCCCCAGCTAAGCTCATTCCCGCTCGCGCGGGGAACACGAACGCATGCGCAAGAACCTCACTCCCGATTCGGGCTCATCCCCGCTCACGCGGGGAACACCTGGGCTATGGGTAGGGGTAGGGGCATCAACAGCGCTCATCTCCGCTCGCGCGGGGAACACCTCGCTACGGTCCCCGCCTCATCGCGGCGATGGGGCTCATCCCCGCTCGCGAGGGGAACACCAGCTTCCAGCACGTCGGGGTTAATCGGGTCGGGGGCTCATCCCCGCTCGCGCGGGGAACACCGCGCGTCCTGGACGGTGGCCGCTACCGTAGCGGGCTCATCCCCGCTCGCGCGGGGAACACTCGTCTACGGGGCGCCACGGTAGAACAATATGGGGCTCATCCCCGCTCGCGCGGGGAACACATCGGCTGCCCCGTCGAAGAGTGTTGCGACTGGGGCTCATCCCCGCTCGCGCGGGGAACACGATGTATCGGTGAGCCGGTCCCATAGCTCACCGGGCTCATCCCTGCTCGCGCGGGGAACACAGCCGACTACGGTATTGATACCGGCGGAGATACCGCTCATCCCCGCTCGCGCGGGGAACACAGGTAATCTACAAGAGCTTCACGCTCTGCCTCGGGCTCATCCCCGCTCGCGCGGGGAACACGTGAATGACACGTTCATCGTTGACGTGGAGACGGGCTCATCCCCGCTCGCGCGGGGAACACGCCAGCCTCTGCTGCTCAGCCCGCCCCGACCAGGGCTCATCCCCGCTCGCGCGGGGAACACGTAGGAAGCGCCGCATCGAGGAAGCGCAGGCTGGGCTCATCCCCGCTCGCGCGGGGAACACAGGTCATCACGCAGGTTCGTCTCATGGCTATTGGGCTCATCCCCGCTCGCGCGGGGAACACCTAAGAAAAAATATCTAGCTGAGACTTGACAAGGGCTCATCCCCGCTCGCGCGGGGAACACGGGTAGCCCGTCATCGAAGCCGTAACTCATTCGGGCTCATCCCCGCTCGCGCGGGGAACACAAGGTTGCAGAGCCTGTAGTTGATCTGCCCGAGGGCTCATCCCCGCTCGCGCGGGGAACACGATTGACAACGAAGCAGACCGCAAGACGGCTCAGGCTCATCCCCGCTCGCGCGGGGAACACGCCTTGACCCAATAGTCACAGCTTTCACTAACGGGCTCATCCCCGCTCGCGCGGGGAACACCACTTCGCCGCCCACTTGAGGTAATTCTCAACGGGCTCATCCCCGCTCGCGCGGGGAACACCAAGTCCTTCAATCTGAATTATCTCGACAGGGGGGCTCATCCCCGCTCGCGCGGGGAACACTCACGACCTGGCTTTACGTCTTCAATTTCTCCGGGCTCATCCCCGCTCGCGCGGGGAACACTAATGCGCTATCCGTCGCTTGCTAACACTAATGGGCTCATCCCCGCTCGCGCGGGGAACACTCCAGTGGGTGATGTCTACGTAGTTACTCATGGGGCTCATCCCCGCTCGCGCGGGGAACACGGGCTTTTCGCCCCGGCGACGAACTTTATTTAGGGCTCATCCCCGCTCGCGCGGGGAACACCCACGCGCTGCTGCATCTCGGCAGCTGTCAGCAGGGCTCATCCCCGCTCGCGCGGGGAACACGGCTTCGGATTCTCCACGTAAACGAAACGTGCGGGCTCATCCCCGCTCGCGCGGGGAACACATTCTGAAATTATTTCGAGCCGGTGTTTTCCGGGGCTCATCCCCGCTCGCGCGGGGAACACACTTGCTGATATGGGGATTTACCCCCTACATCAGCAAAATAGAATCACTTTGGAGCCAGAGCCTGACTCCAGAATACACGATAACCAATTGCGCCTAACCCCGACGAGCACGGCGATACCTACTCGCCTTACTCCACCCAGACTTCGGCACAACTTTACGAACCACCGGACGATAAATCAGCTTCACCCCCTCAAAATCGACAGGCTCCCAATCCGCATTATTTACCCGAAACTCAAGCCGCTGCTCATTATCCGCCGGAAACACCATAGTCGCACGACCAGTGCCACCCGACTCCAACACACGCGCCCACAACTTCTCACGAATTCTAGCGCTTACACGCCCCACAAACACCCCAGGATTAATCTCCAAAAGCCACTTCGTCAAATCACCACGAAGACTCACCGGACAAGCAGACAAAACAATAACAATCATCAGCCCGCCCCTCCATTGCTATAGTTCATACCACCGCGTTGGGCCTCACCCTGCTCATTCCACAAACCCACAACATCCAGTTCAAGCATCTCCTCAGGAAGCTCTTCTGGCACCAACAAACGCTGAATATCCCGCACAACTCGCTCCATCACCTTCTCAGAGCGAATACGGTCACGCACCGCCCTACGCGTCACAGACCCAATATCCATCCCCTCCGTATAGCCAGCAACCACCTCAAACGCAGCAGGAATCGTAATCTCCGCCTTATACAAATCAGCAACGTCGTAGACAAAAGACCAAGAATTCCCGGTATGCACAAAACCCAGCCCAGGCGCACATCCCAAAGACACAATCGCCGCATGAACAATCCCATACAACGCAGCATGAGCAGCCGACAACGCCTGATTAATCGGTGACCCATCACCAAAATTATTCGGATCATACTCACGGCGCTCCCACGGAACACCAGTCCGCTCAGACCACTGCCTATACACAGAACGCACCCTAGCGCCCTCCCTGCCACGCAACTGCTGCATCGTCAGCTCACTCGTATCCTCACCAGGAAAACGCCACTGATACATCATGCGAGCCACAGCCAAACGGCTCCGCGTATTCGATACCAACTTCGCCTGAGCAATCAACAGACGCGAAGAACGCGCCACAGACTTACCGCTCGCATAATAACGAACCCCCTGCTCGCCAACCCACACCACCGTAGTACCGCACTCCCCCAACAAAGCCATCGCCTGATGAGTAATACGAGTACCCGGCCCCAACAGCAAAGCGCTCAAGCTCGCAGCAGGGCAATGAACCACGCCCTCTTCCTTCACAAACGTCACCGCACTATCAGCACGGGAAATCGTCGCATGCTCCACATACACAAAACTCAAACGGTCAGAACTACGAAACAGCTCAGACGAGCTCGGAGGAACAGCCCCCTGCATGATCTTCTCCTATTAACATCAGCGTGCCAGCATCGGCACAAAAATATGAGTGAATAAAGAAAGGGCGGGGCACCATCACACAGAACAGTCCCCCGCCCTTCACCCGCATTACCTAGCGGGACAGAGGCGCCAACGTTAGAAGGCCCATGCCGTACGCCTTACCCCTGCCCATACCAGAGAGCAAAGACTGACGGAACAGCTCAACATCAGTGATGCGAAGAGCACCATCAAACTGAGCCTTACGGTGAGTCACTTTACCAACCTTGCCCTCAGCGTTACGACGGGCAAACGCAAGATCCTGACGAGAAGAAACCATCGGACACTCCTCAACATCCTGACCTTCAACACTAGGAATTACTTCAAATCCCCACTGCGGAGCACGCTTACGAATCCACGCTTGCTGCTGGGCAACAGTCACGTGCGGGAACACCTCACGCTTACCCGTCTGCTGATTCGTATGACGCTTCACCGGGTTCGCGGCAAGGCGGAAAGCCCACTCCTGACCGTTCTCCAGCTTCGCCAGCAAACGACCATAATGAGCGCTCTCACCACGGCGATTATGCCATCCAGCCTGCTCCACAAGAGCCGAAAAATCAGGCTCCTCAGGACTCAACATGTACAGAACCGGAGCATGCATAGACTCATCCAAACGCCACAGAATACGACCCTCAGAATAATCCGTATCCGGCGGCAAAGTTGCCATCACAGCAGCATGCATAGCCTGCGGGCTACGCAACAACTTCCACGCGCCACGACGCTGCGGATTAATCATGAAACGAGAAAAATACGTCATGCTTCCACCACCACATTCAAAAAATCAGGTTCGGCAGGATTCTCGGAAGATTCTTCCTCAATCAAGGAGGCTGTAGCGTGAAGCTTCCGCCCATGAGGGTTCTCCAATACCAGAGGCTCCACAGTCACCACCTCACGGGCAGCATACTGACGGTACTCCGGGCTGAAACTCACCGGAATATCCGGTACCAAATCACCGCGCTCACCAGGCAACGCATCACGCAAGATACGCAATGCTACCGGGCTCGGAAAATCCTTACGACGATACTCAGGCACCTGCCACTCCAACAAACGCAGAGCCTCCTCAGCGAACTCCTCACGGATACCCAGGACAAGGTTGTAACCAGCGGGGCATGCACGCCGCCCAAGATACAGAGGGTATACAGGCTTCTTCAGCGCAGACTCGATAGTCTCCAACTGTTCGCGTTCCCCTTCGAGAGCCACCACAAATACAGCATCCGAAAGGTACATACGAGTCGAAAGAGAAGCCGCACCCTTCGGGCTCTTAGCCCAGTTCTTAGCGGTCTGATAGTCACGAATCAGGGTACCCGAGGCATCCGTACGCACCGCAAACTTCAACGAAACCAAGTCATCAACCGGCTCGTTACGCGAACGCCCCAAGGCTGCAGCAACCATTCCAATCACGCCAGATTTGCTCGGCTCATGTCCGGCATCACGGCGACGGAAACGGCTCTGAGTGCCCCATGACTGCAACGGCCCGCTCATCTTCAAGAGCAGGGTAGGCATTAGGACTCCTGAGAGGTGAGAGCAGTCAGCTGAGATTCCAGGGACTCCAGCAGCCCCTTCAGAGAAACAGACTCGCCAAGACCAGCCAGTTCTTCCTTGAGGTCGCCCAAAGCCAGAACATACGAAGCGACCGGCTCGTAACCGTACGCTTCTTCAATGTTCTTCGCCTCAGATGCGAGCGCACGAGCTGCGACTACGCGGCGGCCCTCAACCTCGGTGATAGCCTTCTCGAAGGCGTTCACGTAAGAGATGGGGCGGTCGTTACGAACGGTTACGATAACCGCGTCAGGCAGGGTGCGTGCAGCGAAAGAATTCTGCTTACCGGTAGGCATGGAATTGATGAAGGAACGGACAAACGCCAAAGTTGCCTCAACACTTGCAGAAGCATCACCCAGGTTAGCGTTCAGTGCATCCAGGTTGATGTTGGCGTAGCGGTAGAAGGTGCTTGCCGCCATCTCAATGGTGCCAATCATGCCCGCACCGGTAGAGTCATCAGAAGAACGAACCACGTCATCCACTGCAGTGTAGTAGTCAAAATCGGGTTCGGAACCGTGAACGCTCAGGGCGTGTGCTACCTGGCAAGCCGCATCAACGTTGAAATCGGGAGCATCCGCCAGCATGCGACCGAAGAGAGCAATATCAACGCTATGGTTGGTATCAAGGATTTCCTTAACCTGCTTCGCGGGAAGCTTCTCGCCGTTAGCTTCGATGATTGCCTGCACCAACTTGTCAATCTGCTGGTTGCTCAGCAAGAGCAGGTAGCCAGAAACAGGACGTCCTGCTTCTTCGCCTTCCTTCGCCTTGGGTTCCTTGAGCGTAATACCTGCGGCCTTGAAAGCTGCAACAACAGCCGTTTCAGCCTTCTCAGCTTCAAATTCGGGCGCAAGCTCCAGGATACGCGCCACTACCTTGTCAGCAACCAGGCGGGTACGTACGCCCAGCTGCGAGCGGTCAAGATGCGATTCAAAATCGCGGCGAATAACGGACTTCCAAGCCTGGCTGGAAACACGCTGACGCTGAACGCCGCCAAAGAAAGCGGACTTGGGGCTGCCGGTATCGTCACGGTTAATGTTCGACGGGGGCAGGGTCTGCAGGGCGTGGATGTCGACGAAAATAGTCATGAGGTTTTCCTTCTTTCAGGAGTAATAGTTACTTAGTGATTTTGCTCGTAGCAGCGCGAACAGGGATGAGCCCGTAGGAGAAGTCGCGGTTCCAGCGGTACATAACCTTTTGACGCGTCGCAGGATTCAGAAGACGCATGTAATCCACCGCAAATCGACCGTAATCGAAGGCAATACCTTCGGAACGAAGCAGAGTAATCAGGCTACGCAGGTAATGCTGGCGAGCATTCTCCGTCTGAGCGGTCAGCAGAGAATCAAAACGCTTCTTCATTGACGTTGTGGTGTCGCCAACCAACTTGCCTACCGCGTTGCCAAAAGAAACCTCTGCATCGTGCATGGGCTGGTTCTGCGACTGCTGATGCAGAGCAAAAAGAGTCAAAGCAGTGTACGCAGCGCTCTCCGCATTACTCGGCTGCTCTCCCCTCCCTCGGTACTGTTCAGGAATACCTTCAGTGCCATCTTCCTTTTCCAGGATGATTCCTAAGAGTTCCGGGTACTGAAAGGGCGATGCCCCCACACCTCGGCGAAGCTGAGCAAGCTGAGCCGTGGCTGCTGAGACACCGTTACTTTTCTGGTGGTACAGGCGCATCACTTTTGCCACGACGAAACGTTGTAGCTCATCCTGCGCGGTGTAATCACTCATTGGTTTCCTCCTTGTCAGAGTGAGATATAGAGTCCTGGTAAGCCAGGGGAATAATCTTACGCAGGCGAGCATGTAGCAGGCGCTCCGCACGCGCAACATTGTAGAGAACTTCATTACCAGCAGGGTCCTTACCGAAGGTACCCAGCATGGCTTTGGGGCCAGCGTTGTATTTAAGAAGGTCTGATTCTTGCGTGATTACGGCACGTACACGGCTTTGCCACTCCTTCTTTTTCTCAGCGATATCTTCCGATGCTCGCTGATCTGCAAGCCAGAGGCGGAAAGCATCTTCCATACGGTTCAGGAGAGCTTCAGTAGCATCCGCACGGAACTCGTATTCTCGGCCCGCCGCTTGTAGAAGCTGTCCAGCAAACTGCCCAAGAGCGATTGCCGCGTCCATGGTGGTTTGGATGTTCTCGCGAACCATCTGGGACGCACTCACGCCTTCATCAGTCAGCAGAGAAAGCTCAAGAGTCATAGAGTCAGAAATAATGTTCTCGATGATGGAGCTCTGGGTACCGTATTCGACACCCACCAGCTGAACCTGTACCTCCGCATCGGTCGGGAAGTACCTTCCCGAACCCAGCTGACGAATCACGGGAGCAGGCTTATTCTGCTTCTCAGATTCCGGGGTAAGACGAGTCAGCAGAGCATCAGCACCACGCCACAGGGTACGTTCAGCCGCGTGAGTCTGCGGCATCCATACCTGTTCGGTCTTTGACGACTGATTCTTGCTGTACCGATACCCCGTCAAAGGGTCAGTATAGGTATTGCGATCGAGCCACTTATCACCGTTGGAGATAAGTACCGAAGTCACACGATTGCCGTCATGATGCAGACGGATGCGACGTGACTGCCAAGTCAAAATCTCGCACATACCGCTCGCGGGCACCGGCTGGTCCTTGTACTGAGCCGCAGGACCACCAGTGTATGCACGCGGTGCTGCGGTATCAGGCTCAGCACGTTCCCAAACTGGAACGTCTTGTTCGAATGACTCTTTATCGGTCAACTGCTCGTAGTCCAGGCTGTACAGCAAGGTTTCCATCATGTTGGCGCCGTGAACAATCACCTTACCAGTGGCGCCGTACCAGCCAACGCCCAGAGGATAGCCCTTGCCACCCTTAACACGGGGGTCACCTACAGCACCAGATTTAATACCTGAGTAGTCGTAGGCATGAAGCGTTACGAGATACCGAGCCGCTTCAGCAAAGCTCAGAGACTTCAATGCCACCTCAGCCCGCTGCGAGAAGTACTCGCTTTCAGAATCCAAAACCAAGCGACTAACAGGCTTCGTGTCCCCCTTTGCCGTATGCAAATCATGCACCTGCATAAAGGGGCGCTCGCCGCCTACCAACCAGAAACGATCCTTGAAAATTTCAAGGTATCCCAGAACAGCAGCCAGGTTATTAGCGTCAGGCTCACGCATCTGGCGAATCCATTGGGCCGGACCGTTAGAGGTATCGATACTGTCTGCAAGGAAGGATGCACGAGCAAAAATCACGAGCACGACACCAAAAATTGCAGTATCCGTCAGCGGGTTATCCGATTGAATTCGGTCAATCTCATACACCCGTTTGAAATAATCGCGCAGAGACAGCTCGACCACTTCGCCCGACTTGAGCCGGGCAAGAATCCATGCTTCATCTACAAGATTGAACCTAGGTTCTCCCATGACAACCATTCCCACTCCTTTCTTCTTTGAAATCAGCTCCCTGTCAAATGACGAACAAGCGAGCAGAATATCGGACTCTGGTCCACAATGAGAGTAGACCAGGTAATTAAGCCTTGTCAGGAGGTTCTCTGAAGAGCCTTCATTGGCTTGTTGAGTTCATCATAGGACCATCAAGAAGGTTAAGTCAAGAAAAACAACTATAAAAAGTGTACGTTTGATATATTTTTAATACGACCAATACAAAAGAAGCAGAATCCCCGCTCACGCAGGGAACACCTCAAACCAACTATCAAAAACTGTACTGGCTCATCCCCGTCTGCTTCGGGGAACATACGCCTCGCACCACAGCGAGGTACCCACTAGTCTACCGTCTAAGGAGAATCATGGCACCCGCCCCTGAGTATCTTTCAACACCTGAAACGGCATCATTCTGGGCAAAGACAGGAGACAAGGACTCCCCCACCCACGGTCTCCCCCTCGTTCAGCATATGCTCGATGCCGGTTCTGTTGCCACCCGGCTCTGGGACACATGGCTCGCGCCCGGTCTACAGAAACGATTCAGTGAGCATCTCCATCTTTCCATGGAAGATACGCGCGCGCTCGTATGCTGGCTCGCCGCCACCCACGACATGGGTAAGGCAACCCCCGAATTCTCAGGACAGCTCGATGCACGACGCGACGAAAACCTCGCCGTGTACCGTCAGCGTATCGAGCAGCAGGACTTTGAGTTCCCCGAAGACCTTGTCACGCCTACTAGCGGCTTGCGATGCCCCCACAGCAAGTACAGCCAGAGCATCCTCATTCACCTGCTCACCAGCAACATTGAGGGCATGCCGAGTGAAGTTGCTGAAACTCTCGCGAGTATCTCCGGCGCGCACCACGGCGCACCCGCAGAATACCTCGCCAATTCAGCAGACCTAAGCAACGTCATTTTGGAGCGTCTCTCCCCCAAATGGCATGCCGCCTGGCAGGAACTCTACACCATCACCCTGGAACGCTTTGGCGCATCCTCGGCATTGCATCAGTTAGCACAGCACGGACAGACTATCCCCGTCTCCGTGCAGTTCTGCATTACCGGTTTCGTCATCATGTCAGACTGGATTGCCTCAAACCCTGATTTCTTCCCCATGGGCACCTTCGGCTCAGCCGAACAGGAACAGCGAGCGCGCATCGGCTGGCAGGCGCTCGGGCTCGAACAGCGCTGGATCGCAGCACTGGATACTGACCCCGGCACCCCTGCAGCTGACCTCTACGCATCCCGTTTTGGGTGGAGCAACCCGACCCTACGCCCCATGCAGGAAGTCGTAGTCGAAGCGGCACGCTCCATGCAAAACGGTGGCATGATGTGCATCGAAGCACCCATGGGTCAGGGTAAGACCGAAGCCGGTCTCATCGCTGCCGAGTTCCTCGCACAGGCAACCGGTCGCACCGGCGTAGCCTTCGCGGCACCGACCCAGGCGACTTCTAATGCCCTCTTTGACCGTGTTATCGAATGGGTGGAATACCAAACAAATAACGTGGCGCAAGAACACGGCGGGCCTCTTGAGCCGCACTCCATGTTTCTGGGCCACTCCAAGAACCGTTTCAACAAGTCCTATGAGGCGCTCTCTAAAGCAGATATTTTCGATGAGTCTTCTGCCTCTAAACAAGAAAACAATCGAAAAACGCTGCGTCCTGGAACGTCTCTCGCTCGGCACAGCTGGCTCAGCGGTACGAAGAAGGGGCTTCTCTCCAGCTTCGTTGTGTGCACCATCGACCAGGTTCTCATGACCGCTCTGCAAGCACGGCATGTGATGCTCCGATACCTAGGGCTTGCATCTAAGGTCATCATCATTGATGAGGTTCACGCCTACGATGCGTATATGAGCCGGTATCTTTCTGCTGCGCTCTACTGGCTGGGTCAGATGAATGCGCCCGTCATTCTCATGTCGGCAACCCTGCCGTCAGCTACTCGTGATGATCTTATGGAGAGCTATGCCAAGGGTCTAAAGGTTGGAACAGAACCGAACAAGGTAACTGATTCTGTTTCTGCACCGCAGAATAATGACATTCTGGCTCGAATGATGGCGAATCTTGCAAAGGGCCAAGCGCCTTCAGCACCTGCCGTGACTGAAAATTCTTCTCTTGATTTGGATTACCCCGTCATTCACACGCTCACCACCGAAGACAACGGGAGCCCTAAGAAATGGAAGGTTGAACAGCCCGTAGACCAAACCGAAATCGAATTGAAGCTCATTGACGACAGTCCCGAAAGCGTCCTGAACGTACTCGAACCGCTCGCCAACGACCACGGATGCGCCGCAGTCATCTGCAACACCGTTGGACGAGCCCAGGAAATGCACGCATTCCTGGGTGAACGGTTCGGTGAAGAGCACGTAATCCTCACGCACTCTCGCTTTACCGCCACGCACCGCGCCGAGCAAGAGGAACTCCTTGTCTCAAAGCTCGGCAAGAAGGCGCACTACAGCAAAGCTGACGGGGAGGATTCTTCGCGCCCGCACCGCCTCATTGTGGTGGGTACGCAGGTCATCGAACAGTCGCTTGACCTGGACTTTGACGTAATGATTACCGACTTCGCGCCGGTTGATCTGGTGCTTCAGCGTATGGGACGTCTGCACCGTCACGATAGCCGCAGCAGCTCAGAACGCACCCCCGCATACCGTATGCCGGTGTGCTACGTACGAGGAGTTGAAACGTTCGGCTCACACGTTGGGGCACCCGACTTCCCGCGTGGATCCAAGGCAGTCTATGAGCCGATGATTCTGCTCAGCAGCTACGCACAGCTACTCCCCCACTTCGACGGTGAACCTATTCGAATTCCTGCGGACATCAGTCCACTGGTGCAGAAGACCTACCAGGAAAATACGTCTACTGAGATTCCTAGTGCCTGGGTAGAAGTCTACGAGAGCTCCAAGCAGGAGTGCGATAAAGGTAAGGAACTAGCCAAAGTCCGAGCTGAAGGCTATCTGCTCTGTGCACCTCAGCGTACACAGTACACCATGGCGGACTGCATGAATCGCCTCCTTAAGCCTGACGACTTGCGCTTCTCTGACGAGCAAATCGGCGAGGCAAAAGTTCGCGACACCGACGCATCCCTGGAAGTTATCGCAATCGTTGTGGAACGGAACCAACCGGGCAATCCCAAGAGCGCGATTAAAAGCTACCGTCTCTTACCTTCCATCAACAGCACAGACGAGGCTGATTCGCTCCGCTTTGATGCTTCAGCCGATGACCCGCCGACTTACTGGCAGAGCATGCAAATTGCGGCTTCATCAATTCGGCTCCCCTACCAATACTCAGATGCACCCAACCACCGTATCAAGGGTGGGAAACTCCGATTCGACGCCGCGCTCGACCAGCTAGAAAAGGAACGCATCGAGAACTGGCAGAAGTCATTCATGCTGGAGGGGCAGCTCATCCTGCCCTTCGAAGAGGTCGAAGCAGGCGTGTACTCGTACAGGCTCTGCGATTACGAACTGGTGTACACCACCCAGCTAGGCTTGCAGAGCATCGACCCCAAGAATAAAAACTAGCCAAGGTAAACAAAGACCCCCTCCGGATCCTCTCGTGGAGCATCCGGCGGGGGTCTTCACTATATAAACTTTTCGTCGCAGTTCACGCTACGCAGTTCACGCATTCACGCTGCAGAATCTCGCAGCGTCAGGCGGCGGCTACTCAGATTCGCCGAGCATGCCCTCACGAGCCAACGCAGTCAAACGAGACACCGCACGGAAATACTTCTTCTGATAACCACCAGCCAGCATCTCCTCAGTAAATACCTTGTCAAAAGGCACACCCGAAGAAACAATCGGCAGATCCTTGTCATACAGGCGGTCAGCCAACACCACAAAACGCAACGCCACCGACTGCTCAGTAATCGGGTGAACATTACGCCACGCAATACCATCCAGACCATCAATCAGCTGGCGGTAACGCGACGGGTGTACCTTCGCCAGATGCTCCACCAGGTCAGCGAAGTTATCAACACCAACAGTCTGGCCGCCGAACACTTCCTCAACCTTCGCATCAAACGCATCATCAGCAACAGGCTCCGGTGCGGCAGGCAGGCCACGGTGACGGAAATCCTCACCATCCACACGATGCACCTCAAACTGCGAAGCAAGCACCTGAATCTCACGCTTAAAATCCTCAGCCGCGAAACGGCCCTCACCCAGCGCACCAGGCAGCGTGTTCGAGGTCGCCACAAGCTTCACGCCAGCATCCGCCAGCTCACGCATCAGACGAGACATGAGCACAGTATCACCCGGATCATCCAGCTCAAACTCGTCAATACATACCAGCTTGTAGCTGCTCAACGCCTCAACCGTCTTACGGAACGTCAACGCACCCACCAGGTTCGTGTACTCCACAAAAGTACCGAACGCCTTCGGGCCGTCCACATAATGCCACAGCGACGCCAACAGGTGAGTCTTACCCACACCAAAACCGCCGTCAAGGTACAGGCCAGACTTCGTCGAATCCTTCTTCTTGCCCCCAAACAGGCGACCAAAGAAACCGGCACCAGCGCCGCCCCCATTAATCTTGTCGCCAAAATCCTTCAGCTTCTGCACAGCCTCTGCCTGCGACGGCTGATTTGGATCAGGAATGTAGCTATCAAAAGACACTTCACCAAAACGCTCAGAGGGGCGGAAACCCGCCAGCAACTCATCAGCAGAAACATGAGGAATGCGGTCGGTCAAGTGTACGGTCATGGTGGGCACAAAAACTCTTTTCTTCAGTGACGGCGATGTGACTTCCGCTTTAAGTGTAGTACTGTCTAACACCCCGCGTGAGCCGCATGAGTTGCCCGCCACATTACGGGTATGAGGAGAGAGTGGGGTGGGATATACGGGAGGGGCTGCTGGACTGGGACGCAGAGGGTGGGAATCCGAGGGTATCGGCGTTCAGGTGCGGAGGTTGAGGTGGAGTGTGTTTTGGGTAGGGCCTGTCTTGGGCGGGTGCAGTGTTCGATAGGTTAGTGCCTTCGCCGTGGGTCTTTAACCCGCAGTGAAGACACTAACCTATCGGCGAAAGGCTAAGTCATAACCCATAACCAGCTCTCACCTACCTGGCGCAGCCGGAGATTCGGTCATGAGTTGCGGATTTGTGCCATAGGTTAGCGTCTTTAGTCGTAGTTAAAAACCATGGTCGAAGACACTAACCTATGGTCCAATTTCTGCAGGGGCGGCACCTCCGCGGGCACAAAGATATTTGATACATAAAGCATTGAGAATGCCTGAATAATGACCAACCACCGCCACAACCCTCAAAAGAATGCAAACGACGGCAAACATGCGGTAGGGTGGTAACTGTAGTACTCAATAGCGCACCGATGCGCTTAATGGGTGCACTACGGGGCTGTTTTCCTTCCGGCAGTCAGCTTGACCTGTGAATAACGACCCGACAGGCACATATGCATCACACCATCACCGATGATAGGAGCGTATCTTCTATGGATTCGACCATTTTCAACCGCCGTACCCTACTGGGCAGCGGCGCACTTGTGGGCCTGGGGGCCCTGCTTGCGGCGTGTGGCCAGCAGGCAAATAACGAGGCAGCAGCCACCGCAACCGCGGCGCCGAGCGAGTCGGCTTCGGCTTCCGATGCCGCTTCTACATCAGCTACTCCGAGCCCGGTCATTACCCGCGGCTACTCGGGCGGCTCGAAGGCACCCGACGGCGAATACCGCAAAGCTGACGGTCATGGTCCCGCGCAAAATGTTCCTCTTCCGAAAGCCGAGCCGCAGCAGTACCCCGAAACCTTCGCTGGTCTGCGTGAGATGATGCGCGATTGGATTACAGCACGCAACTATGGCATTCAGACTGGGGATATGCAATATGCATGGCCCTATATGTTGGACACTTTCGATGAGGACATTAAATTTCTCCACTATATCGAGGATCTTTACAAAAGCGGCGGCTGGGTTATTGAAGGAACCTCGGAATACCAGGCCGAAAGCGACCTCATGTATGACGAAGAGTCTAAAGAATATTGGGTTCTCATCCGACGTTTGTGGACTTATGGCATGTACGTAAACCCCAATGGCAAGGTGTATGAGCGTACTAACACCAGCAATGAAAATGAAACATTTATGTTCCGCTATAAGTACCAGAACGGCTATTGGCAGCTCTCGGAGCATCGCTCGAATAAGGAGCTACGTGAGCAAGGAATTATCAAATAATGGCCAATAAATTTTCAGGGTTTCTAGGAATAGCTGTTATTTCTGCACTCATACTACCTTTTGGTACATCAGCTGGTGCGTTAGAAGATACTTCGAATAACAGCAATCACAGCATCACAGACCATAGTGCCGCTCCACCAGCTACAGAGATTGGAAATGAAGGACTAGATTCCGAAGAGCAGGTCAATTTACCACCTCAGCAGGCGGAATCCGAACTCGTAGCTCGAGCGGAGAGCAAACAGAAATCTTTTGAAGAAAGCCATCATCTCATGCATGATGGTCAAGGAAACCAATTCTATGCTTCAATCGAAGATAAAGACTCCTGCGTCACCGCTGACGGTCAACCAGGACAGTACTTCCGTACCTGGATGATGCCTGACGACGGCAACGACTACACCGGTTACTACAATACCTCCGGCATTGGAACCTACTGCACCCCAGTAGAATCCCGCACTCTAACCGCCAATAACCCCGGAGAACCTCGTAAACCGAGCCCCGCTGAAATGCTTCAAGAAATTGAAGACAAATTCGCCAACACCGATATCCGCCCCCCCTATCCTCAAGCAATCCTATAACTCCGGTAACGGCACCGGCAGAGCTAAGGGCGACCCGAATATTTACAAGGGCGACAACGTCAATTTCTACGCTGAAGCCCCCACCGCTTATTGGGAAGGTGAGCTTTCGGCCGGTCACGTTGAAATCGAGTCTTATCCGGTGCAGATGACCGTCCAGTACGGCAACGACGATGAAGATAGCTTTTACACCATCGGCGAGCCCATCTACCCGAAGTCAGGCTCGAAAGCACGACCGATCGCGACCAGTTATGTATACAAACGCTCAGGTAATTTTCATGCCTACGCAACGGTTTCTTATGCTGGCCGGTACCGCGTCAATGGCGGCCCGTGGCAGGCGATGCGTACTGTCGTCAAGAAGGACACTGCTGAACCGTTGCTGGTGCGTGTGTGGTGGGTTGATGTGGGACGCGTCGGCGGCACCTGCGATGAAGACGACACTCGTTGGGGTTGCAAGAATGATCCCACGATGGGTAAGAAGGATAACCCGAACCCCAGATTGCGCAAGGCCGATATTCGCACCGGCCAGCGTTGGCATCTGAACGATAACGGTGACGGGGACACGGAGTATTCGTTGCACCGTAACTGGCCTGACATGTAAGGTCGTTCTCCTGCCGTGGGTCTTACGTTGAGAAGCCACATGTTCGCCGAGAAGTCACTTTGTTCGTGGCCTTTCGAAACACATGTGGCTTCTCGGCGCATAGGTATCGGCGCATGGTGACTTCCGTAAAATGGTGTCTATGGCTAAGAAAACTAAAGGTAAGAAGAGCGGCGCAGCAACCGCCGCCGTAGCACTGCTGACCGAGACGAACACCCCCTTCCAGATGCGTGAATACGAGCACGTTGAGGGCGTCACCTCCTTCGGTGAAGAGGCCGCGAAGAACCTCGGCGCCTCCGAGGAGCAAGTGTTCAAGACCCTGCTGATTGTACACGAGAAGGATTTCGCGGTCGCGATCGTGCCGGTCTCTGGCAAGCTGAACATTAAGGCTGCCGCGGCGGCACTAGGTTGGAAAAGCGCCTCCATGTGCGACCCGAAGGTCGCTGAGCGCCGCACCGGCTACGTGGTGGGCGGTATTTCTCCGCTGGGTCAGAAGACCCCCTCCCCCACCCTGCTCGATGAGTCTGCGCAGCTTTTTGACACGATTATGGTCTCTGGCGGTAAGCGCGGCCTGGACGTTGAGCTCGCCCCGGACGATCTGCTGAAGCTCACCAACGGCAAGTACGCTGACATCCGCGCTTAGTCCGCGCTCAGCGGGAATAATCCGCCCGGCCGCGGCGTTACATATGTCGTAAGAGCCTGAGCATGAGAGCAAACTGAAGGAGTCATGATGGGCAATTCGCTACCCGGCGTGGGTGCTATCGCCAAGAACTGGCGTGAAGTGCTCAAGCCTGAAGAGTACGCTGTTCTACGTGAGGGCGGCACCGAGCGCGCATTCACCGGCGAGTACTGGAACACCCACACGGAGGGTGTGTATTCTTGCCGTGCCTGCGGTACGGAGCTGTTCCGTTCCGATCAGAAGTTCGATTCGCATTGTGGTTGGCCGTCGTTTTTCGCGCCGCTGGCTGAGAACCGTGTACGTTACCTGGAGGATACGACGTTCGGTATGCGCCGCGTGGAGGTGCGTTGCGCCGCCTGCGATTCGCACCTGGGTCACGTGTTTGAGGGTGAGGGCTACCCGACTCCCACGGATTTGCGGTATTGCATTAATTCGGTGTGTCTGACGCTGACCCCGGCTGGTGACACTCCGGTTGACGAGGCGCCAGCTGACGAGGCGGAATCCGCCGAATAAACCCAGGCAATGCCCCCCCCTCACGGGCACGCCGGTGAACCCCTTATTGTGAGTCTCTCTAAATTCGAGGCTTTCAGCTCGGGCGGGTAGAATGGCGTAGTGCCTTCGCGGGCACATCACCCCGCCCGGGCTCGTATTTGCTCGGGCGTGCGCCTACCCGGGCATCTGGCGCATCGTATGGGCGCGTCGAACAGACAGAGGAAAAGGATTGAGTGCATGAGTACCGCAGCTGAACAGAATGCCGCAGGCACCCCTCAGCTGACCCTTCACGGTATCGAAGTCCCTGACGTTGTTCCTCTGGAGGCCCCTTCCTTACCGATTCCGACTCTCATCACCACTGAGAGCGGCCTGCGTCGTGCCGCTGAACAGTTGGCGGCGGCGTCCGGCCCGGTGGCTGTTGATACGGAGCGTGCCCAGGGCATCCGCTACGGTTCACGTGCTTTTTTGGTGCAGCTTAAGCGTGAAGATCAGCTGTACTTGATTGACCCTGAGGCGTTTAAGGATTTGCGCATTATTAACGATGCCCTGGCGGATGCTGAGTGGGTTATTCACGCCGCAATTCAGGACTTCCCGAGCCTGGATATGCTCGGTATGCGCCCGAACCGTCTGTTTGATACGGAGCTTGGTGCGCGTCTTGCCGGTCTGGAGCGCGTGAACCTGGGTGCGACCGTTGAGGAGCTGCTCGGCTATAAGCTGGCGAAGAAGCACTCGAAGGAAGACTGGTCGCGCCGCCCCCTGCCGGAGTCCTGGCTGAACTATGCACTGCTGGACGTTGACGTGCTCATTGATTTGCGTGACGCGTTGGAGGATTTGCTCCGCCAGCAGGGTAAGCTACAGTACGCTCTGGAGGAGTTTGAGTACCTGTGCAAGACCCCGGTGAAGGATCCTGCAGATCAGCCGGAGCGTTGGCGTAAGACGAAGGGCCGCACGATGCTGCGTTCGGTCAAGCAGCTGACGGCGTTGCGTAACCTGTGGTTTGAGCGTGACTCGCTGGCGCGTAAGAAGGACGTTGACGCGAAGCGTCTGCTGCCCGACTCTGCGATTGTGGAGGCGGCACGCACCATGCCGCGTAACGTGCCCACGATTATGTCAATTCCCGGTTTTCAGACGCGCAGTTTGCGTCGTGAGGGCCCGCGTTGGGTGCGTGCTATTGCCGCGGCAGCACGCGGTGAGAACGCCGTACCGTTCACTTTACCGTCGACTGCCCCACCGCCGTTGAAGGCGTGGGAGTCTAAGCGCCCAGAGAACTTGGCGCTGTTCACCGAGGTTCGTCAGGCAATTGATGACCTATCTGAGGAGCTGAATATTCCGGCGCAGAACCTGATCACGACCGATTATGTTCGCCGTCTCTGCTGGGAGCCGCCGGCTCGTTTTGATGAGCAGACCCTGCTGGATGCACTCGCCGAGTACGGTGCGCGTTCGTGGCAGACGGGTCTGGTTGCCCCCGTGATTGCGCCGATTTTTGCCCGCCACCTGGGGTAGATTGGGTAGATTTCTCTAACGCTGAATAGATGTGTGTGCCGGTTGGGTGTGTTGCTGATGCGACCCCCCGACCGGCATTTTGTGTACCTCGGGAGTTTGACACGGTAGTTTGTCTCGGTATTTTGCCTCAGCAGTTTGTCTCCGGTGCAAACGCGAACCAAGCTTAGCCTGCTCTCATTCGATTTTTATCCCAAACCGGCATAGGGTGGAGAAAGTACACGAAAGGAACCACCATGCCCGCCCCCAACGGATGCTGCCGCTCTCAGAAGGCATGCGCCTCCCCCGACTCCCCCGCCGCAGTCGATTCTAACGCCGTCGACGCCGCGGCAGCTACCGTAGCAACTGAATCTTCTGCTCGCCTCTTCTCCCGCCGTGCAACCCTCATCACCGGTGCCGTCGCATCCGGTGCGTTGCTCGCCTCCTGCGCTGAAGGTGACTCCGACGTCACCCCGCCCGAAGGTAGCGTAGAGATGGGTGCCGCCTCCGCAGTGGGCGTGGGCAAGGCAGCTAAGCTGACCCACGGTTCCACGACCGTTATCGTCTCTCAGCCGTCTTCTGGAGAGTACAAGGCATTCAGCACCGTCTGCACCCACCAGGGCTGCCAGGTACAGGTGCAGGATTCCAACCGCATCGTGTGCCCCTGCCACGGCTCCGAGTACGCCGTAGCTGACGGCTCGGTCGTGCACGGCCCTGCAGAGGAGGCGCTGACCAGCTACCCGGTGCAGGTGAAGGGCGGCAAAATTTTCGTCACCCACACCTCCAACGATTCCTAAACCGGCGGCTCAGACCCTACATACAGTAAAACCTACGTACAGTAAAACCTACGTGAAGCAAAGCTCCGCCCATCACAATCGATAGGCGGAGCTTCTTGCTGTCTTATGGTGCCCGATGCTACTAATGCTTGCTATTGCGGCGCTCAGAGCGGAACGCAGGGCGGGCACTCAGGTACGACCGCTTAGCGGGTGTGGCGCGGCTTCTGGCCCTCTTCACGAGCGAACGGAACCTTATCGCCTGCCAGCTGCGCACGCAAATCCGCGATAATGGTTTCGGCGGTCAGGCCAACCTCCTCCAGAATCTGCTCGCGAGAAGCATGCGGAATGAACTCCGCCGGAAGACCCAGCTCGCTCAGCGCGGTATCCACGCCAGCCGCACGCATTTCCTGGCGGATGCGCGAACCCACGCCGCCGGAACGCACGCCGTCCTCAATGGTCACCACAATGCGGTGGTCACGAGCCAGCTCAACGACCGAAGACGGCACCGGCATCACCCAGCGCGGGTCAACCACGGTGGACTGAATACCCTCGGCGGCAAGCACCTTGGACGCTTCCAGAGCCACGCGAGCCATAGCGCCCACGGCAACGAACAGTACGTCACGCTGACCGGTTTCCGGGTGGGGTTCACCGGTGCGTGCCAGCACGTCCACACCGTCGCTGCGGCGCTCCAGGGCGGGAATGTCCTCGCCCACAGAGCCCTTCGGGTAGCGAATCACGGTCGGTGCGTCGTTAATAGCTACAGCCTCACGCAACTCTTCGCGCAGAGTCGCGCCATCACGCGGAGCCGCCAGGTGCAGACCCGGAATGAACTGCAACATCGCCAAATCCCACATGCCGTGGTGGCTTGCACCGTCCGGGCCGGTAATGCCGGAGCGGTCCAGCACCACGGTCACGCCCGCCTTGTGCAGGGCAACGTCCATGAGCAGCTGGTCAAAGCCGCGGTTCAGGAAGGTTGCGTAGAGGGCAACCACCGGGTGCATGCCGCCGTACGCCAGGCCGGCGCTCATCGCCACGGCGTGCTGCTCAGCGATACCTACGTCAATAACGCGCTCGGGGTGGCGCTTCTGGAATTCACGCAGACCCACGGGAATGAGCATCGCACCGGTAATACCGACGACATTCTCCTGCTCATCCGCAATATCTGCGATTTCACGGCCAAAGACGCTCGTCCACGACTCGGAGGTGCTGGTCGAAACATCCTCACCGGTCAGCGGGTCAATCTGGCCCACCGCGTGGAACTGGTCGTCCTCATTCGCGCGGGCGGGCGCGTAACCGTGGCCCTTCTCGGTAATGGCGTGCACAATCACCGGGCCGGCGTAGTTCTTCGCCGCGGTCAGTGCGTTCTCCACAGCCTGCTGGTCGTGGCCGTCAATCGGGCCCACGTACTTCATACCCAGGTCTTCAAAAATGCCCTTGGGTACGACGACGTCCTTAATGCCCGCCTTCATGCCGTGCAGGCCGCGGTACACCATCTGACCGACGGGGCCGCCACGCTGCAGACCGATGCGCACCGCATCCAGCGCGTGGTCGTAGCGGTGATCGAGGCGCACACGATCCACCTGCTGCTGCACACCGTGCTTGAGCTCGGAGAGCTGGTTCGCGAAACCACCAATGGTCGGCGCATAGGAGCGGCCGTTATCGTTGACCACGATCACGACCTTGCGGGTGCGGTCGGCAGCAATATTATTCACAGCCTCCCACGCCATGCCGCCGGTCAGCGCGCCGTCACCAATAAGAACCACGGTGTAGCGGTCATCTTCACCGTTGAGCTTGTGCGCGCGAGAAATACCGTCAGCCCACGAAATCGAGCTGGAGGCGTGCGAAGATGCAATAATGTCATGCTCAGACTCGCCACGATCCGGGTAACCCGACAGGCCGCCCTTCTGACGCAGAGTCTTAAACGCGTGACGACCAGTCACAAGCTTATGCACATAGGACTGGTGGCCGGTGTCGAAAAGAATATTATCCTTGGGAGATTCGAAGACCCGGTGAATACCGAGGGTCAGCTCCACAACGCCCAGGTTCGGACCCAGGTGACCGCCGGTCGCCGACACGTTCGTCACGATGAACTGGCGGATTTCCTTAGAGAGCTCCTCCAGCTGCTTGTAGCTGAGGTTCTGCAAGTCCGCCGGGGACTGAATACCCGGGAGCAACTTGGCAGTGGCACCATCGCCAATGCTGTAGTCGGCGGTGGGTGCGCTACCGGCGGCGCTATTCGGGGTCTCCTCCTGCGGCAATGCATTTTCAGCGGACATACACCCACACTCCTCAAGGTCGGGGCACGGCTCATTCCGTGCGTTGGTTCTTCAATGATTCTACCGTTTACGGTGCCAAAAAGCAGGTTTATGCGCACGCAGAACAAGACGCACCGGGTTGAGCGAAAACGGCCTGAAATAACCCCTAGTGGGCAGGCTGGTAAACAGCCCAACCCGCCCAACGCTGCGATTATTTGCTTCTTTGTTACGGCTACTAGCTGCGCGCTACTTGGTGCGGCGGCGGCGCGGACGAGGCTTCGCCGGGGCACGCTCAAAAAGCGCCACCGACTCCACATGATGCGTATTCGGGTACATATCAAACGCCCGAAGCTGCACCATGTCCCAACCCAGCTCACGCAAAATACCGGTGTCACGACCCAGGGATGCCGGGTCGCACGCCACGTACAGAATACGCTTGGGGTCCAGCGCATCCAGGCGTTCCAGGGTGGTTCGGTTCGCGCCCTCACGGGACGGGTCAAGGACCACCGCATCAATAACGGGGATTTCACCAAACTCAAGGGCGGTCTTCAAGTCCACCAGGTGGCGTGCCACGTCGCCGCGAATCACCTCAATACGGGTATCCTCAGAGTTATCGGTGCGGGAGCAACCATCCGGCGCAAAGTTCGAGAGCGCATCCTTATGGGTCACAGGGGAGCCCTCAATGCTGACGACGGTACCCGATGCGCCCACCGCGTCCGCGAGCGCGGCGGTGAACAGGCCCGCGCCGGCGTACAGGTCGAGGGTGCATTCGCCTTCCTGCGGGCGGAGCATGGTGAGCATGGTTCCGACCATGGTGGAGGGGGCGGCGCGGTGAATCTGCCAGAAACCGCCGGCGGATACCTGGTAGCTGAATCGGCGGGAGCCGAAGGTGACTTCTTCGGTGACGGAGCGCAAGCCCGCGCCGAGCAGCTGGTCGCCTTCGGGTACGCGGCGGTAGGGGGTGTGGGAGGAGCCGGGGCGGCGGCGCTTGGGCTTGCCGTTGGAGGTGGACTGCGGGGTGAAGAAGAGGGAGATTTTGCGCTTGGCGAGCAGTCCCCAGGCGTCGGCTGCCTGCTGTTCGATGTCCTTGGCGACCTCTTCGATGGAGAAACGCGGGTCAACGATGAACTGCAGTAGGACCCTGCCGCGGGAGGAGACGGTTGCTTCGACTTCGCGTACACCGCGCAGGTTCAGTTTCTCAAGCTCTAGGTTGCGCAGTTCGGGTGCGGCGAGGGGAAAGTCTACGACCGGTACAGGTTGGGAGGCGCGGTAGGGGTGCATACCGACGCGCCAGGTGACGGCGGGGCTCTTCTTACCGCCGTTCTTCTGGTTGTCGGGCTCGTTGTCGGGCTGGGTGCGGACCTTGGTCACGTTGTAGCGCACTCGGGTACGCCAGGACAGGCCCTCGTTGTTACCGCGCAGGGGAAGCTCTTCAACGATGAGGTTGGTTAGCAGGGGCGATTCGAGGGGCAGACCGCCCAGTCGGTTGATTTGGGTGCGGACGATATCGGTCTTGTAGCGTCGCTGCTCAGCCAGGCTGATGTGGCCGTATTCCATGCCGCCGAGCAGTTCGGGTACGCCGGTTGCTACGGCGCGTTCCTCTTCAGTTGCGAGCGCATCCGCCTGGATCCAGGGGTGGGGGCGGCGTGCCAGGGAGGGTACGGGTACGGAGACAACATCTGCGAAGTAGAAGCGGCGTTTGGGGCCGATTGCGGTGATGCGTACTTCTGCCTGTTCGCCGACGATGCCGTGACGCACGAAGATGACGCCCTGTTCGGTGCGCGCTACGAAGGCGCCGCCGTGTGCGGGTGCCTCGCAGGTGACGGTGAGGGTCTGCCCGACGCTGTATCCGTCTACTTTTTTGGAGGCGGCAGGCGTGGTAGCAGTGTGGGTCACAGCATTGTCTCCTAAGGAATCACTTAATGTGAACTATTTTATACCGGATTGTGCCTTTGCTCCGGTTCCGACGCCCCCGCATGGGGCGCCTCATCCATTGCAAAAGGCAAAGTCCAGGCGCTACGCGGGGTGCTCAAGCTAAGTTGCGGGGCAATTGACGAGCTCGGCGCCGGGTAAATATTTCTGGGTGCTGGGCAGCCATGCTGGGCGCTGGGCAGTCATGCTGGGCGCTGGGCAGTTACTACGGCTGGCGTTTCTTCTCGCGCGCCACAGCGTCCACCTCGTGCAGGCGGCCGCGGTACACCGCGTGGCGGTTGCTTTGAGTCAATTCACGGCCGCCACCGGCTGAACGAGTAATCTTCGGGGCGACAGCTGCCGTTGGGCCTTCTGCTTCTACCGTTGATTCTTCGCTTTGTAAACGCTGATCAAAAATCTCATCATACACCTCATCCTCGTGCATCGCCCAGGGTACGGTCGCCGTCATGACGCCAGGCTCGTGCAGAAGCGCCTGCTTGAGGCGGCGCACCGTGCGGCGGTGCAGAAGACGCTGCCACCAGTGCTCCACCACAAACTCCGGCAGGTACACCACCAAAATATCGCGCGGTGACTTCTTGCGGCGGCGGCGAATATACGAGACGACAGCATCCACCGTGTCACGATACGGCGAATCAATGACCGACAGTGGCACCGGAATACCGAGGGCGTACCAGCGTTTCTTCACAATCTCCAGGGCGGCGCGGTCATTGTTGACCGTTAGCGCCTCAATCGTGGAGGGGCGGCCGGCACGCGCATAGGAGAGGGCACGAACCGCCGGGCGGCGCACACGCTCCACGTACACGATGGCGTGTACACGCGAAGGCAGGGCCGCCACATCCGCAACGGATTCGGCGTTCAGGGGGATGTCCAGGGCGGCATCCACCGCATCGTAGTGGCGGCGAGTCACAACCATACCTCCAACCATCAGGGCAATCATTCCAAGGGAGAGCCACGCACCGGCGGCGAACTTCGTCACCACGACGATGACCAGCACTGCGGCGGTTATGACCACACCCACCGCAGAGACAGCAATATCACGAATCAGGGCGCGGCGCGGCATCTGCGCGAGAGTAATACGTAGCAGGCGCATGCGGTAGCGCACCACCGCCAGTTGCACCAGCGCCATGGACAGGCACATGCCCACAATGTACAGCTGAATCAGCGAGTACACGTCCGAACCGAAAACGGTGGTGAGGAAAATTGAGGATGCCGACAGCGCCAGCACACCGTTTGCGTACAGGCCGCGTGATTCCACGCTACGGAAGAACACAGGCAGGTACTGGTAATCAGCCAGCGACGAGGCAATCACCGGGAAGCCCGTAAACGCAGTCAGCGAGGCGATAATTAGCACGCCCACCGTGGCAAACACCAGCAGCTGCGCGAAGAACGGCACACCCTGATAAATCGCCAAAGCAACCTGGTACAGCGCCGGCTTCTGGTGGAAATACTCCCCCGGCGTGTGCCCGTCAATGAACAAGAAACGGGTCGTATCATGCACCATGTGCACGCGGGTTGCCGCCGCAAAACCGAGCAGGCTCACCAGCAGGACCGAGGTAATCAGGCCCATCAGCATCATGGTGACCGCCGCATTATATTTCTTCGGGCGGCGGAAATACTTCACCGAATTAGAGATTGTAGAAACACCCGAGAACGCCACCAAGCCGGCAGAGAACGAACGTGCTAGAAGTAGCACCAGCGCCAAGCCTTCCAGAGCATAATCGTGGTATTCGGGGGCAATCACGTAGGTCGCCGATTCCGCCAGCGGCAGAGTACCCGTGGCGATACGAACCCAACCCACAATGAGGGTGACCCCCAACAGCGCCAAGAAAACGTACATCGGCCAGTACGCGATCTTTCCCAGCAGCTGCACGCCACGCAACGCAAACAGGGTCAGGGCAACGATGAGCAGCACCGCAATGAGGGTGCGCCAATCCTGAATCTGCGGGTACAGCGCCACCAAAAACGAGGAGGCCGAAGACATAGACACCGCCACCGTGAGCATATAGTCCATCAGCGAGGATGCACCCATCACGATCGAGGGCAACGCACCCAGTTTGCGGTGCACCAGCTGAATATCGCCTTCGGAAGCGATTTGGTTGATGTTGTACCGGTACGTGCCAATCACCAGCAGACCGACCATCGCCACACCCAAACCAATCCAGGGTGAAAAAGCGAGCGCAGAGGCACCCGCAGCGGCAAGGGTCAGGATCATCTGGTCGGCTGCGTAGGCGACCGAAGAGATGCCGTCGGCACCGAAAAGAGGCAGGGCGTAGCGCTTCGGCAGTGCGACTGCCGAAAGATTTCGCGTGCTGACCGGCTGACCGGTCAGGGCGATGCGCATCCTATCCCAACGATTCCTCACGCTGTTAAGGCTATCGGTCACGGCTTCAAAGCTCAATTTTATTCAGCCGAATAGTGGGCATTGCGAGCGGAATATCACGGAGTATCGGCGTGGAGGCTCACCCGCCCATTACACTGGTAGAGGTAGGCGGTAACGCCTTATCACCGTAAATCATCAACACTCGGAGGGATGTATGCCTCACTTCGTCATTATGGGTGCCGGACGCGTGGGCGTCATGCTGGCGCGCACTCTGGAAGCTTCAGGGCATACAGTCGCCGTCATTGATCAGGACGAACGTGCTTTCCAGCCGCTGCGTAAAGGCTTTGAGGGCCGTCTGGTGACCGGTGTCGGCTTTGATGAAGACACCCTCAAGCGTGCCGGCATTACCGAGGCATACGCTTTTGCCGCCGTCTCTTCGGGCGATAACTCGAATATTATTGCCGCCCGTGTGGCACGCGAAATGTTCAAGGTGAAGAACGTTGTGGCGCGTGTGTACGACCCGAACCGCGCCGAGTTCTTCCAGCGCATGGGCATTCCTACGGTGGCATCGGTGCGTTGGTCCACCGACCAGGTGCTGCGACGCCTACTGCCCGAGCAGGCGCTCAAGGGTGATTTCCGCGAACCCTCGGGCCGCCTCATGCTCACCGAAATTCCTCTCAACGACGGTTGGGCGGGCCACGCCCTGACCAGCATCGAACGTGCCGCCGGGGTGCGTATCGCCTACATCACCCGATTCGGTGAGGGCATGCTCCCCCGCCCCGACACCGCCTACCAGCAGGGCGATAGTGTACACGTCATGATGCGCACCGACGACGTTGCGGACGTAACCCTTATTCTTTCCCGCCCGCCGCGCGTTGAAGACCAAGAAGTGGAGGCGGACTACGCCCCCGCCTCGGGCCACCGCAAGCACCCCCACGCCCCGAAGAAACCCGCCGAACAGAAGCACAACGACGCACCCGTTGCCGAGCATGAGTTCCACCTCGGTGATACTCCCCCGGAGTTGCCCGACCCCCTCGAGCTCATCGGCCGCTATCGTGATTCCTCGAAAGGTAAGAAGTAAGTGAAGGTCCTCATTGTTGGTGCTGGCTCCGTGGGTGCCTCCATCGCTAAAGAACTCATGATGAACGGCCACGACGTGACCATCATCGATTCCAAACCGGAAGCTAAGAAGCGCGCCGATCTGCCCGGTGTGCGTTGGCATATTGGTGACGCCTGCGAACTGTCCGTACTGCGCCAGGTACACCCAAACAAGGCGGACGTGGTTGTTGCCGCAACCGGTGACGACAAGGCAAACCTGATGGTCTCCCTGCTGGCGCGCAGTGAGTTTGGTGTGCCGCGCACCGTGGCGCGCGTGAACAACCCTCGTAATGAGTGGCTCTTTGACGACTCCTGGGGCGTGGATGTTGCCGTGTCTACCCCGCGTCTGATGACCGCCCTCGTCGAGGAAGCCGTGGAAGTCGGCGACGTGGTGCGCCTGCTGACCCTGCAGGCTGGCGGCGCGACCCTCGCCGAGTACACCGTACCGCATGACCACCCCGTCATCGGTTACCGCGTGGATCACGTGCAGTGGCCCGTCGATACGGTGCTCACCGCAATCCTGCGTGACGGCGCTCCAATCCCGCCCAGCGCCGACGTGGCGATTGAGGGCGGCGACGAGCTGTTCTTCATCACGACCATTGCCGGTGAGGATCAGATCCGCGCGCTGTTCGCATAGCGCTGTTCGCATAGCGTTTATACGTAAGTTTTTGAGGAGGCGAAAGCTCCGGTCACCTTTACGTGTGCCGGGGCTTTCTCATACTTCTACGAAGTTCTTCAATGTATGAAGTTGTGGGATTAGCGGCTTTCTGAACCGTCAACTTCGGCAGTGTCGGTAGCTTTGCCAGCCTCGGGGTCCTCGCTCACCGGTGCCTCCTCGGGAGCCGACACACGCCACGCCAGCCACACGCCCAAAGCGTACAGCGGCAGACCCATAATCAGGCGGGTGGCGCCCAGCGCCTCCACATTATTGGCAAAATACAGGGGCACCTGCACGGCAAGTCGCAGCATCATCAGCACGGTAATAATCCAGGTTGCCAGCATGTACTGGCGCAGGCGCACCGGGTTCTGGCGCCAGCTCAGCGCCTCACCGCGAATAACCGCAAAAATCAGACCCATCAGCGGCCAACGCACCAACATCGACAGCAGATACGCCAGAATGTACACGCCGTTCGTCCAGAAGCCCACCACAAAGTAGTCGCTCGCATTACCGGTACGGTACGCGGCAAACGCACAAATCGCCACGCCCACCAGACCGGTCAGCGCGCTCACCAGCTTAGAGCCCTGCACCAGACAAATCAGCGTGAACATACCCGCCGCAGCCAGTGCCGCAATCAGGGACAGGTTCAGTTCCTTCGTCACGGTGAACAGCACCAGGAACGCCACAGCGGGCAGGGAGGATTCCACCAGGCCGCGCCAGCCGCCGATAGCGTGCAGAATATCCACATCGCCGTTGGCGGTGCGGCGCATATTCGCACCCATGGAGGCGCTCAGGCTCTGCGCCAGCTGATTCTCCTCCCGCACCGGGTCAGCAGCCGGGCTAGTTGCGGGGTTAGCGTTCGAATCGGGCTGGGTCGAAGACTGCTCAGCGCTCATATTTTCCCTTCTCAGCAAAGAATTGCGGCACGATCTCATAGCGCGGGTTATAAATCACCGGCTGATGAGCCCTCACCGACACCACACCGGAACAGCGCAACAACGCACCGGCAAGCACACCGGGCACCATCCGTTGCCCCTGCCACTTCAGCAGCACCCTATCCCCCGGATTGAACGGCGCATAGGGCGGGAAAGACACCTCATGAGGCTCCTGCACCGCCACAGTCGCCAAAGACGCCGTGTTCAAATGGTGCTGCTTTTTGAGGTCCTCGGAATCCTCCTCGAAATCCTCACCGGGCGGCTCCACAATCGGCATACCAATCAGCGCCAGCGGGCTCGACCACTGCAGGGGCTTCGACTTAGCCACCACCAGTTCGGCACGGTACATCGGCTTATCATGCAGCGCAGGCAACCATACCTGCTCCACGCGTCCGGCAAGGCGTACGCGAAAGCGCTCGGGGTACCCGGGAGCAAGAATCTGCTCCTCAGGAACCGTGAGCGCACTCGGGTAGTTCGAGAACTCAGGCATTAGCCAATCTCGGTAATCTCAGGGCCGCGGCGAGGCATCGGGCGCAGCTTGCTGTGCTCGGTCTCGGTTTCTTCCTCAACGGCGGGCTCTTCCTCAGCCACAACCAGGTCGGCGGGCAGAGTCATGGGCAGCAGTTCGCGCGGCGGGCGCGGGTCGTCGCCACGGTCCACCACGACGGTGCGGAAGACTTCCTCCACGGAGGCGGCAGCCTTATCGTCACCCAGCACAGCCGCACCGGAGATGACGCCGCGCAGGAACCAGCGGGGGCCGTCCACACCCACGAAGCGGGCGATGCGCTCGCCACGCTGACCGTCCGGGGTGAGTGCGGGCAGGCGGGTCAGCATCTCGGCACCGAATACCCCGGCGTAGATTTCGACGTTGCCGCCCTGGGATGCGACGGACTCGGTCAGGTCGTGACGAATGTCGTCCCAGATACCGGTGGTGCGCGGTGCGGCGAATGCCTGCACCTGCAGGGTTGCGCCGTCGCGGGTGATGGTCGCGGCGATAACCGCACCGGTTGCGTCATCAGTTTCGAGGCGCAGGTTCATGCCGTCGAGCAGCTTGATGCGCAACGCCCCCAAGTCGACGTAGTCTTCGAGGTCTTCGGCGGTGACTTCTTCAATGTCGTGCGGGCCGTTGACGCGGTCGTACTTGATGACCTCGGGAGCGTCAGCTTCAGTGCCTTCAGTTTCAGTGCCCTCAGCCGCGCTGTCTTCAGCTTCAGTGGTTTCTTCGGTCGCCTTGGCTGCCTCTTCGATCTTTGCCTCTTCAACCTCGGCGGCGCGCTTCTTCTTACCAAATCCGAACATGGTATTCCTACTTTCACCGCACGCAGGGTGCGGGGTTTCTTCTCTTCTCTCGTGCGACAATCGCGGCGAGAGCAGACTAGTGGATTCCGCTAGAGCCGAAGCCGCTGGAGCCGCGTTCGGTCTGTTCCAGTTCATCCACCACGGTAAAGGTTGCGTGCTCGTACTTCTGAATGACCAGCTGGGCAATGCGGTCGCCGCGCTGCACGTGGAAGGACTTGGTCTTGTCAGTGTTGAGCAGGGTGACCATCAGCTCGCCGCGGTAGCCGGAATCAACGGTGCCGGGTGCGTTCACAATGGTGATACCGTTCTTGGTTGCCAGGCCGGAGCGCGGATGCACCAGACCAACGTAACCTTCGGGCAGGGCGATTGCCACACCGGTGGGGACGAGGGCGCGTTCGCCCGGCTCCAGTTCGAAGTCGATGCGGGAGCGCAGGTCAGCGCCGGCATCGCCGGGCTTTGCGTAGGCGGGTGCGGGCAGCTCGGGGTCGAGCAGCTTAATGTGGACGTTTACGGGGGTCATCATGGTCAATACTCTAACCTTTCGCGGGTGTCTGCGCCATCACCTCGCGCTGTGTTGAGACTCTACTGCGGGGTGTTTTCGTTGCGTGTTCGCGCTCAGCACATGCGGCGGCGTGCAGTGTTGGGTGCGACACGGCGCTGTTCTTGCCTGCGCGGCTTTCTCATACTCAACGGGGCGGGTGCACTCGGCACTCGCCCCGTCATGAGGTGTATTGTCGGGTGGGTGTTAGCCCTTCCCTAAAGTTTTAGCCCTCGCACTCGATGCAGTAGGACAGGCCGTCCTCTTCGCGTACAATCTGCGAGCGGTGACGCACCAGGAAGCAGGATGCGCAGGTGAATTCGTCGTCCTGAGCGGGCAGAACAACAACGTTCAGCTCCTCGTTGGAGAGGTCAGCACCGGGCAGCTCGAAGCTTTCTGCTGCGCTGTTTTCGTCTTCGTCCACCGCACCGGACTGCATCTCGGAACGGCGGGCGTTCAGCTCCTCGTAGGACTCTTCGTTCTGCTCTTCGTCCTGCTTGCGAGGTGCATCGTAATCAGTTGCCAAACTTTCACGCTCCGTTGGTTCTGTGGCTGTGTGTTGGACTAGGCCACACTGGTTTAATGAGTGCTCTAGGTGCCGCTGGTGTGTAATTAACCCCGACGGCATGCCAGGTATTGTTCACCATTGGCACCCTATTTGTCTAATCCTGGGTAGGCTTTGGACTCTTTAGGCGTCACATTCTAGCTTTTTCAGTGCGAAAAGTACATCTTTTTTTGGTGAAAATCCCGCCTCCGCTACTGTTTTACCGCGCTTTCACGGTACCCTGGTAGGTAGTTTGCGTTCCGTGCAACACATTCACGAACGCGTCCGGTTCACCTATGGAGGTTCTCATGCTTGAACTGCGTCTGATTGGCGTTCACGATGACGGCGAAAATCTGGTGCTTGAGTCTGCTGACGGCACCCGCTTCTTGCTGCCGATTGACGCAAACCTGCGCACGAGCATCACCAAGGCTCGCCGTATTCAGCCCGCTCGCGGTCTGGGCGCTAAGGGAACCTATGGTCCGCGCGATATTCAGACCCGTTTCCGTCAGGGTGCCTCCGTTGAGGAAATCGCTGAAGAGTCCGGTTGGGAGCCGGAGCGTGTTCGCCGCTACGAGTGGCCGATCGTTGCTGAGCGTGCCCACATTATTCGTGCCGCTCAGAGCGTGAAGATTGGTCGCCGCAGCTCCGCTTCGGGTACCGCACAGATTCCCGTGACCCTGAGCGCCCGCATTGAGGAAGTCTCCGAGCGTTACGGTTTTGAAGAGGCAACTCAGGACTGGACTACCCGCCAGCAGGAGAGCGGTCAGTGGCGCGTTGAGGTTGATATTGCGCTGAAGGATTCGGTGCGTCAGAACCTGCCCGCGCAGGTGGTCTTCCCCGCACGTTGGGTGTACAACCCGGCGAACCAGGGCTTGTACGCTTCGAATGAGGCGGCGTACTTCCTGATGGGCAATAGTGAGGACGCTGTTGCCGTCGCCGCGAAGAAGGCTCCCGTGGAGGTTCCTCCCGCCCGCCTGCCGAAGGCACCCGTGGAGGTTCCTCCCGCCCGCCCGCCGAAGGCACCCGAGCCCGCACCGGCACCCCTTACTTCCTCTGAGAGCGCTGATGAGCGTAAGCTCAAGGAGCTTCTGGAGCGCGCCCGCTCGGTGCGCCCGGCGCAGGTTGAGGAGCCCGAGGTGTTCGTGCACCGCGAGTCCGCTCAGCCCGCTGAGCCTGTAGCGCCGGCTGCGCCCGCGGCACCTGTTGCACCTGTTGCCCCGGCAGCACCCGAGCCCACCGCAGAGACCACCGTAGAAACCACCGACCCGCTGGCTGTGGATTCGGAAGCACCCGTTGAATCCGTTCCGGTTGAGTCCTTCGCCCTGCCGGCACCCATTGAGGACGCAGCGGCTTCTGAGGCGCCCGTAGCTGAAGCACAGACTGAACCCGCAGAAGCAGTTCAGGCACCCGCAGCTGAAGCACAAGCTGAGCCCGCCTCCGAAGAGAAGCCCAAGCCTTCCTCCTCGAAGAAGCAGCGCGTGAGCGTTCCGGCATGGGATGACATCATCTTCGGTAGCCGCAAGTAAGCGACCGCCCTCGCCCCGCCCGATCAAGGGCATCTAGACGAGCGTTTTAGTCGAGGGCCTCTAGACATACGAAAACCGCTGGTTATTCACCCGAATAACCAGCGGTTTTCGTTTATCCTCCAGCGCTTTAAAAAGTCTTGAGCATGCGCAACGGCACCAGACGCTCAGCGTCCGTCAGCGAACCGTGCTGACCAACCATATGCAGGGCACGCTCCTGATAGTGGCGCATATCGTACAGCGCCCAATCGTCGCGAGCGCACACTATCAAGTCACCAATGCGGCCGCGGGCCGCATCCGTGATGACCGGGCCAAAGTAGCCGGCACGTATCAGCTCGCGAGAGTCAATCACCCAGGCGCGCTCGCCCCAGTACTGCGCCCAACGCTGAGCGGTGGCGGTACGTGCCGCATCCGAGGTGTCTTCCAGGTACAGGTGCACGGCGCGCGGTTCACCGGCGGTCATTGCGATATTGTGGGTCAGCTCCTCCACAGCAGAGTAGTCGATGCGCTGGTGTTCGGGCACGTTCACCATGCCGTGATCGGCGGTCACGAAGAGTGCCGCCCACGCCGGGGCGCGCTCCGCCAGACGCTTCAGCGCCGAGTTCAGCTCCTCCAGCTGCTGCAGCCATTCGTCACTGCCCACGCCGTAGCGGTGGCCCGCCGCGTCAATCTCTCCCCAGTACAGGTACACGGTAGTCGGGGTGCGGCTGGCGAGCGCCTCCAGGGCGTAGGTGACGCGGGCGTTATAGCCGACGGCGTCCACGAAGTCGCCGCCGCGCAGCGCCGCCTCCGTCAGACCGGTACCGCGGTATTTACCCAGCGAAATGGTGAGCACGCGGCGGTTCGTATGGTGGCGTTCCAGCACGGTCGGCAGCGGCTGCCAGGCGTGCGGGTCCACTGACTGATCCCAGCCGGATAGGTGGTTCATGACCGACCCTGCTCCCCCATTACCTGCCGGGTTGCGCACCTCGTAGCCGGCAATGCCGTGCGCGCCGGGTGCAGTACCGGTACCCAGCGAGGTCAAGGAGGCGGCAGTCGTGGTGGGGAACGCGGCGTCCAGCGGGCCCAGGTTCAGGGTCTTACGCAGGGCGGGCGTGTAGCCGCCGTAGCTGTTGAGCAGCTGCTCGCCCAGGCCGTCCACCATGATCACGCAGGCGTGGCGGAACGACGCCGGGTCAACGTCCTGCTCCGCGAGGCGGCCGGCAAGGTTCAGCGGGTCGGCAACAGCGTAGAACGCAGGGTCGGAATCCAGGGCGTGCGCGGGGCGCGCTAGGCTTCGCTGAGCCACTAGAGAGGAGGCGGACTCCAGCACATCGGCGATGCTATTGTTGCCGTAGGCGGGTGCAGGAGGCAACGGCGCACCCAGAACATCGTGCAGAGTGGGCTGTTCAGTGCGGGACGGGGCCGTCATAGGTTCCTCTCGGGGGGGGGCTCTCTCGGGGTGTTTCTCTCATGGAGTGTGGGGGACGTGAAAGTACAGGGCCCGCGCAGGATTTATGCCGCGCAGGCTGTTGCCGGGCGGGGTTGATGCTGTGCGAGCGCTACCGCCGGTGCTTATCGGCGGGTTACATACATGCGGGTACGGTGCAGAGCACGCGCAAAATGCTGCGCACGCTGAACCGACTCCGGGCCGTCAGCGGTCGCAGAAACACGCACCGCAATGTCCTCACGGCGCGCATCACCGGTGAAGCCGTGGTCGGCGTTGCACTGCGGATCCTGGCAGCCGGCAGGAGCCAGCTCCATGTGCAGCGAACCAGTCCAGGCAATCTGGAAGGAAATCTCAGTCGGGGCGGTGCTACCGGCGTTATATGCCTGCGGCTGGCTGAAACCGTAGCTGATGGTGACCGCGTTCAGGGCACTCAGATGCACCGCCTCCACGCTCACATGCGCCACGGTGCCCTGCGCGTCACCTTCAAGGTGCTGGTCGTCCAGGTGCGCAAAGATGACGTGCTCACCGCAGAGCACCATCACGGTGATGTGGCGGTGGAAATCATCGCGTGAGAAGTGAGTTTCATGCTGTACGAAGTGCGCGTCCGGGTTCATGCCCGCCAGCGCGTCATCCACCACTTCCAGCACGAGGTCGGGGTAGAAACCGGCATGCTTAATGTCTGCGACCAGTTGCTCGCGTTCGGGGGTGGTGGCGTACATCGTACCTCTTTCGTGCGGTGCCCTCATGAGGCGACGTCGGTCGGCGCACACGATGAAGGCGGTTAGGTGTTACTACCCTCTACCTTAGAGGGTTCCAGCCGGGCTGTGCTACTTGACCACACTAATACAGGCTCATATGACGGCATGCGCTCCCCCGGTACGCTTCGGTTACTGCCCCGCAACCGCCTTGACACACCCCACAGATGACGTTGACCAACCAGCCCGTCTCATCCTCTACCACCCGCTAAAATAGGAGGAGCGAAAACACACCGACACGAGGAGATATATGGCTCGCCGATCCAAATCCGCCGTCAGCGACTACCCGGTGGATGTGGTAGAGAATATCGTCGACATCGATGTATCCGCCGAGATGGAAACCAGCTTCCTGGAATACTCCTACTCGGTGATTTATTCGCGTGCCCTCCCCGACGCTCGCGACGGCCTCAAGCCAGTGCAGCGCCGCATCCTCTACATGATGCAGCAGATGGGTCTGCGCCCCGACAAGGGCCACGTCAAGAGCGCCCGCGTGACCGGCGAGGTCATGGGTAAGCTCCACCCGCACGGCGACGCCGCCATCTACGATGCGATGGTGCGCCTCGCCCAGCCTTTTGCTCTGCGTCTGCCCCTCGTTGACGGTCACGGTAACTTCGGCTCCCTCGACGACGGCCCGGCAGCCGCCCGATACACCGAAGCACGCATGGCGCCAGCCGCGCAGGCACTCACCGCGGACCTCGAAGAAGATGTGGTTGACTTCGTACCGAACTACGACAACCAGTTCATGCAGCCCTCCGTGCTGCCCGCTGCGTTCCCGAATCTGCTCGTCAACGGCACCACCGGCATCGCGGTCGGCATGGCAACCAACATGGCGCCGCACAACCTGCGCGAGGTCATCGCCGGTACCCGCCACCTCATCGCCCACCCCGAGGCGACCCTCAAAGACATCATGAAGTTCATCCCCGGCCCCGACCTGCCCACCGGCGGCACCATCGTGGGTCTGGGAGGCATCCGTGACGCTTACGAAACCGGCCGCGGCACCTTCAAGACCCGTGCGAAGGTCTCCATTGAGCAGGTCAGCCCCCGCAAGCAGGGCATTGTCGTCACCGAACTGCCGTACATGGTCGGCCCCGAAAAGGTCATCGAAAAGATCAAGGACGGCGTCAACTCCAAGAAGCTCACCGGCATCTCCGACGTGGTCGACCTGACCGACCGCACCAACGGTCTGCGCCTCGTCATCGAAATTAAGAACGGCTTCAACCCGGAGGCGGTGCTCGCCGCCCTCTACAAGCACACTCCGCTTGAGGATTCCTTCGGTATCAACAACGTGGCGCTCGTGGACGGTCAGCCGCAGACCCTCGGCCTGCTCGACCTGATGCGCGTGTACATTGACCACCGCCTGAACGTGGTCCGCCGCCGCACCGAATTCCGCCTGGGCAAGCGCACCGACCGCCTGCACCTGGTGGAGGGCCTGCTCGTGGCTATTCTCGACATTGACGAGGTTATCCAGATTATCCGTGAGTCTGACGAGACCGCTCAGGCACGCGAAAAGCTGAAGGCCGTCTTCGACCTGACCGACACCCAGGCGAACCATATTCTGGAGCTGCGCCTGCGCCAACTCACCAAGTACTCCCGCCTGGAGTTGGAAGCAGAACGCGACACCCTGCAGCAGGAAATCGCGGAGCTGCAGCGTATCCTCGGCTCCGATGCGGCGCTGCGCGAGCTGGTCTCCGAGGAGCTCGCCGAGGTCGCCGAACGCTACGGCACCGACCGCCGCACCCAGCTCAAAACCAAGGACGAGATGCAGGTCGCCATTGAGGCAGTCACCGCGCAGTCCAAGGCGAAGAAGAGCCTGGGCCTCGCCCTCGAAATCGCGGACGATCCCTGCTGGGTGCTGCTTTCAGCCTCCGGAATGATGGGACGCACCCCCGGCAAGCCCATCCGCGAGGCGCTAGTGGATCCCGGCAAGCGTTTCAAGCACGACGTGTTCACCTCGATTGTGCCGACCACCGCGCGCGGCGAGATCGGTGCCGTGACCTCCGCAGGACGCATGGTGCGCCTGTCCGTCATGGACATTGCGGTGCTGGACGAGAACGGCGGCACCCCCTCCATGGCGTTGGCGGTGAAGGCCGCCGAGCTGGTTCAGCTCGCCAAGGGTGAGAAGCTGATCGCCCTCGTACCGTTGAACACGGTGCTGGCGCTGGCAACCGCGGGCGGCGTGATCAAGCGCCTGAACCCGGATTACCCGCTGAACCAGACCGAATGGGACATCATGAAGCTCAAGGACGGCGACGAAATCGTAGCCGCCGCCCCCTGCCCCACCGACGATGCGGTACTCACCTTCGTCACCCGCGACGCGAAGCTGCTGGCCTTCGACGCGGCTAAGGTCCGCCCGCAGGGACGCACCGGCGGCGGTATCGCAGGCATCAAGCTTGCCGACGGCGACCACCTCATCGCCCTGGGCGTGACCGCGCCCGGCGACGCCGCGGAGGTCGTGACCGTCACCAACGGCAAGGATGGCCTGGCGAGCGCCAAGGTCACCGCCCTGAGCGAGTACCCGCAGAAGGGCCGCGCGACCGGCGGTGTGCGTGCGCACCGATTCCTTACCGGTGAGAACCAGTTGGCTCTGGCGTGGGTGGGCGTGGGCCCGGCGAAGGCGGCATCCTCCGGCGGTGTGGCTCGTTCCCTGCCGACCGAGCACGGTGCCCGCGACGGTTCCGGGGTGATGCTCACTCAGAGCATCGGCATTGTGGGACCGAACTATGCGGCTGTTTCTGCTGCGCTGGCAGTTAGCCCGGAGGGCGAAAAGCTCTTCTAGACGCGCCGTTCACGGCCTTTCGATCTCAGGTTGTTTACAAAGCCTGGGGGAATCCGCGCAGATATAACGCGCAGGGCAAAGTGCCCAGAAAATTTTGCACAAAGGAATGCCCCGGTACTTTCACGAAGTACCGGGGCATTCCTCGCAGTTTCTTGCGTTCAATCTCGTCCGTGGTGGCTACACTCAGCTGCGTTTAGAGGCGAACCACCTCGTCACAACGGGCAATATCCTCAGGACGGTGCGACACCAGAACCGTAGCCACGGAGCTGGAGCGGGTCGCCGCATCCAAGTCAGCCATCAGCGCGCGGGCAGACTCAGCGTCCAGGTGCGCGGTCGGCTCATCCAGCAGCAGCACCGGCGAGTTCACCAGCAGGGCACGAGCCACCGCCAGACGCTGACGCTGACCACCCGACAGGAAGGAACCGCCAGCACCCACCGGGGTGCGCAGGCCCTGAGGCAGAGCGTCAAACCACTCGCCCAGACCCACACGGCGCAGAACCTCAACCAGCTCTTCCTCGCTCGGGCGGTCCGAACGGTCACGAGCCAGCATCAGGTTACCTTCAAGGGTCGACTCGAAAATGTGAGCCGCCTGCGGGCACCACGCCGCGTAGCCGCGCAGCTGCTCGCCCTCCAGGACCTCGCCGGAAGCCAGCACACGGCCGGACTCCAGCGGCAAGAAGCCCAGAACGGTTGCAAGCACCGTAGACTTACCGGAACCGGAGGGGCCGGTCACCGCAGTCCAGGAGCCCGCTCGGGCGTTCATGTTCAGGTCGGTGAAGACCGGGTGGTCCATGCCGGGCCAGCGGGCGGCAGCGTCCTGCAGGCTCAGGGCGGGGTCGGTGACCTTCACGCCAAGCTCCTGCGGGGTACCGCAGCTGACCAGGGTAGGTTCGCCGGGCTTCGGCGGGCGCACAGCCTTAGGTTCCGCCTTAACGCCAGCAGATTCGGGACTAGCAAAACGCTGGGCACGCTGACGGTCTGCCTCCAGCAGCTCCTCCATCTCGGCCTCCGCGCGGGCACGCAAACGCTCAACACGACGCGGCAGAACGTGGGTGTCCACCTCAGCCTCGGTCGGTACGGAACGCTTCAGGGTCGAGGTCGCAACAATACCCTCCAGGGATACGTCACGCACGCTCGGGGCAATCGTCGCGAGCAGGCGGCTGAACGCGGGCCAGGAGCGGACTGCCTCAACATGGCCCAGGGAGCTTTCCAGCATACCGGTGCACAGTAGCACCACAATCGCCGCTTCGGGGGCACGCACGGTGCCGTCAACAGCCAGCGGGTACGCAATGACTGCGCTCGCTAGAGCCGCACCGAACCAGCTCAGGGTCACGAGGGTACGACCCACACCCTGAGCGGTCGAGCCCTTCTGCAGGGCGGAAAGGTTCTCGGCGTTCAGGGCGCCGTTAGCCTTCTCAGCGGTGGTTGCCACGCCGTTAGCGCGCAGGTCCTCAGCCGCCGAGAGCATGCCGGTACCCAGGCGCAGCATCTGCGCGGTGGAGCGGCGAGCCAGTGCCTCCGCACGGGCATCGGCGCGGAGCACAATCCACGGAGCCACAAAAGTGCTGACCAGCACGGCAAGCAGAACCGGAATCAGAGCCTGCGGCAGAATGCACGCGGTCGTAATCAGCGCCGCGGTCATAACCAGCAAGTGCGCAGCCGGCGGAATAATAACGCGCGGCACGCCGTCACGCAGCTCATCAATACCGCCCACGAGGCGTTCGAGCAGCGCGTCACCACGCAGCAGGGCACGCACGCTGCTCACGCTCTGCCATGCGCCAACCCAGGCGCGCAGACGCAGAATATTTGCTGCGGCAAGAACCTTCGAATGGGTCATCAGACGCTCAGCGTAGCGGGCGCAGGCACGACCCAGGCCGAAGAAACGCACACCCACAATGGCGACCATCAGGTACATCATTGCCGGGCCCTCGGCGGCGCGAACAATCAGCCAGCCGGACAGCGCGGTCAGGGCCGCAGCCATCAGGGAGGTAATCGCAGCCATGATTACCGGGCCGGTTGCGGCGCGAACACCAATACCGGTCAGTTCCTTCAGGGTGCGCAGGCTTGTGAACAGGCCGGCAGGCTCGGCTTCCTTGACCTCGGCTGCTGCGGAGGCGCCCGCCGGGGCGGTGCTTTCAGCCTCGTACTCTGCCCGGTCCTTGAGCAGATACGCGGGGGCTTGCGCGGGAACCGCAACGCGGGCGGTGTTCGCTTCGGCGGTCCAGGTGTAGCCCTGGGCGGTCTGCACGGCACGAACGAGGGTGTCGCAACCAGCGGCGAGCTCCTGCTCGTGGGTCACGATCAGCACGGTTGCGCCGAGTTCCGCCAGGCGGTGCAGGGCACGGGTCACCAGGTATGCCGAGTAGGGGTCCAGGTGCGCGGTCGGCTCATCCACCAGGACGGTCAGCACAGTCTGTTCACCGCCCGCACGGTAGATAGCCTCGGCACGAGCCAGGGTGCGTGCCACGGCGAGGCGGCGCGCCTGACCTGCACTGAGGGCACCCGGCTCAAGGGCGGTCAGCTTCTCCATGCCCAGCTGAGCCAGCGGGCCAACCAGCAGCGTGGACTCGGCATCGGTGACGGACAGCTTCTTGGAGTCCATCGCTTCACCGAGCAGAGCGGCTGCACGCTCACGCTCAGCCTCGGTAGCGCTGAGTGCGTAGAGAGCCATTTCGGTCTGCACGGTCGGTGCGGTGAAGACCGGCGACTGCGGAATGACCAGGGTGGTTCCCAGACCGGTCACGCTACCGGTCAAGTGCACAGACTCCTCCGAGCCGGTGGGCACCAGACCCTCACGCACGGCACCGGAGAACACGTTCAGCAGGGTGGACTTACCGCAACCGGATTCACCCATCACGCCGATGACCGCGCCGCGTGCGTCCTGGGCGGTTTCAGTCTGGGCGGTTTCAGTCTGGGTGTTGCCAACGCGACGGTCCAGGTTCAACGACAGGTTAGTCAGCGCGGCAGGACGCGCCGGGTAGCTGACCGACAGGTCCTCAACGGTGATGGTGGAAGGGTGAGCCTTCTGCGCTGCCGAATCCTGTGCAGATGAATCCTGCACATTCGAGTCTGCAGCGGCGGCGGGCAGGGGCGCATCAATAATCTTCTGTGCGCTACGCAGGGCGGCAACGCCGTCCTCCGACTGGTGGTAGGCGGCACCCACATCACGCAGCGGCTGGTAGCATTCGGGAGCCAGCAGCAGCACGAGAATTGCGGTGTCCAGGCCCAGGGTGCCGTTGACCAGGCGCACACCAATCAGCACAGCAATCAACGCCACCGAAATGGTGGTGATGAGCTCCAGTGCAAGCGAAGACATGAAAGCGCTACGCAAAGTCTGCATGGTGCGTTCACGGTAACGCTGACCGAGGGCGTTCATGGAGCGGGTCTGTGCGCGTTCACGGCCCAGACCGATAATGACGGGCAGGCCGCGCACCAGCTCCAGAATATGGTCGGAGAGGCGGTGCAGTTCAGCCTGAGCTTCTGCAGTTTCTTCGCGGGTGTTCTTACCAATCAGGATCATGAACACCGGAATAAGCGGCAGGGTACATGCCAGGACTATGGCACTCATCCAGTCCAGGGACATCACAACGACCCAGAGGATGAACGGCACAATCGCGGTGGACACGAACGCGGTCAGGGTCTTGGTGTAGTAGTCATCCAGGGCGTTCAGGCCGCGGGACAGCAGCACAGCGGTCGCGCCGGTACCTTCGGGGGTGTCTGCGCCACCGGTGGCGAGTACGCGCTTGAGTAGCGAGGAACGAATCTGAGACTTCGCCCCGGAGGCGGCACGCTGCGCGCTCACAGCCAGCAGGTAGTCGGTACCCGAGCGGACAAGCAGGGCAGCCACGACGACCGCAATCAGGCCGGGGGTAATGGTGTCTGTGTCACCGAAGAGCCCGCCGAGGCCGAGCAACCAGCCGCCGTGCGCCTCCAGCTGCGCCTGCGCGGAGCCCGAGAACTCAATGTAGGCGCGGTACACGTCCGGGGCGCTGGTCTCTTTGAGACGCGCGTGCTCGGCGGCAACAGCGGCGAAACCGGCGTGTGCCGCGCGGGCAATAATCACAGCCAGGGCGGCACTGAAAAGCACCGTCGCGAGGGTGTGCACGGCGGTGATAACACCGTACGTGCTGAGGGTTTTACGGGCGTCAGGGCCTAGGGGCGGGTGGCGGTCAGCGCGGTCATTGCGCTTTCCTTCGGTCACCTCTGGTGCCTCAGTGTTCTGATGTTTGTCAGCATGACGCGGTGTGTGCGTTCGACTCACGTGTTGTCCTTAGTCTTCTGCTGTTTTTACCTCCTATCAGTTTAAGGGGTGGGCTATCCAATACCTATTTGACCAGTCAAGTTTCGGATAATTGGCTGGTCCTCACCCAGCGCTAGTTCTAGCCGCGCATCGCATCGGCGGGGCTCTTGCGGGACGCCACCCACGCCGGGTACGCCGAAGATACCAGGCCCGTGAGGGCACCGACCCCCACGCCGAGCACCACGAATCCGGGTGAGAGAACCGCCTGCCAGCCCTGCACAAGCGAAAGAATAATCGTCGCAATCATGCCGGAGCAGGCGCCGATGGAACCACCGAGCACACCGAGCATGACCCCCTCCATGAGGAAGATGCGGGCAATCAGCCATTTACTCGATCCGATGGCGCGGCGCAGCGCAATCTCTGCGGTGCGCGATTGCACAGACAGGTACATGGCGGTTGCCGCAGAGAGGGAGGCGAGCACCAGCAGAATACCGGAGAGCACACCCACGTACAGCCCCAGATCCGAGGCGATAGACGCGCGCAGGCTCTGCAGGTCGGAGGGGGTTTCCACGTTGATCTGGCTGGGTTCAGCGGGCTTGAGGGTCAGCGGAATGGCCTTGGCGACCGCCTTGCCGTAGCCCCGTTCGGTTTCGGCAATGTAGGTCACCTGGCCGCGTCCAGTGCGCTGAAGTGTGCCCGGCGAGACAATGACCGTGTTCCTGAATTCGTAGCCGCTATTGCCGGGGTCGAAAAGGCCGACGACCGGCATCAGCTGGCCGTCCACCCAGATGCTCACACCGGGTGCCACCTGCGGCAGCCCGCCGAGCTTAATACCATACTCGACGGCGGGTAGCTCGCCGGGGCGGGGCTCGGTTGTGGCGTTATCTGCCGCCTTATCTTCGGGGATAATGCCGAGGGCACGGGCAGCGGAGACCGACACAATAGCGCCCGAGAGCTGCTCGGAGCGTTCACGGTCAGCAACGTTCTGCTGGGTGAGGGTCGAGTTCATCTGTTCGAGCGCACGCAGGGTTTCGGGGTTCATGCGGGCACCGATTTGCTCGAGCCGGGTCTTCGAGGTGGAGCTGAGGCCAATCGCCGTTTTGGGTTCGTCCTCGTAGGGGCTGAACCGGGTGATTCGCACGTCGGCGGGTGCCACGCTGCTGACGAATCCGGTGTTCTTCACGTAGTCCAGCGCGCTAATGCGGTCGGCAACGTTCTGCGCGGATTCGCCCTGCCGGTAGGTTCCGAGCATGTTTTGGTCATTGTCCCTGTCGCTGATGTAGAGCGTGGATTGTTCGGATCCGAGCAGGCGCTGGTTCACCTGGTAGCTGGCGGATTCGCTCATGCCGGAGGCGCTGATGAGTCCGCCCACGCCCAGTGCGAAGGACAGGCCCAGCAGCAGGGTGCGTAGCGGTCGTGAGGTGAGCGCGGAGATCGCCTCGATGCTGTCGTCGGTGAGGAAGCTTCCGCGGCGATGCGTAGCGGGCTTCTCCCCCGGTGTGAGGCTGGCGGGAGCTTCTACGGGAGTCTCTACCGTGGTTTCCGCCGGGGTATTCGTTGCAACCGGTGCAACCTCAGTACTCGGCACCTCAGCGACCGGCACCGTAGCCGAGTCGGCGCGGCTCTGCTCGTGCAGCCGCCCATCCTCAATGCGGATCACGCGGCGGGCGGCGGCGGCAACCTCCGGGTCGTGGGTAATCACCAGCACGGTACAGCCGGTCGCGTTAATGCGCTGAAGAATCTCAATGACCTTCGCGCTATTGTGGCTATCCAGGTTGCCGGTGGGCTCGTCGGCAAGAATCAGTGGCGGGCGCGTGGCGAGGGCACGAGCAATGGCGCAACGCTGCTTCTCGCCACCGGAAAGGTAGCGGGTGCGGATGCTGGCGCGATCGCTCAACCCCAGAAATTCTAGGGTTTCTTCGGTGCGTTGCAGGCGCTCGCCGTAGGGTACCCCCTGCACGCGCAGACCCATGGAGGCGTTGGTCGTGCTGGTTTCGTCCAGCAGCATGTTTGATGATTGGAAGATGAAGCCGAGGTGGTCTCGGCGCATTTCGTCGCGTTCTCTGTCGCTGAGTCCTTCCGTGTTTTTGCCGAAGAGGCTGTAGGTTCCACTGGTGGGAGTGTCGAGCAGGCCAATGGCGTTGAGCAGGGTGGATTTACCGGAGCCGGACGGACCAATAATGGCGAGGAATTCGCCGCGTTCGACCACCAGGTCGAGGTGGTCGAGGACTGCTCGTTCGCTCCCCTCGAAAACACGGGTAATGCCGTGCATTTCGATAGCGGGCGCGGTGTTGTACATCGTGTCGGGCGCAACGTCGAGCCTGGCGGCTTCTCCCCTGACTCGCGGGGCTGTCATGCCGTCGGGGGCTCGCTCGGGGATTCTATTACGGCGGCTCATGAGACAAGCACCTTCTGTCCCGCGCTGAGGTTCGCGTTGATTGCGGCGTACCCGCCGGCGGTGCGTAGAACCTCAACGTTGACTCGTTCGGTGGCGGGCGCATCCTTGCTGGTCGAGGTGGAGCTTCCGCCCTTTTCAACAAGCACGTAGGTGCCCTGGGAGTCCTGGCGTACCGCGGTAGTCGGCACGGCGAGGGTGGTTGAGGTGTTGCCCTTACTGGTGATGGATGCGCTCTGCCCCGGAGTGAGCTTGCTCGGGTCGTCGGCGCTGAATCGCACGCTCTTTGCTGCGCCCTTGGAGGGGTCGTTCTGCAGCTCACCAATGCTGGTGATGGTGCCCTCCACACTGCCGGTGGAGGTGCGCAGGCTGATGCGGTCGCCGACCTTGAGCTTATTGGCAACGGAGAGCTCAACGCTGGATTCCACGTAGGGTTCGCTGGTTTCTACACTCGCGATGGGGTTGCCGTCGCTGATGAGCTGGCCGACCGCCGCAACTGCGGTGACGGTGTGGCTTCCGCCGGGCAGAATCGCGTAGTTGTTGCGGGCAATGCTGGTGACCCCTTCGCTGGGCACGCCGGTCAGGTGCGCGCGGTGTAGGCGCGTGACGGCGTCGAGGGTGTCTTCGGTGACGGTGCCGCTCTGAGCGGTGGCGTACCCGGCGGAGTTCAGTGCCTTCTGGAAGGCGAGCACGTCGTCGCCGTTATCGCCCAGGTTGAGGTCGCGGTACAGCGGCAGCGGCCCTTCCAGCACGAAGACGGGGTCGGCACCAATAATGCCGATGAAGTCACCGGCCTTGAGCACGTTACCGGGCTTCTGGTTCTGGTAGACGAGCACCGGCTCACCGTTGGAGCGCGCACTAATCGGGGCGGTCTCCCCAGCCTTGGTGGTTCCGGCAATGGCGAGGCCCTCGCTGACGGTGCGTTCTTCAATCTTCGCCCAGACCGGAATCACGGTTTTCGCCTGCACGGTTGGGTCGGGGCCCGTGGCGGCGTAGCGGGTGCCCAGGTAGAAGGACAGCATGAGCGAGCCGATGGCGAGGATAGCCAGCAGCAGGAGCACGCGGGGTCGGGCGATGCGCTCGCTGAAGCGGTGCCCGCTGTTTTGGTTCTGTGAGTGAGTGGTCATGGCGGTGTCTTTCTGAACTGTGTCAGCGCTGTCTATTTCTCTGCGCTGCCTATTTCTTAGCGCCGTCTTTCGGTGCGCTGTCTTTTAGTGCCCCGGTTTACTGGTGCTCCTGAACGTACTGCTTGAACTTCTCGTCGCGGTCGCGGTCGGCTTGGCGCTCCTGTTCAAGCTGCGACTGGTACTTGCGGATGAGCGGCATCTGATACTGTGCCTCCAGGTCGTAGAGCTGCTTGCTCATGCCGACCTGCTGGTTACATTCGGCCTGGATGGTGGCGATGCGAATCTCTTCTTCGGAGGCGGGCTTGTTGAATCCGTCGTTCTTGCTCAGCTGCTCAGCCAGCGGGGTTTCCTCGGCGACGGAGCCTGCCGAGCGAGGGGTGAGGCCGCGGTCTGAGACGCACTGCTTCCACTTCTCTTCGAGCTCGCGGTGTAGCGTGCTACCGTAAACGGCGTTACCCGCCTCGGTGGAGATACGACTGGATGTGGACTGCCCTTCATTCTCGGGCCTCTTGCCTTCGGGCACCGCGGCGTCCAGGGTCTCGCGGGCCTTGGAGTAGCATTCGGTGCGAAGCTTGTCCTCGGGGCTCATGCTCTCCCCCGAGTTAAAGGAGATGGGGGCGGCGTTGGGGTCACGCTTCTGAAAACCGTACTTCTGGGCGTACTCGACGTTCCAGGGACCGTACTTTCGTCCCAAATCACCGCGGGGTGCGCTTTCAGAATAGGGAGCCTGGATGGTGTAGTTCTGCCCGTGTTCGGCGAAGCACTGCTTCATGGCAATCTGAAAGGCGGTGTGCGCGTAGTTGTTGGTCTCGAAGTACATATACTCGTCCAGGGGCATCTTCACAATGTCCTGCCCCGCGTCAAAGACGGCGTGGACGCTTTCGTCGCGTTCCAGCGGCGGGTTAAAGAGCGAGCATGCGCTCAGCGGGAGCACGCCGATGGCCAGCAGGGCACCCGTGGCGAACAGGCGGCGGCGCGTACCGGTACGAGGGGCGGTTCCGGTGCGGCGGTTGGGGGACTTCATCGTCAAACTCCTTATCGTGAGAGTGAGTTGTACACCACATTACACCTTTTACTCCCTGTCGCGCCCGAATTTCGGGAGGCGTGCAGCAAAAATTTTTGCGCGCCCACTCGCCTGCCGCGAGCTGCATCCTCTGCGAGAATATCCTCTGAGGGAATAGTCCTCTGGGTGGCATAGAAAAATCCCCCGAACTTCTCGAAAGAGAAATCCGGGGGATTTTCAATCAGCTACATGCTACTTGGTCGGCAGTTCAGCCAGTTCGGTAGCGTCGTGAGCCTCGGGGATGTGATCCACGTGCAGACGCTTACGGAAGACCCAGTAGGTCCATGCCTGGTAGACGAACACGACCGGCAGACCAAGGCAGGTCACGAAGGTCATAACGCCCAGGGTGTACTCGGAGCTGGATGCGTTCGCAATGGTGAGCGAGTATGCCGGGTCCAGGGTGGAGGGCAGAACGTTCGGGTACATTGCGGTGAAGATAGCCAGTGCGCCGAATGCGAGGAACACGGACAGACCAGCGAAAGCGCGACCCTCACGGCCACCCTTTGCGGAGATCCAAGCAATCAGAACAGCAACCACAGCCAGGATGGTGCACAGCCAGGAGACGCCGTTACCGGTGGTGAAGTCCAGTGCCAGAACCCATGCAACGATCGGTAGCAGCAGGACGGGAGACCAGCGTACCAGGGTGTTGCGGGCACGGTCACGAATGTCACCATCGGTCTTCAGCGCAACGAAGGCAAGACCCTGAACCAGGGAGAAGCCAACGAAACCCAGACCGCCGAGCAGAACCGGCAGGGAGACCCAAGCGAAGGCGCCGCCGACGCGGTCGCCGTTCTCGTTGATGGGCAGACCCATGGAGGTCAGACCGAGCAGAGCGCCGACGAGCAACGCGATGAAGAAGGAAGAAACAGACAGAGCGATGTTCCAGTTACGGATCCACTTCTCGTCGTTCTTCTTACCGCGGTACTCGATTGCGACCACGCGCAGAATCAGGAAGACCAGCGCGAGGGTCAGAGGAATGTACAGAGCCGAGAAGAGGGCTGCGTACCAGATGGGGAATGCTGCGAAGATAGCAGCACCGCCGGACACAATCCACACCTCGTTACCGTCCCAGACCGGGCCGATGGTGTTCAGCAGCAGACGACGTTCCTTCTCGTTCTTAGTGAACTTGGAACCCATCAGCATGCCGACGCCCAGATCGAAGCCGTCGAGAATCAGGTACATGATGAGGAAGACGCCAATGGCGACAAACCAGAGGGTGGGCAGGCCCGGCTGACCGGCAAAGATATTGAAATCAAAGTTCATGGTGAATCAATCCTTACCCGCCTAGTAGGCGAACTCCAGCACATCGCGCTTGGACTTGTCGTTGGACTCGTCCTCGTGGTGCGACTGAACCAGCTCGGGCATTGCTGCCACGACGCCGGCCTTGACGTACTTAATGAGCAGGTAAACCTCAACCACCATCAGCACGCCGTAGAGCAGGCCCAGGGTGAGCAGGGAGAAGAGGATTTCTTCACCGGAAACACCCGGGGAGATAGCTGCTGCGGTGAACAGGTGGATCGAGGGATCACCCTGAAGGTTCGGAGCCACAACGAAGGGCTGGCGGCCCATTTCGGTGAAGATCCAGCCCAGTGCGATGCCAAAGAAGGGAGCCAGGATAGACCAGACAGCAACGTTCTTGAGCAGCTTGGACTCGGGGACGGTGCCAACGCCCTTCTTACGGGTTACCCACAGGGCGTAGAGGTAGAAGGGCAGAACGATTCCACCGAGGCCCATCATGCCGCGGAAGCCCCAGTAGGAGACCTCGAGGGAGGGCAGGTAGTCAATCTTCTGACCTGCGCGCTGACCGTAGAGCGGGTTGTTGGGCAGGTTGGTGCCGAACTTAGCTTCGTACTCGGGCAGCAGGGTCTGGATGCCCTTCACCGGGGTGTCGAAGTTGTCGTGTGCCAGGAAGGACAGCACGCCGGGAACCTCGATGACGGGGGTGATCTTGTCACAGCTCTGAGCGCCGAGCTCACCGACGGTCAGAACGGAGAAGGAGGTGCCGTCGTGGCACGCAGCTTCTGCAGCAGCCATCTTCAGGGGCTGCTCGTGGATCATCATCTGTGCCTGAATGTGACCGGACGCGCCGATACCTGCGAAGGCGAGGAGGCCCACAACAGCACCCAGGCGCAGGGACTTGAACCAGACCTGGAAGTCGGCCTTGTCGCGTGCGCCCTTGTCGGACTCACCAACAACAACCTTGCCGTCAACGACCTTGTCGATGCCGTCCTTGCGGCGGCGCCACAGCTTGTACCATGCGATACCAACCAGGAAGCCACCGGCAACCTGGATAGCGGAGGTGATGACGTGAGTGAAGGTCACCCATGCGAGGGGGTTCATGAGCACGGCACCGATATCGGTCATACGGGGACGACCGTCAATCATTTCTGCGCCAACGGGGTGCTGCATCCAGGAGTTTGCAACCAGAATGAAGAATGCAGAAATCCAGGAGCCGAGGACTGCCATGAACAGCGAGAATGCGTGTACAGCAGGCTTGAGGCGGTCCCAACCGAAGATCCACAGACCCAGGAAGGTCGACTCAACGAAGAAGGCGAAGAGGCCTTCCATTGCCAGCGGAGCGCCGAAGACGTCGCCGACGAAGCGGGAGTATTCACTCCACGCCATGCCAAACTGGAATTCCTGAACCAGACCGGTGGCCACACCCATTGCGAAGTTAATGAGGTACAGCTTGCCCCAGAACTTCGTCATGCGCTTGTATTCGTCCTTCTTGGTACGAACGTAGCGAATGTACAGGTAGGCCACAACAAGGCCCAGACCCAGAGTCAGCGGAACCATGAAGAAGTGGTAGACGGTGGTAATACCGAACTGCCACCTACCAAAATCAAGGGGATCCATTGATAGGTCCTTACTATGTGTGTACTTAATGTGCATTTGTGCCAGATTTCGGGTAGTCCCCCGCCAATGGAGGGCGTACGAGAGTTACTGACACAGTGTCTCTCATGCTTCTAAGGTACAGGGTTTTCCTGAGGAGCTGTGAGTATGCTGTGCATAGTATGGACGTTTATTGTTTGACGTTTCGCTAAAGGTACGTTGAACATTATCCCCCGGTGTGCGGGTGGATTGAGGGGCGAAACACTGTGGTGCATTGCGGGGTTGCGGGGTAGTTTCGGAACCACGGTGAAACTTTGCATTTTTATATTATTTTTGCAAAATTTTGGTGACAGATTCCCAGAATATGACGGTGGTTCAAGTAGTACTCAAAGCTTAAATTTGCCTAAATTATACCGATTTTACCAAAATTTCCAAGAAATAGTATGACTATTATCACTAAAAAATCATTGAATGCGACACGCCAGCCACCGTGCCCCGCAAGGTGCCTCAAGCTACATATCGATGCTCTCCGCATCCAGCTGATGGGCACCCGCAATGATGAACTCCTTACGCGGAGCCACCTCAGACCCCATCAACAAGGAGAACGCACGCTCGGCAGCCTCCGCATCCTCAATGCGAATACGGCGCAACATACGATGACGCGGATCCATCGTCGTCTCAGCCAGCTGGTCAGCGTCCATCTCACCCAGACCCTTATAACGCTGAATGGATTCCTTATAGGACACACCCTGCTCCTGCAAAGAATCCAAAAGCTCATGCAGCTGCTTCTCCGAGTAGGTGTACACCATCTCATTCGGCTTACCGCGGCGCACCACCTCCACGCGATGCAGAGGCGGAACCGCAGCGTACACGCGACCCGCCTCAATCAGCGGACGCATGTAACGGTAGAACAGAGTCAGCAGCAGGGTACGAATGTGGGCGCCATCCACGTCCGCATCGGTCATCATAATGACCTTGCCGTAGCGAGCAGAGTCCAGATCAAAAGTACGGCCCGAGCCTGCACCGATGACCTGAATCAGCGCCGCACACTCAGCATTCGCGAGTACGTCAGTCACCGAAGCACGCTGAGTGTTCAGGATCTTACCGCGAATCGGCAGCAGAGCCTGATACGAAGAAGAACGCGCCAGACGCGCAGTACCCAGCGCCGAGTCACCCTCCACAATGAACAGCTCAGAATGCTCAACATTGGTCGAACGGCAATCCACCAGCTTAGTGGGCATGGACGAAGACTCCAGCGCGGTCTTACGGCGCTGAGTTTCCTTATGGATGCGCGCCGAGACGCGGGTCTTCATCTCAGAGACGACCTTCTCGCACAGAGCAGTCGCCTGAGCCTTCTCCGCACGGGCGGTCGACTCCAGGCGAGCCTTCAGTGCATCACCCACAACCTTCGACACGATCTGGCGAACCGCCGGGGTACCCAAAATCTCCTTGGTCTGACCCTCAAACTGCGGCTCGGCAAGACGCACGGTCAGCACGGCGGTCAAGCCGGCGAGCACGTCGTCTTTCTCAATCTTGTCGTTACCCACCTTGTACTTGCGGGCATTATCGGCAAGGTGCTTGCGCATCACGCGCAGCAGGCCCTGCTCAAAACCGGTAGTGTGAGTACCGCCCTTGGGGGTGGCAATAATATTCACGAAGCTGCGGACCGTCGTCTCATAGCCAATACCCCAGCGCAGCGCAACGTCCACTTCACAATCGCGCTCCACATCGGTCAGCTGCGAGCGGCCGTCATCGCCCAACACCGGCACGGTCTCAGTGAAAGATCCGCTGCCGCTAAAACGCCAGGTGTCGGTAATACGCTCATCGTGCGCCAGGAACTCGACGAACTCGCTAATGCCGCCGTCGTACTGGAAAACTTCCTCGTGGGGATCCAACTCGCCGGGGGTTCCGGGCAGTCGGCGCTCATCGCGGATGCAAATACGTAGACCCGGTATAAGGAACGCAGTCTGGCGCGCACGAGCAGCTAAATCCTCGTAGCTGAACTTAGCGTCGGGGGTGAAAATCTGCGGGTCAGCCCAATAGCGCACACGGGTGCCGGTTACGCCGCGCTTAGCGCGACCCACAATCTGCAGAGCGTCAGTGCCCTCGGTTGCGGGTGTGAACGGATCTTCGGGCTTGAGAGTGCGGCCGGACTCAAAGTGGCCGGGAATGCCGTGGCGGAAGGACATCTGGTAGGTCTTCGAGCCACGGTCCACCTGCACGTCCAGGCGCGAAGACAGTGCGTTCACCACGGAAGCGCCCACACCGTGCAAACCACCGGACGCGTTATAGGATCCGCCGCCAAACTTACCGCCGGCGTGCAGCTTAGTGAACACGACCTCCACACCGGACAGGCCGGTGCGCGGCTCAATGTCGGTCGGGATACCGCGGCCATCATCACGCACCTCAACCGAACCGTCACGGTACAGAATAACCTGAATTGACTGGCCGAAACCGGCGAGCGCCTCGTCCACCGAGTTATCGATAATCTCCCAAAGGCAGTGCATCAGGCCGCGCGAGTCGGTGGAGCCAATGTACATGCCCGGGCGTTTGCGTACAGCTTCCAGGCCTTCCAGCACGGAGAGGTGACGGGCGGTGTAGTTCGAAGACGCCACGGGAATCCTTTCGGCAAGTGATGACTGTGTGTTCTCTACAGGTGTTCTCTGCAAATATGCTCTGCAGAAGTTTTCAGCACGGCAAGCTCGCGGAAAGGAGAAAAATGCCCCGGGCCTGCGTTCATAGCGGTCTGAGTTTCTATTCTATCGTGGCTTGTTGCCCGCTTCTGCCTGCGCCGTCATGAGGCTCTCTGCACCGCTATGAGGCCCAATATCCGTCTTAGGCTCCGCCGAAAAACTGGGAGCGCTGAGAAGGGGGTGCTGAGAAGGGGGTGCCGAGAAGAGGCGCAAAGAAAGAGTGCAGAGAAGCACCGGCTGCCACTCGCCTATGGAGTAGCAGCCTGTGCGTGGATATCTGAATTTTTAGGGTGTACTTCTGAGGTGCCCACTATGGTCGCCGCATAGCAGTGGCACTGCCCTAGTGAGCTTCACCCGAGGCGCGCGAGGAGCTCTCGTGACGGTTCGTGACCATGATATTGGACTTGAAGTAGAACTCTTCAGGAAGCTCATTCCTGACCGGGCCGTGCGGGAATTCGCTGAGCTTCGGCACGAAGTACCAGTCCATCAGCTCACCACTGCTCTGCTTGAGCACACGGCGTTCCCTCATGGCGTGGCGTACCTTGCGGCGCAGACGCGGGCTGTCTTTCAGGGTGCTGGTGAAGACCCACGGAGTCTCGTAACCTTCGGTGATCGTGCCGAAGGTGATGCGCAGGTTGCCGTTCTCGTCGGCATCCATCGTGAAGTCACCGTCTGCGATATCGGTGAAGGCGAGCATCCAGCTGTGTCGGCGTTCGTAGCTTTCGCGGGTGGTCTGCAGTGCCGCAATGATGCGGTGGTCGACCAGCAGCTCCACCTTGCGTTCGGTGATTTCGCCCAGACGAGCGTAGGAGCCGAAGGCGCGGTTCGCACCGCTGCGGCGAGGCCACTTCGTCACCGCACCGTGCGGCACCTCCCCCGCAAAGGTGAAGGGGCCCCTCATGGTGCCGGGCAGACGCAGACGCTCGAACGGAGCGGTCGGCAGGAAGGTCGTCAGCAGCTGATCTGAGCTGACCGACTTACCCCAGCGCGCCATCTCAAAAATGGTCGGTTCAGGGCCTACAGGGTAGATATGCGGCATCTTGCGACCGAACTCGTCAAAGCCCTCAATAAACTCACCGTTGGAGCTGTATCCAGGCATGGTCGCACCGAGCGGGCGAGTCCACGACCCCGAATACGGCTTGGTCAGGTGCGGGTTCTGCACCGGCAGGATGCTGGTGCGAGCACCCAGGTAGGCGGGCATCCGCGAGAGGTTACGCCAGGCGAACTTCGCGGCAACCGCCTCGCGCCACCACATCGGGCGTTTGCCCGGGGTCTGCCCGCCCAGGCAGTGCATAAGCAGCCAGAATCCAGCCCAGCCGAGGCACCCTGCGGCAACCACCCAGAAAATAATCGTCAGCACAGTGTGCAGGGTTCCGGTCGCCCAGATATTCGTGGCAATCAGGCCCATGAACGCCACCCACGCCGCCATGACATACGGGCCGAGCGTAACCATCGGATCGACCACCTTCACGGCGGCAATGACGCGGCGGTTCAGTCCGCGCCACACGTAGGAGTACGCCCAGCATCCGGCGGCAAGGACGAGTGCCATCAGCAGAAGAAGGATGAGCATCGGTGTGTCTCTTTCGCTGCAGGTTTTTCTACCGCGGTCGGTGACAGCAAGCATCAGGCAGATACACCGTTGACAGATGCCCTGCTGAAAGGCTTTTCAATAGCAAAACTCGCCTGCCGAAGGTACCTTCAGCAGACGAGTTTCTATGGTGTCACTAACCTTGAGGTAAAGCTTCTCTACCCTATTGTGCCTTTAATTGGTATGCCCGTGGGGGATTTTAGGGGAATGCACGAAAAAAATCGCGCCCAACCCCGCGTTTTCACCCATCAGACCGGCGCAGCAAGACCTGCGCAGCGGGACCGGTACAGCAAGACAGGCACAGCGAGTATGCTCTGGCGCCTCAGTGGCGGTTTTAGACGGCGGTTTTAGGAGGTCAGCGCAGCAGCAATCTGAGGAATCAGCGCCTCAAAAGCACGCGCACGGTGGCTAATCGAGTTCTTAATCTCGGCCGGAATCTCAGCGCAAGACTTGTCAACATACTGTCCCTCATAGAGGGCGTTCTCACCGTTCAGCTCCACGGGACGCAGAATCGGGTCGTAGCCGAAGCCGCCCTCCCCCGCCGGTGCGGTCAGCAGATCGCCGGGCAACTCGCCGTACTCGACCGCCTCAAAACCATTCGGGGAGGCAACCGATGCCGCGCAGCAAAACTTCGCGCCACGGTGCTCGGCAGAAATATCGCTCAGTTGAGCCAGCAGCAGGTTCAGGTTCGCGGAGTCATCACCGTGGCGACCCGCCCAGCGCGCCGAGAAAATACCGGGAGCACCATTGAGCACATCCACCGACAGACCGGAATCGTCAGCAATAGCGACCAGGCCGGTTGCCTCGGCAACAGCGCGCGCCTTCAGCAGGGAGTTCTCAGCGAAGGTCACGCCGGTTTCGGGAACATCGGGGGCGTTCACGCTGGAGGCGTCAACTACCTGGGTATCAACGTCCAGGCCGTCAATGCGTCCGCGCAGAATTTCACGCAGTTCCTTGAGCTTGCCCTTATTGTGGCTTGCCAGAACAATCTTTGCGTCTGCCATAGTTTCTCCTTGTCGACGGAAATAGTTACTGGAACGGGTTAGTGTGCCAGTGCTTCACGCTGAATCTGAGCCAGCTCGGCGGTGCCTTCCAGCGCCAGGTCGAGCAGGCTGTTGAGCTCGTCGCGGTCGAAAGGCGCACCCTCGGCGGTGCCCTGAACCTCAACGAACTTGCCGCTGCCGGTGACGACCACGTTCATGTCGGTCTCGGCGCGCACGTCCTCGGTGTAGGGCAGGTCCAGCATGGGGGTGCCGTCAATAATGCCCACCGAAATTGCGGACACCGAATCGATCAGCGGGTTCGCCTTAGCGGGCAGAATCTTCTGCTCCTTCGCCCAAGAAATAGCATCAGCCAGCGCCACGTACGCGCCGGTAATAGAAGCGGTGCGGGTGCCGCCGTCAGCCTGCAGAACGTCACAGTCAAGCACGATGGTGTTCTCGCCCAGCTCATCCATATTGATGACCGCGCGCAGGGAGCGACCAATCAGGCGAGAAATCTCGTGGGTGCGGCCGCCCACGCGGCCCTTCAGCGACTCGCGAGAAGAACGGGTGTTGGTGGCGCGCGGCAGCATCGCGTACTCGGCGGTCACCCAGCCCTTACCTTCGCCCTTAAGCCAGCGCGGCACGCCCTCGGTAAAGGATGCGGTGCACAGCACGCGGGTGTTGCCGAACTCGATGAGGGCGGAACCCTCAGCGTTGCGGGACCAGCCGCGGGTAATGGTGATGGGGCGCAGCTCGTTGAGGGCGCGACCGTCTTCGCGGGTTGCAGTCATGGGTTCTCCTTGAATCTGTCTGCGGAATCTGTGTCTGTCTGTTGAGTCTATGTCGAAAAATGGGCGAGGCTGAGCGCAGTTTGAACTAGTCCAGTTTGTTTTAGCCTAGCTCAGGTTTGGTCTAGTCCAGCTCGGGCTTCGTCTAATCTAGCTCTTCTAGCTCTGGCTTAGGGAGCGCAATCGCGGTGTTCAGCGGCGGATCGAGCACCTCCACCACGTTCAGGGTGGACGTGACCGGGTGAGCCTCCGTCGGGCGCGGGTAGATGCGGTAGCTTGCCGCCATTTCGGCAATGCCGACCGGTCCGGAGAAGGCGCTACGCGCCTCCGCATAGGCGATGTCCGGGTCGTTCCACACGGGCAGGTGGGTCAGCAACAGGTTACGCACGCCCGCCTCCGTGGCAGCCTCGCCGGCGCGCTTGCCGGTCAGGTGAATACCGCGCAGGGCGTCGTCGCGACCCTCCTGGTAGGCTGCCTCGCAGAGGAACAGGTCAGCGCCGCGTGCAGCCTTGACCAGGCCCTCGCACAGGTCGGTATCGCCCGAGTACGAGAACACGGTGTGGCCCTCGCGGTCGTTGCAGGTGATGCGCAGCGCGTACGGGTCCTTCGAGGGGTGAACCACGCGGAACGGCTCCACGCGGAAGGGACCGATCTGCACGGGCTCACCCTCAGTCCAGGTGTGGTACTCGAACTCGGTGCTCATGCCCGGGTCCGGGTCTAGGCCGTGAGTCGCCGAAAGGTACTCGTTAATCGCGGCGGGACCGTACAGCGGAATGCGACCCTTGGGCCATCCGCGCGGATCCCACTTGACCGCCACGTGCATACCGGACAGGTCGATGCAGTGGTCCGGGTGCAGGTGCGAAATCAGAATCGCGTCGATATCGCTCAGGTCGATGTGGCGCTGGAGCATGCCGAGGGAGCCGTTGCCCATGTCCATGATGATGCGCCAGGTTCGACCCGCAAAGTCCGTGGCGGTGAGCATGTAGCAACTAGCCGGTGAGACGGGGCCGGGAAATGAGCCCGTGCAACCGATAACGGTTAGACGCATGAGGTGTCGTCCTTAGGGGTGGTGCCGGAAAATTCGGTGTCCGCGACAGTGTGTACTGCCTCTGCAGGATCTGCCGATTCGTCGAGGGTAATGCTGCGGTGTGCCGCAAGCATTTCAGGGGTGAGTGCCGCCAGCGAGCCGGTCGGGTAGCGTTCCGCCACGGAGCTGGTGTGGCGAACGTTGGTAACCTCGGGGCCGAGGAATCGGCGCGCCAGGTGCGAGAACGTCTCAGATTCGCCGGTAGCGAGGAATTCGTGGTGCGGGTTTTCCTCGGGGACCGGGCTTTCAATGGCATGGTTGAGCAGTTCGCGGTACACGTCCTTCGCGGTCTCATCCGCGGAGGAAACCAGGGTGACATCCTCACCCATAATGTAGGAAATCACGCCGGTCAGTAGCGGGTAGTGGGTACAGCCGAGCACGAGGGTGTCCACGCCGGCATCCTTGAGCGGCTGCAGGTACTCGCGGGCGGTCTCCAGCAGCTCGGGGCCGGAGGTAATGCCCTTCTCCACGAACTCCACGAAGCGCGGGCACGCCACCGAGTACACCTCAAGGTTCGGGGTAATCGCGAAAGTGTCCTCGTAGGCGCGGGAGGTGACGGTCGCCTCGGTCGCAATCACGCCGATCTTGCGGTTGCGGGTTGCGGCGAGCGCACGGCGGGCGGCGGGCTGAATCACCTCGATGACGGGGATGCTGTACTGGCGGGTGTAGCGTTCGCGGGCGTCGCGGAGCACCGCTGCGGAGGCGGTGTTGCAGGCGATGACGAGCATTTTCACGCCGGAGTCGACGAGTTCGTCCATGATGCGCAGGGCGTTGGCGCGTACTTCTGCGATTTTGAGGGGGCCGTAGGGGCCGTGGGCGGTGTCACCGACGTAGATGATGCGTTCGTGAGGCAGCTGGTCCATGATGGCGCGTGCCACGGTGAGTCCGCCAACGCCGGAGTCGAAGACGCCGATGGGTGCCGCGGCGGTGGGGCCTACGGGCGCAGGGCTTCCCCAGGGGGTGCGGGCACGGTAGGGATTTGTTGCGTCGATGCTGTCACTCATGTGTCACCTACACTTCGTTATCGGTCGGGTACCACGTTCTATGCTAACTCGCTAAGGTTACCCTTTTAGCCCGTTGAGCGGTTAGATGAGTCGAGAACCACCATTATGTGGTTGTATATGACGGTAGTTTGAAGGGTTATTCGAAAAATTCGTTCTATTCTTGCTCTTTTTCCCCGCTAAATACTCCGCCGGACTTTTCCTCTTCTTCGTCGTCCAGGTTCTCGAGCATGGCGAGCATGAGCGAGTCCTGAACCCAGGAGACGAAGTTGTACACCACAGCCATGTACTCTTCTTGAGTCTTAATTTCGGAAGGGTCGGTGAACGCCGCAATATCTTCTGCGGTGTCTTCGTCCACGATGTAGAGGCGGTCGGCGAGCACCAGGCGAATATCACCGAGCGCGGCAGCCCATGCGCGGGCGTGTTCTTCGTTCAGGCGCAGGTCGCTGGACTCAATGTCGAAGGCGAGCATGGCGAGGTTCGCGCGTTTGGTTTCGCGCAGGTCGCGTTCGGTGTAGCGGCGGTATTCGGTGGCGGTCTCGTCGTTACTGCTTGCGTCGGGGAGCAGGCGTGCTACGGCACTGTCGGCGGGGATGGTGGGGTTTTCGGTGATGCCGACCAGCGCCTCCAGCGGGTCGACGGTGCCGCCGTCGACGGTGGTATCTGCCGGGCGCAGTAGCGCGCGCACGTCTTCGGCAAGTTCGCGGATCAGGTCGCGTTCGGCGGGTTCGAAGGAGGCGGTGTAGCCTCCGGGTGTGCGGCGGAAGGGTCGCGCCATTAGTTTTCTACTTTCTCGAAGGTTGCCAGCAGGCCCCAGGCGTGCATTGCCTGGGTGTGTTTTTCGGCGTCTTCGCGTGAACCGATGAAGACGACTGCCTTGCCGTTGTTGTGTACCTGCAACATGAGCTCTTCTGCGCGGGCGCGGGAGTAGCCAAAGTGGCTGCGGAAGACGTAGGACACGTAGGTCATGAGGTTGACGGGGTCATTCCAGACGATGACTTTCCAGGGGGTGTCTGTGGCGAGGATGTTCTCCAGGGCGGTGTCGAGGTCGGTGTCCTCGAGGGTTCCGGTGGAGAGGGTCACGGCGGTAGTGTTCATTGTTTTTTTCCTTTGCGGCCGGTTCCCTTTGATTATACGGGCGGGTATGTGTTGCCCCTGTGTTACTCCGATGTTGCTCCGGCGTTCCTCCCGCGCCACTGCGGTATTTGTCCTGTACTGCTCCCGTACAGAGTGCTGGTAATTTGTCATACTACAGCACTTAGAGTCAATAATACTTTATGTAGTGATTGACACGCCGGCTCAAGAGGAAAAATGTCCTAATCCCCCACTACAATAAACACATGGCTACTACTTCCCTTCTCACCGATCACTACGAACTGACCATGCTCCAGGCGGCACTCGCCTCCGGCGCAGCCAACCGTAAGTGCACCTTCGAAGTCTTCACCCGCCGCCTGCCCGCAGGCCGCCGCTACGGCGTCCTCGCAGGCCCCGGCCGATTCCTCGAAGGCCTCGCAGACTTCCGCTTCACCGACGAAGAACTCTCCTTCCTCGCCTCCCGCAACATCGTCAACAAAGAAACCCTCTCCTACCTCGAATCCTTCACCTTCAGCGGCAACATCCGCGGTTACGCAGAAGGCGAAGCATTCTTCCCCCACTCCCCCGTCATGCAGGTCGAAGGCACCTTCGCCGAAGCGTGCGTCCTCGAAACCTACCTACTGTCCATCCTGAACTTTGACTCCGCCGTGGCGAGCGCCGCCTCCCGCATGAGCGCATCCGCTGGCAACCGCCCCTGCCTCGAAATGGGTTCGCGCCGCGCCCACGAACGCGCCGCCGTCTCCGCTGCACGCGCCGCCATTATCGCAGGCTTCGCGGGCACCTCCAACCTGGAGGCTGGCCTGCGCTACGGCCTGCACACCATCGGCACCAGCGCCCACGCCTTCACCCTGCTGCACGACAGCGAACATGAAGCGTTCGAGGCCCAGTTGCGTTCCCTCGGCGCCCGCACCACCCTGCTCGTCGACACCTACAACGTGGACGAGGCGGTCCGCCTCGGCGTGGAACTCGCTGGCGAAGAGCTTGGCGGCGTGCGCCTGGACTCCGGCGACCTGGTCGCCACCGCGGCACGTGTGCGTGAACTGCTCGACTCGCTTGGCAACACCCACACCAAGATCACGGTCACCAGCGACCTGGACGAGTACGCCATCGCATCCCTGGCGGCAGCACCCGTGGATTCCTACGGTGTGGGCACCAAGTTGGTCACCGGCTCAGGCGCGCCGACCTCCTCCATGGTGTACAAGGTCGTTGAGCGTGAGAACTCCGCCGGCGAAATGCAGCCGGTCGCTAAGGCGTCGGCTGGCAAGGTGTCCATCGGTGGCGCCAAGCGTGCGGCCCGCCGCCTCAACGGCATGGGCATTGCGACCGCCGAGGTTCTGGGCACCCACGAGGACCCGAGCCTGCTCGAGGGCACCCGCCCGCTCATGGTGGACTTCGTCCGCAACGGCGAGCTGCTCCCCGGCTTCACCGGCGAGGAAGGCGTGCGCCGCGCTACCTCCCGCCACGCAGCATCCCTGGCGGAACTTCCCGAAGCTGCCCGCCGCCTCTCGGAGGGTGAGCCGATCATTCCGACCGAATTTATCTAAACCACCCTTCTGAGATACTGTTTTCACCTGGTGAATCAGAGTGAAAACTCATTCCTATTTGCAAAGGAAAGACATGTCTAAGGCACTGATTATTGTTGACGTGCAGAACGATTTCTGCGCCGGCGGCACCCTCGCCACCGAGCGCGGTGCGGACGTTGCCGCGCTGATTAGCGAATACGTGGAGAACAACCATCACCGCTACGACGCGATTGTCGCCACCCAGGACTGGCATATCGCTCCGGGCTCGCACTTCTCTGACACCCCCGACTACGTTGACTCCTGGCCGGTGCACTGCGTCGCCAAGAGCGAAGGCGCGCAGATTCACGAGAACCTGGACACCGACTACATTGAGGCGTACTTCCGCAAGGGCCGCTTCGAAGCAGCGTACTCGGGTTTTGAGGGTCTTCTTGCCCCCGAGGACGAGGTTGCAACCGGCGAACACGAGCCCGGTGCGGATGCGTCCGAGGATGGCCCGCAGACTCCTCTGTCGGAGTGGCTGGATGAGCGCGGTATCGAGTTTGTTGATATTGTCGGTATTGCCACCGATTATTGCGTGTCGGCAACCGCTCGCGATGCGGTCGATGCAGGCTATGGGACTCGCGTTCTGGTTGACCTGACCGCGCCCGTGCATGAGGACAAGCTCGACGATGTGGTTGCTGAGCTTGAAGATGAGGGCGTTGAGGTGAGTGAGGTTCTCTAACCTCCACTATCCCTGTAGGTAACTCGCCATTTCAGGCGGGCGTTGAATATACAGAGACGTTGAAGATACAGAGGCGGGGGGGGGGGGGGGGGGGGGGGGGGGGGGGGCGGGGGGGGGGGGGGCGGGGGGCGGGGGGGGGGGGGGGGGGGGGGGGGGGGCCGCGGGGGGGGGGGGGGGGGGGGGGGGGGGGGGGGGGGGCGGGGGGGGCGGGGGGGGGGGGCGGGGGGGGGGGGGGGCGGCGGGCGGGGGGGGGGGGGGGGGGGGGGGGGGGGGAGGGGGGGGGGGCGCCCCGGGGCGCGCGCGCGACCGGACGGGGG
>NZ_JANCOC010000014.1:0-41703 GCF_024294905.1 Rothia gullae
CCCCCCCCCCCCCCCCCCCCCCACCCCCCCCCCCCCCCCCCCCCCCCCCCCCCCCACCCCACCCCCCCCCCCCCGCCCCCCCCCCCCCCCCCCCCCCCGCCCCCCCACGACGGAAGCCTACAGCGGGATGTTGCCGTGCTTCTTGGCCGGGGTGGCCGCACGCTTATCGTGCAGGGCACGCAACGAAGAAATAATGCGCACGCGAGTCTCACTCGGGGCAATAACCTCGTCAATGTACCCCAGCTCAGCAGCCTGGTACGGGTTCAGCAGCTCTTCCTCATACTTGGTGATCAGCTCAGTGCGGCGAGCTTCAACATCGCCGCCCTCAGCCGCCAGAGCAGCCAGCTCACGACGGTACAGAATGTTCACCGCACCCTGAGCACCCATCACACCAATCTGAGCGGTGGGCCAGGCCAGGTTAATATCGGCACCCAGCTTCTTCGAACCCATCACAATGTACGCACCGCCGTAGGCCTTGCGGGTAATGACGGTAACCAGCGGAACGGTCGCCTCCGCGTAAGCGTAGAGCAGCTTAGCGCCGCGGCGAATAATGCCGTTGAACTCCTGATCAGTGCCGGGCAGGAAGCCGGGAACATCCACAAAAGTCAGAATCGGAATGTTGAACGCATCGCAATGACGCACAAAACGGGCAGCCTTCTCGGATGCAGAAATATCCAGGCAGCCGGCGAACTGCATCGGCTGGTTCGCCACAATACCGACCGTGCGGCCCTCAACACGGGCGTAACCAATCATTACGTTCGGAGCGTACAGCGCCTGCATCTCCAGGAAGTGGCCGTCATCGACCACGGACTCAATGACCGCACGCATATCGTAAGGCTGGTTCGCCGAATCCGGGATGAGAGTATCCAAATCCAGGTCGTCCACGCTCACCTGCGCCTCCTGGTCATGCTCCAGGGGCAGGGACTCCGCAAGGTTATTCGAGGGCAGGAACTCGAGGAGCTCACGCACAAAATCGAAAGCGTCTTCCTCATCCTCAGCCAGGTAAGTGCTGGTACCGGTCACGGCGTTATGTTGACGCGCGCCACCGAGGGTTTCCATATCCACGTCCTCACCAGTCACGGTCTTAATGACGTCCGGGCCGGTAATGAACATGTGCGAAGTCTTATCCACCATGATGATGTAGTCAGTCAGAGCGGGGGAGTACGCGGCACCGCCAGCGCAGGGGCCCATGATGACAGAAATCTGCGGAACCACACCGGATGCGCGCACGTTCATACGGAAAATATCGGCAAACATCGCCAGAGAAGCCACGCCCTCCTGAATACGGGCACCACCACCATCATTAATGCCGATAACCGGGCAGCCGTTCTTCAGGGCGAACTTCTGCACCTTCACGATCTTCTCGCCGTTCACCTGCGAGAGAGAACCGCCGTAGACGGTGAAATCCTGCGAATACACAGCAACCAGGCGACTATCCACGGTGCCGTAACCGGAGACCAGGCCGTCACCCAGAGGCTTCTTCGCCTCCATGCCGAATGCGGTGGTGCGGTGGCGGGCGAGGGCATCAAACTCTACGAAAGAACCCTCGTCCAGAAGCATATCGATGCGCTCGCGGGCGGTGTGCTTGCCGCGTGCGTGCTGCTTTTCGATAGCTGCCTCACCGCTGGGCGCGAAGCTGCGCTCTCGACGTGCATAAAAATCAGCGAGCTTACCGGCGGTGGTGCTCAAATCAAATTCCTGCTGGAGGTTCTCGGACATTATTCCTCGTTCCTGCTCCACCCGATTGTCGGGAGCCAGTGGTTGCGGTGATAGTGTGCTCAGGTGCTCTGAAGGGCACTCTTGAACAATGTACATATCTTTCAACTATAGTGCGCAATAGCCCACATATGCCAGGTGGGAAGCCAGAATATCAACACTAGATACACTTTTATGCACACACTGCCCGCAATGATGCGCGAAGAGTACTGAAGAGGCATCTATGGCGCGAAGATACGATGCGGAAACCCCCTCTCGCGCCGGCAATCCATACCAGCGAAAAGGGGGTTCAAGCTACTATAGCTTTGCAAAATTTAGATGGTGCCCAGGACCGGGTTCCATTCGGTGATGGTGTGAGACAGAACCGCACCACCAATGTTCATGGGGTCGCCAGCAACCAGCTTCTCAGCTGCATCAACGGAGTCGACCTTTGCAATCAGCAGAGCGCCGGAGGGAGTCTCACCGTCCAGCAGGGGACCGGAAACAATCAGGTTGCCCGCCTCAATCTGCGAACCAAGGTACTCGCGGTGAGCCGGACGGTACTTCGTCTGCTCCTCGGGAGCAGCGTAAACATAAGTAATTGCGTAATAAGCCATAGCGGTCTTCTTTCGAGCAGGGCGGAGGAACCTCCGCAGCCGGTCGGTGCTTGATGCACCCTCACTGTCTAATGTACCGTCTCGGGTGCTGGGCGGGCATCACCGACGGCAAGAAATTGGTATGGTGAGAAACTAGTGCGACTCGGTAGAAACCGGCAGATTTCGGTGACGGGTCGGCATACTGCAGAGTAGTTTCGGACAGAGCAGAAAGGCGCAGGCTATGGAGAAGAACATGCACATCGAGAGCGATCATTCGGTTTTGGATGCACCGCGCATCCGCACCATCGCAATGGAAACCGGGTACTCCAGCGTAAACCTTTACGATGAAGTCGACTCCACCACCACCCGCGCCCGCGAACTACTCATGGACGGCAGCGACCCCGAACGCGAACAGCTCGGTGAGCTCTCCGTCTACGCCAGCCTCTACCAAAGCGCCGGACGCGGCCGCCTCGCCCGAGCCTGGACCGCCCCTCCCGGAGCCTGCCTCGCCGCAAGCATTGTGGTCCGCGCGCACGCCTCCGCAGACCCGCTCGCCCGAGAACTCCCCGAAGATAGCTACCACTGGCTTACCCTCATCGCCGGGCTCAGCGTGGTCGATATTTGGCGCAGCTACGGCGTGGACGTCGCCCTCAAATGGCCCAATGACGTCATCACGCAGGGGGCCAAAGGCTGCGGAATTCTCGCCCAGCTCGTTCCCGAAAGCGGCTCCACCGAGGGGCAGCGCAGTATTATTGTGGGCATCGGACAGAACACGAACATGTCCGCCGAACAGCTGCCCGTACCCACCGCCACCAGCCTGAGCCTATGTACCGGGCAGGTCATCGACTCCTCCGAGGTGCTCACCCAACTACTAAGCATCTTCGCCCGCCGCTACCGCGCCTTCGTGCGCGCCGGCGGCGACCCGGAACGCCCCGACCCGCTCAACCCGGAGAGTCTCAGTCTGCTCGATCAGGCACGCGCCGCCACAGCAACCCTCGGCGCCAGCGTGCGCATGAGCCTGCCCGACGGAAGCACCGTAGAAGGCACCGCCGAAGACCTCGACGCTCAGGGGCGCATCCTCATTCGCCGCGAGGACGGAACCCTGGAGCCCTACGCGGTGGGCGATATTGAGCACCTTCGCCCCGCCAACGGTAGCTACGGAGATTTTCAGCAGGCACACTAGAACCAACCCCTAAAATTTCAGCCCGGCACGGCAACATCTCTCAACCCACACCACCTCAACCAGCACAGCTAAGGAACACCATGCGCTTGCGCGGAAAACTCAACCCCGGTGAGCATGTCATCATCGCCACCCGACAGCACTACGGTGCCCTGCTGCCCGCGCTCGCCTACTTGCTGGTTGCCATCGCTGCCTCAACTTTTGCCTCCACGGCACGGTCTTCACCGATTCTGTGGATTCTCGGCATGATCTGCGCGGTTGGTGCCGTCCTCGGAGCGGTGCGTACCGCATGGCGTTGGGCGACCACCTCCTACCTGCTCACTACGCACCGGCTCGTGGTTCGCCGCGGCGTGATGACCCGAACCGGAGACGAATCCCTCTACCTGGATTCCATGGGGGAGCGCTGGGTAAAACAACGCGGACCGGGTGCCTGGCTGGGATACGGCTCCGTGTATGTGGTCTGCCGCGGAGCGCACCACCGCCTGACCTATGTGCCTGAACCTAAGCGTTTCGAAAAAGAAATTAAATCCGCTCAACGCGACTACTACGCCCTGCGTTCCTGCTACATCTAGCCCTCTACGAGATGCGTCCGCCCACTACAGGAGGGCGGACCGGATGGCTCAGAGCCCCACCCGGCACCTAAATCAGCCGAAAAAATGCGGATTAGAGTATTCTTAAATGTGAATTACTCCACTAAAATATCTTTGGGTGTGGGCGCTTTGATGCCCAAAACACCGCAGTGGAGGGTATATTAACAAGGTGCTACGCAGTGAAGCAGCGCACAATCGACGCACGGCACACGCTAGCGCATCCGCACGACAGAATAGACGATCCGGCAGATATGAAAGGAGCGGCAGCGGCAATGAGCACGGCAGACCCCCAGAAACCTGCACACTCTCCGCAGGGCACCGGCGCCACCATGGGCCCCGAAACCCAAATGCTGAACCTCAAAATTCTGCAGAACCTCGCCCAGAACAATATCTACCGAGACGAGGAATCCAAAGCAGGAATTCGAGCCCTCGAAAAGTCGCTCCTGGGACAGGGCCGCCGCTACACCCCCGTAGAAGCCGCAGAATGCGCCGGGCTTCCTCGCGAAACTGCCCAGCGCATCTGGCACAACATGGGCTTCCCGGCAATAGCCGACCACTCGCCCTACTTCACTGAAACAGACGTGCAGATGCTTGTCGACCTGCAGAAGTTGGACGCAGAAGGCGATATCCGCATGGAATATGTGGCATCCCTCGTGCGCGCCGAAGGTCAACTGACCGACCGCACCGTCGCCTGGCAGATTGAGGCGCTCGTACACAACATCATGGTCACTGAAAATCTCAGCGACAATGATGCCCGCCGCAAGCTCCTCAAAGACTTCCCGCGCTACCTTGAGGTTCTTGAGCGTCTGGCGCTATACGCGTACCGCCGCCAGATGTACGCCGGAATCCTGCGCTTGGGATTGCGGGAAAACAATGTGACCACCTCCGGACTTTCTCACCTGCCCTTGGTGCGCGGCGTAGGGTTCGTTGACCTGGTTTCCTACACCTCCCTGGTGCGTAACCTGGATGCCGCGGCTCTTTCTCAGCTCATCAACCACTTTGAGCAGAGCTGCCTGGATATCATCGCACCCCTGGGCGGTCGCATTATCAAGACCCTCGGGGACGAAGTTTTCTTCCTCACCGAAACTCCGGACGCTATTGCAGAAATTAGCCTGCAGCTCTCCGAAAAGATCGGTGCCGACCCGCAGCTACCGGATGCCCGCGTCGCCTTCATCTGGGGCGAGGTTCTGGCTAACCGCGGCGACGTGTACGGCTCCAGCGTGAACCTGGCTGCGCGCCTGGTCTCACTCGCTGAACCGGGTACCGTACTGACCGATAATGAGACAGCAAACACGCTCCGACAGGTGGGAAATCGCTATACTCTCACCTCTCAAGGGACGCGAAACGTTAGAAGCTTTGGTAACGTAGACCCCGTGGCGGTGACTCGTCGCGCGAACTACACAATGGAGATAGACCTCTCATGACTGAACTGAAACTACGTACCGGTGGTGCAACGCACCGCGGCGCACATCGAGAAAATAACGAAGATTCGATGGTCGTCGCCGGTTCCCTTTGCGTGGTCGCGGACGGCATGGGAGGCCACGAAGCCGGTGAAGTAGCATCGCGCCTGTGCGTGCGTCAGCTCGCCTACTCGCCCTTCTTCACCATGCCCGGCGGACGCGGCGAGGAGGAACAGCAGGCCTATACTGAACGCCTCGCCGCCATTGACGACTCCGACCCCGCCAAGCGTCGTCGCCGCGCCAACACCGCCCTCAACAACGAAATTGTGGGCACCCTGAACCGCCTGCACGATATTCTCGGCGAAACCAACGAAGAAATTAAGCAGGCACTCTCACGCGCCGGTGGCACGACCGTCACTGGCGCCTGGCTGACCAGCATCGGTGACCGTAACCTGTGGGTTATTTTCAACGTGGGTGACTCCCGAACCTACCGTCTGCTACGTGAAGATGACGGTATTCACCACTCCGCCATGGAGAAGCTGCCCGGCTCCGAGGGTTCCGCTTCGCTGGAGCAGGTCACGAGCGACCACTCCGAGGTGCAGTACCTGGTTGACGAGGGTCAGATTACCGCCCTGGAGGCGCTGACCCACCCGCGCCGCAACGTGATTACCCGGGCCCTCGGTACCGGCAACTACTGGGAACCGGACTTCTGGGTTCTGCCCGCCCGCGCCGGTGACCGCCTGATGCTCTGCTCCGATGGTCTTTCCGGTGAGCTTTCGCACGAATACATGGCGCGCGTACTCACCTCGATTCGCCACCCGCAGGACGCCGCTGACGTGCTCCAGCACGAGGCGCTGCGCTCCGGCGGCCGCGACAACATTACCGTGATTGTTGCCGACGCTGTCGAAGCCTAAACTTCATATCTTATGATTCACCCCCGCCCTCTTCGGGTACTCGTGCGAGTGCCTGTAGGAGGCGGGGGTGAACTGTATTCGCGTACAGAAACTAAAGAAGTGCAACCTGGGAAGTAGCTACGGTGTTCTTGCGCCAGTGTTTGCGCTGGCGGAACCCGAGCAACATGACGGGCGATAGGGGAGAGACGGAGCAAAAACGCTAGACTGGACGGGTGACTGAGAACAACAACACCCAGCAGACTGCCCCCGCCGAGACTCGAGCAGAGAGCCCCGCAGAAAACTTCGTGGAAAACACCGCAGAAAATACCGTGAAGATTACCGAGGCCCTGCGTGCTGAGTACGCGGAACTGACCGATAAGATTCGTGCCGCCCGCCGCGCCTACTATAACGAGGACGCGCCCTTCCTCTCTGACGCTGAGTACGATGCGCTGTACCGCCGACTCGAAATCATCGAGGCTGAGCACCCGCACCTCATTGCTAATGACTCACCCACCCAGGAAGTCGGCGGCGAAGCCATCGAAGCTTTCGCGCCCGTCACCCACCTGCAGCGCATGTACTCCCTCGAGGACGTCTTCTCCTTCGAGGAGCTGCGAGCCTGGCTGACCAAGACCGAGGAGAGCGCCCGGAACCTCACCGGTAGCGCACCGCAGTGGCTGACCGAGCTGAAGATTGACGGCCTGGCGGTGAACCTGCTCTACCGCAACGGCACCCTCGTACGCGCGGCAACCCGCGGCGACGGTACCACCGGCGAAGACGTCACCCATAACGTGCGCACCATCGCGAGCATCCCGCAGCGGCTGACCGGTGAGAACCACCCCGAAGAGATTGAAATCCGCGGCGAAGTGTTCATCTCCTCCGCCGATTTTGAGAAGCTCAACGAGTCCATGATTGCTGCCGGTAAGAACCCCTTCGCGAACCCGCGTAACGCCGCGGCAGGCTCGCTGCGCCAGAAGGACGCGGCGATTACCGCCTCGCGCCCGCTGAGCATGTACGTGCACGGCATCGGTTCGCGCACCGGCCTGGATATTGCCACCCAGTACGAGACCTACGATTTGCTCGCCTCCTGGGGCCTGCCCGTGAGCCCCTACAGCGAAATCGCCGCCAACACCGAGGCGGTGTTCGACTTCATCAACAAGTACGGCGAGCAGCGCCACTCCCTGGTGCACGAAATCGACGGCATCGTCATTAAGATCAACGACTTCGCGACCCAGGCTCAGCTGGGCTACACCTCCCGTGTGCCGCGCTGGGCGGTGGCGTACAAGTACCCGCCCGAAGAGGTGCACACCAAGCTGCTGGACATCCGCGTGGACGTGGGACGCACCGGCCGCGTGACCCCCTACGGCGTCATGGAGCCCGTGTTCGTATCCGGCTCGACCGTGGAACGCGCCACCCTGCACAACCAGGACGTGGTCAAGGCTAAGGGCGTGCTCATCGGCGACACCGTGGTGCTGCGCAAGGCAGGCGACGTGATTCCCGAGATCGTCGCCCCCGTGGTTGCCCTACGTGACGGCACCGAACGAGAGTTCGTCATGCCCAGCGAGTGCCCCTCCTGCGGTTCGCCCCTTGCCCCCGGCAAGGAAGGCGACGTGGACCTGCGCTGCACGAACCCGCGCTCCTGCCCGGCGCAGTTGACCGAGCGCGTGTACTATGCGGCAAGCCGCGGCGCCTTCGACATTGAGGCGCTCGGATTCGAAGCGGCAAAGGCACTCACCAGCCCCGCAACCCCGCACATCCCTCCGCTAACGACCGAGGCGCACCTGTTCAGCCTCAATATTGAGGACCTGCGCGAGGTCACCATCGAACGTGAGAAGAAGGTCAAGGGTGTGGGCACCGGAAAGATGGAGCGTGTGCCCTACTTCTACACCAAGCCGACCAAGGCACGCCCCGAGCCGAAGCCCACGAAGAATACGCTGAACCTCTTCGCCGAACTGGAGAAGGCAAAACAGCAGCCGCTGTGGCGCGTGCTGGTTGCCCTCTCGATTCGCCACGTGGGCCCGACCGCTGCCCGCGCGCTCGCCGCGGAGTTCGGTTCGATGCAGGCGATCCGTGAGGCTGACCGTGAACGCCTTGCCGCTGTGGAAGGTGTGGGCACCACGATTGCCGACTCTATTATTGAGTGGTTCGCTGAGGACTGGCACGCCGAGGTGGTGGATTCCTGGGCTGCCGCCGGTGTGCGCATGGAAGATACTCGTGACGAGTCCGTGGCACGCACCCTGGAGGGCTTGACCGTGGTCGTGACCGGTACGCTGAATGGTTACACCCGTGACGGCGCGAAGGAAGCCATTATTTCTCGCGGTGGTAAGGCATCCGGTTCAGTGTCTAAGAGGACCCACTTTGTGGTTGCTGGCGCGAACGCCGGCTCGAAGCTGGATAAGGCTCAGCAGCTGGGTCTGAAGGTGCTGGATGAAGAGGGCTTCACCGCCCTGCTCGAGGGTGGTCCGGAGGCTGTTGAGGCTACCGCCGAGTAGACCCGGTGGCGGGGTTACCTGAATCTGACCCCTGCAATATATAGGGCATTCAGGCTCTGGGGTGCGTGCTCCAGAGCCTGAATGCCATTTTCTGGCATTTGTAATTACCACAGCTTTTAAGGCGGAAGCGCCTTAAAGCACTCCCAAAGCGAAGAAATATTTAAAAAATATTTACACGCTGTTCAAAACCCTTAAAGGTGGTGTCTATCGGCCCCGAATCAGAAAGTTCAGTGGGGGAGCGCATCCGGGTTAAATCCCTAGAAAACCCCGAAATTCCGGGGTGAAACCCATAAGGGGCGTGGGGCTCGAGGTCTTAATTAATGTTTCCTTCACTTTTAACCTGAAAGAACCCTGGGAGAACCCGGGACGTTCGCTGTGAACTTGGAATCGGGTTGGAATCATAAAAAACCTCGGCTATCTTTGAGACCAGATAGATTCTCGCAAGGGAATCGCCTGTGTGGTTTCAAGCTTGGAATGCTTGAAACGATGCCCGGTTCTACCGCACGTCCCCATCGAGGAAGTGCCACCCGGATCCCGCACATAAGTGCAGAATCGCTCACGGTGACATGAAATCGGTGGAGAGCCGCTCACATGGTAGAGCCAGAACATGAGTAACCTACTTCGTTATCAAAGGGTGAGCGGCAGCGCGCTAGAGTTCCGGGGACGGAACGAGCGGGGACGGCCCCAAGGAGCATTATGAAGAACACTTCCATTCGTCGTACCGCAGCAGCTCTCGCCATCGGTGGCGCTGTAGCGACTACCGTGTCGATGCCCGCTGCAAACGCAGTAGACGGTGCTACCTGGGACGCACTGGCACAGTGCGAGTCCGGTGGCAACTGGTCCATCAACACCGGTAACGGCTTCTACGGCGGTCTGCAGTTCGCCCAGCAGTCCTGGAGCGGTGTCGGCATGTCCGGCTCCCCCGCAACCGCTACCCGTGCACAGCAGATTGAGGCAGGCGAGCGTCTGCTCGCTATCCAGGGCTGGGGCGCATGGCCCGCATGCTCCGCTAAGCTTGGCCTCTACGGTAAGACCGGCGCAGCTCCCACCTACACTGAGCCCACCACCACCGTGGCTGCACAGTCGCAGACCCAGCAGACCTACACCGCACCCGCGGCACAGGCTGCACCCGCAGCAGTTGAGGCTCCCGCAGCAGCACCCGCTGCACCGGTAGCACCCGTTGCACCCGCAGTTGAGGCACCTGTAGCAGCACCGGTAGCTGAGGCACCCGTCGCAGCTCCCAAGGCTGCAGCCGGCACCTACACCGTGGTTCCCGGTGACTCCCTCTCGCTGATCGCTGCAAAGCTCGGCGTTGCAGGCGGCTACCAGGCAATCGCAGCTGCGAACACCGACATCATCTACAACGTTGACCTGATCTTCCCCGGCCAGGTTCTGACCATCCCCGCCTAAGGATTAACCCTCAAGCGTAACGTGGACACGTTGTAGCCCAACGCCCCGCACCTCAGACGAGGAGCGGGGCGTTGAGCATTTAACCCCAGAACAGGGGAGAAGAACACCGCCTGAACACGCAACCCAGCAGGTAAACCCTCCAACCCCCAATGAGACGGAAAACGCAACCTCCACTACACTAGAGAAGAGACAAGAAAACAAACTACGGGAGAACCATGTCTGCCATCACCTTTGAACAGGTAAAGCACCTGGCATCGCTGGCACTCATTGAGATGACCGATGAAGAACTCACCGCGATGGCGTCTGAGCTGGACGTCATCGTCGCATCCGTTGAGACCATGTCGCAGAAAGCAACTGCCGACATCCCCGCGACCAGCCACCCCATCCCCCTCGAGAACGTCTTCCGCGAAGACGTACCCGTCACCACCCTCACCCAGGAAGAGGCGCTCTCCGGCGCCCCCGACGCACAGGACGGCAAGTTCCGCGTGCCGGCAATCCTCGACGAAGACTAAGAGGAGAACAACCAAGTGAACGAACTGATCCAGCTCACCGCCGCAGAAGCAGCAGAAAAGCTCGCATCCGGCGAAATCACCTCCGTCGAGCTCACCCAGGCACACCTGGACCGCATCGCAGCCACCGACGGCGCACCCCTAAGCGACAACCGAGCAGACGGCAAGAACGGCCTCAACGCCTTCCTACACATCAACGCCGAAGAAGCACTCGCCACCGCAGCAGCAGTGGACGCAGACCGCGCAGCAGGTAAGGAACTGCCCCCGCTCGCAGGCGTCCCCATCGCCGTCAAGGACCTCATCGTCACCAAGGGTCAGCCCACCACCGCAGCATCGCGCATGCTCGAAGGCTGGATGAGCCCCTACGACGGCACCGTCACCCGCAAGGTCCGCGAAGCACGCATGCCCATCCTCGGCAAGACCAACCTCGACGAATTCGCAATGGGCTCCTCCAACGAGCACTCCGCATTCGGCGTAGTCCGCAACCCCTGGGCACTCGACCGTGCCCCCGGCGGCTCCGGCGGCGGCTCCGCAGCAGCCGTCACCGCCTTCCAGGCACCCCTGGCACTCGGCACCGACACCGGCGGCTCCATCCGCCAGCCCGCAGCACTGACCGGTAGCGTCGGAGTCAAGCCCACCTACGGCTCCGTCTCCCGTTACGGCGTCATCGCCATGGCATCCTCCCTTGACCAGGTAGGCCCCGTCGCCCGCACCGTCCTGGACACTGCACTGCTCCATGAAGCAATCGCAGGCCACGACCCGCTCGACGCAACCTCCCTGCCCGATGAGCCCGGCAACTTCGTTGAAGAAGCCAAGGCAGGCGCAGAAGCCGCACGCAAGGGCGACCTGTCCGGCCTGCGCATCGGCGTCATCAAGGAACTCGGCGGCGGCGACGGCGAAGGCTTCGAAGCAGGCGTCCTCGCACGCTTCCGCGAATCCGTTGAAGAGCTACGTGCCGCAGGCGCAGAGATCATCGAGGTCTCCCTGCCCTCCGTCACCGAAGCCATCAGCGCCTACTACATGATCATGTCCTCCGAGGTGTCCTCCAACCTGGCACGCTACGACGGCGTCCGCTACGGTCTGCGCGTCGTACCCGAAGATGGCCCCGTCACCATCGAACGCGTCATGTCCGCAACCCGCTCCGCAGGTTTCGGCCACGAGGTCAAGCGCCGCATCATCCTCGGCACCTACGCACTGTCTGCAGGTAACTTCGACGCCTACTACGGCGCCGCACTGCGCGTACGCACCCTCATCCAGCGCGACTACGCGGCAGCATTCGAAAAGTGCGACGTGCTTATCTCCCCAACCGCGCCCTCCACCGCGTTCAAGCTCGGCGAGAAGACCGAAGGCGACCCCATGGCAATGTACCTGGGCGACGTCGCAACCGTGCCCGTTAACCTGGCAGGCGTCCCGGCGCTCTCCCTGCCCGGCGGCCTCTCCGAAGAGAACAACCTGCCCGTCGGTATCCAGTTCACTGCACCCGCACGCGAAGACGCACGCCTCTACCGCGTCGGCGCAGCACTGGAAGAACTGCTCACCGCAAAATGGGGCGCACCGCTCTACAAGAGCCTGCCCGACACCGAAACTCTGATCCGCGACTTTGACTTTGGGGGAACCAAGTAATGAGTGAAGAAGTCCTCAGCTTCGAAGAAGCCATCGAAAAGTACGACCCGGTCCTCGGCTTCGAGGTGCACGTCGAACTGAACACCAAGACCAAGATGTTCGACTCCGCGCCCAACGAGTTCGGCGACGAACCCAACACCAACGTCACCCCCGTATCGCTCGGCCTGCCCGGCGCGCTGCCCATGGTGAACAAGACCGCTGTTGAGTCCGCCATCAAGCTCGGCCTGGCACTGGGCTGCGACATTGCAGACAAGTCCTACTTCGCCCGCAAGAACTACTTCTACCCGGACTCCCCGAAGAACTTCCAGACCTCCCAGGCTGGTGGCCCCATCGCTGAAAACGGCTCCCTGGACGTTGAGCTCGAAGACGGCACCATCTTCACCGTCGAAATTGAGCGCGCCCACATGGAAGAAGACGCAGGCAAGCTCACCCACGTCGGCGGTGCAGACGGCCGAATCCAGGGTGCGACCTCCTCCCTGGTCGACTATAACCGTGCCGGCGTGCCCCTGATCGAGATTGTCACCCGACCCATCGTCGGTGCCGGTGAGCGCGCACCCGAACTGGCACGCGCCTACGTTGCCGCAATCCGCGACATCGTACGCTCCCTCGGCATTTCTGACGCCCGCATGGAACGCGGTAACGTCCGATGCGACGCCAACGTCTCCCTCATGCCCAAGGGCGCAGAGAAGTTCGGCACCCGCTCCGAAACCAAGAACGTGAACTCCCTCCGTTCAGTCGAGCGCGCCGTCCGCTACGAGATTCGCCGCCACGCAGCGATCCTCGAACGCGGCGAAAAGGTAACCCAGGAGACCCGCCACTGGCACGAAGACACCCGCGAAACCTCCTCGGGCCGCCCCAAGTCCGACGCCGACGACTACCGTTACTTCCCCGAACCGGACCTCGTACCGGTCGTCACCAACAGCGAATGGATTGAGCGTCTGCGCGCTGAACTGCCCGAACCCCCGGCAGAGCGCCGCCGCCGCCTCAAGGGTGAGTGGGGCTACTCCGACGAAGAGTTCCGCGACGTCGTCAACGCTGGCGCACTCGACGTCATCGAAGAGACCGTCGCCGCAGGTGCAACCGCAGCAGCCGCCCGCAAGTGGTGGATGGGCGAAATCGCCCGCCGCGCAAAGCAGGCTGAAGTTGAGCTCACCGCCCTCGGCGTGGAGCCCGCAACCGTGGTCGCCCTCGAAGCGCTCATCTCCGAAGGCAAGATTAACGACAAGATCGCCCGCCAGGTGCTCGAGTTTGTCCTCGCCGGTGAAGGCACCCCCGCCGAAATCGTTGAGGCACGCGGTCTCGCCGTGGTCTCCGACGACGGCGCGCTCACCGCAGCCGTTCAGGAAGCCCTGGCAGCAATGCCCGACGTTGCCGACAAGATCCGTGCCGGTAAGGTTCAGGCTGCTGGCGCTATCGTCGGTCAGGTCATGAAGGCTACCCGCGGTCAGGCTGACGCCGCCCGCGTGCGTGAGCTGATTCTGGCTGAGTGCGGTGTGGAAGGCTAAGCTTTTCCGCTGACCCGGCTCTAACGAAAGAGGCGCTGTCTCCCGAGGTGGGAGGCGGCGCCTCTTTTGTGCTCTCTTGTTCTACGCGGTTGCTTCCGCTTGGAAAGGTGGTTATCGTCCTCGTTCCTACAGGGGCACCTGCCCACGCTTCGGGCACCCTGATGTCACTTCGGACGATACTGCCTTTCCGCGCTGGGACGCTGTGCGGGCGCGGCCGCGTTTTCCGGATGCGCCCTCAGGGTGTCAGCCCGGACGCTCTCCGATGCGGAGCGAGGAGAGGGCGGAGCGTCCGGGTGACGGGTGCCCCTGCGTAGGCGCGGAGGAAATATGTGGCGCCGCGCCCCTGCTTGGTGAGGGGAGGAACGAGGACGAACGCCGTCCCTCCAGCAACACAATGTACTTAAACGAGAAATGCTCCTTCCATATCTTCAAGATATAGAAGGAGCATTCTCTGTTGCTGGGTGTTACTCAGTAACACCGAGGTTGCTCATCAGGAACGCGTAATCCCACGCGATCTCACGCCAACGTGTATACCGGCCGGAGCCACCACCGTGACCGCCCGACATGTCAATCTTCAGCAGCGGTACCGGCGACGACGGGTCAATCTGCTCACGCAGTGCCGCAACCCATTTCGCGGGCTCCACGTAGAGCACGCGGGTGTCGTGCAGGCTTGTCACCGCAGCAATCGCCGGGTAGCGGACCGGGCGGATGTTCTCGTAGGGGGTGTACGACTTCATGTAGGCGTACACTTCCGGGTCCTCAATCGGGTTGCCCCACTCTTCCCACTCCATCGCCGACAGCGGCAGCTCCGGGTCGAGGATGGTGGTCAGCGCATCCACGAACGGTACGGCTGCCAGGCAGGCGGCGTACTTTTCGGGAGCGAGGTTCAGCACGGCGCCCATGAGCAGGCCGCCGGCGCTACCGCCGTAGCAGCCGATACGCGCCTCATCAGCCCAAGGCTTAGCCGCAATGTAGCTGGTGACGTCCACGAAGTCGGTGAAGGTGTTCTTCTTCGCGAGCTTCTTGCCGTTCTGGTACCAGGAGCGGCCCATCTCGCCGCCGCCGCGAATATGTGCGATGACGTAGATGACGCCGCGGTCCAGGATCGACAGCATCGGGATGGAGAACATCGGGTCCATGGACGACTCGTACGAGCCGTAACCGTACTGGATGACCGGGTGCGGCTTGCTCATGTCCAGGTTGGCGCGGTGAATCACCGAGATCGGGATGAGCGTGCCGTCCGCCGCGGGTGCCCAGTCGCGGTATGCGCGGTAGTCCTCGCGGTTGTAGCCGCCGAGTACCGGGGTTTCACGGCGCAGCAGCAGGGTCTGCGACATGGGGAAGTAGTCGTAGACGCGGCGCGGCGTCAGGTACGAGGTGTAGGCGATGCGCAGCACGGGGGAGTAGTTCTCCGCACGTAGTACGGAGGCGGTGTACAGTTCCTCATCGAAGCCGGCAGGTTCCATGAAGGTCACGCCGGCGGGGCGGCGGCGGCGCCACTGCATGGGCAGCTGTTCACGCGGCGTGAGGAAGATACGGGTGGTGGTGTCCGCGCGGGCGGTGACGACCAGGTGCGTTGCAGTGAAGGTGAAGCCCTCCAGGCGCACGTGTTCGCTGTGGCGGATGACCGGCACCCAACGTTGCGCGTACTCTTCGAGGCTTTCACCTTCGCGCGGCATGTCTGCGAGGACCAGCTCGGAGTTCAACGCATTGTAGTCGTGCTGAATTAGCAGGTGCTGCTCGCCGGCAATGTTGAGCGGCTCGGCGTAGTATTCGATGCCTGCGCTCTTGGGGATGAGCAGGGTCGGCTCGCTCTTGGGTTCGCGGATGGGGATGAGGCGCACCTCCGTGTACTCGGAGTTGGAGCTGGTAATGACCACGGAGGAACGGTCGGAGCTCATGGCGGCGCCGAGCCACATGGTGTTGTCCGGTTCCTCGTAAATCAGGTGATCTTCGGTGCCCTGTCCGACGTCGTGCACGTAGACACGCCAGGGGCGCCACGACTCGTCGGGGACGAGGTAGATGAGCTGTTCGGCGTGGTTGATGAAGAAGGATCCCGCTGCAATGTTGGGGATGCTGTCTTCGAGGAAGGAGCCGGTTTCCATGTTGAGGAAGCGCTGCTCGTAGCGTTCGTCGCCCTTTTCGTCCACGGAGATGCTCAGTAGCTTGCCGTTACGTGCGGGCTGGAAGCTGCCGAGGGAGAAGAACTCCATGTCCTTGGCGTATTCGTTGCAGTCGAGGATGACGACTTCACCCTCGAGTACTTCGCCGGGGGTGACGGTCGGCGGGGTGTAGCGCACCACCTCGTCGCCTTCGTGCAGGGCGGGGTAGCGGTAGAAGACGGGGTACTGGCCGCCGGGCACCATGCGACTGTAGTACCACCAGTCACCGATACGGTTCGGGACGGTCAGGTCCGACAGGAGGGTGCGGTCCTTGATTTCGTTGAAGATGGATTCGCGGAGGGGCTGCTGGTCTGCGGTGACAGCTTCGGTGTATTCGACTTCTGCTTTGAGGTAGTTGAGGACCTCTTCGCTTTCCTTGTCGCGGAGCCATTCGTAGGGGTCGATGAAGACGTCGCCGTGGTGCTCGCGGCGGTGCTCGACCTTCTTCGGTGCGGGCGGGGTGAGGTTCTGTTCAGCCATGCTGCCACCTCTTTCATTGAGTTGTGGGTTTGTGAATGGTGTGTGCCGTCTGCGCCCGCGTTCCTGTGCCGCCGGTCGGCGGTGAGGGTGCGCGGGGGACTGGGGGCACGCCTAGTTCTAGTGTATCGAAGAGTGAGGCAGGCTACTATATTGCGGCCTGGGCAGGATTGTCCGGCTCACCTTGTGGGAGCCCCGCCAGAGCCTTCTGCACCGGATGGTGAGTATTTAAAAGGTTTGTTCTTTTTCAGGGTTCACCGTTTACAACAGCGAGGCGCGGGCGCCGGCACGGATGCGGCGAGCGGCAAGGAAAGTCAGCCCCAACCCGATGGCGGCGTAGAGTACTGCCAGGGCTGTGTCTGCCGCCAGGAGAGCGAAGAAAACCGGGGTAGTGCTGCTCGCAATACTGCCAGAGGTATCTAAAGCCTGCACCAGCCGGGACCCGGGAACCCAGGAACACACCCAGACAAGCCACGCCGGATAGGTACTCACCGGCACAATCACGCCCGCGCTGACCGGCAGAACAATAGATAGAACATTCGAGCCCGTGTACGGATCCGACAGGTACAGGCCCAAACCGGCAGCAAAAATACCCAGGCAGACCCCGCCAAGAATCGCAACCGGCATCAGTAAGATGGCGCCGACTAAAAGCCCGGAATTTGCTCCCGCAGCGGAGGATGTGAGGGACAGTAACCACACGATGCCCACATTGCTCAGACCCGTTACGGATGCCAGCAACGCGGGTACCGCCGCCGAACCGAGCCAGTATCCAGCATCCACCGGGCGCGCCGTGCACACGTACTCGAAGACGCCAATCCACCGGTCTGTGGCAACGCGCGCGACAATACCGGCTGCCACGGAGCTGAGGGTCGCAATCAGGGCGGTCGCGCAGCCGATGCGTACCGTATCGTTTGCGGCAAGATCAGCACCCAGAAGCACCGTGAAAAGCACGTTAAGACCGGGTACGAGAACCAGGGTCGTGATGGCCGTTCCGAGGGTTGCGAAGGTAATAGAAGATGACCAGCCAATAGAAGCGGTCGACAGAGCCCGACGCGCCACGCTAGGCAGAGCGGCAGAAGAGAGAATACACACGCTACATCGCCCCCAGGGTGCCGCGACGGCGGGCGGAGGTGAGAGCCTTCCGCGCAAAGAGGAACGAGCACAACGCCCAGATGAAGCTCACGACCAGGGTCTGAATTACGGGCAGGAGCGCATCCGCCGGGGTAGTGATGGCGGTACGCCCAAGTAGCAGGTGAACCGGCGCCTGTAGGGGAATGAGCACACCCGCGGCATCCAGCCAGGCGGGCGCTTCAACGGTCGTGAAGAGAACCCCGGAAAGAATAAAAGCCGGCACGAGCAACAGCTCCTCGTAGGCGATAGCGTTCGGCGTGGCCACGAAGAATACCGCAATCATGAACGTTACCGACAGGCACGCAAGCCACAGCAGGGGAACGCCCAGAACGTAGCGCGGCCAGAGTGCTGAAAAGTCTGTGACCTGCGGGTTGAGCGTCACAAGAGCCCAGATGAGCCACGACAGGGGCAAAGCCGCCAAACCCACAACGGATGCGCTTGAAACGATAGCCGCCAGCACCCGCACCGGAGAAATCGACCCCGAACACAGGTACACGAGGGTCCCACGGAAACGCTCAAAATTGATGATGCCCGCAGACACGATGCAGACCGACCACATGCCCACAATGCCCGCGCGGGTCCACGCGAGAGTCGGGTCAACGGAGTGACCCGCGGAGCTCTGCGCCGCCGCATGCACGGCGAGCGCCTGAAGGATGACTGAGCCGAGTACCGTGCTAATGAGCAGCTGAATGAAGTAGGGGACTGTCAGGAACTGGCGCAGGCTAAAGCCCATGAGCCGTAGCTGCCGGGCGCACTCCTGCCACAGGTCGTACCGTCGACCCTGCCGCTGGAACTCTTCTGAGCGTTGCGTCTGAGCGTTCATCGCTTGAGCCCCTCCGCCATCGCCAGGTATGCCTCTTCCAAGGTTGCCGGGCGCGTGTACGGTTCGGTTCGCGCCCCAATGCGTGCGGCGGCAAGTCCCTCCGTGAGGATGCGGTGCGCCTCGCCCGCCTCGAACGTGGCGCGCTCGCCGTGCCAGTAGAGGGTCAGTTCCCAGCCGGAACCGCGTGGGGCAAAAAGTACCGCCGCCTTATCGCCGAGGAACCCGCGGAGCGTATCAATGCCCTCGGTGGTGGTGGGCTCGGCCTGAACCACGGTCGTGGCGGCAATGCCGGCGTGCGCGGCAACGTCCTCGAGACTGCCGCTCACAGCAACGGAGCCAGCGCCCAAGACGGTGATGGTGTGCGCCAGGTCCTCGATTTCGCCCAGCAGGTGGCTTGTGAGCAGAATGGCGGCGCCGTCTTCCGCGAGAGAACGGATAAGGGTTCGTACGGTTAGGGCGATATCGGGGTCGAGCCCGTTGGTCGGCTCATCCAGCAGGAGCAGGGCGGGAAAGCCGAGCAGGGCACGGGCAATATGTAGGCGCTGCTTCATGCCGCGGGAAAACTCCTGGACAGGCCGCGTTGCCGCATCGGTGAGTTCCACACGGGCTAGGGCATGCTCAACTTCGTGCCCTCGGTCCCGCCCGGAAACCCCCGCAACATCGGCAAAGAACAGCAGATTATCGCGGGCACTGGCGCGCGGGTAGAAGCCGTTCTCCCCGCCCAGCGCGAGGCCCACGTGACGGCGCGCCCGCTGCGGGTGGGCGATAGCGTCAATACCGTTCACGGTGAGGCTACCGCCGGTGGGGGTGAGCAGGGTCGAGCACATCTGCACGGTCGTCGTTTTGCCCGCACCGTTGGGGCCGAGGAGAGCATGAATCTCACCGGAACTGACGCGAAGTGACACCCGGTCGACGGCGGTAAAAGCGTTTTCACCTTTGCCAAAGACGCGGCTGAGCTGCGCCGCATTAAGAACAAGAGACATGGTAGGTAACCTTCGGGTATGACCCTCTGGCCCCTATACCGGAGGGATGCTGAGTAGGATAAACGACGTAGTGAGCCGTAGCGAGTTGTACCCTGCGTGAGTGTATGTGTCATTTCAGTGTACCGAAAAACCGTAGATAAAAGTGATGTGGGTTACTATGTAGATGGTGGGTGTCCGCCTCCGCATTCTGAATGCCTCGCCCTCTGACTGTCCCGGCATCGTCGTTCACGTTTTATGACAGACGTTAAAAAACGTCATCTTTGCAATGAAATGTCTTAAAGTACCGCGCACCCACAAAACCCTTGACCCCACCCCGTGCCTTATGACACTCTAAATAACAGGTCAAGAGCGCCAGCGATAAGCCCCAGCTAGCTGGTCGGCAACCCTCCTCCGCGGTGGGGTGCCCTGGGTGAAGACCGGGCGGCACGCACAAGCGTGACGCAAGCGCGGGACCGATGTGACCGAAACCGGTACATCAATCGTGACAGGATTATTCGACGACGATTCCTGTACCGTCGGCATGCGGCCCCTTAAGAATCCCCAATAGGAGCCACGCATGAGCAACAACACTACCGTCCCGACTCCCGCCAACCCCGCCGGTTGGAAGTTCGAAACCCGCCAGATCCACGCAGGTCAGGCGCCGGATGCCGCAACGGGAGCTCGGGCACTACCCATCTACCAGACCACCTCCTTCGTCTTTGACAGCGCCGAGCAGGCCGCGAACCGTTTCGCCCTCGCCGAGCTGGGCCCCATTTACACTCGCCTTAACAACCCCACCCAGGAAGTCATCGAAAACCGTATCGCCTCCCTGGAAGGCGGCGTAGGTGCGCTGCTGCTGGCATCCGGCCAGGCAGCTATCACTTACGCAATTCTGAATATTGCCGGCGCAGGCGACCACGTTGTTGCTTCGCCCTCCGTGTACGGCGGCACCTACAACCTGCTCAAGTACACCCTCGCCGACCTCGGCATCGAAACCACCTTTGTGGAGGACCCGGACGACCTGGACGCATGGCGCGCCGCAGTCCGACCCAACACCAAGCTCTTCTACGGCGAGTCCGTACCCAACCCCCGCAACGACGTGCTCGACATCGAGCCCATCGCTAAGATTGCACACGAAAACGGTGTGCCCCTGATCGTGGACAACACCGTACCCACCCCGTACCTGCTGCGCCCCATCGAGCACGGCGCAGACGTAGTCGTCCACTCCGCCACCAAGTACCTGGGCGGCCACGGCACCTCCATCGGCGGCGTAATCGTTGACTCCGGTAACTTCGACTACGGTGCAGACCCCGAGAAGTTCCCCAAGTTCAACCAGCCCGCCCCCGGCTACCACGGCCTGGTCTACGCACGCGATTTGGGTAAGGACTCCGCGTTCGGCGCGAACCTCTCCTACATCCTGAAGGCTCGCGTCTCCCTGCTACGTGACACCGGTGCCGCTATCTCCCCGACCAATGCCTTCAACATCGGCATCGGCTTGGAGACCCTCTCCCTGCGCATCGAACGCCACATTGAGAACGCCACCAAGGTCGCCAGCTGGCTCGAAGCAAACCCGCAGGTCGAGAAGGTTATCTGGGCTGGCGTGGAATCCTCCCCCTGGTACGAGCGTGCGCAGAAGTACCTGCCCAAGGGCCCCGGCGCGGTTCTCGGCTTCACCCTCAAGGACGCAACCCTGGAACAGGCCCGCGACTTCGTAGACGCCCTCAAGCTGCACTCCAACGTGGCGAACATCGGTGACGTGCGCTCGCTCGTGATTCACCCCGCCTCCACCACCCACTCTCAGCTTTCCACTGAGGAGCTGGAGAAGATTGGCGTGTACCCGAACTTCATCCGCCTTGCTGTCGGTATTGAGAACATCGACGATATTCTCGCCGACCTGCAGTTGGGCTTCGACACCCTCTCCTAAACGGTGATGCACCCGCAGGCGGACCGGCAAGCTACGGCTTTTCGGTCCACCTGCGGATTCCCCGTTACGGAGCATTTCATAAGCGCGCCGTACCGCCGCCTCCCGGCCTCCCCCCGCAGACTCAACTGCAGATTCAACCCGCAGACGAGTACCCCGCTCACACCCGGCACCACCTCGCCGGCCAACCCAGTGAAGGGACCCCCCATGACCGCCCAGAGCACTAGCCAGTCCGGCACTACCAACCAGCCTGTTACCGCGCCCATCCCCGTGGCGGGCACGCAGCGCGAACACCCCGAAGCGCAAGGCTACCTGCGTCAGCTGAACATCGGCGACCTGGAGCTCGAATCCGGCGTAACCCTGCCTCAGGTCACCATCGGCTATGAAACCTGGGGCACCCTCAACGAGGCTGGCGATAACGCCATCCTGATCCTGCATGCGCTCACCGGTGACACGCATGTCTCCCGCGGCGTACCCACCCCCGACATGCCCGCCCCGCTGATTCGCGCTATCGAATCGGACGGCTGGTGGGAAGGCATCGTGGGCCCCGGCTCGGTCGTGGACACCAACCGCTACTTCGTGATTGCCCCCAATATTTTGGGTGGCTGCTACGGTTCTACCGGTCCGGCGAGCATCATCCCGGAAGGCTACCCGGGTGCCGGTGAGCACTGGGGTTCCCGCTTCCCGCAGGTGAGCATCCGCGACTCGGTGCGTGCTGAGGCGCACCTGGCGCGTGCCCTGGGTGTGAACAGCTTCCGCTATGTGATTGGTGGTTCTCTCGGTGGCGCTCGCGCCCTGGAGTGGGCGGCAACCAACCCCGAGCTGGTCCGCGGATGCGCGGTCATCGCCTCCGGTCCTTCGGCTACGGCGGAGCAGATTTCCTGGGCCCACACTCAGAACATTGCGATTCGTTCGGATGCGAACTTTGCCGGTGGCGACTACTATGCCGGTCCTGCACCGACTGCCGGTCTGGCTCTGGCACGCCGTATCGCGCACACCACCTACCGCAGCCCCGCAGAGCTGGAGCACCGCTTCGGCCGTGAGGAGAACCGCGGCGAAAACACTGTGGGCGGTTCGCTGGGTGAGCCGCGTGGCCGCTACGCGATTGAAAGCTACCTGGATCACCACGGAGCTAAGCTGGTTGAGCGTTTTGACGCGAACAGCTACCTGGCGGTCAATGAGGCACTGATTTCACACGACGTGGCGCGTGGCCGCGGCACCTTGGCACAGGCGCTGGCGCACACCGATTGTGAGTGGACGATTGCGGCGGTGAACACGGACCGCCTGTTCTTCCCGCACGAGTCGCACCGCCTGGCGGAGGCGCTTCCCACCCCGGTACCCGTGGACATTATCGAGTCGAACCACGGCCATGACGGCTTCTTGATTGAGGGGAAGCAGGTGGAGAAGATTCTGGCTCGCGCCCTCGGCGTTGAGGATAATTCCGCCACCCCGAGTGATGCGCAGCGTGAGCGTGAGGCGTTGGATTCTATGACTCGCCTGTACGCTACGGTGACCCGCTAGAACCGCGAGCATTCACGGGGTGCTGACCCAAGCCCCTCTGAAATGCTGTTTATACCACCTAAGTGCGGGTAATTTCCGAGTGGGCTGATAGTGTCTTCACGGGTTCTTCCACCCGCTGAGAATTAACCTTCACCCTAAAGGCTAGATGAGGAGGCGCCGGGTGCTCATATGATGTGAGCACCCTGTGTTTCTTTGCACCTTCTCGAAGAGTGTTGTGCCAAGTCAGGGAATATTTTCCGGTTTTTCGGGTGCTTTTTGGCGCCTCCGCGAGATACCGCGGAAGTAGCCTCCTATTGCACTGGAAGGTAAGGGTTCTCGGTTTGCTTTAGACCCGATCTAACCCCATGCATTAAAGTTGTGGTAAGTATTCAAGAGGTAGCGGAGCAGTTGGGGGTGAGCAACCACGCCCTGCGCTATTACGAAAAAGAGGGGCTCATTGCTGCGCCCCGTGATGCTCACGGAACTCGCGTTTTTGACGAGGAGTCCATCTCCTCGGCCCGGTTTATCGCTACCTGCCGTCAGGCCGGAATGAGTCTTGCCGACATTCGCACGATTTTGAGCAATCCGGACGACCACGCCCTATCTATTCCTATCTTATTGATGTGATGGAGCGTGCCCGTCAGAAGATTGAGGATGAGATTGTGAGGTTGCAACAGAACCTTGAGCACCTGGATCGCCGTATTCAGGAACACCGCCGTCACCTCGACGGCACCCGCTAGGTAACTAGTCTTCTGCAGACGCGTATAAACGCCCGGTATTCCCAACGTTGGGAATACCGGGCGTTTTTCTGTGCTCAGCTGGCATGCTCGGCTACTTAAGCTGAGTTACTAGGTATCTCCACTCCGGAGGCTTACCCCCAGGTAGCTTCCTGCGGGTCAATACCGTGTACACGAGCATTCTCGTAGATGACATCCCGCAACCACTCCGCGAGCCCGGTCGCAAGCTTCTCGTAGTGCGCCTTGAAGCGGGCATCCTCAACGTAACCGCGGGCTAGAATAGCGTGCTTGGCGGGGGTGACCTCAAAGAAGAACAGGGAGGCGCGGTGCCGCTCGGCGAGCGCGTTCGCCTCCTCGCTGCCCGGCTGCACGCCGCGGTTGAACGCCTCGACGAGGGCCTGTTCTACCTCGTCAACCTGCTGTTTGCCGTTCTGCCAGTCGGCACGGTTCATCGTTGCAGTTCGGCGCTGGTATTCAGCCCAGTCGTCAGTTTTTCCGTAACGTTCCTGCGCTTCCTGCTGGTGGGCGAGGCTGAACCCTTCGCCCATAATCTCTGCTTTTTCGGCAGCGCTGAGCTGCTCATTTTTAGGTGCCATGGTGTCCTCCAAAAGGTGTTCGATGGTTTCAAGCATGTGCCCGTACGCGGCGATTTTGCGTTGAAGCATATCCCGCTGAGCGAGCAGATGCTCGGTGCTGTTCGCCCGATCCTGCAGTATGTTGCGAATAGCGTCAAGGCTCATGCCGATGGCGCGGTATCCCATGATGACGGTGATTCGTTCAAGGTCTGTATCGGTGTAGTACCGGTACCCGTTGAACTCATCATGTGCCGGGTTGAGCAAGCCTCGCTGCTCCCAGTGGTGAAGCGTGCGCACTGTGAGCCCGTGTAGTGATGCCGCTTCTCCTACGGTGTATTTGTGCTGCCCGTCAGGTGGTGTTATGTTCGCGTCCATGGTTTCACTCTAAAACCTCACGTTAGGTGAGGGTCAAGCTAGCGGCGGAACCTGCGGTGCAGGTTTGTGGGGTAGTCCTCGCTAAGATGGGTTCATGAGCGAAAACAAATACGTCGTCGAATACACCCGCCCCGAGAACGAACGTGCAGGCACCCACCTGGTGCTCATGCTGCACGGCTACGGCTCCCAGGAGCACGATTTGCTGTCCCTGGCGGCGCACCTTCCGCAGGAGGGCTTCACCTACGCCTCCATGCGTGCACCGCAGCCGGTTGGCAGCCAGTTCTCCGCGGACTCGACCGGCGCCTACATTGCCGCAGACGCTATCGGCTACCAGTGGTACCCGCTGAATCAGCAGCTTGAATCTGATCAGCGCGCCATTGAGCAGGCGAGCGACTACGTGCTGGAGTGGGCGCGCGCGAACCGTGAACCGTACGCTTCGGTGACCCTGCTGGGCTTCTCGCAGGGTATGGGCATCGCAACTTCGATGGTGCGTCACGCTCCCGGCGAGTTTGCCGCAGTGGTGGGTCTGTCCGGCTACGCCGTGGACTCGGATTCGCCGTACTTCAAGGACGAGGAGCTGAAGAAGACCGAACTGCCGGTGTTCTTCGGCCGCGACCAGGAAGACCCCGTCATCCCGCAGGAGATAGTGAACTACACCTACGACTGGATCCGCAAGTACACCGACGGCATCAAGGTGCTGTACGCCGGTATCGGCCACGGCGTTGGCCCCATGGAGATTCGCCATGTGGGCGAGTTCCTGGAGGTGAAGGTGCAGGGTAAGGAGCCGCGTATTCGTGCGCAGAAGGTTGCGGAGGCGACCGGCACCGCCGAGGGTTCTGACGCCTAAACCGACTATATGGAAAGCCCTCGGGTCATGACGACCCGGGGGCTTACGTTGAGCTTTTGCTTCTGCTTGGGATGCCCGGTTCCGCTTGGAAAGGTGGTTATCGTCCTCGTTCCTACAGGGAACCTGCCCTCGCTTCGCTTCGGGCACCCTGATGTCACGTTCGGACGATACCGCCTTTCCTCGCTGGGGTACTGTGCGGGTGCGGCCGCGTTTTCCGGATGCGCCCTCAGGGTGTCAGCCCGGACGCTCTCCGATGCGGAGCGAGGAGAGGGCGGAGCGTCCGGGTGACGGGTGCCCCTGCGTAGGCGCGGAGGAAATATGTGGCGCCCCGCCCCTGCTTAGTGAGGGGAGGAACGAGGACGAACGCCGTCCCTCGCATGTAGCCCTAACCAAGCACTAACCAAGTAGAGAGAGGACTAGTCCTCGTGCGCAACCTTCACGGTCACGCCGTTGAGGGTCACGGTGTCGCCGGGGTGCAGCTGCTTGCCGCGTGCTTCCTCAATGTCGCCGTTGACCTTTACCAGGCCGTGCTGAATGACCTCGCGTGCCTTCGCGCCGTCCTCTACGAGGTTGGCGAGCTTGAGGAACTGGCCGAGGCGGATCATGTCATCGCGAATAAAAATTTCTTCCATGCTCTCTAGTTTATCCCGCCGGGTGCATCCTGGTGTCCGGCAAAAATGGGGGAGTGGTGGGTCGGGTATGCATACCCAGGGGTGGGGTGGTGATGGTACCCTAGTGTCTTGCATCAAAAAGTGTGCATATTGCGCCGATGAGCGCGAATACGGGCGCCCCGTTCTGGGCGACGTCCCTTATGAACCCGAACTCACGCACGTCACAGCCGGTGGCGGGGCAGAAGGAGTAACTATGGCTGAAAAGTCCACCCTCGATAACGTTATTGCGCTCGCGAAGCGCCGCGGCTTTGTTTTCCAGGCCGGTGAAATTTACGGCGGTTCCCGCTCCGCATGGGACTACGGCCCCCTCGGTGCAGAGCTGAAGGAAAACATCCGTCAGCAGTGGTGGCAGCGTTTCGTCCGCTCTCGTGCGGATATGGTTGGCCTGGACTCCTCCGTTATTCTGCCTCGTGCGGTGTGGGAGGCGTCCGGTCACGTGGCGACCTTCACCGACCCGCTGGTTGAGTGCCTGTCGTGCCACAAGCGTCTGCGTCAGGATCACCTGCTGGAGAACTTTGAGGCGAAGAAGGGCCGCGCGGCTGAGGGCATGGAAGAGATTGCTTGCCCGAACTGTGGCACTCGTGGTGAGTGGACTGAGCCGCAGAACTTCTCCGGTCTGATGAAGACTTACCTGGGCCCGGTTGATAATGAGGAGGGTCTGCACTTCCTGCGCCCGGAGACCGCTCAGGGTATTTTCGTGAACTTCAACAATGTGGTCACTGCTTCTCGTAAGCGCCCGCCGTTCGGTATTGGCCAGATTGGTAAGTCGTTCCGTAACGAGATTACTCCCGGTAACTTTATTTTCCGTACTCGTGAGTTCGAGCAGATGGAAATCGAGTACTTCGTACACCCGGATGACGCTGATAAGTACTTCAACGAGTGGGTTGAGGATTGCTGGAACTGGTTCGTTGACCTGGGTATTAACCCGGATAACATGCGCCGCTTCGACGTTCCTAAGGAGGAGCGTGCACACTACTCGGCTGGCACTATTGACGTTGAGTACCGCTTCGGCTTCCAGGGTTCCGAGTGGGGCGAGCTGATGGGTGTCGCGAACCGTACCGATTATGACCTGGGTGTGCACAATGAGCACTCTAACGCGAAGCTTGAGTACTTCGACCAGGCTACCGGTGAGCGTTACGTGCCGTACGTGATTGAGCCGTCCTTCGGTCTGACCCGCTCCATGATGGCGTTCCTTGTTGACGCATACGTCGAGGATGAGGCACCGAACACTAAGGGTGGCGTGGATAAGCGCGTCGTGCTGAAGCTTGACCCGCGCCTGGCACCGGTGAAGGCTGCTGTTCTGCCGCTGTCGAAGAAGGCAGAACTGTCTGAGCCGGCAACTAAGCTGGCGAATGAGCTGCGCGGCCTGTGGAACGTGGACTACGACGAGGCGGGCGCTATTGGCCGCCGTTACCGCCGCCAGGACGAGATTGGTACCCCGTTCTGCATCACCGTGGACTTTGACACTCTTGAGGATCAGGCTGTGACCATCCGCGAGCGCGACACCATGAACCAGGAGCGTGTGGCTCTGGATCAGGTGAAGTCTTACCTGGCTGCACGCCTGGCAGGCTAAAAATAATTTATAACATGGTCGGCGGGTAGCTTCTTAGAGCGAAAGAGGCTACCCGCCGTCGTGTATTTGGGCTACCCTGGTTAGACTGATTGGCATGATTGACGCGAGCGAAGGAACGGTACACGGACATGGCTGAACGCCTCAGCGAAAAATTTGAGATTCGCCCTTGGCAGGAGGGTGATGACCTTGCCCTGCTTGAGATTTGGAACTCTGCCCGCAATGAGGTTGAGGAGCGCCAGCGTGGCCTCTTTGGCCCGGACAGTGACGCGCCGTTTAGCCGTACCCTGGTGGTGACTGTTTCCGGCGTGCCGGTGGCTGCGGGTACTGTGGTGGCTTCGCTGCTGCATCCGACGCGTCTGTGGTCCTATGTGGAGGTTGCGGCTGATCACCGCCGTCAGGGTATTGGTACTGCCCTGCTGGATGCGTTGCGTGAGATTGCGGCGGCGCACGGTCAGACCACGGCTCTGCGTGTGAAGTTGGCGCCGTTTAGTGACGGTGAGGAGTTCGCGCAGGTGGCTGGTATGAAGATGGTTCACCGTTCCCGTATGGTGCGTGTGGAGCCGGGTGCGATTCCTCCGGTGTCTTTGCGTGAGGACGCTGATGGTAATGAGACTCAGGCGATTGAGGATTTGGCGACCGGTTCGGTGGAGCTGACAGCCGCGCTGTGGGATTTCTACCGCCGCGCCCACGAGTGGGATGTTCCCGCCGAGGTGGGTTTGGGCACGGTGAACCGCTACTTCCTCTCGGATGAGGTGCGTGCTTTTGGTGCCGTGGTGCTTCGCGATCATATTCGTGAGGCTGCCGCCGAGGGTAAGAAGGGCCCGATTGTGGCGTTTGCGGTGAGCTACCACCCCTTCGAGACCGACCCGGAGGCAGCGCTGGTGAATGAGAACACCGCCACCGAACTGCTGCTGGGCTATGACTTCGATAATGAGGGCGCCGTGGAGGCGATTATGCAGGTGTTGTCCCTGCTGAGCGCTAAGTATCCGGTGCTGGTTGAGGTTGATGATGCCATGGAGGCGCTGGTTCAGGTGACTGACGTGCTGCTGCGTGCCGGTACCGCCTCGGTGGAGGGCGACCCGACCTATATTTACGTGACCGAGTAGGTTACTAGGTAGATTCTCGGTACCGAGCCTGCTGGCTGACTCTTGCTGAAGGGGCGGGGGAGTGGAATGCTCCTCCGCCCCTCTCGCGTACCTGCGCCTCCTCACGGTTGCTGAGCTTGCACTGGGCTCCTGTACCCCCTCAGCTGAGTCCGGTTCTCGATTTGCCCCCGTATGCCACAATATAGGGGTGAATTCTGAAGCACCCCGTCTTACCCTTCCGCCCCTGAAACTGGGCAATCTGACCGTTGATACTCCCGTGGTTCTCGCCCCGATGGCTGGCGTGACCAATAAGGCTTTCCGCCGCCTCTGCAGTGAATATGGCGGCGGCCTGTACGTTACCGAAATGGTGACTGCGCGCGCCCTGGTGGAGCGTAAGCCCGAGTCCATGCGCATTATTGAGCATGACCCGGACGAGAAGATCCGCTCCATCCAGATTTACGGTGTGGACGCGGTCAACGTCGGTAAGGCTGTGCGCATGGTCGTTGAAGAGGACCGTGCCGACCACATTGACTTGAACTTTGGCTGCCCGGCTCCTAAGGTGACTCGCCGCGGTGGCGGTGCCGCCCTGCCCTGGAAGACTGACCTGTTCACTGCGATTGTGCAGACCGCGGTGAAGGAGGCGTCCCGCAACGATATTCCGCTGACTATTAAGATGCGTAAGGGCATCGACGATGACCACATTACGTTCTTGGAGTCCGCCAAGATTGCTCGTGATGCCGGTGTCGCGGCGATTGCCCTGCACGGTCGTACTGCGGCTCAGCATTATTCGGGTAAGGCTGACTGGGATTCTATTGCGCAGCTGCGTGAGCTGATTCCGGATGTGCCGATTCTGGGTAATGGCGATATTTTCTCTGCCGAGGACGCGGTGCGCATGGTTGAGCAGACCGGCGTGGACGGCGTGGTGATTGGTCGCGGCTGCCAGGGTCGCCCGTGGCTATTTGGGGACCTGCAGAATGCGTTTGAGGGTTCGTCGGCGCGTATCCGCCCGACCCTGACTGAGGTGTCGGACATGATTTACCGCCACGCAGAACTGCTGGTGGAAACTTTCAGTGATGAGACCCGAGGCCTGCGCGAGATCCGCAAGCACGTGGCGTGGTACTTCAAGGGGTACCCGGTTGGTGGTGAGCTGCGCGCGAAGATGGCTCAGGTGCCCGACCTGGCGACGTTCCGTGAGCTGATTGCTCAGCTGGACCACTCGATTGGTTACCCGGGTGCCGCCGTTGAGGGCTCGCGCGGTCGCGCCGGCAGCCCCAAGCAGCCGCACCTGCCCGATGGCTGGCTGGATTCGCGTATCCTGGGGGACGCTGAGCGTCTGGGCCTGGTGGAGGCTGAGCTGGATATTTCCGGCGGCTAAACACCTGACTTGTATGCCGCGGCGTGCTGTTTGCGCGTCGCGGCGCATCCTTTTTATGAGCCTGTTCGTGCGCTATGTTGCCGCTCCTGCAACGCCTGCAGACGCTACCTGTTGACCCTCACCGTAGAATTGAGTTTATGGCTGGATTAATCCGCAAAGAAGACATTGACGAAGTCCGCGCCCGTACCGATATTCGCGAAATCATTGAAGGCTATGTGAGCCTCAAAAGCGCCGGTATAGGCACCTTCAAGGGGCTGTGCCCGTTCCACGACGAGCGCACGCCCTCCTTCAATGTGCGCCCGCAGGTTGGCTCGTACCACTGCTTTGGCTGCGGTGAATCCGGTGACGTGTACTCCTTCGTCATGGCGATGGAACACACCAGCTTCGTTGAGACGGTGGAGCGTCTAGCCGCCCGTATTGGTTACACCCTGCATTATGAGGGCGGTAAGCCCGGCGACCGCTACGAGGCGGGTATGCGCCGCCGCCTGCTCGACGCGCACAAGATTGCCGCCGAGTTCTTTGAACGCAACCTCTACGGCGCTGATGCTCAGGAGGCGCAGCGCTTCCTTGGCGCCCGCGGTTTCGACCCCGCCGCAACCCGCAAGTTCGGTGTCGGCTACGCCCCGCGCGGCTGGGACCACCTGCTCAAGCACCTTCGCTCCCAGGGCTTCACGGACGAGGAGCTGAAGGCGACCGGCATGTTCTCAGAGGGAAACCGCGGCCTGTACGACCGCTTCCGCGGCCGCATCATCTGGCCGATTCGCACCATCGCCGGTGAAACGATCGGTTTCGGTGCCCGCCGCCTCTTCGACGACGATCAGGGCCCCAAATACCTGAACACCCCCGAGACGCAGCTGTACAAGAAATCCCAGGTGCTTTACGGTATTGACCTGGCAAAACGCGACATGACCAAGACCAAGCAGGTCGTTATCGTAGAAGGCTACACGGACGTCATGGCAGCACATCTCGCCGGCATCACCACCGCCGTTGCCACCTGCGGTACAGCGTTCGGTCCCGGCCACATCAAGATGGTGCGCCGCATGATTACCGACGACGGCTCCGGCGGTGAAATCATCTTCACTTTCGACGGTGATGCCGCAGGCCAGAAAGCCGCCATGGCCGCTTTCCAGGAGGACCAGCGCTTCGTTGCGCAGACCTTCGTGGCGGTTGCTGAGAACGGCATGGATCCCTGCGACCTGCGCCTGCACAAGGGCGATGCCGCCGTGCGCTCGCTGATTGCTTCGCGCCGCCCGCTCTTTGAGTTTGCGATTGATTCGACCCTCGCCAAGTACGATTTGGCGACCCTTGAAGGCCGCGTGTTGGCGATGCGCGCTATCGCCCCGATTATCGCCGGCATTAAGGACCGCGACCTGCGCCCGGCCTACATGCGTAAGGTATCCGGTCAGCTCGGGCTGGAGCTCGACGAGATTCAGCGTGCCGTGGCTTACGCGCAGAACCACCCGAAGCTTTCTCGCTCCCAGCAGGTGGAGGCTCCCGCAACCGCACCGCGTTACGAGCGTCTGAACGAGGAGCCGCAGGGCGTGCCGGGCATGCCGGGATACGCGGGCACGCCGGGTTATACGGGTGTTCAGGGGGCAGTTCATGCTGACGCGCCCTACGACCCCGCCTACGATGCACCGCCCCCGGAAGATTACGCCGCACCCAGCGCCTACGCCGGGCAGAACGCTGCCGCGCACCCGCCGAGCAGCATTCAGCCCGCCGCACCCCAGCCGGAGGCGACCGCCCCCGCCGTCGAGGAGTTCCTCACCCCCGACCCGCGCGACCCGGTTGCCCGCCTCGAAAAGGCAGCGATCGAGATTGCCCTGCAGCACCCCGAGCTCATCAGCGTGGAACAGTGGCGTAACCTCGCCACCGTGCAGTTCCGCTACCGCACCCACCGGGAGGTGGCCGCCGGCATTATTCACGCGGCAACCGTCATGGCGCCCACCCCCGGCATCGAATGGATCAACTGCGTGCGCTCCGGTGCTGTGGAGGGTGTACACCCCACCATCGCGGAGCTCGCCGTCTCACCGCTACCGGTCAGCAGCGCTGAGCGTCTGCCCGGTTTTGTTACTGGTGCGCTCAATGCCCTGTTTGAACAGCAAATCGCTCGCCAAAAATCCGACCTGATGATGCGCCTAGAGCAGCTCAGCGCAAACCCCGACGACAAAGAGTTCGAAGCGGTACAGCGTCAGCTCCTCGAACTGGAAATGCGCCGCCGCCAGCTCAGCGCACAGCGCGGCTAAGCACGGTTCCTTGTGAATACCCCGGCTACCTGCAGAACCTCTACGTTCCACAGGTAGCTGGGGCACCGCTGGGTAGAAGCCTCTTTCACCACCCAAACCAGCCACACAACCCTAACGTGAGGCACTTCATAGCATTTCAAGTTGCGGAGCCCAAACAGCCCCGGTATAGTTATTACTCGTTGCAAGGGAAACCAGCAATGAAAACAAAATAATCCCCCGTAGCTCAATTGGCAGAGCATTCGACTGTTAATCGAAGGGTTACTGGTTCGAGTCCAGTCGGGGGAGCGCATAAAGCAAGAATCCTCAGGGCTCTGCCCTGGGGATTCTTGCTTTATCTGTTGCCCTGGCTCGAACCAGTAACCACTCCGCCATACGCAGGCGCTGGGGCGCCTGCTCCAGGCTCCGTCTGGTTCGAGTCCAGAGCAACAGTGGCATACGGGGTGGTTGAGATTTTTGGTTCCTCGCGCGCTCGGAAAATCTTCGCCTCGCTAGTTCGAGTCCAGTCGGAACGTTCTCTTCAAGTCATGAATCAGTAACCACTCCACCCTACGTGAGCGCTGGGGCGCATGCTCCAGGTTCTCGGGCTTACGCCCTCGGCGAGGCAAAGATACTTCACCCTGCAAAAATGTACCCTGCAAAAATATGAAATCTAACGCACAGAGAAGTTCTCCGCCCACACATGCCACACGCCCACCTAACGTACGGCGGGGGAGCGGCCCATCGGCATCCTCTCACGCCTACTCCAGCGCAAATCCACAGGCGCAACCAAACCCGGAAAGCTACGCCTGCAGCTCAATGCAGCCTCCAGAAAGTCGAAAATACCTGAAGAGATAGCGCAAACCCCCGCCCAAACGGTCACGCTGAGGTATCATAAGGGGCTAAACTATAGGAGGTGGAGTGCGAAAAAGAAGCCTCCAAAAACACGTCACGGAGAGGTGGTCATGACCACTACTACTAATCCCAAGGCACCTAAGCGTTTCTTTGCTGGCATCAGCGGGATTAAGTCCGGCGTCGCGAACATCATTGACGCTGGCAAAACCTTCAAGACCCTCGGACCCAGCCAGGTCAAGGACGAAATCCAGATTGCAAAGCACGAGCTGAAGACCAAGGGCATCGCCGTTGGTAAGGGCGCAGCCTTCTTCGGTGTCGCAGCAGTCTTCGGTCTGTTCCTGATTATTGCGCTGGTCGCCGCAGCAATCCTCGGCCTCGGCACCGTCATGCCCTACTGGGCATCCGCGCTGGTCTTCGCCCTCATCTTCCTCATCGTCCTGGCAATCTGCGCTCTGGTCGGTCTGAAGAAGGTCAAGGCACAGCTGCCGTTCAAGCCCGAATCCGCAATCTTCGGTCTGCTCTTCGACCTCGGTGTACTCAAGGAAGGTACCGCCATGTCTGCTGAGCGCCTGAAGAAGGAACAGGCAGAGCGTGCAGAGCAGAAGGCTAAGGAAGCTGAAGAAGCAGCAGAACGCGCACGTCAGGAAGCTGAAGAGCGCAAGGCGCGCGGTGAGGAAGAGCCCAAGCCGCCGACCTTCGAAGAGCTCAAGCAGCGGACCGCAGAACGCCGCCAGCACCTGGCAGCCCTGCGCGACGACCTGCAGTCCTACACCGGCGACGTTCAGAACAACACCCAGCAGGCTCTGGACGCTCTCAAGGCAGTGCCCTCCGAGGTTGCCGCAGGTGCAGCAGCTACCGGCCGCGGCCTGGCAGAGAACGTGCGCAAGCCCGAGGTTCTGCAGGCACGCTGGAAGTCCTTTGCAGCACTGGGTGTATCCATTGCAACCGTCCTGCACTTCCTGAACCGCCTGGTTCGCCGCTAAACACTGTTCGCCGCTAAAACCGGTACAGGTTTAATGCCACGCATCCAAACGCCCCGATACGAGTATCGGGGCGTTTGTGCCTCTACGGGCAGGTTGTCGACTTCTGTCTCAACGTGAGGTTTAGAGATAACTCCCAGCCAAAGCCGCCCGCCACAACTCGGAGAAGGGCGCAGCTCACAGGTAGAATAGACAAGTGCTGTACGTACTGGACCCACCCGGTGCACGCGGCAGACAGAGGCAGAAGCGGCGCACCGTCGCACCTGAAACCCCAAAGTCACCGAGATACACTACACCCCGATGAGGAGCCCCGTCATGGAACAGGCAAAGACGATTCTGATTGGCGCAGAAACCTACCCGCCGGACATCAACGGTGCAGCACAATTCGGTCACCGCCTCGCCACCTCCATGCTCAAGCGAGGCCACTCCGTACACGTGGTCGCCGCCAGCCCCATCCCCGGTCCCAGCTACCGCACCGAAGTAGAGGGCGGCATCGTGGAGCACCGCCTGCGCTCGCATCTGCCCCCGACCCACGAGACGAACCGCATCTGCGTGCCCTGGGAGATTTGGTCCGAGGTCGGCGCAATCCTTGACGAGGTCCGTCCGGACGTGGTACACGTGCAGTGCCACTACATTATTGGTCGCGCCCTCATCTTCCAGGCGAAGCGCCGCGGTATCCGTGTCATCTCCACGAACCACTTCATGCCGGCGAATCTTGACCCGTTCCTGCCCTTCCCCTACGCAGTGAAGCGGGTGATTGAGAAGGTCACCTGGAAGGATATGCGTTTCTGCTTCTCTAAGACTGCGGTCGTTACCACCCCCACCCAGATTGGTGCGGATGCGATGCGCGACCTGGGTCATTTTGACCGCCCCGTCATGCCTGTTTCTAACGGTATTGAGATTAGCGATTACGAGCTGGCTGAGGGTGCTGACGCCGGCAAGGTTCCCGGTGAGCTGCGTATCGCCTTCGTGGGTCGCCTTGCCGAAGAGAAGAACGTGGACGTGCTCATTGAGGCGCTCTCCCTGCTACCCGATACCCTCGAGCACGTGGTGCTGGATATCGCCGGTGGTGGTGAGTTGCGTGAAGCTCTCGAGCAGAAGGCACACGATTGCGGCGTGTCCGACCGCGTGATTTTCCGTGGCTTCGTTCCAGATGAGCATCTGCCCGAGGTGTACCAGATGGCTGACGTGTTCTGCCAGCCCGGTACCGCCGAGCTGCAGTCCTTGGTTTCCCTGGAGGCGATGAGCGCCTCCACCCCCGTGGTGCTTGCGAACGCGCTGGCTCTGCCGCACCTGGTGGAGGACGGTGTGAACGGCTACCTCTTCGAACCCAATAACGCTCAGGATTTGGCGAAGAAGCTGGAGGCTGTGCTCTCCCTGCCCGCCTCTGAGCGTGAGCAGATGGGCCGCGAGTCCCGCCGCATCGTGGGCTTCCACAGTGCTGAGAACACCTGGCGCACCTTTGAGGAACTGTACGTGAGCGACGCTCCGTACCAGCGTTACCTGGATTCGCGCCGTTAAGCTTCTCTAGATTCTGAGCGTTGAGTAGGAGTAGAGTGTTTTTCGTTCTCAGTCGCCGTTCATGTACTCTAGAGAATGGTGCTGACGCCTATTGCGCGCCGTCACTGCACCGGATGGGGAGTTAGCTCAGCCGGTTAGAGCAGGGGACTCATAATCCCTTGGTCGCGGGTTCGAGCCCCGCACTCCCTACGGCCCCGCCTGTCGACTTCACCCACTTGTCGGCGGGCGGGGCTTTTTCGCGCCCTCTTTTCGTGCTCTTTTGTCGTACACTCAGGGCGCTTATTTTTGTGCATGGCATGCATCACCGGTGATGAAAATGAGTAAATGACGAACGAAGACGCACCATAGCGTTCTATACGGTAGGGTTGAAGAGTCTTGTCACGAAAGACAGCGCGATGCCGCCGGTAGATGCCGATTCAGCCGGTAGGTGTTGCTTCCACACACCATACGAGAGGATCTCAATGTCGGAGAACACTCCCACCAACTCGTCGCAGGGTGTAGCCGGCGGCTACGGCTACGATGCCGGTGCACACCCCGCGCAGGACGCTTCGCTTCCGGGTCAGGCTGCTCAGCCGGGTAATGCAGCTCAGGCTGCTCAGCCGAGCCAGCCCATGCAGTCGATTCAGCAGGGTAATGTTGTTCAGTCTGCCGCACCGGTAGCACCGCAGCAGCCCGTCCAGCCGCAGCAGGCGCCTCAGCCCGCTCAGGTAAACGCTAATGCGCAGCCGAATGCTGAGGCTCAGGCAGCCCCCGCGCAGCCCGGCCAGCCTGCCGCCGCACCCCAGCCGGGTGCCGCTCAGCCCGGTACTGCTCAGCCCGGTATTGCGCCTCAGCCCGGTCAGCCCGGCCAGGCAGTCTACGCGCCGAGCGCACCGCATCCGGCGGTGAAAGCACTGGGTGCCACCTGGAACGCGTTCTTGGACGTTTTCTCCAGCAACCCGGCAACCGCGCACGCCCGCATCTCTTCCGCAGGTGCGTGGGGTTGGATTGTTCCCACGACTCTGCAGGCTCTGGTGGGCGCGTTCTTCTTCAGCCAGCTGGTTATCCTGGCTGCCACTGTCGCGATGTCCATGATGGGCTATATGTACGGTCGAGGCGGTGCCTACGGTGGCGCCTACGCCTCGCAGGCTGTGCCGACCGGACGCATGATTCTGGCGTACGTGCTGATGGCTCTCGCCATCTTTGGTGTGCAGGTTCTGCGCGGTGTGCAGCTGCAGCTGACCGCGCGTATCGGCAAGGCACCGACTACCTTCACCGCAAGCATGCACGCTGTGTCGGTGTCTTCTCTGGTGCTCATTCCTTCGTTCCTGGTGCTGAACCTGCTCGTGTTCTTCATGACCCTCAGCCGTAGCAGTGACGGTGCGTCCTTCCTGACCATGCTCATTGCCCTGGTGCTTGCTTTCGCCGTGTTCTCGGGCGAAGCTCTCACCTACCTGGGTCTGAACCGTCTGGGCCGCTTCGCGAAGTCCCCGATTATCATGCATGCAGCGTTGAGCACTGCTTGGGTTTTTGCCTCCATGATTGTTTACTACGTCGCTATTCGCCTGATGGGAGCCTAGAATGCACGTGATGACTCACGCCTCGAGCGCGCCGGCTCGTCAGCGCTGGATGTTCCTGGCGGTTCTGCTGACCATTGCCGCCCTGATTCTGAGCGCCTGCGGTGCGAAGATTGAGACCCAGCTTGGCCTTGAGAGTACTGAGAAGGGTACCCGCACTATGCAGGTTTCCTTTAATCTCAAGGACAATAAGGACAAGATTAAGGGCGGTCCGGAGGCTCTGGATGCCTCTATTCGCAAGCATCTGCCGAGTGGACTGGAGTACGGCGGTATCCAGTCCGACGGTGACAAGGCGCGCGCTACCCTCACTATTCCCTTCTCCTCGGTGGAAGAGTACCGTACCAAGGTAGCTTCTATCCTGAAGGCAGCAGGCTCCGATATTGACCCGCAGATCAGCATCATTAACTCCGAGCAGGGCCTGGTGCAGGGTATTCAGGTGAAGGAGAACTTCACGTCGAAGAACCTGCTGGGTTGGGTCCCTGAAGCTCTGGTCGTGGATGGTGTGGTCTCCTCCTCTGACAAGAACAACGTATTCACCAGTGACGGTGACACTACCGTGAAGCTTGGCGATAAGACGGTAAAGAACTCCGGCGGTTCCACTATCTCTGCGAAGGACGTGCAGGACCGTGGCTTCAAGGTGATGGTTCTTGAGCTTCAGGAAAAGGAGGGTGGCTACTCTGCTACTGCCTCCTTCGTAGCGAAGGACATCATGAACTCGGAGACCGCCGCTGCGGTCGACGCCTACCTGAACCAGGTCAAGCCTGAGGGCTCCGAGCTGAAGAAGGGTCTGGAGTCTTCCCAGGCAACCTACATGGCTCCATCTGCTTCTACCAGTGCGGCGAAGGAAGAAGTGGGTCGTACCCTGACCTTCAGCGCATCCTCCCTGGACGACCTGAACACTAAGCTGAAGAAGCTGCTGGGTGCAGGTACCACCGATTTGAGCTACACCCGAGAGGTCAAGGAAGAGTCGAAGACCTTCTACGTGCGTAAGACCATGAAGGGTGTGCTGGACTGCTCGCTGCTGTGCTCTCCGGAAGGCAACGGCCTGGAAGTCATCCTGAAGGACAGCTCCGACCACAGCTATCAGGTTGATAACACCGGCAACTCTGGCTCTTCCTCATCGAAGAGCGTCCTTCACCTGAGCCGTTACCTTTCGCAGCAGGTGACTATGAAGGGCATGAAGGTGGCTACCTCCCTGGGCCTGGACGGTTCCATGGAAGCACGTTTCCTCTACTCCTTCCCGAGCTCTGACGTAGCTGGTGCAGAAGAGGCTCTGAAGAACGCTTTTGCTGGTGGCAGTAATGACGAGACTGAGGTCCGCCAGGATGGCGACGCCACCATCGTGAGCGTGAAGGTTCGCGGTAAGGACCAGAACGAGTTCAACCAGCGCCTGAACGAGTACCTGCCCGATTCGAAGGTGACCGTCACCCGCCCCGGTGGCTACCACCCCTTCGGCAGTGACTACACTCTGAAGCCGGATATTAAGCTCGCTCAGAAGCTGGGTAACTACTACCGTGTTCCTTACGAACTCATTTTCAAGGCGCCGACCTTCTCCTCGCTGGACCAGCAGAAGGTGAACACCCTCAACTATGATTTGGCGCGTGCCGGTGTACAATTCACCGTCAACGGTGGCGAGCTGAGCGTCAAGAGTGAGAACGGCGTGTTTAGCGGTAACGCGTTGACTATTCCGGCTTCCGGTCTGAGCATGACTGACGTGATTGTGGATGCGGTTATTGTGGGTCTGCTGCTGCTCATCCTGGTTCTGCTCTTCCTGTTCCGCAAGAAGATCGCGGCGGCTCGCGCGAAGGGCCGTGAGCGTCGTGCTGCTTCGGCTGCGGCACTGGGCGCGGCGGCGGGTGTTGCGACCGGTTACGGTGCAACCCAGGCAGACGTACAGAACGGTTACCAGGCACAGGGCGGCTACGCTGCTCAGAATGGTTATGCCGCTCAGCCCGGTTACCAGGCACAGGGTGGCTACCCAGCGCAGAACACCGCCTACACTGCCGGTGATGATTCGCCGACTCAGGTGTTCACCCCGCAGCACGGCGTGAACTACGGTGAGAATGAACCGACCAAGGCAATGCCGGCGTATGTCCCTCCGACTGAGCAGCCGGTTCAGCCCACTCAGCCGGTTCAGTCCGGTCAGACTGCTCAGCAGCCTGCACAGCCCAACCAGCCCGTACAGCCGAACCAGTTCGGTGCTGATGACGGTGACATCCTCCAGTAAGCAGCTGCCTCTAGCGCCTACGCTAGTGGGCACAACTTAGGCTGGATCCTGTGGCCCGTTGCCTCCTTCCCCTGAGGTGACGGGCCACAGCTGTACCCGCTGAGCGCCGGTACCCGCGCCTAATAACCAGTACCCGCGCCTAATATCCGCCCGGTACGGGAAGTAGAATGCTCGGTTCCTTCGACCCCAGCAGGCCCATGGGGTTGATGTACTCGGCGGTCTTGCCGCTGCCGTCCCCGCGGGCGCCTCCCTGTCGTACGCCCCAGTACAGGCAGGGAGCGGAGCATCGCCGGTAGGGGCGCTCGCTGTTGCCGCTCGCCGTGACGGCGACGGTGCCGATGACCTCACCGGCTGCCACTGTGGTGCCCACAGGGAGTGCTTCGTCCATGGGTTCGAAGGTGCTGCGCCGCCCATCCGGATGCGCAATGACCAGTACTTTGCGGTTGACGACCGTGCCGCTAAAAACCACTTTTCCCGGCGCCGGTGCGTAGACGCGCCGGTCGTTCTCGGGTACGGCAAGGTCTACGCCGCGGTGCCCGGGGCTCCAGCGTTCGGCCGGTTTCTCAAAGGGGCGGATCACCCGCGGTCTGGATTCGGCGGTGGGGGAGCGGTACCGTACTCGGCTCGCGGTGAGCTCAACGGTGTGGGGAACGTGTGCGCTGCTGGGGGCCTCCGCATTTGAGGCGGTACCACCGGTAAAACCTACCCCGCCCGTAACGCCCATCCCACCCGCACTCACGAGCACACCCAGCAGGCAGCACGCCGTCAGCATCGTGCGCCGTAGCGTTCCCTCTAATGTCTTCATGTTCTGCTTCATCTTCTGAGCACATCACGAATCGCCCCGCCGCGCAGCGCCTTACGAAAAATTGTGGATAACCCCGCCGTTTTCGCCTTAAAATCCTTTATCCACAGTGCCCCTGCACACACCCGCCGCGCCTGTGCAGGTTTTAACCCTAATCCGGCGGATTAATCGCGGAATATACGGTACAATGTCGTATTGCAGTGTGCCTGCGCGGGTATTCTCCCTCTTCGAGGGGGCCGCACAGCATCACTGACGACGCGCGGCGTGAGCGGCATCCTCAAACGGGGAGCCGATAAGGGACCTTCGGTCCACCCACACGGGGTGGTTAGGGCCTGAGCTGAACGGGTAACCGTAAACGCTAACCGCCGCCAGGAAAAACTGATAACTACTATGCGCGCGTTGGGCTAGCCCGAATGGGAGGTCCGCGCGCACCACAAAGGAGACGACATGCCCGTCGTAACTATGCGTGAAATGCTGGACTCCGGCGTTCACTTCGGTCACCAGACCCGCCGTTGGAACCCCAAGATGAAGCGTTTCATCCTGACCGAGCGCAACGGCATCTACATCATCGACCTGCAGCAGTCCCTCGCCTTCATCGACAAGGCATACGAGGCTGTTAAGTCGACCGTCGCACACGGTGGCAACATCCTGTTCGTGGGTACCAAGAAGCAGGCTCAGGAAGTTATCGCTGAGCAGGCAACCCGCGTGAACATGCCCTACGTGAACCACCGCTGGCTCGGTGGTATGCTGACCAACTTCAGCACCATCTCCAAGAGCATCGAGCGCATGAAGGAACTCGAGCAGATTGACTTCGACGATGTAGCAGGTTCTCGCTACACCAAGAAGGAACTGCTCCTCATGCGTCGCGAGTTCGAGAAGCTCGAGAAGACCCTCGGCGGTATCCGTAACCTGTCCAAGGTTCCCTCCCTCCTGTGGGTTGTTGACACCAAGAAGGAGCACCTGGCAGTTAACGAGGCTCAGAAGCTGGGCATCCCCGTTGTTGCTATCCTCGACACCAACTGCGACCCCGACGAGGTTGCTTTCCCGATCCCCGGTAACGACGACGCTATCCGCTCTGTCAACCTGCTTACCCGCGTGATTGCTGACGCAGTGGCAGCCGGCCTGATCGAGCGCAACGCTAAGAAGACCGGCAAGGCTGAAGCAGCTGAGGAGCCCATGGCAGCTTGGGAGCGCGAGCTCCTGGAGCAGCACGAGGCTGCACAGGCTGAAGAGGCAGCTAAGTAAGCTTTCTTAGCCCACTAAGCTTTATGCTTTGTGGCCCCCGCCTGCGGGGACCACGTTCGGACGGCGCCCCCCCCCCCCAGGGGGGGGGGCGGGGCCCCCCCCCCGCCCCCCCCCCCCACCATAGGCGCAGTTGGCGGGCCCCCCCCCCATTTAAGGGCAAAAAATAAACCAAAATTTACTAATTTTGGCAA
>NZ_JANCOC010000014.1:41713-65368 GCF_024294905.1 Rothia gullae
CGGCCCCACTGGAGCAGGCGCCGCAAACATCCCTTTTGTCCCCAAATAACGTTTTCGGTGTGGGCCCCCCCGCGGGGGGGCCCCCGGTCCGCGCGCCGCCGCCCCTCCGGGGGGGGGGGCCCCGTCCGCCATTTGTACCACCGGGATGTCATCCCGATTTATTACAGCAACACAAGGAGTTCACAATGGCGAACTACACCGCAGCAGACATCAAGGCACTGCGCGAGAAGACCGGCGCAGGTATGCTCGACGTCAAGAAGGCTCTGGACGAGGCTAACGGCGACCAGCAGAAGGCTGCCGAGATTATCCGCGTTAAGGGTCTGAAGGGCATCACCAAGCGCGAGGGTCGCGCAACCGCTGAGGGCCTGGTAGCTGCACGCGTTGAGAACGGCGTTGGCTACATGATCGAGGTCAACTCTGAGACCGACTTCGTGGCAAAGTCCGACCCCTTCATCGCTTTCGGCCAGAACGTGCTCGAGGCCGCTATTGCTGCTAACGCTTCCACCCTGGAAGAGCTGCAGGCTGCATCCTACGATGGTAAGACCGTTGAGGAGCTGACCACCGACGCTGGTGCACTGCTCGGCGAGAAGATCGTTGTCCGCCGCGTTGCACGCGTTGAGGGCGAGAACGTTGCAGTTTACCTGCACAAGACCTCCAAGGACCTGCCGGCACAGGTTGGCGTTCTGCTGGCTGTCTCCGGTGAGAACACCGACGAGATCGCACACGACGTTGCAGTTCACATTGCTGCAATGAGCCCCAAGTACCTGGACTCCGAGTCCATCCCCGCCGACCAGATCGAGACCGAGGAGCGCGTTGCTCGCGAGACCGCAATCGCTGAGGGCAAGCCCGAGAAGATTCTGGACAAGATCGTTGAGGGTCGCCTGAAGGGCTTCTTCAAGGAGAACACCCTGCTCGATCAGGACTTCGCGAAGGACTCCAAGAAGTCGGTCGCACAGGTTCTGTCCGAGGCTGGCGCAACCGCTACCGCTTTCGCACGTTTCCGCGTGGGCGCATAAGGACTCGCTGCAGTTCTGCCCTCCCGTATTGCGGGTTCCCGGTAATGGAAATCGTATGAGGTTGGGATTATATCCTGAAGCCGGGTAGTCACCACTGGTGGCTACCCGGCTTTGCTGTATCCTTGATAAGGACTAGGCGGCAGGAGCCCGCCCCAATCACCCATAACAATCCCTAGGTAAGCCACTGGAGGAACCATGACTGAAGCGAATCCCCGCCCGATGCACCGTGACGAGACCGGCCGTCGCCGCGTTTTGCTCAAGCTTTCCGGTGAGGTTTTTGGTGGCGGTGAAGTTGGTATTTCTACCGAGGTCGTGCGCAGCATCGCTAAGCAAATCGCCGCAACCGTTGGCGAAGTTGAGACCTCCATCGTGATTGGTGGCGGAAACTTCTTCCGCGGAGCTGAACTCTCTCAGGCGGGTATGGACCGCTCCCGTGCAGACTACATGGGTATGCTCGGTACCGTGATGAACTCCCTGGCTCTGCAGGACTTCCTGGAGCAGGAGGGTATTGACACCCGCGTTCAGTCCGCTATCACCATGCCGCAGGTTGCTGAGACTTACATTCCTCGCCGCGCGATCCGCCACATGCAGAAGGACCGCGTCGTGATTTTCGGTGCTGGTGCGGGTCTGCCCTACTTCTCCACCGACACTGTGGCTGCTCAGCGCGCCCTGGAAATCCACGCAGATGAGGTTCTGGTGGCTAAGAACGGCGTGGACGGCATATACACTGCTGACCCGAACAAGGACCCCAACGCTGAGCGCCTGTACAACCTCACCTACGATGAGGCAATGCAGCGCAACATCCGCGTGCTGGATCAGACCGCGTTCTCCCTGTGCCGCGACAACAACGTGACCATGCGCGTGTTCGGCATGCAGGGTGAGGGCAATGTAACCCGCGCAATTCTGGGCGAGAAGATGGGTACCCTTGTTACTCGCTAACCCCTAAATTTTTAGGTTTGGGCGTACGGAACGCGCCCTCACACTGTGACCGTGCTCGATAGCGCGGACTTATTCTGGACGGTACCGCGCGGGTAAGCGCTAAAACTCGCTTATGCCCGCCGGTACCGTCTAGACTTATATCAAATACGACGTTCTGCTTCTTTCCCGTCGACTTCGCATTATCCTTACGGTTTTCGCCTCGGATGCGCCGCGAACCGGTAGGGAAATCATGAAGGTTGAACGCGCACCCACCGACAATTCTGGTACCCCAGAATACCGACAAAGGAGATCCTTTCGTGATCGAAGAAATCCTTGCCGAATCCGGCGAGAAGATGGAAAAGACCATCGAAGCAACCAAGACCGAGTTCGCTAAGGTCCGCACCGGTCGTGTGAACCCCGCAATCTTCAGCGGCCTGACCGCCGACTACTACGGTGCACCGACCCCGCTGCAGCAGCTGGTGTCCTTCAACGTTGAGGACGCACGTACCGTCAAGATTGTTCCCTTCGACGTGACCGCACTGGCAGCTATCGAGAAGGCTCTGCGTGACTCCGACCTGGGCGTTAACCCCAGCAACGACGGTGCAGCTATCCGCGTTGTCATGCCCGAAATGACCGCTGAGCGCCGTAAGGAATACACCAAGCTCGTCAACCACAAGGCTGAAGAGGCTCGTATCTCCATCCGTAACGTTCGCCGCCACGCTAAGACCGCTATTGACAAGCTGGTCAAGGACAGCGAAATCGGTGAAGACGAAGGCGCACGTGCTGAGAAGGAACTGGACGCACAGACCAAGAAGCACATCGACCAGGTCGATGCACTGTACAAGCACAAGGAAGCTGAACTGCTCGAGGTCTAAACCCTAATGAGTACACGCAAAGAAGCGAAAGAAGCGAGAGGCGCGCCGCCTGCTCCACAGCCGAGCCAGCAGACCGCTGCAACGCCGGTGAAGTCGCGCAGTGCCAAAGCTGGCCGTAACCTGCCCGCCGCCATTGGTGTGGGCGTTGGTTTCGGCGTGCTATTGGTGCTGGGCCTGATTTACCAGCCGGTTTTTGTGGCGGTCGCTACCGGCGCGGCAGCTTTGGGCGCCTGGGAGATTGGGCACGTGCTCAACACCCGCCGCGGCTACGGCATCCCGGAATACCTGCTGGGTGCCCTGTCTGGCGCAATTGTAGTGGTGTCCTTCCTGTTCGGTTTTACCGGGCTGGGCATCGCCCTGGCGGTGAGCCTGCTGGTGCTGCTGCTCTCTTCTGCTCTCGTGCGTGCTGACCGTCAGGTCTCACTGGGTAAGTCTTTGGGCGGTAGCGCCCTGACTCTGCTGTGGGTGCCGCTGATGCTGGGTATTGCCATGGTCTACTTCCAGACGGACCACGGCGAGCGCGGCGTCCTCATGATTCTGCTGATGGCCATCTGCAATGACACGTTCGGCTTCATTGCCGGCGTGAATTGGGGTAAGCACCCGATGGCGCCGAAGATCTCCCCGAAGAAAAGCTGGGAGGGGCTGGCTGGCTCCTTCGTCGGCTCGGCGGTTGTTGGCGCTATCGCCTTGGCGGTCATGGGTTCGCCCTGGTATTGGGCTATTCCGCTGGCGGCGGTCATGGTGGGCGCTTCGACTGCCGGTGACCTGGTCGAGTCCGTGTTCAAGCGCCGTATGGGTGTGAAGGACATGTCGAATATCCTGCCCGGTCACGGTGGCATGATGGATCGCCTGGATTCGATTCTTTTCGCTGCGGCGGCTGGCTGCCTGATTTTCCGGTTTATTATGCCGCTCTAAAGCCTGAAGCTTTTATCGCTTACGAAAGGCGGGATGTTTCTTCCCACGAGTGGGGGAGGGGCGCCCCGCCTTTGCTGTACCCGCTTTCGCTGTACCCGGTGAATAGGGGCGTGAAAGGCTATATCTAAGACGCCGCCCGCCCACCTTGCACCAGGTAGCCTGCGCATTGGTATTCTTAAAGTTCAATCGTCGAGAGGAGCCCACTTTGGCAAGCACCACCCGCGGAGGCGGATTTGCCCGTGCAGCAGAAACCGAACCCGGCTACAAGCGCAGTGAAGTCGACCGCCTGTTCACCCGTCTCGCCGAGGACTACGAGAAGCTCAGCGGAGCCTCCGAACTGCCCGAAGATCTCTACACCTCCCGACGGATCCGCCAGGTCGTCTTCCGTGAAGAACCCGGCGGCTACCAGCTGGATGTGGTCGACCGCGCCCTCGAAAAGATTGAGGAACGCTTCGCCAAGCTCGAACGCAGCCGCTACATTGAGGCGTACGGCCTAGACAACTGGGAACGCTCCCTCATAGAGACCGGCGAACTGCTCGCTGGCCGCCTGGAACGCCCCGCCGGTGAGCGTTTCCGCCGTCCCAGCAAGCGCCGCCACATGGGCTACTTCGTCGGCGATGTGGACGCCATCTGCGACCGCGTGTACGCCCAGCTCAACAGCGAAGAGCCGCTGGACCCCTCCGTGGTGCGCCACGCAAAGTTCCGCCCCGCCTCCGGCACCGTCAGCTACGAGGAATCCCAGGTGGACGCTTTCCTGGACCGTTGCATTGAGCTGCTGCAGGATCTGCTTTAAAACGTGAAGTGTTGAATCCCCCGCCCCGTATGACAGGGTGGGGGATTCTCTTGCGCTGAGGTCGTCTATTCTGGGGTTCATCTATTCTGGGGTTCGTCTACACTGGGCTTTCTAAGATGAGAGGCGGCGCCAGTACCCGAATCCACCCGCGAGCTCATGAGACACTAGAACCATGAAGTTTGGATCCTCAGCACGCGTCGGCGGTAGCCGCGACCGCCTCACCGACGCCCTCACAGAACTCACACGCGCACCGCAGCGCGTCACCCTCCTCGGCTCAACCGGCTCCATCGGCACCCAAGCCATGGAAGTCATCGACCACCTCGCCGCGCTCAAAGGCACCAGCGCCTCCGCCGCCGACGCACCGCTGAAAGTCGTCGCCCTCTCCGCAGGCTCCCGATCCCTCGAACTGCTCGCACGCCAGGCAGTGTACGTGCGCGCCGAACTGGTCGCCACCAGCGGCACCGCCGAAGACGCGCAGCGCCTCCGCGAACTCATCGAAGCGGCAGCCTCCGAAGCAGGCGCCACCGGCTACACCCCGCAAATTGCCCACGGCGCCGAAGCCTCCGTACAGGCCGCGGCACACCCGGCAGACACCGTCCTCAACGGCATCACCGGCTCCATCGGCCTGGAACCGACCCTCACCGCCCTCAACAGCGGCTACCGCGTGGCACTGGCCAACAAGGAATCCCTCATCGCAGGCGGCCCGCTCGTACGCGCCGCCGTCGACGCATCCCCCCTGAACACCCCCATGGTGCCCGTCGACTCCGAACACTCCGCCCTCGCGCAGGCACTCGCCTCCGGAACCGACGCAGAAATCGACCGACTCATCCTCACCGCATCGGGTGGCCCGTTCCGCGGCTACAAGCGTGAACAGCTACACGAGGTGACCCCCGCGCAGGCGCTCGCACACCCCACCTGGGACATGGGCCTGGTCGTCACCACCAACTCGGCAACCATGGTCAACAAGGCACTCGAAGTGCTTGAAGCACACCACCTGTTCGGCGTGGACCTAGACCGTATTGACGTGGCGGTTCACCCGCAGTCCATCGTGCATTCCATGGTGCAGTTCGTGGACGGCTCAACCATTGCGCAGGCGTCCCCACCGAGCATGGTTCTGCCCATTGCCCTGGGCCTGACCTGGCCGCACCGCATCCCCGGCGCCGTGCCTGCTTGCGACTGGTCGAAGGCAGCATCCTGGACTTTTGAACCGCTGGACGAGGAAGCATTCTCCGCCGTGCGAATGATCAAGGACGCCGGCAAGGTCGGCGGCACCCATCCGGCAGTGTTCAACGCCGCCAATGAGGAAGCCGTGGCAGCATTCCATGCGGGCGCGATTCGCTTTACCGACATTGTCGATTCGGTCGCACGCGTGCTGGAGGAGCACACCGGCAGCGCTGAGGCTGTTTCTGACGCTGATTTAACGCTGGAGGCTGTGCTGAACGCGGAGCGTTGGGCTCGCGTTCGCGCGAATGAGCTGCTGGGCATGACCGGACGCTAAATCGGTTCTGTGGGCGGCACGCATTTCTATGGGATGCGGCCGGCGCGGACCTTCCTACGCTCCTACAGGGGAACCCACCCTCTCGGGTGCTCCGCTCTTCCTTGCTTCGCTGCGGAGAGCACCCGAGAGGGTACCCTGATGTCGCTTCCGGAAGGTGCACCGGCTCGCTCTGATAGTGCTTGGGCGCGCGGAGGGGCGGTGTCGTCCGAAGGTGACATCAGGGTGCCCGAAGCGAAGCGAGGGCGGGTGCCCCTGTAGGAACGAGGACGAACACCGTCCCTCCATCCGTATCCCGAAAGAAAAACACGCGGCGCGCCATCCCAGATACTGCATGAGGAGAGAGGACGAACACTGCCCCCCTTGCCTCCCCCCCCCTGGCGCATAGTAGGCTAGTGTTCAAAATATGTTCTCTCAAGGGTAAACAACGAAGAGCCCCTGAACGAGCGGACAAAGATGCAGCTATATTTCACGAGGAAGTGCCCACTTATGCGTCGACAGAACACCCTACGAACCCTCGCCCGGGCTCTACTCCCACTAACCCTGCTGCTTAGCTCCTGCGCATCCGGGCAGCCCAGTGCCGACTCCTCGGCGTCCGCTAACGCTGAGAAGGCGTATAGCGCCTCCACGGCACCGCAAAGTAGTTCTGCATCTGCATCTGCATCTGCAACTGCCACTGCATCTGCAACCGTTGATACGCAGGCTACAGAAAAAGTAAATGCGTTGATTGCTATCTCTGATAATGTCGAACGTGCTTATCAGCGGCTTGCATCCGAATGTATGGTTTCCAAGGGTTACCCTGACAGGAAAACCTACTACATGGTTGAAACGTTTCCCGTTAGGGACTTGCTTTCTCCCCTGCCTCTAAGCGTGGAATACGCCAACAAATCTGGTTATCCCAGCCCTGTCCCTCCGTCTCGTTATGCATCTCTGGAAGACACAGTGAAAATGACTGAGCAAGAAACCCAGGCATTTCACGGAGATGACGGAAAAGGCGGCTGTAGAAAAGAAGCTGAGCTGAAGTTATACGGTTCTGGAACTTTGGCAGGAACGCGGGAAGTAGTTACGGAGAAGCTACTGTCCTACATCCGTACTTCTGTCGTCGATGGAGCATACTCATCTCTGGATGGTGAATGGGAACGGTGCATGGCTGAGCGTGGATACACATATTCAAGTTCAGACATTGCATATGATGCTGTGCACGGAAAGCCTGCTGAGAAGCAAACAGCGATTGATGATGCGGTGTGTCGAGAGAAAATCAACTACGAGGAAAAAACTGAGCAGATACTAGACACCTATATGACCACATTCCTCGAAAAGGAACAGGACTTCATTGAGCAGGTGACTACCGCGAATAAAGCTGCTGAAGAGAATGCCCGAAAGATTCTGAGCTAGTCTCCTAAGCTTGCCCACTACGGCTCGGTATTTTGGTAGGTGTTGAGGGGCGGTGTCGTCCGAAAGTGACATCAGGGTGCCCGAAGCGAAGCGAGGGCGGGTGCCCCTGTAGGAACGAGGACGAACGCCGCCCCTCCTCATGCTCGCACCAAGTCGGAACGTGGGGTAGCTATACCCTCCGGAAGCGACATCAGGGTGCCCGAAGCGAAGCGAGGGCGGGTGCCCCTGTAGGAGCGGAGGAAGGGTATAGCGTACCCACCCACACCGTCCTGCATCGTCACATGAGGTGGGGGGAGGGCGCCTTCACAGGCTAAGCGAGTATCCTAGAAGCTTCGTATCCCCGAACCGAAACGAGAAAAAGCGTGGAAATCCTGCTGTACGCTGTGGGCATTATCCTCATGGCAATTGCTATTGCCGTCTCGATCGCCCTGCACGAGGTGGGGCATCTGGTGCCCGCAAAACTGTTCAATGTGCGTGTTCCGCAGTACATGATTGGCTTCGGTAAGACCGTGTTCTCTTTCCGTCGCGGCGAGACTGAGTACGGTTTCAAGGCGATCCCGTTGGGTGGTTACATTTCGATGATTGGTATGTACCCGCCGAGCCCTGCTGAGGTGAAGGAGCACCATGAGGAGGGCCATTCGGGCAGTACTAGCCCGTTTGCGTCTTTGGCTGAGGAGGCGCGTGCGGCGGATGCTGAGCGCATGAAGCCCGGCGATGAGGACCGCCTGTTCTATAAGTTGCCGGTGCTCAAGCGCATGGTAATTATGCTGGGTGGCCCGACGATGAACCTGCTGATTGGTGTGGTGTGTACTGCTGTGCTGATTTGTGGTTTTGGTACGGCGCAGGTGACGAATAAGGTGTCGGCGGTGTCTGAGTGTGTGCCGAGCGTGAATGTCACTCATGATTCGATTAGCTATGGCGAGTGTACGGATAAGTCCACTCCGTCGCCTGCGAAGGCTGCGGGTGTACAGGTGGGTGACCGTGTGGTTGCTGTGAATGGTGTGTCGACGGGTTCGTGGGAGGCTGTTTCTTCAGCGATTCGTGCGGCGGGTTCTCACCCGAGCACTTTGACGGTGGAGCGTGATGGTCAGCGTCTGGATTTGTCGGTGACTCCGGTTGAGATGATTCGCCCGGTTTCTGATGGTAAGGGCCAGTATGCGCGTGCTGCGGACGGTTCGATTGCGACGACTCGCGGCGGTTTTGTGGGTGTATCGCCGTCGAGTGAGTTGGTGCCTGGTTCTATTACTGAGGTGCCTGCAATGGTGGGCGATACGCTCTCTCGTGTGGGTTCGTCGATGTTGTCGTTGCCGCAGCGTGTGTGGGAGTTGACGGTGACCCTGGTGACTGGTGGTGAGCGTAGTGTTGAGTCGCCGGTGTCTGTGGTTGGTGTGAGTCGTATTGCCGGTGAGGTGACGGCTACTGACCGTATTGATGTGAAGGCGAAGGCTGCGATGTTGGTCTCGCTGGTGGCGAATATGAATTTGATGCTTTTTGCGTTTAATCTGATTCCGCTTCTGCCTCTTGATGGCGGCCACGTGTTGGGTGCGCTCTGGGAGGGTGTGCGTCGTTTCTTTGCGCGTTTGACTGGGCGTAAGGATCCGGGTCCGTTTGATCCGGTGAAGTTGTTGCCGTTGACGTATGTGGTGGCGGGCGCGTTTATTGTGATGTCTGTCATTCTGATTGTGGCGGATATTGTTAAGCCCATCACCCTGTTTTAGTGTGTTGTTGCGCGCGGTAAGGGTACCCGTATTAGTGCTTTCTTTCGCGTCAATGGCACAATAAAAAGTTGAACGAAGGATGCGTCGTACGTCCTTCATAACCCATGTATGGAGGAAAACCTTGTCGGTCAGCCTTGGTATGCCGAAGCCCGCTCCTGCGGTTCTGTCCCCGCGTCGTAAAACTCGCCAGTTTAAGGTGGGTTCTGTCGGTGTTGGTTCTGAATCTCTGATTTCGGTGCAGTCGATGACGACCACTAAGACCCACGACATTGGTGCGACTCTGCAGCAGATTGCTGAGTTGACCGCTGCCGGTTGCGATATTGTGCGTGTGGCGTGCCCGACTGATAAGGATGCGGAGGCTCTGCCCATTATTGCGAAGCAGTCCCGTATTCCGGTGATTGCTGATATTCACTTCCAGCCGAAGTACGTGTATGCGGCTATTCAGGCTGGTTGCGGTGCGGTGCGCGTGAACCCGGGTAATATCCGTAAGTTCGATGACCAGGTGAAGGAAATCGCTCAGATGGCTTCGGACCACGGCGTTTCTCTGCGTATTGGTGTGAATGCTGGTTCGCTGGATAAGCGTCTGCTGGAGAAGTACGGTAAGGCTACTCCGGAGGCTCTGGTTGAGTCTGCTGTGTGGGAGGCTTCGCTCTTTGAGGAGCATGGTTTCCGTGATTTCAAGATTTCTGTGAAGCATAATGACCCTGTGGTGATGGTGGAGGCGTACCGTCAGCTGGCTGAGCGCGGTGACTGGCCCCTGCACTTGGGTGTGACTGAGGCTGGTCCGGCGTTCCAAGGCACTATTAAGAGCTCTGTGGCGTTCGGTACTCTGCTGTCTCAGGGTATTGGCGATACTATTCGCGTGTCGCTGTCTGCTCCTCCGGTTGAGGAGGTGAAGGTGGGCAGCAAGATTCTGGAGTCGCTGAACCTTCGCCCCCGCAAGCTGGATATTGTTTCTTGCCCGTCGTGTGGTCGTGCGCAGGTGAACGTGTGGGAGCTTGCTGAGAACGTGACTAAGGGCCTGGAGCACATGAAGGTTCCGCTGCGTGTTGCCGTGATGGGTTGCGTGGTGAACGGTCCGGGTGAGGCTCGTGAGGCTGACCTGGGTGTGGCGTCCGGTAACGGTAAGGGCCAGATTTTTGTGAAGGGTGAGGTCATTAAGACTGTGCCTGAGGATCAGATCGTTGAGACTCTGATTGAAGAGGCTACCCGTATTGCTGCTGAGATGGAGGCTTCGGGCGAGTATGTTCCCGAGGGTTCCCCGGCTGTTTCGGTGAGCTAGTTAGCTTTTGTGCGCGGAGGCGCCCGGGTGAGGGCGCCGCCGCGCTTTTCCGGTTATGTCCGGTTTTGGTGGTGGCATGCTCGGTGCTTGCCGCTGCCGGGTGTGGCCGCTGGATCCGGCTGCTTTTTCGGGGGTGCGTGTCCCCGTATTTTTACTTATTTTTTGTCGCTCATTCTCTATCACTCAACAGGTCATGTTCACTCTTTTTTCTCGCCGCCGTAAGGCTAATCGTGCTCGGCGTGCTGCTGTTTCGTCTGCTGCTGTTTCGTCGATGGATTCTTCCCCTATGCCTGATTGCGTGAAGGAACACGTTTTTGCTCTGGATGCTCGGTGGTGCGATGAGCTGGAGGAGGCCCTGTTCAGTGACCCGGTCCCGAATCTGTACTCCATTGAGCATTATTTGGCGTGTCCTCTTCCGGTGAGGTCCCCGCGTATTCCGCTGCACTACTATCAGGGTTTTGTGGGTTGTGAGCGTGACGGGCAGTTGTGCTGTGTGCTGTTGTTGGGTTCGAATGTGGTGCCGGTGCGGCTGTGCGGTGCCGTAGCCGAACATGTCGCAGTTGAACACGCCGCGGTTGAACACGCTGAGCACGATGTGGATTCTCATCGGGCTGAAGCGGTGGATGCCCCCACCCCGGATACTCCCGCCCTGGACGCTGCAACCCTGGACGCTGCAACCCTGGACGCTGCGGCGCTCGCGCATCGTGAGGCGCTGGCTCAGCTGCTACTGCAGGTGGGTTCTCGCCTGGATTCCATGTTCGGTGAGAGCGCCTTCGTGATGCCCCTGTGGACGCGCATGCAGGAGCTGTGCGAGCAGACTCGCGGCGGTAAGAGCCCGCTGTTGCAGATGCTGCATCCGAGCCTGCGTGACGGTTGCGATCACCGTGCGCGGGTTCTGTCGGAGCGTCCCAATCAGCCGTTGCTGTACCTGCCGCCGGAGAAGGACCTCGCCCGCTTCTACGCCGTTGAGCTTCCTGAGCTGCCGGCGCACCTGCCCGCGCCTCTCAAACCCGTGCCCATCAAACCCAGGCCCCTCAAGCCGGGGGAGAGCCCCGCCGGTGCTTTCCAACTCGGCGGTGAGCCTGCCGGGTATGCGCGCCTTGCCACCTCCGCGGACCTGGGGGAGCTTCTGCCCGCCGCGGCCGCCATGTTCACCGAGGAGGTCGGCTTCGACCCGATCGCCCGCTACGGTGACGGCTACGCGGCGCGCCTGCGCACGCTCATTGCCGGTCAGCGCAGCGCCATTGTCACCGACGTAAACGGGCGGGTTATCTTCAAGACGGATGCGGGCATCGTGAACTTGGACGCCGCGCAGGTGCAGGGCGTATGGCTGCACCCGGACTACCGCGGCTACGGGCTGGCTAAGCCGTTCTTTGCCGCCGCCGCGCAGGTTCTGCAACACCGCTACCCGCACTTGAGCCTGTACGTGAACGACTATAACGCCCCTGCTCTTGCCATGTACCGGGGGACCGGTTGGGAGCAGATTGGGCAGTTCTCGACCATCATTTTTGAGCGCTAAAGACGCCGAACCCTAATACGCTATAAAATTAAAGACAACTGTGCCTATTTACTGCTCACCCGGTGAGCCATGGGTACCCTACCTAAACCTATCGACCTTTCAAGGAGAATCGTGGTACTTCGCCTTTCCAACCTCTTCGTGCGCACTCTGCGCGAGGACCCCGTAGATGCTGAGGTCGCCAGCCACAAGCTGCTGGTCCGCGCCGGTTACATCCGCCGTGCAGCCCCCGGCGTGTACACCTGGCTGCCCCTGGGCCTGAAGGTACTGCGCAAGGTCGAGAACATCGTCCGCGAAGAGATGGACGCCATCGGCGCGCAGGAAGTTCACTTCCCCGCACTGCTGCCCCGCGAACCCTACGAGGCAACCAACCGTTGGGACGAGTACGGCGATAACCTCTTCCGCCTCAAGGACCGCAAGGGTGCAGACATGCTGCTGGCACCCACCCACGAGGAAATGTTCACCCTGCTGGTGAAGGACCTGTACTCCTCCTACAAGGACCTGCCGCTGTCCCTGTACCAGATTCAGACCAAGTACCGCGACGAGGCGCGCCCCCGCGCGGGTCTGCTGCGCGGCCGCGAGTTCATCATGAAGGACTCCTACTCCTTCAACATTGACGATGAGGGCCTGAACGAGGCGTACATGGCGCACCGTGCCGCCTACCAGCGCATTTTCGAGCGCCTGGGCCTGGAGATTGTCATTGTGACCGCACAGTCCGGCGCGATGGGCGGCTCCCGCAGTGAAGAGTTCCTGCACCCGACCCCCATTGGTGAGGACACCTTCGTGCGTTCCGCGGGCGGCTACGCGGCAAACGTTGAGGCCGTCACCACCGTGGTTCCCGAGGAAATCGAAATCACCGAGGACACCCCGGCGGCAATCCTTGTGGACACCCCCGACTCCGCCACCATTGAGACCCTGGTGGAGCGCATGAATGAACTGCACTCCGAGGTTACCGGCGGCACCCTGGAAGCTTCGCAGACCCTCAAGTGCTTCCTGGGCACCGTTATCACCCCCTCCGGTGAGCGTAGGGTCTTCGCCGTGGGCGTTCCCGGCGACCGTGCCGTGGACCTGGGCCGCGTTGAGGTCAACATCGGCGCCTTGCTGGGCATCGGCGGCGAGGTTGAGGTTGAGGCAGCTAGCGAAGAGGACCTGAAGGCATACCCGCAGCTGGTCAAGGGCTACATTGGCCCCGGCCTGAGCCTGGACGCGCCCCTGTTCGGTGCGCACACCGAGGACGAGGATGCGGTAGCTTCCGCAACCGGCATTCCCTTCTTCGTTGACCCCCGCGTGGTGCGCGGTACCCGCTGGGTGACCGGCGCAAACGAAGAGGGCAAGCACGTGGCGAACCTGGTCTTTGGCCGCGACTTCACCTCCGACGGCGTGATCGAGGCATGCGAGGTGCGCGAAGGCGACCCGGCACCGGACGGCTCCGGCGAGCTGGTGGCAGCCCGCGGCATCGAGATGGGCCACATCTTCGCCCTGGGCCGCAAGTACGCTGAGGCACTGGGCCTGAAGGTCCTGGACCAGAACGGCAAGCTGCAGACCGTGACCATGGGCTCCTACGGCGTGGGCGTGACCCGCGCACTGGCCGCTATCGCCGAGGGCAACCACGACGAGAAGGGCCTGATCTGGCCGCGTAACCTGGCACCGGCAGACGTGCACATCGTTATCACCGGCAAGGACGCAGCATCCCACGAGTACGCTGAAGAGCTCAGCGCATCCCTGGAATCCGCCGGCCTGCAGGTCATGCTGGATGACCGCCCGAAGACCAGCCCCGGCGTGAAGTTCGGCGACGCCGAGCTGCTGGGTGTGCCCACCATCCTGGTGATTGGTCGCGGCTTCAAGGACGGCGTGCTGGAGCTGAAGGACCGCCGCAGCGGTGAGGCTCGCGAGGTGTCCGTCGAGAATGCGGTGGCTGAGGTCATCGCTGAGGTGCGCGGCGCCTAAGGCACGCCACTAGCCCGCAAAGACGTAAAACCGTCGCCACCTGCCCTGCCTCCCAAGAGACGGGGCAGGGTAGCGGCGGAAGAATGAAAGAAGAGAACTATGGCATATAAGCCGAAGCGTTCTGGCTCTAAGAAGAGTGCCCCGAATGCGCGCGCTCGCCGTGCCGCATCCCGCGTGGCGAATGGTGTGAACGCTCCCCGCACTCGCGTTGAGAGCGAGCCCGTGGTGGAGGCACCGGTGCGCGTGGGTACCCGCGCGATCCGTGAGGAAGAAGTTGCCGAGGCGATTGCCCCGGTTATCTCCGAGTTCTCACTGGTGCTGGAGGGCCTGAAGATTTCGGGCCCGGCGGCGAACCGCACCGTGAAGATTACGGTGGACTACACCGCTGAGCGTACCGATTCGCTGTCGCTGGATTCCCTCGCGGAGATTTCCGGTGCGATTTCGAGTGCCCTGGACCGTGCGGATGAAAACGATGAGTTCTTCCCCTACGAGCTGGAGGTGTCCTCGCCGGGTGCTACCCGTGCCCTGACTGAGCGCCGCCACTGGGAACGTGCCCGTACCCGCCTGATTGCGGTCACCGCACCCGACGGCACCGAGTACCTGGCGCGTCTGCACGAGGTGCAGGATGAGGGTCCGGTGCTGGCTCGTAAGAAGAACACGAAGAAGGGCCAGAAGGAGTCGTACCACGAGCCGTCTGTGCTTCCGTGGGAAAATATTGCTTCTGCTCACGTCGAGATTGACTTCAATTCGTCCGTTGAGCCGGTAGAATAGAGTTATTAAAGCTTCAGGCACGGGGTGTACCGTGCCAGGTATATACCGTTCGGGAGCCGGGGCGCATTGAGCGTCCCGGCGCCGTGCTAACTGGGAAAGGCTGAAAAGCGTGGAGGATATTAAAACTATTGACCTGGGCGCACTGCGCGCATTGGCGAAGCAGCGCTCTCTCGTCCTGGAGGAGCTCTTCACCCTGGTTGAGAACGCCCTGCTGATTGCATACATGAAGCAGCCCGGCGCTATTAAGGGCTCTCGTGCCGTCATCGACCACACCACCGGTGAGTTCGTCATTCTGGCTCCTGAGCTTGATGAGGACAACCAGAAGATTGACGAGTTCGACGATACCCCGAACAACTTTGGCCGTATCGCTGCCGCAACCGTCCGTCAGGTGCTCTCGCAGCGTCTGCGTGACGCTGAGGACGCATCCGTTCTGGGCGAGTTCAAGGACCGTGAGGGCACCCTGGTGTCCGGCGTGATCCAGCAGGGCAACAACCCGCGTATGGTTCAGGTTGACCTGGGCACCGTTGAAGCTGTTCTGCCCAGCAATGAGCAGGTTCCGGGCGAGAAGTACCCGCACGGCTCCCGCCTGCGCGCCTACCTGGTTGAGGCTCGCCGCGGCCTGAAGGGTCCCTCGATTGTGGTTTCTCGTTCGCACCCGAACCTGGTTCTGCGCCTGTTCGAGCACGAGGTTCCCGAAATCTCTGAGGGCCTGGTTTCCATTAACTCCATCGCCCGTGAAGCTGGTCACCGCTCCAAGATTGCGGTGTCCGCGAAGAACCCGACCATTAACGCTAAGGGTGCGTGCATCGGCGATATGGGTGCCCGCGTGCGTGCGGTTGCTGCTGAGCTGAACGACGAGAAGATTGACATTGTCGACTACTCGACCGATCCGGCAACCTTCATCGCTGCGGCGCTGTCCCCGGCGAAGGTTACCGAGGTTATTATCGCGAACCCGCGTGAGTACTCCGCTCGTGCCGTGGTTCCGGATGACCAGTTGTCCCTGGCTATCGGCCGTGAGGGTCAGAATGCACGTTTGGCAGCGAAGCTGACCGGCTGGCGTATCGATATTCTCTCCGAGTCCAAATACGCTCAGGTTCGTGCCGAGGAAGAGGTTGCAGCTCGCGTGGCTCGTAGCCTGGCTGAAGACGCAGCAGAAGAGTCCGCACAGGACGCTGAATAAGCATTAGCCCTGGTGAGGGGTGTATCCCGCGGCATATCCTTTTGATGCAGGCGCAAGAGATCGGGCAGCACCGTGCCCGGTGTACTTGCGCCTGCGTCACAGTTTTGCCCATGATTCTTAAAAACGGGATACACTATTAAGATGTGCCGGTGCGTAACCGGGCGCTTTATCGTGCCCTCACACGCACCGGATAGAGCATCACGAATGTACTGCGAACGCGGTTCTACACACGCTAGAGAGGGGAGAGGACCATGAGCGATCACGACCTCACCGCAACCTCCGAAGCATTTGAAGGACCGATCCGCACCTGCATCGGATGCCGTGCCCGCGATGAACAGCGCAACCTGCTGCGCATCGCCCGCACACCCGTCACGTCTGCTACCGAGCAGGTGGACACCCCGCCCTATCAGCCCGATGTGGCGGGAACTATGCCCGGACGAGGCGCTTGGATCCATCCGAGTGAAAAGTGCGTAGCCGCTCTGCAGAAAAAGAACGGTCTGGCGCGCGCCTTCAAGAAAGCGGTCCCTGTAGCCCAGTTGCAGGCGTGCTGTGAGCAGATTCGAGTCGTTATTGCGGACTCGACCCCCTCATAGACACTTTTCGGGTATATGCCCTCTGTAAGTCAACGAGTTTGACGACTTCTTATCTGAAAGCGAGTCAGAAAACTGATGGATATCTAATGAGTGCCGCGAAATGAGTACCCTTTCGTGCTCACCCACCGGCAATTTCACGAATTCGCGCGCCTTCGGGCGTGCCCCCCGTAAACATTAGTGTCCGCACCATTTCCGGTGCGGACCGGGAATGGAGAAAATTTGGCTCAGCCTCGAGTACACGAGTTTGCTAAAGAAGTAGGCGTACCTTCCAAGGAAGTTATCGCCAAGCTCAAGGATATGGGCGAGTTCGTTAAGAGCTCCTCTTCCACCCTGAACCCCATGGTTCTGAAGAAGCTGCGCGCGGAATTCCCCGCCGCAGCCGCTAAGCCTGCCGCAAAGGCAGCACCCGCGGAGTCGGCAGCTAAGCCGGCACCCAAGCCCGTAGCGGCAAAGCCCGCCGCTAAGCCTGCGGCAACCGCCAAGCCCGCAGCGGCAAAGCCCGCCGCTAAGCCCGCAGCAGCTGAGAGCGCCGCTCCCAAGCCTGCAGCAGCTAAGCCCGCCGCAAAGCCGGCAGCAGCAGCTCCCAAGCCCGGTGGCCCCCGCCCGGGTAACAACCCCTTCGCATCCCAGCAGGGCATGGCACGCCCCGAGGCTACCCCGAAGCCGGCAGCACCCAAGCCTGCCGCTCCGAAGCCCGGCCCTCGCCCCGGTAACAACCCCTTCGCTTCCCAGCAGGGTATGAAGCGTGGCGGTGGCGACTCGCAGCGTTCCGGCGGTCCCCGTCCGGCACGTAACGGCCGTCCCAGTGGCAACGGTGGCGCACGCCCTGGCGGTAACGGCGGTCCCCGCCCCGCAGGCGGCGCACGTCCCGGTGGTAACGGTGGCCCCCGTCCGGCAGCTGGCGCACGTCCTGGCGCACCCCGTCCGGCTGGTGGCGGCGGTGCACGCCCGAACCCCTCGATGATGCCCAAGGTTTCCAACGTTGGTGGCGGCGCGTCCGGTTCCAACAACGGCGGCGGTAACGGCGGCGGCACACGTCGCGGCGGCGGTTCCGGCGGCTTCAACCGCGGTCCGGGTCGTCCCGGCCCCGGCGGTCGCGGCAACGCACAGGGTGCATTCGGTCGCGGTGGCTCCAAGCGTAAGGGCCGCAAGTCCAAGGCAGCTCGCCGCCATGAGCAGGAGCAGCTGAACGTACCGGCACCCGGTGGCGTGGTTGTTCCTCGCGGCGACGGCTCGACCGAGATTCGTCTGCGCCGTGGCGCGTCCATCATGGACTTCGCTGAGAAGATTGGCGCAAACCCGGCATCGCTGATTACGGTTCTCTTCCACCTGGGTGAGATGGCTACCCAGACTCAGTCCCTGGACGAGGAGACCTTCGAGCTGCTGGGTGCCGAACTGGGTTACTCGATCAAGATCGTTTCCCCGGAGGATGAGGAGCGCGAGCTGCTCGAGTCCTTCGACATCGACCTCGAAGCCGAAGCAGAAGCTGAGGGCGAGGACGTCCTGGAGGTTCGTCCCCCGGTCGTTACCGTCATGGGTCACGTTGACCACGGTAAGACCCGCCTGCTGGACGCTATCCGTAACACCAACGTCATTGAGGGTGAGGCCGGCGGCATTACCCAGCACATTGGTGCATACCAGGTCCACACCACCGTTGAGGGTGAAGACCGCGCGATTACCTTCATCGATACTCCCGGTCACGAGGCGTTCACCGCTATGCGTGCCCGTGGTGCGAAGGTCACCGACGTGGCAATCCTCGTGGTCGCAGCGGATGACGGCGTTATGCCCCAGACCGTTGAGGCACTGAACCACGCACAGGCAGCTAACGTGCCGATTGTGGTTGCTGTGAACAAGATCGATAAGGAAGGCGCGTCCCCGGACAAGATCCGTGGCCAGCTCACCGAGTACGGTCTGATCCCCGAAGAGTACGGTGGCGACACCATGTTCGTGGACGTCTCCGCTCGCAATGGCACCAACATCGACGAGCTGCTTGAGGCTGTCACCCTGACCGCTGACGTGCTCGAACTGACCGCTAACCCGAACAAGGAAGCACGCGGCGTTGCTATTGAAGCAAACCTGGACAAGGGCCGCGGTGCGGTTTCCACCGTTCTGGTTCAGTCCGGTACCCTGCGCGTCGGTGACGCTATCGTTGCCGGTGTTGCTCACGGTCGCGTTCGTGCAATGTTCGATGAGAACGGTCAGGCTGTGAAGGAAGCTGGCCCGTCCCGCCCCGTTCAGGTGCTGGGTCTGTCCACCGTTCCTCGTGCAGGCGACACCTTCCTCTCCACCGAGGAAGAGCGTACCGCTCGTCAGATCGCTGAGAAGCGTGAGGCTGCTGATCGTAACGCTCAGCTGGCTAAGCGTCGTAAGCGCGTGACTCTCGAGTCCTTCGACGCCGCTGTGGCTGAGGGCAAGATGGACACCCTGAACCTGATCATTAAGGGTGACGTCTCCGGTGCTGTCGAAGCACTGGAAGAGTCTCTGATGAAGATTGACGCCGGTGGCGACGAGGTTCAGCTACGCGTCATCCACCGCGGTGTGGGTGCTATTACCCAGAACGACGTGAACCTGGCTACCGTGGACAACGCGGTCATCATCGGCTTCAACGTCCGCCCGGCAGAGCGCGTTGCCGAACTTGCCGACCGCGAAGGCGTCGAAATGAAGTTCTACTCGGTCATCTACCGTGCGATTGAGGAAATTGAGCAGGCCGTCAAGGGTATGCTCAAGCCCGAGTACGAGGAAGTGGAGCTCGGCTCCGCAGAGATCCGCGAGGTCTTCCGCTCCTCCAAGTGGGGCAACATCGCAGGTTCGATTGTCAAGAACGGCATCATCAAGCGCAACGCCAAGGCACGCCTGGTGCGCGACGGTTCCGTGGTGGCAGAGAACCTCACCATCGAGTCGCTGCGTCGTTTCAAGGACGACGCTACCGAGGTTCGCGAAGGTTTCGAGTGTGGTATTGGCCTCGGCTCCTTCAACGACATCAAGGAAGGCGACATTATCGAGACTTGGGAGATGCGCGAAAAGCCGCGTGTCTAAGACTCACACGTTGATGCGCCCGTCACCCGCTAGTGTTCCTGCACCCGCAGGCTTCTAAAACTGGAGCCTGCGGGGCGGTGCTGGCGGGGCGGGCGCTTCCGCATTACCTGGAACACCTCCGCAACACCCCCAGTGTTTGTGGAAGCACCACGATATTTCACCACGACATTTCAAGGAGAAACACATGGCTGATGCAGCCCGCGCGGCACGACTTGCCGACCGCATCAAGGTAATTGTGGCGAAGGCGCTGGAGCGTCGTGTTAAGGATCCCCGCCTCGGTTTTGTGACCATTACCGATGCCCGCGTGACCAACGACCTGCAGCACGCAACCCTGTACTACACCGTGTTCGGCTCCGAAGAGGACGCCGCAAACACCAAGAAGGCGCTGGAATCCGCTAAGGGTATTCTGCGTGCCGAGGTGGGTAAGAACATCACTGCCCGCCTGACCCCCACCCTGACTTTCGTCGCTGACGAGGTTCCCGAGAACGCCTTCCACATTGAGGCGCTTCTGCGTGAGACTCGCGAGCGCGACGCCGCCCTGGCTGCTGCAGCTGAGGGTGCCGAGTACGCTGGTGAGGCTGACCCCTACAAGAAGGATGAGCCTGCCGAAGGTGAGGACGCCTAAGTGGCGAAGAAGCAACCTCAGGGCCCGTCCGGCCTGATGGTCATTGATAAGCCCGCCGGGATGAGCAGCCACGACGCAGTCTCTCAGATGCGTCGTATTGCTGGCACCCGGCGGGTTGGTCACGCCGGTACGCTGGATCCCGCGGCGACCGGCGTGCTGATTTTGGGTATCAATAAGGCGACGAAGCTGCTGACCTACCTGGTCGGTCAGGATAAAACCTATGACGCGACGATTCGCCTGGGCATTGAGACGCTGACTGAGGACGCCGAGGGTGAGCACACCGCCGCGCATCCGGATGCCGTTGAGGCGCTGACCGGTTTGGACGCTGAGCAGATGCGTGCGCGCATCCTGGAGACTGTGGCGCAGCTCAGTGGCGATATTCTGCAGGTTCCTTCTGCGGTGTCCGCTATCAAGATCAACGGTGTTCGTTCGTATGCGCGTGTGCGTAGCGGTGAGCAGGTTGAGTTGGTGGCGCGTCCGGTGACGATTAGCGAGTTCACGGTGCATTCCATCAACCCTGGTTTTGCTGAGTACGTGATTGAGGACCCCGAGAACGAGGGCGAACACGCGGCAACTTCGGTTCCCGTGATTGACTGTGATGTGACGGTTTCGTGCTCCTCGGGCACTTACATTCGTGCCTTGGCGCGTGATTTGGGCAAGATTCTGGGCACCGGTGGCCACCTGACGGCTCTTCGCCGTACCCGTGTGGGTGCGGTGGTGCTTGAGGATGCCGCCGATTTGGCGCAGTTGAAGCAACGCCGTGAAGAATCCGAGGCACCGCTGGAAGATTTGCCGCTGCTTCCCCTGGAGGAAGCGGCACACCGCATCTTTGGTGCGCGTGAGCTCTCTGCTGCGGAGGCGAGCGATATTTCCTACGGTCGTCGTATTAGCCCCAGTGGGGACGGATCCGTGGTGAAGCAATCCGTGCACGCGAGCGCGGATGAGTCCGGCGCGGTGCAGCATGCCAGCGTTGAGGGTATTGTGGCGGGTTTCGCCCCGGACGGTACCTTGGTTGCCCTCCTGGAGAATAAGAAGCAGCGCGGGAAGGTGCAGGCCGCCCCGGTGCTGGTTTTTGAGGCGAATCGTTCCTTTAACTAGGCGTTGAAGGCTTATGATGGGCGAAGAGGGTTCGGTGTTTGTGCCTGCCCACACCTGAATCCCCGAGCCTGATTCCCCAAGCCTGATTGATTCAGGGCCTATTGAATGTGTACCCTATTCATTCAACACGCTAACGTAAACATCCCTGAACACACATGACTACTCGTGCGGGTGCCGCCCGGCCCTGCTGAAGGAGAGAAGATGAGCGAGAACCAGAGCTCTGCTAAGAAGGCGAGTGAGCCTCGTACCGCGCCGGTACCTCGCGTGGAGTCTGCGCAGACTGAAGCTACCGTAACCGGGGTTGCTGCTCAGAGCGGTGCCGCGAAGGCTACCGGTACTAAGAGCGCTGAGCCCATTTCTGTGGCGAAGGCACCCGAGGGTGTTCGTGTAGCCGCACCGGCGTCCGGCGATAAGGCCTCGCAGAAGGCCGATAGGAAGGCTGAGAAGAAGGCAACCCGCGAGGCGTTTGCCCGCCCCAAGAGCATTGAGGAGGCGGCTAAGCCTCAGAACCGTGCTGCGTTCCGCGCGGCGGTGGCGCTGTACGGTCTGTTCATGATTGCGTATGGTGTGTGGCAGGTTCTGGGCGGTATCCGCGTCATTCCGGATGCGCCTGCAGATTTTGCGAACCCCTCTGTGCAGTCGAACTACGGGTTCTTCGCGGCAACCTATGTGGGTGTGGGCCTGTCCTTCGTGTTCATCGCCCTGAAGTTCAAGTGGGTGAACATGCTTGCGTTCTCCTGCCTGGTGGTTTTCCTGGGTGGCGTGGGTCGTATCCTGTCGTGGGCGTTCTTCGGCACCCCGCACTGGTTGCTGATTGTGCTGATGGTGACTGAGCTTGTGATTCCTCCGTGCCTGCTGGTGTGGTACGGCTGGATTAACAAGTCTAATAAGATTCGCGAGGAGATGCTGAAGGCTTCTCGTAACCAGGCTCGTAAGTAGTCGTAACGCCCGGGAAGGTTCCTGCCGCACGGTGGGTGTCTGCCCGGGCTTTCTTATGGGTGGGTGCTGCGCATGGATTTTCCAGGTGCGGAGGTTACACAGTTGCGTGTCAGATACCCCGCCGTATCCGTAAAGGTATGGGGAGAGGGCACCGCCTGTGAGGGGCGCCGTTCCATTCCCTGTTGATTCTCTTTTTGAATTCTGCATCCTGCCGCCTGTGGTCTAGGATGGTTAGGTACATTTATCTTTTTCAGGAGAGCCCGTGACCCTCTACACCGCTTTGAGCGAGGTCCCCGCCGGCTACGGCCCTTCGGTCGTGACCATCGGCAATTTTGACGGCGTGCACCGTGGACATGCCCGCGTGATTTCGCGCGTGGTCTCCCTCGCTGAAGAGCACGGTTTGAGCTCTATCGCGGTTTCTTTTGACCCGCACCCGATGCAGGTGCACCGTCCCGAGGTGCCCCACCACGACATTATGGGTCAGGGCTCACGCCGTTACTTCATGTGCCTGCTGGGTTTGAACGACTGCCTGCTGCTGAACTATAACCTGGAGTTCGCTGCGCAGACCCCTGAGGAGTTCGTGAAGTCCACCTTCGTGGATGCGCTGAACGCGCGTTTCGTGGTCATCGGTGACGACGTGCGCTTTGGTAAGAACAACTCCGGCAACCTGAACACTATGCGTGAGCTGGGGGAGAAGTACGGCTTTGAGGTGGTTGTTGTTGAGGATCTGATGGTTGATGAGAACACCCGTTGCTCCTCGACCCGCATCCGCCAGCTACTGCTGGAAGGCGATATGCACGCCGCAACCGAGCTGCTGGGCCGCCACCACATGATGGCTGGTGAGGTCGTACACGGTCTGGCGCGTGGCCGCGAGTTGGGCTTCCCGACCGCGAACCTTGAGCTTGAGGCGCGCGGCCTGATTCCCGCCGACGGTGTGTACGCCGGCTGGCTCGTGGACGAGTCCGGTAACCGTCACCCCTCCGCTATTTCGGTGGGTACGAACCCGACCTTTGACGGTATTGAGCACCGCCAGGTTGAGGCGCACGTGATTGACCGCCCGGAAGAGCGCGTGGAGGATTTCAACCTATACGGTCAGCGTGTGCTGATTGAGTTCGTGAAGCGTCTGCGCTCCATGGTGGCGTACGCCGGTGTTGAGGCGCTGATTGAGCAGATTAACGATGATGTGGTGCAGGCCCGCGAGGTGCTGGCTGAGGACGCGAAGAACTACTGCCCGCCGGAGTGCCCGGTGCAGGCGGAAGTGAAGCATCCCCACTTCTAAGAGCGACATCCTGTGCTCATAGCTTTTGCCTTTAACGGCTTTGAAGCCCCGGCGGTAAGATTTTCGGATGAACTGCGCCCCGAAACTTGGACGCATTAAATACTAGCCGTTACACGGCTACCTGCAGGGCCTGATCCCGGTACTCTACCGGGGTCAGGCCCCTAAGCTTTACCTGGCGCCTTACCGTATTCCAATGCATGATATAGGCGTCAAGGTCGGCTTTAAAACTCTCAAAGGTCTGCCAGTCCTGGCCACGAAAAAACT
>NZ_JANCOC010000015.1:0-7607 GCF_024294905.1 Rothia gullae
CGCACCTGCCCAACCCCCCGCGCAATTCCGTCATCGGCGGGGTGGGGTTTATTAAACCGTTCTTCGTATAAGCGTACCGGCGTCCATTTTCCCAATCGCTACCCCGCTTACCCCCCCCCCCCCCCGCATCCTTATATATAGACAAAAATCGACCCCGCACCGGTTCACGGTACGGGGTCGATTTCCATGCTCTACGTACCCAACATAAGGATTACTCGCCGCGGGAGATATTGACCATCTCGTCGCGGTCCACAACCTTCACGCGGGCGCGAGGCTCACCGGCTGCATCCTTGGATGCGGCGCCCAGCGCCTTCTCGTGGTCGTCCAGGCGGTGCCAGCCTTCCCAGGTGGTGTACTTGATGCCCTTGGAGTCCAGGTAGGCGCTGAATGCCTCTGCCTCCGGCTCGGGTGCGGTGTAGAGGTTCTCGCGGTCCTCAAGCAGGTGGGTGATGGTCTCAAGCGCGTCAGACTTGGTGGAGCCAATCAGGCCGACGGGGCCGCGCTTGATCCAACCGGATGCGTACAGACCGGGAACGACCTCACCATTCCCATCCACGACGCGACCCTCAACGTTGGTGATGACGCCGCGCTTGTCGTCGTAACCAATTTCGGGCAGTTCGGAACCGAAGTAACCGATCGCACGGTAGACAGCCTGTACGGGGTAGTCCACGTACTCGCCAGTGCCGATAATGCCGCCGTTGCCGTCGAGCTTGTTGCGTTCCATACGCAGGCCCACAACCTTGCCGTCTTCGCCGAGAATCTCGTGCGGGGACTGCAGGAAGTGCAGGTGCAGGCGACGGGATGCGGTCTGCTCGTTGGTCTTCTGGTCTTCCAGCCAGCCGCGCAGGGTCTTCATCATAACCTTGGTCTGCGCGTTCTTCTCCATGGCTTCTTCGGAAGCAGCGTCGAACTGGAAGTCCTCTTCGTACAGGACGATGTCCACATCACGGGAGTGTGCGAGTTCGCGCAGCTCGAGCGGGGTGAACTTCATCTGTGCGGGGCCGCGGCGACCGAAGACGTGCACGTCGGTCACGGGGGAAGCCTTCAGGCCCTCGTAGACGTTGTCGGGAATTTCGGTGACGAGCAGGTCGTCAGCGTGCTTGGAGAGGATGCGGGAGACATCCAGGGCAACGTTGCCGTTACCGAGCACTGCAACCTGCTCAGCTTCGAGCGGCCAGGTACGGGGGTAGTCGGGGTGGCCGTCGTACCAGGAGACGAAGTCTGCTGCGCCGTAGGAGCCGTCCAGGTCGATGCCCTTAATGTTCAGGGGTGCATCAAAAATCGCGCCGGTTGCGAAGATGATGGCATCGTAGTGTTCGCGCAGGTCGGCGAGGGTCAGGTCCTTGCCGTATTCGACGTTGCCAAAGAAACGGATGTCACCGCGGTCCAGGACCTTGTGCAGTGCGGTGATGATGCCCTTGATGCGGGGGTGATCCGGTGCCACACCGTAGCGAATCAGGCCGAAGGGGGCGGGGTAGCGGTCGAAGATGTCGATGGCAACCTCGACGGCTCCGGTGCGGACCTCTTCAGACTTGGTGAGGATGTCGGCGGTGTAAATACCGGCGGGACCTGCACCAATAACGGCGACGCGCAGGGGGCGTGCTGCTTCAGACACGAAAATCTTCCTTTCGAAGTTCACCGTCCGGCGCCCGGTGCGGCGCGAACAGGCGGTGAGCTTAGTGTTCACTTCTTGCCTATTTTACCGGGGATTGACGGGTGTTCGGGAGCTTATATGTCTTCGCCCACTAAATAGGATAATTTTCTGTCACCTAATCCGGGCGGGGTTACTTAATTCAGGAGGGGCGGCGCCTCCGACTCCGGGCGCCTCCGCACGCAGCGGGCATAGAAACTGCCCCGCCCTCCGAGGTGCAGGAGGGCGGGGCAGGGTAACGAAGATTAGAAAGCAGGGACTAGGAGGCGGGTACCGCCTCAAAGGTGACGACCAGTTCCTCGCGTTCACCGAAGCGAACCAGGTGGCGGTCCAGCACATCCGCCAGACCAGCAGCCAACTCGTCACTTTCGGCGCGCACCTCCATGACGAGGGCACCGTCAGTTTCGCGCAGGTCACCGTAGCCGCGGAAAATGCCGTCGCGGTTGAAGGTGAGGCGCAGACCATCGGGCAGTTCTGCGGTGCCGAGCTTGCGGCCCATGTGCGAGCCGAGCTGCTTGATGTATCGGGCGGGGCGATCGGTTGCTACGATGGCGCGCTGGCGTACCGGCAGGGATTCTGCGGCGGGGTAATTCTCAGCGGTGTTTTCCTGGGGAGTTTCAGTCACGGTGGGTTCCTTCTCATCTATGCCGAATTCTCATCTATGCCGAAAAAGGCTCACCACACAGAACCTGGCATCCGGCGACACTTGTTTCACCTCGAATATAGCAGAAACTTAGGGTTCGCTAACCTAATATGTCATCGTTGTTCGCGCAGGGGCGATAAACAACCACCGTTCTTTACGCGCCTACCTCTTGAGCTTAATCTCAGCAGCAGCACCCAAATGTGCCGAAGTCACCGCATCATTCAAACGTTTAAAATCCGACCGGTCAGTGTACGTAATCGTCAAAACAGCCTTCTGCCCATCGCACAGAAGCGTCTGGGAGAATTCAACATTCTTCGCAGCCGAACGAATAGCATTAAGCTCTTCAGTCCGCGCAAGAGCTTGCTGTACATCCTCCGGTGAAGAAGCTGTTGCACAGGCTGGTGTAGTGGTCGAATACTCATTCAGCCATGGCTCAAAAGCCCCGCCCCAGTACAGGCCCAGAAGAGCGCCAACAAACACCACGCAAGATACTAGAACGCCCACCATTTTTCGCGGCAGGTGCAGCAATCCGTTTTTTCGAGGGGTGTCGCCTCCTGAATTTTCCGGCACACGATCATACTCATCACGAGCTAGAGGGCTCCTGGCCGTCATGATTCATTCTCCTTCCGATGAGAATTTACGTTTACATCCGCTAATCCCGAATCGGGAATTCTGGTAGGGCTTTCAAGACGGCATAGCCTATCGCAGGCGGTCATCATATCTGCATCATGAGTCGCCACGATAACTGTGGCTCCACGCCGAGCAGCAGAGCTCAACAGCTCAACAACCAATGCCCGGTTCTCAGCATCGAGACTTGCCGTCGGCTCATCCGCAAAAATGTAGCGCACACCCTTATGGATTGCCCGAGCGATACCGACCCTCTGCTTCTCACCACCACTCAGCAGGGCAGCCGAAGTACGTTCCTTCCCTTCAAGACCAATGACGTTCAAAAGCTCGCGGCTCTCATCCGTAATACGAGCACGACCAAAGGTCTTACGATCAAGCAGAATATTCTCGATAACGCTCCATTCCTCAATAATTCCGTAATCCTGAAAAACGAAGGAAGCTTCATCAGCCCAGAACGCAAGACGCTCCTTCTCACGAGCACGTTCCATATGCCGACCCCCAATAACAACCTCACCCTCATGAGGCGGCATCAGCAGACCCAACACATTCAAAAGCGTCGTTTTACCGCATCCGCTCGGACCCACAATGCCAGTTACTTCCCCCGCATATGCCTCAAAGTGGGGACTCTGGAGAATGGGCTGCCCTTGCGCATACACCACAATATTGCGGGAGGCGATAGTTACCTCAGGATGTTCCCCATTACTAGAGGGATAAACAGTATTCCTCATCATTCGCTCCTATACGTGACGACGGTGAACCGTCGCGGTGAAGATACGGTTAAAACTCAGTCTCAGCACCAACGCCAGAATAGTGCCGTACAACAGCGGTGCCGCCATCGCGGAAAAGGCGTACTCTGCTCCCTGCACCAGAAGAAGTACCAACGCCAAAGCAGAGCAAAGGCACACAATGCAGGTTTCCTTCAGAAGGTACCCACTAAAAATTGTTCTGAGAGGCAGACCAGCAGTACGTAAAACAAAATCATTACGAGCACGAGCCGCAAGGGTAATGTACGTGTTAATTGCTGTGCCAATAATGAGTGCCGCACAGAGAATTGCTAGGCCCACAAGATGCGCAACATACCGGTTACGTTCCAGCTGCGCGATGTAAAGGTGTTCTTCTCCCGCGCGGTCCACAGAAAGTAGGGTCTGTCCAATTTCCTCAGCGTTGTAGGCTGCCCGTACAGACGCAGGCTGAGAAACCATGACGTTACCGGTAGTCAAGGCCGCAGAAATAAAGGCAGGTTGTAGATTCTGAGTCGCCGATTCGGTCACCACAAGAACAGGCTTTTTATAGTTCAGAAGCCGTGAATCCTGAGAGCTCAAAGCAGGCACCGTTACCCCCGACGAGTTGGTTTTATCCTCCACAGTGAGCAGAGTAAATCCTCGATCCTCCCGGTCCTTCTGGTGGAAAGAATACTCTGCACGCAAAGACTGAGATCCAGGGAAGCTGCTATCCTCAACGTTCTTGAACGACAAGCCAAGACGTTGCTGAAGAAGGTCCACATAGGCGCGGTTCACCATAAGAGCACCATCGTATCCGCTACCCTCCAAACCCTTAACGTTTTCCAACGCATAGGACAGGAGGACACCGTTCCGTGATTCAAGAGAACCTAAAGCACGCACTGTAGCCTGATCGTAGGAGGCGAGCGCCTGTTCATCCCGTATCGTCGCTTCAGGCACGTTCACGCGTAAGGTGTACTGGTCAGAAAGAAGAGACCAGCCAGCTGCCGAATCGCTCCTACCCAAACTCACTTGAGCGCTTGAGACCAGACCCGGAATAGTGCACGCCACTAAAACCACCACAGCATACTTAGCGATTGCACTCGGAACTGTAAAACGTCGATACGCCGGTTCCCTGCGTCCCACAGCATTAATGCTTGGCCAAGTCATGAGGTTGATAAGCAGTAGAGCCACCAGCATGAGAACGGTAAACACGGCAAAAATCAGCGCTGTAACTCCCATCAGTTGAGGAAGATGCGCCACGCCGTACACGAACCCCTCTACGCATCCCATGCACAATGCTGTTACCGCTGCAGGAGGTAGCGCCAGGAGCAGGAGGTCTTGTGCATCCCTTAGCTGCAGACGCTGCGGGGAGTATCCGTTCAGAAGCAGAATATTCTGAGTTCGCGAACGGACCGACAACCACCCCATGATTGCGGTACAGAAGAGCACAGCCAGGCAGATAAGGCTCGTCAGAGAGCCCGAAGAAGTAACTGCCCCGTAGACAACACGCACCGGGTTAACGGAGGTAACTTTAACATCCATGCCTTGTTCACGGGCAAGGTTTTCAAAAGCACGCACAAATTCTTGGCTACCCGCTAGCGCGTATTGGCCGTCAAGCGAAGAATCCCCGAGTGCTCGTGATGGATATTTTTTCCCGTGCTTATCCGGGTCGAACCAATCTATAGTTTCACCGTCAGAGCTCAGTGAATTCGCCCCAAACACGTAGACGGATCTTCCGTGCCAGAAATCTTCGGGGTCGGCGACCACCTTGAGTAGCTGGGCGCCATCGGCAGCGTAGCGATCCACCAGGGTATCAAAGTTCTGAATCAGCTCAGACTTAGACTGCTGCGAAGCACGGAGAGAAATCTGTGCCTGTGCATTGGTACCCAGAGGAGTCTGCGTCTCCAGGACAGAGATGAGGGCGCTACCCAGCAGAAAGGTCAGAACCGTGCACAATACTGCGCACACTCTCAGAGCATTTTTCATCGTTGAATCCCCGTCTGTAGCGGGCGGGTATAAAACTTGACCGCCCCAGGCCTGGTGCTAGAAGACTACCACCTTCATAACCTAAATGGTATAGATTTTCGAATTATTTAGATTCATGACATATATTTTTTTACTAGTCAGAGGATTTTAGAGTTTTTACCGTACCTTATCAGGCTTCCTGAACAAAAGCTGGGAATTTGCTGGATTAACGCTTAGAGAAACTTTAACCGTAGAATATTTCGGTAACAACAGTGTCACCTCCCCCAACACACCGGGAAGTGGCACTTTTTTATGCGGGCTCGGAACCCCGAGTCACGCCCCGACTATGAGTATCTACGGATTTTCACGAATGTCTTCTGAGAACACCGCGGCTCCCCAGAGCCCCAAGGCAGAAGCCAAGGGCGCACTGGACCGTTACTTCAAAATCACTGAGCGAGGCTCTACCATTGCCGCAGAATTCCGCGGCGGCCTCGCCACCTTCTTCGCGATGAGCTACATCGTCGTGCTGAACCCCCTCATCATCGGCCTCGGCAAGGACGCATCCGGCAACGCCCTCGGCGTACCGCAGGTCGCAGCAATGACCGCACTGGTCGCAGGCGTCATGACCATCCTCATGGGCGTCATCGCCAAGCAGCCCTTCGCCATGGCGGCAGGCCTCGGCGTGAACGCACTGCTGGCAACCACCATCGCCTCCACCCCCGGACTGACCTGGCCCGCCATCATGGGCCTCGTCGTATGGGCTGGTGTGCTGATGACCATCCTCGTGCTGACCGGCTTCCGCACCGCAGTGTTCAACGCGGTCCCCGAATCGCTCAAGGTCGCAATCGTCGTCGGTATCGGCTTCTTCATCGCCTTCATCGGCCTCGTCAACGCAGGTATCATCCGCCGCATGCCCGACGCAGCAGGCACCACCGTGCCCGTCTCCTTCGGTGTCAGCGGCCACCTGCTCGGCTGGCCCACCCTCGTCTTCCTCTTCGGCCTGTTCCTCACCATTGCGCTGTTCATCCGCAACGTGAAGGGTGCAATCCTCTACGGCGTGCTCGCCTCCACCGCCCTCTCCATCATCCTGGAGAAGGTCGTGCCCTCCGGCAGGTCGCTCGAGTCCCCCACCGGCTGGTCCCTGAACGTCCCCGTCTGGGACTCCAACACCAGCAAGCTGCCCAACTTCTCCCTGTTCGGCTCCGCTGACCTGTTCGGTGCCTTCGGCACCCTCGGCGGTATGGCAGCTGTTCTGCTGATCTTCACCATCCTCATCTCCGCGTTCTTCGACGCAATGGGTACCTCTGTCGGTCTCGCAACCGAAGCAGGCACCATCAAGGACGGCCAGATTGAGAACGTCGACAAGGTCCTGCTCGTGGACGCCCTCGGCTCCGTAGCCGGCGGTGGCACCTCCTCCTCCGCAAGCCAGATCTTCGTGGAGTCCGCAACCGGTATCGGCGCGGGCGCACGCACCGGCTTCGCGAACGTCGTCACCGGCGCACTGTTCCTCGTCGCGATCTTCCTGTCCCCGCTGGTCACCATCGTGCCCTTCGAAGCTGTTGCACCCGCAATGGTGTTCGTTGGCTTCCTGATGATTCGCCAGGCAGTGAACATCGACTGGAACGACTGGGGTCTGGGTATCCCGGCGTTCATGACCATCATCTTCATGCCCCTGTCCTACTCCATCGCGGACGGTATCGGCGCAGGCTTCCTGTCCTACGTCTTCATCCGCCTGGTGCAGGGTCGCGGCAAGGAAGTTCACTGGCTCATGTACGTGGTTTCCGCTGTGTTCCTCATCTTCTTCGCTAACGGCCTGATTACCGGCTGGATGCACTAAATACATCGGGTGCCTCACCCTCCCACGTGGAGGCGCGGGCACCATCAGGGCGGGGGGGGGGGGGGCGGGGGGGGGGGGGGGCCCCCCCCCCCCGGGGGGGGGGGGGGGGGCCCCCCCCCCCCCCCGCGGGGGGGGGGGGGGGGGGGGGGGCACACCCCCCCC
>NZ_JANCOC010000015.1:7617-19261 GCF_024294905.1 Rothia gullae
AGAAGGAAGAATAGCGCAGGGGGGGGGGGTGGGCCCCCCCCACCGGCCGGGCCACCCCCCCCGGGGTGGCGCCCCCCCCCCCCGGGGGGGGGGGGGGCCCCCCCGGGGGGGGGTGGGGCCCCCGTTGGGGGGCCCCCACCCCCCCGCCCTGCGCTATTCTTCCTTCTACCCCAACTACCCAATTCTGGCTGCAAGGGTCGGGGAAATAGCACATCACCGGCTGAACCGCCGCACACAAAGCGTTTCAACGGCACAATCTAGGAGGCGGCGCCTACAATGGTTGAACCATCGTGGCGCCTAACCCGGGATTTACCCGCGAGCCTAGCCCGTGAAATTTACCCGCGAGCTTCACCCTCGAAACCGGCGACGCAACAGTACACACCGAACAACATCAACGGATCCTCACATGTCTGAACCTCAGAAGGCGGCAACGCCCACCAGCGCGCTCGACCGCTACTTCAAGATTTCCGAACGCGGCTCCTCCATCGCCGCAGAATTCCGCGGCGGCCTCGCCGCATTCTTCGCCATGAGCTACATCGTGGTGCTGAACCCCCTCATCATCGGTACCGGTGCTGACGCATCCGAACGCTCCCTCGGTATCGCCCCCGTCGCGGCTGTGACCGCGCTGGTTGCCGGCGTGATGACCATCCTCATGGGTGTTATCGCCAAGCAACCCTTCGCCATGGCGGCTGGCCTGGGCGTGAACGCGCTGCTCGCCTCCACCATTGCCACCACCCCGAACCTGACCTGGGCAGACATCATGGGCCTGGTCGTTCTTGCCGGTCTGATCATGACCGTTCTGGTGCTCACCGGCTTCCGTACCGCGGTGTTTGAGGCGGTCCCCGAGTCGCTCAAGACCGCAATTGTGGTCGGTATCGGCTTCTTCATTTCCTTTATCGGTCTGGTCGACTCCGGCATGATCCGCCGCATGCCTGACGCAGCTGGCACCACCGTTCCGGTGAGCCTCGGCGCGGGCGGTCACCTGCTCGGCTGGCCCACCCTCGTCTTCCTCTTCGGCCTGTTCCTCACTATCGCCTTGTTCATCCGTAACGTGAAGGGTGCGATTCTGTGGGGCGTGCTCGCCTCCACCGCACTGTCCCTGATTCTGGAGGCGGCTGTCCCCTCCGGTTCCGTGAAAGATGCGGCGACCGGCTGGTCCCTGAACGTGCCTTCCCTGGCGGACATGAAGTTCACCACCCCGAACTTCTCCCTCATCGGTTCTGCTGACCTGTTCGGCGCATTCACCCACATCGGTCCGCTGGCTGCTTCGTTGCTGGTGTTCACTATTCTGCTGTCTGTGTTCTTCGACGCGATGGGCGTTTCCGTGGGCCTTGCCGCCGAGGCTGGCACCATGAAGGACGGCAAGGTTGAGGACATCGATAAGGTCCTGCTCGTGGACGCTTTCGGTTCCGTTATCGGTGGTGGCGCGTCCGGTTCGGCGAACCAGATTTTCGTGGAGTCCGCTACCGGTATTGGTGCGGGTGCACGCACCGGTTTCGCGAACATTGTGACCGGTGTGCTGTTCCTGCTGGCGATTTTCATTTCGCCGTTGGTCACCATCGTTCCTTTCGAGGCGGTTGCTCCGGCGCTGGTCGTGGTCGGCTTCCTGATGATCCGCCAGGCGGTGAATATTGACTGGACTGACTGGGGTCTGGGTATTCCGGCGTTCTTGACCATTATTTTCATGCCGCTGTCGTACTCGATTGCGAACGGTATTGGTGCCGGCTTCGTGGCGTACACTTTCATTCGCCTGGTGCAGGGCCGCGGTAAGGACGTGCACTGGCTGATGTACCTGGTCTCTGCGGTGTTCGTGATTTACTTCGGTATGGGCATCATTAACGGCTGGACTAGCTAAGTCCGACAGTCTACATATTTGCTGAAGGCAGGTTCCTGATGCGGCTGAGAATGTAAGTTTTCAAGCTGCCGAAGGGCCTGCCTTTGACGTATCTGGTTCGCTCTTACATGTTCCTTATCGCTCCCAGGTGCGAGAAAATCATGGCAGAATCATTCCGTTTTCGGTATGATTCTGCCATGATGTCCGTTCAAGAGTATGCTCAAGAAGCTAAGGTTTCACAGCGAAGCGTGCGCGCCCGCTTAGAACGTGGAATGCTCCAAGGTCGTAAATTGGGAAGCCGCTGGGTTGTCGACGCTCTTCCCGCTGCGCACCGCAGCAATGCTGGCCGTCCTATTTCCTTTGAAGCATTCAACGCTTTGGCGCGTTACTGCGATGGTCAGTCATCTGTTCTATCTGCTGAGGAACGCCGCAGGGCAAAAGAACGCGCCTCAGCAATTCAGGTACAAGGACCTGCGTCTGTTGAGCGATACCGAGCCCGCCGCGGTCTGAAAGTGCATCATCTGCAGGCTCCTCCCGCTGAAATTCCTGCAATTTTGGAAGACCCTGCATTGTCGCTTACCGGCATTAGTAGCGATATTTCTCAGGTGTACGGCTCAATGGTTGATGCATATGTTTCAAGCCAGGATTTAGAGAACATCATTTTTCTGTACAACCTGCTTCCGGCGTCTGTAGATTCAGCGAACATTATCTTGCGTGAATGCGATGAGCCACCCCATATTCTGCCCTTGCATGTGGCGGTAGATCTTCTAGATTTGGGGGATCCGCGAAGCTCCGCTGAGGCAGAGCGCATTCTTCAAGATTCTGTTTTCAAGAAAGCGTCTTAGTCATGACCGCATCCCCTATTTTGATTCCTGCTATTGGGGCAGAGCGTGCCTCTTGGCTTGGTCTGGCTGATATCTCAGAGATTATGCCGCAAGGATGGTCCCTGGCAGGCGGAAGCATGATGCGTCTGTTGGCTGCAGAGCGAAGCTACGCGGGTTCTCGATCCACTCACGATATCGACGTTATTCTTGATATCCGCGCATCACGAGCGTATGTTCGTCAGTTCCATGAGGCTCTTAGCAATGCCGGATTTTCAATTGCAGGGTTCAACGCATCAGGCCAAAATCACCGGTGGGTTCGCGGCGAAGCCCAGATAGATATCCTCATCCCTTCGGGACAGTCGGAGTCCGCTCGCACCTATGAGTATCCAGGGTTTGGTCGCCTGCTCGAGACTCGTGGTGCCCAGTTTGGACTTGAGCGTACCCGTAAAGCATCTGTACTCTGCGCCGATCGCCAGTTTACAGTCAATGTCCCTGATGGTTTGGGGGCTCTTTATGAGAAGGTATCAGCTCTGCTCAACAATGGAGATTCCGATAAAAGTCGGCATTTCCGAGACATTATTCTTTTATCTTCAGTTCTTAATTCTCAAGAGCGTCGAGATATCCCGATGCTTTCTGGAAAACAGATATATCGCCTTCATGACGGTATTTCGAGGTCGCTCCAGGAATACACCGGCATTATTTCTGACCGCGAGCTGGAGGTAACCTCTCGTTTAGAGAACTATCTTGAAAATCTTCTAAAAGACAGAAGCTAACTAAAACAAAGAATGGCAGAATTGTTCCGTTTTCGGAATGATTCTGCCATTTCTTCTATGTCCACACTCTGCACGTACGCGAGGCAGGGAAAGTTACGAGATTTAGCGAACGTCACCATCCACATAGAACCAGGCGCCGCCCACCTTCTCAAAGCGCGACAGCTCATGCATGCTGCCTTTCACCCGCTCCTCCGCAGGAACACCCGGCACCGAACGGTAATACGCAACGAACTCCACCGTACCGGACGCATCAAACGGGCCACCCGAAGCACCCAGAATATCCAGGCGATACCAGCGGATATCATCCTCCAACTCCAAGGCGGCCGGGCGAGTACTCGGATGCCAGCTCGCCAGCAGATACGCCGCATCCCCTGCCGCAAACGCGGTAAAACGCGAGCGCATCAGCTGCTCCGGCGCGGGAGCAGTCAACGTGCCGGAGGCGGCAAACTCGCCCAGGAACCTGCCGCAGCAGGCGCCGTACACCTCGCCGCTCGAGCAGGGGCAGCGGTCATCATGGTTAAGTTCAACCTGGTTCAGTTCAGTCATGCCACCCAGTATAAAGAATGCGCTATGTCAAGAAAGTGTCGCATCGAGAAAGCACAGCGCAAAGAAACGCCCGCGCTGCCGGGGAAACAAATCCTCCAGCAGAACGGGCGTTCTTGTTTTCAATCGTTAAGTTTGAGCGAACCTACACGGTACGCTTCAGCGGCAACGCTTATTCAGCGATCGCGCGAGCCGGGGTGTCAGCAGCCGAAGGCTTACCCACGTATGCGCCGCGGTACTTAGCAGCCGGGTGGCTGTCAGCAACCTTGGTGTGACCCTTACCGAAGATGTTCTCACGCAGGGTGTTGCCCTCGTACTCGGTGCGGTAGCGGCCGCGCTTCTGCAGCTCGGGAACAACGTACTCGATGAAGTCCTCGAACGAACCCGGGGAGACGTGGTAAGCCAGGTTGATGCCGTCCAGGCCGCCCTCGTCGATCCAGCGCTCCAGCTCGTCAGCAACCTGAACCGGGTCACCAACAATGACATCGCCCATGCCGCCGAGGGTGGTGTGCTCAGCGATGGCCTTGCGGGTCCACTTCTTGTCCTTCGCCTGCAGAGTGAAGGGGGTCAGGAAGGACTGAATCGACTCGGTCTGCACGTAGTTCAGGACCTCGTCCTCGTCGAACTGGGACAGGTCAACACCGGACCAGCCGCCGATGATAGCCTGTGCAGAGTCGAGGTTGATGTACTTCTTGTACTCCTCGTACTTTGCCTTTGCCTTCTCTTCGGTCTCATCCACAATGACGGAGAGCATTGCGAGGATCTTGACGTCGTCGCGGCTACGGCCCTGCTCCTCGGCAGCGGCACGAATACGGTCGGTCACAACGCGAGTCAGGTCGGGGCGCAGGGCGCTGATGAACACAGCCTCAGCGTGCTTGCCGGAGAACTGCTGGCCACGGCTGGATGCGCCAGCCTGGAAGATCACGGGGGTGCGCTGCGGGCTCGGCTCAGTCAGGGAGATGCCGGGCACGGAGAAGTACTTGCCCTTGTGGCCAATCGGGTGGACCTTGGAGGGGTCAGCGTAGATGCCGCGCTCGCGGTCCTTGATGACTGCGCCGTCTTCCCAGGAGCCTTCCCACAGCTTGTAGCAGACGTCCAGGAACTCGTCAGCGATTTCATAACGCTCGTCGTGCGGGATCTGGGTGGGCAGACCCTGGTTCTCAGCAGCCGAAGGCAGGTAAGAAGTCACCACGTTGAAGCCGACGCGGCCCTCAGTGAGGTGGTCGAGGGAGGCGTAGCGGCGAGCCAGGGTGTAGGGCTGCTCGAAAGTAGCGGCAGCAGTCACACCGAAGCCGAGATGCTCGGTCACTGCAGCCATTGCAGAAATCTGGGTTGCGGGGTCATTCACGGGAACCTGAGCGGCACCCTCAATGGCGGGAGCGGCAGAGTTCTTGTACACGTCGTAGATGCCAACAACGTCAGCGATGAACACGGCGTCAAACAGGCCGCGTTCAAGGGTCTTAGCCAGGTCAGTCCAGTACTTGATGGTGTTGTACTCGGTTGCGCGGGAGCGCGGGTGACGCCAGAGGTCGAAGCTCTGGTGACCAATGCAGGTCATTTCGAATGCGTTAACTACGATGCGCTTCTTCTGCTCAGCCATCGATTTTCCTTTCGCGAATGATCGGGGGACGATCGGGTTAGGGCCCTGCACCCCGCGCGCCGCCTCCTTCTTGCCTTCTGCGTTCGGTGGTGGCCTTCGTGCAGGTGGCGCGTTCGCGCCGTACTTGCCTCGTAACGTTGAGGCCAGATCATCATCTGGGGCACCCCGCTACGGGAGAGGGTTGCCGCCCAGCTAGCCAGAGCTTAGCGCCGGGACTCATAATCTCGTGGTTTGAGTGTACGGGGCGCGCGGGAAGGAGGTCACGTTTGTGACGAAAAAATCTTTTTGTGACGTAGAATCGAAATATTTCGTGATAAATGCGAAATATACGGTCATAGAAATTCATACGCCGCCTCAAGTTTGGGAGATGCGTAACGTGCCTTCTAGGGTGAGAGAAGCAAACCATCCAGAGCGACTGAGAGACCTGGCTCCACGACGTCGCAGCAACCGATTGCGGAATCCCCCTAACCGCCGGTGCTAACGCCAGGACCGATGGAAGTGACATGACACTCAACAGTCCAGTAACTGACGTACCCACCAGTGAAAACACCGGCCGCCGTGCCGTATCCACCGCCGCCGTCCCCCTGAGCTTTGAAGACGTCGGACAATCTTTCCCCGTGCCCGGCGGAACCCACGAAGTTCTTCGCGGAGTCTCCTTCACCGCAGCCCCCGGCGAGATTATCTCCGTCATCGGATCCTCCGGATGCGGCAAATCCACCCTCCTGCGTGCAACAGCAGGCCTGAACCGCATCACCGCAGGTACCGTACGTATCGGTGAGAAGGCAGTAACCGGCCTCGACCCCCGCGTAGCTATCGGCTTTCAGGAACCGCGCCTACTGCCCTGGCGCACCGTCGCCGACAACGTGGCGCTCGGGCTGCCGCAGGGCACCAAAAAATCTGAAGGCGCAGCATCCGTAGCGCGTCTGCTCGACCTGGTCGGGCTGGGCGAGTACGCAACCCACCGTCCCAAGGAAATTTCAGGCGGTATGGCTCAGCGCGTGTCCCTGGCGCGAGCGCTCGCACGCAACCCCGGCGTGCTACTGCTCGACGAGCCCTTTGGTGCTCTGGACGCGCTGACCCGCATCAACATGCAGGATTTGCTGTTGGACGTGCACCGTCAAGACCCAACCACGATTCTGCTGGTCACCCACGATGTGGAAGAGGCGCTGTACCTCTCTGACCGGGTTATTGTCCTCGGTAAGGACACCCCGGAGGCACCCGCCACCATCCAGCGCATTGTGACCGTTGACCGTTCTCACCCGCGTGACCGCGCCGATGCAGAGCTTACGGCGCTGCGTAGCGAGCTGCTGGCTGAGCTCGGCGTGGAAGATAACGCCTAAAGCCGCAACGAAACGCATTTTTTACACATCACATCATCATCTTCAGAAGCGAAAAGATTTCATCATGACTTACTCCCCGTCTCGCCGTACCGCCCTCAAGTCCCTTGCCGCAGCCGCCGCTTTTGCTACTCTGCTCAGCGCCTGCGCCGGTGAGGGTTCCGGTTCCGCTAACGCCTCCGGTGCTGCCGGTGGTGGCGGTCAGAACACCGTGACCATTGACTACGCGACCTACAACCCGCTGTCCCTGATTATCCGCAAGAAGGGTTGGCTTGAGACCGCCCTCTCCGCGGAGGGTAAGAAGGTTGAGTGGGTCAAGTCGGCTGGTTCGAACAAGGCGAATGAGGCGTTGCGTAGCGGCAATATTGATGTTGGCTCGACCGCCGGTTCGGCGGCGCTGCTGGCACGTGCTAATGGCTCCCCCATCAAGGTCATTAGCCTCTACTCGCAGCCCGAATGGTCGGCGCTGGTGACCCGCAAGGATTCGGGCATCACTAAGGTCGCGGATCTGAAGGGTAAGACCGTTGCCGTGACCAAGGGTACCGACCCCTACTTCCTGCTGCTGCAGGCACTCAAGCAGGAGGGTATTTCCGCTTCGGACCTGACCATTCAGAACCTGCAGCACGCCGACGGCCGCACCGCCCTGGATAACGGTCAGGTCAACGCGTGGAGCGGCCTGGACCCGATCATGGCTGCCGCTGAGGTGGAAAGCGGCGACGTACTCTTCTACCGCAACCTGAACTTCAACACCTACGGCTTCCTAAACGCGACCGAGAAGTTCATTCAGTCCAACCCGACCGCCGCACAGACCATCGTGGACGTGTACGAGTACGCTCGCGCCTGGGCTAAGAAGAACCCCGAAGAGGCTGTGAAGATTGTCGAGGAGGAGTCCGGCATTAAGCACGAGACCGCTCAGGTCGTCATGGAGCGCACCCACCTGGATATCGATCCGGTTCCGGGCGCTAAGCAGGTTGAGGTTCTCAAGGGTGTCGGCCCTATTCTGGTGGAGTCCGGCGACGTTCCCTCCCAGTCCGACGTGGACAAGGCACTGAACAGCATTGTGGACGACCAGTTCGCAAAGAAGGCTGACAGCGCAGCCGTCGAGAAGATCGCAAAGGTGGTTGAGAAGTAATGACCGCCGCAACGATTACCGCCGCCTCCAGCGCTCGCGCTGAGCGTGCCGAGAAGCGTGTCTCTTCCGTGAAGCTGCCGTCGAACCCGTTCGCCGGTAAACAGTACCTGGGTCTGATTCTTCCCCTGGCGTTGATTGCCCTCTGGTATATTCTGAGCACGAACGGCGTGTTCACCCAGGTTCAGCTCCCCTCCCCCGACCGTGTGGTCAGCGCCGGTGTTGAGCTGGCGCAGCGCGGCGAGTTGGGCCGGCACGTGGCGATTTCTACTCAGCGTGTACTGATTGGTTTCGGCATTGGTGCCGTGCTCGGCCTGGTGCTGGGTGCGCTGATTGGCCTGTCTGCACCGGTTCGCCTGATTGCCGCACCGACCATTGGTGCGCTGCGTGCCGTGCCGTCCCTGGCGTGGGTTCCGCTGCTTCTGCTGTGGATCGGTATTGGCGAGAATTCCAAGGTGACCCTGGTTGCTATTGGTGCGTTCTTCCCGGTGTACACCACAGTTTCTGCGGCTCTGGCGCACGTTGACCCCAAGCTTGTGGAGGCGGCACGCGCCTTCGGCCTGAAGGGTCTGCGCCTGTTCACCACGGTTCAGCTTCCCGCGGTTCTGCCGTCGGTCGTTTCGGGTCTGCGTCTGGCGCTGGCTCAGGCGTGGCTGTTCCTGGTCGCCGCTGAGCTGCTGGGTGCATCCATGGGTCTGGGTTACCTGCTGACTGACTCGCAGAACAACGGCCGCACCGACCGCCTGCTGCTGGCTATTGTGGCGCTGGCGGTGCTCGGTAAGATTACCGACGCCCTGGTGGGTGTTTTCGAGCGCTGGGTGAAGGCGAAGTACCCCAGCAACTAACACCACCAGCAATTAGCACCACAGCTAAACACAACACTCAGCACGCGCTGAGTTTTAGGAGAGATGTCCGCCGCGTGGTTGCTCCTCTGAAGGTGAGCTAATCATCGCTACGCGCCGGAGAAAGAAGTCGGCGGGGAAACCTGTCGCCTACTGAATGATGATGAATCCCGCCCCGCGCCCCACAGCAGTGAGCGCGGGGCGGGGTCTTTAAATATGTCGTTATATTACGAACTGGTACTCACCATTCCGAATATGACGGTTCCCTTTGCGTCCACCCCCTCGAGCGCGCTTTACTAAGAAGGCAAACCATCCAGAGCGACCGAGAGACCTGGCTCAACGACGTCGCAGCAACCCCCTCGCCAACGCACACACAGACCCCACGGTCACACAGACAGCGGCACGGCGAGCAAGGGTGCTAATGCCAGCAACCGATGGGAGAATAATGGGACTGCCCACCCCCTACTCGTTCACCGACCCGCTGAACCCCACCCCGAACCCCGCCCTCGAATCTGACGAGGCACGCGTCGCGTTCTGGGAGAAGCAGGCGCAGCGACTCACCTGGGCTGAGCCCTGGCACACCGCGCACCGCTTCGAAAAGCCAAAGTCCCTCGGCTTCGATGAGGACGGCATCGAACAGTTCAGCATCCCCGAAATTAAGTGGTTCGAAGGCGGTAAGCTCAACGTCGCCTACAACTGCGTAGACCGCCACGTGGAGGCGGGCCGCGGCGACAAGGTAGCCCTCTACTTTGAAGGTGAACCCGGCGACCGTGAGGCCATCACCTACACAGAGCTGCAGCGCCGCATCGCGAAGGCAGCGAACGGGCTGCTGTCCCTGGGCGTGCGCAAGGGTGACCGTGTGGTCATCTACCTGCCTGTCATCCCCGAAACCATTATTTTCACTCTCGCCTGCGCGCGTATTGGCGCGATTCACTCCCTCGTCTTTGGTGGTTTCTCCGCCGAGGCGCTGAAGTTCCGTGTGGAAGACACCAGCGCGAAGGTCCTCATCACCACCGACGGCCAGAACCGCCGCGGCAAGGTCGTTCCCGTGAAGGTGAACGCCGACGAAGCATGCTCCGGCGAGAACAACATTGAGCACGTTATCGTGGTGGACCGCACCAGCGCCTCCGACCCGGTAGCGCACGCCGCTGTGCCGTGGACTGAGGGCCGCGATGTCTGGTACCACGACCTGGTGGACGACCAGCCGGATACTCACGCCTACGAACTGCACGACGCCGAGGACCCGCTGTTCATTATTTACACCTCCGGCACGACCGGTAAGCCCAAGGGCCTGGTGCACACGATGGGCGGCTACCTGGTGCAGACCGCGTACACTCACGCGCTGCTGTACGATCTGCTGCCGGATTACGTGGACGAGAACGGTGTGCTGCGCCCCGACGAGCTGTCCGCGGTCAATGACCCGGAAAAGGTTGCATCCACCGTTCACTGGTGTACTGCCGACCTCGCCTGGGTGACCGCGCACACCTACGAAATCTACGGCCCGCTGGTCAACGGCGTGTCCGAGGTGATTTACGAGGGTACCCCGAACACCCCACACTTCGGCCGCCACTTTGAGGTCATCGAACGCTACGGCGTGACCAACTACTACACCGCCCCGACCCTGATTCGTTCCCTCATGGGTGCGTTCCCGAACGGCCCGGAGCCCGGCAAGTACGACTTCTCGACCGTGCGTCTGCTCGGTTCTGTGGGTGAATCCATTAACCCGGAGGCGTGGCGTTGGCTGCGTCAGCACGTGGGCGGCGGCACCGCGGCGTTCATCGACACCTGGTGGCAGTCGGAGACCGGTTCGACCGTGTGCTCCCCGCGCCCGCACGACCCGGCATTCGCGCCCGAGGACACCTACCCGGAGGGCACCCCGCACTGTACTCCCCTGCCCGGTTGCGCTACCCGCGCCGTTCCCGGCGTGTCCACCCGCGTGGTGGATGAGCACGGTAATCCGGTCGAACCCGGCAAGCAGGGCTTCATCGTGGTCGATAAGATTGGTCCCTCGATGGCTCGTACCGTGTGGCAGAACCCGCAGCGTTTCCTGGATTCCTATTGGCGTCACTACGGCGAGCGCGGCTGGTTCCTGGCCGGCGACGGCGCGAAGGAAGACGAAGAGGGTAACGTGTACATCCTCGGCCGTATTGATGACGTGATTAACATTTCGGGTCACCGTCTGTCCACGATTGAGATTGAGTCGGCTCTGGTGACTCACCCGGCTGTGGTTGAGGCTGGTGTCTGCCCCGTGGAGGATGAGCTGACCGGTCACCAGGCGGTCGCCTACGTGACGCTCACCGATGAGGGTAAGGACCTGACTGAGGATGAGCTGAAGGCGGCGCTGACTGACCATGTGCGTGAGCACATTGGCCCGATTGCTAAGCCGAAGGATGTTGTGGCGGTTGCCGATATCCCGAAGACCCGTTCGGGTAAGATTACTCGCCGTCTGCTCGGTGAGCTGTACCAGGGCCGTTCTTTGGGCGATGTTTCTTCGCTGCAGAATGAGGAGGCGCTGGGTCACATTGCGCAGGTGCTGGTGGATACTGGCCGCGTGAGCGAGGCCCTCTAGGCTCTGTTGCGGGGCTGAGCACTGTGCCGAGCTGCACGCTGCGCTGAGCTGAAAGCTACATAGAGTAAAGGTGGGGGTTACCCAATAGTTGTAGGGTTGCGCCCCGGTTGGTTTTGGATTTTTTTTTGGGGGGCGGGCGGGCCACCCCCCGGGGGGCCCCCCCCCCCCCTTAAACAACGGACGATTGACACCC
>NZ_JANCOC010000015.1:19271-21827 GCF_024294905.1 Rothia gullae
CGGGGGCGGCGGGCCCCTGTGGGGGGGGGGGGGGGGCTGCGCCGTGGGCGGCGCGGCCGGCGGCGCGGCGCTAACACAAAACAAGCTTCCGGGGGCGCCCCCCTAATTATGCGGGGGACCCCCCACCTTTTGCTATGCGATTTTATTGGGCTGACAGGGCTCTCAACCGGCGGCGTGCCGCCCAGCCAGATTCAACCTAGTCAGATTCCATCCAGTCAGCCTATTTAATCAGGCCCAGCGAACGAGCATGTTCGGCGGTAATGCCGCTCGGTTCAATGTGCTCGGGGCCCTTGTCCTTCTGCGGGTTTTCGGTCGCCTGGAAGCGAATCATCTTCATATCGTTTGCCGCGCCCAAGTGCGTAATCATGCCGTCACCGTTCAGGTCCACGGACACCGGCTCGGTGTCAATCTTGCCGTTGCCGTTGAAGTCAATCGGCTGGTCGGCGGGCTTGCCCTTGTACAGGAAGCCAGCCGCGCGGGAACCGAAGCCGCGCGCCTCGTACAGCTTCGCCTCGTTGAGCATGCGGTACTCGGCGGTGGAGTAGCCGAAGTAGCGGCTACCGTCAGCCCTGGGCACGCCGGTGAGGGTGTACTGGTAGTTCATGACACTGTAGTAGTTGGGCTTGTAGTTGATTTCGTCCCAGCCTCCGTGGCTCAGCGCGAGGTTGTGGCCGAGCTCGTGCACGAACACTGCCACGCGGATGTTGCTGCTTGCTTTACCCCAGAAGGTCGGGCCGACGGTGACCATGAGGTTGCGGCCACCGAAGTTAGCGATGCCGGAGGAGGTGCCGTTGTCGTAGTAGTCACCCCAGATGACGTAGTGGAAGGTGCCTTCTCGGGCGGGGTTGAATTTACCTTCGGTCGCCTTGATTCGGTGCAGTGCCTTGAATTCGCTGTCGAGTGCCTGGTAGCTGATTTCGTTGCCGCCGCCGAGGTTGTACTTGGCGCTGCGGGCGTTACCTGCGTCCAGGTGGATGTTTATGCCGGTGGTGCCGTCGGGGTTGCGTATGGGCAGGTCGGCGTAAATCTTGGTGATGCGGTCCAGTTCGTCTTCGCTGGGCAGCAGGCCCGCCATGTAGTCCATCTCGACAAAGATGTCCTTGTGGTTGGGGTTTGCGCCCATTGCGGGGAAGTCGATGTCGATTTTGCCGTCGCCGTCAGCGTCGTAGCCCTTCAGCTCCCAGGTGTTGGGGATGCCGTCGCCGTCGATGTCAGGGCTGTAGGCGTTTGCTGCGGGGGCTGCGATAGTGCCCATGCAGAGCACTGCGAGGGAGGCAAGCGTGACGCGTGCGCTCTTCAGAAATGCCATGTTGTGTTCCTTAGTGTGTGGTGACCGGTGGTGTTTCGATGGAGTTTTCCGGAAGGGCGTTCTCCACGGTTTCCATGATGCTCCCGTTTCACGCGCTAGGTGAGCTGGATGCTGCAATATTGATACATTAAGGTAAAAGTTGAGATACTTTTGAAGATGAGCTGAATTACAATTAGAGTATCAGTAATTCAAATCATATGCATCAATACATTCTTGATGACATGAGTGATCCGATAACAAGAGAGATCCTATGGCTTCTTCCTCGAACACCACCAACGGTCTGAACCGCCGCGCACTCATCAAGGGTGCCGCGTGGAGCACCCCCGTCATCGCAACCGCAGCGGCGGTACCCGCCTACGCAGCGTCCACCGATGCGCAGGAAACCCCGACCTTGAAGTTCGGCATCTTCACCCAAGCGTTCAACTCGAACCCCGCCAACGACTCTGATACCCGCTACGGCCTGGACTCCTACACCGTGCAGGTACCCAACATCACCGCAACCTCCACCACCCCGCAGAGCGCCGGCGGCGGCATCTTCACCCCCGGCGGTAGCGTCGGTGCCGGTCTGTACGGTGGCGCGGGCCTGTGGATTTCCGCGCCCATCAACTCCAAGGGCGAGTTCCAGGGTAGCACCTGGCTGTACGGCTCCGCACACCTGCAGGTGACCTTCGAGTTCACCTTCCCCACCGCAGAGAACGTCGCCGACCCGCTGCTGTGGGATATCGATAAGGACATTGAAATCCCGGCACTCGCCAAGAGCGAGGGTGGCGCGAAGACCAACAACCCCGCCGTGTCTGCATTCAATGGCATCGCATACACCGCGAAGTTCTACGAGCCGGTCATCGAGGACAACGTCTGGACCGGCGTGCTGGATATCCGCACCTCCGACTTCTTGGAAGCCACCGCGAAGGACGGCGTGAGCTACGCACAGGTGCTGGCTTCGCTGGTTCCGGTGTACTTCACCAACGTGACCTCCAGCTACACTCTGACCACCACCGTTCAGATCACCAGCGGTAGGGTCGCAATGCAGCTGACCGAGGGTGGCGAGTACACCTTCAAGGATCTGACTGGTTTGAGCGCTTCGGCAACCATCACCCGCTAAGGGAAATGACCCGCTAAGACAGCGAATTTAAACACCAGGGGCGCCGGCGGCGGGGGGGGGGGGGGGGGGGGGGGGGGGGGGGTTGGGGGGGGGGGGGGGGGGGGACGCACCCGCGGGGGGGGGGAGGGGGTGCGGGGGGGGCGGT
>NZ_JANCOC010000015.1:21837-60293 GCF_024294905.1 Rothia gullae
CCCGCCCCCCCCCCCGCCGCCCCGGGGGGGGCCCGCGCCCCAACCCCCCCCCCCCACCGCAAAACCCCCCCAAACCCCCCCAAAAAAACCCCCCCGGCCCCCCCCCCCGTTACGGCCGGCCGGGCCCCTTGCTGTGTTTAAGGCTCAGCGTATCGGTCATCACCGACAGCCGCTAGAGGCTAGTCCTTCGCGGGAACCAGACCCTCAGCACGCGCACGGTCGGCGGTCATCTCATTCTTTTCGTTCTCGCCGGAAAGCTCCGCCTCGGAAGAGTACGCACCCTGCTGAACTTCCTTGCCCTTAGCCTGCAACTTCAGGGTCTTCAAGTCGTTCGGTGCGGTCAGCACAGTCTTCTTGCCGTTGCCGTCAATATTGGGGTTGTATGCGTTAGCGGCAGGTGCGGCTACAGTACTGAACACCAGCAGAGCCGCCAAGGCGAGCGCAGTGCGTGCCGCACGAGTAGAAAACGAGTAGAAAAGGAGAAAGCCATCTGTATCTCTTCTTGTGTTCGTCGCATATATGCACGCGAAGACCCTCGTAATGATGCGAGTAGCCGTGAGTGGCGTTGAGTGAACCGTTGGGTCATCAGACGCAGCCGGTGCGTGAGAGTGAATTATGTATGCACTGTGGTGCGGCACCCCGAACAAGTATGGTGGCGCGGGATGCCGCTTAAAGAACAGCGGGCCACTGTTTTTCGTGAGGTTTTGACACCTCAGAGCAACAATGACCCGCTTCACCATACACAGCGCTTATATGCCTTATCCCGGTGTACACACCGTATTCGCGTTGACGTGGAGAACATTACGTAAAAGCGCTCTGATAAGCCTTCTACTTAGTGGTATCCACCTCAGCATTCTGTGCGGCACCCTTCGCCTCAGAAGTCTTCATGGAGGCGTAAAACAGACACACAACTGCGCCCACTGCCGCAGCAACCAGCGGAAGCATCATGGAATCCGCCATTGCCGCCGCGTAGGGTTCACGCAGCATCTGCGGAAGTACGCCGCCTCCAGCACTGCCGTGAGAGCTACTGCCCGCTGCAGCGACAGGACCCAACGCAGACAGGTGCGAGGTAATCGCAGACGCCATAATCGTGGTAATCGCAGCCGAACCGAGCACCGACGCCATCTGACGGGTCTCGTTGTACACGCCCGAACCGGCACCGGCACGCTGCGGCGGCAGGTTACGGGTCGCAGACACCGACAGAGGACCCCAAATGCAGGCGTTCGCCGCACCCAGAATAATCATCGGACCAACCATCAGCCACAAGTTGCCGTCCGCAACCATCGTCGGGCGCAGCAGAGCAAAACCAATCACGAACAGCACAAAGCCAATCACCGCAACCCACTTCGGGTCGTTACGGTTCAGACGCGCACCCACCACCGGCGCCAACACCCCTGACGACAAAGCCAGCGGCGCAGTCATCAGCGCAGCCTGGGTCGGGTTCAGGCCCTCCACCTGTTGCAGGTACAGGGTCAGCGGGAACGCCATACTGATAGCGACCACGCCCATAGCCGAAATAGCCACATTCGATACGGAGAAGTTACGGTCACTGAACAGGCTCAGCGGAACCAGCGGCTCACGCGAGTTAATGGCCTGCCAGCCAATGAACAGCGCCAGCACCATAATGCCGGCAATGATTAGACCCCACACACTCACCGCAATACCGGTGCCCATGAACGAGTCAGTGATGGTGCCCCAGTCGTAGGTGGCGCCTTCCTGAATACCAAAAACCAGCAGGAACAGACCGACCGCCGAAAGCACCACGCCCAACCAGTCGAAGCTGTGCTTCTTCTGCTCGAACACCGGCACATTACGCCACGCCAGGAACAAACCAACCAGGCCAATCGGAATGTTGATGAAGAAGATCCAGCCCCAGCTGAGGGTATCCACCAGCACGCCGCCCAGAATCGGGCCGACCAGCGAGGCAATACCCGCCGTCGCACCCCAAATACTCATGGCAACACCACGCGCATTCGGCGGGAACATCAGCGTAATCAGAGACATGGTCTGCGGGGTCATCAGCGACGCGCCCAGGCCCTGCACCACGCGGGCGGTAATCAGCGACTCAACATTCGGCGCCAGACCACACCACAGGGAGGCAAGCGTAAAAATACCCATACCAATCATGTACAGGTTTTTCTGACCGAAGCGGTCCCCCATACGACCGGTAATGAGCAGCGGCACCGCATACGCCAGCAGGTAGGCACTCGTCACCCACATACCCGCCGATAGGGACGCCTCCAAATCCTGCAGCATGTGCGGTAGGGCGATGGTGACGATATTGCCATCCACCAGGATCATGAAGAAGCCAACAACCAGGGACCAGAGAGCAGGCCAGGGCTTATAGGGTGTCTTCGCCGGGTTACCGACGAGAGGCACTTTTTTAGGGAGTGAACTCAATGGTCCTCCAGGGGATGGGTTGTATGCGGGTAGATATCTGTGTGTTCAGCGTTGCAACTGAGTGAATGCCCCTAATGTTACTCCTTTTCAGGGCGTGGCTTCGGTTGCTCTACCCTTATTCAGCTCTTCACGGCACGTGCATGCGGCAACCAGGCGGATGCACCTCGCACCCTCTAGACTGAAGCTATAGAAGCTAATCCGGGCGCCACCACCGGCGCTCACCCCCATCAGACCACCCCCAATGAGATGACCCCGGGAGGACCCATGGGTTTCTTTGATTTCTTCACAGACCGCACCCCGGCAGAACCCGCCGAAATCCGCCTCGTCGCTTTCGTCAGCGGCAAAGTACAGGGTGTGGGCTTCCGCTGGTGGTGCGCCGGAACCGCCAAACCCATGGGCCTGACCGGCTACGCCGAGAACCTCGACGACGGACGCGTGAAGGTAGTTGCGGAAGGTACCGCCGTCTCCTGCGCTCGCCTGGTCGATGTGCTGCGCGGTGACGACACCGCCGGGCGCGTGGATGAGGTTCTCGTCGAGTGGGAGGAGCCGAGCGGCTCGTTCCGCGGCTTCGGCATTCGGTAGTAGTCCCCCGTTCTTTATTTAGGGCGCACCGGGCGTCATCCTTGCTGTGAGGAGACGCCCGACGCGCCCTTTGCTATGCGCGGGTTAGTTTCTCGGTTCTCCACAGAACACTGCGCCAGTTTGCCCTAACGCCTTAGTTTGCCCAGAGCGCCGCAAATTGTGCGCGGGTCATATCGGCACGGCGCACCCGATGCTGCACCGGGTGGCCGTTCTCGTCGGGGCGGCCGGAGTTCGGGTCAATATCGTCGTAGATGCCGGTAAAACCCGCTTTAACCGCCACACGTTCGGATGCCTCGTTACCCGCCAGGGCGGTCCAGCGGACGGTCTCAAGACCCAGCCCGAGCGGGTCGAAAGCGTAGCCGAGGACGACTCGCAGCGCCTCACTCATGTAGCCCCTGCCGCGCGCCTTGGGGGCGGCGTAATAGCCCAGTTCGGCGCGAGTTCCGGGGCTTTCGGGGGTACCGTCAGGTAGGCGCAGCTCGATACTCCCCGCGAACACGCCAGATGCGTCAATCGCCCAGCGCTGGATTTGCCCGACGGCAATCTGGCGGGCGGTAGTGAGCAGGTAGTCCTCGGCGTCGGCGCGCGTGTAGTTCAGTGGAATGCGGGTGTAGCGGAGGGTTTCTTCGTCGCGGCAGGCTTCTACGATGTCGGGGATATCCGCCTCGCGCAGGTGGCGCAGGGTGAGGCGTTCGGTAATGAGTTCGGGTTGGTTGGGCTCTACGTATTCGCTGTGTTCTGAGAAGTTACTGTGTGAGAAGTTACTGTGTTCGGGGGTCATGATTCGAGCTTAACCCCTGGGGTTTGTGCCCCGGAAAAGCTTTTGTGAGCATCCCAGAATAATCAGTGATGCAAATCATAGTTAAACACTTCTGTTTTAATGCCTCATCACTTGATTATTATGAATTATTCATAATAAAATGGTTATCAATCCCACCCACTGGGCAGTAAGAACAAGCGCCGCGCAATAAATCCGCGCGACACGAAGCAGAAAGAAGAACACTATGGCAGTTCTGACCATCGGGGACCAGTTCCCCGCATACGAGCTCACCGGCGTTGTCCCCGGTAAGCTGGCTGACATCGAAGCAACCAAGCCCGAAGACTACTTCACCACCGTCTCCTCCGAGGGCCTGGACGAAGACACCTGGCGCGTCGTCTTCTTCTGGCCGAAGGACTTCACCTTCGTTTGCCCCACCGAGATTGCAGCATTCGGCAAGCTCGCTGACGAGTTCGAGGCACGCGACACCCAGGTGATCGGTGTTTCCGTTGACAACGAGTACACCCACTACGCATGGCGCCGTTCTCACGAAGAGCTCGTGGATCTGCCCATCGTCATGGCATCCGACCTCAAGCGCGAACTGACCGCAGCACTGGGCATCCTGAACAAGGACGGCGTTGCAGACCGCGCAACCTTCATCATCGACCCCAACAACACCATCCAGTCGGTCTCCATCACCGCTGACTCCGTCGGCCGTAACACCGACGAGGTGCTCCGCCAGCTGGACGCACTGCAGTCCGACGAGCTGTGCGCATGCAACTGGAAGAAGGGTGCAGAGACCATTGACGCATTCAAGGAGATGAAGTAATCCATGAGCATCGATAACCTGCGTTCGGCTCTGCCTTCCTACGCGAAGGACATGAACCTCAACCTGTCCTCCCTGCCCCGCATCACCTCCCTGTCCGAGCAGCAGCTCTGGGGCGCAATCCTCGCAACCGCAGCAGCAACCAAGGTTGACTCTGTTGTTGTTGAGATTGCTGCAGAGGCTAAGGAACACCTGAGCGACACCGCTTACGAGGCTGCTCTGGGTGCTGCATCCATCATGGGCATGAACAACATCTTCTACCGCACCCGTGGCTTCCTGAACGGTGCATACGATGACCAGCGCGCAAACCTGCGTATGCAGATTATCGGTAAGAACGGTGGCATTGAGAAGCTGGACTTCGAGATGTTCGCTCTGGCAGTATCCGCAGTCAACGGCTGCTCCCACTGCGTTGAGGCTCACGAGCACACCCTGCGTGAAGAGGGCGCAACCAAGGAGCAGGTCAACGACCTGATCCGTATTGCTGCAACCCTCGGTGGCGTGGCACAGGGCATTCAGCTGGCTGAGGCACTGGGCTAAACCCACTAAGCGTTAGAGCTTACACAGAAGCGGCGCGTCCACCCCTTTACGGGTCGGATGCGCCGCTTTGTTTTAGCTACTTTTGTTTCAGCTGGTCGCCGAGTCCGCTCGAAGGGCGGCATCCCAGCCGCTCGCCAGGCGGGTCGCCGCGGCCACCAGAGCCACCAGATCCCCGGCGTACACCGGGGTCGAGCGCACGCCCGCACACCAGTCAATCGTGCCCAAACCCAGCCAGGGCTTACCGGGGAAGAACTCGCGCCGCAGCGCCACACGGCGCTTACCCAGGGCGCGGCGACCCGGCACGTACCCGCCGCGGCTGATGCACAGCGCCTCGCGGCCCTCGGACTCCACCAGCGCCTCCAGGGCCCTCAGCGCAGGAACCCAGCTCGGCTCCCCCACGCTCGCCAGGTCGGCCAGTTCTGGATACTCGCTCTCGTGCTCCGCCACGCTCACACCCAGGATGTACTGGTAGCGCACCTGCCCGAGCTCCTGCGGCAGGCCGCGGTCGGCGGTCTGAATCGTACCGCACAGGTGCCGAACGACCGGCTCACCCTCGGCGTTCACACCGGCCAGGGGCTCGTCGTCCCGGTAGATTGCGGGGCCGTCCAGGTAAAGCCCCACCGCGCCGGTACCCGTGATATTGGGGCGCACCGACCAGCCGGGAAGCGCCTCCTCCAGGCGGGGCACCACGCCCCGCAGGATTTCGAAAACTTCGTCACGCGATACCGTCACGGCAGCTCCTTTCACCTTACGCAGATAACGATTTACGATGTGGCCCGGTCTATCAAACGACCGGGCCACATGACTCTAGTATTCGTCTAGACCCAGCTTAGCGAGCGCTCCGCTTACGGGAGGGTAGCCACGCCATGAGCGCCGACAGCGCCGCACCGGCAAACATCATGATCGCCATAGACTCCACCGCATTCAGGGGGCTCAACGCCAACAGCAGCGAAGAAATGATGCCGCTACCGTACTGGAAGGACCCCAGCAACGCCGCAGCCGTACCGGCGATAGCGGGCTCCACCGAGTTCAAAGCTGCCGCGTTCGTGCAGGCCGCCACCACACCATTCATGCCGAACACGAAGAACACCGTGACCACCACACCCCACAGGCCACCCACACCGGTCACGCCAGTGGTAGCAAGCGCCACACCCGCCGCAGTGGCGACCAGGGTGGCGACCTTGAGGATGCCGCGCAGGCTGTAGTTCTTTACCCACCGCTTGTTGAAAGCGGTCAGACTCATCACGCCAATCATGTTCATGCCGAACAGCAGACCGTAGTAGCGCGGATCCACGCCGAAGTGGGTGATGTACACGGTCGAAGAGTTCGTGATAAACGCGTAAATGGAAATGTAGTAGAAGCACACGCACAGCACGTAACGCATGAACGGGCCGTTTTTAAAGAGCACCGGGTAGTTCACAAACGCCGAAAGAATCGAGCCGCTATCGCGCTTCGCCGGAGGCAAGGACTCGGGCAAAAACAGAATCAGCCCGAAAATAATGAGTGCAACGGCAGCAATAGCCCAGAAAGTCCAACGCCAGCCGCCAGCCACCACCAGGAAACCACCCATGAGCGGCCCGAGAATCGGGGCGAGCGCCATAATCAGCATGAGCGTGGAGAGCACCTGCGCGGCGCGAGTTCCCTCGTAGAAGTCACGCACGATAGCGCGCGCCAGCATCGGGCCGGTGCAGGCACCAACCGCCTGCAGAATACGGGCGATGATGAGCTCGGGCATGGTGTCAGCAACAGCACACCATGCGGCGCCGAGGGCAAAAACAATCATGCCCGCAGAGAGTGGAATCTTACGGCCCACACGGTCGCTCACCGGGCCCAGAATCAGCTGTGCAGACGCGAAACCCAGCAGGAAGCTGGTAATCATGAGTTCTTCGCCGGAACCGAGTTCTGCGGTGATTTCGGGAACTCCCGGCAGGAAAATATCCGTTGCGAGGGCAGTACACGCCATGAGAGCGCTGAGCGTGATGTACAGCAGAAGGGTGCGCTTCGCCCCGCAGCTATCTGGATGGGCAGGGACAGAAGAAGATGAGGTCATAAACCCTAGATTCTATAAACTATATGATCGTGAATATTGCGTGTCGTACCTACCGCCCCTCCCGGATGAGCGCACCACACAATAGTGAGGTCGCGCCTCACAGCATTGGGGGTGGAGATTCACTTATTTTACGCCCATCTTTTAGCGCGCCCACAAGCTTCTCCGTTACGTCTCAGAGCTCATTATGAGCACCTTTCAACTAGGAGCAGAGGCGGCGGCGGGTCTACAATAAATCGGTGCCATTTCAGGTACGCGTGCAGGCAGACAGAGCCGGATGCGGTGATAACGTCGTCACCCGACCCCCGTGCGCGCGCCTTACCGGCACCCCACAGCACACGCATCACGTACGCAGGAGAACGCTCATGCACGAGCTCTTTGACCCAAACCAGGTATTCCGCATCGTCGACATTGCCGCCGTTGTCGCTAACGGCCTGCTCGGCGGTGCCGTGGCGCGCGCCTTCCGGTTCGACATTGTGGGCTTCCTGCTACTCGCGGTCGCCTGCGGCATGGGCGGCGGTATGATCCGTGACATCCTACTGAATTCCGGTCTGCCGGTGGCTCTCACCGACAGCGGCTACTGGGTTGGCGCTATCGGCTCCTCGATTCTGGCGTACAGCCTCGATTTGAGTGCCCGCTGGGCAACCCGCACCATGCTCATTATTGACTTCGTCGGTATGGGCGCGTGGGCAGCAACCGGCACCATTAAGTCCCTTAACTTGGGTCTGCACTGGCTGCCCGCTATCGCGCTGGGTGTCACCACCGCGGTCGGTGGCGGCGTTATCCGTGACATTATGGTCAACCGCATTCCGGCAATTTTTGGCGGTAACTCGCTGTACGCGACGGTCGCGTTTGTGGGTGCGACCGAGACGGCGATTGTGTCTGGTTTCTTCCACCGCCCGAACCTGGCGATGGGTCTGTCCATTCTGATGTGTTTGGTGCTGGGTGTGCTCTCACACGCGAAGAATTGGCAGTTGCCGACCACCCCGGCTGAGCTGCGTGTACCTCGCCCGCGTTTTCTCACTCTGTTCAGGCGTGAGGATTATACGGTGGCTAATGAGGGTTGGTCGCCCGGTGAGCCGCTCACTGAGCAGCTTGAGGTGATTAATGCTGAGCAGCTGGAGGAGTACCGCCGTTCTAAGAGGCTTTCAGAGTAAAAACAATATATGCTGAATATAGAATATGGGCTGGTTTCCGCACGTCAGATGATTATCTGACCGGCAGAAACCAGCCCATATTTACTATGTGCAGTACGACTAAATCGTGTACTCGGTGCTGTCATACACCGTCAAGAACTTACGGATACGCTCGTCGTCCGAAGCAAAGAAACCGGTCGGCTCACCGTTATAGCGCAGGGTGCCGTTCTCCAGGAACACGATACGGTCCGCAACCTTCTTCGCAAACGCCATATTGTGCGTCACGATGACCAGGGAGCGACCCTCCTTCGCCAGCTGCATGAGCACGCGGATAACCTCCGCCTCCAGCTCGGGATCCAGCGCACTCGTCGGCTCATCAAAGAGCAGGTAGGAGGGTTCCAGCGCCAAGGCGCGGGCAATCGCCACACGCTGCTGCTGACCACCCGAGAGAGCATCCGGGTAGGAATCTACCTTGTCGGCAAGACCCACCTTCGCCAGCAGCTCGCGGGCACGCTCCTGCGCCTGCTGAGCGCTCAGGGTGCCGTTGAGGGTCGGGGCGAGCGCCACGTTCTTCAACGCCGTGTAGTTCGGGAACAGGTTGAACTGCTGGAACACCATCGCCGAACGGGAACGAATATCGCGCACCTGCGCGTCGGTGAGCTTCTGGCTGTAATCCACCTGCGCGTCGTCAATGGTGAGCGTGCCGGACTGTGGGGTTTCCAGCAGGTTCAGGCAACGCAGCAGAGTAGACTTACCACTACCGGAGGGGCCCAGAATCACCGTGGTCTCACCGTCGGGGATGTCCAGGCTGATGTTCTTGAGCACCTGCGTCGTACCGAAGCTCTTCGACAGGGAATCAACGCTAAGCATTGTTGCTCCTCACGTAACGGTTGCTGTACTTCTCCAATGCCGACTGTGCGGCGGTCAGCAGAGTGAAAATCACCAGGTAAATGATGGCAACCTCGGAGTACATTGCCAGCGGCTCGAAAGTACGCGACGCAATCTGCTTACCGGTCTGGAACAGGTCAACCATCGAAATGACCGACACCAGCGAAGTGCCCTTGATCAGGTCGATAAAGTTGTTGCCCAGGTTCGGCAGAGCAATACGTACCGCCTGCGGAATGACCACGTGGCGCAGGGTCTGCATGCGGGTGAAGTTCAGGGTTGCCGCCGCCTCAAACTGACCGCGCGGAATAGCCGCCACCGCGGAACGGAACGTCTCCGCCACGTACGCGCCGGTGTGCAGGCTCATCGTGATGATCGCGGCACTCCACACGTCCAGGGCAATACCGACCTTCGGCAGGCCGTAGAAGACGATGAACAGCTGCACCAGCAGCGGGGTGCCGCGGAAGACCCAGATATACAGCCAGGCCAGCCAGTTCACCGGGGCGAAGCGGCTCGTGCGCGCGCCGGCAGAGATGATGCCCACCAGCAGCGCTAGCGCGAAGGAGATGAGCGATAGCGGAATGGTCACTGCCACCGTCGAGGTCAGCAGCTGCGGCAGTGATTCTGCCCAGAGGTTGAGGTAGCGTTCCATGCGCGGAACTCAGCTCCTTATGAGAGTGTTAGTTCTTCGGGGAGAGGTCTTCGCCCACGTACTTCTCGTAAATCGCCTTGATGTCACCGTTCTCTAGGTGCTTCTTCAGCGACTCGTCGATAGCGTTACGCAGGGCGTCCTGACCCTTAGGCAGCAGGATGGAGGAGTTGCTGCCGGTGCCCAGGTCACCGGAGAGCAGGCGCAGGTTAGCGTCCGGGTGCTCCTTCAAGTACTCGGCGAAGGACACGGAGTCGTTCGCGGTCATCTCTGCACGGCCCGAGAGGACCTGCTCGATAGCCTCATCGAAACCGGAAACAACCACGATCGAGGCGCCCTTCGCCTCCACCATCTTGCGGAAGTTCGAGGTCTCAGACTGCGCCGAGGAGTGACCGGAAATCTCGCTCACGTTCTGCAGGGAAGAATCCTTCTTCACGGCAACCTTCGGCTCGGAGTACAGGTAGGGTACGGAGAAGTCGTACTTCTGCTTGCGCTCATCGGTTGCAGAAACGTTGTTGATGACGATGTCGTAGCGGTTAGCGTCCACGCCGGCAATCAGGGAATCCCAGGGGGTTTCGGTGAACTCTGCGGTCACACCCAGGTCCTTAGCGACCAGGTCGATGATTTCCTTCTCGAAACCGACCAGGGTGCCGTTCGAATCGTGGAAGGAGAAGGGGCGGTAGGTGCCCTCCATGCCCACACGGATCTTACCGGCAGACTTGATGGCCTCCAGCTTGTTGGTGCTGGATGCGGTGCTGCTGCTGGACGAACCGCACGCTGCGAGCAGTGCAGCCAGGCCGGTGAATGCGGAGCCTGCGAGGACGGTGCGGCGGTTAATCATTGCGGACATAGTGTTCTTCTTTCGTGTGGTGATTGATGCTCTTGTAGTTGCGGGTTGTCACCCTGCGGTAACCCGGGGGCATCGTGCGGTGTGCCCCTTCTCTGCGGGTGCAACGCTGGCTATCCTACAGCTATTCCCCGTGGGAAAGAATTCAACGTAACATTCCGTCATATTCTCTCATCGGTGCAGGATAAGCCACGGAGACATCAACCACGACGCAATTTCAGAAGTCCTGGCGGGTGAGCCCTTTCCGGGCCCCTTCCGAGCCTTTCACGAAAGCTTAGGAGGCGGGGCTCAAATCTTCGCTCACATGCTTCTCGAAAATTGCTTTGAAGTCGCCGTTGCCCAGGTGCTTCTTGATGGAGGCGTCAATCGCATCCTTCAGCGCAGTCTGGTTCTTGGGCAGCAGAACGGCGACGTTGGTGCCGGGGCCGACCTCGCCCTCCAGCAGGCGCAGGTTGGCGTCCGGGTGCTCCTTGAAGTACTCGGCGAAGGACACGGAGTCGTTGGCGGTCAGCTCGGCGCGGCCGGTGAGCACCTGCTCGATAGCCTCGTCAAAGCCGGTGACTTCGATGATGGTGGCGCCGCGTTCCTCCACGAGCTTGCGGTAGTTGCTGGTGGCGCTCTGGGCGGCGCTATGGCCGGAGATTTCGGAGGCGTTCTTCAGGCTCGAGTCCTTCTTCACGCCCACGCGAGCACGGGAGTGCGCGTAGGGCACGGAGAAATCGTACTTCTTCTTACGTTCCTCGGTGGGTGCCACGTTATTGAGCACGATGTCGTAGCGGCCCGCGTCCACGCCGGCGATAAGCGAGTCCCAGGGGGTTTCGATGTACTCGGCGGTCACGCCCAGGTCCTTGGCGAGGGTCTCGGCGATGTCGTACTCGAAGCCGGCGAGCTTACCGGAGGCGTCGTGGTAGGTGTAGGGGCGGTAGGTACCCTCCACGCCGATGCGGATTTTGCCCGCGGACTTGATGGACTCCAGCAGGTTGGAGGAGCTCTGTGCGGAGCCTGCGCTGGAGCCGTTACCGCCGGAGCAGGCGGCGAGCAGGCCGGTGGTTCCGGCAAGGGCCGCGCCCAGTAGCAGGGAGCGTCGGTTCAGCACAGCGGAGGTGTTAAGAACGGTCATTCTTGGTTCCTTAATCTACGTTAATGTGTGGTGTATAAGTTGAAATCTGCGGTATGGACCGGCGACGTTCGCCAGCGGTATGGACCGGCGGCACGAACCTAGCCGGCGAAGGCGGCCTTCAGACCAATCTCCAGGGCCGCGATGAGGTCCTGAACATCCTCAATGCCGATTGCCAGGCGCACGAGGCGGTCATCCACGCCGAACTCGTCGCGGTGCTCCTGGGCGTAGGCGCTATGCGTGGTGTGCGCGGGCAGGCTCACGAGCGATTCGATGCCACCCAGGCTCACGGCGTTCACGAAGATGGGCAGGGAACGGGCGAAGGCCTGCGCGTCGCCGCCGTCCTTGAGCAGCAGCGAAAAGACGGAGCCGATGCCGCGGGCCTGGCGGGACTGCACCTCCGTCTGTTCCTCGGAGGAGCTGCCGGCGTAGAAAATCTTCTCGACCTCGGGGCGCTCAGAGAGGAACTCGATGAGCTCGCGGGCGTTCTGCTGCTGGCGTTCCAGGCGCAGAGCCAGGGTCTTCACGTCCTGCAGCAGGCGGTAGGAGTCAATCGGGGGCAGCAACGCGCCGCTGACGAGCTGACCGCGGTGCAGCAGAACGGCCAGGTCGGGGTCGTTCGTGGCCGCAACACCGGCGAGCAGGTCGGCGTGGCCGGCCAGGAACTTGGTAGCGGACTGCACGGTGATGTCCGCGCCGAGCTCCAGGGGACGCTGCAGGTAGGGGGTCATGAAGGTATTGTCCACGATCAGCAGGGCGCCGTGGCGGTGCACCAGCTCCGCAACCGCGGCAATGTCGGTGACCTGCAAGGTAGGGTTCGTGGGGGTCTCTAGGAAGACGACCTTCACGTCCGGGGTAAAGTCCTCATCGCTCAGGGTCGTGAAGTCGCTGATGAAGCGGGTCTTCACGGCGCGTTTAGTCAGCTCGGTGGTCGCGAAGCGGTAGGTGCCGCCGTAGGTCGGCATGCCCAGCAGCAGGGTGTCGCCCGCCTCCAGAACGCCGAGGGCCGCCGCGGTGGCCGCCATGCCGGAGGGGTACGCGTAGGCGTGCTCGGCCCCCTCGAGCGCGGCGAGGGTCGCCTGCAGGTTATCGCGGGTGGGGTTCGCGCCACGCTGGTACATGTAGGTGGTATCCTCACCTGCGGTACCGAAGGTGCTAGCCAGGTAGACCGGCGGCACGGACGCATCGTAGCGGGCATCGTGCACGGCGTGGATGGTGCGGGTCGTGAACCCGGTCGGTTCGAGCTGGTTCCGCTGGCTCATGGTGGTTCTCCTCCGTTCGGGCTACCCCGAACGCGGGCGTAGCTGGTATTCGTCGTGTATCCGGGATTTACCCTACCCGCATTTTTTATGCCGTTCTAACCCCGAGTCACGGGGGTTAATATGTTCACACAACGTCATATAAAAATGCAGTGAGGGTACACAAAATACCCGAATCAAAAACATTCTTTTAAATTGAAAGAAATACGTTAATCCGGGTATTTTGAGTAATTATTATGGGTGAAATTACACCGCGTATTTGGGGTACCTCGAATCACGCGATACGGTCGTGCGGTGCCTCATGTTCAGGTACTATGCCTGATGCGCCAGGGCTGCGGTCAGGCCACGCTCCAAATCCTCGATAATGTCCTCAATCTCCTCGATGCCGATGGCCAGGCGGATAAGATTGTCGCTCACGCCGTATTCATCGCGGTGCGCCTGCGTATAGGCTGCCTGCACCATGAGCGCGGGACGAACCACCAGCGATTCGATACCGCCCAGGCTCACCGCGTGGCTGAAAATCTTCAGGGCTTCGAGGAAGGCGGGCAGGTCTGCGCCGTCCACCAGCTCCATGGAGATGAGCGCGCCCAGGCCGTTCGCCTGGCGGGCGTGCACCTGCGCCTCATACTCGCTGTGCGAACCCGCGTAGAGCACGCGCTTCACGGCGGGGTGCGCCTCCAGGTAGTTGATGACCTCGATGGTGTTCTTCTGCTGCTGGGTCAGGCGCAGCTTGAGGGTCTTGACTTCCTGCAGCAGGCGGTAGGAGTCGGTGGGCGAAAGCATTGCGCCGGTAATCATCTGCAGGTGCCAGAGGCGCTCGGCGAGCGCGTCATCGTTGGTTGCGGCGACACCTCCGAGTAGGTCGGCGTGGCCGCCCAGGTACTTGGTGGCGGACTGCACGCTGATGTCTGCGCCCAGGTCGAGGGGCTTCTGCAGCAGCGGGGTCATGAAGGTGTTATCGACGACCACGATTGCGCCGTTGCGGTGCGCGATTTCGGCGATGGCGGCAATGTCGCTCACGCGCAGTAGCGGGTTGGAGGGGCTCTCCAGGAACACCATGGTCACGTTGTCGGTGAAGTCCTCGTCGGTGAGGGCCGTGAAGTCGCCGATGAAGCGGGTCTTGACGCCGCGGGCGGGCAGCTCGATGGTCGCGAAGCGGTAGGTGCCGCCGTAGGAGGGCATGCCCAGCAGCAGGGTCTCGCCTTCCTTGAGGATGCCGAGGGCGGCAGCGGTGGCGCCCATTCCGGAGGGGTAGGCGAAGGCGTGCTTGGCGCCTTCGAGGGTTGCGAGCGTGGTTTCGAGGGCCGCACGGGTGGGGTTGCCGCCGCGCTGGTAGTCGTAGGGGCCTTCGGTGCCGTCACAGGGCTGGGCGTAGGTGGTGGTCGTGTAGATCGGAGGCAGGATGGAGCCGTACGGGTTGTCGCGGTCCGTAGTGTGAATTGCCTTCGTGGTAAATCCGGTCATGCTGTCCTCGGCTAAGGTTGGGCATAAAATGCGGGAAAAAAATATATTGCTAGCTTAGGGCTCTTTTGGGGTGCTGACTAGTTTTTTCTTTTCTGTGACTGAGTGACTTTTTATGACTAAAAAACTGCGTTATATTTCGACATTTTAGACATATATTTCGTCATATTTCGCGCGTGAAAAGACCCAGCGGTCGGTACGCGTGTGTGCTGAGTACCGGCCGCCGGGCTCCACACTAGGATACCGGCTCAGCACCCCAGAGCATAGAGCTAAGGTTTACCTCAAAGCTGAATACTCCCCCACTAGGGGCGATACTGCGCCTTCAATCTCGCCCAAACACGCCAGATGCCCTGCCGGGCACTACACCGGGTATTACACCGGACATAGAAGGAGGGGCGCACCCGGGAATCACCCCGGGTACGCCCCCTTCCGCTCAAACGCTTGTAAGCGCCTGATTCTTTGTAATTACAAGCCGCAGCGGCTTATACAGCACAGGTTGCTTACTTCGACAGCACCTGACGCTTCGAAGAAATCACGCCCGTATTGAAACCAGCCAGGTGCAGGCCACCGTGGAAACGCGCGTGCTCAATCTTCACGCACTTATCCATCACCACGTTCAGGCCGGCAGCCTCACCAATCGCGGCAGCCTCCTCACTCCATGAGCCCAGCTGCATCCACACGGTCTTCGCGCCCAGATCCACAGCCTCCTGAACCACGCCCGGCAGGTCCTCATCACGGCGGAAAATCTCCACCAGATCCGGGACCTCCGGCAGATCCTGCAGCGACGGGTACACCGGCTGACCCAGCACAAGCTTGCCCTTCGCCGCCAGAATCGGGTTCACAAAATACAGCTTGTACGGCGACGCCGACTGCAGGTACGTTGCCACAAAGTACGAAGCACGCGAAATCTTATCGCTCATACCCACAATCGCAATCGTGCGGGTATTATGCAGAATGTTCAGACGCTCAGGGGCGGAAGGACCCACCCAGGTACGCTTCTCAGTCATTACTTCTCCTCCTGAGTGGTAGTAGGCAGGGAGCAGGATGCGCCAGCAGCAGCCTCAGCGGCGGCAGCATCCTCGGCGGCCTTAGCGGCGGCAACCGCCTCCTCAGCCTCCACAACCTTGTCTGCACTGGACTCGCCCACACGCTCACCGGCGTGGTTCAGTCCGGTCGCGTAGGTCAGCGCCTGGTCCAGATCCCAAATGATGTCTTCAATGTCTTCCAGACCCACCGAAATGCGGATCAGGTCCTCACCGACACCGCCAGCAGCCAGCTGCTCAGCGGTCAGCTGCTGGTGCGTGGTTGAACCCGGGTGCAGCACGAGAGTGCGGGAGTCACCAATGTTTGCCAGGTGGCTTGCCAGCTGCAATGCGCCAATAAACTCGCCACCGACCAGGCGGCCAGATGCCTTCTCGGTGCCCTTGACACCGAAGGAGAACACGGAACCGACACCCAGCGGCAGCAGCTTCTTCGCGCGCTCGTGGTGCGGGTGGTCGGGCAGGCCAGCGTAGTTCACGTAGGCGATACGCTGATCCTCAACCAGCCAGGCGACAACCTGCTTAGCGTTCGCCAGGTGCGCGTCCATGCGCTGCGGCAGGGTCTCAACACCCTGCAGCAGGTTGAACGCGGACTGCGGGCTCAGCGACGGACCGAAGTCACGCAGCTGCTCAGAACGCAGCTTGGTCAGGAAACCGAACTCACCGAAGTTACCCCACCAGGACACGCCGTTGTAGGAGGGAACCGGCTCGGTCATGGACGGGAAGTTGCCGTTACCCCAGTTGAAACGACCGGACTCGACGACGATACCGCCGAGGGTGGTGCCGTGACCGCCCAGGAACTTGGTGACCGAGTGAATGACGATATCCGCGCCGTGCTCGATGGGGCGGATCAGGTAGGGGGTGGACAGGGTTGCGTCCACGACCAGGGGGATACCCGCCTCGTGTGCGACCTCTGCGAGGCCTTCCAGGTCGGCAACCTCACCGGAGGGGTTCGCCACGATCTCAGTGTAGATTGCCTTGGTGTTCTCGGTCAGTGCCGCCTTGTAGTCGGCGGGGTCGGTGCCGGGCACGAAGGTGGTTTCAATGCCGAAGCGGCGCAGGGACACGTCCAGTTGGGTGACGGTGCCGCCGTACAGCTGGGAAGAAGCCACAATGTGGTCGCCCTGCTGGCACAGAGCCGCGAAGGTGATGAACTCGGCAGCCATGCCGGAGGCGGTCGCTACCGCACCGATGCCGCCTTCGAGGGAGGCGATGCGTTCCTCCAGTGCGGCGACGGTCGGGTTGGACAGGCGCGAGTAGATGTTGCCGTACTTCTGCAGGGAGAAGAGGTTCGCGGCGTCGTCAGCGTCTTTGAAGACGAAGGAGGAAGTCTGGTAGATCGGGACCGCGCGGGCACCGTGTTCAGCATCGGGGGTGCCGCCCGCGTGTAGTGCGCGGGTGCGGAAGCCGAAAGTGTGTTCAGCCATTGGTTTGCTCCTGGTGTATCTGCCCGCCTGTGTGCGGGGAGTCGATAGTGGCTCGACTTTATACTGTGCCACCGGCGGCGGGGCGCACCAAGTGCGGGTACCTATATGTCGTTTATTGCGGATTATGACGGGCTATTTTCGGTGAGGCGGGGCATCATATCAGCCGTCATAACAGAAGTTGTTATGACGGCTGATATGATGGGCGGTCAATGAGACCGATAGGAATGCCCGGTTTTAGGTTGCAATTCCGGGGTTTTTAAGATTCTAAGAGTAATGAAGACAGCGCATCATATCAACATCATCGCAGAAATTGTTATGATGCTGTTATGACGTTGCTATGACGTTCACCAAGAAGTAGCCATCGGGAGCATGCATGGAAACAAACACCGCCGAACTCATCGAAAACCTACGCCGTAGCCAGGCGGAAAACGGGCGAGTAGAAGTCAAAGCTGCAGCTGGCGGGTTCCCCAAGTCCGTTCTTGAAACCGTTAGTGCCCTCGCCAATGGAGACGGTGGCACCATTCTTCTTGGCCTCACCGACCCGGCAGAAGGTCTACAGCCAGTTGAAGGTTTCAACGCACAGGCAGTCCACGACGCATCCGTTGAGGCAATCCGTTCCAAGATCACACCTCGACCCCCGGTAGATATTCAGATTGAGGCGGCAGACGAGCAACACCGTATCGTGCGCATCGATGTACTCCCCGGCGACCCGACGCAGAAGCCTTACTACATCGAAGCACACGGCATGTATAACGGCTCCTACCAGCGTGTCGGCGAGGCCGATATTCGCCTCACCAAGTACGAGATTGATCGCCTCTTAGAGAGCCGCAGTCAGCCCCGCTACGACGAGGAGCTGGTCAGCGAGGCAAGGTTCAAGGACCTCTCCCCCACCCTTGTGAGTGCCTATGTCGCTCGCCTCCGGGAGGAGCAACCTCGCGTTTTTGCGGCGCTTTCTGACCGTGAGGTTCTTCTGCAGGCACGCATTCTACGCATCGATTCTGAGGGCCGAGAAGTGCCCACTCTTGGGGCGCTTCTCGCCATGGGATCCTACCCGCAGGCGTTCTTCCCGCAGCTGATGATGAGCGTTGTTGTTCTTCCCGGTGAAGAGCTTGGTGAGGTCACTGAGGACGGTCGACGTTTTCTGGACAATCACAGCTGTACCGGGCCTATCCCCTCCATGTTGGACGAAGCTATGGGCGTTTTGGTTCGCAATATGCGCAAAACGTCCACGATGGAGGGCCTCAACAGTAGCGGTATCGGGCGGGTTGAGCGCTACGAGTATCCGCTGGAGGCTATCCGCGAGCTCTTGGTCAACGCCCTCATGCACCGCGACTACTCACCGGGTGCGCGCGGCTCACAGGTACAGGTTGAGCTCTACACCAACCGCCTGGTGGTGCGTAGCCCGGGCGGTATCTACGGTGCTGTGACTATCCGAGATTTCGGTCAGCCCGGTGTTTCTTCAACCCGCAACAGCTACTTGGCAAGCATTCTGACTGATCTGCCCGACCCGGGTACGGGGCGTTTGATTGCAGAGAATAGGGCTTCCGGTATTCCCACGGTTCTGCGCGCGCTGAAGGAGGCGGGTCTGCCCGCTCCCCAGTTTGCTGACCGTCTACTCTATATGCAGGTCACTCTGATGCAGCCCCCGCAGGATGTGTCTTCTACGGAACAGAAGACCGCACCTGAGGATAAGACTCAGCAAGCAACCCATTCCACGGGCAAACATTCAGCCGATGCCGTCGAACCGGCGGGCGCCGATGCGTCGCTTGACGGCCTCAGCGAACGCCAGGCTGGTATTGTGCGCGGCCTGCGTTCACAGGGCGAGGCTGTTTCCACGGCGTATATCCAAGAGCATTGGGGTCGGGGCGCTTCACGTACCTCCATTACGAATGATCTGCGCCGTCTTGTGGAGGCGAAGCTGATTGTTCCTACGGCTCCGCCGCGTAGTAAGAACCGTAAGTATCGCGCTGCTTAGACGTGCCCGATAAAAGGTACACAAAAAGGGGAGGGAAATAGAGCGGTTATTCTCTATTTCTCTCCCCTTTCGACTAGTCAACCAAAACCACGTTTAGCCGCAGGCCCACTCAAAGACGACCTGCGAGAAGTCGCGGGCGGCAAGCGCCTCCGGAGTAATCAGCCAGTTCGCCGCACCGGCATCACCCCACATGATCTCAATCTCCTCATCTTCGTTCTCCTCGTTCTCCGATTCGGAAACAATGGTCAGCAGGTTCACCGTGTGGCCACGCAGCTCCTCGAACTCGTCACGCGGATCATTCTGCACGAAGAACGGGTATCCGCCCACGTGGGAGTACTCTTCCTCCGATTCGAAAGGCTCCGTCAACTCGTAGAGAGCTTCGCGGCGAGGCTGGTTCTTATACGGGTTCTCGTGCGCTTCGGGCAGCAACTCATCCGGGTAGGTTTCATCCCACTTCGCACCAAAAACATCGTAGTAGTCGTAGCCGGAGGCGGTCACACCCTGCTCACGCACCTCAAAGGTCATGCCGTACTCAATTTCGAGCGGGCCGCTCTCACAGTCGAAACCACCAATGGGCCAACCGCCTTCGTCCCAGTCCACGGTCGGGAACGGGGCATCCGGGTTCGGCTCACCCAACGTCTCGTAGTAGACGACGCGGTGATTCTTCTGCGAAAGAGGGTTCTCGTAGTCAAAGCCCCACAAGCACTCTTCATCGTTCGGGTTAATCCAGAACTGCAACATACCGGTCGCCGGGTAAATGTCATTCTCGGGCAGCTCAGCGCAGTTAATCTGCGCAATCATGCCCAGCGGCTCACCCTTCTCATTGGTCGGCGGCAACTCGCCAGCGGGCAGGTACGGTCGGCCACCAAACTTGGATGCGGTCTGCGGCAAGGGTTCGGCGGGAACGAAGGGCTTCAGGGCGATAGCCTTCTTACGGGCGCCCTCCTGGTTGAGCAGGTCAATAACGTGCTTCGCCTGCTTTTCGATGTCCTCGAACGGCTTGTTGTCAAACATTTTAGGGTCTCCTCATTGATGATGTGGCGGTGTGAAAGTAGTACGGTGTCTAGCCGCAGGCCCACTCAAAGACGACCTGCGAGAAGTCGCGGGCGGCAAGCGCCTCCGGAGTAATCAGCCAGTTCGCCGCACCGGCATCACCCCACATCACGTACACGCCCTCCTCGGCGTCTTCACCCCACTCCGATTCGATGGTCAGCAGGTTCACAGTGTGGCCGCGTAGCTCCTCGAACTCGTCACGCGGGTCCTCCTGCACGAACGAGGGGTAGCCGCCGATATGCGAGTAATCTCTCTCCTCCGATTCGAAGGGCTCCAGCAGGTTGTAGGAGGCGTCACCGCGTGCGTTCGGTTCCTCGGGCAGCTTCTGGTCCGGGTACATCTCGTCCCAGATATCAGCGAACTGGTCGTAGATTTCGTAGCCGCCATCCAGGAAGCCCTGCTCCCAGGGTTCGAAGGCGAGTGAGTACTCAACAACCTCCTCGGCAGTACCCTTGCCGTCACGGCCAAAGGGCCAACCATAGTCATCCCAGTTCACGGTCGGGAACGGGGCATCCGGGTTCGGTTCATCCAGCGTCTCGTAGTAGACGACGCGGTGGTTCTTCTGCGAGAGCGGGTTCTCATAGTCGTAACCCCACATGCATTCTTCATCGTTGGGGTTAATCCAGAACTGCAGCATGCCGGTGGTCGGGAAAAGGTCATTCTCGGGCAGCTCAGCGCAGTTAATCTGCGCAATCATGCCCAGCGGCTCACCCTTCTCATTGGTCGGCGCAGACTCCCCGGCGGGCAAGTACGGGCGGCCACCAAACTTGGATGCAGTCTGCGGCAGCGGGGCGTCGGGGAGGGTTACCTTCAGGCGGATTGCCTGCTTGCGGGCGCCACGCTCGTTGAGTGCGTCGATGACGCGGCGTGCCTGCGCCAGGGTCTCTTCGGAGGGCTTGTTCTTCGGCATTGCGTGCTCGTTTCGTCGGTGAATTAATCGGTGTGGAAGATTCGGTGTGTCAGGCGCGGGCAACGGTACCGCTGCGCCTTCTACCTCCATTAGACCCTATTTCGGGCGGGCGCGCCCAGATTCCGGTCACGAGTGCATTCGGCGGCGACAATTAGGTGCGAAAGCAGGTGCCAAGCGTGCAGAAAGCACCGATTCCGGTCACGTAGGAAGGCACCCGGTTTTCTGCGTTTCACGGGGTTTCACGGGTAGTTTCCACGGGCGGTTTCACTGGGTTTCACGGGTGGTTTCAGATTTTTTCAGAATTTTCCCAGTTTTACCCCGGGGTAGATTAAAAACTGCTTATCGTGTCAGGGGTCGCTCATAGAGTGTAGGTGTTGGAAGGGACGATCCTTCCGACCGGGCACACCGTCTCCTGCGGTGTTGCCGCTAGGTTGATTCAGCATCTACGGAAGGAACGGTCATGGACAACACCACTCACGAGAGCCAGTACGCAAACGCAGAGATTTCCTGCACCGCCGATGAGCAGCTGTGCCGTGATGCAGAGTTCAACCTGCTGATGCAGGCGGGCACCATCGTCCGTATGGAGCGTTTCAACGTGGAGGAGCTCCGCGGCGTTCTGGAGCAACTGGTGGCTGACGGTTCATGCTTCCGCACCGCGCCGGCCTCTTCGACGATGGGCCGCGTGATGCGTCACCTGACTCAGGGTGCTTCCGGTTACGAGGCGAACCTGGCTGAGCTGCGTGCGGCGGCACAGAACGCTCTGCTGTTCGTGTTCCCCCTGGAAAAGGACCTGGAGATGTGCCTGCGCTTTGAGCGTGTGCAGGGTACCGGCCTGGCGTTGACTCGCCTGGGTGTGAGCCCGATCAATGGTGACCTGTGGACTCAGCACTGGGCGATGCGCGCGTTGGAGTGCACCGGCGGCGTGTTCGCGGTGGAGTCCGCTCCGGGTGCCTGCAATTTTGAGCTGCGCCTCGAGATGTTCTACGCGATGCTGTCGCTGGTTGAGCTGTCGACTTTGGGTCTGTCGGCTGAGCCGGAGGACTTCTACATGTTTGCCGATTCGGAGGCTGTGTATAAGAAGTTCAAGCGTGAGCGTCGTGATTGCCGCCGAGCAATGCGTGCCCAGTACGACCGCGCCGCATAAGGTATATCGTGTATGCCTTATGCGGCATACGCACATATCAGAGCCATTTGTTCTTCTTGAAGAACCAGTAGAGAAGCAGGCAGGAACCCACCATGAGTAGCAGCGCGGCGGGGTAGCCGAACTCCCACTTGAGCTCGGGCATGACCTCAAAGTTCATGCCGTACACCGAGCCAACAATGGTGGGCACCATGAGCAGTGCCGCGTAGGCGGAAATTTTCTTGGTGTCGTCGTTCTGTTGCTGACCGAGCAGGGTGTCGTGCACGCGCAGGGCGTTTTCGAGGGAGCTGCGAAGGTCTTCGAGGCGTTCTTTTGTTTGGGTTACGTGGTCGAGCACGTTGCGGAATTGCCGGGCAAGCTCGACCGCTTCTTCGTTCTTTTCTTCGTCGGATGCGCCCGGGTAGGGTGAGGGGTCGAGCGCGCCGGTGCGCATCCCTTCGATAATGCGGCTGATCATGGATTCGAGGGGTCGGCAGGCACGCTGGAAGTCGATGACCTGGTTGAGCAGTTCGTAGATGCGCTGTGCGAGGGAGTTGGCGTCTCGCCGCTCGTTGGTGGAGAAGAGGATGTCTTCGATTTCGTCGTTGTCGTTTTCGAGGCCGTCGAGCACAGGTGCGTACCCGTCGACGGTGCTGTCGAGGATGCGGTGCAGCAGTCGGGCGGGGGATGCGTCGGGGGTGGCGTAGAGCAGGTTGAACTGGTCGTTGATGTTGCGGTTGCTGCGTTGTTCGTCGCGGACGAGTGCGAGGGTGTAGCGGGGGCCGGTGAAGAGGTGCAGTTCGCTGAGGCGCACTTCTTCTTCTTTGTCGAGGTAGATGGCGGGGCGGATGACGGTGAAGAGGGAGTCACCGTATCGTTCCAGTTTGGCGCGCTGGTGGCCTCGTCCGGCGTCTTCGATGGCGAGTTCGTGCAGGTTGAAGATTTCTTGCAGGCCGTGTAGTTCGTGGATGTCGGGGTTGGCGTATCCGAGGGCTACGGCGGTGTTGGGCTGCTGGTAGGCGTTGAGGGTTTCTTCTTCGGGTGCGCCTATGCGGATGCGGTCGCCGCTGGGGTAGATGGCTCCGGTAATGTAGGTCATCGTTGTCCTCCTCTGAACGCTTTGGCGCCACGTGTGTGGGCGCTCTTTCCAGCATACGGTATGCACCCGCCCAATCATGTGCACCGCGCATGCACCCGACGTACGAAAAGCCCCCGGAAGGCACCTGTAAGGCACCCTCCGGGGGCTTTCACGTATTGAGCTATTGCGCTTAGTCTTCGTTGATGAGGTCGCGGACCACAATGGTCTGGTCACGATCCGGGCCCACACCAATCGCGGAGATACGGCAGCCAGAAATCTCTTCCAGCTTCAGCACGTACTTGCGGGCGTTCTCGGGCAGCTCATCCAGACTCTTCGCATCCGAAATGTTCTCGGTCCAGCCGTCGTAGTACTCAAAAATCGGCTTAGCGTGGTGGAACTCAGTCTGAGTCATCGGCATCTCATCGTGGCGCACACCGTCAACGTCGTAAGCCACGCAGACCGGGATCTTATCCAGGCCGGTCAGCACGTCCAGCTTGGTGATGAACAGGTCGGTGAAGCCGTTGATGCGCACTGCCTGACGCGCCAGCACGGCGTCGTACCAGCCGCAACGACGCGGGCGGCCGGTGTTCACGCCGAACTCGCCGCCGGTGGTGCGCAGGAACTCGCCCATCTCATCGAACAGCTCGGTCGGGAAGGGGCCAGCACCCACGCGGGTGGTGTACGCCTTCTGAATACCAATCACGCGAGAAATGCGGGTCGGGCCCACACCCGAACCGACGCACGCGCCGCCGGAGGTCGGGTTGGAGGAGGTCACGAACGGATAGGTGCCGTGGTCAACGTCCAGGAAGGTTGCCTGGCCGCCCTCCATCAGCAGGGTCTTACCCTCGTCCAGTGCCTTGTTCAGCAGCTGGGTGGTGTCCACAATCATCGGCTTCAGACGCTCAGCGTAAGACATGAAGTACTCGACAATCTCGTCCACCTCAACGTGGCGGCGGTTGTAGACCTTCACCAGCAGTTCGTTCTTCTGGCGCAGGGCGCCTTCAACCTTCTGACGCAGGATCGACTCGTCCAGGATGTCCTGAACACGGATGCCAAGGCGGCCAACCTTATCCATGTAGGCGGGGCCGATACCGCGACCGGTGGTGCCGATAGCGCGCTTGCCAAGGAAACGCTCGGTCACCTTGTCCATGGTCTGGTGGTAGGGTGCGACCAGGTGGGCGTTAGCTGAAATCTTCAGGCGGGAGGTGTCAGCGCCGCGGGCCTCAAGGCCCTCAATCTCAGCGAAAAGAGCCTCGGGGTTAACAACCACGCCGTTACCAATCACGGGGATGGCGTTCTCGCTCAGAATACCCGCGGGCAGTAGCTTCAGCTCAAACTTCTGGCCGTTCACCACCACGGTGTGACCGGCGTTGTTACCGCCGTTGGGCTTGACCACGTAGTCTACGCGGGGGCCGAGCAGGTCGGTTGCCTTACCCTTACCCTCATCGCCCCACTGGGCGCCCACAATCACGACAGCTGACATTTTTGTGCTCCTTGAAAGCCTTGAAGATACGCACCGGATTTCACGGCGCGGCGGCGACCTACCGCCTCATGATCCGGGTAGGCACACCTCTTCTAATGATACCGTGCCCACCCCTTTAAGTCCCGTGTTACGGGGCGGTAGGCGTGCCAGATACGGTGCCGGTGAGTCTCCCCAGGCACGGTAGCGCCCCCATCCGATATTCGGACGGGGGCGCTACCGGTATGAGCCGTGAAGACTACTTGATGATCTCGATGAAAGTCATCGGGTAGGCGTACTGCTCACCGCGGTTTGCGGCCATAGCAGCCAGGCTGTGGAAGATAACCATCAGGATAGCCACAACCATCGGGACAACCCACAGGATAATGCCCAGAATGCCGAAGGTCACCACTATCAGCAGCCAGGAAGCCATGCTGACGAGCCACAGGGAAAAGTTGAAGTTGAAGGCGCGGCGGGATGCTTCCTTAGTGAAACCGTAACCGGGCTTGTCCTTGTAGATGAACCATATGACCAGCGGCGCGAGAATACTTGCGGATGCGAAGGACAGCAGAGACAGAACTGCAGAAGCCAGGTGCGCGAGCATCGCCATGTTCTGGTCATCCTTGGAGGAGACTACGTAACCGTTAGACGGCTGACCCGGCGCCTGCGAGTAGGAGGGTGCATGCTGGGAGTACTGGTTGTACTGTTCAGGGTTCTGGGACATCCTTCTTTTCCTTAATCTATCGATGAGTGGATACAGCTAATCATTGAGGTGCGGCGGCAGGCTAACTCGCCGTTCTCGGAGGGTGCCCGCCTCGCTCTGCTTGGTCGCAACGCTCGTGATGGTTTCACCCTATCAAGGCAAGGTAAATGGAATATTAACCCTCGCCGGACAACAGACGAAGAAACCCGAAGATGACACAAAAAAGACGCTCCTGCCCCTCCACGCGGTGTTATGTGCGTGGAGGGGCAGGTCGTTATACAGTGTGGGTTGGCCGAGGTTAGTCCTGTTTCTCTACACCGGGTGAGCCAGGATGCGCGGCGGGCTTATGTAGTGCGGCAGCCTTGCGCTGTGCTGCGGCCTCGCATAGCTTTGCGTGTTCTTGCTTTTTCAGAAACTCGTACACCGAGAAAGAATCCTCTTCTTCTTTCGTGAAGCCGTTGACGCCCGTGTAGCCTTCCGGCAGGCGGTTGTACACGAGGCAGTACCAGAACTCGGTGGGCGGGGTCTGCCCCTCCTCGATGAGTTCATTTATCTGATTCCGGCGTTTGAAGAGGCGAACAATGCCCATGATCCACAGAACCGGCACCACAAAGATTGACCCCACACCGATCATTACGAAAATGAACGAGACAATATAGCCGTATTCGGGTTCTACGATGCTGGTAAGAGGCACCAATACGAAGGGATGTGGTTCGCATCGTCGTCCTTACGAGATTCGTGAGTGTCTTCCGGGGTATCTTCTAATGCGTCTTCCGGCTCTTCGATGTCGTCGGTGTCATTGTCGTCGGTGTCATGAGGGTCTTTCCGTGCGGAGTCGTAGCGCTTGGGGACACCCGGGTAAACGTATTCATAATCGGGGTCGGGGTGCTCTAGATCTTCGTACTCTTCCTCTTCGGAGTCTTCGTGCAGCTCAGCGTCTTCATTTTTCTGCGTCTGCTCGCCCATGAGTAGCGTCATGTATTCCGGGACGGACTGGTCGGTGTCCCAGAGGGGCTGGTACGCCTCGTCCTTCTTTGCAGTTTCCTTCTTTTCAGTGGGGAGGTCTGCCATGGTTGTCTCCTTCGCTTACCAGACATACTCCTAGTGGCACCACCGTACCAGCGTGCGCTGGGCAGTCCCTTGAAACCTGCCTGATAAAAGCTGAGAAAAAGCCCCCGACAAGCGCCAACACGCACGTGTTAACACTGCCGGGGGTTCAGTACTACTGGGAGCTGGGGTATGCAGGGGAATCTTTTATGATGCGCCGCCCATGTTTGCGTTCGGCGGCGCGGGCGCGGGAGCAGATGCCCCGACAGAGCGGGCACCGCAGAATTGGATGCAAATGAAAAATGTAAAAAGAAAAGGGTCGAATATATCCACAATTTGATACTTTTAGGAACAATAAACGCTTCACAAGCTATTTTGAGGTGTATTCTAGTTCACATCTAGTGTGTTTAATTTCACCTGGAACCCACCAGAACAACACCACAAGCCTCCCAGAAACACCCCGGGAGCCAAGCAAAGGAGCACCGTGACGCACACCGCTTCCCCAAACCCCCGCGGCCAGTCGCACCAACGCCGAATCGGCAGCGGGCTACTCACCCTCAGCATGGCACTGAGCCCCCTCGCAGCCCTGGGCACCACCGCCCACGCCGCGGAAGACCCCGACGCCGTCAAGCAAGTAATCAGCGAAAGCATGAAGAACGCCAGCGGCACCGTCACCGCGTTCGTCCGTTTCAAAGGTAAGGGCGCCTTTGAACAGACCCAGCCCGCAGGCGTACGCGCTGGCGCGCAGGCACCCATCAACACCAGCTCACAGGTGCAGGCAATCGCCTCCCAGGTGCAGAGCCAGGCACAGCAGGTCAGTAGCCAGTCCGGCGCGCAGGTCCTCTACACCACCCATAACGCAGTACGCGGCGTGGCAGTGCGCGGTGACGCAGAGTCCATCAAGGCACTCGCCAACCGATCCGACGTAGAGAAGATCTCTCCCATCCTGCCCAAGTACCGCCAGAACGCGGGTGCCGCTATCGACGCAGGCTCCCTCGCCACCTGGACCGGCACCACCAACCCCGCCGGCGCGGGCGGATACACCGGCAAGGGCGTGAAAATCGCCGTCATCGACTCCGGCATCGACTACACCCACACCGACTTCGGCGGTAGCGGCAAGCTCGAAGACTACGAAAAGGCATCCAAGCTCACCGAGCTACCCTCCGCAGACTCCGGGCTCATCAACCGCACCAAGGTTGCTGGCGGCTACGACCTCGTTGGTGACGCCTACGACGGCACCAACACCGCAACCCCTGACGGCAACCCACTCGACTGCACCACCGGCGGCCACGGCACCCACGTGGCGGGCACCGCGGCAGGCTACGGTGTGAACTCCGACGGCAGCACCTTCACCGGCGACTACAGCAAGCTCACCGCAGAGCAGCTCAAGACCATGAAGATCGGCCCCGGCGTCGCCCCCGACGCTGAAATCTACGCCTTCCGCGTCTTCGGCTGCAGCGGCAGCACCAACGTCGTTATCGAGGCACTCGACCGTGCCCTCGACCCCAACGGTGACGGCGACTTCTCCGACCGCGTGAACATAGTCAACATGTCCCTCGGCGGCGAATTCTCCCCGCAGGACGACCCCGAAGCCTACGCCGTTGACGCGCTCACCCGCGCCGGCGTGCTCTCCGTGATCTCCGCGGGTAACGCCAACGACTACAGCCTGCGCGGCGACACCTACTCCAACTCCGGTCACCCCGCCACCGCAGCCAGCGCAATCACCGTAGCTAACGCCTACGGCTCCACCCGCGCCGTCGATGCGGCAGAACTGACCGACCCCGCCACCGGCACCACCCGCAAGGTACGCGGCGACTACAGCGTCTCCTACCCCTGGGCGCAGGCGGGCACCAAGGAGTTCACCGGTGAACTCACCGCAATCTCCGAGAACAACCGCTACGCCTGCAACGCCCTCAGCACCGACGAAGCGGCAGCTGTAAAGGGCAAGTGGGTACTCATCGACTGGGCTAAAGATGACGGTGACCTCGCATGCGGCTCCAAGGTGCGCTTCGACAACCTGGAGGCGGCAGGCGCCAAGGGCGTGCTGCTTGCAGGCAACGACGAAGAACCCGGCCTGGGTATTGCCGGTAACGATACCCTGCCCGGCTTCCGCCTGGCAGCATCCGCCGCTAAGGACCTGCGTGCACAGATCACCGCAGCAGAAGCGGCAGGTAAGCCCCTGACCGTGCGTCTCGGCAACGAGCTGAAGTCCTCCCTGCGCGTGGACACCGATAAGCTGGATCAGCTGAACCCTATGAGTGCCCGCGGCTTCCACGGCAGCTACGGCTACACCAAGCCCGACATTGCGGCACCCGGCTCGTACATCACCTCCGCGGCGGTGGGGACCGGTAACAACTCCGTGACCTTCAGCGGCACCTCCATGGCGGCACCCTACGTGACCGGCTCCGCCGCCCTGGTCATGCAGAGCCACCCGACCTACGCCCCCGCACAGGTCAAGTCCGCCCTCATGAACACCGCAACCCACGATGTGCGCACCGAATCCGGTGCCGCATACGCGGTGGACCGTGTGGGCGCCGGACGAGTCGACACCCTCGCTGCCGTGCAGTCGAAGTCCCTCGTATACAACGCTGACAAGAGTGGAACCGTGTCCCTGAGCTTCGGTGTGCTCGAGTACGCACCGGATGCTGGCGTTCAGACCCTCACCCGCGAGGTGACGGTCGAGAACACCGACTCCGTGGCGCACACCTACGCCCTGTCCTACGCTGAAAGCACTAATATTCCCGGCGTGGAATACTCCTTCCCCTCCGCGGTCACCCTCGCACCCGGTGAAACTAAGAAGTTCGAAGTCACCGTGCGCATCGACCCGTCCAAGCTGGAGAAGACCCGCGACGCGGCAATGGACACCACCCAGAACGCAACTGACTACTACACCGGCAACGAAACCGTTCCCGCACAGTACCGTCAGTACATTGCCAGCGCATCCGGCCGACTCGTCCTCACCGAAGACGGCACCAAGGCACTGCGCCTGCCCGTTCACGTGGCACCCAAGCCCGTGAGCACCATGCACGCTACCGAAGACACCGTCGCCTTCACTCAGAAGCCCTCCAGCGAGGAGGCTCAGAAGGCAGACACCGGCTGGACCAAGTCCCAGATCTCGCTGCGCGGCACCGAGGTCAACCAGGGCGGCTACCGCTCCCTGCTTGGTGCTTTCGAGTACGGTGCGAGCGTGGACCGTGTGGCTCCCACCTCCCTGTCTCTGAACAGCAACGTTAAGGCAAACCTGCAGTACGTCGGTGCTTCCTCGGATGCGCCCGCGCTGAAGGCAGCCGGCGGCAACGCTGATGACGGTACCCTGCGCTTCGGTATCTCCACCTGGGCGAACTGGGATGTTGTCTCCTACGAGAACACCTTCACCGTAGAAATCGACACTGACGGCAACAACCGCGCCGACTACAAGCTGGTCACCGACCGTGCTAAGGGCCTGGACTACCCGCTGGTTCGCCTCTACGGCTACAAGAACGGCAACCTCGTTGAACTCGGCTACTACCCGCTCAACGGCGCCTGGGGTGATGTGGACACCAACATGATGGACACCAACACCCTCATCATGAGTGCATCCCTCAAGGACCTGGGCCTGACCAGCGCAAACAACCCGGACATCCAGTACCGAGTCAGCGCAACCACCCAGTACGAGTGGGGTAACGTCAGCGAAACCGGCTGGATTAAGTACCGCCCCTTCAGCCCCAAGCTGTGGTTCAGCGGCGACTCCTCCGCCGTGGCTGGCCTCCACCCGGATGCCCCCACCACCACCCTGACGGCGCACCGCTCCGCTGACGCAATCCCCGCTCTCGGCGAATCCGGTACCCCCGCCAAGGCGCTGCTGCTGCACCTGCACAACGGCACCGGCGACCTCTCCGGCACTAACGGCGCCAAGGGCAACCGCGCCGAGGTGCTGAACATCAAGGAGCAGCAGACCGAGTACATCACTCCGTCCCGCTTCACCGATGTGAAGAGCGGCGACCAGTTCTACACCGAGATCTCTTGGTTGGCTCAGCGCGGCATCACCACCGGCTACCCGGACGGCACCTACCGCCCGCTGGAGTCCGTGGAACGTGGCGCAATGGCGGCGTTCTTCTACCGCATGCAGGGTTCCCCGCAGTTCACTGCCCCCTCCACTCCGAGCTTCAAGGACGTGCCCACCACGCACCCCTTCTACAAGGAGATTGAGTGGATGAAGGCTCAGAGCATCACCACCGGCTACTCGGACGGCACGTTCCGCCCCTCCGCACCGGTGAACCGTGACGCCATGGCTGCGTTCTTCTACCGTGCAGCAGGTTCCCCGCACGTGGCTCTGCCCGCGACCAGCCACTTCAGCGATGTTTCCACCGATAACCAGTTCTACCGTGAAATCACGTGGCTGGCCTCAAAGGGCATCAGCACCGGCTGGCCGGACGGCACCTACCGCCCGGTGACCCCCATTGCCCGCGACGCAATGGCGGCGTTCATCTACCGCTACACCGAGAAGGTTGCTAACCAGGCCGGCCGTTAGACGGTACCTAACTGGTAGCGAACAGTTCGGATCCTCTCCCACCTCCTGCATGGGGTGGGAGGGGTGCCCAGAACCGGCAGGGTCCGGGGCCTGAAAATCTCGGAACCTCTCAAGTTTTGGTGGCGGTTTCACCGGCGGACACACTCACTCGTCGTCTGCCGGTGGAGCCGCCTCCGCACATCACCGATATACAACCACAGTGCACACAGCATTACCGAAAAATAGAAAATCCGAAGGAGGATTCCATGACAACGCCTCATGCGCCACGCCGCAGAATGAAGGCTGTCGGTGCGACCGGTTTGAGTGCAGCTCTTGCCCTTACTCTCGGCGTTCCCGCCACTTTCTCTGCAGCTCACGCTCAGAGCCCCCAGCAGGTCGAAGGAAGCACTGCGAGCGCATCCGTTAACGCTGCCTCGCGTATCAGCCCGGGCCTGCAGAAGGCTGAAGGCCAAATCACCGTGTATGTGCAGTTCAAGGGCAAGGGCGCGTATGAGCAGACCCAGTCCGCGGCTGTTCTGGCACGTAAGGAGGCGCCGGCGAACCGTCAGGCACAGGTGCAGGCTATTGCATCCCAGGTGCAGTCGCAGGCTCAGTCTGTGGCGGCTGCTTCTGGTTCTAAGCTGATGTACACCACGCATAATGCGATGCGTGGTGCGGCGATTACTGGTGATGCTGCGCAGATTCGTGCGTTGGCGGAGCGCCCTGATGTGGAGCGTATTTCGCCGATTATCGCGAAGGAGCGTATGAACTCCGGTAGCGAGATTGATACGAAGACTCTTGCCACGTGGACTCGTGAGAATACGGGGTACACGGGTAAGGGCGTGAAGATTGCGGTTGTTGACTCCGGTGTTGACTATACGCACGCTGATTTTGGCGGCCCCGGTACGGTGGATTCGTACCTGAAGGCTAAGGCGATGACGGAGCTTCCGTCCGCTGATTCGGGTCTGATTGATCGTAATAAGTTCATTGGCGGCATTGACTTGGTCGGTGATGACTACAATGCGTCGGTGGCTGAGAAGTCGACTCCGCAGCCGGATAATAACCCGCTGGATTGCCGCCCGGATGGTTTCGGTTCTGGCGGTCACGGCACCCACGTGGCAGGTACTGCCGCCGGTTATGGTGTGACGGCGAACGGTACGACTTACCGTGGCGATTACAAGAACCTGACGGAGGAGCAGCTGAAGGGCATGTCCATTGGCCCCGGTACTGCTCCTGAGGCTCAGATCCTGGCAATTCGCGTGTTCGGTTGCTACGGCAATTCGAGTGTAGTGATGAAGGCGCTCGATACCGTGATGGACCCGAATGGTGACGGTGATTTCTCTGACCGCGCCGACATTGTGAACCTGTCTCTCGGTGGCGAGTTCGCCCCGGCTGACGACCCTGAGTCGTACATGATTAATACGATGGCGCGCCAGGGTGTGTTCACTGTGGCCGCTGCCGGTAACGCCAATAACTACAACGGTGTCGGTGACACCTACTCCGATTCGGGTAGCCCCGCGAATGCGGCTGCGGCGCTGTCGGTGGCGAACGCCTACGGCTCCACTCAGCCGATTGACCGTGCCCGCGCGACCACGAAGACTGGTTTGGAGTGGTTGCAGGGTGATTACTCGGTGAACTTCGATTATTCGAAGGCATCCGCTGGTCAGCTGCGCGGCGAGGTTGTTGCCGCACCGAAGCGTAACCGTTACGCTTGCGAGGCTTTCACCGCTGAAGAGGCGAAGGCTTTGAAGGGTAAGTGGGTTTACTTCGAGTGGGATCAGGACGATTTGACGTTCCCGTGCGGTTCGAAGGTGCGTTTCGATAACGTTCAGGCTGCCGGCGGTCTTGGTGTGGTGATGGCCGGTAAGGCTGAGCGCTACACGATCGGCATTGGTGGTAATGCGACCATTCCGGGTCTGCGTCTGACTGCTTCTTCGACGAAGGACCTGGAGAAGGCTCTGGCTGCCGGTCCGGTGACCGTTGAGATGAACCTGGACTACAAGGCTTCGGGTCGTAGCACCCACTCGCACGCTTTTGACCTGAACACTTCGAGTGCTCGCGGTCAGCACGGTTCTGATGGCTTCATTAAGCCTGACCTTGCGGCACCGGGTACTGAGATTGTCTCTGCTGCTGTGGGTATGGGTAATAAGGGTGTTTCCTTCACCGGTACCTCCATGGCGACCCCGCATGTTGCCGGTGTTGCTGCTCTGGTGATGCAGGCACATCAGGATTACAACCCGCAGATGATTAAGGCTGCGCTGATGAACGGCGCGTCCACCCCGATCAAGAATGAGCAGGGTATGCAGTACGCGGTGGATCGTGTGGGTACGGGCATGGTGAATGCTCGTGCCGCCGTGGACGCGAAAGTTATTGCGTACGATGCGAAGACCCCCGAGCGTGTTTCGACCGCGTTTGGTGTGCTGGAGTATACCCCCGATTCAGGTATTCAGACTGTTCAGCGTGAAATCGTGCTGGACAACACCGATTCGCAGGCTCACACCTACACTCTGAGCTACGAGGCAAGCACGACCATCCCGGGTGTGGAGTACTCCTACCCGCAGCAGGTGAGCGTAAGTGCCGGGGAGCGTAAGAACGTGACCGTGACCGTGCGTATTGACCCGTCCAAGCTGGAGAAGACCATGGACCCGGCGATGAGCGCCGACCAGGTCGCTCAGGACTGGACGGCCGGGCAGACTCTGGCTGCCGGTAAGCGCCAGTACATTGCGAGCGCTTCTGGTCGCCTGATTCTCTCTGAGAATGGCCGCGAGGCGATCCGCCAGTCGATTCACGTGGCACCGAAGCCTGTCTCGAAGATGCGTGTGGATGCCTCCCGTATTGATTACAAGGGCATTGCCGATAAGGAGTCCACGGTGACTCTGCGCGGTACGACCCTGAACCAGGGCGGTTACCGTTCGCTGCTGGGTGCGTTTGAGCTGGGTGCGGTCAGCGACCGTATTCCGTCCGGTCAGCTGAAGCTGCCGTCGAACCAGTCTGTTGACCTGCAGTATGTGGGTGCCGCCTCGGACGCTCCGGCGTTGAAGGCTGCCGGCAAGAACCCGAACGATGGTTCTCTGTTCTTCGGTATTTCGACCTGGGGCACCTGGGACAGCATGCACTGGGGCCGTCAGGTACAGGTGCAGATTGATACGAATAACGACTCCACCGCAGATTACGTTCTGGAGGTGACCCGCGAGAAGGGTCTGGACTACCCGCTGGTGAAGGTCTGGTCCATCTCCGGTAACGCATCCACCGTGGTGGCTCGCTACCCGTTGAACAGCGCCTGGGGCGACACCGACACCAACATCATGGACACCAACACCATGATTCTGGGTGTGCCGCTGAAGGACCTGGGCCTGACCGCTGAGAAGGCTCAGAACATCAAGTACACGGTGCAGACCGACACCTGGCACAACGAGGGTAACTCCTACGTGGACACCACCTCGGCTATCGAATACTCCCCCTTCAACCCCGGTGTTTGGTTCACCGGTGAGGAGTCGGGTGTGCCCGGCCTGTTCGTGGACCGTGACGGCGGTCAGCTGACCGTTCACCGCAAGAACAACGACAAGGAGCATCAGGCTCTGTTCCTGCACATGCACAACGCGACCGGTGACCTGAGCGGCCGTAAGACCGCTAACGGTGTTGCTGCTGGCGACCGTGCGCAGGTTGTGAAGGTGGCTCGTACCATCCACGATGCACGCTTCACCGACGTTCCTGCGAATAACCAGTTCTACCGCGAAATCACGTGGATTGCTGCCCGTCAGATTGACAGCGGCTACCCGGACGGCACCTTCCGCCCGCTGAACAACATGGACCGCGCAACCATGGCTGCGTACTTCTACCGTATGAGCGGCTCGCCGCAGTACACCGCACCGTCCACCCCGAGCTTCTCGGATGTTCCGCTCAACCACCCCTACTACAAGGAGATTGAGTGGATGAAGGCTCAGGGCATCACGACCGGCTGGCCCGATGGCACCTACCGCCCGGAGAGCTCGGTGAACCGTGACGCGATGGCTGCGTTCTTCTACCGTTACGCCGGTTCGCCCGAGTACACTGCCCCCGCGCAGGCTCGTTTCACGGACGTTCCGGCCGACAAGCAGTTCTACCGCGAGATTTCGTGGCTGGCTGAGCAGGGCGTGACCACCGGCTGGCCCGATGGTTCGTTCCGCCCCGTGGAGCCGGTGCACCGCGACGCTATGGCGGCGTTTGTGTACCGCTATAACGTGCGTGTACTGAATAACCGCTAGTCGGAGCGTTATATTTGAGCGCTAAATACCCCCGGTGGATGCTGCACGCATCTGCCGGGGGTATTTGCTTGCCTCGCCCTGCCCGAGGCGGGCTAGTTAGCGCTGGCGGGCTTCTTTACGGTTGAGCTTCTCAATGGCGGCTTCTACCTTGGACTTGCGGTGGTTGAGCTTCCAGAGGCTGAAAGACTGCAGCAAGGTACTCTTGCCTATCTCCACGAGGGAAGGCAGCCCCTGCCGGATGAGTGCCTCATTGATTTCTTCCTGGGTGGCGCCCTGCTCCTTCATCTGCTCGATGATGATGTTCGCCTCCGTGATTTTCCCGGAGGTGAGCGGGTGGTTTTCGAGGCTGGTTTCGATGTCTACGAGCTCGTCGTAGAGTTCAATTTTTGTTTTTGCCATGGTGCTGTCTTCACCGTCCTTGGTTGACGTGTTCTGTGGCGTGGCAGGTGTGGGGGCGTTTTCCCTCATCACCGGCTTCTTTGAACGGTATTTGAACCGTACACTCATCCTAGCAAACGGGGGGTGGAACAAGGATTACAACCTGTGAGTACGCTGCGTATTTACGGAACTGGCGGGAGACTCAGGCAGCATGAAACCCACCGCGCGCGCCGCTCTGAACGGACCGTGTGGAACACTACCTCGCCTCCCTCGGCGGTTCACCGCACGGGCTATAAGGTGGAGCGTACACTTAAGTCATGCGTGAATTACAGGCACAGATCATCCGTGAAATGGGCGTCAAGCCCAACATGACCGAAGAGCAGGCACGCGAAGAAGTGGAGCGCCGCATCCAGTTCATCTGCGACTACCTGGAAGCCACCGGAAGCCGCGGCCTGGTACTGGGCATCAGCGGCGGTATCGACTCCACCCTGGCGGGTCGTCTCTGCCAGCTGGCTGTGGACCGCCTCAACGAGCGTGGCCGCACCACCGAGTTCGTGGCGGTGCGCCTGCCCTACCGTGTGCAGCACGACGAAGAGGACGCGCAGGAGGCGCTACGTTTCATCCAGCCCGCCCGCTCTCTGACCTTCAACATTGCGGAGGCTGTCGACGGTTTCGACAGCGCCTACACTGCCGCGACCGGCGAGCAGATCAGCGACTTCAACAAGGGTAATGTGAAGGCACGCGCCCGCATGATCGCCCAGTATGCGATTGCTGGCGGCCCCGGCTACCTGGTGGTGGGTACCGACCATGCGGCGGAGTCCATTACGGGTTTCTTCACGAAGTTCGGTGACGGCGGCGCGGACCTGTTGCCGCTGGCTGGTCTGAATAAGCGCCAGAACCAGTTGCTGCTGCGTGTTTTGGGTGCGTCTGAGCGTCTGTGGGCTAAGCCGCCGACGGCTGACCTGCTGGACGGCGTGCCCGGCCGTACCGATGAGGATGAGCTGGGTCTGACATACCCGCAGATTGATGACTACCTGGAGGGTAAGGAAATCGACGAGGCAGCAGCTGCGAAGCTGGAGCAGATTTACCTGCGTAGCCGCCATAAGCGCACTACTCCGGTGACGATTTTTGATTCCTGGTGGAAGAACTAGCGCGGAAGAATCTAGCGTCTTCCGGTTGAGCGCTTTAACCGGCAAATGAACTAACGTAAAAGCCCCAAACTTCCTTGGTGGGAGTCCGGGGCTTTTACCATGTTTTCTCGGGCTGAGGACTATGCCTTCTGTTCGGGCTGTACGGCGGGACCCTGGGCGGCCTGAACGTCCGAATCCTCAGAACCTTCAGTCTCAACCTCAGTCCCATCCGGGGGCACCTTCGCACCACCGGTGGCGAGGAAGAGCACCAGACCCAGCGCGCAGGCGAGCACCTGGGTGAAGGGGAACGCCCAGGTTAGGCCCTTAAATCCGAACCACATGTTGCCGAAGTACACGGCGGGGAAGAACAGCAGAGCAATACCGAGGGTCATCAGCATGGCCGGGCCGCCCTTACCGGCCGCCTGGAACCAAGACACAAACACGATATTGACCGCGTTGAACACGGCGGCGAGCATCAGCGCAACCATAATCTCCTCGCCAGTGTCGATGAGGCTTGCATCGCCAACCACGGCGAGCAGTTCACGGCGGAAAATCAGCATCGGAATGGTGATGATTGCGGAGGTCGCCACGGACAGAATCGTTGCGGTGCGCAGCGCCTCCTTCACGCGGGCGCCGTTGCGGGCACCGTACGCGTAGGCGTACAGCGGGATACCGCCCATGCACAGGCCCATGCACAGCATTTCGGGCACCGTGTCCAGGCGCATTACCAGGCCGAATGCCGCCACGGTGTCGTCACCGTAGGAGGCGGCGAGGTTGTTCAGCAGCAGCGCGGAGAAGATCAGGTCGAGGCTCTGAATGAGCTCAGCGGCACCGACCGCAACCACGGGCTTGATGATGGCGGGGTCGAGGGAGAAGTCGCGGATGTTCGCGGAGAAGTTCTCGCTCTGACGCATCAGGAACAGCAGGTAGTACAGCATGGATGCGCCGTTCGCCAGCAGCATCGCCCAACCGGCACCGGCGATGCCCATGCCCATGACGGCGATGAACAGCACGTCGAAGATGCAGGTGACGACGGTGCCGACGATGATGCCGTACATGGACTGCTTGGCGTAGCCTTCGGATCGGACGAGCTGTTCGAGGGTGAACATGCCGATAGCGAGGGGCGCGCCGAGGAACATGAGGTGCACGTAGATGCGGGTCGGTTCGTAGGAGCCGCCGGATGCACCCATGATGCTGGTGATCGGGTCGGCGAGGATGAAGCCGATAGCCGCCGCGACGATACCGGCACCGAGCGCCGAGTAGAGGGCGAAGGAGGTGACACGGTGGATTTCGTGGGCGGGCTGGCCTTCGCCAAGCTTTCGGGAGGCGAGGGTGGAAGCGCCCAGACCGAACAGGCCCGCAATTGCCATGATGACGCCGAAGACGGGCACACCGTAGCCGGTGGCGGCGAGCTCTTCGACGCTGCCGTAGTGGCCGACGAAGTAGGAGTTCACCACGTTGTAGATGCTGGTGATGGCGAGGCCGAGTGCCATGGGCACGCCGAGAGAGAGTAGCGCCTTGAGGATAGGGGCGTCTTTGAGCAGGTAGATGTTCTGCGGATCTTCGCTTGCACCGTGCGGGCCATGTCCTGCGGTGGGTGCGGTGTTGTTGGATGCGCCGTTTTTGGGCGCGTTGTTTTCAGTCTGGTGGGACGTCATAGGTTCCTTGGTCTGTGCGGTCCGGTCACTTGTGTGCGTCAGATAGACGGCTGATGTCCGCGAGTGTGCGGGGCCGGGGTGCCCGAAATGTCTTACTCATTCCCTGGGCCGTTGAGGCTTCCGCGTGGGGGGGGGGGGGGGGGGGGGGGGGGGTAAATTTGAATTTTTAGCGGTTGTAGGGGGCGGGGGGGTAAAAAGACCCCGTGAGAAAACCGGGCTTTTTGCCCGGTGGGGGGGCGGAG
>NZ_JANCOC010000015.1:60303-64420 GCF_024294905.1 Rothia gullae
TTATCCCTCCTCCCGGCCGCGCGCGCGGGCGGGCGCGGCGCGGGGCCCCCCCCGCCCCTCCCGCCGCCCCCGTGCGGCGGGGGGCGGCGCGGGGGGGGGCGGGCGGGGCGTGCGGGCGTAACTTTCATATTTTACCGATGTTCAGTGCGGGTGGGTAGATACTCACCCTGAGCAAAACCTGCCTTATGGCCGCTTGGGGTGCGCAGATACGGGAGGGCGCACAGAGGCAGCGGCAACATAAAGTAACGAGACGCCCCTCCCCGTTTAGGGGTGGGGCGCCTCACCTCATACGTATCGCATGTAGGAGCGTGAGCTATTCGAGCTCAAGCGGGCCGAGCACACGCGACACCTCAATGTCCAGGCGTTGCTGGATTTGGAGCAGTACGTTCGTGTCGATTCTGCCTTCGTCGCGCAGACGCTTGAGAATGTCGCGTTGAACTTCGAGCACGCCCAGGCGCAGTTCCTTTTCCTTTTCGTTCGCTTCGAGCACCTTCAACACATTCTCGGGGGTGTCCTCGCCGTGCATGTGCAGGGTGTGCAGGTTGCGGTACATACTCATGTTGAACATGTGTTCTTCAGCGATGCGGTCGATGACTTCCTGCGGGGCGTTGATGCGTCCACCGATTTCCTCGATGGAGTCGAAGGACTCAGCAATCAGGGTGCGGATTGCTTCGTTCATCTCTTCTTCTTCGCTGTTGTCGACCGGCAGGTTCGCCCAGCGGATTACGGCGGGCAGCAGCATGCCCTGGACGACCATGGAGCACAGCACCACACCGGACACCACGAAGATTACGAAGTCGCGGTATTCAACACTCGCCGGGATGGACAGCGCCACCGCCAGGGACACGCCGCCGCGCAGACCAGCCATGGTGGATACGACACGGCCGCGGTGGGTGGTGCGCAGGGTGCGCTGTTTTTCGCTACGGTCAAGCAGTCGAATCATGAAAACGGAGGCGTTCAGGAATACGTAACGAATGGCAATGCAGGCAATCCAGGCGACCAGCACAACGAGCAGGCCGTAGCTCCAGGTGGTGCCGTAGAGGTTAATGGTGACGCCCATACGTTCCACGGCGGTGGGCAGCTGCACACCGACCATGACGAACAGCACAGCGTTCATAACGAAGGTGACGAACGCCCAGGTGGGCGTACCATAGGTGCGGTTCTGCGGCTTGATGGTATCCGGGCTGTAGTAGGTGAGGAAGAACGCCGCGATTACGACAGCAACCACGCCTGAGCCCTTCATATCGGGGAAAGGCTCGATCTTCTCCGCGAGCAGGAACGCAATGAAGGGCACGCTCAACATGAAGCATGTGAACCACATCGGGTTGTCGATGTGGGCACGAATCTTGTTGGCTGCCCAGCCGACCGCCAGACCGACCAGAATACCGATGAGGAAGGAGAAGAAGAACATGCCGCTGGAGTGGCCGAGGGAGAGTCCTTGGCCGGCGGCTACCTGCATCGCGAGGGTTAACAACACGAGGGTCGTGCCGTCGTTAATGAGTGCCTCCGCCTTAAGCGTGGTGATGGAGGACTTGGGCAGTTTGCCGTTGAGGGTTGCGACGGCGACTGCGTCGGTGGGTGCGAGCGCCACACCGATGAGCAGGGCCGCACCCCAGATGCTCACGCCAACGAGCTCGTGCAGAATCCCGGCGACACCGAAGGCGGTCACGATGACCAGCAGGGTTCCGGTGAGGATAATGCCGCGAATGCGGGTGCGCGCTTCACGCCAAGAGGTGTTGCGGGCTTCCCAGAAGAGCATGATGGGCAGGAAGATTTCGAGGATGACGTGCGGCGGCAGGCCAATACTCTGAACTTCGTGCAGTTCGTGGGCGGGCATAATACCGATAGCCAGGCCAATGAAAATCAGCACAATGGCGGGGGTGATCCGCGTTTTGTGCGCGATTGCGCTGCCTACGAGGACAGCGAGGGATAGTGCGATAACGACTTCGAGCATGCTGTTCCTTTTCTTGGGCACAGGGGTACTGGACGCTCGGGTGCTGATATGGGTGTGCCCGGGCGCAGTTCCTGGTGCGCTACATGGTCTGTGAAATGTGTTGATGGTTGCCCTGCGGGCTTTTGTTCTAGGTGGCGTTTACGATGTGGTGAGCGCCTACCCGCGGTGCCCGTGTGCAGGGTTCTACTGGGTTAAAGAGTATACCGGCGGTTTTATTTCCTACGCTCGCTGGCGGGGCTGTCTACTTCATGGGTGCGGGCACCTTTCATGACATTTTGTGTCATTCTGACGTAAACTTCGGGTCGTACCGTGTCAGAGAACAGAAAATCCACCTCCGTGAGTGCGCGCGAGCACTCAGAACGTGAGAAGATAAGGTCATGACTGATAACAACACCGTAACCGGCAGCCCGCTTGTTAAGCGCGGCCTGGCCGACATGCTCAAGGGCGGCGTCATCATGGACGTCGTCACCCCCGAACAGGCTAAGATCGCTGAAGATGCTGGCGCTGTTGCCGTCATGGCTCTCGAGCGCGTTCCCGCGGATATTCGTGCGCAGGGCGGCGTGGCTCGTATGTCTGACCCGGACATGATTGAGGGCATCATTGATGCTGTTTCGATCCCGGTCATGGCGAAGGCACGCATCGGCCACTTCGTTGAGGCTCAGATTCTGGAGACCCTGAAGGTCGACTACATTGACGAGTCTGAGGTTCTTTCCCCCGCTGACTACGTGAACCACATTGATAAGCACCAGTTCAAGGTTCCTTTCGTGTGCGGTGCTACCAACCTGGGTGAGGCTCTGCGCCGTATCACCGAGGGCGCCGCTATGATCCGCTCGAAGGGCGAGGCTGGCACCGGTGACGTCTCTGAGGCCACCAAGCACATCCGCACCATTAAGCGTCAGATTGCTGAGCTTCAGGGCCTGTACAACACCATGCCCGATGAGCTGTACGTGAAGGCTAAGGAACTGGCTGCACCGTACGAGCTGGTTCGTGAGGTTGCTCAGACCGGCAAGCTGCCCGTGGTCATGTTCACCGCTGGTGGTGTGGCTACCCCCGCTGACGCTGCAATGATGATGCAGCTCGGTGCTGACGGCGTGTTCGTTGGTTCCGGTATTTTCAAGTCGGGCGACCCGGTTGCTCGTGCGAAGGCTATTGTGAAGGCTACCGCTTTCTACAATGACCCGAAGAAGGTTGCTGAGGCTTCTCGCGGCCTGGGTGAGGCTATGGTCGGCATTAACGTTGCTGACATTCCGGCACCGCACCGCCTGGCGGAGCGCGGCTGGTAATTCGCGCGCGCACCCCGTTTGTGGGGTGAATGTTTGATGAGGGGGTGGGGTTCGCTGAGGCGGGTCCCACCCTCCTTGTGTTTGTTGATTTGTGAAGGGAGCGGTGATGAAGGTTCAGCCTACCGGTGTTTTGCCGGGTGAGGGTTTGACGGTTGGTGTTTTGGCGTTGCAGGGCGGCGTGAGCGAGCATGCGGAGATGCTGGAATCTTTGGGTGCGCAGGTACGTTGGGTGCGTACCGGTGAGCAGCTTGAGGGTCTGGATGCGCTGGTTCTGCCCGGTGGTGAGTCGTCGACGATTGACCGTTTGACCCGTATTTTTGGTGTGCGTGAGCCGCTGATTGAGGCGATTTCTTCGGGTCTGCCGACCCTGGGTACGTGCGCTGGCCTGATTATGTTGTCGAAGCATATTAATGATCCGGCGCCGGGTCAGCAGTCGCTGGGTATTTTGGCTGTTTCGGTGGGCCGTAACGCTTTTGGTTCGCAGGTTGATTCTGCAGAGGTGCGCCTGCCGTGGTTGACCCCTGCCGGTGATGAGGTGGTTATTGATACGGCGTTTATTCGTGCGCCGATTGTGACTGGCACTGGTGAGGGTGTGCAGGTGACGGCTCGTCATGAGGGGAAGATTGTGGGTGTGCGTTCGGGCAACCTGATTGGTATTTCTTTCCACCCGGAGGTTACGGGCGATACGACGGTGCATGAGGAGCTGCTGGCTCTGGCACGCGAGGTGAAGGGCAAGTAACCCCTCCCCCAAAGAATAAGCCCGGTATTGAGCATATAAGGAGTTGTGGGGGGGGGGGGGGGGGGGGGGGGGGGGGGGGGCGGGGTGGGGGGGGGGGGGGGGGGGGGGGGGGGGGGGGGGGGGTGGGGGGGGGGGGGGGGG
>NZ_JANCOC010000016.1 GCF_024294905.1 Rothia gullae
GCAAGCACTAGGAGGCGCGGCGGCGAGAACGCAGCACCATCGCAGTGCCGGCACCAAGCACCAGCGTACCGCCCAGAGCCACAGACACCGCACCGAAACCAGTACGCGCCTGGCCGCCTGTGCCTTCCGATGAAACCTCCTGCGCTGCACGCCTTGACGTTTTGCGCCTCCCGTGAGGCACCCCTGTTTTAGTCGTCCCCGTTTTAAGAGAAGATAGAGTCATGGAAAAAATGAACGTCGAATCCTTCAACCTCGACCACCGTGCCGTAGCCGCACCCTACGTGCGTATCGCAGACCGCAAGGTCCTGCCCGGTGGCGACACCCTCATCAAGTACGATATCCGCTTCACCCAGCCGAACACCGCGCACCTGGAAATGCTGACCGTACACTCCATCGAGCACCTGAGCGCCGAGCACATGCGTAACCACACTGACCGTCTGATTGACTTCTCCCCGATGGGCTGCCAGACCGGTTTCTACGCGCTGACTCTGGGCCTGGAGCCCGAGGAGTTCTTCCCCATCCTGGAAGCAACCCTCAACGATATCCTTAACGCGACCGAGGTCCCGGCAGCGAACGAGGTGCAGTGCGGTTGGGGCGCCAACCACACCCTCGAAGGTGCGCAGGCTGCGGCTCGTGAGTTCCTCGCGGCACGCGATGAGTGGGCGCAGGTGATGGCATAATGAGCGCACAGATCCCGGAAGCTTTCGCATCCGCCTTCAACCCGGTGGACTTTGACCCGAACGCTTTTGACCCGGCTGAGGCATTCAACAGCATGTTTGAGCTGATGGACGGCATGTCCAACGCCATCATCATTCAGGTGGCTATGGATGAGGAGCTTGCACCCTTCCTGAAGGTGACCGAGGAGCTGCAGCCGTCCTTCACCGAGGGCGCGGCGGTATTCCACCCGCGTTACCTGCAGGTGGGTGAGGACCAGGTTCCGCTGCTGCTGGTTCGCTCCAAGATCGGTCTGGTGAACGCGGCGAGCGCCGTCACCGAGGCGATCAGCTACTCCTCGAACTGCCTGGGCGTCATTAGCGCAGGTACCGCCGGCGGTTTGGCTCGCGGCATTAACGTGGGCGACGTGCTGATTGGCGAGAACTACACCTACACTGATGCTGACGCGACCGCGTTTGGTTATGCGCGCGGCCAGGTTCCGGGCATGCCCGAAAGCTACGACGGTCAGGCGGACGAGTGGCAGGACGCTCTGGAGCATGCGCTCGCCGCACTGGAGCCTGTGCGTGAGCAGGCTGAAAGCCCGTGGGAGGTGCGCCGCGGCCAGATGCTGGCGGGTAACTCCTTCGTAACCGCCCACAACGTGAAGGACACCCGCGAGGCGTTCGAGGGTGCCATCAGCACCGACATGGAGACCACCGCGATTGCGCAGGTCTGCCACAACTACGAGATTCCGTTTATCGGGGTGCGTTGCGTCTCTGATCTGTGCGGCCCGGAGGCTGACCAGGACTTCCACCTCTCCGTGGATGTGGTGGCTCCTCGTTCGGCTTGTTACGCGCTGCAGCTGGCTGCTGAGCTGTGGACCGAAGCGCAGCTGGAAGTGCTGGATCTGGCTCTCTAAAGCTCTAGAACTAACGCTCTAGAGCATGCGGCACGATGTGAGCTCGCATGCGGCAAGTGCCGGGGCGTGAACCTGACGGGTTCGCGCCCCGGTCTTTTTGTGCCGCTCTTTGCGCCCCGGTCTTTTTGTGCCGATCTTTTTGTACTGGTTTTTGTACTCCAGTCTTTTTGCGATCAGGCACTTTGATGTATCCGGTCCGTAAGAAATGCAGAAATATTAACCGTGGTGAATATACATTCTGTGTGTCGTGGAGTACTATGAATGTGGAAACTGTCCGATCTCACAGAGGAGTACGTCGTGAAGTTCTGCCCGACTCTCGCCTCCGTCACCGGTCTGCTCGGTGGCTACAAGGTTGCATCTAGCACCGGCATCCGCCCGCTCGGTGGCGCTATTCTGGCACTGTGCGGTGCCGTGGCTTACAAGAATTGGAAGCGTAAGGCTGGCGCAGGCCGTGCCACCTTCCTCACCGCTGTCTACCTGGGCGCGTTCGGCGCCGCTCATCCGCTCGCCAAGAAGCTTGGCGCGTGGCCTGCAGTCTACACTGTGACTGCTGCAACCGCTCTGTGCTCTATCGTCATTGGACGTAAGCGACAGAAGTAGTCTTTGACGAAAAGACGGCGGAAAGGCAACGTTGCCTTCCCGCCGTCTTTTGCGTTCCCTCCCACCGTACCGGTTGGGTAGGGATGCGCCGGGGCGATGCGTGAAGGCAACACCTTCTGCGCAACGCCCCATCACTCGATGGGGAGTGCATCAACCGGTACCGCTCTCAGTCACCTGCTGAGCTGCGGCACCACCCGATAAGTTTCCCCGCCACCGGCGGGTACACCCCACGAGGTAAAGGAAAAGAAGAAGATGAATACCACTCCGGACTCATCCCCGGTACAGCAGGGAGTAGCAGTCTCCGAGAGCCCGCAGCTAGCGCGTGGACTCTCCCTGCGTCACATCATGTTCATCGCCCTCGGCTCCGCCATCGGCACCGGCCTGTTCTACGGCTCGGCATCCGCCATTCAGTTGGCGGGCCCCTCCGTGCTGCTTGCCTACGTTATTGGCGGCGCGGCAGTGTTCATGGTGATGCGCGCAATGGGCGAACTCGCCCTGGCACACCCGGTCTCCGGAGCGTTCTCCGAATACGCGACCCGCTACCTCGGACGCTGGGCGGGTTTTGTGACCGGCTGGACCTACGCCCTGGAAATGGCGCTGGTCGCCATCGCAGACGTCACCGCGTTTGCCGTGTACATGAAGTTCTGGTTCCCGAACAGCCCCTCCTGGATCTGGATTGTCTCGGTTCTGCTGATTCTGCTCGCCATTAACCTGGCGAAGGTCAAGGCGTTCGGCGAGACCGAATTCTGGTTCACCCTCGTGAAGGTCAGCGCCATTATCGCCATGATTGTTGGCGGAGTGGTTCTGCTCTTCGTGGGTGTGCAGGCACACGACTCTGTTGCGCCCTCCGTCACGAACCTTTGGGCTCTTGAAGGTGGCTTCTTCGCGAACGGATTTACCGGCTTCCTCGCTTGCTTTACCGTGGTGATGTTTGCCTTCGGCGGTATCGAGAACATCGGTATTGCCGCCGGTGAGGCGAAGGACCCTCGCACCTCGATTCCCAAGGCGATTCGCGCGGTGCCGTTCCGCATCCTCATCTTCTACATTCTGACCCTGTCGGTCATCATGTCCCTGTACCCCTGGCACTCGGTGACGAAGGCGAACTCGCCGTTCGTGCAGATCTTTGAGGGGCTGGGCATTCCGGCTGCTGCTTCGATTCTGAACGTGGTCATCATTACCGCCGCTATCTCTGCGCTGAACGCGGACGTGTACGGTGCCGGCCGCATGATGTACGGCCTGGCGAAGCAGAACCTCGCCCCCGCATCCTTTGCGAAGGTTACGAAGAACGGTGCGCCCTGGATGACCACCCTCATCATGGTGCTGGTTATGGCGGTCGGCGTGATTGTGAACGTGCTCTTTGAGAACGCGTTCGAGGTGGTCGCCTCCCTGGCAACCTTCGCGACCGTATTCGTGTGGGTCATGATTCTGCTAGCGCACATTGCCTTCAAACGTAGTGGCGCCGATACCGAGGCGCAGCCGGTACGCCAGCCCCTGTGGCTGAGCTACCTGGCGTTGGCGTTCATGATCTTTATCGTGGTGCTCTTCGGCTGCTTTGCCGATACCCAGCTGGCGCTGGTGATGGGCGCAATCTGGTGCCTGTTCCTGCTGGGCTACTACCGCCTCGTGGTGGTGCGCGCTCGCGCTGAAGCAGCAGAAGCATAGGGAGCAGAAGCACAGACACCGAATAAACGTAGAGCCCACTGAATAAACGTAGAGCCCGGGGCGAGGACTCGGCGTGAGAACCCGGCTGTGAAGCCCGGCGACCGGTAGTGTGATGAGCTACCTGTCGCCGGGCTTCTGCTCACCCTTCCACGAAAGCGCCCCGGTAGCGTAGAATGGAAAGAACGCGTCTGCAGTCCGCAGTAGACGACGTGTATTACAGGGCGTAAGCCCACCACCCGGCGGCAACCGTCCGTACGGGACGTATGCGGTACTAACTCTAGGAGTTAAAAGTGGCACTGGATCCCGCTGTCAAGCAGGCAATCATCAAGGAATACGCAACCCACGAGGGCGACACCGGTTCGCCCGAGGTTCAGATTGCAGTTCTGTCTCGTCGTATCGCCGACCTGACCGAGCACCTGAAGTTCCACAAGCACGATCACCACTCCCGTCGTGGCCTGATGATCCTCGTTGGTCGTCGCCGCAACATGCTCGGCTACCTGAAGAGCGTCGACATCGAGCGTTACCGTTCGCTGATCGAGCGCCTGGGTCTGCGCCGATAAAACAGGAGCGTCTTGACGCTTTTGTGGTGATTAATCGCCTTTAGGCGGTGTGTGCGGACGTGCTGTCAGCACTACCAACCCTCCTACACGGAGGCAGGTAGCGCCAGCGCGTCCGTACTGCCGCGTTGAGGGGCGCATCTTCCGCTCGCTAGATTCCAGCGCTAGATTCACAGCAAGAAATCGGTAGAAGACGCCGCCTCACCTGAAAGAAAGAATAGAAGGCCGTGCCGGCACACACGCCGCGGTCCTCGGTAGCGAATTACGGAACAACACCACCCCCACCTTGCCGACACACGTCGAGCACACGAAAAGGCGGAGGAGAGGTGCCGTGGTTTCCTATCGAAGGCCGACTCGTGCGCCGTACGGCCTGCCAAGAAGAAAGAAGGAACCGTGGAAGGTCCCGAAATCAAGTTTGCTGAAGTCGAAATCGACAACGGCATTCACGGTAAGCGCCACGTGCGCTTTGAAACCGGCCGCCTCGCAAAGCAGGCTGCTGGCTCCGTCCTCGTCACCATCGATGACGAGACCACCCTGCTCTCCGCAACCGCAATCGGCAAGTCTCCCCGTGAGGGCTTCGACTTCTTCCCGCTGACCGTGGACGTGGAAGAGCGCATGTACGCAGGCGGCAAGATCCCCGCATCGTACTTCCGCCGCGAAGGCCGTCCCAGCACCGAGGCAATCCTGGCTGCACGCCTGATTGACCGCCCGCTGCGCCCCGCCTTCACCAAGGGTATCCGCAACGAGGTTCAGGTCGTTGTGACCGTCCTGACCTACGAGCCGGACGAAATCTACAACACCTTCGCAATCAACGCTGCATCCGCATCGACCTCCCTGTCCGGTGCGCCGTTCAGCGGCCCCATCGGTGGCGTGCGCATGGCACTGATTGACGGCCAGTGGGTTTGCTTCCCCAAGTACTCCCAGCTGGAAAACGCTGTGTTCGACATGGCTGTTGCAGGTCGTATCGTCACTAAGGTTGACGGTACCGAAGATGTCGCCATCATGATGGTTGAGGCAGAAGCAACCGATAACTCCTGGAAGCTCATCAAGGAAGACGGCCAGACCGCCCCCACCGAAGAGATCGTCGCAGAGGGCCTGGAAGCAGCTAAGCCCTTCATCGCAGCACTGTGCAAGGCGCAGGCTGACCTGGTGGCTCGCGCAGGCAAGCCCGCTCTGGAACTGCCCTTCTTTGGCGGCCACGGTGAGGACGTCGACGCAGCAGTTGAGGCATTCGCAGCAGACCGCCTGGCAGAGGTGTACTCCATCGCTGGCAAGCAGGAACGCGAAGCAGCGGCAGCCGAGCTGCAGGAAGAGCTCATGGAAGCTCTCACCGGCGAAGGTAAGGAATTCGAAGAGCGCTCCAACGAGGTCTCCGTAGCATTCGCTGCCCTGACCAAGCACGTGGTTCGCCAGCGCATCCTCACCGAGCAGGTCCGTATCGACGGCCGCGGCCTGACCGACATCCGCCAGCTCACCGCTGAGGTTGAGATCCTGCCCCGCGTTCACGGCTCCGCTCTCTTCGAGCGCGGCGAAACCCAGATTATGGGTATCACCACCCTGAACATGCTCAAGATGGAGCAGCAGCTGGATTCCCTGCACCCGGTCAAGTCCAAGCGCTACATCCACCACTACAACTTCCCGCCGTACTCCACCGGTGAGACCGGCCGCGTGGGTTCGCCCAAGCGCCGCGAAATCGGCCACGGTGCACTCGCAGAACGCGCAATCACCCCGGTGCTGCCCTCCCGCGAAGAGTTCCCCTACGCAATCCGTCAGGTCTCCGAGGCTCTGGGCTCCAACGGCTCGACCTCCATGGGTTCGGTCTGCGCATCGACCCTGTCCCTGCTGAACGCCGGTGTGCCGCTGCGCGCACCCGTTGCAGGTATCGCAATGGGCCTGGTCTCTGACGAGGTTGACGGCGAGACCCGCTACGCAGCCCTGACCGACATCCTCGGTGCGGAAGACGCACTGGGCGATATGGACTTCAAGGTTGCAGGTACCTCCGAGTTCGTGACCGCTATCCAGCTGGACACCAAGCTCGACGGTATCCCCGCATCCGTGCTCGCTGGCGCGCTGACTCAGGCACGTGAGGCTCGCCTGCACATCCTCGAGGTTCTCGTCAGCGCGATTGACGCACCGGATGAGATGAGCGAGTTCGCACCGCGCATTATTTCCGTGAAGATCCCGGTTGCCAAGATCGGTGAGGTTATCGGCCCCAAGGGTAAGATGATCAACCAGATCCAGGAAGACACCGGCGCAGACATCTCCATTGAGGACGACGGCACCGTGTACATCGGTGCAGCTGACGGCCCCTCCGCCGAGGCTGCCCGTGCAGCAGTGAACGCTATCGCTAACCCGCAGGTTCCCGAGGTTGGCGAACGCTACCTGGGTACCGTGGTGAAGGTGACCGACTTCGGTGCGTTCATCTCGCTGACCCCCGGTAAGGACGGCCTGCTGCACATCTCCGAGATGCGTAAGCTCAACGGCGGCAAGCGCGTTGTTGACGCTGAGGACGTTGTCTCCGTGGGCCAGAAGGTCCAGGTGGAGATCACCAAGATTGATGACCGCGGCAAGCTCTCGCTGGCACCGGTCGTTGAGGGTGACGACGACGAGTAGTCGTAACCCCCGCTAAGCGATGAGGGGCGTTCGGCGCACCCGGTGCGGTTCATTCCCCGCCGGATGCACCGGGCGCCCCTTCGCTGTGCTTGCCCTGCATCTTTTGATGCTTACCCGCCCTACCAACTGTGGGACTGCCTACAGGTAGTGGGGCGGGAATGCTTACCTTCAGACGTACCTGTTGAAAGGTTCTTCTTTCTATGTCTATTTCCCTGCCCGTCGAGCTTGAGGCGATCGCCGAAGAGCTCAACTATGAGCACGGCCGCCTCATCTACGAGGGCGTAGGCGGTAACGAGGTGCGCCGCTCCATCCTGCCCGGTGGCGTACGCGTGATTACCGAAAAAATGCCCGGTACCCGCGGCGTATCCATCGGATTCTGGGTGGGAGTCGGCTCCCGCGACGAAGCCCCCGGCATGCTCGGCTCCACCCACTTCTTGGAGCACCTGCTGTTCAAGGGCACCGGCACCCGCACTGCCCTGGACATCGCATCCTCCTTCGATGCGGTAGGCGGCGAATCCAACGCCCTGACCGCTAAGGAACATACCTGCTACTACGCGCGTGTGCTCGACGATGACGCACCCATGGCGGTGGACGTCATCACCGACATGGTCACCAACGCCCTGCTGGACCCTGCTCACCTTGAGCAGGAACGCGGCGTGATCCTTGAAGAGATCGCCATGGACCAGGATGACCCAACCGACGTTGCTTTCGAAAACTTCGTGGAGCAGCTCATGGGTGAGAACCCGCTGGGTCGCTCCATTGGCGGTACCCCGCAGGAGATTACCGAGGTGCCGCGTGACGCCGTGTGGGAGCACTACAAGCGCTACTACACCCCGGATCGCCTGGTCATTTCTGCCGCAGGTTCGCTGGAGCACAGCACCATGGTCCGCCTCGTGCTGGAGGCGCTGACCCGCTACGGCTGGAACCTGCAGGAGGGCGTGGCACCGGCACCGCGTCGCGTACGCACCGACAGCGGCATTGTTCCGCTGAGCGAGCTGCGTGAGGTGGAGAAGGGCTTCGAACAGACCAACATTGTGATGGGCTGCCCGAGCATTATCGCCGGTGACGACCGCCGCTACGCGATGAGCGTGCTGACCAGCGCATTCGGTGCGGGCATGTCCTCGCGCCTGTTCCAGGAGATTCGTGAGAAGCGCGGCCTCGCCTACAGCACGTTCGCGTTCTCCGGTGCGTACTCGGATGCCGGATACTTCGGCATGTACGCGGGCTGCCTGCCCGCTAAGACCGAGCAGGTGCGTGAGGTTATGGGCTACGAGTTCGATAAGCTCGTCACCGCCGGTATTACCGAGGAGGAGCTGACGAAGGTCCGCGGTCAGCTGGCTGGCTCCACCGTGCTCGGTAGCGAGGATTCGGGTTCGCGCATGTCCCGCCTGGGCCGTGCCGAGCTGGACTCTGGACTGTTCACCAGCACCGATGAGCTGCTGGAGAAGATCCGCGCGGTCTCCCTGGAGGAGGTTCGCGACCTGGCGGCATACCTGGGGCAGCAGCAGATGATTACCACCATCGTGCGCTAACCCCTGAACATCCCTAACGCACAACGCTGATAAGGCATAGAATGCCCGTTCCCACACCCCATCTGAGGGGAGGGAACGGGCATTTTGTGTGCATCGGCATCTATCGAAGAGACGATTCCAAGAAGTGCTTCCGGGTGTTCTGCCGCCCACGCTCTTGACGCTCAGCATGAGCGGCAGCACAGAAAAAAGCTACTTCTGAGAGCTACTACTTCTGTGCCTTGGCAATAGCTTCCATCAGCACCTGGGCGTAGAGCTCCTGACCGGCAGCCTCCGGGTGAACACCATCGGAGGAGAGCAGACCGCTCTGAGTCTGCAGAGCCTGGCGGATCGTAGAGTTCCAATCTGCAATAATCACACGATTAGAATGCTGAGCCGCAAACTCACGAATCTTACCGTTCGAGTAGTCAATCCAGGTCAGGTTGCGCGGACCGTAACCGGTCACCAGCACCAGCTTCGCATCCGAAGGCATAGCAGCCAGCACCTGATCAAGCTGACCGTCCAGAATGGTCGAGTTCGCGGTCACCGACAGCACGAAGGTCTTACGAATCTGGCCGTTGGCACCCATGGACTTAATAATCGGCAGGGCCTTGGCGATGGTGCGCGCCTCCGCCGCATCAATCTGTGCCTCGGGCATCTTGTCGTATAGCTCGGGGGATACCGCGACCACAATGGAGTCACCCACAATGGTCACCTGCGAAGAGTCCACCGGACCGGTTGCAGCCTTCGACGCCGAGGGGCTTGCCGAAGCCTTCGCGTCCTTACCCGTTGCGCTCGGGCTTGCCGATGCGCTCGCAGCCTGCGCCTCCTGACGCGCTTTCAGGCGTTCAGCGGCGGCACGCTTGCCGTCCTCAACGGACTGCTGGGCGGTAGTCATCGCCGGAGCGGTGTGCACCGCCAGACCGGTCGAAGCGGCAGTCACCACAACAGCCAGAATCACTGAAATCGGCAGGAGCCTAGTGCGTGAAGACTGGAACAACGCCATAAAACGGTTCGCGCTACCGCGGAAACCGTAGCGGCGAATCGGGGTCTCAACCCAGCGGTACGACATCTCCGCAATAGCGAAGGTCGCCACCAGAACGCCCACGTTCACCAGCGGGGAGCGGTCCGCACCCATCAGGTAGTGCATGACCACGGCGAGCGGCCAGTGCCACAGGTACAGGCCGTAGGAACGTTCGCCCACCCAGCGCAGGGGAGCGAAGTTCAGCAGGCGGCGCAGCACCTCGGAGGCGCCAGCAAGCATGTCGGGAAGCATGCCCTGAATCACGCCCAGCGCCAGCAGGGAGGCGCCAAACAGGCCCCAGGGAATCGCACCGGGTGCCGATTCGGGAACAAGGATCGCGTAGGGAATCAGCGCGAACAGGGACAGCCAGCTAATCATGACGCGGGCGAAAGCAACCATGCCAAAAGGCTGAGCCACGCGGTACAGCACGGACTGCTGTAGCGGCGGGTACAGCGACCAGGGGCGCGCAAACGCCAGCAGGGCGCCGAGCAGCAGGCCGTACAGGTGAGTATCGGTGCCGTAGTAGACGCGGCTAATGGGTGCGTCGGACATCAGAAGAGCGGTAGCAACGCTCAGTGATGCAATAATGCCCAGCACTATAACCACGCTAAAACGACGCCACGAGCGGCGCAACAACAGGCCAAAACCAAGAATGAGCAGCGGCCACACCACGTAGAACTGTTCTTCCACTGCCAAGGACCAGAAGTTCGTGAAGAGCTCCGGAGAGGTCTGCGCGAAGTAGTCGTTACCGGCAAAAATGGAAATCCAGTTGGACGAGAAGGTCGCCGCACCGGCGAGCTGTCGGCCGAGGTTCACCTGAATATCGCCACCAATGAGCAGGCTGACCGGTCCCATGACCAGAATCAGCAGGGTAATGGCGGGAAGCAGACGGCGGGCACGGCGGATCCAGAAGTTACCCAGGGCAATTTTGCCGGTGAGGGCACCTTCACGCAGAAGCAGGGAGGTAATCAGGAAACCGGAGATGACGAAGAAGATATCCACGCCAATCATGCCGCCGGGTAGTACGGTGGGCCAGAAATGGTACACCATCACGAGGAGCACAGCGATTGCTCGCAGGCCGTCCAGACCCGGCAGAATATAACGCCGGTTAGCCTCATCTGGACGCACGGAGGAGGTAAAGAGGGACTTCATACTGTCTGTGTACTCCGTAGGACGGAAATTATAGAAATACTTCCTAATTATATGGTTGCTATCTTTAGATGACATACAAATGCCTGTATATGACGCATATAAGATTTTGTTTTTATACTGCTGAGGTTCTGCAGGGTATCTCACCCCGTGTGTGCGATGGTGTGAACTGTGCCCACACGGGGGATAATAGAGGCTGTACGTCACAGCATATGCCCCATCGTCGGGGTGCTCATAAGTTACGGAGGAGAGAATCATGACCCGCGAGGGTAACGAAAAAATCTGGAAGGTAGCGGTACTCGGTGCCGCGGGCCGTATGGGTTCTGAGGCGGTGCGCGCCGTCAACACCTCCGCAGACATGGACCTGGTGGCGGCACTGGGCCGCGGCGACGACCTGCAGGAGCTGGTCGATGCCGGCGCAGAGATTGTTATTGACCTGACCGTTCCCGAATCCAGCGAGGCGAATGTGCGTTTCGCGGTGGAGCACGGTATGCATGCTGTGGTTGGTACGACCGGTTGGACCCCCGAGCGCCTGGACTCCCTGCGCGAACTGCTGGCTGAGCACCCCGAGGTGGGTGTGCTCATTGCCCCGAACTTTGCGATTGGTTCGATTCTTGCCACCGAGTTCGCGGCGAAGGCGGCACGCTACTTCGAATCCGTAGAAATTATTGAGATTCACCACCCGAATAAGGTAGATGCCCCCTCCGGTACCGCTGTACACACCGCCCGCAAGGTGGCTGCCGCCCGCGCGGAGGCTGGTGTGGGCGCAAGCCCGGACGCCACCACCTCCGATCCTTTGGGTTCGCGTGGTGCTGTGATTGACGATATTCACGTACATGCGGTGCGTCTGCGCGGCATGGTCGCGCATCAGGAGATTCTGCTGGGCGATCCCGGTCAGCAGCTAGTGATTCGTCACGATTCCTTTGACCGTGCCTCCTTCATGCCCGGTGTTCTGCTGGGTGTGCGTGAGGTGGCGGCGCATCCGGGTTTGAACGTGGGCTTGGACGCCTACATGGATTTGTCGTAGAGGAGCGTTATGCCTGAACAGACTTCACCCGACACTTCGCCGGCACCTTCCGAGGCTCGTAGCCCCTGGTGGACTTCGTTGCGTCTGTGGACTGTCTGCGCCTGCGTGCTGATGGTGCTGACCGTGCTGATTCTGCCGCTGCCTTTGGCGGCGCGTGCCTCTATCCTGGGCGTGCTGATTTTTAGTGCCGTCTTTGTGACGGTGGATGCTGGCGGGTTCGGCAAGACCTTCGCGGCGCTAACCTGCGCGCTGCTGACCCTGTACCTGGTGCATATTGCGCAGCAGGGCTTTGTGATGCTGACTTCCGGTTCTGTGGCTGGCATTGTTCTTGGTGCGGGTATGATTCTGTTGCCGATTCTGGGTGCGTGGGCGCTGGTACGTGAGGTGCTTTTTGGTGCTCGTATTCAGCGTATGGCTCAGGAGCTGGCTGCTTCGGGTGAGCTGGTGGAGGATACCCTGCCGCGCACCCCGGCGGGTCGTGTGGACCGTGAGGCTGCGGCGGTGGAGTTTGAGAGCTTTGCTGCGGCGGTGGAGCAGGAGCCGAATAGCTGGAAGGCGTGGTTCAACTTGGCGTGCATGTATGATGTGGGCGGCGAGCGTAAGCGTGCTCGTGCGGCGATGTGTAACGCGTGGGCGTTGCGTTCGGGCGGTCAGGCGAAGGGTATTCGTTAGGTGCTAGCACTGTAATCCATCCTCAATACCGCATTTATTTTCGGTGTGGGGTTGATGGATAGTACCGAGGATATGTGCCCGGTTTTGTAGCCCCTGTGGTTGAATCCTCGCGAAAGTACTGCGGGTTTGAAAGAGTCCGAATAGTAGAACACGCATGAAAACTTATGCGTTCTGTAGCAAAAATCTGCATTTCGGGCGTACTCTGGACATATGTCTGAGAACCTTTCGAACCCCGGTACTTTTGTTGAGCCTGTCTTCGGTCGCCTCCTGACCGCAATGGTGACCCCCTTCGCGAAGGACGGCTCCGTTGATGAAAAGCAGGTCGCAGACCTGGCGAACTACCTTGTGGAGAACGGCCACGACGGCCTGGTGGTCTGCGGTACCACCGGTGAATACTCCACCATGACCGATGACGAGAACGAGCGTGTCTTCCAGATTGTGAAGGATACCGTTGGCTCTCGAGCGAAGATTATTGCCGGTGTTGGTTCGAACGACACTGCGCACACTATTGAGCTGGCGCACCGTGCCGAAAAGGTTGGCGTGGACGGCCTGTTGGTTGTGACTCCCTACTACAACAAGCCGACTCAGCCGGGTGTCTACGCCCATTTTGCGACCGTTGCGCAGGCAACTGAGACCCCCGTCATGCTTTACGATATTCCGGGTCGTGCAGGCATCTCCATCGCACCCCAAACCTACCGCCGCCTTGCAGAAATTGATAGTATTGTAGCGGTGAAAGACGCCAAGGCAGACTTCGGTGCCGCAACCGAGGTCATGGCAACCACCAACCTGCACTACTACAGCGGTGATGACGGACTGACCCTTCCCTGGATGGCAATGGGCGCCGTCGGCCTCGTTTCGGTGACCGCACACGTGGCACCCGCACTCTTCCGTGCCCTCATCGATGCTGTCGTCGCACAGGATCTGGTGGAGGCGCAGCGTCTTCACCTGGAACTGACTCCGATTGTCCGAGCAACCATGGGCCGCGCCCCCGGTTGCGTTGCCGCCAAGGAAATTCTTTCCTGGCAGGGTGTGCTGGATGAGCCCGTCGTTCGCCTGCCGCACGTACTCTCCGAATCGGAGGTTGCTCAGGCGATGCGAGCTGACCTGCTCTCCTCGAGCATTGCTCACACCCTAAAGAACTCCTAAACTTTAACGCAGAACCTGCACAACTTATCGTGCAGAGCGCGTATATATAGAGGATTTCGGCTACTGTCACACCCCGCTTTCGGGGTGCGTGATGTAGCCAACGGACGCGGACTCCACACCTAACACTAGGTGAGGGGTCCGCTCTGGCGTATTGCCGCGGTTTACCGCCCAATGAATCGGCCACCCACTCAGACAGAGCCCAGCTTAGGTAGAGGCACCCGAGCACTACGCCCCCGAATACTTTTGAATACTTTCGGTGATTTGGACGCACCGGCAGCACCTCCACTTCCTCGGCATATGAGAGTCGAACCGGCGGGAGTGCTGCGGTACGAAGCGTCGCCTACGAATCACAGACATCACAAGAAAACATAGAAGAAAGAGGAGACACACGATGAGCGTCTTTGAAGCGAATCTTCCCCTCCCGCCCCGCCTGAAGAAGGACACCCTGCGTGTGGTGCCCCTGGGCGGCCTGGGCGAAGTCGGTCGTAACATGACCGTGTACGAAATCAACGGCAAGCTGCTGATTGTTGACTGCGGCGTGCTCTTCCCCGAAGAGTCCCAGCCCGGCGTGGACCTGATCCTGCCCGACTTCAGCTACATTGTCGACCGTCTGGACGACGTGGTTGCCATGGTGCTGACCCACGGCCATGAGGACCACATCGGCGCGGTTCCCTACCTGCTGCGCCGCCGCCCCGACATCCCCCTGGTCGGTTCCGAACTGACCCTGGCACTGGTTGAGGCGAAGCTCGCCGAACACCGCATCAAGCCCTACACCCTCGCGGTGAAGGAGCACCAGGTGGAGCGTTTTGGCCCGTTTGAGTGTGAGTTCGTTGCTGTGAACCACTCGATTCCGGATGCGCTGGCTGTCTACATCCGCACCAAGGCAGGCAAGGTTCTGCACACCGGTGACTTTAAGATGGACCAGCTGCCGCTGGATGGCCGCATCACCGACCTGCGCCACTTCGCCCGCCTGGGTGAGGAGGGCGTGGACCTGTTCCTGCCGGACTCCACCAACGCTGAGGTTCCCGGCTTCACCCCGACCGAGAAGCACATCGGTCCGGTGCTGTCGAACGTTTTCCGTGACGCAAGCGGCCGCATCATTGTGGCGTCCTTCTCCTCGCACGTTCACCGCGTGCAGCAGGTACTGGATGCAGCCGCTGAGCGTGGCCGCAAGGTCGTGCTCGTCGGCCGCTCCATGGTGCGTAACATGACCATTGCCGAGAAGCTGGGCTATCTGAAGGTCCCCGCCAACGTGCTGGTGGATCTGAAGAAGGTTGACGACTACCGCCCCGACCAGATTGTGATGATGTGCACCGGTTCGCAGGGCGAGCCGATGGCGGCGCTGTCGCGCATGGCGAACGGCGACCACAAGATTCAGATTGAGCCCGGCGACACCGTAGTGCTCGCCTCCTCGCTGATTCCCGGTAACGAGACCAGCGTCTTCCGCATCATTAACGCCCTCATGAAGCTGGGCGCTAACGTGGTGCATAAGGGCAACGCGAAGGTTCACGTTTCCGGTCACGCTGCCGCGGGTGAGCTGCTGTACTGCTACAACATTCTCAAGCCGAAGAACGTTATGCCGGTTCACGGCGAGGTTCGCCACCTGATTGCCAGCGGTGACCTGGCGATGGAGACCGGCGTTCCGAAGAAGAACGTGCTGCTCTGCGAATCCGGCACCGTCGTGGATCTGCGCGATGGCGTGGCATCCGTGGTGGGCGAGGTTCCCTGCGAGTACCTGTACGTTGACGGCCGCTCCGTCGGTGAGGTCACCGAGAGCGACCTGAAGGACCGCCGCATCCTGGGTGAAGAGGGCTTCGTGTCCATCGTTACCGTCATTGACCGCGCAACTAAGCGCGTGGTGACCGGCCCGGATATTCACGCTCGCGGTATCGCTGAGGACGACTCGGTCTTTGACGAGATTGTTCCGAAGATTACCGCCGCTCTGGAGGATGCTCTGCACCGCGCACCCGAGAAGGTTCACACCGTGCAGCAGCTGCAGCAGATTGTGCGCCGCACCATCGGTGCCTGGATTTCTCGCCGTCTGCGCCGCAAGCCCATGATCGTTCCCGTGGTTGTTGAGAACACCTCGAAGGCCGCGAAGAACTAATACTCTGCGCGAGGCTAGTCGCCTGTCATAGCGAAAAGGCGGGGTCGATACGTTGTGTCGGCCCCGTCTGCTGTGTATCTGCAGAACGTACGGGCGAAAGCTGCGTGAAAGCGAACGCAGTAGGGGAGAAGCGCCTCATCGGTGCCCTATCAATGTCCCCATAGGCGCGAGCGGGGCGCACTTTTTAGCTCACTGATAACGAAAGAATCGGTACATTAACGGGAAGGTTGATACCCTAAAAGGTATGGCTCCACGGACCACGAAGGGTCGTAACACGACCTCTACTAAAGCAAACACTAAGAAGACCACCCGCAAGCGCACCACCTCCCGAGGCGGTGCCCAGCGCGGTGCTAATGCGGCAAACCCTGTAGCGGGCGCTATCTCCTCCGTCTGGCTGAGCATCGCTCACGCTATCGGCGGGCTCTTCCGCTCCATTGGTGCGGTGCGCACCGACCTTGCGCCCGAAGACCGCCGTGACGGCGGCGCACTCACCATCCTGCTGCTCGGCCTGATTAGTGCCGGAGTGGAGTGGTACAACTGGCGTGCCCACACCTCCCTCGGTTTGTTGCGTGCGCCCCTGGACGCCTGGCACACCATGCTGGGTGGTATTTTCGGTCAGGGTGCTCTGCTGGTTCCGGTGCTCTGCCTCATCATGGCGTGGTGCGTTTTCCGTGGACCCGACCTGATTAAACGTAATAACCGCGTGGCGTTGGGCTCCTTCATCATTTTGGTGACGACCTCCCTGTTCTTTGCTCGCCATGCGGGTCACCCGACCTTCGCGGATGGTTTTGACGCCGTCTGGGTTGGTGGTGGCGTGGCTGGCGTGCTGTTGGGCACTCCCATTGTGCGTGTGAGCGGCGGTATTGCGTTCGTTGAGATTCTGATTCACCTGCTGCTGGGTATTGCCGGTCTGATGGTTCTGACGAACACTCCGATTCGTCAGGTGGGGCCGCGTACTTTGCACCTGGTCGGTTTGGCTCTGGGTGAGAAACCGAACGGCACGACTCGAACCTCCGTTAAGGACAGCCCTTCGGATGCGACTCAGACCGTGGACCTGAACGCTGAGGAGCATGACCGCAGCTACCTGTACGCGGACGAGAAACCGGCACGTACGACTCAGAAGTCTGGTGGTCTGTTCGCTCGTCTGCGCGGCTGGTTGGGCATTGCTCCCGTTGCGTCGACCGATTCTTCCCTGGACGAGTACGCCGGTGATGAAGCATTCGTGAGTGCCGTGGTGGATGAGCCTCACCTGGAAACCACGCAGATGGCGGTACAGCCGGCGGACTCTGCACAGGATTCTGCGCAGGGATTCGCTCAGCAGACGCGCCCTGCGGCTAAGCCGAACCGTCTGTCCCGTCTGGCCGGTCGCCTCAATCAGGCGCCAGCTGCGCAGGGTACGTCCGCCCAGGGTGCTTCTGCACAGAACGGTGCTTATTCGAGTAGCCCTGACCTCTATGACGTTGAGGCATCGGATGCGCCCGCAGCCCGCCTGGATCAGGTGCAGCGTGCCGCCGTGGCGAACGGCCGTGTGAACCGTATTCCTGGCGAGGAGCCTCTCTTTGACGTTGAGGCATATGACGGCTTCGGTGCTTCTGAGGAAGCTTCACAGCAGACCAAGCCCCACCAGGTGGGGAACCCTGCACAGTCTGCGGCTCAGCCGCCGATTCCTACCCGTATGTATTCGCCGGGTGCGCACCCGAAGAACGCGGCCCCCGCGGCTTCGCGAGCGCCCGAGGCTGGCGCATCCCGCCCGCTGCAGAACAATACGCAGGTGGCGACCACCGAGCAGGCGCGCGGCGAGCAGGTTGTGCAATCCTCCCGCGGCGCGTACGTGCTGCCTTCTGAGGAGATGCTGGTTTCCGGTCCGCCCGCTAAGGAATCCTCCGAAGTCAACGAGCACGTGGTTGAGGCTCTGACGAACGTGCTGGAGCAGTTCAAGGTGGATGCGCAGGTTACCGGCTTCTCGCGCGGCCCGACCGTGACCCGTTACGAGATTGAGCTGGGTCCCGCCACGAAGGTGGAGCGTGTGACCGCGCTGAGCAAGAACATTGCGTACGCTGTGGCGAGTCCGGATGTTCGTATTCTGTCCCCGATTCCGGGTAAGTCCGCAATCGGTATTGAGATTCCGAATACGGACCGTGAGACCGTTGCCCTGGGTGATGTGCTGCGTTCCCCGCAGGCTCACGCGAACCAGCACCCGATGGTCATGGGTGTGGGCAAGGATGTTGAGGGTGGCTTCGTGCTGGCGAACCTCGCGAAGATGCCGCATATGCTGGTCGCTGGTGCGACCGGTGCCGGTAAGTCTTCGTTTGTGAACTCGATGATTACCTCGATTCTGATGCGTGCAACCCCGGACCAGGTGCGCCTGGTGATGGTTGACCCGAAGCGTGTGGAGTTGACAGCCTATGAGGGTATTCCGCACCTGATTACGCCCATCATTACGAACCCGAAGAAGGCTGCTGAGGCTCTTCAGTGGGTGGTTCGTGAGATGGACGCCCGCTACGACGACCTCGCCCACTATGGCTACAAGCACGTGGACGACTTCAACAAGGCGGTGCGTGAGGGTAAGGTTCAGCCCGATCCCGGTAGCAAGCGCACGGTACACGAGTACCCGTACCTGCTGGTGATTGTTGACGAGCTCGCCGACCTGATGATGGTCGCCCCGCGTGATGTGGAAGAAGCGATTGTCCGCATTACGCAGCTGGCGCGTGCGGCGGGTATTCACCTGGTGCTGGCGACCCAGCGTCCGTCGGTGGATGTGGTGACCGGTCTGATTAAGGCGAACGTTCCGTCTCGCATGGCGTTTGCGACCTCCTCTGTCACTGATTCTCGCGTGGTGCTGGATCAGCCCGGCGCTGAGAAGCTGATTGGTCAGGGCGATGCGCTATTCCTGCCGATGGGCGCTTCGAAGCCGATGCGTGTTCAGGGCGCGTGGGTGTCTGAGTCTGAGATTCACGCTGTGGTTGAGCACGTGAAGAAGCAGGCGCCGACCATCTACCGTGAGGACGTGATGGTCTCTGCCGTGAAGAAGCAGATTGATGAGGAAATCGGCGATGACCTCGACGATCTGCTGCAGGCGGCGGAGATTGTGATTACGACCCAGTTCGGGTCTACCTCGATGCTACAGCGTAAGCTGCGCATGGGCTTCGCGAAGGCTGGCCGCATCATGGACCTGCTGGAGTCGCAGGGTGTGGTGGGCCCCTCGGAGGGCTCGAAGGCACGTGAGGTGCTCATCCGCCCGGATGACCTGCAGGTGACCCTGGCGCGTATTCGCGGTGAGGAGCCTCCGGCTGCCGACCCGTATGCGAATGCGGTGGACCCGGGCGATGCGGTCACCGACTATTTCGATGAGCCCGATGATGAGGGCTCGGAGGACGCCTGGCAGCTGACCGGCCGCTAGTCTTTCAGCGCCCTATCCATTCGGCTGAGTCCACTCGCTAGTGGGTGCGTGACATGCACCCCGTATCGTCCCTGTGATGTCTGCTACGGCACACGTATAATGGACGGTACGGGGTGTTTGCGTATCCCCGATACGTTTAGGTGTCGGTGTGTACGCGGTCTCTCACCGTCGAAAGCCATCTACCCGTAAGGAGCCGTTATGAGTGAAGCTCGCAATTCCGCATCCGCCGGTGCCGTGAGCACCGCGAAGCCTTCGAACTGGAATGTGCCGAATGTGTTGACGGTTCTGCGTATTATTGCGGTTCCTTTCTTCATCGTTGCCTTGGTTGCGGGCGGTACTTTTGGTGCCGCTGATCCGACGCACCGCTGGCTGGCGTGGATTATTTTCATTCTTGCCATGCTCACGGACTGGGCGGACGGCTACCTGGCGCGCTCGCGTAACCTGATTACGAGCTTCGGTAAGATTGCTGACCCGATCGCCGATAAGTTCCTCACTGGCGCGGCGTTCATTGTGCTGTCGGCGCTGGGCGAGCTGTGGTGGTGGGTCACGATTGTGATTCTGCTGCGTGAGTGGGGCATTACGATTATGCGTCTGTTCGTTATTAAGTACGGTGTGATGGCCGCTAGTAAAGGCGGCAAGATTAAGACCGTGCTGCAGACGGTGGCGCTGGTGCTGATGCTTCTGCCGCTGGGTCAGCTGGGTCTTGGCTGGCTAATTCCTGGTTGGGTTCTGATGGGCGCGGTCACCGCGATTACCGTGTGGACCGGCCTGGTGTATGTGCGTGATGCGTATATTTTGCGTCGTAACTGGTTGCAGGCTCAGGCTTCCCAGGGCGGCGGTAAGTAGAGGCGAGGGGAGTGGCGTGTGCTGCTCCCCTTCGCTGTACCTGCGGCGCGTTGTGTGCCGCGTGAGGTTTTGGGCGGCGGTTCGCCGCTGAAAGGAGAGAATGATGGTTGTTCCCCTCATACTTGAAGATGCTCTGTCCCCTAAGCTTTCCTCCGCTGAGCCTGCTGATATTTTCTCCGGTACCCCGGAGGCGGCGGCGCTGCTGTTGCGTGATGCGGTGCAGTTGCGCGCCGCCCAGGAGGGCCCGGTGCAGGTGGCGACGGCTGAGTCGCTGACCGGTGGGGATGTGGGCGGCGCGATTTGTACGGTGCCAGGCGCATCCGCGTATTACCGCGGCGGCGTGATTTCGTACGCCTACGAGGTGAAGGCTCAGGTGCTGGGCGTGGACGCTCAGCTGCTGGCGCGTGAGGGTGCGGTGCATCCAGCGGTGGCGGTGCAGATGGCGGTCGGTGCGGCGCGCGTGTGCGGTGCCGATTATGCGGTGTCGACCACGGGTGTTGCCGGTCCTGATCCTGCGGATGGTCAGCCGGTGGGTACGGTCTATATCGGTGTGTGTTCCCCGGGCGGTTCTGAGGTGTTTGAGCGCCACTATTCGGGGGATCGCGCGCAGATTCGTGCGGCGGCGAGCGCGGATGCGATTGCTCTGCTGGCGCGTGCGGTGCGCGGCGGCGCCGGTGGGGTTCTGAAGGACGAGCTGGTGTAGGGTGCCGGGCTGTGCAGCCCCTACCTGAGAAAAAATTTACGGTTCAAATATATTCACAGGGTTCTTTCAGCTCCGCAGGAATAAAGGCATAGGTTCGCCTGTTTGAATAGATACAAGCCGTAAGAAGAAGATAAAAATGGCGGGGCTCCTAGCTCACGCTCCAAAAATCAGTTAGGCTTAACTCTGTACAGTCCCGCAGGTCGGGAATACCTACTCAGGAAAGTGATATAGAAGCTCATGGCTAAGCAGCGCGTATCGATTAATGGCATTACTAAGTGGAAGGAAATCGAGGAGACCCCCGGACAGGTCGCCCCGGTCGTTGAGGAAGCTAAGGTTGTTCCCCTGCGACAGGCAATCGGTGAGGTTCTTCGCGATGTTCGCCAGCGTCAGGGCCGCACCCTGCGCGAGGTTTCCCAGCGTGCCCGTGTTTCCCTCGGTTACCTGAGCGAAGTTGAGCGCGGTCAGAAGGAAGCTTCCTCCGAACTGCTGGCGTGGATTTGCCAGGCTCTGGACATTCCGATGTCCCAGATGCTGCGTGAGGTTGCTGACCGTATGGCGGTTCTTGAGGGCGTTCAGATTCCGGATACTGTTCCGGCTGAGATGTCTGAGCAGTACAAGAGCGATTACTACATTCTCTCGAAGTAACTCGAGGCGGCACATGCCGCGCTAAACGTGAAGCGATGCCGTGCATCCCCTTAATGTGGGGGTGTGCGGCATCGCTTATTCTGAGTTCGCTCTCGGGCGAGATGTGGGCGATGTGACGAATTATGAAGCGAACTAGCGGTGAAGCGTAAGGAGTGCTTGTGAAGCTGAGCGAATTTTGGGCGTGCATGGAGTATGAGTTCGGTGCCGGGTATGCGCCGGTGCTGGCGCGTGACTTGGTGCTGGGCTCGTTGGGCCATGTGACCGCTGCGGAGGCGCTAGACCAGGGCGTTACCCCGAAGGACGTATGGCTTGCGATCTGTGAGGAGCAGGAGATTCCGCAGGAGCGCCGCCTGGGTCCCGATAAGGAGCCGTTGCGCTAGTTGGTGAGTCTGGCGCTTTCTCGCGTAGGGGCGGGGCCTGCCGTTTGTTCGAGTGCTAGCGCCTGCGCGGGAGGTATTTTCGAATAAATTAGTCGAGATTTCGGGGTTTTTCGAAAATATATGCCGAACCCCTATCCGATTTATTCGAAACTGGGTCGTAATTTTGTTCGACTCGTGCTAGACTTTTCCACATCAGGAATTTTTCGGAAAAATCTTCAAAGTTTTCCACAGATTTTAAAAAATGGCCTTATCCTGTCAGGCTGTGACCCTAGAGTAGTTTCAGAAGGAACCGGTAGGCCAAAACCTTCAAGGTCTCGATCACGAGTCCCACCGATTCCGAAGAAACATTACTCCCAGTCAACCACTGACAACACAAAGAACGAGGTACTACCGTGGCTAAGAACACCAAGTCCCAGAGCGTAGCTCGCGTTCCCGAAGAGGGTCGCGCCAAGGCACTTGAAGCCGTGATGGCACAGATCGACAAGAACTACGGCAAGGGTGCAGTTATGCGTCTGGGTGATAAGGAAATCACCAAGACCGAGGTTATCTCCACCGGCGCTATCGCCCTGGATGCCGCACTGGGTATTGGCGGTCTGCCCCGTGGCCGCGTCATCGAGATTTACGGTCCCGAGTCTTCCGGTAAGACCACTGTTGCGCTGCACGCTGTAGCGAACGTTCAGAAGGCAGGCGGCGTGGCAGCGTTCATTGACGCCGAGCACGCGCTGGACCCGATCTACGCGGCTAAGCTAGGCGTGGACATCGACCAGCTGCTGGTCTCTCAGCCCGACACCGGTGAGCAGGCACTGGAAATCATGGACATGCTGGTTGGTTCCGGCGCCGTTGATATCGTGGTCGTCGACTCCGTTGCCGCGCTGGTACCCCGTGCCGAAATTGAAGGCGACATGGGTGACTCCCACGTGGGTTTGCAGGCTCGCCTCATGAGCCAGGCTTTGCGTAAGATTACCGGCCGCCTCTCCGCAACCGGCACCACCGCAATCTTCATCAACCAGCTGCGTGAGAAGATTGGTGTCTTCTTCGGCTCTCCCGAAACCACCACCGGTGGTAAGGCGCTGAAGTTCTACGCTTCGGTCCGTATCGATATCCGCCGCATTGAGACCCTCAAGGACGGCGCTAACCCGATTGGTAACCGCACCCGCGCCAAGATTGTGAAGAATAAGATGGCTCCGCCCTTCAAGCAGGCTGAGTTCGACATCCTCTACGGTGAGGGCATCTCCGTTGAGGGCGGCATCCTGGACCTGGCGGTGGAGAATGACATCGTCAAGAAGTCCGGCGCATGGTTCACCTACGACGGTGAGCAGCTGGGCCAGGGTCGCGAGAACGTTCGTAAGCTGCTCAAGGACAACCCCGAGCTCACCGAGGAACTGCAGTACAAGGTTCTGGTGAAGCTGGGCATCATTGAGGAAGAAGCCGACGAGCAGGTAGCTGCTGAGTCCGAGGGTAACGACCCGCTGGACGAGCTGGCTGAGGAGTTCTAAACCCGCCCGTGTAGCTTCTTGCTAACGTCACGACTGATTGCCGTGTGCTGTGCATTCCGCACGGTACACGGCAATCAGTCGTTAACGGGAGCCCGTTAATGGGCGTATCGGGGGTGCCGGGACAACGCCTAGCTAGAATGGGGGGGGGAGCGCCGTATAGCCGGGCGCACGGGTCATCAAGCGACCCAACTCATCAAGCGACCCAACTCATCAAGCGAGCCAACACGGGGGAGAGGAGGAACTGAACATGACGGAACAGCGCATGATGGAACAGTGCATGATGGAACAGCGCATGACGGAACAGAACGGTCATGAAGAGCGTGAGCGAAACAGCGCGCGTGACGGCGACGCCGGTTTTGCGGCGCTGGAGGCGACCGAACCGTACTTCGGTTCCTCAGAGCTTGGTAACTCTGTTGCCTTTGAGCCTGTTGCCCCGCCGGTTGAGGTAGGTGGCTTCGAGGCGCTCAATTTTGAGGCGCCCGCGCCCCTGGCTGAGCCCACCCTCAGCTGGGAGGCGTCTCTTGCTGTTGTGTCTCCTGCTGCTGAAGAGCCCCCGTATGAGGATGAGCCCCCATACCCTGACGAATCCTCATACCCTGACGAGCCTCCCTACGAGGACGAACCTCCGTATCCGGCAGAGCCTTTGTACCCTGAAACAGAGTACCCTGAAGCAGAGTACCCTGAAGCAGAGTACGCGGGGGAGTATTGGGCTCCCTCGGACGAAGCGGCCCCCGCAGACGCGATAGCGGAGCAGCGTGGGGGCCAAGAAACCGCACCCCAGAAACCTAAGCCGAAAGCGTGGCAGGCTGAAAAGCCTGCGCCTCAGAAGAAGCCTGCGCCTCAGAAGAAGTCAGCGGCCACAGAAAACGCACCCAAAAAGTGGGTGCGGAACAGGATCGCGGATTTGGTAGCCGCTGAGGAGTTCCCGGACTGGCACCCCGCCACGCACGGCTTTGTTGAAGAAAGCATCGCCCGCGATAACGGCGGCGACTACGTCGGTGAGTTCCGCGTGCCCGAGCTGCCCCTGCAGGCTGTGCCCGGCAAATTTGAAGATGGCAGTTCCGAAGAAGGTAGCGGGTCCCCGCGCCGCAGCCTGCTCGTTGACCCGAACCTGCCCGCCGTCTCCATTGACGAAGCGCCTGTTCGTGCCTTCACTCCCGGCGGTGCCGAGCCGCGCCCTATGGCGGCTGGGCGCATGAGTCGAGCGGGTGCCGCCTCCATCGGATCGGGGCTCACCGCCGAAGAGAAGGAAGAGATCGAGAGGCAAGCCGCTCAGCGGGATAAGCAGAAGAAACGCAAGTCTTCGCGTGCCTCCAAGAACACCGACTACAAGCGTGGGTTCCGCCGCATGAGCGCGGTGCAGCAAGAGAAAATGCGGAGCCGTTCGCCCTACGCGCCCGCCTTCGGGGCTCGAAGTGACGACGAGAAAACACGCAAGAGTCCTGCGGGCTGCGGCTCGGGGAGCAACCTATTTAGGGAGGGAAGTAGCTTGAACGAAGAACTCACCCCCGCCGAAGAAGCACTCATCCGCGGTATTGCCGAGGAGGAGGCGCAGGGCGTCGGTACCGGAAAGCGTCGTGTCGCTTCGGCTGGATCCCCAAAGGGCGGCTCTCGAGCACGCGGCTCCCAACCGGGCGGCTCTCAGATGAAAAATGCTTCCTCGCCGTCGGAAAACAACGTGCCTTCCTGGAAGCAGAAGGTGCGTGCCACCCGAGCCGCGGAAGAAACAGACCCCTACACGCGCGCTAAAACCATCGTGTACAACCAACTGGCGTACTCGGCAAAAACCCGAGGTCAGCTGCGTAAGAAGCTGCAAGCAGAAGGCTTCGACGCGGAGCTCATTGAGCCGCTGCTCGATAAGTTCGAGGCGGCAAAACTCATTGACGACGCCGAATACGCCCAAACGTTCGTGGCGCAGAAGAGCCGCACCAAGAAGCTCTCCCGCGCCGCGCTGCGCCGTGAGCTCGCTGAACGCGGAGTGCGCGGTGAAGAGGCGGAGAATGCCCTGGCTCAGCGTACCGACGAACAGGAACGTGAGGACGCCGCCGAGCTGGTGCGCAAGAAGCTGCGCCCCGGCATGGATTTGAGCGACCGCGCTGAAAAGGATAGGGTGACCCGCCGACTGCTGGGGATGCTGGCTCGCCGCGGGTACTCCTCCTCAGTGTCGATGTCGGTGATTCGTGAAGAACTCGCCGCCTACGGTGCAGAGGACGAGCTCTGGTAGAGGGCGAATAAACACAGCCCGCACGCACAGATAGACCCACCCGGCGTGACCGTAAAAATAGGCACAATAAAGGGTGAGCCCGCTACAGGCATACTCTGTGCTGGTCTCACCCTTTACGTTTTGAGCTTTATCAAACGCTTTGTCGAAAGGCTATATTCGCTGTTTACTCTGTTGCTTATTCAGCGGCTTCCAGACGGTTCGCGAATTCGGTGAGGGTTGCATCCTGAGAACCGGCGATCTCCAACAGCAGGCGCATCAGTTGCGCACCTTCACGGCGAATACGAGGCAACAGATCGGAACGCGCCGAAGAAGAAGTACAGCTCCAACAGGGCGCACACCGTCACCGCCGTGCACACCGCCAAATCCTCCGCCAGGTGCTCATCCAGCGGGGCATCCTCAAAGAGGGCAGAGTACAGCGCCGGCAGCGCCTTCTTGCGATCCACCCGGTAGTGCGGGTACTCCGGCGAGGAGGGGAAGCCCAGCATCGCCTCAACGAAGGGGAAGCCGCGGTGGTGCAGGCAGGTGCCCTCCGCATCGACCATGCGCACCTGCGAGCCGTCCGCCGAACCGATCAGCACGTTCTGCGGCGAAAAATCGCCCGAAGAGAGCATATACACCCTGCCGCGGTTGAGCTTGAACTGCTCGGGTACCGGCGGGCGCTTAGTAAAGAAGGGCTGCAGAACGCGGCGGAAACGGAAGGACAGCTCCTCAACGGCGGCGGGAAGAACGGGCGCGTCCTCATGCGCGGCGGGGCTAGAATCGGGGCTAGAGTCAGCACCGTGCTCGGGGGAGCACGCCTCATCAGCCACACCGTACAGCTTCTTCAAACCGCGCTCGGCCAAACCCGGCGAGGCAATAGCGCCCGGGAACTGCGCCTTGCGGTCGGCACGCGCCAGGTTCAGGCGGTAATCCTCGACCGCCTCGCCCATAATGCCGCTGGCGGCAAGGGAACGGTACGCCTCAATGTAGTAGTTCAGCGCATCCAGCGCCTGCCGTTCGGTGCCCTCCAGCAGGGCGTGGGCGACCGAATACTGCTCGCCCTCAACGGTTCCGGCGCTCACATCCTCCAGCGCCAGCACGCGCAGCTCAGGATCCGCGCCGTAAAGCTGGGGGAACAGACCCGGAACCTGCCGGTTCAGCGCCTCCAAACCGTAGCACTCACGCAGGTACCCGAAACCGCCCGCGTTCACCGTCGAATCCTTACGGCGGTAACGCTTCACAATAATCGAGGTCGGCAAAGACTGTGTAGACTCGAAAGACTGTGCAGACTCGGCGGCAGGCTCATACGCCACACGCACCACAACAGAACGCATGCCGGTGCCCAGAATCTGCACGCGCTCAACCGTGCGGGCAGCCACCTGCTCCAAAGAATGCGCCCAGCTGAGCAACTGCATCAGAGTCTGACGCATCGAAGCAGAATCAGCGCTCGCCTGAGGCGGCACGGGGGAGTAGGCGGCAATCGCCTCCTCAATGAGGGTGTTCAGAAGCTCCCCGTCAGGGGCGGGGGCGGAAGAACCGTTCGGAGACAGAGCCGGAAAGTTACTACTAAGGGAAACCTGCATAGAGCCATTATCCCCCATCGGATACCCTATAGGGCATGACTTCGACCCTCAGCGATTCCGCCCAGACCCCCGAAACCAGCCCCCGCACCTACGAAGTGCGCACTTTCGGCTGCCAGATGAACGTACACGACTCCGAACGAATGTCCGGCCTGCTGGAGGCTAACGGCTACGTTCGCGCTGAGGAAGGCACCCAGCCCGACCTGGTGGTTTTCAATACCTGTGCGGTCCGCGAAAACGCTTCCAACCGCCTGTACGGCAACCTCGGTCAGCTGGCGCCGGTCAAGCGCGCTCACAAGGGCATGCAGATCGCCGTGGGTGGTTGCCTGGCTCAGAAGGACCAGGACGCCATCATTGAGAAGGCCCCCTGGGTTGACGTCGTGTTCGGTACCCACAACATTGGTGCCCTCCCCACCCTGCTGGAGCGTGCCCGCCACAACCACGAGGCGCAGGCAGAACTGCTTGAATCCCTCGAAGTTTTCCCCTCCACCCTGCCGACTAAGCGCGACCACGTGTACTCCGGCTGGGTGTCTATCTCCGTCGGTTGTAACAACACCTGCACCTTCTGCATCGTGCCGTCCCTGCGCGGTAAGGAAAAGGACCGCCGCCCCGGCGACATTCTCGCTGAGGTTCAGGCACTGGTCGACGACGGCGCTATTGAGGTGACCCTGCTCGGTCAGAACGTGAACTCTTATGGCGTGGAGTTCGGCGACCGTCAGGCATTCTCCAAGTTGCTGCGTGCCTGCGGCGAGATTGAGGGCCTGGAGCGTGTACGCTTCACCTCCCCGCATCCGGCAATGTTCACCGACGACGTGATTGACGCGATGGCTGAGACCCCGAACGTCATGCCCGTGTTGCACATGCCGCTACAGTCCGGTTCTGACAAGGTGCTCAAGGATATGCGCCGCTCCTACCGTTCCAAGAAGTTCCTGAACATTCTGGACAAGGTGCGCGAGCGCATCCCGAACGCCGTGATTACCACCGACATCATTGTGGGCTTCCCTGGCGAGACTGAAGAGGACTTCCAGGACACCCTGAAGGTTGTGGAGCAGGCTCGTTTCTCCTCCGCGTTCACCTTCCAGTACTCGATCCGCCCCGGCACCCCCGCGGCGACCATGGAGAACCAGGTCCCGAAGGAGGTCGTGCAGGAACGCTACGAGCGTCTGATTGCCCTGCAGGACCGCATCGCCGGTGAAGAGAACCGCAAGCAGCTCGGTAAGACCGTTGAACTGATGGTCGTTGCGGAGGCAGGTCGTAAGGCTGAGCAGACTCACCGCCTCTCCGGTCGTGGCCCGGACCAGCGCCTCGTGCACTTCTCGGTGCCCGAGGGTTGCGAAACTCCCCGCCCCGGCGACATGGTTACCGTACCGATTACCGAGGCTGGTTCCTTCCACCTGATTTCTGACCCGACCGCCGAGCAGTACCAGCTGCGCCGCACCCGCGCCGGTGACGCGTGGGACCGCTCCCAGGCTGACTCTTGCGGTACCGGCACCACCCAGGTGCCCGGTGCGCCGGTGGGTCTGGGCATGCCGACCATCGGTCTGCGCCCCTAAAACCTATAACGAACCATGCGCCCTGTTCCTCGGGCTTTTGCCACCACCGCAAGTGGAGGTGAGGGAACCGGTAGAATGGGGCGCATGACTATCTCCGAAACTCTGCCCGTTATCGCTATTGTGGGCCCGACCGGCACCGGTAAGAGCGCGCTCGCCATTGAGCTGGCTCTGCGCCTGAACGGTGAGTGCATTAACGCTGATTCTATGCAGTTCTACCGGGGTATGGATATTGGTACCGCGAAGGTCACCGCGGAAGAGATGCACGGCGTTCCGCACCACCTGCTGGACATTATGGACGTGAGGGATGAGGCGTCCGTGGCGGAGTTTCAGGAGCATAGCCGTGAGCTGATTGAACAGATTCGTGCCCGTGGCCGCTACCCGATTCTGGTGGGTGGTTCCGGCCTGTATGTGCGTGCTGCCCTGGATAAGTTGGAGTTCCCCGGCACGGATGCGCGGGTGCGTGAGCGTCTGGAGGAGCAGGCGCGTACCGAGGGTATTGGCGTTCTGCACGCCCGCCTGGCGGAGGTAGACCCGGAGTCGGCTGCGCGGGTGAAGGATGAGCGCCGCATTATTCGCGCCCTGGAGGTGTTCGAGGTGACGGGCCGCCCGTTCTCGGCGTTCATGCCGGTGCGCGAGTACGTGACGGAGAGTATTCAGATTGGTTTGGATATGGATCGTGCCTTGCTGCACGAGCGTCTGCACCGCCGCGTGGAGCTGATGCACGAGCAGGGTCTGCTCGATGAGATTCGCACCCTGAATACGCAGGGACTGCAGGAGGGGAAGACCGCCTCCCGCGCGATTGGTTACGCGCAGTTCGCTCGCGCCCTTGAGGATGCGGACTACAGCGTGGAGCAGGCGATTGAGGATACGACCGTTGCGACCCGTCAGTTTGCGCGCCGCCAGCTGACCTGGTTCCGTGCGGATCCGCGCGTGCAGTGGCTAGATGCGCTCTCACCCACCCTTGCCGATGAAGCGGAAGCCATCATCCGCGAAAGCACCCGATAAGCCACAATAACGAGCCGCCGCCGAACAGATACCCCCTTGAACCGGTCGGCGCGGTAAAATCATAAACTGACAGGTCACCAACCTTAAGGACAGCATATGAGCGAGAACCCTTCCATCTGGGGCGAGCTGGCAGGCCTGACCCTCACCAAGGGTCACGGCACCGGTAACGACTTCATCTTTCTGACGGACGAGAACGCAGAAATTGCCCTCACCCCCGAGCTGGTAGCCCGCGCCTGCGACCGACACTTCGGCATTGGTGCGGACGGCTTCATTCGTGCTGCCCGCAGCACCGCCTCCCGCGCGGGTCAGAAGCTGCTCGAGGAGCACCCGGACGCTGTCTGGTTCATGGACTACCGCAATGGTGACGGCTCTATCGCTGAAATGTGCGGCAACGGTGTGCGCGCGTTCGTGGAGTACCTGCGCACTGAGGGCCTGATTGAGCTTGAGGTGGGTGAGACCGTCAAGATTGGTACTCGTGCCGGCGTGAAGACTGTGGCGCGCACCGAAGAGGGTTACGCGATTGATATGGGTCCGTGGAGCTTCATTCACGGTGAGGCTGCCCGTGAGGGTGGCGAGGACTGCCTGGTGTCTGCTCGCGGCCTGAAGACTCCGCGTGCTGGCCTGTCCATTTCGATGGGTAACCCGCACACCGTGGTGATGCTCGGCTCCGACGGTAAGCTGGACGGCCTGGACCTTCACAGCCTGCCTCAGGTGAGCCCCGCCCCGGTCAACGGTACGAACGTTGAGTTTGTGGTGCCGGTCGACCTGGACGTTGAGAGCGGCGCGCATGTGGGCGCTATCCGTATGCGCGTACACGAACGCGGCGTGGGCGAGACTCTGTCGTGCGGTACCGGCGCGTGTGCGGCGGCTGCGGCGACCCGTTTCTGGGGCGGCGAGGAAGCACCGGATGAGTGGCTGGTTCATGTGCCCGGCGGTACCCTCGCGGTGACTTTCGTGCTGGGCCCGGACGACCTGGAGCATGTTGTTCTGGCTGGTCCGGCGCAGATGGTTTCGACCGTCGTGCTGCGATAGCCTGCTGCGGTAGCGAGCAGTCCTAGACCAGAGATTTTATAGACAAAAGCGGCAGGTGTTTTCTGAGAACACATTCAGAAAACACCCGCCGCTTTTATATTTTTAAGCAATGAGCGCCAGAGGTTTTAGCCCTCGTAGCGGTGCACCTGCAGAATACGGAAGCCCTTCGAAGTCGCATAGCGCGACACCTCAAACTCGCCGGGGCGCAGCTCCTCAAGTTGTGCGTCCATCCACTTCTGCAAAGAATCGGAGCCCAGGTTCTTTTGAACCACCAGGTAGGCGTCACCACCGGGTGCCAGGCGAGGCAGCCAAGTCAGCAGTATTTCGTGCAGAACCTCCTTGCCCACGCGAATCGGCGGGTTCGACCAGATGGTGTCAAAACGCAGTTCGGGGTCAACCGATTCGGGGGTTCCCACGGTGATGTTCGACAGGCCGAGAGCGGAGGCGTTGCGTTCGGTCAGGCTAATGGAGCGGGAGTTCACATCCACCGCGTGCACCTGCGCCTGCGGTGCGAGCATCGCCAAAGTCAGGGTAATGGGGCCCCAACCGCAGCCGATGTCGAGCATACGTTCGCCCTGCGGGTCGGGTGCTTCCTGCAGCAAAATAGCGGTGCCCTTATCAATACCGGAGGGGCTGAAAATGCCGTTAGCTGTGGTGACGGTGACCTTGCGACCGGCAAGCTCCACCTGCACGGGGCGGGGCTTGAATTCGGTCTCGGGGGTTTCAGAGAAATAATGCTGCTCGCTCATGCTATCCAGTGTACCGGTAGGACAAGAACCCGCCGCACACGGGCAGAGAATGCGCGGGGCGGGTCAGCAGCTTGCACGCCCTGAGCGCACAGGCGACCGAACCCCCTACCTGATGCGGGCAACGGCGGTAGAATTAGAGTCGTATGAATTCTAAGAACATCCCCGTATCTGATACCGAAAAGCTGCCCAGCGATGAGCAGCTGCGCCGCACCGTAGACCGCGTTCTGGGCCGCTCCCAGGCCGCCGCCTCCGTTACTACTTATGACGCCGCCGGTACCGCGCATCACAGCGATAACTCTTCCAGCGCTCACGGCAACAATGGCCGCCGTGTGCTGGATACTCGCGCGCGTGAAATTTCTGACGTTCAGCGCGAACATTCCGAATATGACGGTGACCAGGAAGACCTCGCTGAGCGCCGCGCACTGCGCCGTATCGCGAACCTCTCCACCGAACTTGAAGACGTCACCGAGGTCGAGTACCGCCAGCTGCGCCTGGAGCGCGTGGTGCTGGCTGGCCTGTGGACTGAAGGCACCGTAGAGGACGCGGAGAACTCCCTGCGTGAACTCGCGGCACTGGCTGAAACCGCAGGTTCCGAGGTTCTGGACGGTTTGGTTCAGCGCCGACTCAAGCCGGACCCCGGCACCTTCCTCGGCTCCGGTAAGGCGCTGGAACTCAAGGACATTGTCGAGGCGACCGGCGCCGACACCGTCATTGTCGACTCGGAACTGGCTCCCTCGCAGCGTCGTGCCCTAGAAGACATCGTGAAGGTCAAGGTCATTGACCGCACCGCCTTGATTCTCGACATTTTCGCTCAGCACGCTAAGTCCCGCGAGGGTAAGGCACAGGTTGAGCTGGCTCAGCTGGAGTACATGCTGCCGCGTCTGCGCGGTTGGGGTGCGTCCCTGTCCCGTCAGGCGGGTGGCCGTGCCGCAGCCGGTGAGGGTATCGGTTCGCGTGGTCCCGGTGAAACCAAGATTGAGATGGACCGCCGCCGCCTGCGCGCTCGCATGGCGAAGCTGAAGCGTGAGATCGCTGCGATGGCGCCGGCGCGTGAGACGAAGCGCCTGAACCGTCGCCGTAACCGTGTGCCTTCGGTGGCTATCGCCGGGTACACGAACGCCGGTAAGTCCTCCCTGCTGAACCGTCTGACCGATGCCGGCGTGCTCGTGGAGAACGCCCTGTTTGCGACCCTGGACCCGACCGTCCGTAAGGCGCAGACCCCGGACGGTATCGGCTACACCCTCTCTGACACGGTGGGTTTCGTGCGTTCGCTGCCGACCCAGCTGGTGGAGGCGTTCCGTTCCACCCTGGAAGAGGTTGCTGACGCTGACGTCATCCTGCACGTGGTGGATGCTTCGCACCCGGACCCGGAGGGGCAGATTCGTGCTGTCCGCGAGGTCATTGCGGAGGTTGACGCCCGCCATATCCCCGAAATCATTGTGCTGAATAAGGCGGATGCCGCCGACCCGTTCGTGCTGGAGCGTATGCGCCAGCACGAGCCGGAGCACGTGATTGTTTCGGCGCGTACCGGTGAGGGTATTGAGGAGCTGAAGCAGAAGATCGCGGACACCATTCCGCGCCCCTCCATTGAAGTGAAGCTGCTGATTCCGTACTCGCACGGCGAGATTATTTCGCGCCTGCACGAGTGGGACGCCGAAATTAAGAGCACCGATTTCGTATCGGACGGCACCTTCGTGGTGGCTCTGGTCCGTGAGGATGTCGCCTCCGAACTGTCCGAGTATGTGCTGGAAGGCGACCTGCTGGAGGTCCTGGAAGAGGAACTTGCGGAGGCACACGCCCTGGCTGAAGCGACCGCTTCTGTTTCTGAGCAGCCCTCTACCGCTGAGGCTCTCTAGGGGCGGATGAGCGTGACCGAGAGCATCAACGCGCCCAAAAATGCCCCGGGAACCGTGCCCGGAACGGCGACCGACGGCACCCGATTCACCGGGCAGGAGCTTGAGACCCTGCCCGGTGCGAAGGATGCCCTGACCCTGCTGGACGAGGCGGTTGCCGCCACTGGCGGTCAGAATCGTGCCGGTCAGCGCACCATGGTGGCGCATGTGGCGCAGGCTCTTGAACTGCAGCGTCACCTGCTGGTCCAGGCGGGTACCGGTACCGGTAAGTCCCTGGGCTATCTGGTTCCTGCCCTGGCGAGGGTGGGGGAGTCGGACCAACCGATTGTGGTTGCGACGGCGACCCTTGCCCTGCAGGCGCAGATCGTGAACCGCGATATTCCGCGTCTTCTACAAGCGCTGGAGCCGCGCCCGGAGTCGCAGGCGCAGGTGGCTCTGCTCAAGGGCCGCAATAACTACCTCTGCCTGCACAAGCTGGAGGGCGGCTACCCGGAAGACGAGCCGGATGCTCTCTTTGACATGCCATCTTCGACCTCCCGCGTGGGCGAGGAAGTGGTGAGTCTGCGCGAGTGGGCTGACCGCACGGAGACCGGCGACCGTGACGAGCTGAAGCCCGGCGTCTCTGACCGCGCCTGGGCTCAGGTATCGGTCAGCGCCGCCGAATGTCTGGGTCGCCGCTGCCCGCTGGTGGAGGAGTGCTTTAGCGAAATGGCGCGTAGCCGTGCCGCTGAGGCTGATATCGTGATCACGAATCACGCCCTGCTGGCGATTAACGCTTTCGAGGGCATGAAGGTTCTGCCCGAACATGAGACGGTTATTATTGATGAGGCTCATGAGCTGGTGGACCGCGTGACCGGTGCCGTGTCTGGTTCTTTGACGGTTGCGATGGTTCGCCGTGCGGCGCGTAGCGTGAAGAAGCATTCGAAGGCTGATTCCGGCGCACTGGAAATGGCTGCCGGCACCCTGGAGACCGCGTTCGAGGGTCTCGCCGAGGGCCTGCTGAAGGGCCTGGACGGTCGCCTTTTGACCGCTATTTCTGCGGTCAATGATGCCGCCCGAACCACCCTGTCCGATACCAAACCGGACGGTCAGGACGTTGACGCCGGCCTGCAGATGGCGCGCTCGCGTGTCTCTGAGGTATACGATATGAGTAGCCGCATTCTGGAGGCTTCGGGAGAGCAGGACGTGCTGTGGATTTCTCGTCAGGGTGGCTGGGAGAACGGCCGCTATGTGGCTGCTTCCGATACTGACCCGGCGACCCTGAACATCGCCCCGTTGAGCGTTGGTCTACAGCTACGTGACGGCCTGTTCGCTGACCGCACCGTGATTTTGACGAGCGCGACTCTGACGGTGGGTGACTCTTTTGATGTTGCCGCCGGTGCTCTGGGACTACAGGGCGAGGGCGCGCCGCGCTGGACGAGCATCGACGTAGGTTCGCCTTTCGACTACCGCAAGCAGGGCATCATGTACGTTGCCGGGGATTTGAAGCCTCCGGGATTCGGTGTGCATCAGGGCCAGCTGGAGCGTCTGCGTGAGCTGTGCGAGGCGTCGGAGGGCGGGGCCCTGGGCCTGTTCTCCTCGAAGCGTGCCGCTGAGCGTGCAGCCGAGTACATGCGTGAGCACAGCGACCTGAACATTCTTCTGCAGGGTGAGTCTTCGCTCAAGGCTCTGGTGGAAGAGTTCAGCGAGGATGTTGACTCATGCCTGTTCGGAACGATGACCCTGTGGCAGGGCGTGGACGTTCCCGGTGACTCGTGCCGCCTGGTGGTGATGGACCGCATTCCGTTCCCTCGCCCGGATGACCCGATTGCGCAGGCTCGTGCGGAGGCGGTGAACCGTCACCGCGGTAATGGCTTTATGGCGGTTTCTGCTCATCACGCGGCGATTCGTATGGCACAGGGCGCGGGTCGCCTGATCCGTTCGGTGTCTGACCGCGGCGTGGTGGCTGTGCTGGATTCTCGTGTGGCGACTAAACGCTACGGCGGTTTCTTGATGAAGGCGATGCCGCCGATGTGGTCGACGCAGAATAAGGCAGCCGTGATTGGTGCACTGGCTCGTCTTTCGGCGAGTATTGAGCGTTAGCTCCGGCAGGCTCCATACCTGGATGTGCCGCCCTTCCACTTTGGAAGTATCCGTTTTGGAAATATAAAAATCACCCCGGTGATACGTGAACATTCACGTACCACCGGGGTGATTTTTATGTAGAGCTAAGAGCTTAGCGTTATGTCTCTAGAGGCTGCGCAGCACGGTCTAGAGACTGCGCAGCACGGAGACGACCTTACCCATGACGGTTGCGCGGTCGCCCATAATCGGCTCGTAGTTGGAATTGCGCGGCATGAGCCAGGTGTGGCCGTCGACCTGACGGAACACCTTCACGGTTGCCTCATCGTCAAGCAACGCTGCAACAATATCGCCGTTGTCTGCGGTGTGCTGCTCGCGGACAACCACCCAGTCGCCGTCGCAGATTGCGGCGTCAATCATGGAATCGCCCTTGACCTTGAGCATGAATAGCTTGCCGCTACCGACCAACTGGCGGGGCAGGGCGAACACATCCTCCACGGACTGCTCAGCGGTGATGGGACCGCCCGCTGCAATTCGTCCAACAAGAGGAACAGGCACGAGGTCCTCATCGCCGACTTCGAAGTTCGGCAACTCGGGCAGGGACGAGGAGGAGCTACCGTGCATGCCAACGCCGTTCTCATCCAGCACCTCAATGGCGCGCGGGAGCTTGGGGTCGCGGCGAATGTAGCCCATGGTCTCGAGGCGACCGAGCTGGTGGGTGACCGAGGATAGGGACGCAAGACCCACCATGTCACCAATCTGGCGCATGGACGGCGGGTAACCCTTTTGTTCAATCTCGGTGCGGATCGCGTCAAGAATCTTCTGCTGGCGCGCGGTCAGCGCCGGACGGGGTGCTGTTGCCATTTCTTTTCCTTCGGTCTGTGCCCCGAATTCTGTACTCCGGTCTCTGCAGTCTGTTTGAGACACAGTCCGGTCGGGGGCACGGATGGGTGCTTCACACGTTTTCTGATGGTGTCCTAAAAATTTTTTGTTCTGATGGTGTCCTAAAAATTTTTTGGTTCTGCCGAAATGGGGCTTATCTCGTCAGGGGGTGGAGGAATTCTATCCGTGCCGGAGCGATACCGGAGCGATACGCGGGCAACGAGTATGCGCCTCCGCCCTATAAAACTCAGCCAGCAGCACCTGCATTTGGTACAGAACCAAACTGTAACGGGTACAGAAACCTGCTGTGAGTAGGACTCATTAGGAGCGTGTGGAACGTCTCTTGACACCAGTGTAGAACACTGCACCGAAAAACTCAAACAAATATTCTAGATTTTTTCTTCGAAACTCGAAGAAATTTTTAGTACATTTCTGCTAAACTTTAGAACAAGAGTTCGTATAAACTCTTGAACCTCTCCTGAAATTTAGGATTTGCGGATGGATGTTCGAAAAATATTCGAAGATTCGATTCAGAGTCTTTCAGGAGGAGAGAGTGAATGAGTGTTCGAATGTATTCGAATTCTCTGCCTCTCTTCGCATGTTCTACCCCGGATGCTCTAGGGGGTATCTGGCGAAGAGAGAGCGCAGGGGATAGGGTGCTGGGGCGGCCCGGTGCAGCCCGGTGCATCCGACGCTCTGACCTAACTAGAGAATAGCTACCCAATAGTTATCGTCTAACAATCACCACTCCATAGTTATCACTCAACTAGGACCTCCGAGCGGGTATCGCTCGGCATTGCTAGACCCGCGGGGTAACCTCGGGGCGAGCTGAGAGAAAGGAACCACAATGACTACTGCAGTACCTATCGCTTCTCGTGGCACTTCTGCACACCTTCCGACAGGTTTGGTGGTACTTCACCCCGCCCGCACTGCGTCCGCCAGCACCGTGTCCGCCAGCACTGTACAGGGGCGTTCTCGTGTGCCTGCGTCTTCGCAGTCTGTTCGCTCTTCTCGTGCGGCTCATGCACCCCGTCCTGCGCAGGTGGCTCAGCCCGCCCACGCTCCCGCTGTTTATGCCTCTGCTGCTTCTGCTCAGACATCTTCTGTGGCTCAGGCGCCTGGCACGAAGAGTATTCTTCTGGCTAAGGGCGGCGAGTTTCTGCGCTCGGTTCCCTCTTCTATTCATCGTCTTGGCACTGTACGCGGTTTCCTGAAGGGTCTGCCTCTGCTGACTTTGGCGGCGCTGATTGTGCTCGGTGCTATTAGCTTCTTTGGCCCGGCGGCTTCGGCCTCCGTGGAGAACGCTTCGGTGACTCGAAGCGTCGTTGTGGTCAAGCACGGCGAGACCCTGTGGGATATTGCTCAGGCGGTGGATCCGCAAGGTGACACCCGTGATACTGTGGTTCGTATTATGGAGTTGAACTCGTTGACCAGCACCTCTGTTGATACCGGTCAACGTCTGGAAATTCCTCAGACTCAGCGCTAAGCATGGACCCGCGTGTGGTTGGCTTCTGCATGAGCTTGATGTCTTGACTCCGAATCCTCTATCTCTCAAGCTAGAGCGCTTGAGCCGAATTCTTGAGCCTATGAAAGAAATAGGAGTGCACCGATGCCTGTTCCCGTTGAATCCACATCCGTCGAAACTGAATCTGCACAGGAAACTGAATCTGTACAGAGTGCTCAGACCGCTCGTCCTGTGGTTGCCGTTTTGGGGGAACCCGGAACTCGTGGTGCCCTGGTGAAGATTCTTCAGGATGCGGGGGCTGAGGTCATCGTGACCGCTGTGGCAGAGCAGCTGCGTGAGGCCGACGGCATGGTGGTTACCGGCAGTGCGAGCTCTCTTGAGGTGTATGAAGATCTGAAAGCTAAGGACGCTGAGCGCGTGATTGGTCGCCGTGTTGCCGGCGGTCGTCCGGTGTTGGTCGCCGGTGCAGCGTTGAGCTGCCTCTTCGATTCGGTTACGGTGGAGCATCCGCAGATGGGGCAGGTTCAGGTGCCGTGCATGGGGGAGTGGCCCGGTGAGAGCGTGGAGCTTTCTACCCGCGACCTGGCGCCCGGTGTTTCTGCTCTGCGTTCTTCCGCCGATAGTGCGCTGCTCAAGAATCTTGAGGGTGAGGCTCACTTCAAATCTGAGCACGGCGTTTTTGAGTGGGTCTTTGATCAGAGCATTGAATATATTGCCCCTCCGGCGGTGACTTGGACTGTCACCGAGCCCGCCTATATCGCGGCGGTTGAGAACGGTCCGCTGACGGCGGTGCAGTTCTGTCCGGTAGGTTCTGGCGAGCTGGGGGCGGAGTTTATGCGCCGCTGGGTTGCGTCCCTGGCGGTGACCGGTCGCCTGTCTTCTGAGTCTCTGTCTTCTGGCGACTCCGCTACTGCTGCGGGAGGTAACTAATGTCTGCACCCGTTCTTGAACTTCTGCCCGCTGTTGATATTTCTGAAGGCTGCGCGGTGCGCCCTGTGGGCGGCACCCTGTCCGGTGGTGAGCAGCGCCTCGACCCTGTTGAGGCGGCTCTGACCTGGGTGAAGGCTGGTGCGCGCTGGATTCACCTGGTTGACCTTGATTTGGCATTTGGCCGCGGCACGAATACTGAGGTTCTGGCTGAGGTGGTTGCTGCCGTCCGTGCCGAGAATGCCCGCGGCTCCGCTCCGGTTCGTATTCAGGTCAGCGGCGGTGTGCGTAATGCTGAGAGTCTGGAGCGAGCCCTGAGCCTGAGCCCGGATCGGGTGAACGTGACCAGTGCGGCTCTGGCGGATTCTTCCTGGCTTGAAGGTACTCTGGCTCGTTATGCCGATTCTGATCTTCTGGCTCTTGGCCTCGATGCCCGCTATAACCCTGAACGGGGCTGGGTGACGGTGGCTCGCGGTACCGACTGGTCGGGTCCTGACCTGGCGGAGGCACTGGCGTGGCTGGAAGGCACGGGTGTGCGCCGCTATATCGTCACGGATGTGAGCAAAGACGGTTCTCTGGCGGGTCCCGGTGCGGAGCTACTGGATGAGGTGCTGGCTCAAACTGCTTGTCGGGTGGTGGCGTCCGGTGGTGTGGCGTCGCTGGCTGACCTTGTAAATCTACGTTCCATGGTGTCTTATGGTTTGGAGGGCGTGGTGCTTGGTAAGGCGCTGTATGTGGGCAACTTTAGTTTTGAGCAGGCTCTTGAGGCTGCTGGCTCCCGCTAAAGCTACCGGTTCGCGCTAGTCCGCTTACCTATCCCGCGTAGATTTCTTATCCGTACAGGCTCGCATAGGCTTTATATGTGGCGAAGCCCCGTCTTCCTCAGCGTGAGGGAGGCGGGGCTTCGTGATGACATAAACCAGGTTGCGGCTTATGCAGACCAGCTGGTTAGTGTGCGTTCTGGTTTAGTACACGTGCTGGTTTAGTACACCGGGCCGGTGAGCTTTTCTCCGGGGCCCTTGCCGGGCTCGTCCGGGAAGGGGGATGCTTCGCGGAATGCGAGCTGCAGGGTGCGCAGGCCGTCGCGCAGGGGTGCTGCGTGCTGGGAGCCGATTTCGGGTGCTGCGGCGGTGACGAGGCCTGCCAGCGCGGTGATGAGCTTGCGTGCTTCGTCGAGGTCCTTGAGGTCGTCGGCGTTTTCGTCTGTTGCTAGGCCACACTTGACGGCTGCGGCGCTCATCATGTGGATGGCTGCGGAGCTGATGATTTCGATGGCGGGTACGTCTGCGATGTCGCGCAGCTGTTCGTTGACGGCTTCGACCTGCTCTTCGGTGAGTTCGGTGTGGCCGTGTACGGGGGTTTCTTCTTCCGCGGTGAAGCGGAAATTCGTGTTTTCAGTGCTCATAGTCTTAGAATCTCATATTTCGTTTGTTTCGGTAAATGCGTCCTTAAGAGTGGGTGCTTCTGTGGACTTTCTGGGGGAGTCACCGTAATTTTTATGGTGTTTTGCGTCTATTTCCTTGCGTCTGTCGGGGATTCTGCGGTATGGTTATAGGCAGTTTGCAAGTGGAGCATGCCTCCCACCCGGTTGACCGCCGCAGGCGTTTGTTTGCGAGTTTTGAGGTGAACGGGTTCGTCCGCCGTTTTCGGCGTACGCTGGTTTGTGCCTCCGCTTGTGTAACTGCGGGGGCTTTTTTAGCGCCCGCAACGGATAGTATTCACGGGGAAACCCACAGAGCACAGGAGCTAGTCATTAGCGAACCACGCATTAACGATCGTATCCGCGTTCCCGAGGTCCGTCTTGTCGGTCCCGGTGGCGAGCAGGTAGGCGTTGTCCCTCTGAAGGACGCTCTGCGTCTGGCTGAGGACGCCGAACTCGACCTGGTCGAGGTTGCCCCGAACGCGAAGCCGCCCGTGTGCAAGCTCATGGATTACGGTAAGTACAAGTACGAAGCCGCAATCAAGGCTCGTGAATCCCGCAAGAAGCAGGCTAATGCCGTTCTGAAGGAGATCCGTTTCCGCCTGAAGATTGATACCCACGACTACGAAACCAAGGTTGGACACGCTCGTCGTTTCCTTTCCGGTGGTGACAAGGTCAAGGCAATGATTCAGTTCCGTGGTCGTGAGCAGCAGCGCCCCGAGATGGGTGTGCGTCTGCTGGAGCGTCTGGCGGCTGAGCTGGCTGAGGTGAGCACCGTTGAGTCTCGCCCCCGTCAGGATGGCCGCAACATGGTGATGGTTCTGGCTCCGCTTCGCGGTAAGGCAGAGGCTCGCCGTGAGCAGGGCGCCGGCGGTCGCAAGGGTCGCGAGCGTATTGACACGACCAAGGCGAAGCCAGTAACTAATTCTTTGGCAGACGCTATGCCTGCCGAGTTGAAGGCACAGGCTTCCGCCGAGTAGGGAACCGGGTCGTCACTTTAGGATGGGCACGCGCCTCCACCGTTGGGTGGGTGTTGCGGGTTCACCCGGTGCCGGTTCCGAGGCGCCTCGTTGGGGGCGCCTCACCTTTGGTCCTTGGGGCTGATGTGTGTATCGCTCAACCCCACTAAGCTACCCCGCTGTTGTGGCGGGGGATGAATGTAAGGAGAACGGCAGCTATGCCGAAGCAGAAGACCCACTCTGGTGCTAAGAAGCGCTTCAAGCTCACCGGTAGCGGCAAGGTTAAGCGCCAGCAGGCGAACCGTCGCCACTACCTGGAGCACAAGTCCTCTCGTCTGACCCGTCGTCTGGCTTCTGACCAGATTGTTACCGGCGGCCAGGCAAAGGTTGTCAAGAAGATGCTGGGTAAGTAAGCAACGCTTACTCTCTGCACCTGGCGCACCGATAGCGGTGCGCACTGATTAAAGACTCGCTCCTGTTCAGCGTGATATGTGAGCTGTTCAGGACATAAGACGAAGGAGACACACGTGGCACGTGTGAAGCGCGCGGTTAACGCGCACAAGAAGCGCCGTACTATTCTCGATCGTGCATCCGGCTACCGCGGTCAGCGTTCTCGCCTGTACCGTAAGGCTAAGGAGCAGGTCACTCACTCGCTGGTTTACAGCTACGACCACCGCCGTAAGAAGAAGGGTGACTTCCGTCGCCTGTGGATTCAGCGTATTAACGCTGCTTCCCGCGCACAGGGCCTGACCTACAACCGCTTCATCCAGGGCCTGAAGGCTGCTGGTGTTGAGGTTGACCGCCGTATGCTGGCTGAGCTGGCTGTTAATGAGCCCGCTGCCTTCAACGCACTGGTTGAGATTGCTAAGAACAACCTGCCCGAGGACACCTCGGCTCCCAAGGCTTAATTAGCCTAGGTTGTGTTCTTATCTCGAAGATTTAGGTTCGGGGTAGGATGCTTAAGCGTCGTGAGCGGCCGTCTGCACTTTTTGAGTGTGGGCGGCCGCTTTCTGCGTATTTGGGGATTGCGCTTGTGGCTGTTCTGCGTTTTTGGGTGTGCCTTTGCCTGTACCCTTTAAGGGTGAACTTTTTTGAACGTATTAGTACCCCCGTTGTGATGTCCAATCCGCAGGCAGATCGTGTGCGCGATATTGCGAAGCTGCGTACCCGCGCTGCTCGCACGAAGAAGGGCCAGTTCCTGGTGGAGGGCCCGCAGGCTGTACGTGAGGCGTTGAAGGCGCATCTGAAGAAGCCGATTCTGGATGCTGTCTACGTTACGGAGGCGGCTTTTGACCGTCATGAGGATATTGCTGAGCTGCTGGAGCAGGTGTACGGCACTTCCACCCCGGAGGAGGGTCGCCGCGTCTTTATGCGTGTGGTGACCGATGAGGTGCTGGAGGCGATGGCTGATTCGGTGAGCCCGCAGGGTATTATGGCGGTTTCCTTTATGGTGGATGCGTCGTTCTCGCTGCTGTGGGGTGAGGGCGCGTTGAACCCGAAGCTGATTGCTGTGCTGTCTCGTGTGCAGGATCCGGGTAATGCGGGCACTATTCTTCGCGTGGCTGATGCAGCCGGTGCTGACCTGGTGATTACGACTAAGGGTTCGGTGGATTTGTATAACCCGAAGACGGTGCGTTCTACGGCGGGTTCGCTGTTCCACGTGCCGATTATTCAGGGCGTGCAGCTGGAGGATTTCGCGGAGGATGTGAAGTCTCAGGGTGCTGCTGTGCTGGCTGCTGACGGCTATGGTGCGGTGAATCTGCAGGAGCTGAGTGAGTACACTGCGGCTCGTTGTGCCGGTGCGGAGGCGAGTGCTCCTTCCGGCGTGAAGGATAATTTTGATCTTTCTAAGCCGACGATGTGGCTTTTCGGGAATGAGGCGCAGGGCTTGAATGCTGAAGAGAAGGCAGCGGCGACCATGCGCGTGGCTGTTCCTGTCTATGGTTCGGCTGAGTCTTTGAATGTGGGTACGGCTGCTGCTGTGTGCCTGTATGCTTCGGCGATGGCTCAGCGCGGCGTTTCTCGCTAGGTTTTAGGCGGTTCACGGCTGTGGTACAGCGGTGGGCTGCTTTAGCCTCATAGGTTTTAGTTTAGGGCTGAGAAAGGGAAATTATGTCTGCTCCTTCTGGTCATTCTGGCCATTCGGGTTCGGGTGCGATTATTGCCGCGCTGGGTGCGAACCTGGGTATTGCGGTGCTGAAGTTTTTGGCTTTTGGGCTGACTCGTTCTTCGTCGATGTTGGCGGAGGCTATTCACTCGGTGGCTGACTCAGGTAATCAGCTTCTGCTTCTTTTGGGCGGTCGTGCTTCGCAGAAGCAGGCTGATGAGGAACATCCGTTTGGTTATGGCCGTAACCGCTATATTTACGCGTTTATTGTTTCGATTATTATCTTTGCCCTGGGTGGCTTGTTCGCTCTGTATGAGGGTTATGAGAAGTTGCATGACCCGCACGGTATTACTGAGTGGCAGTGGGTTCCGGTGGCTGTTCTGGTGGGTTCGATCCTACTGGAGGGTAATTCGTTCCGCGTGGCGGTGAAGGAGTCGCGTGATTTGAAGGGCAAGCAGAGCTGGATGCGTTTCTTGCGTACTTCGAAGAACCCGGAGCTTCCGGTACTTCTGCTGGAGGATGCGGGTGCGCTGCTGGGTCTGATTTTTGCGCTCTTTGGTGTGGGCATGACCCTGCTAACCGGTAATGGCCTGTGGGATGCGTTCGGCACTTTGGCTATTGGTGTGTTGCTGGTCTTTATTGCAGTGTTCCTTGCGGTCGAGATGAAGTCGCTGATTTTGGGTGAGGCTGCTTCTCCGGAGGATTTGGCGAAGATTCGTGCGGCGATTGAGGATGGCGATAGCGAGCGCATTATCCACATTAAGACCGTACACTTGGGTCCTGAGGAGATTCTGGTGGCGGCGAAGATTCGTATTCATGATGCTGACACTGGTTGTGCGGTAGCTGATGAGATTGATGCTGCCGAGGTGCGTATTCGCCAGGCCGTTCCTGCGGCACGCATCATTTATTTGGAACCGGATATTTTCCGGGCTTAGTTCTAGGAAATTTTTTGGTATGACCGTTGAGACAGTTGTTGATGGTTTGCTGAAGATTTTCTTCGGCTTAATCATTATTTTGGTGTACCTGCGCCTGACTCACCGTTCTCAGGCGGGTCACCAGACCCCGATTGATACTATCGGTAACTTTGTCATCGGTGGTCTGATTGGTGGTGTGCTGTATAGCGAGCAGATTAGCTTGTTCTACTTCCTCGTCTACCTGGTGTTTACGCTGTGCATGATTCAGCTACTGAACATGGCGACGACGAAGATTCGTTTTCTGCATATGGCGGTGCGTGAGCAGCGCGTGCCGGTCATTGCGGATGGTGATATCGATATTAAGAGCTTCTATCAGGTAGACGTGGTGCTTGACCCGATGCGCCTGATTGCTGACCTGCGTGCGCAGGGTATTTATGACCTGGAAGAAATTGAGTTCGCTCAGATTGAACCGAATGGTGCGTTGAGTGTGATCCGTAAGGGTGATGGTGTGCCGAACTTTGCTCTGATTGTGAAGGGTAGCTTGGTTACTCGCGATATCGCGGATGCGCACAAGACCGAGGATTGGGTGTACCTGCAGTTGCGTGCCGCTGAGGTTGAGCTTGAGGATGTCTTCCTCATGGAGTTCAAGAACGGTAACCGCCTTCTGATTCTGCTGAATGACGGCACTAATATTCGCCGTGAGGTAGCAGAAGCCTCGAATATGAATGATGAGGAAGAAGAGTGGCAGGAAGGCGTGGAGGAAGCTCCTGAGCCTGAGGAGACTGAGGATGCCGAGAACGAAGTAGCGGAGCACGCTGCTGAGGATGCGCATCCGATGATGGATTCTAAAGCGTAGAAGAAGGTAGAGAAAGAATGAGTGAAGTGTCGCCCTCGTTTGAGGTTCAGGTGGTTGGCGCCGCCGTGGTTGATTCTTTGGTGGCTCCGACCCGTATGTTGGTGGCTCAGCGTTCTGAGCCGCAGACTGTTGCCGGTATGTGGGAGTTCCCGGGCGGTAAGGTCGAGCCGGGGGAGAGCTGCGAGCAGGCGCTGGTGCGTGAGCTGAGGGAGGAGCTGGGCGTGCAGGCGCGTTTGGGTGCTGAGGTGCCCGGCGCGTATCCGCAGGGCTGGCGTCTGAGCGAGCGTCTGGCGATGCGCGTGTTCTTTGCGGAGATTCTTTCGGGCACTCCGGATACTTTGGAAGATCACAGCGCGTTGCGGTGGATGCCGTTGCCGAAGTCTAAGAATGACGCGCAGGCGTACGATGATTTGCTGGGTTTGCCGTGGATTCCAGCGGATTTGCCGATTGTTGTGGCTCTTCTGCAGCAAGTGCAGGATGCAGGTACTGGCGAGGCATAATCCTGGTGGCGTGGCGCTAAGACTCTGTGCTAGTTCTCTGCGTTAGTTCGTTGCGCGGCTAATTTGCCGTTGTGCGAGAAGTTTGCGGCGGTAACAGGATAAATTTTCTCTATCTTTTTGACACTGTTTGAAGGCGGGATTCCCTGTGGGGAGTCCCGCCTTTATTCATATTTTGAGGGTGATTTATGCGCCAGGTGATCCTGACTTGTGTGTTTATTAGGGTGTTTATTCAAAGTGCGTAAAGTTATGGCGACAGGTCGTGTCTAAGAGCCTGCGCCGTAAAGACATAGGCGATTTTAGGCGTGTTTTAGGCGTGCTCAGCCTCATAATCCGGGATGCAATCCTGCACCAATCACCGTATGTTTATTAGGTAAGAAAAAACTATCTAATTGGTGATGCCGAGATGAACTTTTGGGAGCCTTCCTCGGAAACTTTTTGATCGGCCTGCGCGAAGGCCTCGAAGCGGCACTGGTTGTCGGCGTCCTGCTCGCCTACATCCGCAAAACGCAGCGCACCCACCTGCTGGCACCCATGTGGGCCGGCGTCGGTGTGGAGATCCTGCTGTCCCTCGGCTTTGGCGCTCTGCTAACCTTCGTCCCCCAAACCCTCACCTTCGAAGCTTAGGAAGCCATCGGCGGTTCCCTGTCCATCATTTCGGTTGGCTTCGTCACCTGGATGATTTTCTGGATGGCTGAAAACGCCCGCATGCTTTCTGCCGAGCTTAGGGGCAAGCTGGACGCTGTGCAGACCAGCGCCTGGGCTGTGGTTCTGCTGGCGGCGCTTTCCGTAGGCCGTGAAGGCCTGGAAACCACCCTGTTTATCTGGTCGGCTACCCGCACCGCCGGTCAGGAGGCGAACGCAACCCCCATGCTCGGCGCACTCGCCGGTTGCTCCTCCAATTCCAGTGCGCAGACTTCTGCGAGCGCTTCCCCGACCGCTGTGAAGGATTCCCACTCTTTCTACGGCAAGCATCAGAGTGGCATTTCTACGGAGGTGCAGGACCGCATGTATTTTGCGGCGCTGAACTTGAAGACTACCGACCGTGACGAGATCCAGTCCCTGTTCAAGGAGTGGAGTGCCGCTGCTGCGAAGTTGCAGGCGGGCGAGTTGGTGGGGGAGGACCGCTCCTATGAGGCGCCTCCTAAGGACACCGGCGAGGCGATGGACCTGTCTGCCGCGAACCTGACCCTCACCTTTGGTCTGGGTCGTAGCTTCTTTGTTGATGATGAGGGTAAGGATCGTTTTGGCTTTGCGAGCAAGCTCCCGGAGGCGCTGGTCCGCATCCCTCATATGACCGGTGATGCGCTGGAAGCTAAGCCGCATACCGGTAGTGCGCTGTTTGCTGTGCCGCCGGGTGTAAAGGATGAGAACGACTACATCTGCTCGGGTCTTTTCAGCTAGTGGGTGTATGGAACTAGCGCCTGCTTGGGGTTGCTGAGCGGCGTGTCTGTGTTGTTGAAAGCAGGAGGTGGGGTCACCTCCTGCTTTCTCTTGTTGAGGCGTGTGCAGCCGCTATTTTGCGGGTGTTGGGGTGCTTGGGTTGTCTCTTTGTGGGTTTTTGTTGGGGAAGGGTTTTTGTCATATATGGGTTCGACACGGGTGCATACTTTGGAAACCAATCGGTAGGCGGGTAGTATTGAGGGAGAAATCACATACGTATTGGGAGGCAATGATGACTGCTCAACCCCCGTTTGATCCGGGTGCCTACCGCTCCGACGCGGTTCCCTCGGACACTCAAGCTATTTATATTCAGGAAGGCGGCGCTGAGCCGCGCGGAATTCTGTTCCACTCGCCGACCAAGCACCCGAAGATTCTGCGTCTGCAGGAGATTATGATTGTCTCCGCGCTGCTCTGCTTTATCCACGGTGTTATTTCCTCGTTTGTGCCGGGTAACCTGTCCCCGTTGCAGGGTCTGCCGGAGGTCGGTGTTGCAGGCGGTATCGGTCTGCTGGTTGTTTCTGCTGTTGTGTACATCTGGGTGTACTTCACGATTCAGAAGGGCAAGCGTCTGGGCCTGACTGTCGGTCTGATTTTTGCAATTCTGGGTGCGTTCGTGGCGATTATGTCTCTGATTGGTAATGTCATTGACGCTCAGCGCTACGGCTTCGTGCCCCTGTACGCGGCATGGTTCATTGCGAACGTGCTGTGGATTCGTGCTTCTTTTGACCCGGCTGTGAAGCAGGCTCTGAAGTAGAAGCGCCCTCTTCAACCCTGTTGTTGAAAAGATATACTCTAGAACGCCCGGATGGACTATCCGGGCGTTCTGCTGTTTACGCTCCCTTCTCTGGTCTAAAATGGATAGGATATGCGCCCGTCGCCTTCCCCTTGTCCCGCCCCCTGTGCGGGTAGCCGGGGGAGAGCAGGCGGTGCTACCTAAGGTGTATAACGAGCCAGCCGGTATAGTGCCGGTGGTATGCAGAGAAGAGTGACAATGACCGATTCCGTGCAGGAACACGAGGGTCTTAACGGCCCGGCTCAGGTTCTCGCCCGCCTTGCGCAGGTTCTGGAGGAGAACCCCGAGAACGGTTTGGACGCTATCCGTGAGGCTTTTGAGGCTGAGCGTGAGCGCGCCCGCCAGGAGATTCGCGAGAAGGCTAAGGACTTTGACAGCCTCAAGGAGGTGCGCCTGAGCTTCTTCGGGGAAAAGGGCATCATGAGCATCGCTAACCGCCAGATGCGTGACCTTCAGAACCAGCACAAGGGCCCGGTGGGTAAGCTGATGGGTCAGGCTCGTGCAGCCCTGACTGAGGCTATTGAGGCTCGTACTGCTGAGCTGGAGGCTGAGCGTGAGGCTCGCATCCTGGCTGAGGAAGCTGTGGATGTTTCTGCTGCTTCGCCTCGCCGTTCCCTGGGCGGCCGCCACCCGATTGCTCTGATGCAGGAGCGCCTGACTGATATTTTCGTCGGTATGGGTTGGGAAGTTGCTGACGGCCCGGAGCTGGAGTCTGAATGGTACAACTTTGACGCTCTGAACATTAAGCCGGATCACCCGGCACGCGAAATGCAGGATACTTTCTACGTTGAGCCGAAGAGCGCTCACCTGCTGTTGCGCACTCACACGTCGCCGGTGCAGATGCGCTCGCTTCTTTCGCGTGATTTGCCGCTGTACATTGTGTGCCCGGGCCAGGTGTACCGCACCGATGAGCTGGACGCGACCCACACCCCGGTCTTCCACCAGATTGAGGGCCTTGCTGTGGATAAGGGCCTGACGATGGCTGATCTGAAGGGCACCTTGGAATACATGGCACGCGCCATGTTCGGTGAGGACGCTAAGATTCGCCTGCGCCCGAACTTCTTCCCGTTCACTGAGCCTTCCGCTGAGCTGGATTTGTGGCACCCGAACGCTAAGGGCGGCCCGCAGTGGATTGAGTGGGGTGGCTGCGGCATGGTGAACCCGAATGTTCTGCGTGCTGCGGGTATTGATCCTGAGGAGTACTCGGGCTTCGCTTTCGGTATGGGTATTGAACGTACCCTCATGTTCCGTAACAACGTCGCTGACATGCATGACATGGTTGAAGGCGACATCCGTTTCTCTGAGCAGTTCGGGATGGAGATCTAAATTATGCGTGTACCCCTGTCATGGCTGCGCGAGTTCGTGCCTGTAGCTGAGGATGCTTCGGCTGAAGATTTGATGGCGACCCTGGTGAAGGTTGGCCTGGAAGAAGAAGACGTTCACCGCCCCTCTGATGAGCTGTCCGGCCCGATTGTGGTTGGTCAGGTGCTCTCTATGGAGCCGGAGACCCACTCGAACGGCAAAACCGTGAACTGGTGCCAGGTGCGTGTGGTTCCGGAGGGTCAGGAGCAGACTCTGACCGGTAAGGGCATTGAGCCTTCCGGTGTTCAGGGCATTATTTGTGGTGCCCACAATTTCGTACCCGGCGACAAGGTTGTTGTGACCTTGCCCGGCGCTGTTCTGCCCGGTGGTTTCGCGATTACTGCCCGTAAGACTTACGGTCACAAGTCGGCTGGCATGATTGCTTCGACTCGTGAGCTGGGTATTGGCGATGATCACGGCGGCATCCTGGTGCTTTCGACTCTGGGCCTGGACCCGGAGCTTGGCACCGATGCGATGGAGCTGCTGGGCCTGTACGATCAGGCTGCTGAGGTGAACGTGACCCCGGACCGCGGTTACGCGTTCTCTCTGCGCGGTATTGCTCGCGAGTGGTGCCACGCTACCGGTTCTTCCTTTGAGGATTTTGTGCTGGCGTACGGCGAGCGCGCCCCGGAGGCGAACGAATCTGGTCACGCGGTTTCTCTGCGTGATGACGCCCCGATTCACGGTAACCCCGCATGCACTCGTTTCGTGATGCGTGAGGTGTCGGGCGTGAAGGCGGATGCGCCGGTTCCGACGTGGATGTCTTCGCGTCTGCGTCTGGCGGGTGTGCGCTCGCTGTCGCTGCCGGTGGATATTTCGAACTACGTGATGCTGGAGACCGGTCAGCCGCTGCACTTCTACGATGCTGACAAGGTTCAGGGTGAGATTGTGGTGCGTCGCGCCGCTGCTGGCGAGAAGCTGGTGACCCTGGATGGTGTTGAGCGTACTCTGCACCCCGAGGATATTGTCATTGCTGATGATTCCGGCGTGATTGGTCTTGCCGGTGTGATGGGTGGCGCCTCGACTGAGGTGACCGATTCGACTACCCGTATTTTGGTGGAGTCTGCTCGTTTTGATGAGGTGTCGGTGGCTCGTACTGCGCGCCGTCACAAGCTGATTTCTGAGTCTTCGAAGCGTTTTGAGCGTGGCGTGGATCCGCAGATTCAGGCTGCGGCTGCTCAGCGTGCGGTTGAGCTGCTGGTTGAGCTGGCTGGTGCTCAGGTTGAGCCGGGTGTTACTGATGTGTCGCTTGGATATGAGCCGGTCGTGATTGATCTGCCTGCTGATTACACTGCTGGTCGTATTGGCGTGGATTACTCGCCGGTGCAGATTGAGTCTTGCCTGCGTGAGATTGGTTGCTCGGTGGAGCGTACTGAGTCTGGTTACGCGGTGACTGTTCCGTCGTGGCGTACTGACCTGCGTGCGAAGGAGGACCTGACTGAGGAAATCGCACGTATTGACGGTTACGAGAACATCCCCTCGACTCTGCCGGTGGCTCCCGCGGGCCGCGGTTACACTCCGGAGCAGGCGGGTAAGCGTCGTGCGCTGAATGCGTTGGCGGCTTCGGGTCTGACTGAGGTTTTCGCGTACCCCTTCGTGTCGGCTGATGCGAACAACCTGTGGTCGGCTCCGTGGGTGAGCACCCCTGAGAACCCGGTGACTGAGGTTCCTTCGGTTCGCCTGGAGAACCCGATTTCTTCGGCTGAGGGCTGGATGCGCCGTTCGCTGCTACCGGGCCTGGTTGAGGTTCTGAAGCGTAACTTGTCTCGTGGTTTCAAGAACCTGGCTATTTTTGAGGCGGGTCACGTGTTCATTCCGGGTGAGCAGCTGGGTTCGGAGTCTATTCCGCCGCTGGGTGCTCGTCCTTCGGATGAGGTTCTGGCTGATTTGAATGCCGGTATTCCGCAGCAGCCTACTTTCATTGCTGGCCTGTTTGCAGGTACTGAGCATGAGGTGATGCCGGGCGCTGCTCCGCGCGCTTTCGATTGGCGTGACGCTCTGGATGCTGTGCGTTTGGTTGCTGACGCTGTTTCGGCTGAGATTCAGGTGCGTAATGGTGTGCATACTGCGTTCCACCCGGGCCGTGTGGCTGAGGTGCTGAACGCTGCCGGTGAGCGTGTTGGTTTTGCTGGTGAGTTGCATCCGAAGCTGCTGCAGGAGCTGAACCTGCCTGAGCGTACCTGCGCGTTTGAGTTGGATTTCTCGGTGCTGTTTGCTGGTCGTATTGAGGCGCGTCAGGCTACTCCGGTGCTGACTTTCCCGGCTGCTACTCAGGATGTGGCACTTCTGGTTGACCGCGATCTGCCTGCTTCTGAGGTGGAGCGTGTTCTGCGTGAGGGCGCTGGCGAGCTGCTGGAGGATATCCGCGTCTTTGATGATTACCGCGGTGTCGGTATTGATGAGTCGAAGAAGTCTTTGGCGTTTGCTCTGCGTTTCCGCGCGCCGGATCGTACGCTGACTGCTGATGAGGCGTCGGCTGCTCGTGAGGCTGCTGTGGCTGCGACTGTTGAGCAGCTGGGTGCGGAACCGCGTGTCTAACCGGGTCTAACCCTATGGTGTAATGCCTAGTGCTGACGGGGTGGGAGTTGTTGGCTCCCACCCCGTAGCTTGTGGCGTTGCGTGGTGGGTTTACCTGTTGGGTTGGTTAATGAAGCGTTGATAAGCGCTTTCATTGGTGAACTCATGCGGTTATGGGTACCCTAGAAGATAGATGAAGTGAGGGAGAGAGTAATGGCTAATCGAGAGAACTCGAGCGAACAGGATGAGCTTTTGAAGTCTGATGTCGAAGAAACCTACTTTGAGGAATCCCAGTACGAGGATTCTGAGTATGAGGAGTACGAGGATTACGACGATGAGGAAGAGAACTCCTCTCTTTTCGCGATGAGTGAGGAAGAGCTGGATGACCGTCCGGGCGTGAACTGGCTGTCGGTTCTTTCTGCTGCTGTTGCGGTTATTCTTTCCATTGTTTTGGCTATTGCGGGTGTTCGTGCTTTTGCGTCGGTGAATAATAACGCCGAGTATGCCGGTAAGAGCTGGGTCATTCAGGGCACCTACCAGGATTTGACTCCTGACCTGATTACGAAGGGTAATGTGGCTCGTTATAAGGGCAACCTGCCGGCTGATGACGCGCTGAATGATAAGACGTATGTGTCGAACCTGAAGGATAAGTATCAGGTGACTTCGGGTGCTCCGATTGAGTTCCGTGGTTCGCAGACTGGTGATGTTCCTTCCGAGTTCCCGCGTGAGGTGGATGGCCTGTTGGTGGAGAAGGGCGGCACTCTTGAGGTCGTCTACACCGCTGAGAAGGGCACGTTGAAGCCTGTCACTGAGGACAGCGTGAATGCTGAGCGTTTTGCCGGTATCGCAAGTATTGTTGGTGCGGTGCTGGTGCTTCTGCTGGGCCTGGGTTTTGCTGTGTGGCTGAACCGCCGTTCGCGCGATATCGAGTATGAGGACCTGGATGGTCTGGTGGAGGATGAGCGCTAGGCGTTTTTCGAATCTTGAGGATTGGCCGATTGACATTTTGTTGAGGGAGCCTGTTTCTGGCGCACGTGGTGTTGCTGGAGGCAGGCTCCTTTTTCGCACTCGCCTACCGGATGGTCTCTTGACCGGGGCAACGCGTCAGCCCACAATGTTCTTGCACGCCATGCATTCATTGCGAGGTTATGCGCCCGAATGGGTAGATACACGCTACATTCGGGGCGTTTTGTGTGACAGCTGGTGAGATAAACCCTGAAAATTCCCTCATATCTTGGAATAATCCATATTTGGTGCGCATATTTATGTGCATATGTATTATCTTGGGTAGTAAAGAATGTTGCGCTGCGCCACCGTTGGGCAGCTCCGTTCTGAATTCGTGATTGGCACCGTAGGAAGAAGAGATTATGCCTTTCCCCTCGACCAAGATCGCGCGTCAGGCACGCATCGTTGAATTGCTGCAGACCCGACGTATCCGCTCCCAGGCTGAACTGGCGCAGTACCTAACCGATGATGGTATGAAGGTTACTCAGGCGACCCTTTCCCGTGATCTTGTTGAAATTGGCGCTGAGCGCATCCGTGATGAAGGCGCCGGCTTGATTTATGCTGTGCCGAATTACCCTGCTCGTCGTGGCGGCGGTACTGCACCTGATGCCCGTATGATTTCCCTGTTTACGGAGCTGCTGATTACCGCTGAAGGTTCGGCGAATATTACGGTTCTGCGTACTCCTCCGGGTGCTGCACAGTTCTTGGCTTCGTCTATTGATCAGGGCGGTCTTGAAGCGATTATGGGAACTATTGCAGGTGACGATACGGTCCTAGTGGTTACTCGTGACCCCAATGGTGGGGCTGCGCTTGCCGAGAGCTTCTTGGATTGGTCTGCTGGTCAGTAGTAGTTGGGGCGTATCTTGCGCTGTTCTTCTGATGTTTTGGGGGAACGGTTGAAGGTACGCCCTTCTGCTGTCTTCGGGCTCTTCTTGCGGGCTTCTAGCTCGGCTTCTCTTTTTCTAAATATACCGATTTTTCTGTGGTGAGAGTTTTCTATCATGTCTGAAATGCACGATTCAGCGAACAATATTGCCTACCTTTTGACGGAGGCTGCTTCTGATTCTGGGGCTAGGGCGGCTTTGGCGATTCCGGCTTCTGACTCTGCTGATGTGCAGGTGGTGAGTTACGCGCAGCTGGCGTCTGCTGCCGCGCAGGTTCAGCGTCATCTGGCGGCGCTTGGTGTTGAGCGTGGTGACCGTGTGGCGTTGTCTATGCCGAATGTGGCGTTGATGCCGGCGTTGTATTACGGCATTGTGGCTGCGGGTGCGATTTGTGTTCCGTTGAATCCGCTGTTGTCGGGTGCTGAGCTGGAGTATCATTTGCGCGATAGCGGGGCGAAGGTGCTTTTTGCTTTTGCGGGTACTCGTCTGGCGTCGGAGGCAACCTCGACGGTGCCGGTGAAGAACGGTTCGGTTCGTTGCGAGATTTTCACCGGGGGAGAGGGCTCACCGGTGGCTCCTTTTGAGGCGTCTGCCGATAGCGCGCTGTCGGCTGCTGTTCCGTCGGCTGCTGTTCTGGAGCCTGTCCCGGTGGCAGCGAGTGATGCGGCGATTATTTTGTACACGTCAGGCACGACGGGCAAGCCGAAGGGCGCGACGCTGACTCACGCAAATATCCTCTCGAATGCTCGTAGCTGTGTGAGTGTTTTTGGGTTCACCGCTGAGGACGTCATTTTTGGTGGTCTTCCGCTGTTCCATGCGTTCGGTCAGACGGTGTCGATGAATGCGGCGTTTGCGGCGTCGGCTACGGTGGCTTTGCTGCCGCGTTTTACTCCCGATGGCGCGCTGAACCTGATTGAGGGCGCGGGGGTTTCGGTGCTGGCTGCGGTGCCGAGCATGTACGTGTCGTTGGCGGCGGCGCTGGAGGCTGAGCCTGAGCGTGCGCGCTCGCTGCGCGGCCGCATCCGTTTCGGTATTTCGGGTGGTTCGCCGTTGCCCGCCCCGGTACATGCTGCGTGGAAGACGCTGATTGAGTGCCCGGTGTATGAGGGCTATGGTTTGAGCGAGACTTCGCCGGTGGTTTCGTTTAATCAGGCGGAGTTTGGCATGGTGCTCGGCTCGGTGGGTCGTGTGCTGCCGGGCGTGCAGGTGCAGGTGCGTTGCCCGGAAGGTTCCGAGTGCGCGCCGGGCGTGAGCGGTCAGCTGTGGGTGCGCGGCGAGAATGTGATGGCTGGTTACTGGAATAATCCGGCGGCTACTGCTGAGGTTTTTGACGGCGAGTGGTTTGCGACCGGTGATGTTGCTCGTGTTGATGAGCAGGGCAATATTTTTATTGTGGATCGTATTAAGGACATGGTTCTGCGTAACGGCTATTCGGTGTATCCGCGTGAGATTGAGGATGTTCTCTACACCCATGAGCAGGTGCAGTCGGTAGCGGTGCTGGGTGTGCCGGATGAGCGCGTGGGTGAGGAGGTCGTCGCCGTGGTGATGCCGCGTCCTGGTGCGGATGAGGGTGTGCTGCAGGCGGAGTTGAATGCTTTGGCGCGTACTCGTTTGGCGGCGTATAAGTATCCTCGCCGTTACGTGATGGTGGAGAGCATGCCGCTGGGCCCGACCGGTAAGATCCTCAAGCGTGACTTGCGGGTTTCGATTCAGCAGGGCTGAACCCGCCAGGTGGTTTGTGGCGCTGTTCTGAGGACAAGCGCGGGCTAAGAGGGTAGAATCTTGTAGGCGGCTTCTACCGCGTTATTGTTCCCGGTTGTTATACCTGGGCTGAACCATCCACGAAAGAGAGAGCATGAGCGTTCCCGCTTCTGAGGCTTCGCGAACCCCTATTGAGCAGTTGATTCCGGCTGCTTGCGCTACGATTCCGAATTACCCGCACGAGGGCATCCTCTTTTACGATGTGACCACTCTCTTCGCTAATGCTGAGGTGTTCAAGGCGTGCATTGATGAGCTGGCTACCCGTTTTGAGGGTCAGTTTGATGTGGTGGCTGGTGTTGAGGCTCGTGGCTTCTTGCTGGCGTCTGCGCTCGCGTACGCTACGGGTACCGGCGTGATGACGGTTCGTAAGGCGGGTAAGCTTCCGCGTGAGACGTACCGTGAGGAGTATGCGCTGGAGTACGGTAGCGCGGCGATTGAGATTCACTGTAATGATTTCGCGCCGGGTACTCGTGTGCTTCTGCTGGATGATTTGCTGGCGACTGGCGGTACCCTGGTGGCTGCCGCGAAGCTGGTGGAGCGCGCGAACCTGAAGGTCGCCGGCGTCGGCGCTCTTCTGGAACTGGAGGGCCTGGGCGGTCGTGAGGCGCTGGACGGTTACCGTCTTGAGACGCTGAGCTTGGTCTCTGAGTATCCGCTGCCGTCGAAGTAGTTTTATAGATGTGGAGGTGCCCCGCCGGTTGGTCCGGTGGGGCACTTTTCTGTGTATGCTTGGGCGGGTTTTCTGTGGGGGTAATATTTCGGCGCTACGGAGCCTGTCCTGTAAAATAGTGACCCGTATTTTTGGGTGTCTGTCGCACCCTGTCTTTGAGACACTATAGGTTTAAGGAGCTTACGTGTCATCTGAATCTTTGCCCCAGCAGTCTGCTGATTCTTCGGCGGCTGAGAAGCTGTTTGCTGAGCAGATGGCTGCGGAGCGTGAGTATGTTGCTCGCGTGTATGCCCGTCTGGATGAGCTCCGTGAGGAGACGGCTGAGAAGCTGGCTGCTGTGCGTAAGAATCAGGCGGTGGGCGGTCATCAGAACCGTTCGGAGCGTGACTCTTTTGCTACTCACTATGAGGATCGTTTGGCGCAGCTGAATGCTGTGGATTCTCGTCTGACCTTTGGCCGCCTGGATATGGACCGTGAGGGCGCTGATGCGGTGCGTTATATCGGCCGTATTGGTATTACGGATAGCAATCAGCAGCGTCTGCTGATGGACTGGCGTGCCCCGGAGGCGGGTACGTTCTATCAGGCGACTGCTTTCCAGCCGATGGGTGTGCGCCGTCGCCGTCACCTGATGCTTGAGGGCCGTACTGTCGTCAATATTGAGGATGAGGTCTTCGATTCGGAGATGCTGCAGGATGAGGATTCCCTCCACGGCGAGGGCGCTCTGCTGGCGGCGTTGAATAAGAAGCGTACCGGCCGCATGGGCGATATTGTGGCGACGATTCAGGCTGAGCAGGATGCGATTATCCGCTCGGAGCTTCCGGGCGTACGTGTGGTGCAGGGTGGTCCCGGTACCGGTAAGACCGCTGTGGCGCTGCATCGTGCGGCGTATCTGCTGTACACGAACCGTGAGCGCCTGTCGAAGGCTGGCGTGCTGGTGGTTGGTCCGTCGAATTCGTTCATGTGGTACATCGAGCGTGTGCTTCCGTCGCTGGGCGAGACCGGCGTGGTGATGTCTTCGCTGGCGACCCTGTATCCGGGTCTGCGTGCTGTGCCTGAGAAGGACCGTGCGGTTGCCGCGTTGAAGGGCGATTTGCGCATGGTGAAGGTTATTAAGCGTGCGGTGGCGGATCGTCAGAAGGTGCCTGCTCAGGTTCAGCGTCTGAATGTTGAGGGCACTGATGTTGAGCTGACTCCGGAGATGGTTCGTTCGGCTCGTTCTCGTGCTCGTTCGACCGGCAAGCCGCATAATGAGGCTCGCGAGACGTTCGTGAAGATTCTGTTGAAGGAGCTGACCGCGAAGCTGGATGATCAGCTGAACCGTGCGGCGGGTCGTGTGGTGGAGCGTCCGTACTTGCAGGATGATGTGCGTGCCTCGATGGATGTGCGCCGCGCCCTGAACTTGGCGTGGATGCCGCTGTCGCCGGAGACCCTGTTGCGCTCGCTGTTTTCGAAGCCGCACTATCTGGAGTCTGCGACTCGTGAGTTGTCGATGGCTGAGCGTGAGCTGCTGGCTCGCCCGGCGGATGCCCCCTTCACGGAGGCTGATGTTCCTCTGCTGGATGAGGCTGCTGAGCTTTTGGGTGATTTTTCGAAGGTGACCGGTGCGGCTGCAGCGGCTCGTGCAGCTGCGGAGCATCGTGCGAACATTGAGAATGCAGCGAAGGCTTTGGAGAATGTTCACCAGTCGCTGGAGGATATTGGCGCTGATGGCGTGATTACTCCTGAGCAGATTGCGATGATGAATGAGGTTCGTGGCGAGCGTATGACTGCTGCGGCTGCGGCGTCGGCTGATCGTACGTGGGCGTATGGCCATATTGTGGTGGATGAGGCTCAGGAGCTCTCACCCATGCAGTGGCGTTTGCTGATGCGTCGTTGCCCGATGAAGTCGTTTACGATTGTGGGCGATATTGCTCAGGCTTCTTCTGCTGCGGCTGCTTCGTCGTGGTCGCAGGCGTTGGAGCCGTTTGTGGGTGAGCGTTTCACGCTGGAGGAGCTGACGATTAATTACCGTACTCCGGCTCAGATTGCTGAGGCGGCGGTGTCGGTTGCTCAGGCTGCTGGTTATGAGGTGTCTGCGCCTCGTGCGGTGCGTGAGGGACGTTGGGCTCCGCTGGTTCATGAGGTTGCCTCCGAGTCTGTTGTGGAGCAGACCGTTGCCGTGGTCAGCGAGGAGGTCGCTTATTCGGGTGGTGCTCTGATTGGTGTGGTGTGCCCGCCGAGCCTGTATATTCAGACTGCTCAGGCTGTGGCTCGTGCTCATGCTGATCGTACGGGTACTGCGCAGACTGCGTTGGAGAATCAGGTGCTGGTTCTGACTCCGTGGGAGGCGAAGGGCCTGGAGTTTGATGTTGTGGTGATTGTTGAGCCGCAGCAGCTGATTGATGATGCTGATGGTGCTGTGGGCGACTTGTACGTGTCGATGACTCGTCCGACTCAGCGCCTGCACATGGTGGGTTCGCGGATGCCCGCGGGTCTGTAGCCTTGCGGCTTGTGTAGCCTCTATCTGTTATTTCTTTGAGCCGGCGCCGCACCGTTTTGGGCGCTCGCTTGGGTTTTTCTGAGTGTTTGGGCTGTTGCGGTGCTAGGCTTGTTACATATTTTGTTCGAGCGCCTTCGGGCGTTGTTACCTTGTGAATGGGAGAAGCATGTCTGCCGAGATCCTCAACGCGCAGCATAATGACGATACCTTCGAGAATATTTGGCAGGAGCTGAAGTGGCGCGGCCTGGTGCACGTGAGCACTGATGAGGCTGCTCTGGAGAAGGCGCTGAGCGAGGAGAGCCTGACTTTCTATACGGGTTATGATCCGACTGCGGCTTCTTTGCACCTGGGTCACTTGGTGCAGCTGCTGGTGATGCGTCGTCTGCAGTTGGCTGGTCACAAGCCGCTGGGTCTGGTGGGTGGTTTCACCGGTTTGATTGGTGATCCGCGTCAGACTTCTGAGCGTGTGCTGAACTCACCTGAGGTTGTTGCTGAGTGGGTTAAGTCTCTGCGTGCTCAGATTGAGCGTTTTCTATCCTTCGAGGGTGAGAACGCTGCCCGCATGGTGAATAACTTGGACTGGAGCGGTCAGATGTCTGCTCTGCAGTTGCTGCGCGATGTTGGTAAGCATTTCCGCGTGGGCACCATGGTGAAGAAGGAGATTGTTGCGAAGCGTCTGCATTCTGATGAGGGCATTTCGTACACTGAGTTTTCCTACCAGATCCTGCAGGGCTTGGACTTCTTGGAACTGAACCGTCGTTTTGGTTGTACTCTGCAGACCGGTGGTTCTGATCAGTGGGGTAACCTGACGAGCGGTACTGAGCTGATTCGTAAGGTTGAGGGTAAGAGCGTTCACGCTATTGGTACTCCGCTGATTACTAACTCTGATGGTACTAAGTTTGGTAAGAGCGAGGGTAACGCTATTTGGCTGAACCCGCAGATGTGCTCGCCGTACGCTTTCTACCAGTTCTGGCTGAACACTGCGGATGCGGATGTGCTGGATCGTTTGAAGGTCTTTACGTTCTTGACTCGTGCTGAGATTGCTGAGTTTGCGGAGAAGGTTGAGAAGGAGCCGTTTAAGCGTGAGGCTCAGAAGACTCTGGCGTACCTGGTGACTTCGCTGGTTCACGGTACTGAGGCTACTGATCAGGCTGTGGCTGCTTCGGAGGCTTTGTTTGGTAAGGGCGATTTCGCTGCTCTGGATGAGGCTACCTTGGAGTCTGTGGTTGCTGAGCTTCCTTCGGCTAAGCTGTCCGAGGATCGTCTGGATATGATTTCTGTTCTGACTGAGCTGGGCTTTGCGAAGTCTAACTCTGAGGCTCGTCGCATTCTGAAGGAGGGCGGCGCTTCGGTGAATGGTGTGAAGGTTCAGGGCGAGGACGCAGCTATTTCTAAGGATGATTTGCTGCACGGTCGTTTTGCGATGGTTCGCCGTGGCAAGAAAAACCAGGGCGCTGTAGAGCTGATCTAGTCTTCTCGATACATATAGATGGGGAGGGGTGCTTCTCTGCTGAGTGTTTAGTACTGAGTGTTCGGTACTGGATGTTCGGCGGGGGAGCGCCCCTCCTTTTCTGTTCCCTATATACGTTCCCTATATACACAGAGCCCCTTCGTCAGGAGGAGCTCTGTACTTCTGTCGTCTGATCTTTGCTTTCTGTTGGTCATTGCTTTCTGTGACTCCTTGGCTACACGATTCTCTCGTTGGCCGGCGCTGCTTGCCTGTTTTGAGAGCGATTTCTGCTCTTTTTGGAGGCTCTGGGAGGGCATTCTGCGAGGGTTTGAGTGGTTTCTTCTGCGTTTATAAGGTTTTTTGG
>NZ_JANCOC010000017.1 GCF_024294905.1 Rothia gullae
CCCCCCCCACCCCCCCCCCCCCACACACCCACCCCCCGTTTTCATCTACTGTCCGGTGGGGGGGGGCCCCCCCCCCCCCCCCCCCCCCCCACAACTGTTTTTGAGTGGGCTTATGCGTGAGTGGGTTTATGGGCGGGCGCTGCTGGGGGTTTGGGGCTGGGCCTTCCACTGCTGGTAGGCGCTCGTGGCGAGGAATCGTGCACGGTTCGCGTCGCTGAGCGTCTTGACCTGCGTAAACATGGAGATTATCGGGCTCTTGGAGCAAATACGGCACAAAGACACCAGCGTCAGATATTGCTATTTACTCGATAATCAGCAGAAGCCAACATGCCCGGAGGGTCACGGTCAGGGCGCCCATGGCACAACCTTCAGCTCCGTAAAAGCCTGCACCTCAACGGCCCAACGCTACTGCAGGAGGAAGTAGATAAGTCCCCTAACGTATTCCCAGAGCAGCACCGAGAGGACGCACTGCGCAACAAATGCGGCTATAGCTGCGAGGGTTGGTATCCAGTAGCTACGCTTAGAACATGCAATAAAAACTGCTATAAAAATAACGCATGAGACAATATCGGGACCACAGAGAATGAATGCTTGCAAATCATATGGCCACAATATTCCATGCATATATTCTGTAGGGGCTTTACATGGACTGACGATATAGCTTTTTACAATTTCATAAGTCCCATACATTTTAAAAACTAAATATAGCGACGCAATCCAAAAAATGCCTATGCGAAGCTTTACACCCAGCCATATACTAAAAATCTGCCACAAGCTAGCAAGTACAACTCCCACCACAAAGAAGGGTATATAGTCGAAATAGCTACCTTGCCACCCATCACATGGCGAGACAAATCCATTGAAATCTGCATACAGGCTAGTTGGGAAAATATAGAAAAATTGCAACACAATGAGAAACAAGATATACAAAATTATTTTCTCATTTACGGCAAACATCTTATATGTAGAATTCATGATGCCATTTCCTTTCAGTAGCATAAAACGCTAGTAGCGCAACAAAACTAGATTCAACATATCCACTCTCAGTTACTCCCCCTGACGAACCGTTTCTTTACAGAGACGATTACCTCACGCCACTCCGTCACGGAATACCCATCATGGAACATAGCTACGGCGGTGACCGTTGTTCGGTCACCGCCACAACTGTTATAGGGTGCAGGTTAGGGCAGGAGCGCCAACCCAAACTCAATAACAATCAGCGCGATAGCACACGCGAAGAGTACCCCACGCGGCACATTGAACTTCTGCCAGAGATCATACAGCTGGCTGGGAACCAACCAAATAACGCCCGCCCGAAAGGCAATCGTCATCAGGGGGCCACCCCACTGAATAATCATCAGAGCAAGAGCAAAACTCAGGCTGAGCACATCCAGGATGCGCCGGTGCTTTAGCACCTGCTCCCTCTCCTTCTGATAGCCAGGGTTGTTTAGCAACCTTGGTGGTGCTTTTTTCAGCTGACCCACAATGACCAAAACCGCCAGCGGAATCAGGGAAATATCGAAGAACATGGGAACCGCCTTTCACGTTGGGGTTCGCTCGCTACGCCGGTGACGAGCTGATGGCGCACCATCATTGGTGAAAAATTCTCAAAAACAAGTAGTGTGCAACACGTATATAACGTATTGTGGGTTACTTTACAGCACACATAGACCCTATTCAAGAGGTAAACAGCTCCCCCTCCCCCAAAAAATTTTGAAAAATTTTTAAAAAATAAGGGCGCCGGGAACCTTACGTTCCCGGCGCCCACTCCCCAGCTGTTCATAGCTCAGCGGGATTCAATTTAGAGGCGGAAGAAGCCTTCCACCGCGCGCGTCATGTACGCCATGTCGTCCACATGGCACATCTCGCGCATCGAATGCATCGACAGCAAACCAATACCCACATCCACGGTGCGCATACCCAGGCGAGTCGCCGTAATCGGGCCAATCGTCGAACCACACGGCATATTGTTATTCGACACGAACTCCTGATACGGCACACCAGCCTTCGTACACGCCGCAGCAAACACGCCAGCACCCACCGAATCCGTCGCATAACGCTGGTTCGCGTTAATCTTCAGCAACGGACCACCACCGGGCAGCGGCTGCACGGTCGGGTCGTGGTGACCCTGATAGTTCGGGTGCACCAGGTGACCAGCATCAGCCGACAGGCAGAACGACGCCGCCACCGAACGGCGGTACTCCTCCGTGCCCTCACCGCGCGCAGCAGACAGGCGCACCAAAATATCCTCCAGGAACGGGCCAGCCGCACCACTACGCGACTCCGAACCAAGCTCCTCATGGTCAAACGCCGCAAGCATCACAGTCTCGGTAGCGTGCTCGTCCGCGTTATCGGCAACGTAACGCTCCAGGGCGGTCAAACCCGCATGCACCGAAGACAGGTTATCCAGGCGACCGGAAGCGAACAGCTCCTGATCGGCACCAAAACGGCGCGGCGGCTGCGAATCAGCGAACAGCAGGTCGTAACCCACGATGCTCTGCGGGTTGACCGGCTCGCCGTCAATCACGTGCTTCGCCATGTAGCCGAGCACGTCGTTCTCCGCCGGGTCCACACCCCACACGGGGTACATGTTGAACTGCTTGTCCAGCACCAGTTCGTTGCGCTTGTGGTCCAGGTGCGGTGCCAGCTGCGGGATGCGCGCAATCGGGCCGGTGCGCACCAGGCGGTCCTTCAGCTCGCCGTCCTCCAGGACGGTGAGGCGGCCCGCCACGCACAGCTCGCGGTCCAGGAAGGAGTTCAGCAGTGCACCACCGTAGTTCTCGACGGCAATCTGGTGCCAGCCCTTGGTGGTGATGGAGGAGGAGGGCTTGACCTTCAGGGAGGGCGAGTCGGTATGCGCACCCAGCACGCGGTAGCCGCTTGCCTTCTGCGCCTTCGCGCCGCCAGCCCAGGCGATAATCGCGCCATCACGGACGACGAAGTGGCGGCCGGTTGCAGTCTGCGGGTCCCATGCTTCGGTCTCTACAAGCTCGGTGAAGCCTGCTGCTTGCAGGCGGCGCGCTACCGTGCGCGCGGCGAGGTAAGAGACCGGCGACTCCGCCACGAATGCGGCGAGGTCTTCAATATTTTTTACAGCATCAACAGTCATGGTTTAACCCTACCTTTTCTTGGGTGTTGACGGGGTGACCGGGGCTGGTAGTCCACGCGGTGTGGAGTAATAGCCCTGGTGAGGCTCGAATGGAGCGGGGTGGGCGGGCTGGGGTAGCTGGGCCAGAGCAACCCGCCAACCAGCCTATTTATCAACCTTGAGCGGTTGTGTTTCACGTGAAACCTCGCCGCGGCGAGCGCGTGCGTTGAAGATTAGGCAGGCGAGCACCACGTACACGCCTTCCAGCGCGATGCCCTGCAGCGCATCCAGAGGGGTCACACCCTCGGAGGCGAACGGATCCAGACCAGCCACCATGGACAGCAGCATCAGGATCACGTTATTTGCCACGTGCAGGCTGATGGAGGCTTCCAGACCGCCGGTGTACCAGCAGAGGAAACCCGCATAAATACCCATCGCAAGAATCGTGCTCTGACCCCAGGGGTCGTAGGCGTGGGAGAGCATGAACAGCACGGCGGGCAGCGCTATCGGCAGCCAGGGGGTGCGGAGCCAGCGGCCCAGCATCTGCATCATGAAGCCGCGGTAGGCGAGCTCTTCGGCGTAGCACTGCACAGGTACCAGGAGCAGCATCATCGCCACATAAACCCAAAATTCAATCTGTGGAGGTTGAAAATAGCGGTATTCGGGCAGGCTCTCACCGCTCAACGCCAGCATCACGGCGTAGTAGATGCCGTAGACAGCGAAGCTCAAACCCAGGTACGGAAGCAGCAGCGAGCGGCGCAGTCGGCCCGCCACCGAATGGATCAGACCCCAGGGCTTCGGGCCCACAATCAGGCGCGCCAGAAAGAGCGAAGGCACAATGGCGATCAGGGAGAGGAACGTCAGTGCGAACAGCGCCGGGTGCTCCATAATGACGGCGCGGTTCGTAGCTACATCCTGGAGGGAAACCCCCGAACCCCTAATCGACATAAACAGAGCGACTGAAATAATCAGGTTGAGGCCAATAAATACGGCGACGCCGAGCAGACCTTCCAGCAGAGGTGAGAACCAGCGGGATTTCGGGTCGGCGTGGGAGAGACGGTGGTAGGCAAGACCTGCAACAGGCGCAGGAGCAGCGGGGGTTCCGGCGGCTACCTGCGGGGGTGCGGGAGGCGGTGTCGTGTTCATTCTTTAATCCTAGCCTCCGCGGGATCGATGGTGACTGGGCATGCGGCAACCTTCAAGTACTGATTGATACGGAATGTTCCAAAACCATTGAAAAAGCCGTGAATAAGGCTAAAAACCCACCATTCACGGGGTTCATTTTCTGAACCTATGCCATAATTTGTAGCGATAATACACTCATATACATAGTCGCTGATGACCGCTCTTCCGGGGTGTTTTTTTCAGCACCAGAAAGGCTGCTTTCTTATGGCACTCGTCTTCAATCCGCCGCCCAACTGGCCCGCTCCTCCTGCCGGATGGACCCCCACTCCTACGTGGCGTCCTGACCCCGCGTGGGGTCCCGTTCCTGAAGGTTGGCAGCTGTGGGTCGAAGAGCCCAAGCCTGAACCCGTTCAGGTTAAAGAGGCTACTATTGAGCCGCTGGTTCCCGAGGATTCCGCTGCTGAGGTGGCTCCCGCTGAGCAGGTTGCTGAGCCCGTAGCTACTGAGCATGCTGTTGAGGCTGAGCAGCCCGCCGAGGTTGCGGCGCCGCTGACCGTTGAGGCGCACGTTGTTGAGGCTCCGGTTGCCGAGCCCGCACTGTTCGAACCTGCGCTGTCCGAACCTGCCGTTTCTGAGCCGGTCGTTTCCGAGCCCGTTGTTGTTGATTCCGTCGCCGAGGTTGCCCCCGAGGCACCATCGGCACCTGAATCGGTCGCTGAGGCTCCCGCAGCTGAGGCACCCGCCTCCACCGAAGAGGATACCCACACTATCGAGAGCTCCCCGCTCATTGAGTTCCACACCCCCGAAACCGAGCGCACCGTGAACCTCTCGGAACAGCCCGGTCAGAACATGCAGCCCGGTCAGAACGTACAGGGCGACCAGAACGCGCAGTTCATCCCGGCGGGTCAGGCTCCGAACGTCTTCCAGCCGAACCAGGCTGATGGTTTCCAGGGCCAGAACTTCCAGGGTGGCCAGTACCAGGGTCAGGGCTTCCAGGGCCAGGGTTTCCAGGGTCAGGGCTTCCAGGGCGGCCAGAACGTCCAGGGCGGCCAGTACCAGAACAACCCCTACCAGGGTCAGCCGTACAACGCTCAGCAGCCATACGCAGGTCAGGGTGAGGACGGCTCCGAGAAGAAGGGCCCGTTCTCCGGCACCAAGATTTGGGGTGTTATCGGTGGCGCGCTGGCTCTGCTGGTTGTTATCATCCTGGCGATTGTCATGCTGATTCCGCGTGGCGGCTCGAACCCTACCTCCGGTTCTGCTGCAGCATCGAGCGCGGCGGCTACTTCCGCGGAGGCGTCCTCCGGGGCGGCATCCTCTGAGGCTTCTTCCGCAGCGCCGGTTGCTGCTGCTGAAGCGAAGATGCCCGAGGGTGAGTTCAAGGAATACAAGAAGACCGTCGCCGACAACAAGGACACCATCGACGTTGAGAAGATTAAGGGCGATGTCTCCGCAGGCCTGATCTACTACGAGTTCAAACCCGCAGACGGTGTAGTCAACGCCTTCATCACCAGCCGTGACGACAAGGGCAACATCACCGCAGGTGTGAGCGTTCTCGACTCCACCCGCGACGGCAAGGAGCTCAAGGGCACCTCGTGGATTGACGCGAGCGGCCACTCCACCCCCACCCGCAAGCTGGAGCTGACCGGTAAGGGCGAGTGGACCATCCGCGTCTACGATGCAGACTCCGCACCCCACTACAAGAAGGGTGAGAAGTTCCAGAGCACCATGAACTACTACGCTTTCACCTACGAAGGCACCGAGGCAACTATGGAGTTCCAGACCAGCGGACCGACCACCCGCGGCTTCAGTGTTCTGAACGCGACTAAGAACGACCCGTTCTTCTCCTCGACCATCCCGACCGTGAAGAGCAGCATGCAGTGGGTTCAGAGCAACAAAAGCTACATGCAGGTTCGCACCGACTCCAACATTACTTGGAGCATCGGCACTAACTAACAGCGTGACTGACTAGGTCAGTAGGCTGGGCATAAAAGTATCCCCCGCGCCCGTCATAGGTGCGGGGGATACTTTTATGCCCTTTTTATGCCCATTTATATGCACCCGGAGGCTATGTTCTGAGGTTCTGACCGGTGGGCTTACGCCCCTGCCTGGAGGCGCCCGCCGCCGTGAGCGGGCGGTTTCTTTAGCGGGAGTACTTCGCCTCCGCTAGTTCGGCACCTGCGGCGTATGCCGCACGTTCCACCAGCTGACGGTTCGCCAGGTACACGAAGAACGTCACCAGTATGAACAGGTACATCAGCTGGTACGGCATGGTGCCAGCCATCAGGCCCAGGGACCCTTCGGGCACCATCAGAATCTGATCCGAGTTGAAGTGCGGGGAGAGCGCCAGCACAATCCAGAACGGCGAAATGTACATGCCCACCAGCGCCGCAGTCGCCAAGATAACAGCCAACGTGAAGACGAAGGAGCTGCCCCGCTGGTACATGAGCGGGAAGATTTCCATGACCACGGCGGCGAGCATCAGCGGGTACCAGGTGTTGTGGTGCGACCAGCTAATCGGCGAAATCTGCAGCATCATGAACGCGGTCAGCGCCAGCTGCGCCATGAGCGCGCGGGCACGAATCAGCGGAACCAACAGAACCGCCGTAACCAGCACAATCAGCAGGGTCAATGCCACCTGCACCACCGACAGGGCGGTAGCCGTCAGGTGATGCTGCAGGCCCGCATGGGTCAGCGTACCCATAATCGACACGTTATCGAAGTAGCTGAACCAGCCCACACGCGAAGTGTCACGCACCGCGTGGAACCAGAACGTCAGCGACTCCTCACGGATCACCAGGAAGCCGATACCCACGGTCGCGGCGAAGCTCGCGCCCAGGGTCGCGATGCCCTTCCAGTCCTTACGCATGAGCAGCAGCAGACCGAACGCGAGCGGAGTCAGCTTAATACCCGCCGCAATACCCAGCAGCACGCCGCGCGGAATGCGGGTTGCCGGACGCATAAAATCAGCGAGAATCAGCACCAAAATGATGGCGTTAATCTGCCCAAAATGCGTGGTCAAACGCCACGGGCCGCACATCCAAATCAGCGCCGCAATCAGCGACACCATACCCCAATGACCCAGGTGCTTCTGCAACGGCAAACGCCACGAGCGGCTACGCGCGTAGGAGTACAACAGGTACGCGCACCAGTAGCAGAGCGCACAAATAATGGCGGTAATCAGCAGCATACTCTGCGGCTCGGTGAGGAACGCGAGCGGGTAGAAGAGCAGCGCCGCAAACGGCGGGTAGGTGAACGGCAGGCCGCGCGTGCGGAAGGTGTACAGCTGGTAGCCGTCCGGGCCGTCCGCCAGGGAGACAGCGCCCAGGCGGTACACGTAAATATCGTCAGCCGCCGCGTGCGTCACGTAGTCGAAGGCGTAGAGGGCAACCAGGATGAACAGCAGGTGCGCCCAGAGAGCGCCGCTGAGCATGCCGGGGATGCGGTCAAAGAAGCCTGGACGGGCAGGTTTTGTGGGCTCTGCGGCAGGCTCCGCGCGTTCTACAGCGCTTTTAGCAGCCGGTTCCGCAACCGCGGAATATGCCGAAGCCCACGGGATTATAGACGCTACCGCCTCGGCGTTCATCTCGCGATTCTTCTCGCCGCTCACGCGGTTACCTCCCGAGAAGTAGTAGCCGCGTGTTCAGATACAACGGCACGAGCGCCCCACCAGCCCAGCGTAGCATCGCTTTCGGCTGGGTCAACCGGAGCGCCACGCACCGGCGCACTCAGGGCGGCAACCGACCAGAGCGTCATCGTCACCCACAGGCAGAACGCGGGAATAGCCGAAACCGCCAACGCACCCGGAGCCAGCTGTTCCAAACCATCCGCGCTACCGTGGAACCAGGACGCAATCCTAATCGGCGACAGGTACAGGCCCAGCACCGCAACCACCGCGAACACGGTCGCCGTCACCCGCAGCCACGCCGGCTGAACCGCAAAATAGGTGGGGAATGCATCCATGATGAACACGGCAGCCAGCAGGGGCAGCAGCACGTTGTGGTGTGACCAGCTAATCGGCGACAGCGCCACCATCAGGGAGGCGGTCACCGCCACCTGCGCCAGCGCGGCACCGCGGCGTTCCAGCTGATACAGCAGGCCGGCGGTCAGCACAATCGTGACCAGCGCCAGGGCGTAGTAGACAGGCTTCGCGGCGCTCTCAGAAAGACCGAAGTGCAGCAGCCAGCCCTGAATCGAGACGTTATCCACAAAGTTCAGGCCACCCACACGCGAGGGGTTCGTCAGCGCAGAGAACCAGAACTCCGGCGCGTCCTTAGGCATCAGAATGAAACCCAGCGCAATGGTGCCGAAGAACGTTGCACCCAGGGTCGCGATGCCCTTCCAGTCGCGACGGACCAGCAGAATCAGACCAAACACGAGCGGGGTCAGCTTCACGCCGCCCGCAATACCAATCAGCACGCCGCGCGGCACGCGGGTCGCCGGGCGCACAAAATCGGCAAGAATCAGCGCCGTAATGAACGGGTTAATCTGAATCAGGTCCAGGGTGCGCTGCCACGGGCCCGCCGCCACCACCAGAATGGTCAGCATCGCAATCGTGCCGGCACGACCAAAGTACTGCTGCAGGGGCAGTTCACGGCCGCGCGCATTCACGTAGTTGTAAATGATTGTGGAAATCCACCACGCCACCACAGCCGAACCGACCACCATAATGACCATGCCGACTTCCAGGGGTAGGAATGCGAACGGCAAGAACAGCATTGCCGCGAACGGCGGGTACGTGAACGGCGGCTTGATGACGCCGTGATCGTTCAGGGTCGGGGAGTACAGGTCCTGGGTGAAGCCCTCGTTATCAAAAATGGTCATCGCACCCAGACGGTAGATGGAGAAGTCCATACCGGCGAAGGGGTTGGTGAGCATTTTGATGACGTATCCACCGCCAACAATGAGGATGAGTGCCACAATAGCGATTTTTCCCCAGATGGGGGTGGTGGAGTCAGTCCTTGTCACGAGGTGCTTGTCCTTACCTTGGTGCCGGTGGATGCGCGCGTAGGGTGGGCGGGCATCTGATTTTGGAATCCTAATAGTTTATCGCGCGCACCTGTGAAAGGTGCATTGGGGAGAAGATTCACAGGGGAAGAATCACTTGAGCACGCGGGCACAACTATCACGATATGAGCCGCCTTCATATGCCCGTCATGTCTTTAAAATTGGTACAAACCGGGCAATATAATGGGCTTATTGGCACTCCGCCTATCCCAGCGCTGGGCCCACCCCAACACAGGGCCGCCAAAAGCAGGGGTACCGGGTGCCGACCCGCACACCGACGTCCACAAACAACCAGCAGTGAAAGCAGTGATTACGTGAGTGAACATCTCGGCACTCCACCCGAAGGTGAGAACACGAGCGGCAAGCCCGCAAACGTCTCCGGAGGCGGCTCCTCCGGCCTGAGCATTGGCGCGCGTCCGGCTGATGTACCCGGCGGGAACCTCACCCCCGAAGAGATTGCACACCGTGCATCCGGTCGCGGTACGTGGCATCGTCGCGCCTCCAAACCCGTCTCTTACTGGATGTTCACCCTTATCGGTGCGCTTCTGCTGCATAAGCTTATCCCGAATAGCGGCTGGCTGCTGGTGCACATTGTCACCCTCGGCCTGATTACGAACTCGATCCTGATCTGGTCGCAGCACTTCACCGAAGCGCTCATGAAGATCAAAATCCCCGATGAAGCGCGCGGCACCCAGGTGCGCCGCATCTTCATCCTGAACGCCGGTATTCTCGTGCTCATGGTCGGCATGATCGGTCAGCTGAGCGTGCCCGGACTCTACGCCGCCACCGTGGTCGGTGCACTCATTGTGGGCGCCATGGTCACGTGGCATGCCCTGTACCTGCTGAAGCAGATGCGTCAGGCTCTGCCCTCGCGGTTCGGTGTGACGATTCGCTTCTACATTGCGGCGGCGCTCATGCTGCCCCTCGGTGCGACGTTTGGCGCGATGATTGCCTACCCGAACCTGAAGGGCACCCTGCACGCCCAGTTCCTGCTCGCGCACGAGGTCGTGAACGTGCTCGGCTTCGTCGGTATTACCGTGGTGGGTACGCTGGTGACGTTCTGGCCGACCATGTTGCGCACGAAGATGGTTGATAAGGCGCTCACTTACAGCCTGCGCGCCCTGTACCTGATGTGCGGCGGCTTGGCGTTGTCCCTTGTCGGCTCCATATTCGGGATGCGCCCGCTCGCTGCCGCGGGCCTGGTCGTCTACCTGGTCGGTCTGCTCATTGTTGCCTGGGTGATGGTACGTACCCTGCGCACCAAGCGCCCAACCGAGTACCCGCCGATGGGCGTCGGCATGGGCTTCCTCTGGCTGATTATTGGCGTGGCGGCCACCGCCTACATGGTGGCAACCACTCCGTTCGCCGTCATGGATATTCGTGCGGTCACCCCCATCTTCGTGGTGGGCTTCCTACTGCAGGTGCTGCTGGGTGCGATGAGCTACCTGCTACCTCAGCTGATGGGTGGCGGCCCGGCGGTGGTGCGCGCATCCAATAAGGAGTTCAGCCGTTTTGCTGCCGGTCGCGTGACCGCCGTGAACCTGGCGCTGCTGATCTTCATGATGCCCAGCTCCATGGTGGGCCAGTCCGTTAAGATGGCGGTCGCCATCGTGGGTGCCCTAGCACTCATCGCCTTTATCCCGCTGATGGTGCGCGGCGTGAAGGCGTCCGTGAATACCCGCAAGGAAATGATGGCAGCACGCGCCCGCGGCGAGAAGCCCGTCTTCAATCAGGAGGCGCTCACCCCGGAGCCCGTCCCGCACGCCAAGCAGAGCTTCCAGGCGGCACTCGCGGTCGCCATGGCGTTCCTGCTGGGGTTCGCTGTGAACCCGTCCGCGTTGAACCTGCCGTCGGTTTCTTCGTCGGGCTCTGTGGCTGCAACCGGTCAGACCACCACCGTGCAGGTGAAGGCGACCAGCAACTACCGTTTCACCCCCGCAGAAGTGGAGGTGCCCGCCGGTAACCGCCTGGTCGTTGAAGTCACCAACGACGACGAGGGCATGACCCACGACCTGACCTTCGACAACGGCGCGACCACCGGCGTTATCAACCCCGGCGAAACGAAAACCGTTGATGCCGGTGTCATTACCGCCGACCAGGAAGGCTACTGCTCCGTGGCGGGTCACCGCGCCCTGGGCATGGTGTTCAAGGTGAAGGCGACCGGCGCCTCCGCAAACCAGGTGGCGCAGGGCGGCCACAACCACGGTTCTACGGGCACCCACAACCACGCCGCGTCGGGTAGCACCCCGACCCTCATGACCGTTGCGAACAGCAAGATTAACATGTCCGCAGCGCCCGGCAGCGGCTACAAGTACCGCGACCCGAACATCCCGGCACCGAACACCGCCGAGAAGGTGAACGGCAAGACCGTTCGCAAGGTCACCCTAGAAGTTGAGGAAGTCGACCGCGAGGTGGCGCCCGGCGTAACCGTTCACATGTGGACGTTCAACGGGCAGAACATGGCACCGATTCTGCGCGGTAAAGTCGGTGACGTTTTTGAAATTACACTCATCAATAACGGCACGATGGGCCACTCGCTGGACTTCCACGCGGGCATGGTCTCCCCCGATAAAACGATGAAGACCATCGCCCCCGGTGAGCGTCTCGTCTACCGTTTTGAGGCGAAGGGCGCCGGTATTTGGCTGTACCACTGCGGTACCGCCCCGCTGAGCCTGCACATGACCCAGGGTATGTACGGCGCAGTCATTATCGACCCGGCGAACCTTGACCCGGTTGATCACGAGTACGTGATGGTTCAGGGCGAGGCGTACCTGCACGACACCGGCAAGACCGCCTCCGACGGTAACAAGCTGGCGGAGAACTCGCCGGAGCTGATTGCGGCGGGCACCCCCACGCTGACCATGTTCAACGGCCACGCAACCCAGTACAAGGCGAAGCCGCTGCAGGTGAAGAAGGGCGAGCGTATCCGTGTTTGGGTGATGGCTGCGGGCCCGAACCTGGGCACAAGCTTCCACGTGGTCGGTTCGCAGTTCGACACGGTCTACAAGGAGGGCGGCTACCTGATGCGCCGCGGCGCAGATGCGTTCGGTAGCCGTGACGGCCACAGCCAGGCACTCGATTTGGCGCCCGCTCAGGGCGGCTTCGTGGAGATGAAGTTCTTGGAGTCTGGCACGTACATGTTCGTGAATCACTCCTTCTCGGAGATGGAGCGCGGTGCCGCCGGCAAGATCGTGGTCACTGATCGCTAGTCGTCACTGCCCGCTAGTAGTGGCTGCCCACTAACCCCTCACCCTAGGCGCTTCTAGCGCCCCGTGAGAGGCCGACCCCGCCCGGTGCATCCTATGGGATTGGATGCGCCGGGCGGGGTCTTTCTGCACTGTCTTTCTGTACCCGGACAAGCCCCTACAGAGCCAGCCCAGAGCCCCTGCACACACCCCGGCAGGAGCCTGCACACACCACGGCAAACTATGCTTTTAGCCTCATGGGCGAACTTTTCTTAGTCAGGAACGGGCATGGTGCGCTAGTCTATAGGAATGGCAGATAGCACTTCGAGCGCCTCTTCCGAGCGCAGCGCTACGGGCGTCAACAACCACACCCCCGCTTCGGCGGACGCACAGACTTCCCCTCGGCAGCGTAAAGCTTTCCCGCTTCGCTTTCTCGCCGGGGCGCTTGCGCATTGGCAGATTATTGCCTCTGCGGTTCTTTTGGGTGGCGGTGTTGCCGGCCTGGCAGCCACCTATGACGACTATTGCGGTATGACGGAGCTTTCGTATGCTCCGGCGGCTCTCCGATCCGATTTTGAGGAGGGCTCTAAGGTGGCGGGTTTCCGCCCTGGCGTGCTGGCGGCGCAGATTGAGACTGAGAGCCACTGGCGTGTGGGCGCTGTGTCCTCCCAGGGCGCTAAGGGTATTGCACAGTTCACTGATGATGCGTGGAGCGGCGGCCACTACAGCTTCGGCAATGGCGGTAATGTTCTGAACCCGCACAATGCGATTGCGGCGCAGGCACGCTACCTGGGTGAGTTGCGTACTCGTTTGGCGAAGTACGCCTCCAATGAGGATGAGCTGCAGGATGTGGTTCTCGCCGGTTATAACGCGGGTCCGGGTTCTGTGGAGAAGTACGGCGGTGTTCCTCCGTATGAGGAAACTCAGAATTATGTGAAGTCGATTCGCGAGCTAGCGAATTCGAAGTATAAGCTGACCTGCTCTCCCGAGTACCAGTTCAAGCAGGCGAAGTTGAGCTTCGTGAATGGTGTGACTCCGGCGATGGCTGGTGTTCATGTGGATGGTACGGCTCTATCCCCGGAGGAGTCGGCATCGGCTGCGGCGGAGGCTTCTGAGAGTGCTTCGGCTCGTGCATCTGCGAGCGGTTCTGCGGGTTCTTCGGTGAAGCCTTCAGCGACGAGTTCCGGCCGCTAAATTCAGTTTTGGATATCTCACTAGTCTATATAGCCGTCAGGGAATATTCTGTTTTATATATAATGTGCAGCTGATACCGGCCGCTACTACCCTACTATTCACTCTTATATTTACTCTTAATAGCGCGAGGCGCCAACCCCCATTCTCAGGGGTCGGCGCCTCGCCCTTTTTAGAGCTGGAGTGTGCCTAGTTAAAGATGGCGCGCACAACCGAGTAGCCGGAGACCGGGTACACGGCATTCACGGTTGCGGGCTTCTCACTCTCGTCCGCGATCTCAATGGACTCGGTGCCACGCAGCAGCTCCTCAAGCAGGATGCGCAGTTCCAGGCGTGCCAGGGGCGCGCCGGGGCAGACGTGGATGCCGTCGCCGTACACGAGGTTGCGGGACTGGTCGCGGTGCGGGTTGTAGGTGAGGGCATCTTCGAAGGCATCCTCGTCGCGGTTGGCGCTTGCCCAGTTGATGGTCACGCGGGAGCCGGCGGGCAGGGTGCGGCCGCCGAGTTCGGTGTCCCGAGTGGTGATGCGGCGGTTGGTGACGAGGGTGTCTTCGAGTCGCATGATTTCTTCGACGGCGAGGGCGATTTCGCTGCGGTCGTCGAGTGCGTTGCCGTCGGCGAGGGATGCGCGCAGGCGGTCCTGCTCGGCGCGGTTGCGTGCCAGGAAGTTGACGAATACGCCCACGGTTGCGGAGACGGTGGACAGCTCGCCCACGGTCCAGTTGCGGATGAGGCTGACGATTTCTTCGTCGGTCATGGTGCGGGGTTCTTCGCCGGGCAGCTGCACGGTGTCGGTGAGCAGTTCGGCGGTGACGTCCTTGGGGTTGCCGGCTACGGCGTCCTCGCGGCGTTCGTCGAGCAGCTGGCGGATGTAGCCGTCGAATTCGAGGGCGACCTTAGCGATTTCTTCGCGGTCGCGGCGCAGGGTGGCGACGCGGTTCTTTTCGATCCATTCGGTGAGGGGCTGTTCGAGGCATGCAGGCCAGCCCATGAAGGCGTTCTGTACGCGCATTGCGTAGGCCTGGCCGAAGCCCTGCATGACGTCTACTTCTTCGCCGCGGGGTAGTTCTGCGATGAGGGCCTTGACGGCGTCACGGATGACGGGTGCGAACTTTTCGAGGCGTTCGGGGGTGAAGTACTTGTCATTGACGGCACGGAAGGTGGTGTGTTCGGGTGCGTCCATGCCGTTGGGGACGGCGATGTGGCGGGTGGAGACGACGTTGGAGTAGATTTCGGGGTGGTCGAGTACGTGCTGTACGTCGGCGTTTTTGAAGACGGAGTAGCCCATGAATTCGTCGTGGGCGACGGGGCAGCGGCGGCGCATTGCGTCGTAGGCGGCTACCTGGTCTTTCTGCACTTCTTCGCTTCGGAGGTCCCAGTCGTTGTGTACGTTCTCAGTCATTGTTCACCCGTGTTCGTTATAGAGTTGTGGCGTGCTGGATGCAGGCGTCCGGGCGATGCGTGTGGGGCAGGGTCGGGCGTGCATTTCAGCACGTGAATCCATTAGTTGTTCTTTGACCGTATCACTTATGGGTTGGTGGCGCAGGGTAGGGGTTCCTTGCTTCTCATTCATCGAACAGTGCGGTGGGGTGAGGGGCGGCATGTCACGGACGCACGAGGCGGGCGGCACCCCCACCAGGGAGGTGCCGTCCGCCTCACTCTATGTAGCATTTCAGCGTAAGAGGCTAGTTTTTAAGGAATTTCTCTTCGGTTGTAATAACGAAGTATGAGGGGTATTCGCGCCCGTTCAGAAGAGCGTTGTAGTGCGGTATTTTCTGGGTTTTGATGAGTTCACCGGACTCAACGGAATAGGCTTGAATATAGGTTTCTCCTTGCAGCTCGTACATGGCGTAGAGGTTCTTCTCGGTCCAGTAGTATGTAGAGACTTCCTTTACTCCTTCTGGGATCTTGAGGCTGAATCGTACAGTGTTGTGGGCGGTATCAATGTTGGTTGAGATGATTCGCCCGTCGTGATGGACCCACCAGATGTCGTCCCCGTATGCGTGTATTGCATACGGTGCACCTGAAGGAACATTTTTCCATGTACACGTTTGCTCACTTCACCGGTAATTTGGCGTTCTGTATGCTCGCCTGTTTGCACATTAATTACTTCGAGCATGGATCCGTCAATATCTTTTAAATCTGCATATTGGTAGTCGGTAATGCTTTGCGGGTAAGTATCATGGATTTTCACAATTCTATTTCCTGCACACACAATGTAGGAACCTTCCATTGTGTTACTTTCGAGACTCTTCGAGAACATTTTTTCATTTGAAGGGTTCGGGTACACACGGGTAAGGTATGTGGGGTTCCTTGGGTGTAGGTATTGGTTATCTGTTCCTTCGTAATTGCTGATTTTGTCGTAGCCCCATATGCTGCCGTCGGCGCACTGAGCTGTGAAGAGTAAATTATTTTTAATTCTCTCTTCCCTCACCTCACCATCTTTTACAATTGTCACAAGGAATAGGTAATCACCATTTCCATCCCCTCCGTAATTATCTATAGCTACAATAGTGCTATCGTCTGCAACGTACACATCTTCACTGTAATCATTTTTTGTTTTCTTTGGGTATGTGTGTAGTGTATCGGAGAGGGTGAATAGCGAATTTGTATCTGTGAAATACAGGTTTTTATCTTTATATTTAATTGGCGAGTTTCGAACCCCAACATTTTTGATTCTTGACCATTTTTGGGTTTCTGAGTTGTAGAATGCTACGCCTCCTCCAGCATTCGGCAGGTATCTTGAGTCGCCTGCAATGGATATGGCGACGCTGCTTTCGTCAAGGGCTTTGCGAGGGTCGTTTGTTACTGGGATGGTTGCGCTACAGCCTGACAGGAGGAGGGCGCCGATAAGTCCCAGACGCAGACTTCCTGAAAGACGGGATGTGGTCATTGCTACCACCTCGTTTCGTAGTGATGTACCCAGTGTGATTTCTTGATGTCTGTCGGGTATACGCCGGGGCCACCGTCAGAGTCGAGGTCCACATTAGGGTCCGTGCTCTTATAGGCAGCCCAAACTAGCTGTGAGCAGTTATAAGAATTGGTATGCAGGGCGTTCATGACACCCTCCTTTCAGCGGGTCACCTTTTGGCATCCCGCGGTCGGTCTTATGCCTTCATCGATACATAACACCGGAAACTGTCTAACTCAGCAGGTCATACCTTAGATATCATTTCTGGCCAGGTGAGTTTTTAGTGTTCCGTACCTCATTCTATCGTTAAGGGAATTATCAATGCAGGAAAAACGTGAGGCGGGGGGGGGGGGGGGGCGCGGGGGGGGGGGGGGGCGGCGGGCGGGGGAAAAAAAAACCCAAACACAAAAAAGCAAGGCGCGGGGGGGGCGTGGGGGCGCCCAACCCCCCCCCCCCCAGACAAG
>NZ_JANCOC010000018.1 GCF_024294905.1 Rothia gullae
AAAAGTAAGCCTTCGGCCTATTAGTACCAGTCAACTCCACGAGTCTTCAGTCCCCGCTTCCATACCCAGCCTATCAACCTCATCATCTATAAGGAGCCTCACACACCAAAGTGCCAGGAAATCTCATCTCGAAACAGGCTTCCCGCTTAGATGCTTTCAGCGGTTATCCCTCCCGAACGTAGCCAATCAGCCATGCACCTGGCGGTACAACTGACATACCAGAGGTTCGTCCGTCCCGGTCCTCTCGTACTAAGGACAGCCTTTCTCAAATTTCCAACGCGCGCAGCGGATAGGGACCGAACTGTCTCACGACGTTCTGAACCCAGCTCGCGTACCGCTTTAATGGGCGAACAGCCCAACCCTTGGGACCGACTCCAGCCCCAGGATGCGACGAGCCGACATCGAGGTGCCAAACCATGCCGTCGATATGGACTCTTGGGCAAGATCAGCCTGTTATCCCCGAGGTACCTTTTATCCGTTGAGCGACGGCCGTTCCACAACGTACCGCCGGATCACTAGTCCCGACTTTCGTCCCTGCTCGACCTGCCAGTCTCACAGTCAAGCTCCCTTGTGCACTTACACTCAACACCTGATTGCCAACCAGGCTGAGGGAACCTTTGGGCGCCTCCGTTACACTTTAGGAGGCAACCGCCCCAGTTAAACTACCCATCAGGCACTGTCCCTGAACCAGATCATGGCCCGAAGTTAGACATCCAGATTGACCAGAGTGGTATTTCAACAACGACTCCACACAAACTAGCGTCCATGCTTCACAGTCTCCCACCTATCCTACACAAGCCAAACCAAACACCAATACCAAACTATAGTAAAGGTCACGGGGTCTTTCCGTCCTGCTGCGCGAAACGAGCATCTTTACTCGTACTGCAATTTCGCCGAGTTCATGGTTGAGACAGTAGGGAAGTCGTTACTCCATTCGTGCAGGTCGGAACTTACCCGACAAGGAATTTCGCTACCTTAGGATGGTTATAGTTACCACCGCCGTTTACTGGGGCTTAAATTCTCAGCTTCGCCCAAAAGAGCTAACCAATCCTCTTAACCTTCCAGCACCGGGCAGGAGTCAGTCCGTATACATCGTCTTACGACTTCGCACGGACCTGTGTTTTTGATAAACAGTCGCTTCCCCCTGGTCTCTGCGACCCATACACGCTCCAGGCAGCAAGTGCCCATCACGCTCAAGGTCCCCCTTCTCCCGAAGTTACGGGGGCATTTTGCCGAGTTCCTTAACCATGATTCTCTCGATCGCCTTAGTATTCTCTACCTGATCACCTGTGTCGGTTTAGGGTACGGGCGGCTAAAACCTCACGCCGATGCTTTTCTCGGCAGCATAGGATCACCAAATCCCCCAAAAACGGGGTCCCATCACGTCTCAGGCACACAGCCGGCGCATTTAACAACCGACAACCCTACACGCTTAGACCACGACAACCATCGCGTGGCTTGGCTACCTTCCTGCGTCACACCTGTTAACACGTTTACCTCCAAAGATCGGGCCCCACAACCCACACAACACACAAACAAAAGCCTGCACATCATGCTTCGCATGGTTAGCATCACAATATCAGTATGGGCGGTTTTTCACCGGTACGGGAATATCAACCCGTTATCCATCGACTACGCCTGTCGGCCTCGCCTTAGGCCCCGACTAACCCAGGGCAGATTAACTTGACCCTGGAACCCTTGATCATCCGGCGGATGAGTTTCTCACTCATCTTTCGCTACTCATGCCTGCATTCTCACTCGCATAGCCTCCACCACTGGTTTACACCGCAGCTTCACCGGCTACACGACGCTCCCCTACCCAACAACCAAAAAAGGTCATTGCCACAACTTCGGCGGTGTACTTGAGCCCCGCTACATTATCGGCGCAGAATCACTTGACCAGTGAGCTGTTACGCACTCTTTCAAGGATGGCTGCTTCTAAGCCAACCTCCTGGTTGTCTAAGCAACTCCACATCCTTTCCCACTTAGCACACGCTTAGGGGCCTTAGTTGGTGGTCTGGGCTGTTTCCCTCTCGACAATGAAGCTTATCCCCCACTGTCTCACTGCTACGCTCTCACTTACCGGCATTCGGAGTTTAGCTGACGTCAGTAACCCGTGAAGGCCCATCGGCCATCCAGTAGCTCTACCTCCGGCAAGAAACACGTAACGCTGCACCTAAATGCATTTCGGGGAGAACCAGCTATCACAGAGTTTGATTGGCCTTTCACCCCTATCCACAGCTCATCCCCTCCATTTTCAACTGAAGTGGGTTCGGTCCTCCACGACGTCTTACCGTCGCTTCAACCTGGCCATGGATAGATCACTCCGCTTCGGGTCTAGGTCATGCCACTCAAACGCCCTATTCAGACTCGCTTTCGCTACGGATACCCCACACGGGTTAACCTCGCGACATAACACTAACTCGCAGGCTCATTCTTCAAAAGGCACGCTGTCACCCCAAAAGGCTCCAACGGCTTGTAAGCACACGGTTTCAGGTACTATTTCACTCCCCTCCCGGGGTACTTTTCACCATTCCCTCACGGTACTGATTCACTATCGGTCATTAAGAAGTATTTAGACTTACCAGGTGGTCCTGGCAGATTCACACGAGATTCCACGAGCCCCGTGCTACTCGGGTGGCCACACCACGGACAGAACAATTTCGATTACGGGACTCTCACCCTCTACGGCCGACCATTCCAAGTCGTTCACCTACCATCCTGAACATCATGCCGGCAGCCAGTTAGAACTACCACTGTGACTCCCACAACCCCCATGATGCAACGCCTAACCGCTATCACACACCACAGGTTTAGTCTCTTCCGCTTTCGCTCGCCACTACTCACAGAATCATTACTTTATTTTCTCTTCCTGCGGGTACTGAGATGTTTCACTTCCCCGCGTTCCCCCCAACCAGCCTATACATTCAGCTGGCGGTAACTCACCATGAAGATGAGCCAGGTTTCCCCATTCGGAAATCCTCGGATCACAGCCCAGTTATCGGCTCCCCGAGGCTTATCGCAGATTCACACGTCCTTCATCGGCTCTTAATGCCAAGGCATCCACCGTGTGCCCTTAATAACTTACACACAATCAAGAAAAATAAGAATCTAAAATCAACAATCAAACCAACACCAAAGCATTGATTCAACGCAAATTCCAGAAGATGCTCGCGTCCACTATATAGTTCTCAAACAACAACCCACAACACAACAACAACACAAACAAAAACATTTGCATCACCACCATGCCAGGCAAACAAAGGAACAACACACATGTGTTACCCCAAAACCCAACAATGCGCCTCATCCAACCCAAAACCAACATTCCACCCATGAGCAAAACCACCCACCCGACACTCGCGGATAGCATGGCCAACTAAATGTGCTCCTTAGAAAGGAGGTGATCCAGCCGCACCTTCCGGTACGGCTACCTTGTTACGACTTAGTCCCAATCGCCAATCCCACCTTAGACGGCTCCCTCCAAAAAGGTTAGGCCACCGGCTTTGGGTGTTACCAACTTTCGTGACTTGACGGGCGGTGTGTACAAGGCCCGGGAACGTATTCACCGCAGCGTTGCTGATCTGCGATTACTAGCGACTCCGACTTCATGGGGTCGAGTTGCAGACCCCAATCCGAACTGAGACCGGCTTTTAGGGATTAGCTCCACCTCACAGTATCGCAACCCTCTGTACCGGCCATTGTAGCATGCGTGAAGCCCAAGACATAAGGGGCATGATGATTTGACGTCATCCCCACCTTCCTCCGAGTTGACCCCGGCAGTCTCCTATGAGTCCCCACCATAACGTGCTGGCAACATAGAACGAGGGTTGCGCTCGTTGCGGGACTTAACCCAACATCTCACGACACGAGCTGACGACAACCATGCACCACCTGTATACCAGCCCCGAAGGGAAACACCATCTCTGATGCGGTCCAGTATATGTCAAGCCTTGGTAAGGTTCTTCGCGTTGCATCGAATTAATCCGCATGCTCCGCCGCTTGTGCGGGCCCCCGTCAATTTCTTTGAGTTTTAGCCTTGCGGCCGTACTCCCCAGGCGGGGCACTTAATGCGTTAGCTACGGCGCGGAAAACGTGGAATGTCCCCCACACCTAGTGCCCAACGTTTACGGCATGGACTACCAGGGTATCTAATCCTGTTCGCTCCCCATGCTTTCGCTTCTCAGCGTCAGTTACAGCCCAGAGACCTGCCTTCGCCATCGGTGTTCCTCCTGATATCTGCGCATTCCACCGCTACACCAGGAATTCCAGTCTCCCCTACTGCACTCTAGTCTGCCCGTACCCACTGCAATACACGGAGTTAAGCTCCGGCCTTTCACAGCAGACGCGACAAACCGCCTACAAGCTCTTTACGCCCAATAATTCCGGACAACGCTCGCGCCCTACGTATTACCGCGGCTGCTGGCACGTAGTTAGCCGGCGCTTTCTCTGCAGGTACCGTCAATCTCTCTTCTTCCCTGCTAACAGAGGTTTACAACCCGAAGGCCGTCATCCCTCACGCGGCGTCGCTGCATCAGGCTTGCGCCCATTGTGCAATATTCCCCACTGCTGCCTCCCGTAGGAGTCTGGGCCGTGTCTCAGTCCCAGTGTGGCCGGTCACCCTCTCAGGCCGGCTACCCGTCGTCGCCTTGGTGAGCCGTTACCTCACCAACAAGCTGATAGGCCGTGAGCCCATCTATAACCACTACATAACGCTTTCCACCAACACCCCATGCGGAGATTGGTCGTATCCGGTATTAGACCCAGTTTCCCAGGCTTATCCCAGAGTTAAAGGTAGGTTACTCACGTATTACTCACCCGTTCGCCACTAATCCACCTAGCAAGCTAGGCTTCATCGTTCGACTTGCATGTGTTAAGCACGCCGCCAGCGTTCGTCCTGAGCCAGAATCAAACTCTCCGTTGAAAAAATAGAAAAGCTTGATAATCTGATCTCAAACAGCGAATCACACACGGGGGTGCGTGACTCAAGCTGACTAAATTTGAAACCATTTGATGATTATCAAATATAAATAAATATTTGGTATTAGTTTCAGTTTCCATCACCATTCGGTGATTTTATTGAACAAAGCACACTATTGAGTTCTCAAGCAACACACCGATTCAACACCTCAACTTACTCTTTCAAGAAGTCTTACCATTGAACGGTCATTCATGTTATTTTCATCGTCACCGCGTTCCCGCGGCAACTCAATCAACTATACAAGCGTTTCGTTTGCCATGCAAATCCGTTTTCCGTGATTCACACCACAAAGTTTCTTTCCTAAACTCCTCCAACATCACCAACAGGCAACTCGGATTCCCTTCAAACAAGAAACCAAAACACTATACAATTGAAAGCCAGTCAACCGCTTCTGACTAGGAGAAACACCGAAGAAGTTCTTCGTTTTT
>NZ_JANCOC010000019.1 GCF_024294905.1 Rothia gullae
TCAAGGTCGGCTTTAAAACTCTCAAAGGTCTGCCAGTCCTGGCCACGAAAAAACTCGTCCTTAATGTGTCCAAAGACCTGCTCAGTGGCGCCATTATCGATACAGTTGCCTTTACGTGACATACTCTGGATAAAACCATTATCGGCCAGCGTTCTGATGTAGGTCTCGTGCTGATACTGCCACCCCATATCCGAGTGCAAAATCGGTTCGACCCCTGCGGGTTTGGCCTCCATGAGTATCTGAAGCATCTCTTGCTGCTGGACGAGGTTGGGGCACATCGAGATGGAGTAGGCAACAATCTCCTTGCTGGCAAAGTCATAGACCGGAGCAAGGTAGGCCTTACCGAAGGAGAGCTTGAACTCGGTGACGTCTGTACCCAACTTCTGCCAGGGACCGGTCGCCGTGAAGTTGCGACCGATGACGTTAGCGAAGCTTTGCCCCACCTCCCCCTTATAGGAGTTGTACCTGCGATAGGCCCTCTCGCGGCGTATACCGCAGCGCAACCCCATCTGACGCATCATCTTCAAGACCGTCTTATCAGCGATACGCACCCCTTCCTCAGCGCGCAGGCACATGGCCACCTGCCTGTGACCACACCCGTTGGGGGTTCGCGAAAAAATCTGTGCGACCTTGGGACGTAACTGCACTCTGGTTGGCTGCTGGGGGTGAGCCAGTGCGTAGTAGTAGCTCGACCTGGCAAGGCCAGCAGCTTCGAGGAGATCACGCACCGCGTGTCCCTGCCCTGAAAGCTCAGCGACCACTAGGGCTTTGTCCCGGTTTGGGAGCGCTTCTGCGCCTTCAGGGCAATCGATTTTTTTAGGTACGCCACCTGCGCCTCAAGCTTGCGCACACGCTCGGCAAGTTCCTCCTCACGCGTTGGCGGCACCGCCCGCACCGACCCCTTCGGCCTGCCCTTGGGCTTAGGCTTAAGCGCCTGCGCGCCGCCCTGCCGGTACAGCCTGCACCACTGCTTCAACGGTGTCACGCTTGCAATACCGAATCGCACCATCGCATCAGGCTTACTCATCCCACCATCAACTACAGCCTTCGCTGCGGCAACCTTGGTCTCATAATCGTATCTGGCCTGCTTTACTCCCATGGCAAGAAACCCGCTCCTTCCGATTACGCGGTACATTTTCTGCCACTCTCTCACAGTCGCGGCAGACATACCAAGCCTTCTGGCGGTTACACGATAGCCACATCCCTTCTCAAACATCTGTGCTGCCTGCTCCCGAAGCAAACGATCGTGTCTCATTCCCAGATGTTCAGACATGAAAAGCCTCCCGTTTCTTGGACTTCATTTTTGGTGTCCAAGAAACGGGAGGCAGTTCAC